>CAZIOT010000029.1:3527-7685 GCA_964540965.1 uncultured Rubellimicrobium sp. | reverse complement strand
GTCTGCTTGCCGGCGTTGATAAGATCGGCGTCTCTTCCCCCTCAAGGGGAAACGGCCCCATGCCCAGCATGCCGTTTTCCGACTGCAGCGTCACCGACACCCCTTCGGGGATATAGTTCGACACCAGCGTCGGAATGCCGATGCCAAGGTTGACATACCAGCCGTCCTGCAATTCCTGCGCGGCCCGCGCCGCCATCTGGTTGCGGTCCCAAGGCATCAACGTTCTCCTGCTTCTCTGATCGAGCCTGAAATGTCGACCAGAACTCTGCTCACTTCGTCTCCGACATATTGGCCTGCGACCAAGGTGCTGTAGCCCCTCACTAAGTCTCCAATAAGCTGCATCCGCGATGCTTCAGACGCATCTGGAAACTGGTCGTTGACCAGATTCTTGGCCTCAAAGAAAATCTGGTCGCGTGTTCCAAGAGACGTGATTGGGCCATTGGAGTCCCACATCACACGGCCTCCCGCTTGCGCACGGTCCGTTGTTCGATCCGCTTCTCGTGGTCGCCCTGCACGATGCGGTGGACATAGATGCCGGGCAGGTGGATCGTGTCGGGGTCAAGGCTGCCGGCCTCGACGATCTCCTCGACCTCGGCCACGCAGATGCGGCCGCAGGTGGCGGCGGGGACGTTGAAGTTGCGGGCGGTCTTGCGGAACACCAGATTGCCGGTGGTGTCGGCCTTCCACGCCTTGACGATCGCCAGATCGGCGACGATGCCGCGTTCCAGCACATAATCTTCGCCGTCGAAGGTCTTGATTTCCTTGCCATCCGCGATGACGGTGCCGACGCCGGTCTTTGTGTAGAAACCGGGGATGCCGGCGCCGCCGGCGCGCATCCGTTCGGCCAGGGTGCCCTGCGGGTTGAATTCCAGCTCAAGTTCGCCCGACAGATACTGGCGCATGAATTCCGCATTCTCGCCGACATAGGACGAGATCATCTTCTTCACCTGCCGCGTCTGCAGCAGGATGCCGATGCCGAAATCGTCGACCCCGGCATTGTTGCTGGCAAAGGTCAGGTCGCGCACGCCCGAATCGCGGATCGCGGCGATCAGCAGTTCGGGGATGCCGCACAGGCCAAAGCCGCCGGCGGCGATCAGCATCCCGTCTTTCAGCACCCCGTCCAGCGCCGCGGCGGCGCCGGGATAGATCTTCTTCATGCGCGAGAACCTCCCCTTCAGGTGGCCGCAGGGTGTCCTGACCCTGCGGCAATGTCAAACCGCCGCAGTGCAGCAGAAATAGCCTGACGCTATGGCCCTATTCGGCCGCCTTGCGTTTCACCGGCGCACGCGGTTTGGCGGGCGCCTTGGCCGGTGCCTTGGCCTTTGCCGGTGCCTTGGCCTTGGCCGCCGCGGGCTTTCGGGCCGCGGCCTTTTTCGGTGCCTTGCCCTTGCCGGCCTTGGCCGCGATCAGGTCAAGCGCCTGCTCCAGCGTCACCGCCTCGGGGTCGATGTCCTTGGGCAGGGTGGCGTTGACCTTGTCCCATTTGACATAGGGACCATAGCGGCCGGGCATCACACTGACCGCGCCGCCGGACGGATGGTCGCCCAGTTCCTTCAACGGCTTGGCCGCCGCCCCGCCGCCGCGCCCGCGGCCCCCGGCGGCCTTGAGCGCCAGAACCTCGACCGCGCGGTTCATGCCGATATCGAACACCTCGTCGACCTCGCGCAGGTTGGCATAGGTGGTGCCGTGCTTCACATAGGGGCCAAAGCGGCCGATCCCGGCCTCGATCATCACCCCGTCCTCGGGATGCGGCCCGACCTCGCGCGGCAGGGACAAGAGCCGGCGGGCCTTCTCCAGATCCATGTCGGGCGCCGACCAGCCCTTGGGCAGGCTGGCGCGCGGCGGTTTCGGCGCCGCCTCGGTCGCCTCGCCCTTTTGCACATAGGGGCCAAAGCGACCGTCGCGCAGGGTCACCGGCAGGCCGTCGATTTCGCCCAGCAGGCGGCCGTCGGGGCCGATGCCGGTGGGATCCTCCATGCCCGGCGGGCCGAAGGGCCGAGTGTAGCGGCATTCGGGATAGTTCGAGCAACCGATGAAGGCGCCGCCCGAACGCGCGGTGCGCATCGACAACTGGCCCTTGTGGCAGTTGGGGCAAAGCCGCGGGTCGCCGCCGTCGGCAGTCGGCGGGAACAGATGCGGCGCCAGCACCTCGTTGATCTTGTCCAGCACCTCGCCGATGCGCAGGTCGGCGGTCTCGGCCAATGCGGCGGAAAAATCCCGCCAGAAACGGCCAAGCAGCGCCTTGTAGTCGGTTTCGCCGGCCGACACATGGTCAAGGTCGGATTCGAGATCGGCGGTAAAGTCGTAATCGACATAGCGGCGGAAGTAGTTCGACAGGAAAGCGGTGACGAGACGCCCCTTGTCCTGCGGAATCAGCCGGCCCTTGTCCTTGGCGACATAGTCGCGTTCCTGAATGGTCGTGACGATCGAGGCATAGGTCGAGGGGCGGCCGATGCCCAGCTCCTCCATCTTCTTGACCAGCGTGGCTTCGGTATAGCGGGGGGGCGGTTCGGTGAAATGCTGGTCGGGCGTCACCTGCCGCTTGTCCAGCCGGTCGCCGGCCGTGACCTGAGGCAGGCGGCCATCCTCGTCATCGACCACGGAATCGTCGCGGCCCTCTTCATAGATGGCGATGAAGCCCTCGAAGGTCACGACCTGACCGGTGGCGCGCAGCCCGACCTGGCCGTCGGCGCTGCCGATCTCGACCGTGGTGCGTTCCAGTTCCGCCGCCGCCATCTGGCTGGCAAGCGTCCGCTTCCAGATCAGGTCGTAAAGCTTGCGCTGGTCATCCTCGGCGATGCGCAGCAGGTCGGCCGATTTCGTCATGTCGGTCGGCCGGATGCATTCGTGGGCTTCCTGCGCGTTCTTGGCCTTGTTCTTGTACATCCGCGGCGATTTCGGCAGGTATTTCTCGCCGAAACGGTCGCGGATCGCGTCGCGCGCGGCCATCACCGCCTCGGGCGCCATGTCGATGCCGTCGGTGCGCATGTAGGTGATATGGCCGGCCTCATAGAGGCGCTGCGCCGCAGACATCGTCGCCTTGGCGCCCATGCCGAACTTGCGGCTCGCCTCCTGTTGCAGGGTCGAGGTCATGAAGGGCGGCGCCGGGTTGCGGCTGGCAGGCCTGGCCTCGACCGAAAGCGCGGTCAGATCGCGCGAGCGGACCGCCTGCACCGCCATGGCGGCCGCGGTTTCATTCGCAAGGTCGAAACGGTCAAGTTTCTTGCCGGCAAGCGAGACCAGCCGCGCCTCGAACTCGGCCCCGCGCGGGGTGCGCAGCAGCGCCTTGACCGTCCAGTATTCCTGCGCGCGGAAGGCCTCGATCTCCATCTCGCGCTCGACGATCAGCCGCAGGCAGACCGATTGCACCCGGCCGGCGGATTTCGCGCCGGGCAGCTTGCGCCAGAGCACCGGCGACAGGTTGAAGCCGACCAGATAATCCAGCGCGCGGCGGGCCAGATAGGCATCGACCAGCGGCTGGTCGACCTGCCGGGGCTTGGCCATCGCCTCGGTCACCGCGTTCTTCGTAATCGCGTTGAAGGTGACGCGGCTGACGGCGGTGCCGGCCTTGATCGCCTTGCGGTCGCGCAGCGCCTCGGTCAGGTGCCAGGAAATCGCCTCGCCCTCGCGGTCGGGGTCGGTGGCAAGGATCAGGACCGGGTCGTCCTTCAGCGCATCGGCAATCGCCTTGACATGCTTTTTCGAGTCGGGATCGACTTCCCACAGCATGGCGAAATCGTGATCGGGATCGACCGACCCGTCCTTGGGCGGCAGGTCGCGGACATGGCCGTAGGAGGCGAGCACGGTATAGTCGTCGCCCAGATATTTGTTGATCGTCTTGGCCTTGGCCGGGGATTCGACAACGACGACGGGCATGGGAAACCTTGCGCAACACCGGAGGGGCTTGGGCGCGCTACATGGGTGCGGCAGGGGGGGCTTGTCAATGCGGGGTTGTCTGGGGGCGGTCTGAGGCCATTGGGGAAGGGGCGCAGGGGCGGCGGTCGGGGTTGCCGGTGAGGGCGGCCGTTGCGTCGCAGACCGGCATGGCGATGGGGGATGCCGTCAGGGGCCGTGTGCGACCGGCGCGGAAGGGCGTGCAGGGGCGGCGGTTGGGTGTGCCGGTGAGGGCGGCCGCTTCGGCGCAGACCGGCATGGCGA
>CAZIOT010000029.1:0-3427 GCA_964540965.1 uncultured Rubellimicrobium sp. | reverse complement strand
GGCGGTTGGGTGTGCCGGTGAGGGCGGCCGCTTCGGCGCAGACCGGCATGGCGACGGGGGATGCCGTCCGGGGCCGTGTGCGACCGGCGCGGAAGGGCGTGCAGGGGCGGAGGTCGAGGTGCCGGTGAGGGGTCCATTGCAGCGCAGACCGGCATGGCGATGGGGGATGCCGTCAGGGGCAGGGGCAGGCGGGCGGGTGCGACCGGCTGCCGGGGTGAGCAGGGCACCCGGGTTGGGCACTGTCCTGCGGTTCCGACCGGAGGCCCCGGCGTTTCCTCGCCGGGCGAGGGGAGGCCGCGAAATCCCCGCGCGGTGCCGGCGGGGCCTGCGCGCGCGGACCTGACGCGCCGCAGCCTGCCCCTGCGCTGATCCCCTCACATCACCCGGGCCAGCAGGCCACCCGGGCTGCGGGCGATGTGGCCGTCGAGTTCGAGTTCGGTCAGCACCGGCGTCACGTCGCGGGCGCTGGCGGCAAGGTCGCGGATCAACTGGTCCTCGGCCACCGGCGAGGGGCCGAGGCGGTCGAGGATCTGCCGGTGCAGGGCGGCAGTATCGCGCAGGGTGGGTGTCGGCGTCGGCGCGAGGCCCGCGTCCGCGGGCCGCGCCGGCATCGCGACGGGCCGTTCTGCGGACTGGGCCAAAACCGGCGCCGACAGCGCGGCCGTAGCCTCCCCCGCCAAGGACCCCAGCGCCTCGATCACATCGGCGGCGTCGCGGACCAGCAGGGCGCCGTCGCGGATCAGGTGGTTGCAGCCCCCGGCGCGCGGGTCGAGCGGGTGGCCCGGCACCGCCATCACCTCGCGCCCCTGGTCAAGCGCGGCGCGGGCGGTGATCAGGCTGCCGGATTTCGCCGCCGCCTCGACCACGATGACGGCGCGGGCAAGGCCCGAGACGATGCGGTTGCGGGCGGGAAAATGCCGGGCCTGCGGCTGAAGTCCCATCGGCTGTTCGGACACCAGCGCCCCATGGCTGGCGATGCGTTCGGCCAGCACGGTGTTTTCCGCAGGATAGATCACGTCTACCCCGCCGGCCAGCACGGCCAGCGTGCCGCTGCGCAGCGAGGCATCATGCGCGGCGGTGTCGATGCCGCGGGCAAGGCCCGAGACCACGACAAAGCCGGCGGCGCCCAGATCGGCGGCCAGCGCGCGCGCCATGCGGGTGCCAAGGGACGAGGCATTGCGCGCCCCCACCAGCGCCACCATCGGCCGGGTCAGGAGGCTGTCGTCGCCGCGCAGCCACAGGAAGGGCGGGGCATCGGCAAGATCGGCCAGGGCGGCGGGCCAGTCCGGATCGCCATGCATCACCAGCCGGGCGCCGGCGGCGCGCGCGGCCTTAAGTTCGGCCTGCACGACGGCGGGCGGGCAGGCGGCATAATCATCGACACCCGCGGCGCGGGCGATCTGGGGCAGGGCGGCCAGCGCGGCGGCGGCCGTGCCGTGTTCGGCGATCAGCCGCCACCAGGTGGCGACACCGACGCGACGCGAGCGCAACAGGCGGATACGGTCAAACCGGTCTTCCTCCAGCGTGGGTGGGAGTGGGGGGTGAGTGGAAGAAGGTGTCGCTCCGGCCATTCCGCCCTCCGCCTGTTGCAGAATCAGGTTTAGGGGATCGGGGTTAACGCAAGGTGAATCGCTTCCCCGCCGGTCGGCCGCGCGGAAAAATTCAGTCCGGTGCGGAACAAAGGCCCAGCACGGCCGTGCGATCCGGTCCCCAGAACGCGGCGGACAGATCCTCGTAAGCCACGACAGCCACGCGTTTTTCCCCGCTTTCGATCGCCGTGCCCGCGACCGGGTCGGCGACGCAGGACCAGCAGTCCTCCGAAAAGCAGCGGAACGGATCTTCGGGCACCGGCCCGGTGAGGCGGTTGGTGAAGGTGGCCTGCTGGCGCACCACGATCATGTTGTCGAGATGGTCCAGAACGGTGCGGCCGGCGGTCAGGTAACCTTCGTTTTCCGACAGGGTGTAAAGGACAAGCGGCCCCGCCGCCGTCGCCTCGAGCCATTCCTGGCCGCCGATGGGCGTCCAGTCGAACCGCGTGTTGTCGAGCACCAGCGACAGGCGGTCGGGCGACTGCCCCTCCCATAGCCGCAGGGCGAGGTATTCGGCGTTGCGATGGACTTCGGCCTGATAATGCCAGCCGCTGCCGGCGCCGAACTGGCCGGTGACCGTCGAGGAGACCTCTTGTGCGACGGCAGGGCAGGCGAGGAGGAGGAAGAGGGCGGCGGTCCGGACCATGGAGGGCACTTTCAAAAGGGCATGCGACTGTCCTGCCACCTGGCCGGCGGCAGGGCCAGTCGGGCTTTCCCCACTAGGCCACATACTCATAAACAGGATTCCCCTGTGTGATGCGTTGTGATTCACTCTCCGTGCGCAGGGGAGGGTGTGATGGCGCGGTTTGATCTGACGGATTTCGAGTGGTCTGTGATCCAGCCTTTGTTGCCGAGGAAAGTGCGCGGGGTGCCGCGTGCCGATGACCGGAAGGTTCTGAACGGTATCTTCTGGCGGCTTCGGACGGGGGCGCCCTGGGCCGACATTCCGGCGCGTTACGGGCCGTATACAACCTGCGTGAACCGCTTCAACCGCTGGCGCAGGGCCGGCCATTGGGCACGCATTCTGCACGCCGTATCAGAGGCTTACGATGGAGATATCCAGATGATCGACTCGTCGTCGATCCGGGTTCACCAGCATGGGGCGAACGGCCCGAAAAAAGGGGGCGATCCGATTGCATGGGTCGCTCGCGCGGCGGGCTGACGACCAAGATCCACGCGCTCGTGGATGCGGCCGGGCGCCCGATCCGGCTGAAGCTGACCGCGGGGCAGGCCCATGACGGGCGGTCAGCGATGGACATGCTCGGCGAGATCGGTCCCGGTCAGACGCTGCTGGCCGACCGCGGCTACGACGCCGACTACCTGCGCGAGCCTCTCGCCGCCCGGGGCGCCGTGGCCAACATCAAGCCGATGCCGAACCGAAAACGCATCCCGGCCTTCGACCGCACCCTCTACCGAAAGCGCAACCGCGTCGAGCGGTTCTTCAACAAGCTCAAACACTTCCGAGCCGTTGCCACCCGATACGACAAGACCGACGCCAACTTCCTCGCCTCGCTACACCTCGCCGCAATCCGTATCGAACTCAGGAGATATGAGTCGGTGACCTAGCCTGCCGCGCCGCCGACCGTCAGCCCGCCGATCATCAGCGAGGGCTGGCCCACGCCGACCGGCACCCATTGCCCGGCCTTGCCGCAATTGCCGATGCCGGGGTCCATCGCCATGTCGTTGCCGATGCCGCGGATCTGTCTCAGCGCGGTGGCGCCATCGCCGATCAGCGTCGCGCCCTTGATCGCGGCGCCCACCTTGCCGTCCCTGACGCGGTAAGCCTCGGTGCAGGAGAACACGAACTTGCCGCTGGTGATGTCGACCTGCCCGCCGCC
>CAZIOT010000028.1:0-17626 GCA_964540965.1 uncultured Rubellimicrobium sp. | reverse complement strand
CGAATGAACCAAACCGCCCGCATATCCCTTCAGATATCTATCGTTTCAAAGAGCGAACCCGAAGCAAAAACCGAACCTCAGCGCCAAGTCGCGGCGCATCAGCCCGATCAAACCTCAGATTGTCGTCGCCTTGGCTGACTTCTGCTGTCGCATCCGCCTTCCGCCGCGCCCCGTCAGTCGCTGTCGTTGTCGTCAGCGCCGCCGGTGAAGGGGCTTCTAGGCAAAGCGGCTGGCGGCTGCAACACCTTTTTTCACGGTCGCACGAAGTTTTCGCAACATTTCGATGAAATCGTTATTCATCAAATGGTTACAAGACGCTCCGCAGCAATGTCACGCCGTCGCACCCCGCTTTGACCGCCCGCAAGGGGCGCGAAAATCGCGGGATGCGCCGTCGCGCGGTGAATCACCCCGGAATCAGCGCGGCGCGGCCGGTTCCCCGGGCGCCGCGCCCCTCTGGTCAGGCCGACAGCGTTTCGGTCGAGGAAAAGAACATCGCCTGGCTGACGGCCGAGCGCACCTGCTCCTCGGTATAGGGCTTGTTGATGAGGAAGGCGGGTTCCGGCCGCTCTCCGGTCAGGAGCCGTTCGGGGAAGGCGGTGATGAAGATCGCCGGCAGGTCGTCGAACTGGGCCAGGATGTCGTTGACCGCGTCGATGCCCGAGGAATTGTCGGCAAGCTGGATGTCGGCAAGGATCAGGTCGGGCCGGTCGCGCGCGGCAAGATCGACCGCTTCGCTGCGGGTGCGGGCGATGCCCGTCACCGAATGGCCCATCGTCTCGACGATGGCGGCGATATCCATCGCGATGATCGCCTCGTCCTCGATCACGAGCACGCGGCCGCGCACCGAATCCTCCATCTCGCGCAGGGCGCGGTCGACAAGGGCGCGCGCCTCGTCCTCGTCGCCGCCGATGATGGCGCCGATCTGGGCCAGGCTGAAGCCCTCGATCGAATGCAGAAGCAGCGCCTCGCGCGAGTTCGGGGTCAGGCGGGAAAGATGCGCCTGCGCCGCGGCAGAGATGCGGCTGTCGGCCTCGGCCACCGGGGCGCCGGAACTGGCCCAGACCGAATGGAACACCCCGAACAGGGCGACGCGCGGATCCTCGGCCGCGGCGATGATCGCGGGATCGGCCAGGACCGCCTCGAGCGCGGCGATGGCATAGCTGTCGCCGCTGGTCTGGCTGCCGGTCAGCGCACGGGCATAGCGGCGCAGATAGGGCAGTTGCCGGGCGACGGTTGTCGACAGATCCACACCCTTGCCGGTATTCATGAATTTCGCTCCCCGTTTCAGTTTTCAGGGAACCGAACGCCGCAGGGCACGTTTGGTTCCCTGAAACCGGCAGGAACTTGACGAGATGTCACTACACCCCAGACCCGCGGGCAAATCCCCGATCCGGGCCCAGATCGATGAAAACCTCAAGAAAGTCTACCAGGCCGCACTGGACGAGGAGGTGCCCGAGCGGTTCAAGGCGCTGCTCGACCAGCTGAAAAGCAAGGAGTCGCCGGAATGACAGCCGCGGCCCTGCCCGACCCGCGCGAGCGGCTGGCGGGCTGCCTGCCAAAGTTGCGGGCCTTTGCGATCAGCCTGACGCGCAATACAAGTCAGGCCGACGACCTGGTGCAGGAAACCATTCTCAAGGCCTGGTCGAACATGGACAAGTTCGACCCCGCCACCAACCTCGAAGCCTGGCTGTTCACCATCCTGCGCAACACCTATTACTCTGCCCTGCGCAAGAGCCGGCGCGAGGTGCCCGACCCCGATGGCGCCCATGCCGCCACCCTGTTCGAAGGCCCGGCCCATGACGGGCGGCTGGCGATGGGCGATTTCCAGCGCGCCTTCGACCAGCTTTCCCCCGAACACCGCGAGGTGCTGATCCTGGTCGGTGCCTCGGGATATTCCTGCGAGGAGGCGGCCGCGATGATGGGGGTCGCCACCGGCACCGTGAAGTCACGGGCGAGCCGCGCCCGCAAGCGTCTGGCCGAACTGTTGCATCTGGGTGAGAATGAAGGGCTGTTTTCCGAGACCGATGGCAGTACGCGGGCTGTCATCAGCCGATCGGTTACTGCCGCCGCATGACGCCTGAAGATCCGTCCGCCCCACCCCGCCGCGACAGCGACGAGGGTGCAATGCCCCCGCCGTCGGTCACGACGCGCGGGGGCTGGCTTGCCGGGCTGGTGCCGGGAATCGGCCCGCTTCTCGGGCTGATGATGATCCTGGCGCTGTTGCCGCTGGGCCTTCTGGCCATCGGCCAGACCGTCCGTGTCTCGGATCAGGCGCGCAAGGTGGCGCTTGACGCGATCCTGGGCGAGACGGTTCAGGCCGCATCGGAGGAAATCCGCATCATCCAGTCGGCGCAGACAGCGGCGCGGGTTCTGGCGCAGGCGGTGGTGCCCCATCTTGACGATCCGGCCGCCTGCCGGGCGATGATGGATGCCGCGGCACTGGCAGAACCCGAGGCTTCGCTTGTCGCCTATGTGCCGCTGTCGGGGTTGATGACCTGCGCGTCGGACGGGCACCGTTTCGACTTCAACGGCCAGCCGCTGTTCGACGACATGGCCGGCAGCACCGATCCGGTGATGGTCATCAACCGCCTGGGCCCGGTGTCCGGCACCTCGGTCGTCGGGATCTCGCATCCGGTTTTCGATGCCGGCGGGCAGAGGATCGGTTTCGTGTCGATTTCCGTGCCGCACCAGACGATGGAGATGTCGCGCCGGCTGTCGCCCGATCTTACCGACGATCCGGTCGCGCTGATCACCTTCGACCGCGAGGGCACCGTCCTGACCTCGACCACCGGGGTCGAGGATGCGCCGACCCGGCTGCCGCGCGGCCGGCCGCTGGCAGAGCTGGCCGATGCCGGACCGATTGCCTTCGAAGGCACGTCCTGGCGCGGCAGCCCGCGGCTGTTCGCCGTGGTCCCGGTGCAGGGCGATTTGTTCCTCCTGGGGTCATGGCCGGTGCAGTCGGCGACCAGCGGCCTGACATCCTCGCCCTATGTGTTCCCGGTGCTGATGTGGGTCGCCGGGCTGGCGGTGGCGCTGCTCGCCTCGGAACGTCTGGTGACGCGGCACCTGCGGCGGCTGTCGCGGTCGATGCTGGCCTTCACCGGCGGGGCGCGAAACCTGCCGCCGCTGCGGCTTGACCATCCCCCGACCGAGATCGCCTCGCTGGCCGAGACCTATGCGACGATGACGGCGACGATCCTGCGCGACGAGGCCGACCTTGAAAACCTGGTCCACGAGAAAGAGGTGCTGCTGCGCGAGGTCCACCACCGCACCGGCAACAGCCTGCAACTCATCGCCTCGATCCTGCGGATGCACCTGAGGGAAAACCCGCCCGAGGAGATGCGCGAGATCCTGGAAAACCTGCACGACCGGGTGATGAGCCTGTCGACCGTCCATTTCGGCCTGTATCGCGTCGCCGGCCGGTCCGAGGTGCCGGTCGATTCGCTGATGTCCGAGGTCATCGCCAAGATCGCCGCCATCCACGGCCGTTTTGGCCGCCGGGATGCCATCGAGGCCGACCTTGCGCCGCTCAAGCTGTCGCCGCAACAGGCGGTGCCGCTGGCGCTGCTGCTGGCCGAAATCCTGTCCTGCTTTCCGGCGACCGAACCGGGCGAGGACGTGGCGCTGGTGCGGGTGACGCTCGACACCCTGGACGACGACCGCGCCTGCCTTGCCATCACCGGGTCCGACACCGCGCGCGGCGCCCTGACCGGCGATGGCCAGGGTGTGCCCGAGATTATCGCCGGACGGCTGATCCGCGCCTTCGTGCTGCAGATCTTCGGCACGATGACCGTGACCGATGCCGACGGCAGGGTGCGGGTCACCATCACCTTCCCGCGCCGCACCGAAACCCGCACAAAGCCCGACCTGCCGGCCGGAACCTAAGGCGTCCGGCTGCGTTGTCCTTTCAGATGAAGCAGTTGAGAGGATTCGTCATGAACTGGGATCAGATCGAAGGCCGCTGGAAAGAGTTCAAGGGCAAGGCCGTCGAAAAGTGGGGCGACATCACCGACGACGACTGGGACCGGATGGCCGGCAAGCGCGACCAGATGATCGGCTATGTCCAGAAGAAATTCGGCGACGACCGGGCCAAGGCCGAAAAGGAAGTCGACGCCTGGACCCGCGGGCTCTAACTCCCTCGCCCCTGAAACCTCTGCAAGGCCCGCGAATTTCGCGGGCCTTTTCGCGTTCACCGTTGCGTTGGGCAAAAGATACCGTTGCGATGGGCAAAAGAAAGGGGCCGCGGGATTGCCCGCGGCCCCTGATGCCGGATCCGGATTTCTAGTGCGGCCGGGACGATCCTTCCCCCGGCGCCGGATCGCGGCGCAGCTCGGACGCCAGATCGCGGGCAAGGGTGGAGGCGCGGTCGATCTCGTCGGCGGCCAGGGCCTGCACCGCGCTCAGGATGCCGTCGCGCAACGCGCCGGTCAGTTTCTGTTCGGGGCCGCTGCGCGGGATCATCGCCCCCAGCGCGGCGCCGACCCCGGCCAGAAGCCCGGCCGCAAGGAACGGATGGTCGCGCATCTGCTCGGCCCCCTTTTCCGTCACCGCGATGCGGGCGGCATAGGCGGCCTCGCGCGCGGCCAGCGCCTTGTCGCGCGCCTGCCCCGACAGCCCTTCCAGCCCGCGGCCCATGGCGGCCCGGACATCGGCGGTCAGGGCCGACAGCACCTCGGCCTTGCTGCGCGCCAGATCGGCGGCAGGGGCCAGCCGGTCGCGGGCGGCGGCGTTGATGCGGCCGATCATCTCGGACGCGCGCGCGCGCACCCCCTCGGCCTCGGCCATCCAGGAATCGTCCGGGTCGGGCGGTTCGGGGGCAACGGGGCCGCCCTCGTCCTCCCACCTGCTGACGGCCTCGAACTTGGTGCCGGCAAGGGCGCTTTCCGATGGCGGCTCGGCCTTGCCGCGCGACGAAAGCGCCAGCCAGGCGGCGCCGGCGCCGATCAGCGCCCAGGGAAACGGATGGCGGGCGATGTGGCCGGCCAGGGATTGCGCCAGCGGCATCGCTCCGGCCACCGCCGCCCGCCCGCCTTCGCGCAGCAGCGCGGCAGGGGCGGCGCGGTCGCGCAGGGTGGCCAGCGATCCGGCCAGGTCGGCGCGGTCGGCGTCGAGACCGGCCTCGATCCGGTCGATGTCAGTCATCCCGGCGCTCTGCGGTCGTTCCATCGGGTTTCACCACGGTCCTGAGGGTTGAAATGTCGCGCCGCAAGCTGTCGAGGCTGCGGCGTGGGGTAAGGTTGCGCAGGGCCAGCAGATGCCGCGCCTGCTGCAAGAGGCCCAGCGCGACAAGGACGAAACCGATCGCCACGGCCAGCGCCGCGCCCCAGCCGGGCAGGCCCAGGGCGACAAGCCCCAGCACCGCCGCCGCGGCCAGAACGCCGGCGCCGGTCAGGGCAAGGATCGCCGCGACCACGGCAAAGGCAACGCCTTTGCCGATGTCGCCGGCGATCCGCCCGGCCTCGGCCCGGGCCAGCGCGACCTCGCCGCGCCCGATCCGCCCCAGCGCATCGGCAATGGCGCGGATCAGGGCGCGAAAGCCGATCTCGCCGGAGCGGTGCCCGCTCACGAACGGTCGTCCCGGTTCGACGGCATCATGATCCGGGCCAGCGCAAAGCCCGCCACCGCCGCCGCAACCGCGAACAGGCCGGGGTTGCGCTGCGCGGCGCCGCGGATGCTGTTGCCTACATCGCCAAGGGTGCGGCCGCGGATCGAATCGGCCGCGGTGGTGACGCCATCGGCGACCGAGTTGAGCACCCGCGCCTGCACCGGACGGGCGGTGTCGTCAGCGGATTTGCGCAAGGTCTCGGCCAGCCGGTCGCCGGCGTCGGTCAGCGCATCGCGCATGTCGGCGGCGCGCGCCGAAGCCTGGTCGCCCATGGCCGAGGCTGCATCGCTGACGCGTGCGGCGGCGGCCTCGCCGGCGGCCACCACGCTGTCCTTGGCATGGCGGGCGGTGTCGCGCAGCGAACCGGCGGCGTCGCTCATCTTGTCCTGCGCGTCATCGGCCAGCGACCGCGCGGTGTCGGCGATGCCGGACACGGCCTTGCCTGCGGCATCCGCCGCCTTGCCCGCGGCCTCGCGGGCGGCGTCCACATTGTCCTTCACGGTAGAACCATTGCGGGAAACGGCGGCCATCGAACTCTCCTTCAGTTGGGCGGCGGCCACTGGGCCCCGCCATGGATTACCCCGACAAAACGCCGCACCGCCGCACCGGTTCCCTGCCCGCCCGCATCCGCGCCCCGTGACGCTACGTTGCGCCGCCGCGGGAACCGCCATCGTCGGCCGGCGTTGCCATGCCAGACCGAAGCGAAAGCCGCCGTTGGCGCAATACCAGGAGATTACCATGCTAGGCTGGGCACTTACCTTTCTCGTGATCGCGCTGATCGCCGCAGTTCTGGGTTTTGGCGGCATCGCCGGGACCGCGGCCGGCGTCGCGCAGATCCTGTTCTACATCTTCATCGTGCTGTTCGTGATCTCGCTGATCATGCGCGCGGTGCGCGGCCGTCCGCCGATGTGACGCCGCAGGGTTCCCTCCCCAGCTCCTGTCCCCGGAGCCACCTTGGGCCGCAGCACCGCTGCGGCCCTTTTTCTGCGATCAGCGCCCGCCGTGCGAGGGGCCGATATCGGTGCCGCGCTCGAAGGCGACCGTCAGGAGCCTTGGCGCCGCCAGATCCTGACCCGCCGCCGGCGCCTCGCCCGGCAGGGTGCCGACCTCGAACGCCAGAAGGGGCAGACTGGCCACGGCCAGCACCAGGACGAAGGCAATCAGGAAGCGGTCCATGCTATACCCGTGTCATCTGCGGCGCGTCTATCAACACCGCGGTCACGCCGTCGGCCCGCAGGGCCGGTGCGATTTCGGCAATGAAGGCGGCAATCGCTTGCCGCCCCTCGCCCCTGGGCAGCGAAAAAAGGATTTCGCCCGCCCGCCGCGCCTGCAGGGCGGGCAGAAAGGTCAGCGCCAGTTGCAGAAGTATCAGCCCGGCGGCGGTATCGCCTTCGGCCCGCGCCAGCACCAGCCGGCGGGGCAGGGCAATCGCCTCGACCTCGTGCCGCAGGCGGTAGAGTTCGGACGAGCGGCGCGGATTGGCCCAGATCAGGGGCGCGCCGGGAAAGGCGATCTCGGCCAGCGCCATCGCCACCGGATCGTCGCCGGCCACGATAAGCCGGTGTCCGGCGGCCTGATCGTCCAGCACCTCGGGCAGGCCGATGGCGGCATCGGTCAGGAAGGTGACGGGCTGTGCCGCCGCAGCACGGCGGGCGACAGGGCGCAGCATGGCGTCGGTCATCGCGTCTCCCTCCATCCCGGCCCCCGCGGTTGCGCCCGCTTGGGCGCGGTCCTGTTCCCGTGGGCCGCAATCGCACGGCAACGTGACCGGCACGAGACAGTTCCCGCATGATACGCCCCGACAGCGGCTTTCCGCCGCTCACGCTTGCGTCACTGGTCAGGCGGCGCGGCCGGGGCGGCGGCGGGCCGGGCGCCGGGCGATTTCGGGCAGCGGCAGCGCCTCGCGCTGGGTCAGCGCCTCGGTCATGGCGTCATCCAGAGAGGTGGCGCAGAAATCGGCGCCGATGGCCATGATCTCGGCACCGGCCCCCGGGACCGGCCCGCCTTCGGGCGGTTGCCACAGCACCACGCCCACGCGCAGGCCGGGCACCGCCCGCTTGATGCGCCGGACATGCAGAAGGCTGGCCCGCGACGGTGCCGGATCAAGAAAGCCGATGACCAGCGTATCGGCGGCGCCCCCGGTCACCGCGGCAAACCGGCTGGGCGCCAGGTCGTCATGTGACAGCGCGGTGACCACGGCGCCCTCGGCGGCCAGCGATTGCCCCAGCATCCGCGCCGCCACATCGTCCAGGCCGGTGCGCCCGCCGATGACGGCGACCCGGCGCCCGGCGCCGGCCTCGTCGCCATGTTCGGCCAGTTCCTCGACGACAAAGGGGTCAAGCTCGTCCAGCAGACGCATCGCCGACCCGACCAGCCGGGCCCCCTCTTCCTCGCTGATGACACCGCGTTCGCGGTCGGCCTCGGCCAGCAACAGGGCCGGCAGGCCGGTATCGCGGTGGAAATCCGAGATGAAGGCGGTGTCCAGCGCCTCTTCGGCGCGAAAGGTCGCCTCGACCACATCGCCGACCAGCAGCCGCTGATACAGCCGCGAATGCGCGGCAAGCACGGGTCGGTCGCCGAACAGGATGTCGAACATCTCGAACTGCGGAAGGTGGCGGCCAAGGACCACAAGGCAGACCGTCAAGGGGGTGGACAGGACCAGCCCCATCGGCCCCCAGATCCAGGTCCAGAAGATCGCCGAGACGATGATGGCCAGCGCGCTGACCCCGGTGCGCGAGCCGTAGAGCCAGGGTTCGATGGCGTTCGAGGTGACAAGCTCGACCACCAGGAACAGTGCGGCGGTCCAGACCACCATCGACCAGTCCGGCGCGGCGGCAAAGGCCACGACCAGCGGAAAGGCCGCCGAGAGAAAGCTGCCGATATAGGGGACAAAGCGCAGCACCAGCGTCATCAGCCCCCAGAGCACCGCATTCGGCACCCCGATCAACCACAGGCCAAGCCCGATGGGCACGGCATAGATTGTGTTCACCAGAATCTGCGTCAGCAGATATTGCCCGACGCCCGACCCCGCCTCGGAAATCACCCGCGTGGTCTTGTGGATGTCGCTTGCCCCGACCAGCCGGATGAACCGGTCGCGCAATTCGTCGCGTTCCAGCAGCATGAAGATGACGACGACCACCACCATGCCGGCGGTGGCGACCGGGCCAAGAAGCGGCCCCGCCACCTCGACCAGCACCGAAACCGGGCTTTGCCGCTCGATCACCTCGACCTGCACCGGGGCGGCGGTTGCGGGGTCGGCAGTGATGGTCGCCTCACTCAGCCGCTCGCTGATCTGGGCGGCCATCTCGGCCAGCCGCGCCATGATGCCGTCGCCGGTGCCGGTGTTCTGCAGCGCATCCAGCTTGGCGATGATGTTGCCCTGAAAGGTCGGCAGTTGCTGCGCCAGCTGGCCGAACTGCCAGGTGACGACCAGCAGGAACAGGCCGATGCCGGCGAAGGCCGTCGTGACCGCGGCAAGGACCGCAACGATGGTCGGCAGCCCGGCGCGGCGCAACAGATCGACCAGCGGCGACAGCGCGAAGGTGATGAGCACGGCAAAGGCCAGGGGCAGAAAGATCGCCTGCCCGACATGCAGGATGGCCGCGACCACGGCGACGCCCAGGAACGCGGTCAGGGTCAATCGCGAACCGGCAGCGGCATCTGAGGGGCGGAGGACGGCGGGCAGGATCGGCAGCGGCACAACGGGATCGGGCATTTGGGGCCTTGAGGAAATGGTAACACCTGCAGGGCCGCGCCGACGCAACAGGCGGCTGGTCCCCAGGCGACAACGCGGCTTGGTCGGGACGGTTCCATGGGGCCAGAGTCTGTGGGGGTTCTTGGGCAGGCAGGGGTAAGACATTGTTTTCAGGCATGTTCCTTGCCGTTCCGCGATCCCGGGGGCTTTGCGCTGTCCACCGACGGCAGATGGCGGTTTCCGGCTGCAGATGGCGGGCACCCTCCCGCCCTGATCCCTCAACCCCTTGACTTACCGTTCCAATGGGCGATACTGATGTTCCAGATATTAGTTTTCATAGTGATGTCACAACATGATAACCGCCGCCCAGATGCGCGCCGCGCGTGCCCTTCTCGGGATAGACCAGCGCCGGCTGGCCGAGCTTTCCGGCCTTTCCGTCCCCACCATCCAGCGGATGGAGGCCAGCACCGGCACCGTGCGCGGCGTCGTCGACAGCCTGACCCGCGTCGTCACCGCCCTTGACGCCGCCGGGATCGAGCTGTTGGGCGACAATGTCGCCTCGTCTGCCGGTGGGCGCGGCGTCCGGCTGAAATCCCCATCCTGATCCAGCTTTTTCTTCGCGACGGCGACCGCGACGACAGCCTGCGATCCCGCCGCCCGACAGCACAAGGCGCGGCACGATGACGACCTTTCCCGCTTCACGGCCCGGCGCGGGCTTTCTCGACCTCTACACCCCCAAACTCGTCACCGTCCTGCGCGAGGGTTATGGCCTGCCGCAGCTGCGCGCCGATGCCATCGCCGGGCTGACTGTCGCCATCGTCGCGCTGCCCCTGTCGATGGCCATCGCCATCGCCTCGGGCGCCTCGCCGGCGCAGGGGCTTTATACCGCGATCATCGGCGGTTTCCTTGTCTCGGCGCTTGGCGGGTCGCGGTTCCAGATCGGCGGGCCGGCGGGGGCGTTCATCGTGCTGGTCGCGGCCACCGTCGCGCAGCACGGGATGGAGGGGCTGATCCTTGCCACCTTCCTGTCGGGCATCTTTCTGGCCGGGGTCGGCTTTCTGCGGCTGGGCACCTTCATCAAGTTCATTCCGTTTCCGGTGACGGTCGGCTTTACCGCCGGCATCGCCATCATCATCTTTTCCAGCCAGATCAAGGACCTGTTCGGCCTTACCCTTGCCCATGAACCCGGCGAGCTGATCGAGAAACTGCCCGCGCTCTGGGCGGTGCGGGACAGTGTCACCCCGGCGGCGCTGGCCCTGGCGCTGGCCACCATCGCCATCATCGTCGGGCTGCGCAGGCTGCGGCCGCACTGGCCCGGAATGCTGATCGCGGTGGCGCTGGCCGCGGCCGCGACCGCCGGCCTGAACCTGCCGGTGGAAACCATCGGCAGCAGGTTCGGCGGCATCCCGTCGACCCTGCCGATGCCGGCGCTGCCCGAGGTTTCGTGGGAAAGGGTGGTGGCGGTCCTGCCCGCGGCGCTGTCCTTCACCCTGCTCGGCGCCATCGAATCGCTCCTCTCGGCCGTGGTCGCCGACGGCATGACCGGCCGCCGCCACCGTTCGAACTGCGAGCTGGTGGCGCAGGGCATCGCCAACATGGGGTCGGCGCTGTTCACCGGCTTTTGCGTGACCGGCACCATTGCCCGCACGGCAACCAATGTCCGCTCGGGCGCGCATGGCCCGGTGTCGGGGATGCTGCATGCGCTGTTCCTGCTGCTTTTCATGCTGATCGCCGCGCCGCTGGCCGGGTTCATCCCGCTGGCGGCACTGGCCGGGGTGCTGGCGACGGTGGCGTGGAACATGGTGGAAAAGCCCGCCATCGCCGTGCTGCTGCGTTCCGGCCCCGGCGAGGCGCTGGTGCTGGCCGCGACCTTTTTCCTGACCATCTTCCGCGACCTGACCGAGGCCATCGTGGTGGGCTTCGCGCTCGGCTCTGTCCTGTTCATCCACAGGATGAGCCAGGCGGTGGCGGTGCAGACGCAAAGCCCGATGGTGTCGGGCGATCTTGCCGATGGCGTGGCACCGCGCGGCGGCTATGACGAAGCGCGCGCCTCGGATCCGGCGGTGGTGGTCTATCGCGTGACGGGGGCGCTGTTCTTTGGCGCCACCGCCTCGATCGGCTCGGTGCTCGACCGGATTTCCGACACGCATCGCGCGCTGGTGGTCGATCTGGCGGCGGTGCCGTTCCTTGATTCCACCGGCGCGAACATGATCGAGGGGCTGGCCCACAAGGCGCAGCGGCGCGGGGTGGCACTGTGGATCACCGGCGCGGCGCCCGACCTGCGCCGCGTTCTTCTGACCCACGGGCTGCGCCCGCCGCTTTGCCACTATGCGGTGACGGTCGACAATGCGCTTGACGCGTTCCGCGCCGGGTCAGACGAGCCTGTCGCGGGGTAGCGCCAGGGTGACGCGCAGGCCGCCGCTGCTCCAGTCGCGCCGGATGCTGCCGCCCAGCTGCTGTTCGACGGCAATCCGGCTGAGCGTCGTGCCAAAGCCGGCGGTCGTTCCGGACGGCGGGGCGCAGTCGGGGTGGGATTCGGCCCAGAGCAGGGTCAGAGTGGTGCCGTCGTCGGTGACCTCGACACAGATGCGCCCGCTTTCGTCTCTCAGGGCGCCGTATTTCATCGCATTGGTCGCCAGTTCGTTCAGCACCAGCGCCAGCGGCGTCACCACCTGCGACTGAAGCCGCAGATCCGGCCCGGTGATGCGCAGGCGCGACGAATCCGGTTCGCCAAGGGCTGGCTCCAGAAGCAGCCGCACAAGCGCATGCAGGCCGGAATCCGGGGCGCGCAATTCGTCCTTGTCCAGCGTCGGCACCGTCAGTTGCTGCGCGCGGCTCAGCGCGCTCAGCCGCGCGCGGGCGGTGGTGGCAAGCTCGGCCGGGGTTGCGGCCCGCGTGGCGCTGAGGCTGACCAGCGAGGCGGCCAGGGCGAACACGTTCTTGATGCGGTGCTGCATCTCGGCCAGCAGCAGGCGCTGCATCTCCTCGGCGCGGTGGCGTTCGGTGATGTCGCGGGCGATTTTCGAGGCGCCGATGATCTCGCCATCCTCGGCCCGCAGGGGCGAGACGGAAATCGACAGGTGGATCGGGCTGCCATCCTTGCAAAGGCGCACCGTCTCGAAATGCTCGATCGGTTCGCCGCGGCGGATGCGGCCGATGATCGAGGGTTCCTCGTCCTGGCGATCCGCGGGGATCAGCGTCAGGATGGACCGGCCGATGATCTCGTCGGCGGTATAGCCGAACAGCCGTTCGGCGGCGCGGTTCCACGATGTAATGATCCCGTCCAGATCCTTGGTCAGGATCGCGTCATCGGAATTTTCAACGATGGCAGCAAGAAGTTCGCTGTCGCGTAGCCGTGTTTTCAGGACAATCTCCGGGGAATGGCGGGAAACGGGCATACCGAGACCAACGCCTGCAATCAAACCGCAACCGCGGCGCGGTGCAAGAGGTATTCGGGATCGGCCGCCGGTTGCCGAGATGGACGGCCGCCGCGCCATCTGCCACGGTCGCGCCATGTTGATCGAGCTTAACACCACCGCAGCCCTGATCGTCCATTACGTGCTCACCGCTGTGGTGATCTGGAGGGTGCTTCTGCGCGACCTTGTGGCGCCGCCGATCCGGCTGACCTGGATCATGGTGGTGGCCCTGCTGCCCTTCATCGGTGTCATCGCCTATCTTCTGTTCGGCGAGGTGCGGATGCGCCGCGCCGACCGGGTACGCGCGCGCGAGGTCGACCGCGCGCTGCGCCGCTCGCTTGACCGCGACGCGACCTTTGCCGCGGTCCCGGCGCAGGCGATCCCGGCCTTTGCCATGGGCGAGGCGACAAGCGGCCTGCCGCCGGTCGCCGGCAATCGCGCCACCCTGCTGCCCGAGGATGACAGCGCCATCTCGGACATGACCGACCGCATCGACGCGGCGACCGATACCGTCCACATGCTGTTCTACATCTGGCTGCCGGACCAGTCGGGCACCAGGATGGCCGAGGCGGCGATGCGCGCAGCGCAGCGCGGCGTCACCGTGCGCGTGCTGGTGGATGACGTGGGATCGCGCCGGCTGATCCGCTCGGCGCTCTGGCCGCGGATGCGCGAGGCCGGGGTGCATCTGGCCATCGCCCTGCCGGTGGGCAACCCGCTGGTCGAGGCGCTGTTCAAACGCATCGACCTGCGCAATCACCGCAAGATCGTGGTCATCGACGGTTCGGTGACCTGGGCCGGAAGCCGCAACTGCGCCGACGCCGCCTTTGCGACCAAGCCGCGCTTCGCGCCCTGGGTCGATGTGCTGCTGCGGATCGAAGGCCCGGTGGTGCGCCAGTTCCAGTCGGTGTTCCTGCGCGACTGGATGCTGCACGGGCACGAGGATCTGTCCGGCCTGCTGGAACAGCCCCTGCCCGCCTTGCCCCACGGCTTTACCGGGCAGGTCGTCGCCTCGGGCCCGGACCAGTCGGCAAGCGGCATGTCCGAGACGCTTTCGGCGCTGCTGTATTCGGCGCGGCGGCGGGTGACGATCACCACCCCCTATTTCCTGCCCGATGCCGCGCTGGTCGAGGCGATCTGCGCCTGTGCCCGCCGCGGCGTCGTGACCACGCTGATCCTGCCGGAACGCAACGACAGCCGCATCGTCGAGGCGGCAAGCGAGGGCCTTTATTCCACCCTGCTGCGCGCCGGCGTGCAGATGCACCTGTTCCGCCCCGGCCTGCTGCATGCCAAGATCATGACCGTGGACGGCAGTCTGGCCATGATCGGGTCATCCAACCTCGACCGGCGCAGTTTCGACCTGAACTATGAGGTCAACCTGCTGCTGCATTCGCCCGAGGTGACGGCCGAACTCGACGCGCGGCAGGACAGCTACATCGCCCGCGCCCGCCCCGCGACCCTGGGCATGGTCTGGAGCTGGAGCGTGCTGCGACGGATCCGCAACAATGCGGTGGCGCTGGCCGGGCCGCTGCTCTGATGCTTGACGCATGAGGTGGTTTTGTGGCAAGGGGCCCGTCTGCGCCAATGCAGCGCGCCCCCCAGCCAAGAGATTTGCCATGTCCTCCCCGGCATCGACCGCTGATTCCATGACCATTGACACGCCCGCCCCGTCGCCGGACGAGGCCGCGCGCAACCGTATCGTCATCGGCCTGCTGCTGGTCGCCACCTTTGTCGTCATCCTGAACGAGACGGTGATGGGCGTGGCCCTGCCCCGCCTGATGGAGGATCTGGGCATCACCGCCGGTGCCGCGCAATGGCTGACCTCGGCCTTTCTGCTGACGATGGCGGTGGTGATTCCCGTCACCGGATTCCTGATGCAGCGGCTGCCGACGCGGGCGGTGTTCATCCTGGCGATGTCGACCTTCTGCATCGGCACACTGGTCGCGGCGCTGGCGCCCGGCTTTCCGGTGCTGCTGGTCGGGCGGGTGGTGCAGGCGGTGGGCACCGCGATCATGATGCCGCTGCTCATGACCACGGTGATGACGCTGGTGCCGCCGCAATCGCGCGGGCGGGTGATGGGCAATATCTCGATCGTGATCTCGGTCGCGCCGGCGCTGGGGCCGACGATCTCGGGCGTCATCCTTAACGTGCTCGACTGGCGCTGGATGTTCTGGCTGGTGCTGCCGATTGCCGTCGCGGCGCTGGGGCTGGGCATCGCCATGATGCGCAACGTGACCGAGACGCGTGCCGCGCCCCTCGACATCCTGTCGGTGGTGCTGTCGGCCCTGGGCTTTGGCGGGCTGGTCTATGGCCTGTCGGCCCTGGGCGAGGGCAGCCATGGCGATGCGGCGCTGCCGCTTTGGGTCACGCCGGTGGTCGGCGTGGTGGCCATGGTGCTGTTCCTCGTGCGGCAGGTTGCGCTGCAAAAGCACGACCGCGCGCTGCTTGACCTGCGGACGCTGGCGATCCCGGCCTATGCGATCTCGGTCGCGATCCTGGCGATTTCGATGATGGGCCTGTTCGGCGCCATCGTCCTGCTGCCGATCCTGATGCAAAGCGTGCTGGGCCTGACCACGCTGCAATCGGGGCTGCTCCTGCTGCCCGGCGGCATGGTCATGGGGCTGATGGCGCCCTGGGTCGGCCGGCAGTTCGACCGCCGCGGGCCCAAGCCGCTGGTCATCCCCGGCGCGATGCTGACCACGGCGGCGCTGGTGCTGCTGGCGCTGTCGGGCAGTTCGATCCCGCTCCTCGTCGCCGCGCATCTGGTGCTGAGTGTCGGGCTCGCGCTCCTGTTCACGCCGCTGTTCTCGTCGGGCCTTGGTGCGCTGCCGCCCGAGCTTTACAGCCACGGCTCGGCCATGGTCGGCGCGGTGCAGCAACTGGCGGGGGCGGCGGGGATCGCGGCGCTGGTCTCGGTGATGACGATCCGCAGCGGCGCGCTGATGGCGGCGGGGGCAGAGCCTGCGGCCGCGCTGTCGGGCGGCCTGCAGGCTGCCTTCTGGCTGGGCGCCGGCGTGTCGGTGCTGGCCGTCGTCGGGGTCTTTTTCGTCCGCCGCCCGCCGATGGGCGCGGGCGGGCACGGGCATTAGTCAGTGGTTTCGCGGGGGGAAACCCCCGCGCGACGACCGAAACGGGTTTCACCCGACCCCGGGCCCCCTCACCACTCACGCATCCACTTCAACCCCTCGGCGGTTCTTCCCCGGGGATGGTATTCCGCGCCGATCCAGCCGGCATAGCCGCTGGCCCCGACCGCGTGGCGGAAGGCCGGCCAGTCGATGTCGCCGCCCTCGGGTTCGCCCCGTCCCGGCACAGCGGCCAGTTGCAGATGGCCGACAAGCGGCGCCAGCCGCGTCCAGGCGGCGACGGCATCGCCGGTCAGGCGCTGGATGTGGTAGGTGTCGAATTGCAGTCGCAGGTTCGGCGCCCCGACCTCGGCGATCAGCGCCTCGGCGAGATCCAGCGAGTCGAGAAAGCACCCCGGCATGTCCTCGCCGTTCACCGGCTCGATCAACAGCATGCGGGCCGGATCCTGCGCCGCGGCCCAGCGCAGGTTGTCGACGCAGGTGGCACGGGCCGCCGGCCCTTCGGCCACGCCGGTCATCACCTGCAGCATCCGCGCCCCCAACGCCCCGGCATAGCGCGCCGAGCGGCGGAAATCGTGGCGGAACCGTTCTTCGCCACCCGGAACCGCAGGAAAGCCCGCGGTGCCGCCGGCATAGTTCGGCGGCGGCGCGGCGATTGCCGCCAGCACCAGCCCGTTCGCCGCCAGCCCGTCCAGGATCTCGGGCGCCGGCTGGTTGTAGGGAAACAGGATCTCGACCGCCTCGAACCCGGCGTTGCGGGCGGCGCCAAAGCGTTCGGCCAGCGGCAGTTCGGTGAACAGGAAGGTCAGGTTGGCGCAAAGGCGGGGCATGGCGTTCCTCCTGTCGGTCATGGTAGCGCAGGACGGTCCGGTGCCAAGCATCGGCCATGGGGGGCGGGATGACGGCAAGGGGCGCAGGGCGCGCGGACGGCGGCAATCTTCTGGGGGCCGGGGCGATGCTGGCCTGGGCGGCTGGCTTTCCGGCGGCCGAATTGCTGCTTGACCGCTGGGATCCGGTCTGGGCGGTGACGGCGCGAGTGGCTTTCGCCGCGGCGCCGCTGCTGGTGCTGTGGCTGATCCTCAACCCCGGCGAATGGCGGCGGCCCGGCCTGCTGCGCGGCATGGTGACGGGCGGAACCGGATTCGGCGGCGGCGCGCTGACCATCATCGGCGCGCAATGGTTCACCGACCCGGTGACAGTGGCGATCATCGCCGCGGCAAGCCCGCTGACCGCCGTTATCATCGAATGGCTGGCAACCCGCGCGCCGCTGACGCGGCCCTTCGCGCTGGGACTTGGCCTGACCGTGGCCGGCGGGCTTGTCGCCAGCGGCGGCACCTTTCCGGCCAACCTTGGGATCGGCGCGGCGCTGGCGCTGACCTCGTGCTTTCTGTTCTCATGGGGCAGCTACCAGACGATCCGCGACCTGCCGCATCATTCCGCGCTGGGCCGCGCCACGGTGACGACGCTGGGGGCCATGGCCGCCACAGCAGTGACCGCCGCCGTCACCACCACCGCCGGGCTGACGCCCTGGCCCGCCGACATCCGCCTGCCGGGCGACTTCGCCCTGCTGGCGATCTACGGCACCGGGGCGATGGCGATCAGCCAGTTCCTGTGGATCGCCGCCGTCGACCGCCTGGGGATCTCGATGGCCTCGTTCCACATCAACATCGCCCCCTTCTATGTCATGGTGCTGATGTTGGCGCTGGGTGGCGGCTGGTCCTGGCCACAGGCCATCGGCGCCGCCATCGTCGGGCTGGGGGTGCTTGTGGCGCAGCGGCCCTAGAGGGCGTCTTCATTTAGGGGATTCCCCGTTGCCGTGAGTTCTGATTCA
>CAZIOT010000027.1:0-24018 GCA_964540965.1 uncultured Rubellimicrobium sp. | reverse complement strand
GGACCGATGGCGAGCACGGCAACACACCCCGCCGGAGGCAACCCTGAGGAGGAGCCGCAAGGCGACGACGAGGCAAGGACTCGTGCGCGAAGGCGCACTCCGTCCGGGAACCGTCAGGGGGGACGGAAACCGGCGCCGTCACCTTGCAGGCGGCCCCGAAAAGCGCCACCTTTCACGGCGGGCGCGGCGGTTCGCGCAATCACCAAGGCCGGGCATCCGGCGCGGCGAGGACAAGGCAATGGTCTTCAACTTCATCAAGGGTCAGTTCATCGACGTCATCGCCTGGACCGATGACAGCCGCGACACGATGGTCTGGCGGTTCGAACGCTATGGCAACGAAATCAAGATGGGCGCCAAGCTGACCGTGCGCGAGGGGCAGGCCGCGGTCTTTGTCCACGAAGGCCAGCTGGCCGATGTCTTTGGTCCGGGGCTTTACGAGCTTCAGACCAACAACATGCCGATCATGACCACGCTGCAGCATTGGGACCACGGGTTCCAGTCGCCGTTCAAGAGCGAGATCTATTTCGTCTCGACCGTGCGCTTCAACGACCAGAAATGGGGCACCAAGAACCCGATCATGTGCCGCGATCCGGAATTCGGGCCGGTGCGGCTGCGCGCCTTCGGCACCTATTCGATGCGGGTCAGCGATCCGGGCAAGTTCATCCAGGAGATCGTCGGCACCGACGGCGAATTCACCACCGACGAAGTGTCGATGCAGATCCGCAATGTCGTGGTGCAGGAAGTGTCGCGCGTTCTGGCCGGATCGGGCATCCCGGTGCTCGACATGGCAGCCAACACCGCCGATCTGGGCAAGCTGGTCACCGGCGCGATCCAGCCGACCATCGCCGCCTATGGCCTGACCATTCCGGAATTCTACATCGAGAACATCTCGCTGCCCGAAGAGGTGGAAAAGGTGCTCGACAAGCGCACCTCGATGGGGATCGTCGGCGACCTGAACAAATATACCCAGTTCAGCGCCGCCGAGGCGATGACCAGGGCGGCCGAGAATCCCGGCGCCGCCGGGACGATGATCGGGCTGGGGCTGGGCGGCATGGCGATGCAGGGCGGGCCCTGGGGCGCAGCGCCGCAGGCACCGCAGGCCGCCGCCCCGGCGGCGCCGGTGCCGCCTCCGCCGCCGGCCGAGGCGCAATGGCATCTGGCGAAGGACGGCCAGACCAGCGGGCCCTATGGCCAGGCGGCGCTGGCCAAGATGATCGCCTCGGGCCAGATCACCGCCGACAGCCATGTCTGGACCGCCGGCCAGGACGGCTGGAAACGCGCGGGCGAGGTCGCGGCGCTGTCGGCGCTGTTCGCGCAGGTGCCGCCGCCCCCGCCGCCCGGGTTCTGACCTTTTGCAGATTTTCGGCGACAGGGGCGACGGAATCGGTCGCCCCTGTCGTTTCTGCAAGGACGGCAATTCACCCGCACTCAAGGAAACGGACATATGGCCCGCACCACCGGTTATTCCGCCACCCAGATCGCCCTGCACTGGATCACCGCGATCCTTGTCATCGCCGCCTGGTTCACCAGCGACAGCGTTCGCGAATTCATGCGGCCGGGGTCCGAGGCGACCGGCACGCCGATCCACGTCGCGCTTGGCCTTGGCGTCCTTGGCGCCGTCGTGCTGCGGCTGATCCTGCGAGCGGTGCGGGGCGCGCCCGAACCCGCCGCAACCTCGGGCGCGATGCGGGCGGCGGCGGTCTGGGGGCACCGGCTGCTCTATGTCCTTGTCATCGCGGTTCCGGTCCTGGGCATGGCGCGCTGGTTCGGAGATGTGCGCGCCGCGGGCGACATCCACGGGCTGGCGGCGAATCTGTTGCTGCTGACCGCGGGCGGTCACGCCGTCCTTGCCCTTTGGCACCAATACGGCCGCCGCGACGGCACGCTGATGCGGATGCTGCGACCGCAGTCGTGACCCATGGGCGCCCGGCGCGGGCTTGCGCCGGGCGCCGCTTTGCCGGAAGGTGCGGCCAGTTTAAGCAGCGTTCCGGCAGCATTGCAGATGACCGACATTCCCGACGTCCCCCGCGCCCGCCCGGAACAGGAACACCGCTATCCTTGCGAAAACTGCGGCGCGCAGCTTCGCTTTGCCCCCGGCACCACCGAGGTGACCTGCGGCCATTGCGGCCATGTGCAGGCGATCCCGCATGACGAGGTCGATGCCTATGCCGCGCACGAGGAAATCGACTATGCCGAGGTGGTGCGCGGCCTGACGCGCGGTGTCGAATACGAGGAACACCGCGTCACCAACTGCCCGAACTGCGGCGCGCAGATCGAAGTTTCGGACACCACCCAGGCGACCACCTGCCCGTTCTGCGACACGCCGGTCGTCACCGACACCGGCACCAAGCGGCAGATCAAGCCGCAGGGACTGATCCCCTTCCAGCTTGACGAAAAGACCGCCCGCGCGGCAATGACCGACTGGCTGGGCCGGCTGTGGTTCGCGCCGAACGGGCTTCAGGAATATGCCCGCAAGGGCCGGGCGATGAACGGCATCTATGTGCCCTACTGGACCTTCGACGCCCAGACCGCCACCGATTACCGCGGCCAGCGCGGCGATCACTACTATGAGACCCGCACCGTCATGCGCGACGGCAAGCGCGAGACGGTGCAGGTGCGCAAGACCCGCTGGCGCGCGGTGCGCGGCCATGTCACCCGGTTCTTCGACGACGTGCTGGTGCTGGCGTCGCGCTCGTTGCCAAAGCATTATACCGACGCGCTTGAACCGTGGGATCTGTCGCGGCTGGTCACCTATCAGCCACAGTACCTGTCGGGCTTCAATGCCGAAGGCTATCAGGTCGAACTTGAGGAAGGGCTGGTCCAGGCGCGCGAGATCATGGACCGCGTGATCGTGCAGGATATCCGCCGCGACATCGGCGGCGACGAACAGCAGATCAGCGCAAAGGACACCAGAATCAGCGATGTGACCTTCAAGCATGTGCTGCTGCCGGTGTGGCTGGCCGCCTACAAATACAACGACAAGACCTTTCGCTTTGTCGTCAACGGCCAGACCGGCAGGGTGCAGGGCGAGCGGCCGTATTCCTGGATCAAGATCACCATCGCCGTGGTGCTTGGCCTGATCGTCGCCGGCGCGGCGGCCTATGTCTATTCGCTGTCGCAGTGACCTTCGCCTTCGACCTGTTCTTCGAATGGCGCGGCGGCTGCCTTTGGGCGTGCAACGCCGCCGCCCGCGCCCGTTTCCCCGCGATCCCGGCGGACGATGCGCTGCCCCTGCCCGGTGCCTTGCGCGCCGAACTGGACCGGATGAGCCGATGGCACGACACCGCGCTCGACTGGAACGATCCCGCCGGATCCTCTCCCTGGTCGGCGGAGGATTTCCGCCGTTTCGACGCCGCCGCGCACGACCTGCGCGACCGGATCGCCGCGCATCTGGGGCCGGGATTCGCAGTCACCTATTCCATCGCCGACCGCGACAAGGCCATGCTTGACGCATCCGCCGTTCCCGGGCAATCCGGCGGCAGTTAGCGCGAACGGGCGCTCGGGGAGGACGGGATGATACTCTGCTGCGGCGAAGCCCTTATCGACATGCTGCCGCGCACCACCACCCTGGGCGAGGCGGCATTTGCCCCCTATGCCGGTGGCGCGCTGTTCAACACCGCGATCGCGCTGGGCCGGCTGGGGGCGCCGGCGGCGATGTTCACCGGCCTGTCGACCGACATGCTGGGCGATATCCTGGCCCGCACCCTTGCCGAAAGCCATGTCGATTTCAGCCTGGCCGCGCGGTCGGGCCGGCCGACGACCATCGCGCTGGTCAAGCTGGTGGACGGTCACGCCACCTATGCCTTCTATGACGAAAACACCGCCGGGCGGATGCTGACCGGGGCCGACCTGCCGCCGCCCGGCGTGGCCGATGCGCTGTTTTTCGGCGGCATCAGCCTTGTCGCGGAACCCTGCGGCGCGGTCTATGAATCGCTGCAGGCGCGCGAGGCGCCGGAACGGGTGACGATGATCGACCCGAACATCCGCCCCTCCTTTGTCACCGACGCCGCCACCTATCGCGCCCGGATCGACCGGATGATCGCGCGGGCGGACATCGTGAAGGTCTCGGACGAGGATCTGCACTGGATCATGGGCGCGGGGAATATCCCCGACCTTGCCCGGGCGATGCTGGCCAGGGGGCCGAAACTGGTCTGCGTCACCGAGGGGGCCCGCGGTGCCACCGGCTTTGCCGCCGGGGCCGAGGTCTTTGTGCCGGCAACCAGGGTCACCGTCGCCGATACCGTCGGCGCCGGCGACACGTTCAACGCCGGCGTGCTGGCCGCGCTTGACCGGGCCGGGCTGCTGACCAGAGCCGCCGTCGCCAACCTGTCCGAAGCGGCCATCCGCGAGGCGCTGTCGCTGGGCGTGCGCGCCGCCGCCGTGACCGTCAGCCGTGCCGGCGCCAATCCGCCGTGGAGCCACGAATTGTGAGGGCCGTGGTCCAGCGCGTCAGCGAGGCCGCGGTACGGGTGGATGGCGAGGTTCTGGACAAGATCGGCCCCGGCCTGATGGTGCTGGTCTGCGCCATGCAGGGCGACGACGCGGCCCGGGCGGCGGCGTTGGCGCTGAAGATCTCGAAACTGCGGATTTTCCAGGACGAGGCGGGCAAGATGAACCGCTCGGTCCTGGATACCGGCGGTGCCGTGCTGGTCATCAGCCAGTTCACCCTTGCCGCCGACCTGCGCGGCAACCGCCCCGGATTTTCCACCGCCGCCGCCCCGGACGAGGGCAACAGGCTGTATGAGGTATTCACGGCGGAACTTGCCGCGCTGGGCGTGCCGGTGCAGCGCGGCCGCTTCGGCGCCGACATGAAGGTGTCGCTGGTGAACGACGGGCCGGTGACGATCTGGATGGACCTTTAGCGGCGCCTATCCCAGCCACAGCCCCGCGGCCCGCAGCCGTTGCCGGATCGTCCTTTCCTGCCGCGGCAGGGCGGCCCGATCGAACAACGCCCGCGCCCGCGCCCCTTCGCCCTTGTAGATCATGCGCTTGGCCGGCACCCAGTCGCGCAGCAGGCGGCGGATTTCGGGGGGCGCCGCGATCCGTTCCAGCAACGCCACCACCGCATCGCTTTCGCGGGCGTAAAGCAGCGGCAGCCGCCGCCAATGGCAGGTCACCCCGCCGTCGAGGCCCGCAAGTTCAGGCCCCGGCCGCCCGCCGCCCAGGCCATGGATGACCAGCGGCAGCGCCACCTGATCGAGCCACGGATCAAGCGGCTGCAACACCAGTTCCGGCGGCGGATCGTTGCGGATCGACAGCGCATAATCAAGAAACCGCGCCCCGAAAACGGCGGGATCGGGGCCAAGGAACCAGCCGGCGTTGAAGTAAAGATACCGCTCCCAATACTCGTCGGGCTGGGTCAGGTCGAGCGAGGTCGAGAAATCAAGCCCGAAGCGGTCGTAAAGCGCCTTCCAGGTGGCACCATAGCCGGGCCAGTAATTCTCCTCGACCGGCCAGGTGCCCTCGCGCCGCATCGACGCCGTGGGGCGGCTGAAATCGAACGGCACGGCGGCAAGATCGCCCAGCACCAGCGTATCGGTGTCAAAGAACAGGAACGGCTCGCCCACAGGCAGGGCCGCCAACCCCTCGATCTTGTTGCCATAGGGATAGGCGGCGCCGAAATGCCGCGATTCGAACGGCACGATGCGGGCGCCCAGCGCGGTAAGCGCGTCGCGGAACGGCGCGCCGATGCGCGGATCCTCGGGCCAGAGCGGGCCGGGCTGCGGTTCGGCAATGACCAGCCGCGACATCAGCGCCGGCGCATTTTCGGCCAGCGAGGCGGCAAAAAGCAGCGCCTCGGCCCCAAGCCGGCCGGCCTGCCCGACGATCATGATGTTGAAGCCAGCCGCCTGCCCGTCCATGACGCAAACCCTAAGCCCCATCAGAGCAGGGGGAAAGCGGCAATGCAGCCCATGAGGATGGTGGGCGACCCTGGAATCGAACCAGGCGTGGGTCTCCCCGGCGGAGTTACAGTCCGCTGCCGCACCTTGCAGCTCGTCGCCCTCTGGCGGCGGGGGATAGCTTTGGCGGCAGGGGGCGTCAACAGGAAAAACCCGCGGGGCGGGGACGTTGGCAAGGGGTGGGGGCGGCCGCGCGCATCCTGTGCCCCCTTGCCATGCCGCCCGCCCCGGCGCATCTGGATCGAAACCGGAGGGCGCGATGAAAAAGCCGAAATGGGTCATCGAAAAGGAACAGGCGCGCCGCGCCTCGGCCGCGGAAACCCTGTGGCTGTTCGGCCTGCATGCGGTGCGCGATGCCCTGCTGAACCCGCGGCGCGAAAGGTTGCGGCTGATCGTGACGCAGAACGCGCTCGACAAGCTTGCCCCCGACATCGCCGCCTCGGGGATGACGCCGGAAATCGCCGATCCGCGCCGCTTTTCCGCGCCGATCGACCCCGATTCGGTGCATCAGGGCGCCGCGCTCGAGGTGCGGCCGCTGAACTGGGGCCGGGTCGAGGATGTGGCGCTGGGCGAAGGGCCGATGCCGCCGCGGCTGGTGCTGCTTGACCGGGTGACCGATCCGCACAACGTCGGCGCCATCCTGCGGTCGGCCGAGGTCTTTGGCGCCCGCGCGGTGATCGGCGTCGAACGCCATGCCGCACCGGAAACCGGGGCGCTGGCCAAGACCGCCTCGGGCGCGCTGGAACGGCAACCCTATATCCGCGTGCGCAATCTGGCCGAGACGATGGAGGCGCTGCGCGCCATGGGCTATCTGCTGGTCGGTCTTGCCGGCGAGGCCGAGGCCGAGATCGGCGCCGCCGTCGCCGGGCTGACCGGTCGGCCCATCGCGCTGGTCCTTGGCGCCGAAGGACCGGGGCTGCGCGACAAGACGCGGGCCACCTGCGACCTGCTGGTGCGCATCCCCTTTGCATCCGGTTTCGGCTCGCTCAATGTCTCGAACGCGGCGGCCGTGGCGCTATATGCCTGCCGCGGATGAAAGCCGTCGCGCCCGGGCCACAGGCAAGCGGCGCCGGCCCGTCCGCCGATCACATTTTTCTGAGGCGTCTTGGAACCGTTTCCATCCGCCCCCAGTTGTATAAGCGGAAGCAGCGGACCCGGAACCCCGTTGCTTCGGCATCACTGTCCCTCGTTCCGCACTCACGCGCCCGGGCATTCCCCGGGCGCTTTTTTCTGTCCCGAAAGGCCTTTCATGCAGTCCGATGACCTGATCCGCGCCATCCTGACCGAATCGCGCACCATCGCCGTGGTCGGCATTTCGGCCAATGTCGCGCGGCCGTCCTATGGAGTGGCGCGGTTCCTGCAGGCGCGCGGCCACCGCATCGTGCCGGTCAATCCGGGGCTGGCCGGCAAGGTGCTGCTGGGGGAGACGGTCTATGCCGACGTCGCCGCGATTCCCTTTGCCGTCGACATGATCGACGTGTTCCGGTCGTCCGATGCGGTGCCGGCACTGGTGGACGAGGTTCTGGCCATGACCCCCCTGCCCCGCAGCCTGTGGCTGCAACTGGGCGTCATCGCGCCCGAGGCCGCCGCCCGCGCCGAAGCGGCCGGGATGCGCGTGGTGATGGATCGCTGCCCGGCCATCGAATACGGCCGCCTCGGGCTTTAGCCGCGCACGGCGGCGAGGGTCCGGCTGAGGGCAAAGGCCGCGACCGCGACGCAGACCACGCTGGGCCCCACCGGCGTGTCCAGCCGGAAGGCGAACCACAGGCCGGCCAGCGCCGAACCGACGCCGACAAGGACCGCTGCCACCGCCATCTGTTCCGGCGTCCGCGCCAGCGGCCGTGCCGCCGCCGCCGGGATGATGAGAAGCGCGGTGACCAGCAGCGCGCCGACCACCCTGATGCCCAGCGCCACCAGAAGCGCGATGACCAGCACCAGCACCAGCTCCTCGCGCCGCGGGTTGATGCCGGCGGCATGGGCAAGTTCCGGGCTGACTGTCGCAGTCAGCAGCCGCGACCAGCGCCAGACCATGACGGCAAGGATCGCGACGGCGCCGCCCCAGATCAGGGCAAGGTCGGATTTCGACACCGCCAGCACATCGCCGAACAGCCAGGCCTCGAGATTGGCCCGCCCGCCCGGCGCCAGCGCCACCGCGACCAGGCCCAGGGCAAGCGCGCCATGGGCGATGACGCCCAGGATCGTGTCGCCCGCCGCCCGCCGGTCCGACAGGGCATGGACCGCCAGCGCCGCCGCCACCGCCACCGCCGCCACTCCGCCCGCCACCGGCAGCGACAGCGCCAGCGCCAGCGCCACGCCCAGAATCGCCGCGTGCGAGGTCGCATCGCCGAAATAGGCCATCCTCCGCCAGACCACGAACACGCCGGGCAACCCCGCCGCCACCGCCACGCCAACCCCGGCCAGCGCGGCGCGGATCAGGAAATCGTCCAGCATTCAATGGCTTCCGTGGTGGTGGTCGTGATCGGGATGGTCGTGGTGGTCATGGTCGTGGCGGTAAAGCGCCAGGGCCCCGCCGGTCCCGGTGCCGAAAAGCTCTCGATAGGCCGGCGCGGCCGAGACATGCGCCGGCGTGCCTTCGCAGCAGACATGACCGTTCAGGCAGATCACCCGGTCAGAGGCGCTCATCACCACATGCAATTCGTGACTGACCATGAGGACGGCGCAGCCGGTGGCACGGCGCAACTCCTCGATCCGGCGATAGAAGGCGGCGGATCCGGGCTGGTCCAGCCCCTGCGTCGGCTCGTCCAGCAGCAAGAGGTCCGGCCTGCCCAGCGCGGCGCGGGCCAGCAACACGCGCTGGAATTGCCCGCCCGACAGGTCGGACATCTGCCGGTCGGCGATGTGGCCGGCGCCGGCAAGGTCAAGCGCGGCCTCGGCCTCGGTCCGGCCCACGGCGCGCGGCAGGCCCAGAAAGCGCCGCACCGTCATCGGCAATGTCGGATCCAGCCGCAAGGCCTGCGGCACATAGCCGATGCGCAAGCCCGGCTGCCGCGTCACACGGCCGGTCGCCGGCCGGATTTCCCCGATCAGCAGCTTGAGCAGCGTCGACTTGCCCGATCCGTTGGGGCCGACCACGGTAACGATCTCGCCCTTGTCGATCTTCAGGCTGACATCGTGCAGGATGCGCTGCCGCCCGCGCAGGACATCGGCATGTTCGACGGTGACAAGGCTCATGACGCGGCCTGACACAGCGGGCACAGGCCCTCGGCCTCGACCATGGTGCGTTCGATGCGAAAGCCGCTCGCCGCCGCCTCTCCCTCGAGCGGCGCCGGCGACAGCGATTCGGCGACCTTGCGGCACGAGCGGCAGATCATGAAGGCCGGGTCGTGGCTGGCGCCGGGATGCGAACAGGCGACAAAGGCGTTCAGCCGCTCGATCCGGTGGGCAAGACCCTGATCGACAAGGAACCCGAGCGCGCGATAGGCGACCGGCGGCTGAGAGCCCAGACCTTCGGCGTCAAGCCGCGCCAGCACGTCATAGGCCCCCATCGCCCGATGCGATTCCAGCAGCAGCTCCAGCACCCGCCGCCGGACCGGCGTGAGTTGCGCGCCACTGCTGCGGCAGGCGGTTTCGGCAGCCGCGGTCGCCTCGTGGATGCAGGCGGCGTGGTCGTGCCGGGCAAAGGCAAAGTCGGTCATCGGGTTCAGGGCTTGTTATGTTATAACATACCCACTATAGGCCGCCTCCGACCCCGCAACAAGAGGAGCGCGGAATGCGCCTGCCGCTGCTGGCCGCCCTGGCCCTGATCCCCGCCGCCGCCCTGGCCGAGGTGCCGCAGGTGGTGACCGATACCGCGCCGATCCAGTCGCTGGTGGCGCGGGTTATGGGCGATCTTGGCCAGCCGCTGGCGCTGATTCCGCCCGGCACCTCGCCCCATGACGCGGCGCTGCGCCCCTCGGACGCCGGCGCGCTGGCCGAGGCGGATGTGGTGATCTGGACCGGCGAGGCGCTGGTGCCAATGCTGGCCGGGCCGATCGACACGCTGGCCCCCACCGCGATGAAGGTGGCGCTGCTAAGCACCGACGGCTGGAGCGCGCTCGACCTGCGCGACGACGCCGATTTTGCCGATCACGATCATGACCACGGGGACGCTGGCCACGACTCAATGGCAATCGACCCGCATGGCTGGCTTGACCCCGCCGTTGCCGCGATCTGGGTCGGCACGATTGCCGAGACCCTTGCCGCCGTCGATGCCGGCAATGCGGCGGTCTATCGCGCCAATGCCGCTGCGGCCGCCGCTGACTTCGTCGCCCTGCGCGACCGGCTGGCCGTTGAACTGGCGCCGCTGGCGGGGCGGGCCTATCTTGTCCCGCATGACGGCTATCAGTATTTCGAGAACGCCTTCGCCCTGCCCGCCGCCGGGGCGGTGACGCTGGCCGACGCCGCCACCCCCGGCCCGGCGCATGTCGCCGACCTGCGCGGGCAGATCGCCGAGGGGGGGATCGTCTGCCTGCTGACCGACCCGCAGACCCCGCCGGCCGTGATCGCGCTGGTCAGCGAAGGCACCGCCCTGCGCACCGCCGCCGCCGACCCGGACGGCCAGACCCTGCCGCCGGGACCGGATCTGTATCCCGCGATCATCGAGGGGATCGCGGCGGCCCTGCAGGATTGCCTCGGCGGATGACTGCCGTTTCGGCGGGGGATGTCAGTGGCGTGGCGGCGATTTCCGCCGGCGCACCTCAGGTTCCGACCACCCCCGTCACCTCGTACATCACCGGTTCGAACCCCTTGCAAAGCGTGCCGATGACCCGGTTGCGGGCGCGCATTTCGGCAGTGCGCAGCATGGCCTGATAATCCTCGCGCCGGGCCCATTGCGAATAGTTGCAGACCCGCGTCATCGCGTCGTTCATGTGCAGCGCGGCGCTGACAAAGCCGGGCTGAAGGCGGATCACCTCGTCATAGGCAGAGCGCAGGTGGTCCATCAGGTCATGGGCATGGGCCGGGGTCGTCTCGAACGTGGTGATGACGGTCTGTCCGGGGAAACTGGCTGTGATCGCGGTCATGGCGGTCCTCCTTTCCGGCAGCATGGCATGGATCGGCAGCGATTCCACCCGCCGTCGCAACCCGCCGGACCTATGCGGCGCGGGGAAACGGCAGGCGCACTGCGCCGCCCGGCCACACAGCCCGGCACAAGAATCCCCGGCCGCAGGCTGCCGGTTCGCGAGAGCGGTCAAGGCAGTTCGCCCTGCCCGCCAGTCGGTGCTGACAGCGACTACACCCGCCGTCGCAATCCGCCACCCTACGCGGCGCGGGGAAAGCGTAGCCGCACCGCGCCGCCAGCCACACCGCCCGGCACGAGGATCCCCTCCAGCCGCAGCGTGTCGTCCGCCTCCTGCCAGTCTCGGTAGCGGTCGTTGGTGACGATGCGGGCGCCCAGCGCCTCGGCCCCGGCGATGATCGCCGGGTCGGCTTGCGTGCCCTTGCCCACGACATGCACCTGCGCCGGCGGCAGGCCCAGCTTGCGGGCCAGCCGTTCCGGTCCGGCCCAGCGGCCCAGCGTCAGATGCCCGGCATTGGCGTTCAACTTTTGTTCTATATTGTTGCAGGTTGTCTCACTCGTCTCGTAATGGTTGGGAAAGCGCGAGTCGGCCTTTCTCCGGTCGTCTCATGCTGTCGCGTTACAGCGCGACATCCGATTGGGGGGCCAGATGGGGGGCTGGGGTGAAGAACATCCTGACCGCGATCCAGATCAGGAAAGCCGAGCCGGGCAAACTGTTCGACGGTGGGGGGCTGACGCTCGACAAGGCCGGGGAAACCGGCAAGTGGGTGTTCCGGTATTCCCACCTCGGCAAGCGACGCGAAATGGGCCTTGGTGCATGGCCAGCGGTCGGATTGGCCGAGGCGCGGGCGGCGCGTGACAGATGGGCGGCGGAACTGGCGGCGGGGCGTGACCCGATCGCCACGCGGGACGCACAGCGCGCCGAGGAAATCGCAAATCGGGACCGCGATGACCCGACCTTTGCCGAGGCGACGAAGATCGTGTTCGACAGCTTCAGGGCCCGGCTGCGCGGCGACGGGACGCGCGGGCACTGGATGTCGCCCGTGACGCTGCATGTCCTGCCGAAGATCGGCCATGTGCGGCTGTCCGAGCTGCGGCAACACCAGATCAAGACCGCGCTGGCGCCGATCCGGTCGAAAAAGCACCCCACCGCGATCAAGTGCATGAACCGGATCCGCATCACGCTGCGCGAAAGCCGCCTCATGGGCTACCAGTCTGACCCCTTCCATGCCGACGCGGCGGAGCGGATGCCGGGTGAAGTGCGGCACAAGCCGAAGCACATCCTGGCGACACCATGGCAGGATATTCCGGCGCTCTATGCCCGCCTGCCGCACACCATCGCGGGGCAGGTGCTGCGCCTCCTGATCCTGACCTCGGTGCGGATGGATGCCGTGACGGGCATCCGGGCCAGCGAGATCGACGGCAATGTCTGGACCGTGCCCGAGGATCGGATCAAGGGGCGAGACGGTCATGTGACGGATTTCCGCGTGCCGCTCTCGACCGAGGCCATGCGCATCGTGGACGAACTCCGGCCGCTCACGGTCGATAGCCTGCTGCTGCCTGGCAATACCGGGCGGCCGATCACCAGCGCGGCGGTCGAAAAGTCACTCCGTGGGCTGAACGAGGCCGGCCTGCCGCATGGCTTTCGAACCAGCTTCCGCACATGGGCGCAGGACAACCGGGCCTGCGACCGCGACATCTCCGAAACGATCCTGGGCCATGTGGTCGGGAACAAGGTGGAGCGGACCTATGCCCGCTCCGATCTGCTCGACCTGCGCCGCCCCGTCATGGAGGCATGGGCCCGGTTTGTCACCGGCGCGGAATCGGCCGATGTGATCCCGCTGCGCCCGGTGCGGGCGAAACAGGAACCCCGCGGGACCGTGGTCCACGCGGGGGAGCCGCTGGGCGTGCCATGCGGCGTGGCGCCGGATCATCGGGAGGCGGGGCCGAGGCGCGTCGCGATCTCGGTCGCGATGCGGTCCCTCAGCGTTGCATCCGTCGCGCCCAGCTTGCGGAGCGTGCCCGGAATGGTGGCGCGCAGGTAAGACAGCGCGATGTCGATGATGGCATCTTTCGACAGGTTGCGGTCGAAGGCGCCCTGAAGGATGCGATGGAGCGCCTGGTCAAGGATCTCGCGGTTGGCGAGGGTGATGTCGATCCCCCACTTCTGCCGCAGCAGCGTCGCGAGATAGCCGAAGATGGCGAGGATCACCGCAACGCAGGTTTCCACGATATGCGGCTCGGTCAGGGTCCAGAGGTCGTTGAACATCGGTATCTCCCTTGTCTGGGGGGTCACGCAAAATCGCTGATGGCGGCGGCGGGGCTACTGCGGAACGGCAGAGGCGAACCGGGGCCGAACGTGGAGGGCCAGCGCCACGACTCCGTCTCGAACCTGGTCTTTTCGACGGGGGCCACGGAGACGGTGTTGCTCTGGTTCCCGCCCAGGACATAGATGCGGGTCGCGTCCTGGGCGACGGCGAAACCGACATGGCCGCCGCCGTCACGCTTGATCGAGACGATGGCCCCGACCAGCGGATCACAGGGCACGCCGAAGCCGCGCCAGTTCAGCGCCCAATACGGGTTCTTGCCCAGGGCGCCCGGCAGCGGCTCGTTCGGCAAGGCGAGCCGGATGGCGGTTTCCACTGCGTCACCGCACCACGGGTAGACGGCGGGATCCCCGAGGGCATGCCCATCGGATTTCAACCAGGCGCGCAACTCGGCATTGTTCGCGCGCTCATGCCATCCCAGGAGGCGAAGCAGTTCCCTGACCGCGTTGCCGATCAGGTCGACAGCGGTGATGGTGGTGCCTGACACCTCGCAGCCATGGTCGGTCAGCCCGCCATAGGTCGGATAGGGGGATGCCCCGTCGAACACCAGCGCGGCGCCGGCCTCGGTGCTAAAGGGGATGGTGATCTGGTTGCCGACGACCGATGGCGCGCCCGGCAGCAGGTTGACGTTGACGCACTGCTCGCGACGGACCCAGACATAAGCCCCGATCTCGGCCCAGAGGCGCTGCGAGGCGAGGGTAGGATGCACCGTGTCCATCAGGATCGAGGGATAGAGCGGCCCGGCGAACACGCCGTCCAGCGCCGCCACAAGGTCAAGCTGCGCCAGCGGCGGGCCATAGGCTTTGCCGGTGCTGTCGAGGTATCCGCCGGTCTGCCAGACGAGGACGGGCGGGCGGGTGCCGGTCGCAGCCTGAATGTCGTCCAGCGCATCGCCGATGCTCTCGGTCGCGGCGGCAAGGTATTGCTCGCGCGTCATCGTCACGTCCGCCTCGCCTTGCAGCAGGGCATAGCACAGGGGCGTGGCGGTGCCGTCCAGCGTCCGCGCCTCGGTCAGCCATCGGGCGTGGTTGTCGCGGATCAGGGTTCCCAGCGCCCCGCCGGGGGTCGGGCTGTCGTCGTCAAATTCCACGACAGACTGGCCTGCGATCCCGTTGAAGCCGATCAGCATCCGGCGCAGCGGTGCCCCGAGGGCGCGGCGCCATGCATCGACCGCCGCCGCGAACGAATGGCAGACCGGGATATTGGCGGCAGGGCTGGCGGCGACGATGCCGGTGGCGGCGGCGGCGCCATAGGTCAGGGTCGCCGGGCCGTGCAGATAGGCTGGCGCAGCATCGGACCTGACCAGCCCCGCCAGCATCTTGACCCCGGCGCGGCGCTGGTAGGACGCGACCTTGCGTTCGTCCACCGAACCGTTAACGCCCAGGGCAAGGCTTTGGCCGTCGACAATCGGCATCTGATGACCGGCAGGATAGACCGGCAGGGCAATGCCGGTCATGCCGGTCCAGAGCGATTGCAGGCTCATGACGCGAGCACCGCCAGCCTGTGGATCTTGCCGATGCAGTTCTGGGCGATGTCGATCCGGGTGACGGGAAAGGCCGATGTCGAAATGGCAACGGTCTGGGTTTCGCCATCCGCCTCGATAGCCGTCAAGGTGCCAGCGGTGATGTCCAGTTCGCCGCCCACGACCTGCCTGTCACCGTATGCGCCGATGGCAGCCATATTGATCGTGACCCCGTTCGGGCCGACAATCTGCCAGTTGGCTGCGGTGTAGCGCAGCCAGAAGCGCACGCCGGTTGCGCCATTCTGGTTCAGGGCGCAGTAATTGCCGGCCCCGGACAGAGGATCGGCGCCGCGGGTCACATCGGCCAGGATCGTGAATTTGGTATAGGGGCCGACGCTGCCGTTCCACCTCAGGCCGTAACCATTGAGGTCCAGCCCGTCCGCTTCCATCACGTTGTCGGCGGCGCCGGTGGTTCCCGAGACTTTCGCGAATACACAGGCCCACGACCCCCGCGCGGTCAGGCCCGTGTTGACCCCCAGAGGCGCATCGGCCGCGTCGATATAGAGCGCGGATTGCGCCGGGAGGGGAACGACCCCGCCGCCGGTGAAGCGGAAACGCCCGCCCCGGAACCTGCCGGGGCCGAGGCGCGCCACGTCACACCTCCAGGGTGGCATACACCGCAGACGGCCGCGAGCCGGCGAGCCACAGGCGCTCGCCGCTCTGCATCTGGATCGCTTCACCGCCCAGGGGCGGGATCTTGTTCCAGAACTGCGGGCTGACGGATGGCGGCGTGTCGCTCGTCGTGCAGGTCCACGACACGATTTCGGCCGTTGCTTGCGAAGGGTTGCCGATCCGGACATCGGTTTCGCCGGAGGCGGTGAACTGCAGCGCCGCCGGCGCTGAATTCGGCAGGAGGAACGAGGAAATGGTCATCACGCACCGAACTCATGGAGGTCTGCGCGTCCTGCGTCCGCCGCACCCCAACACGTCAACGCGGCCCGATCCAGTCCGTCACTGGTCAGGCCCCATAGACCAGCGGCGCTTCCTCGCCCCGCAGCAGGTCGTTGAGACGCGGATTCAGGGCGATACCGAATTCGTTGCGCTGGCTGGCGTTCTGGCGGGACCGCACGGACTGACGGATGCTGTCCGAGGTGATGGGATACATCGGGTATTCCCGGTTGAAGGCGCGCATTTCGTCCAGAAGGTCAGCCGGGATCGCCTCGCCCGCCATGATCCGGTCGCCGACGCGCCGCATGATGCCGCTGCGCTGATCGACGATCCGGTTCTGCCGGTTCATCATGCGGCTGTTCGCGTCAAAGCGTTCCGCGACCGCAGCCGGGGTGAACCCGATGGCCTGCCGCACCACATCGGCCCATGACGTGTCCTCGTTGATCGGATCCCCGTTGCGCGTCGTCACGCCCTCGGCGGCATAGCGGCCCGAGCGCATCAGGTCGCGAATGGCCTTCGGGCTGGCCGCTTCCAGACCGCGCCACGGGTTGCCGTCATAGATCGCCGTCCATGCCCCGCGGGCGGCGCCCTCGAAGATGCCATAGACGGGCCCAAGCGCCTCGGTCGCGACCCGGGACGCCCACGCTTCGCCGCTTTCGGCCTCGCGGTCATGGTCCTGGAACCACAGGTTGGGCATCCCGATCCGGTTTTGTCAGGTCGACGCCAGCGACATGACCGGGGATGCCGTTCAGGACCATGCCCATGCCATAGTTCCACGCCGCAGCGCCCGCCCCATCGCCCTCGACCAGAAGCATGTCCTGAAGGTAGCGATCGACATCATCATCCCCGCCCTCGAAGAACAGTCCGAGAAGCGTGGTGATGATCCCGTAGCCCCAGACCCCCTTGATTCCGGCATGAGCCATCATCGACAGGGTAAGGGCCGTGAACTGCGTGCGGGTCTCCTTCCGCGCCGCGGGGCTTCCGCGCCGCGGGGCTTTCGCCCGCAAAGGACTGGTGCAGATCACGCGCCATGCGGAACAGCATGTTCACCGTGAACTGCCGGAAGGTCAGGAACACCTTGGCCCAATCGCCCTGCATCACGCGCGGACGACTGGTGTTCTGGTAGTCGAAGTGGGTTTTCCACGTCAGGTCGGCCGCGGCCTGGACCGCCGTATCGGGGACAAGCCCATCCTTGCGGGCCATGCGATAGTCCGCAAGGAAGGTCGCGGTGCGGTTCAGCACCTCGGCCTTGTGGAACATGCCGCCGATGACTCGCATCACCGATTCCCATCGGCCGTTGTATTCGATGCCGGTTTCGGCCACCGATGCCAGATCGTGCGCCTGGGTCTTGTCGATGGTGCCGCGCCGCACCGCCTCGCGCAGCGCGTCCTTTTCCTCGTCGGTCAGGCGCTTCGATGCCAGAACGCCGTTCGGGCCGTCAAAGTCCCGCAGGATTCGCCCCGTCACGTCGCGCATGGCCTTGGCAAGTTCGGTCGCCGCGCCGGTCACGCCCTGCTTGGTGAACCGGGCGCCCATCACCGCCGGGCCGACGACCGTGGTTTGCGAGATGTTCGCCACCGCGGATGCCGGCGTTGCCCCAAGATACCAGATGAAGGCCAGCGACGAGAGTCGCGCCGTGATCGGTGCATTGGTCGGCTGCATGATGAAGTCGAGCCGGCGCGACAGCTCGTTCACGACCAGACCGGCGCGCTCGGGGTCGGATGCCTTGGCCGCTTCGGCTTCCGCCTCGGCCACGGATTCCTGAAGGTCGATGCCGTGCTTCAGGCGCGCGAGCTGGTGCGCGCCATGGAACATGTGGTTGGTGAACGACCGCAGCGCATCGCGGTCATAGCCGGCGCGCCCCTTGCGGTGGATACGGCTGGTGCGGATCGACTGGTCCGGCAGGGTTTCGAGCCAGCGTTGCCAGACCGCATCCATGACCCGGTGGTCCACGCCCGGCGTGTCCCCGAGAAGCGAGATGACATCGGCGACGAAAGTGGGGGCGACCTGGCTGCGCAGCGCGTCGCGGTCGCTCATCACGCCCGTCTCGACTGCGAGGCCATCGCTTTCCAGCGCCCGTGCGATGCGCCGCTGCTCTGCCCGGCTTTCAGCCTTGGAGAACGACACGACCTTGCCGGTGCCATCGCGCGCGATCACGAAATAGTTGCCGTGCCGGGACAGCGGGAAATAGACGCCCTTGAGCCGGTTGCTCTCGAACTCGGCCCGCAGGCCGTTGATGCGCGACCACAGGGCCCAACCGCCGCGCGCCTTTGCCAGTGCCAATTTCCCGTCCGCCTCCTTGATCGCCGCGGATCGGTCCTTGCCGGTCAGCCCTTCGTCCCCGATGCGGCGCAACTCGGCACGGTGTTCCCGCTCGGCCCGGCGGATCGTGGCGGCGCCGGCCTTGCGCATGTTCTCGACCACAGCGGCCTCGAACTCGGTCGCCATGGCATCGTATTCGGCCGCCACCGCCCGGAACATGTCGCGATACGCCGGCGGCAGCGCCTCGAACTCGGTCTGAAGCTGGGCATGCGTGTCGCGCGCCTGCGCCTCGTCCTCAAGCGTCCTGCGCGCCCAGATGCCCATGGGCGATTCCGGGCCATATTGCCGCAGGCGGCTGCGCGCCAGTTTGTAGGGTTCTTCGTCGATCGGCTTGGACGGATCATGGCCCGCAAGCGTCGAGCGGTGCATCAGGTCCATGGGCGCGGCATTCTCGGCCTTGCCGTTGCGGTTCAGCTTGATCCATGCCTGAGCCGTCTTGTCGGTGCGGGCCTGCCAGTCGTTGCGCACCGCGTCCATTTCCTCTTTCGCGCGCAGGAATCCGCGGGCGGAATGGATGGTGCGGCCCACCTCGTCCAGCAGCGGCCGCAGCGGCACCAGCGACAGCAGGTTGATCCCACCCCCTGCCCCGCCCATGGCATCGGTCATCAGGTCCGAGAAGAAGGTCTTGCGGTCGAAGTTCTGCACCACCTTCGACCGGAGCGGCAGGTCGCGCACCCATGACGTGGCGCGGCGGAACCGCCCGGCATTGTCGCGCGGCGCGGGACCGGAGGGCATGCGGGATTCCATGATCCGGGGATCGTCGGGGTTCCAGGTGCCGCGATTTGCGATGGACTTCACCTGCGTCGGCTCGAACGCCACCCAGGACCAGCCGCCGAACTCGTCGTCGGCCACGCGCAATCCGTCATATCCGTCGCGCACGAAGGCGGCCTTGAGTTGCCGCGCGGACATGGTTTTTGCCATGTCCAGCAGGTCGCCCAGCCGGACCGAAGCCGGGTTCTGTATCGACAGGTAAAGCGGCATCGTGATGGAGGCGCCGATGTCGCGCGCAACATCGCGATCGTTGGTCCAGATGCCGAGTTTCGAGGCTTTCACCGATTCCGGGCTGCCGCCGACATCTCGGGTGTTGCTGCCGCCCTTCTTGGGCGAGAAGGCCGGGAAATCCGCATTTGTTGCGTGATACACGACCAGCGGATTGCCGTCCTTGTCCACCACCGCGCTGGCGCCGAACCAGCTGCGGAACGCATCGGTGTCGACATCGGCAGGCGAGGCCATGCCGGACGCGGCATTGCGAGACTCGGCGCCGCCATTGAAAACGTCCTGCTTCCAGAGTATCTTCGTCTCTGCCCCGCCGTCGTTTCGCGCGTTGGGAGGGACCATCCGGGCTACGGACGATAGATCCTTCGCGGCGGGGTATTTCCTCATTGAGGTCGCGGCCATCTGCTTCCGGCCGCTTCGCCGTCCGATCTCGCCCGAGGCAATGCGCTGAAATACATCGGCGGCGGCTGGTTCGCCCGCGCCCCGGAATGCCGTGGCGACCGCGGTCAGAAAGTCCCTGATGTTCTGGAACACCCGCGCGATGGCGCCATCGGCCGGTCCCGGCGTCACGGGTTCGCCCTGTGCCCGAAGGCGGTATTTCTCGGCCACGGCCTCCTCGATCCGACCCGCCGCGTCCAGATCGGCATAGTCGCGGTTGATGAGGGCCATCACCGCCTTGTCGGCCCGCGCATTGGCGACCAGCTCCTTCCATTCCTCAGGCGTGAACGGTCCGTGAGGCTGGCCCCAGAGCGAGGCGTCGCGCAGGGCGTGGACGATCTCGTGCCGCGACACACCCAGCACCCCATCCGGCGCAGCAGGGTTCACCTCGATCCCGGCGCCGTGCTGGCGGCCCTGAATGGGGATCCCCGCCGAGTTGACCAACCCGGCTACGAGGCGACCCGAGACCTTGCCGGCAAGCCCGGACCGGGCCAGTTCCTCGTTCATCGCCTTGGCGGCGGCGCGGATCGAGGTGGTGGAGAGGGGCGCCGCCGTGATCGGCCCGCGGCTTTTCCTTGGCATCGTCCTCGATGCCGCGGGCCTTCCACCCCTCGCCCACCTCGGGCGCGACGAACTCCATTTCGTCGTAGAGATCGACGCGACTCTGTTGCACAAATCAGCTTACGATTAGACTGCCCCCATCCCCTGACAGAGTTATCCCCTGACCTCGACTGACCGAACCTCCAATGCTTCCTCATTGATCCCGATGTGGATCTTGCGGCAGACGGGACGTCTTGGTCCCCATGCTTGCGGGCGTTCCACCCGCCTTCTCCCTCGACCTTGATACCGGAGCCGTCGATCAAGAGGTGCAACGGACCCTGCGACTCCCGATGCGGGATGTTCACGGCAAGGGTCTTCTGACGACGGCTCAGGGTGCTGAAGTCAGGCACATCCCAGTCCAGGCCAACGAACCGCAACAGCCTCTCAACGAACTCTGTCGTCTGCCTGAGCGCCATGCCGAACAGGAGTTTCATCGTCAGGCAGGTTTGGACGGCAGCATCGCTGCAGACGGGCTGTCGCCCACGCTTGCCAGCGGGCTCCGCCGCCCAAGCCATGTCAGGGTCGAACCACACCGTCAGAGATCCGCGACGCTTGAGCGCCTTGTCATACGCGGGCCAGTTCAGTGTTCGGCAGGGCGGAGTGCTCGGTCTACTCATCCACCCCAGCTATCATGCTGGATTCACAACATGAATCCCTGACAGGATTTGTGCAACAGAGCCCCGTCACGCAAGAACCACCGCAGCGGCACGTTTCGGCGACGGATTCAGATTCGCGGCAATGTTGCTGGTTTCAGGCCTTGGCTACCATCGCGACATGACGCATTTGAAGGAGCTGCTGATGCATTCGAATCCGGCCCGAACCGCCACTGCCGTAGGCCGCAATCCCATTCCCGTTCCGGAGCCGACATTGACGGCGGCGGAAATCGTGCAGCGCGCAAGGGACATGGTGCCCGTTCTGCGCGAGGCCAGCGCCGGGATGGAGAACTCGCGCAGAATCTCGGATGAGATGAACCAGAAATTCCAGCAGGCCGGCTTCTATCGGATCCTTCAGCCGCGCCGGTTCGGCGGCTATGAATTCGACCTGAACACCTTTGTCGCGGCGATGATCGAAATCGCGCGTGGCGACGGCTCGGCGGGCTGGGTTCTGTGTTTCAATGCCGCGCATAATTTCTTTGCCACTTTCCTGTCGGAAGCCGCGCAGATCGAAATGTATGGCGACAGCGGCGACTTGCGCTGGCCGCTGATCTATCAGCCGACCGGCACCATCACTGCGGTCGAGGGCGGATATAAGGTCGATGGCAACTGGGATTACGCCTCGGGGGTTCAGATCTCGAACTGGCTAGGCGCGGTTTGCCTGCTGCTCGAGCCGGGCGCGCCGCCGCGCGCCCATATGGTCGCCATGCGCGCCGAGGATCTTGGCCAGACGGATAACTGGTTCACGCTTGGCCTGCGAGGAACCGGGTCGGTCAGGGTGACGGCAAGCGATCTGTTCGTGCCCGGCCATCGCGTTCTGGCGCTGGACGATCTGGCGCGGCGCAGCAATGTGCCGGGCTATGGCACCGTGTCGAACCCCTTCTACCGCACGCCTGACGGGCCGGTCTTCTTTCTGGAACTTGCCTGCGTTGCCGTGGGTCTGGCCCGTGCGGCGCTGGATTTTCTGGACGACTACGCCCGCAGCAGAAGGCAGCCCTTCCCGCCTTTCACCGAATTCCATGCTTCGGAGAAGATCCACCGCCGCATGGCCGAGGCGACCTCGCTGGTCGATGCGGCCGAGGCGCTGCTCTATCGCGTCTCGCAACAACAGATCGACCGGGCGGCAGCCGTGGACGATCCCGATGGTTTCCCCGAGGTCGATATTCGGCGCGCGGGGATCGACGTGCAGCAGGTCGTCGATCTGAGTTTCCAATCCATCCAGATCGTCTTTCTGTCATCGGGCAGCAGCGGCGCGCGCAATGGCAGCACGCTGGAACGGATCTACCGCGATATCTCGATGCTGCGGACCCATTACGTGCTGGATTACGACCGCACATGGCGCAACTGGGGCGCCTTGGCCTTTGGCCATCCTGCCCCCGAGGCCATGTAGGCGGCGGGTGCGATGTTGCAACTCACGCAGAAACCCGACCTCGCGCCTTCGGAACTGCGGAAAGCCTTCGGGCTTTTCGCAACCGGTGTCACGGTCGTCACTTTCCCGAAAGCGGATGGCGAACAGCTTGGCATGACGGTCAATTCCTTCTGTTCGCTGTCTCTCGATCCGCCGCTTGTGTCCTGGGCTATTCGGAACAATTCCCGCTCTTTCGCCGATGCCTGCGATGCGCGCCGCTTCGCCATCAATGTGCTGGGCGAGGATCACCGGCACCTGTCGGAGCACTATGCCGGACGCGCAGGCTGCGATCTGCCGGATCAGGTGTTGCAGCAGGACGAGGACGGGATCGGTATCATTCCGGGTGCGCTGGTGTCATTTTGCTGCCAGCAATACGCCGTCACCCGGATGGGGGATCATGCCCTGATCGTGGGACAGGTCTTGCGGGTCGTCACGGGTGGCGTGACACAATCTCCGTTGCTGTTCTATGGTGGGAAATATGCCCAGGTTCAGCCGGCTGCGGAAGCCTGAGCGACTGGGGCATGCGGGACGTAGTTGTTGCGGATATGCCGGACACGAAAACAGAGTTTCATGGCGCCAAATTCTCGATCCCTCATCAGGGGTTTCTGAAAGTCGTCGCGCCGCGTGGACGGTGGTCGCTTTGTGTCGAGGAAACCGACGATGTGTTTCTTTACGTCCTGTTGCAGGGCCGGATCGTCTTTCAGATGCAGGAGGTGGGCCGGATCGAGGTTGCCGCCCCCGCCATTCTGAACCTGCTGCGGGGCCGGCCTCACCGGCTGCATGGCGCGGGGCCTGATCGGGCGGGGAAGGGTGGCACTGTCAGCGACTGGCCGTCCTTTGTCGGCCGGTTCGCCGCGGCGCCCGGTGTCGGGAAGGATCAGGCGCAGTTGCTGATCGGGCGGATGCCCGCAGCCATCGCGCCGACATTGGAAATCGGCCAGCCCTTCCTGATGATCCCTGCCGGCAGCACCGATTTCTGGGCCGAGGCCATGCCGGTGATCAAGGCTTTGCGGGCCGAAACCGAACGCGATCCTCCGTCGACCTATTCCAAGAGCATCGTCCGCCGTCTGGTCGAGGTGCTGTCTTTGCAGGTTGACCGCTTCCGGCATCAGAAGCGGGACAGCGCTGACGGAACCCCAAGCCGGAACATGCTGTCGCGGATGGATCTGGTCCTGCGCGCTATCCACGAAGCGCCGCAGCGGGACTGGTCGGTGCCGGATCTGTCGGCAATCACCGGGATGAGCCGGGCGGCGGTGTTTTCCGGCTTTCGCATCGCCAAGGGGATGGCGCCGATGCGCTATGTGAATCTGGTCAGGATCGAAAGAGCCAAGGACCTGCTTCATCACGGCGATCGGACCTTGCAGGAGATTGCGAATGATCTGGGCTATCAGTCCTACACATCGTTTTACCGCGCCTTCAAGGCGCAGGCCGGCATGTCTCCGGCAAACTATCGCGCGCTTTATTTCGACCCTGAATAGTCTGCGTTCGCGCCCGAAACCGTCGGCGTGCTGACCGTCGAGGCGCCCGGCAAGCCATCGCATCAGGCTTCAGATACCGGCTGACCATCGCCGCGCCCTGGCAGCGGCCTGCCGCGCCATGTCCGGGCGACGCCGCAGGCTGCCGCAATGACGATTTCAACGGAGGAGACCAAATGAACCATCATCGACCCAGCCCATCGCGACATCTGCCCTGCTGGCCACCGCCCTGATCGCGGCGCCAATCTCTGGACAGGCACGGGGACCCGGCCTTGCGCCCAGCCTGCCGGCCGGAGCAACACTCGGCATCCCGACCGCCGCACCAACGCCCCCCGGATTAAGCTATCGGCAGATGACGGCCTATTACACCGGCGATCTGATCGGCGACGGACTTTGTTGCACAAATCAGCTGACGGTTAGAGGGCGTCTTCATTTAGGCGAGCCAGGCCATTGCGCATGCGAGTGAGACGAA
>CAZIOT010000026.1:0-38306 GCA_964540965.1 uncultured Rubellimicrobium sp. | reverse complement strand
TTCACCGTGATCCGCTGGCCGATGCGCGACTGCACCTGGCCCAGCCCCCAGTCCGGCCGGCCGGGATGACGCACCAGCATTCCCGGCGCCAGTATCCCGTTCACGTCCCGCCCTCCCCGTTCTCCATCCTCGCCGCGCAGGACCGCCGATGCAAGCAGACCCGACCGATCTGCCGACCGACCTGATCGCCCTGGTCGGCTCGCGCATCTGCCACGATCTTGTCAGCCCGCTCGGCGCGATCGGCAACGGGGTGGAGCTGCTGGCGATGGCCGGGGCGATGCCGGGGCCGGAACTGGCGCTCGACATGCTGGACACCGATGGCGACGGGGCGATCAGCGCCGCCGAATTCGACGCGATGCGCGAGCGGATGGGCGACCGTGGCAACGGCGGGCCGATGGGCCGGCCCGGCGACAACGGACCCGGCAACCAACGGCCGGGCGGTGACGGCCACGGGATGCAGGGCTTCTGGCAGCGCTGGGGCAACTGAAACCACTGGACGGCGGCGGCGGGATCGGCAGGATCGCACCCCATGCGGGACGAACAGGCAGAAGGCAGCGGGGTGGCAGCGGGATCGGACGATCCCGAGGGCCGGCTGCTGATCGCCTATGCCGCGGGCGACCCCGTCGCCGCCCGCCAGCTGGTCGCCGCCCTTGGTCCGCGCGCCTTCGGGCAGGCGCTGCGGATGCTGTCGGACCGGGCCGAGGCCGAGGACGTGGTGCAGGAGGCGCTGGTGCGCCTCTGGCGCATCGCGCCCGAGTGGCGGAGCGGCGAAGCGCGGGTCTCGACCTGGCTTTACCGCGTCACCGCCAACCTCTGCACCGACCGGCTGCGCCGGCGGCGGGGCGTGGCGCTGGATGCGGTGGACGAACCGCCCGATCCGACGCCGGGCCCGGCCGCCGTGATGCAAGAGGCGTCGCGCACGCGCGCCCTGTCGGACGCGCTGGCGCAACTGCCGGAACGGCAGGCGCAGGCGGTGACGTTGCGCCATCTCGAAGGGCTCTCCAACCCCGAGATCGGCGCGGTGATGGGAATTTCCGCCGAAGCGGTCGAAAGCCTGACCGCCCGCGGCAAACGGGCGCTGGCGGCGATCCTAGCCGGGCGGCGCGCTGAACTGGGGTATGACGATGACTGATATTCGCGACATGGACGAGGCAGGTCTTGACGCGCTGTTCGCATCGGCGCGCGGCGCGGCGGCCAAACCGTCGGACGATTTCCTGGCCCGGCTGGTGGCAACGGCCGAAGAGATGCAGCCGGCGCCAGTGGCCCGGCCGGCCGCGCCGCGGCGCGGCGGCTGGATGGGGTTGCTTGGCGGCTGGCCGGCGCTGAGCGGCATGGCGGCGGCGACCGTCGCCGGCTTCTGGATCGGCGTGGCGCCGCCCGCCGGCCTGACCACGCTGGCAGCGGAATGGACCGGGCAGACCGTCGATGTCGGCCTGTACGGCGAGGATGACCTCCTTGCAATCCTGGAGGGATGAGGATGCGCAGGACGGAAGGAAACGGGCGATGAGCGATCCGCAGACGACCAATCCGCGGGCTGCAGGCGGCTGGCGCTGGCTGCTGGTGGTGTCGCTGGCGATCAACCTTGCGGTGGCGGGGCTGTTCGCCGGCTGGGTCATCACCGGACGGGCCGGCGGGCCGCCGCGGGGCTTTGACCTTGCCATCGGCCCCTTTGCCCGCGCCCTTGACCGCGAGGACCGGCGCTGGATCATGCGCGAACTGACCGAGGGACGCGAGGCGCATGCGCCGCGCTCTGCCGCCGACCGCGCGGCCGACCGGCAGGCGATCGTCGCGGCGGTCTCGACCGAGCCGTTCGACGCGGCGGCGCTGGGTCAGGCGATGGACGAGATGCGCGAACGCGGCGACAGCCTGCAACGGGCGACGCAGGCGGCGCTGGTGGCGCGGATCGCGGCGATGACGCCCGAACAGCGCGCCGCCTTTGCCGCCCGGCTGGCAACGGAACTGGACGGTCCGCCGGGGCCTTGATGCGGACGAAACCGCAAGCCGGACAGGGGGCCGGTGCGGGGTCGCCCCGTCGCCGGGATACCCGGCCGCCCGATGCGGCCCCATGGTTCGCCTTCCAAACGGGTACGGCCGCAAGGCGGCCCGCTTGCCGTCCGCGTCCCTAGGCCGCCGGTTGCGCCACCGTCACCATGTTGCGCCCCGCCGACTTGGCCGCGTATAGCGCGCGGTCGGCGCGGTCGCAGATCGCGGCGACAGGATCGGCAGCGCCGATCAGCGCCGCGCCGTCCGCCACCCCGGCCGACAGGGTGACGCAAAGACGCTTTGCGCCGCGGCTGTCGATGTCGAAACCCGCCTGTTCCACCACCCGGCGCAGGCGTTCGGCCACCAGCCGGGCGCTGTCGGCGCCGGTATCGGGCATCGCGATCAGGAATTCCTCGCCGCCGATCCGCGCGACCATATCGACAGCACGCAGGTTGGCGCGCAGCAGCCGCGCCACCTCGCGCAGGACGGCGTCGCCGGCGGCATGGCCGTGACCATCGTTGATGCGCTTGAAATGGTCGATGTCGAGGATGACCACGGCAAAGCCGCCGCCGCCCGCCGCCACGCGTTCGGCCAGCCGGTTCAGTTCCGCCATGGCGAAACGGCGGTTCGACAGGCCGGTCAGGGCATCGGTCAGCGCCGCCTCGATCCCGCTTTGCAGGCCGACGCGCATACGGTCGGCCTGGCTCTTGCGGCGCAGCAGGGCGCGGACGCGAAAGGCCAGCTCCTCGGCCCCGATGTCGTCCGAGGCCAGATCGTCGGCGCCAAGGTCAAGCGCCATTTCGCCAAGACCCGCGGCGCCGGCCGGCACCACCACCAGCATCTTGGCCAGCCGCGTGGCTGGGCGCGATTGCAGGTCGGCGATCAGCCGGAACAGGTTGGTGGCCTTGTCGGCGGCATCCGGGGCGTGGTCGATGATGTAAAGGTCGGTCGGCGCGCCGCCGGCCGCGGCCGATGCCGCCAGTTCCGCGCCGGGGTCAAGCAGGACCGCGCCGCCGGGCAGCCGGTCGGCAAGCGCCGCCAGCGCCGGCGGCAGCGCGCCGGGGCGGCGGGTGACGATGGCAGTGCGCCCCGCGGGCACGAAGGCGCCCGCCGGATCGGCCATGCCAAGCGCCCGCGCCGCGCCGTCGCCGATGCCAAGATCGGCCGAAGCGTCGCGGCCGCGCAACAGGCTGCGGATCCGCGCGAGCAGGAAGGCCGGATCGCCGCGCTTGTCGAGCACGTCGTCCGCGCCGGCGCGCAGCGCGGCCAGCCGCGCTTCGGGCCCCGGGGCGCAGGCGGTGGCGATCACCGGCAGCGCCGCCGTCGCCTCGCTGTCGCGCAGGGCCGCGATCATTGCCAGCGCCGCCGCCGGTTCGGCGCCGATATCGACCAGCATCAGCTCGGGCGGTTCGGCGGCGATCCGCACCAGCGCCGACGGCAGGTCGGGCGCCGCCTGCACCGCGAAATGCGCCGCTTCGAGCACACCGCGCAGAAGGATGCGCTGGCTCGCCATCGTCTCGACAATCAGGATGCGGCCCGACATGCTGGACTCCGCCCGCGGGGTTTCTGTCGCCACTCTGGCGCCGATTGGTTAAGAAACCCTTTCCCTAATCGTAAGGATGATGAATGAACCGTGATTCCGCCGAAACCCTCGCGCTCGAGGCGCTGGCCTTCCTGATCGGCGATGCCGATCTGGGGCCGATGTTCCTGAACGCCACCGGCATGGCGCCCGCCGATCTGGCGGCGCGGGCGGGCGAACCCACGGTGCTGGCGGGGGTGCTGGGGTTCCTGATGCAGGACGACCGCTGGATCCGCGATTTCTGCGAGGCCACGGGCCGGCCGCCCGCCAATGTGCAGCGCGCCCTTCACGCCCTGCCGGGCGGCGCGTCGGTGGACTGGACCTGAGCCATGCTGAAAGGGGTGATCTTCGACAAGGACGGCACCTTGTTCGACTTCATGGCGACCTGGGGCGGCTGGTGCCGCGGCGTCCTTGACACGGAATCGCGCGGCGATCCGGCGGTGCGGGCGGCGATGGCGGCGGCGCTGGGCTATGACGATGCCACGGGCTTTCGCCCCGACAGCATCGTCATTGGGCATACCTCCGGAGAGGTGGCGGCGGAAATCCTGCCCTTCCTGCCGGGCGAAACCCTGCCGGGCCTGCTGTCCCGGCTGGATGCGCGCGCTGCGGCCGCGCCGCAGGTCGCCACCACCGACCTGCCGGCGCTGTTCGCCGCGCTGCACGCGCGCGGGCTGAAGATCGGCCTTGCCACCAACGACACCGAGGCGCCGGCCCGCGCCCATCTGCGCCATGCCGGGGTCGAGGCGGCGTTCGATTTCATCGCCGGCTACGATTCCGGCCATGGCGGCAAGCCGGGTCCGGGGCAGCTTCTGGCCTTTGCCGCGGCATGCGGGCTGGATCCGGCCGCCTGCGCCATGGTCGGCGACAGCCTGCATGACCTGCGGGCGGGGCGGGCGGCGGGAATGCGCACCGTGGGCGTGCTGACCGGCTTTGCCGGCTCCGAGGAACTGGCGCCGCTGGCCGATGTCATCCTGCCCTCGGTCGCCGGCCTGCCGGGCTGGATCGACCGCTACGGCTGAAGCGCCCCGCGCAGGCGGTTGGCCAGCGCCGTGACCTCGGGCAGGGCCGAAAGCGGGCGGGTCAGCAGGGTGACGGGCGACCGCCCGCCCTTGCGCAGCACGCGCAGGCGGACGGCTGGCGTCGTCTCGCTGTCGCCCTCGTCGGTCTCGACAACGACTTCGGCCAGCGTCGCGAAGGGCGTGGCGCGCTGGAGCGGCCCTGCCCGCCGCGTGTGCCATTGCCTCAGGATGCGCCGCCCGTCCTCGTCCACGATGACGGATACCCGCGGCGCAAGGATCGCCGCCCCCGCCAGAAGCAGGCCGATCCAGAGCGCGACAAGGCCCATGATCAGCAACGGCAGGCCAAGGGGCGACAGCGCCGCCGGCCATGGCCGCACCACGAGTTCCCAGAATCCGATCAGCGGCACCGTGGCCGCAAGGCCAAGGATGACCCGTGTGGCCGGGGCGGTTTCGGTTTCCGCGAGTGTCCAGACATTCATGGCCCTGTCGTCGCCGCCGAAGGTGTCGGGCTGATGGCACGAAAGCGACGGGAAAGGTCGCAGGTCGCGCCGCAACCGCTGCCGGGCAGGGGCACTCTGCCCGCGATGCCGCAGGGGGACCCCATGACCGACGCCGCCACGCCCGATGCCCCCGCCCGCAAGCGCCGCGCCGGCGGCCGCGCCGCCAATACCGCGCGCCGGTCGCAATCGGTCATCGACCAGATGCCCTGGCGCATTCCCCGCAACACCGACCGCCCGATCGAGCCGATGGGGCCCGAGGGCGTGCAGGCTATCCATGACGGCGCGATGCGGATCCTCGAGGAGATCGGCATCGAATTCCTCAACGAAGAGGCCCTGGCGATCTTCCGTCAGGCCGGCTGCATCGTCAGCGGCACCAATGTGCGGATGGACCGCGATTTCGTGATGGACATGGTCGGGCGCGCGCCCGCCGAATTCACCATCACGCCGCGCAACCCCGACCGGGTGCTGCCCATCGGCGGCGATGCGATCCTGTTCGGCAATGTCTCGTCGCCGCCCAACTACTATGACCTCGAGATCGGCAAGAAGGTGACGGGCACGCGCGCCCATTGCGCCAACCTGTTGCGGCTGACGCAGTATTTCAACTGCATCCATTTCGCCGGCGGCTATCCGGTGGAGCCCGTCGACATCCATCCCTCGGTCCGGCATCTCGATGTGCTGTTCGACAAGCTGACGCTGACCGACAAGGTGGCCCATGCCTATTCGCTGGGCGCCGAGCGGATCGAGGATGTGATGGAGATGGTCCGCATCGCCGGCGGCCTGTCGCATGAGGAATTTGCCGCCACGCCGCGGATGTATACCAACATCAACTCGACCTCGCCCCTCAAGCATGACGTGCCGATGATCGACGGTTGCCTGCGGCTGATCCGGCGCGGGCAGGCGGTGATCGTGACGCCGTTCACTCTGGCGGGCGCCATGGCGCCGGTGACGATGGCCGGCGCGGTCACGCTGTCGATTGCCGAGGCCCTGTCGGCCATCGCCCTGTTCCAATATGTCGTGCCGGGCTGCCCCTGCGTCATCGGCACCTTTACCTCGAATGTCGACATGAAATCGGGTGCGCCGGCCTTTGGCACGCCGGAATACATGCGCGCCACGCAGATGACCGGCCAGATGGCGCGGTTCTATGGCCTGCCGATGCGGGCCTCGGGCACCTGTGCCGCGAATGTGCCGGACGGGCAAGCGATGTGGGAAACCTCGAATTCGCTGTGGTCGGCGGTGCAGTCGCGCACCAATATAGTCTATCACGCCGCCGGCTGGCTCGAGGGTGGGCTGATCGCCAGCCCCGAGAAATTCGTCATGGATTGCGAGGTGTTGCAGATGATGCAGCGCTATTTCGAACCGGCGGTCTGGGATACCTCGCCCGATGCCATCGCGCTCGACGCGATCCGCGAAGTCGGATCGCACGGCCATTACTTCGGCATCCAGCACACGCAGGACCGCTACGAGAGCGCCTTTTACCAGCCCTTCGTCAGCGACTGGCGAAATTTCGAGGCCTGGGAGATTGCCGGTTCGGTCTGGACGGCGGAACGGGCGCATCGCGTCTACAAGGACATCATCGCCAATTTCGAAGAACCGCCGATGGATGCCGCGGCGCGCGAGGAACTGGCGGATTTCGTGGCGCGGCGAAAGGCGGAAGGCGGGGCGCCGACGGATTTTTGAACCGGCGCAATACGAATTTCGCGAAATTCGGGGGCAGATTGGAAATTCGCGAATTTCCAATTTAGATCAGCAGGTCAATGGGGCCGGTGTCGCAGACGATCAGGTAATGATGGCGCGTCCGCAGCAGGCGAAAACCGCGCTTGCGCACCTCGGCTTCAAAGGCCGACCGGCCGACCTCACGTTCCACATCCATCACCTGTCGTCGGATCACGCCGCCTGTCGCGGTGGCGCGGCAGTGAAACACGCTGTCGAGCCATTCCTGGGCGTTGCGGCTGAAGGGCGGGGGCGGCGGGGCAAGCTGGGTCATGACCCCATCCTCGCCCCGCAAGGTTAACGAAACCTTCACGCCACTTCGGCGAACACCTTGTCCAGCGCCTTTTCCAGCTTGCCGAACATCTCGTCCATCTGCGCCTCGGTCATGATGAACGGCGGTGCCAGGACGATCGACTGGCCCAGCGGCCGGCAGATCAGCCCCTGGTCGGTGCAGGCATTGGCGATGCGTTCGCTGACCGACAAAGTGCCGGGGAACGGCGTCTTGGTCGCCTTGTCCTTGACCGCCTCCAGCGCGCCCATCAGCCCCTTGCCGCGCCATTCGCCGATGTTCGGCTTTTGCGCCAGCCGCGCCAGTTCCGATTCGAATTTCGGCGTCAGCCGCTTCACATTGTCGGCCAGCCCCTCGTTCATCACCACGTCAATGGCCTTGAGTGCGATGGCGCAGCCCACCGGATGGCCCGAGGCGGTAAAGCCATGGGGAAACTCCTCGATCCGTTCGGACGCCGCCTGCAGACGGTCCGCCAGTTCCGGCCCAAGGATCACGGCGCCCATCGGAAAGAAACCGGCGGTCAGGTTCTTGGACGAGATGATCGCGTCGGGCATGAAATCATAGGTCTCGCAGCCCCAGGTGTTGCCGGTGCGGCCGAAACCGCAGATCACTTCGTCGGAAATCACCGGGATGCCGTATTTGCGCAGGATCGGCACCACCGCCTGGAAATAGCCCGCGGACGGCGGAATGACCCCGCCGGCGCCCATCACCGGCTCGGCAAAGAAGCCGGCGATGGTGTCCGGGCCTTCCTTGATGATCGTCGCCTCAAGCTCGGCCGCCATGCGCTGGGTGAACTGCGCCTCGGTCTCGCCGTCGCGGCCGTTGCGCCAGTAATGCGGGCAGGTGAGGTGGATGAAGCCGGGCAGCGGCAGGCCGAAAACCGAATTGTAGGGCTTGCCGGTCATCGAGGCCGACACCGCCGTCACGCCGTGATAGGCATTGATCCGCGTCAGGATCTTGCGCCGCTGCGGCTGGCCTTCGGAGGCAAACAGGAACCACAGCATCTTGACCATGGTGTCGTTCGCCTCGGAACCGGAATTGGTGTAGAACACCTTGCCGTCGGCAAAGGGCGATACCTGGACCAGCCGTTCCGACAGCATCACCGTCTGGTCGGCCATGCGGCCGAAAAAGGCGTGGTAGCCGGGGAAACGGGCGTATTGTTCCTGCGCAGCGGCGATCAGGCCGGGGTGGTCGAACCCCGCAACCATGTTCCACAGCCCGGAATTGCCGTCGAGGTACTCGCGGCCGTGCACGTCATAGACATAGGGGCCCTTGCCGTGGGTCAGCACCACGGTGCCGCGGTCGTGGATCGTCGGCAGGTCGGTGAAGCCGTAAAAGGAATGGGCGTCGGCCCGGCTTTCCCAGGAATTGGGGGCGAAATCCGCCATGATGAGAACCTCTTGTCTGATCGGGCCAGCCTAGACCCGCCGTTTCGCCGGTGCAACCGGCGGAACCGAGCGGCGTCTTGGCGAAACGCCGGGCAACCCTGTCAGGCTTGGGCGTTTCGCCGGCCGTTGCCCGATGCCGCCCTGCGGCATAGTCTGGCGGCGCACCGGCAGGAGGCCCGCATGACCGCACCCTCGGGAAAGATAACGCTCTGGGGGGTCGAGGTCTTTGTCGCCACCGCCGAGGAAGCGTCGATCACCGCCGCCGCCCGCCGCCTTGACACCTCGGCCGCGACAGTCAGCCAGCAATTGACCAATCTGGAAGGCGCCATCGGCACCACGCTTTTGAACCGGCAGGAACGCCCCGTCACCCTGACCCCGGCGGGCGAGATGTTCCTGCGCCGCGCCAATGTCATCCTGAACGAGGCCGATCAGGCCCGGGCCGAGCTGGCGATGGCCGACCTGTCGCGCCTGACCCGGTTCCGGCTGGGCATGATCGAGGATTTCGACGCCGACGTGACCCCGCGCCTGTTGTCGGCCATGGCCGAGGAGTTGCGGCAATGCCAGTTCCTGCTGGAAACCGGCGCCAGCCATCGCCTGTATGACGCGCTGGACAGCCGGGCGCTGGACGTGATCGTCGCCGCCGACATGGGGGTCGCGGCCGAGGGGATGGAGGTGCATCCCCTGCTGACCGAACCCTTCGTCGCCGCGGTGCCGCGCGGCACGCCGGCGGGTGACGACCTGCTGCGCCGGCTGCGGCGGATGCCGCTGATCCAGTACACAACCCGGCACTACATGGGCCGGCTGATCGCCGCCCATCTGGCGCGGCAGAACCTGACGCTGGCGCATCGCTTTGAACTCGACAGCTATTCGGCGATCATGGCCATGGTCGCAGACGGCGCCGGCTGGACGATCATGACGCCGCTGGGCTGGCTGTCGGCGCAACGGTTCCGCACGCGGGTCGATGTCGTGCCGCTGCCCCTGCCGCCCCTGTCGCGCACCATTTCGCTCACCGCGCGGCGCGGCGTGCTGGGGGCGATGCCCGGCAGCATCGCCGGGCGGCTGCGTGGCCTGCTGGACGAATTGATCGTGACGCCGGCGGTGGCGGAACTGCCGTGGCTGAAGGAAGGGCTGCGGGTGTTGTGAGGCGCCCTACAGCCGGCGGATGATTTCCCGTGCCGCGTCCGGATTCGCGGCCTTGAAACCGCTGATGACGAACAGGAACACTTCGCGCGGCGGTGCGCTCGCGGACAGGCCTTCGGCCGGCTGCCCCGCGGCTAGTGCCCTTGCCCGCGTCGCCCAAAGGTCGAGGTCCGCGGCGGCATAGCCCGCCGCCTCGCCCTCTTGCGTGCCCATGATCCGCAGATAGGCGAAATCGGCGGTGGCATCGGCGATCATCGGAAATTTGCTGTCGGCGGCCAGCACGATGGCGACCCCGCGGTCGCGGCAGAGATCGACAAATTCGGCGCAGGCAAAGCTGCCGTGCCGCACCTCGACCGCGTGGCGCAGGGCGCGGCCGCCGATCTCGCGCGGGAGCAGATCGAGGAACGCCGTGAAATCAGCCGCATCAAACGCCTTGTGATCGGCGAATTGCCAGTTCAGCGGCCCGAGCCTGTCGCCCAGTTCCATCACGCCCGAGGCAAGGAACCGCTCCACCGATTCCCCCGCCGTCGCCAGTTCGCGGCGGTTGGTGGCAAAACGCGGGCCCTTGACGGCAAAGACAAAGCCGTCGGGCGTTTCCTCGCGCCACTTGATGAAACTCGCCGGCTTCTGGCTGCCGTAATAGGTCGAGTTGATCTCGATGGCGGTCAACTGCCGGCTGGCAAACTCCAGTTCCCGCTTCTGCGGCAGGCCATCGGGATAGAACCGCCCGCGCCAGTCGTCGTAATTCCAGCCGCCGATGCCGATGCGGATGGGATGGGTCATGGCAACCTCCGGGCTCGACACCGCGCCATCATCGCGGCGCATCGGGGCGGGCGCAAGCGGCGATCAACCCGCTGGCTTCTCGGGCACGAATCCGCGTTCGCGCATCCGCTCGAGCAGCCGCGCCGGGATCGGCCGGCAGGCGCAGGCCGCGGCATGGGCGAGGTGCCAGGCGATGCGCTGATCTTCGGTGGGGTTCGGCGGCATCGGATTGGCCCGATGCCAGTCGGCGTTGGGGGGCATGATCCTAATTGCACCGTTCCAGCCGCTCGACCGAGTTTGGTGTCAGAGCGATAAGCGCCATACTGCCATCAAGATATGTCCAGGACAGCATAAGGCGGTATGAGTGGGTTCCACTGTCGCCCCGACAAGTAACATCGTAAAGATTGGCATCCATTCCGCGAACGATTTGCGCGTTCTCCATCACGCAATTCTCTTCACATGTGAAGAACCGATCTCCGGCAATAGGAACCGGGCCTGTACATTCGTTTCCCGCGAAGCACCAACCATCATAATTTTGAGCGGTAGCCATTCCGACAGTCACTAAGTGCGTCGCTGCACTTGCTGACAATATTGCTAACCCACGCGCCATTTGGCGCACTTTTGCTTTCGCCACCGCTACCTCCCCCGCCGGCTTCGTTTGTTCCCGCCCCTTTGCCCGGCCTTGCCGGCGGTGGAGCGGCCCGAGGCCTTGCGGGCGTCCTCGACCGCGTCCTCCACCGCCGATTGCCGGGCAAGCGGGTCGTCGGACACCACAAGATCCACGGTTTCCAGCCGCTTGATCTCGTCCCGCAGGCGGGCGGCCTCCTCGAATTCCAGGTTCTCGGCCGCCTTGCGCATGTCCTGCCGCAGCCCGTCCAGCACCGCTTCCAGATTGGCGCCGTGCAGGACCTTGTCGACCTTGGCCGTGACGCGCGACATGTCGGTGTCGCCCTGCCAGAGACCGGCCAGCACGTCCTCGACATTCTTGCGGACCGTCTGCGGCGTGATGCCATGCGCCTCGTTATAGGCCATCTGCTTTTGCCGGCGCCGATCAGTCTCGCGCATGGCGCGTTCCATGCTGCCGGTGATGTGGTCGGCATACATGATGACGCGGCCGTCGGCGTTGCGCGCGGCGCGGCCGATGGTCTGCACAAGGCTGGTTTCCGACCGCAGAAAGCCCTCCTTGTCGGCATCAAGGATCGCCACCAGCCCGCATTCGGGAATATCCAGCCCCTCGCGCAAAAGGTTGATGCCGATCAGAACGTCAAAGGCGCCCAGCCGGAGATCGCGCAGGATTTCGATCCGTTCGATCGTGTCGATATCCGAATGCATGTAACGGACGCGGATGCCCTGTTCGTGCATGTATTCGGTCAGATCCTCGGCCATGCGTTTGGTCAGGGTGGTGACCAGGGTGCGATAGCCCTGCAAGGCGACTTTCCGCACCTCGTCCAGCAGATCGTCGACCTGCATCGAGACCGGGCGGATTTCGATCTGCGGGTCGATCAGGCCGGTCGGGCGGATCACCTGTTCGGTGAAGACGCCGCCGGTCTGTTCCAGTTCCCAGGCGGCGGGCGTGGCGCTGACAAATACCGATTGCGGACGCATCGCATCCCATTCCTCGAATTTCAGCGGCCGGTTATCCATGCAGGACGGCAGGCGGAACCCGTGTTCGGCCAGGGTGAATTTCCGCCGGTAGTCGCCGCGATACATGCCGCCGATCTGCGGCACGCTGACATGGCTTTCGTCGGCAAAGACGATGGCATTGTCGGGGATGAATTCGAACAGGGTCGGCGGCGGCTCTCCGGTGGCGCGGCCGGTCAGATAGCGCGAGTAATTCTCGATCCCGTTGCAGGATCCCGTCGCCTCGAGCATCTCGATGTCGAAATTCGTTCGCTGCTCAAGACGTTGCGCCTCAAGCAGTTTCCCCTCGCTGACGAATTGCGCCAGACGGACGGCCAGTTCCTCCTTGATCGACTTGATCGCCTGCGCCAGCGTCGGCCGTGGCGTGACATAGTGGGAATTGGCATAGACGCGGATGCGGTCGAATGTATCGGTTTTTGCCCCGGTCAAGGGGTCGAATTCGACGATGCTTTCCAGTTCCTCGCCAAAGAACGACAGACGCCAGGCGCGATCCTCAAGGTGGGCCGGCCAGATTTCCAGACTGTCGCCGCGGACGCGGAAACAGCCGCGGACAAAGGCGGCGTCATTGCGGCGATATTGCTGGGCGACAAGATCGGCAATCACCTTGCGCTGGTCATAGGGCTTGCCGACATAAAGATCCTGCGTCATCGCCGAATAGGTCTCGACGCTGCCGATACCATAGATGCAGGACACCGAGGCGACGATGATCACATCATCGCGTTCCAGAAGCGCCCGGGTCGCCGAATGGCGCATCCGGTCGATCTGTTCGTTGATCTGGCTTTCCTTCTCGATATAGGTATCGGACCGGGGCACATAGGCCTCGGGCTGATAATAATCGTAATAGGACACGAAATATTCGACGGCATTGTCGGGGAAAAACCCCTTGAATTCGCCGTAAAGCTGCGCCGCCAATGTCTTGTTCGGGGCCAGGATGATCGCCGGGCGCTGCGTCGCCTCGATCACCTTGGCCATGGTGAATGTCTTGCCCGTGCCCGTCGCGCCCAGAAGCACCTGATCGCGTTCGCCGGCATCGACGCCGCCCGAAAGCTCGGCAATGGCGGTGGGCTGGTCGCCGGCGGGCTGGAATTCGGACTTCATGACGAACCGCCGCCCGCCTTCCAGTTTCTCGCGGCGATGCGGCATCACCGTGGAAAGGTCGGGCATGTGGTCGGGGGTGTTGTTGTGCATCGGGGTGCTCCGCGGGCTGGATGCCAGATTTGATCTGTTTTTGTTCCGATACAAGGGGCGGTCCGGCCGCTGCTGACATGGCGCGTCAGGAACAGGGGCGGGCGCCTTGCGAAACGGGGGCGGATTCGGGATAAGCGGTCAAGGACCACAGGAGTCGCCATGCCCGCCCGCATCTACCGCCCCGCCAAGACCGCGATGCAATCCGGCACCGCCAAGACGCAAGACTGGGTGCTGGAATACGCCCCCGCCACCGCGCGCGAGGTCGATCCGCTGATGGGCTGGACCTCCTCCGACGACACGCAGGCGCAGGTTCGGCTGCGCTTTCCAACGAAAGAGGCGGCCCTCGTCTATGCCGAGCAGGAGGGGATCGTCGCCGAGGTGTTCGAGCCGAACCCCCGCCAGCCGATCCTGCGCCCGATGGGCTATGGCGAGAATTTCGCCACCGGCCGCCGCGGTGCCTGGACGCACTGACCGGGCCTATCTCCAGGTCGAGAAATCGGCTCCGACGCAGCCGAGCGGCGGGTGCGATTTCGGGAACCGCGCGTGCAACTGTTCGCAGCCCCAGTCCGACAGCGCCGCGGGCAGGATCGCGTTGATTTCCTTCCCCGGTGAGTTGAAGGCGTCGCCGCTGGTCACATACCACAGCCAATAGCCGAGCCCCGCCGCTACCAGAACCACCGCCGCGACCAGCACTGCGACAAGGGCGCGCAGCCAGGTCCGCCGCCGCCGCGGCGCGGGGCGGTTTTCGGCAGCGCCCGTCAGGACCGCGATCTGCGACAGCGCCGCGGCGCGTTCGTCGGCGGTCAGATCCAGCCGGTCAAGCCCCTCGTCCAGCAGCACCGGCTGCGCGCCGCCATCGCGGCGGACGGCGATGCCGGTCGCCGCCCCCACGGCATCGGGCAGGGTCAGCGGACCGGCCGGGCCGGTGAAACGGGTCACGGTCACCGGACCCGATCCGTCGCGGTAGCTGACGGTCACCGCGCCGCGCTGCCTGTGGACCTGCGTGATCGTCACCGGAACCAGAGCCAGCCGCCCCGACCCCTGCCAGTCGCGCCGGTGCCGCCGCGCCCGCAGCCATTGCCGCATCGTCGCCACCATGCCGCCACCGAACAGCAGGACGGCCGCGGCAAAGACAATGACACGGTTCCAGATCTTCTCGATCCCGATGCTCATCGTGGCAAGCTCGGGTCGGTCGCCCGAGATGACGATGTCGACCAGATAGTCGCCGCTGCCGAAATCGACAAAGGCCATCCCGCTGACGGTGTCATAGGACTGGCCCTTGAAGTCGTAGACCAGCCGCGCCGAACAATCGGTGATGCCCCGGCGCGTGGTGCATTCACCGTCGATCACCTGACCGTCATGCAGCGTCACCGGATTGTGCAGGATCTGCAGGTCGCGCCACAGCCCCGGCCCCTGCCAGATCGCCATCCCGGCCAGCAGCGCCAGCATGACCAGGAGCGCGACGATCAGTCCGCGCGGCGGCCGCACGCTGTCCGGGGACACGGCCAGCGGCCGCTCGGGCAGCGAAAAAGGGGCGAACCCCGTCGATTGCGTCGGCATCTGAGCCCCGGCCACATAAAGGACGGCCCTCCTTTTTCACGATCGGGTGCCGGTGGCCAGAGGCGAAGGCCCCCGCCGGCGGGGTCGTGCCGGCGGGGCAGGGGCGGGCGTCGCCCAGGGTGTCAGCGCCAGCCCAAAGCCGGGGCGACGTGTTTCAGGATGCTCTCGATCACATGGGCGTTGTAATCGACGCCCAGCTGGTTCGGCACCGTGAGAAGCAGGGTATCGGCCTCGGCAATCGCCTCGTCGGCCTTCAGGTCGCGGATCAGCCGGTCGGGTTCGCCGGCATAGGACCGGCCGAACACGGCGCGGGTGTCGTCGATGATGCCGACCTGATCGCGGTCGGCGCGGTCCTGGCCGAAATACATCCGGTCAAGGTCGTTCATGATGGCAAAGATCGACCGGCTGACCGAAACGCGCGGCGTGCGGCTGTGGCCCGCCGCCTTCCACGCCTCACGGAACTTGCGGATCTGCCTGGCCTGCTGGACATGGAACGGCTCGCCCGATTCGTCCCATTTCAGGGTCGAGCTTTGCAGGTTCATGCCCTTTTCCGCCGCCCAGACAGCAGTCGCGTCCGAGGCGGCGCCCCACCAGATGCGCTCCTTCAGCCCCTCGGAAAAGGGTTCGAGGCGCAGAAGGCCCGGCGGATTGGGGAACATCGGCCGCGGGCTGGGCTTGGCAAAGCCCTTGCCGTCTAGCAGCGTCAGGAAGGTTTCGGCATGGCGGCGGGCCATGTCGGCATCGCTCTCGCCATCCTTGGGGGCATGGCCGAAATGGCGCCAGCCCTCGACCACCTGTTCGGGCGACCCGCGCGAGATGCCCAGTTGCAGCCGCCCGCCGGCGATCAGGTCGGCGGCGCCGGCATCCTCGGCCATGTAGAACGGATTTTCATAGCGCATGTCGATGACGCCGGTGCCAAGCTCGATCCGCGAGGTCCTGGCGCCGGCTGCCGCAAGCAGCGGAAAGGGCGAGGCCAGTTGCCGGGCGAAATGGTGGACGCGGAAATAGGCGCCATCGGCGCCCAGTTCCTCGGCCGCGACGGCCAGGTCGATGGATTGCAGCAGCACGTCCGCGGCAGACCGGGTGCCCGATTGCGGCGAGGGCGTCCAGTGGCCGAAGGACAGGAAACCGATCTTCTTCATGGGGGTGCTCCTTGACGGGTCAGGGGGCAGATAGGTGCGCAAATAGGGCAAGTCCATGCACAGAGAGGCGCGGAATCGCGCCGTGTCTGTGCATCCGCGCAGGGGAGGGGCTGGCGACCGGAGAAGCGGCCGACCCTTGGCCTGACGGCACCGGCCGGTTGCCGACAGCCCCTCGGCCCCCGACCGACAGAACCGCTGGCCCCGCCCGGCCAGCCCAACGAACCCCCGCCCCGCCCTTCCCCCGCCGCCCGATTTCCGCTAACGCAAGGCGCAGCGGTCCCGTAGCTCAACTGGACAGAGCAGCCGCCGTCCAAGTCCCCGCTCTGGCGCAGGAAACGGGTGGGGAAACAACACACTAGGCGGAGATGGCGGCGTTGCGAACCGTTTTCCGAACCGCTATCAGAGGAATCACGGCCCCGTAGCTCAACTGGATAGAGCAAGTGACTTCTAATCACTAGGTTGGGCGTTCGAGTCGTCCCGGGGTCGCCAGCCTTTCCTCAGATGTCGAAAAACACCGTCTCGTTCTCGCCCTGCAGGATCACGTCGAAGCGGTAGGTGCCCGGCGCCGTCCTTTTGGCGATCAGGGTGTCGACGCGGGCGCGGTGTTCGATGCGGTTCAGCACCGGGCATTCGGCATTCGCCGCCGCCTCGTCCTCGAAATAGATCCGGGTCTGCAGGCCCAGGTTGATGCCCCGCGCCACCACCCAGAGCGAGATATGCGGCGCCATCAGCCTGCCGTCGGGCGCCGGGACGCGGCCCGGCTTGATCGTGCGCAGCACCCATTCGCCCGAGTCGAAATCGGCGATGATCCGCGCCCAGCCGGAAACCGCCGGGTCGGCGGGTCCGCGCGGGTCGCCTGCGGGATAGATGCCGGCGGCATCGGCCTGCCAGCTTTCCATCAGGGCGTCGCGCAGGATCATGCCGGCGCCGTCGATGACGCGGCCGGTGATCGTCACCGCCTCGCCCCTGGCGCCGTCACGGACCGGACTTTCGCCCAGATCGGCGGGATAGATGCCGTGGATGCCCAGCTTGTTCGGAGTCAGGCCGATATGGACATAAGGTCCGGCGGTCTGCGAGGTGGTTTCCTTGAGGTAGTCGAGCGGCTGGACCATCACATCCCCTCCTTGCGGTTCTCGAAGAACGATTGCCGGCGTCCGCGCAGCACGATGTCGAACTTGTAGGCAAGGCAATCCATCGGGATCGCCCGGTTCATGTCCAGCGGCGCCACCAGCACCTCGATCGCCTTTTCCTGCCCGATGGTATGGACGATGGGGCAGCGGGCAATCAGCGGGTCGCCCTCGAAATAGCTTTGCGTGATCAGGCGCTGGCCAAAGCCCGAGCCGAAGATCGAGATATGGATGTGCATCGGCCGCCAGTCGTTGACGCGGTTGGGCCAGGGATAGGCGCCGGGGCGCACGGTGAGGAATTCATAGGCCCCGTCCTGCGCCGTCACGGTCCGGCCGCAGCCGCCGAAATTGGGGTCGAGCGGCGCCAGATAGCCGTCCTTCTTGTGGCGGTAGCGGCCGCCGGCATTGGCCTGCCAGATCTCGACCAGCACGCCGGGCACGCCGCGGCCGGTCTCGTCGCGGACATGGCCGTGCAGGATGATCCGCTCGCCTATCGCCGGCTGGCCGGTGAAGTTCAGGATCAGGTTGTTGTCCATCTCGCCGATCATGTCGCGGCCGAACACCGGGCCGGTTTCCTCGGACAGGGTGGACGCGAGCGAGACCAGCGGCCGCGACGGCGCCCGCGTCATCGAGGTCTTGTAGCCGGGCGTATAGGCCGGCGGATGCCAGTCCCGGTCGCGGAAGAACAGCGGCGTGGAGGTGCGGCGGGGCGCGGGATCCCCGCTGTCGGGCCCGGTTCGCTGCGGCATGTCGCTGGCTTGGGTCATCGCGTGCTTTCCTCCATGGCGGCAAAGGTCTCTTTGGCGATCCTGATGGCGTTGTTGGCCCGCGGCACGCCGGCATAGATCGCGACATGCAGGAGCGCCTCCATCACATCCGCCGGCGTGGCGCCGGTGTTGGCGGTGGCGCGGATGTGCATGGCAAGTTCGTGGTCGTTGCCCAGCCCGGCCAGCAGCGCGATGGTCAGCATCGACCGTTCGCGCGGGGTGATGGTGTCGCGCGACCAGACACGGCCCCAGGCGGCCTCGGTGATGAGGGTCTGGAACGGTTCGTCCAGCGCGGTCTTGGCCGCCTCGGCGCGGTCGACATGGGCATCGCCCAGCACGCGGCGGCGGGTTTTCATGCCGGTGTCAAAGGCCTTGGTCATCTTGCGTGTTCCATCAGGAAGGGGCGGACAAGGGCTGCCCAGGCCTCGGGCGCCTCGACGTTAGGAAGGTGGCCCGCGCCGGGGATGACGTGAAAGGCGGCGCCGGGGATCAGCCGGGCGGTGGCCTGCACCAGATCGGGGGGCGAGGCGCCGTCGGCCTCGCCAGCGATGACCAGCTCCGGCAGGCGCAGGCGTGCGGTGTCGGCCGTCAGGTCGGCGGCGGCCAGCGCGGCGCAGGCATCGGCATAGCCCTGCGCATCGCTGCGGGCCAGCATGTTGCGCCATGGCGCGACTGCCGGCGTCGCGCGAAAGGCGGGGGCGAACCAGCGTTCCATCACCGCATCGGCGATGGCCCCGGTGCCGCCGGCCTGAACCGCGGCGATCCGTGCGGCCCAGCTTTCGGCCGTGCCCATCCGCGCGGCGGTGTTCGACAGCACCAGTGCCCGCACCAGATCGGGGCGGCTGGACGCCAGCGCCTGCCCGATCATGCCGCCGATGGACAGCCCGACAAAGACCACCGGCCCGCCCGCGATCGCCTCGATCAGCGCCGCGGCATCGGCGGCGAAACCGGCGATGGTCACCGGGCCACCGCGGTCGGACAGGCCGTGGCCGCGCTTGTCGAACCGGATGGCGCGGATGCCCGGCAGAAGCGGCAGCACCGCATCCCACAGCCGCAGGTCGGTGCCAAGCGAATTGGCAAAGACCACCGCCGGCCCGTCGCCGCTGACATGACAGTGCATCGCGCCCCATGGGCGGGACAGGACTTGCATCGGCATTCCCCCTTGACCCATGATCTGCCATGACGGTTTCAACCGGGATAATGCAAAATCGGCCGATATGGATAACCGTTCTGCTATACATCCGGGCGTCAAGCTACGCCATGTCCGCGCCTTTCTTGACATCGCCGACGAAGGCAGCCTGTCGGCCGTCGCCCGCGCCAGCGGCATCACCCAGCCCGCCCTGTCGCGCAGTCTGGCCGAACTCGAAACCCTGCTGGGCCGGGCGCTGTTCCTGCGGCAGGGCCGCCGGCTGGTCCTGACCGAGGCCGGGGCGCTGTTCCGCCGCCATGCGCTGACCGCGGTGCAGGCGCTGGGGGCCGGGGCGGCGGCGCTGCGCGCGGAATCGGGCGGCACCATCCGCGTCGCGGTGCTGCCCACCGTCGCCACCCGGTTCTTCCCGCAGGTCGTCCTGCGCCTGCGAGAGCTTCGGCCCGATCTGGTGCTGGCGGTGGAAACCGGGCCGCACCATTACCTGATCCGCCTGCTGCGCGAAGGCAGCATCGACCTGATGATCGGCCGCCTGCCGGCCGCGACCGAACTTGCCGGGCTCAGTTTCGATCACCTGTATGAAGAGGATGTGGTGCTGGTCGCCCGCGCCGGCCATCCGCAGGCCTGCGGCCCGGCGGCGGCGGCCCTTGTCGGCGGCGCGCTGGTGCTGCCGCCGGTGACGGCGCTGATCCGGCCGCCGGTCGACGCCTATCTTGCCTCGGTCGGGCTGGCCGGGTTGCGGCCGGTGGCGGAAACCGCGTCGCTGGCGCTGGGGCGTGGCATCTGCCTTGGCTCGGACGCGCTGTGGTTCATCTCGCGCGGGGTGGTCGAGGACGAGCTGGACCGCGGCGTGCTGGTGGTGCTGGAAACCGGCGCCAGGTTCCTGTCGGGCGCGGTGGGGATGACCCGTCGGCAGGGCGCCGCCGCGCCGGGCCTTGCCGTGCTGGAACAGATGGCGCGCGACATTGCCGCCGGGCCGCGTCGCCCCGCTTGAAATGCGGCGGGCCTTCTGCAAGCCTGCGCCCACCGGCGGGCAGGATTTGCCGGGCCGGCCGGCGGGTATTTGCAAGGCGCGGAAGGGGATTTCGATGAAGAAGGCTTGGCTGCTGGGCCTGTCCCTCGTGGCGCTGACGGCGCCGGGGATGGCCATGGCGCAGGACGATTCCTGCCAATGGGCGAATGACGGCGAATGCGACGAGGGCCGCTATGGTGGCGGCAATTACTGCGCCGACGGCACCGACACCGCCGATTGCCGCGCCATCGCCGCCACCGCGGTCTGCCAATACAGCTTTGATTACGAATGCGACGAGGCGCGCTTTGGCGGCACCGGTTTCTGCCCGGATGGGTCGGACGCGTTCGATTGCCAGATCCTTGCCGCCGCCGCGCCCGACGATTCGTGCCCCTGGGCCAACGACAACGAATGCGACGAGCCGCGGTTCGGCGGCACCGGCGCCTGCCGCGACGGTTCGGATTCGACGGACTGCCAATCGCTGGAAAGCGCGCGGGATGAACTTTTCGCGCTGGTGCCCGACAATATCATGGCCCAGCTTGGCGGTGATACCTGCCGCTATGCCGGCGACGGCGAATGCGACGATGTCACCTTTGGCGGCACCGAATTCTGCGATGCCGGCACCGATGCCAGCGATTGCCGGGCGCTGGCGCTGGGCGGCGACGATTCCTGCCAATGGGCGAATGACAACCAGTGCGACGAACCCTCGATCGGCACCGGCGCCTGCACCACCGGCACCGACATGAGCGATTGTTCGCAGGTCTCGTTCCTGCGCAACCGCACCAATGCCTGCGAACAGGCCTTCAACCGGACCTGCGACGAACCGGGCACCGGCACCGGCCTGTGCTCGGTCAATTCCGACACCGCCGATTGCATCGGCCGCGGCCGGCCCGCCGCCGTCGAGGACCACTACTTTGGCCGCGACGACCGTTTCCTGGTGGATGCCGGCGTGGCGCCCTGGAATGCCATCGGCCTCTTGACCATGCCGGGTGGCACCTGCACCGGCACCCTGATCGGGCCGCACACCGTGCTCACCGCCGCCCATTGCCTGACCGTGGACGGCGAAAAGCTGGTCCTGCCGGAAACTTTTACCGCCGGGCTGTCGCTGGGGCAGGATCTTGGCACCGCCCGCGTCGTCTCGGGCTATTTCGCGCCCGAATATACGAACGAAACCCATGCCTTCGGCGGCGGCAACGGCAATGACTGGGCCATCGTCACCATCGACCAGCCGCTGGGCACCACCGTGGGCTCCCTGCCGATCCATGTGCTGGACGACCAGGACATGGAGTTCATCGGCGAAGGCGGGCTTCTGGTGTCGCAGGCCGGCTATTCCTGGGACACCGGCGAGAACCTGTCCGGCCATGTCGGCTGCCGGGTGACCACCGCGTTCAGCGACGGCTCGGTCCTGCACGAATGCGACACCACACGCGGCGATTCCGGATCGCCGATCCTGATCCCGCTCGATGACGGCAGCTATGCCATCCTTGCCATCGACAGCCAGTATGTCGACCCCGAGGACCGGCACATGACCTTTCAGTCGGGCAATCTGGCCGTCGACAGCCGGGCCTTCGCCAAGGCGGTGGAAAAGGCGCTCGGGGCGGACCAGCCCTGATGCGGCTTGATACGCTCGAGGTGATCGTCACCGCCCCGCCGGCGCCCGGCTGGGGCGGGCGCTACTGGATACTCGTCAAGGTGACGACCGATACCGGCATCACCGGCTGGGGCGAATGCTATGCCGCGACCGTCGGCCCCACGGCGATGACGGCGGTGATCCGCGATGTTTTCGACCGCCACATGGCCGGGGAAAACCCGGAACATCTCGAACTGATGTTCCGCCGGGTCTATTCCTCGGGCTTTACCCAGCGCCCCGATCCGACGGTGATCGGCGCCTTTGCCGGGCTGGAAATCGCCTGCTGGGACATCCTTGGCAAGGACCGCGGCCGCCCGGTCCATGCCCTGCTGGGCGGGCGGGTCAACGACCGCATCCGGCTTTACACCTATCTTTACCCGACCCGGCCGCACCACGCCTTGCCGCGCTTCTGGGCCGATGCCGACTGGTCGGCCGAGGCCGCGGTGGACATGGTCGCCAAGGGCTATACGGCCGTGAAGTTCGATCCCGCCGGCCCCTATACGATCCGCTCGGGCCACAATCCGGCGCTGTCGGACATCTCGCGCTCGGTCGCCTTCTGCCGGACGATCCGTGACGCGGTGGGCGACCGCGCCGACCTGCTGTTCGGCACCCATGGCCAGTTTTCCACCGGCGGCGCGATCCGCATGGGCCAGGCGATCGAACCCTTCCTGCCGCTCTGGTATGAAGAGCCGGTGCCCCCCGACAACTTCGCCGCCATGGCCGAGGTCGCCCGCGCGGTCCGCATTCCGGTCGCCGCAGGCGAACGCCTGACCACCAAGCAGGAGTTCGCCGAGGCCCTGCGGCAGGGGGCGGTGAACATCGTCCAGCCCGCCCTTGGCCGTGCCGGCGGCATCTGGGAGGGCAAGAAGATCGCCGTTCTGGCCGAAGTCGCCGGCGCCCAGATCGCGCCGCATCTCTACGCCGGCCCGGTGGAATGGGCGGCGAACCTGCATCTGGCCGCGACCTGCCCGAACCTGCTGCTGGCCGAAACCATCGAGACGCCGTTCCACGACGCGCTGATCCGCGGCAGCATCCGGGTCGAGGACGGCCATGCCATCCTGTCGGATGCGCCGGGGCTGGGCATCGAGGTGGACGAGGCGCTGGCCCGCGCCCATCCCTTTGACGGCAAGGGCCTGCATCTGGCGATGCAGGAGGCGCCGGTCAGCTATGGCGCCGAGAACATCTTCGCCGGCGGGGCGCCACGAGACTGAATTTTATATAAAATTCAGGTCACTATGAAAATTCTGGAATTTTCATGGCCCTCAGGGCAGCCCAAGCCGCTTGCGCCCGCGCCGCCGCTTTGGCACCTCTGTCGCGGCAACAGGGGGCAGCTATGGCACGTTTCACCGCCGGCGACGGCACCGACCTGTATTACGAGGATCAGGGCAGCGGCTTGCCGGTGCTGTGCCTTGCCGGCCTGACCCGCAACTCCCGCGATTTCGACCACCTCGCCCCGCATGTGCCCCATGTCCGCCTGATCCGCATGGATTATCGCGGCCGCGGCCTGTCCGCCTGGCCCGGCCCATCAAGCTATACGGTGCAGGCAGAGGCCGCCGATGCGCTGGCACTTCTCGACCATCTCGGCATCGCGCGGGCGGCGGTGATCGGCACCTCGCGCGGCGGGCTGATCGGGCTCTGGCTGTGCCATGCGGCGAAGGACCGTCTTCTGGGCCTGTGCCTCAACGACATCGGACCCGAGATCGAGCCCAGGGGCCTTGACATCATCCGCGGCTATCTGGGCCGCAACCCGGTGCAAAAGACCTGGGAGGAAGCGGCGCTAGCCCGTGCCCGGCTCTGGACCGGCTTTCACGGCGTCCCGCATGCGCGCTGGCTGGCCGAAGTGCGCGGGCATTACGACGAAACCCCCGAGGGGCTGGTGATCCGCTATGACCCGCGCCTGCGGCAGGCGGTGTTCGGGGACGAGGGCGCCGCCCCCGCGGTGCAGCCGCAGGCCAGCCTCTGGCCGCTGTTCGATGCCGCGGCCGGCCTGCCGCTGTGCCTGATCCGCGGCGAGACCTCGGACCTTCTGTCCCGCGCCACCACGGCCGAGATGTGCCGCCGCCGCCCCGACATGACCCGTGCCGAGGTGCCGGGCCGCGGCCATGTGCCGTTCCTGGACGAACCCGAGGCGCTGGCCGCGCTGGCTCGTTGGCTGGGGGAAATGCAATGAGCGTCGATCTGGCCCGCATCCGCGCCGCCGCCGCGCGCCTTGCCGGAAATGTGCGCGAAACGCCGCTGCTGTCGGCGCCGGCGCTGGACGCGCTGGCCGGGCGGCGGCTGCTGGTCAAGGCGGAATGCCTGCAACATACCGGCTCGTTCAAGGCCCGCGGCGGCTGGTCGGCGGTATCGGCGCTGACCCCGGCGCAGCGTCGGCAGGGTGTCATCGCCTGCTCCAGCGGCAATCACGCGCAGGGCGTGGCACGGGCGGCGCTGGCGATGGACGCGCCCTGCACCATCGTCATGCCGGCCGACGCGCCGCAGGCCAAGATCGACGGCACCCGCGCGCTGGGGGCAGAGATCGTGAGCTACGACCGCGAGCGGGAGGACCGCGACGCGATCAGCGGCAGCCTTGCCGCCAGCCGCGGCCTGACCCTGATCCGGCCCTATGACGATGCCGAGGTCATCGCCGGCCAGGCCTCGGTCGGAACCGAGATCGCGGCGCAGGCCGCGACGCTGGGCGTGACGGCGGCCGATGTGATCCTGCCCTGCGGCGGCGGCGGCCTGACGGCGGGCGTGGCCCTTGCGCTCGCCGCCGACGCCCCCGGCCTGCGCGCCCGCCCGGCCGAACCCGAGGGTTTCGACGACACTGCTCGCTCGCTGGAGGCCGGTGCGATCCGGCGCAACGCCAGGGCCGGCGGCTCGATCTGCGATGCCATCGTCACGCCGCAGCCGGGCGCGCTGACCTTCCCGATCCTGTCGCGGCTTTGCGGCCCCGGTCTGGTGGTGACCGAGGCCGAGGTGCTGGCCGCCATGCAACTCGCCTTCCGCCACCTGCGCATCGTGGTCGAACCCGGCGGCGCCGTGGCCCTTGCCGCAGCTTTGTTCCGGTCCCGGGCGATTTCCGGCGATGCGGTGATCGTGGTGGCAAGCGGCGGCAATGTCGATCCGGCAGTCTTTGCCCGGGCGATCGCGGCATGAACCGGCCTTGGTCCGCCATCGGTTCGCAGAGGGGGAACGGTTTCCGGTGCTTGCGCGTGCGACACCGCCGCAACTGCCCGGTCACGGCCCTCCGGCGCATCCGGCCAAAGACAACCCGGTCATGACCGAGGCCCAAATCCCCCGCGGTCCCGGCTTCGCGCTCCACGCGCGCATCGACGGCAATCCTGCCCCGAACGCGCCGGTGCTGGTGCTGGCGCATCCCCTTGGCCTTGACCTGACGATGTGGGAGGGGCTGCTGCCGCATCTGCCGCCGGCGCTGCGCGTGCTGCGCTGGGACGCGCGCGGGCATGGCCGATCCGGCGCGCCGCCCGCGCCCTGGGGCATGGGGGCGCTGGTCGGCGATGCCGAAACGGTGCTTGATTTCTTCGGCATCCGCGAAGCCGTCATGGTCGGCCTGTCGATGGGCGGGCTGGTGGCGCAGGGGCTGGCGGTCAAGCGGCTCGACCTTGTGCGCGGGCTGGTGCTGTCGAACACCGCGGCCCGCATCGGCACCCCGACGATCTGGGCCGCGCGCGCGGCGCGGGTGCGGGCGGGCGGCATGGCGGCCATCGCCGACGACCTGCTGCGCGGCTGGTTTTCCCGCGACGCCCGCGCCCGCGGCCTGGATACCCTCTGGCGCAACCGGTTGCTGTCCTGCCCGGCCGAAACCTGCGCCGCCACTTGCGAGGCGCTGTCGGGCGCCGATTTCTATACCCCGACTTCGGGCCTGCGCCTGCCGCTGCTGGGCATCGCCGGCTCCGAGGACGGATTGACCCCGCCCGACCTGGTGCGCGAAACCGTGGACCTGGTCCCCGGCGCGCGCTTTCACCTGATCCGCCGGCAGGGCCATCTGCCGGTGCTCGAGGATCCGGCCGGCTATGCCGCGATCCTGACCGGCTTTCTGCGCGACATCGGCCATATCCGCTGAGCCGTTGCCAGGCAGAGCGCTTGCGGCGCAAGGTGTTTGCCTCGTCGTCGCCTTGCGGCTCCTCCTCAGGTTTGCCTCCGGCGGGGATATTTATAGACGAAGAATGAGTGTGAGCTTTTTTCCCTATTCTTCGTCCAGAAATATCCTCGGGGGTGAATTGGCCGAAGGCCAAGAGGGGGGCTGAAGGCCCCCTTTCTTTCTTCCGCCGGTCCAAAGGACCGGCCCCCCTACCGCACCAGAATCGCCCGGAAATCGTTGACATTGGTCCCGGTCGGCCCCGGCACGAACAGATCGCCCAGGGCGTCGAACGCCGTCCAGGCATCGTTGCCGGCAAGAAGTGCCGCGGGGTCGTGGCCCATCTTCCGCAGCCGGGCGGCGGTGCTGCCGTCGGCGAAGGCGCCGGCATTGTCCTCGGAACCGTCGATGCCGTCGGTATCGGCGGCAAGCGCCGTCATCGGCACCCCTTCGGCAGCGAGCGCCAGCGCCAGCAGAAATTCGCTGTTGCGGCCGCCGCGGCCACGGCCGCGCAGGGTCACCGTGGTCTCGCCGCCCGACAGGATCAGCGCCGGGCGCCGGAACGGGCGGTCGCGCAGCGCCACTTCGCGGGCGATGGCGGCATGGACGCGGGCGACGTCGCGCGCCTCGCCCTCGATCGCATCCGACAGGATATGCGCCGCGATCCCCTGCTCAGCCGCCACGGCCGCCGCCGCCTCGAGCGAGAGGCGGGCCGAGGCGATGACCCGCGTCTCGCTTGTCGCCAGCCGCGGGTCGTCGGGCAGGGGGGGCAGGTTGGCCTCTCCGGCCAGAAGCGCCGCCACAGCGGGCGGCAGGTCGATCCGCCAGGCCGCGGCCATCGCACGCGCCTCGGCCCGGGTCAGGCGGTCGGCCACCGTCGGCCCCGAGGCGACCTGCGCCGGATCGTCCCCCGGCACGTCCGACACCACAAGGCTGACCAGCCGCGCCGGCCAGGCCGCCTGCGCCAGCCGGCCGCCCTTGACCGTCGACACCTGCTTGCGGATCGCATTCATCACCGAAATCGGCGCGCCCGAGGCAAGAAGCGCCCGGTTCAGCGCCACCTCGTCCTCAAAGCTCAGGCCGGGCGCGGGGGCCGGCAGCAGGGCCGATCCGCCGCCGCAGATCAGCGCCACCACCAGATCCTCGGGGCCCAGGCCGCGCACCGCGTCGAACAGGGCCGCGGTGGCGGCCAGCCCGGCGGCATCGGGCACCGGATGCGCCGCCTCGATCACCCGGACCCGCTCGCAGGGCACGGCATAGCCATAGCGGGTGACGACCACGCCGCTCAAAGGCCCGTCCCACAGCCGTTCAAAGGCCTGCGCCAGTTGCGCGGCGCCCTTGCCGGCACCGATCACCACGGTGCGCCCGCGCGGGGCCTGCGGCAGATGTGCGGCAAGCGCGGTTTCGGGATCGGCGGCACGGACGGCGGCGTCAAACAGCGCGGTCAGCAGGGCGCGGTCGGCGGCGGTCATCCGGCGATGTCCAGCACGATCACCCCGTCCGGCCCGCCCGTCGCGGCCAGAAGGCGCGCGCCCATCGCCTGATGCGCCGGATGGACCAGATAGGCATCGCGCGCGCCGGCGTCGGCAAAGGAGAATTCGAACCCCTCGCGAAAGCCGTGGGTGACATTGGTTTCGGGGCTGATGTTGTCGAACCAGCGGAACGACAGCGCCCCCGGCACCAGCGGCAGCAGCGCCGCCAGCCCCTCGCGCAGGCCGGCGCGGTCCTGCGCCTCGTCCAGCCGCAGCGCCACGACATGACGGATCATCCGGTCCTCCCCCTGACGCCCGGCGCCATCTGGACCGGGGCCGGGCGCGGACGCAAGGGCAAGCGGCCCGCCCGTCGCGATTTGTCAACGCTTCGCCCCTAGTCTTGCCCCGAATCGGGAGAGCCTCATGCCAAGCCTTCTTTTGCCCTTCGTGCCGCGCTACCTCGCGCTGACCCTTGCCGTCGTCCTGGCGCTCTTGTTCGCGGTGCTTGGCCTGACCATGCAGGGGCTTGGCACCGCCTTTGCCGTGCTGGCGGCGATTGCCCTGGTCTTTGCCATGGTCGGCCTGCACGACCTGCTGCAGACCCGCCACGCGATCCTGCGCAATTACCCGATCACCGCCCACCTGCGCTTCCTGCTCGAGGATATCCGCCCCGAGATGCGGCAGTATTTCTTCGAGGCCGATACCGACGGCGCGCCCTTTGCGCGCGACAAGCGCGCCATTGCCTATCAGCGCGCCAAGCGCGACCTCGACAAGCGGCCGTTCGGCACGCAATACGACGTCTATCAGGAACGCTACGAATGGCTCTTGCATTCGCTGGCCCCGGTCGAGGTGCCCAAGGCGGACCTGCGGGTGCTGATCGGGCCGGATTGCGCGCAGCCCTATTCGTCCTCGGTCCTCAACATCTCGGCGATGAGCTATGGCGCCCTGTCGGCCAATGCGATCCGGGCGATGAACCGCGGCGCGCAGGCCGGCGGCTTTGCCCATGACACCGGCGAGGGCGGGATATCCCCTTACCACCGCGAGGCCGGGGGCGATCTGATCTGGGAAATCGGCTCGGGCTATTTCGGCTGCCGGGCGCGCGACGGCGGATTTGACGCTGCGGCCTTTGCCGAGGCGGCACGGGCGCCGCAGGTGAAGATGGTCGAACTCAAGCTCAGCCAGGGGGCCAAGCCCGGTCACGGCGGCGTCCTGCCCGCCGCCAAGATCACGCCGGAAATCGCCGCGATCCGCGGCATTCCGCTGGGGCAGGACTGCAATTCGCCACCGCGGCATTCCGCGTTTTCGACGCCGGTGGGCCTGCTGGAAATGGTGGCGCAGATGCGCGAATTGTCGGGGGGCAAGCCGGCGGGGTTCAAGCTCTGCATCGGCCACCCTTGGGAATTCCTCGCCATCTGCAAGGCCATGGTCGAGACCGGCATCACCCCCGATTTCATCGTCGTCGACGGGAAAGAGGGTGGCACCGGCGCGGCGCCGCTGGAATTCATGGACCATGTCGGCATGCCGCTGCGCGACGGGCTGACCTTTGTCCATGGCGCGCTGATCGGCGTTGGCCTGCGCGACCGGGTGCGAATCGGCGCCTCGGGCAAGATCATCTCGGCCTTCGACATGGCCCGCGCCATGGCGCTGGGCGCCGACTGGTGCAACGCCGCGCGCGCGTTCATGTTCGCGGTCGGCTGCATCCAGGCGCAGAACTGCCACACCGACCGCTGCCCGACCGGGGTGGCGACGCAGGATCCGCGCCGTGGCCGCGCCATCGTCGTGCCGGACAAGGCGGAACGGGTGGCGAATTTCCACCGCGCCACCATCCAGGCCTTGGGCGAACTGGTCGGCGCGGCGGGGCTGGACCATCCGGGGCAGTTGCGCCCGCTGCATTTCCGCCACCGGACCGAGGGCGAGGGCACCACCGATTTCGCCGGGCTGTATCCGCTGCCGCAGCCGGGACAGCTGCTGTCCGATCCCTGCGGCCTGCCGCGCTATGCAGCCGACTGGGCGCTGGCGCGGGCCGACAGCTTTGCCCCGATGGGGACGTGACAGGCCGGACCCGATCCGGCGGCTTGACTCCGGGTTGCGTTTCGCCAAGTCTCGCCCGTAATCGTTTTAGGCCGGACTGGCTCGGGGGGAGGCGACGATGGCTTATGTGCCGGACGGCGGCCGCTATGACGGCCGCATGGTCTATAACCGCTGCGGCACTTCGGGGCTGCGCTTGCCGGCGATCAGCCTTGGCCTCTGGCACAATTTCGGCCACGACAGCCGGCAAGACGTGAAACAGGCGATCTGCCGCACCGCCTTTGACGCCGGCATCACCCATTTCGACCTTGCCAACAACTACGGCCCGCCGCCCGGCAGCGCGGAAGAGGCCTTTGGCGATATCCTGCGCACTGATTTCCGCGGCCTGCGCGACGAATTGGTGATTTCGTCGAAGGCGGGTTACCTGATGTGGGGCGGGCCCTATGGTGAATGGGGCAGCCGCAAATACCTGATCGCCAGTTGCGACCAGAGTCTCAAGCGGATGGGTGTCGATTACGTCGACATCTTCTATTCGCACCGGTTCGACCCCGACACGCCGCTGGAAGAAACCATGATGGCGCTGGATCATATCGTGCGCTCGGGGCGGGCGCTGTATGTCGGGCTGTCGTCCTACAATTCGGAACGCACCCGGCAGGCGGCGGCAATCCTCAAGGAACTGGGCACGCCCTGCCTGATCCATCAGCCCAGCTACAACATGATCAACCGCTGGATCGAACGCGACGGGCTGAAACAGACGCTGAAGGATCTGGGCATCGGTTCCATCGCCTTTGTCCCGCTGGCGCAGGGGATGCTGACGGCGAAATACCTGAACGGCGTGCCGCAGGGCAGCCGGGCGACGCAGGGGAAAAGCCTTGACCCGGCGCTGGTGTCGCCGCGGTTCGTCGAGAACCTCAACCGGCTGAACGATCTGGCGCAGGCGCGGGGGCAGACGCTGGCGCAGATGGCGCTGGCCTGGGTGCTGCGCGACGGCGGCATCACCAGCGCGCTGATCGGCGCCTCTCGTCCCGAACAGGTCAGCGATTGCGCCGGTGCGGTGCGCAACCTGGCCTTCACGGCCGAGGAATTGGCCCTGATCGACGAATATGCCGACGAGGAAAACGTCAATCTCTGGGCGAAATCGTCGGAATCATGACCGGAAATTTCGCGAAATTTCCAGGGGCGAATGAAAATTCGCGAATTTTCATGCGGGGAGGCATGAGATGATCCGCAATCCGGTGCTGCCGGGGTTCAACCCCGATCCGTCATTCCTGCGCGTGGGCGAGGACTATTACCTCGCCACCTCGACCTTCGAATGGTATCCCGGCGTCTGCATCTACCATTCCCGCGACCTGGTGAACTGGGCCCTGGTCGCCCGGCCGCTGAACCGCGCCGCCCTGCTGGACATGCGCGGCAATCCCGATTCCTGCGGCATCTGGGCGCCCTGCCTGAGCCATGACGGAGACAGGTTCTGGCTGGTCTATACCGATGTCAAACGGCTGGACGGCGCCTTCAAGGACACCCACAATTACATCACCGCCTGCGAGACGATCGACGGCGACTGGTGCGATCCGTGGTATGTCAATTCCTCGGGCTTTGACCCGTCGCTGTTCCATGATGCCGATGGCCGCAAATGGTTCGTCAACATGCAGTGGAACCATCGCGGGCCGGGCACCGGCGGCAATCCGGCCCATGCCAGTTTCGACGGCATCCTGTGCCAGGAATGGTCGCCCGAACACGGGCTGACCGGGCCGGTCGTCAACATCTATCCCGGCACCGACCGCGGCCTGACCGAGGCGCCGCATCTGTTTCACCGCGACGGCTGGTATTACCTGACCGTGGCCGAGGGCGGCACCGGATACGACCATGCGGTGACGATGGCGCGGTCGCGGCAGGTCATGGGCCCCTATGAAACCCATCCCGACAAGCATGTCATAACCGCCAAGGGCGCCAACGGCCCGATCCAGCGCACCGGCCACGGCCAGTATGTCGAGACGCATTGGGGCCGGCACTACCACTCCTTCCTGATGGGCCGGCCGATCACCGGGCCAAGCGGCGCCGGGCGGTTCTGCCCCTGCGGCCGCGAGACCGGGCTTGAGGAGGTCGTCTGGCGCGATGGCTGGCTGTGGCTGGCCGATGGCGGCACGGTCCCGCGCGAAGAGGTGCCGTCCCCCGTCGATGTGGCACCGCTGCCGCGCAGCGCGGTCGAACATGTCTTTGCCGGCGGCCCGTTGCCCGCCGATTTCCAGTGGCTGCGCACGCCGCATCCCGACCGCCTGTTCCGCATGGCGCCCGAAGGGCTGGTGCTGACCGGCCGCGAAAGCGTCGGGTCGTGGTTCGAGCAAAGCCTTGTCGCCCGCCGGCAGGAGGATCTGGCCTATGAGGCTGAAACCACCCTCACCGGTTTCGCGCCCGAGACCTATCAGCAGGCCGCCGGCCTCACGACCTATTACAACCGGCACAAGTTCCACGCCGCGCTGGTGACCGACGAACCCGGCATCGGCCGGGCGCTGACCATCATGTCCTGTCCGGGCGACTGGCCGGACGCGCGGCTGACCTTTCCCTGCGCTCCGGTCGCGATTGCCGACGGGCCGCTTGACCTGCGGGTGACGGTCGATCGCGCCCGCCAGCAGTTCTGGTTCAGGCAGCACGGCGACTGGCAGGCGCTGGGGCCGGTGCTGGACGCCAGCGTGATTTCCGACGAGGGCGGCCGCGGCGAACACGGCAGTTTCACCGGCGCCTTCGTCGGCATGATCGCCTTCGACCTGACCGGGCGGGAAAAGACCGCGACCTTTACCCGGTTTGCCTATCGGCCCGGGGACGGTTCCTAGCGGTCGGTCCGAAACTGAATAGTCGGGAGGCAGGCTTGTGATATGGCAGTCCCGTATTTGGATCAGCCATGGCGGGGCCGTACGCGCCTGGTGGACTCAAGGTTCGATACGGCGTGATGCAGCCGTGCAAGCCGCGGGCGGCCGGCGAAAACCACTTCACGATCACCGAAAAACTCGATGAGCATGTAAAGATAGAAGTCGAGCGCGGTCAGCCCGTCGCGAAGAAAATACGGCACCCCCGAAATAGCGTTATCCAGCAATGTAAATTGATCGAAAAGACGTGCTCTGGCATTTTCGATCAGGGGACAGTGAGCCTGTCCGTCCGTGAGAAAGCGCTCGGGATGATTGAACTGAACAAATGTCATGTATGGGCTGGCCGCCATGTAGATGAGCCACCGAAGAAAGGCAGGGCGATCCTTTGAGCCCGGCAAAGGCACAAGGCGGCAGTCGGGGTGCATTTCTCCCAGCAAAAGCAGGATTGCGGCGCTTTCACCGATGACCTGCCCGGATGGGAGCATGAGCGCAGGGATTTGACCAGTCGGATTCAGGGACAGGAAAGCTGCGCTCTTGTGCTCGCCCGACGCCATATCGACAGGGATGCGTTCCCAGGCGATTTCCGCCTGTTCCAGAAACAACTCAACGGCCATAGCCCCCGAAAGCGCTTCCCAGAACAGCTTGTATCCGGGCTCATCGGACAAGTTTCCATCCTGTGTCTGACTCGATCATGGCTCGCTGGCCCATATGGCTTGGCTATCGCTTCCCAGCATGGCGTCGCATCTGCGAGTTTATCATATGCGCGCTGGAATTCCCATCTCGGCCTCATCCAGCGATCTTTGGTGCCATGAGGCCATCGTCACAGATCCCAACTCAAATCAGGAACATGCGTGGCGGGCACGGATGTTCTGCTCACCGCGGATGGACTCGGTACAAGCCCCATCATGGCAGTGACGGGCAAGACGAAGACCTGCGTGTGGCGCTGGCTTGACCGGTCCAAACGCGAGATGCCGGCCGACATAGCCATGCACGTCATCCTTGATGACAACCTCACACACAGAAAGAAAAGCGCCCACGCTCGGCTTGCCCACCATCCGCAACGGGGGATGTCGGCAATGGGGTTCGTTCGTCTGGAAGGCCCGACCCGACCACATCATCGCCGCTCGAAACCACGGGTTCCAGGCTTTGGAATCAAACCTCTACCGCAGCCGCGTCACCGTCCAGCCGCGATCCTCGAGCAGGCGCAGCACGCCGTCGGTTCCCGGCATGTGCGCGGCGCCGGCGGCGACCATGATATGGTCGTCCCCGGCCGCCGCCGCCTCGATCACCGGAATCCAGGCGTGGTTGCGGTCGCGGATCAAGAGCTGTTCGGTCTTGTCGAAAAAGGCCGCGCCTTCCGGCGCTTCGGGCATGAAGTCGAAGGCGACGCGGTTCAGTTCCCACAATTCGGCGATGCGGCCCTCGAAATAGCCGTCCAGCATGGCGACGAACATCTCGTCCTGCACCTCGGGCGCGATCAGCGACAGGCGCAAGAGTTCGATCTGGTCGTCCATCGTCGCGGCATCGAACAGCGAGAACAGCGTGTCCCAGGGTTCAAGCGCCTGCATCGGGATGCCCAGTTCCTCGGCCCGGTCCATCAGCAGGAAGTCGAGGCCCTGTTCCCCGGCGGCCATCGCCTCCATCGCGCAGGGCGGCATCGACAGGCTGACGGCCAGGAACCAGGGCTGCATCTTGGCCGCCATGAAACCGGGGATGCCGCGTTCGCTGGCGGCGTCGCGCAGCGCGTCCCAGGTCGGCGGATCCAGCAGTTCCGGCAGCGTCGGCCCTTCGGTGATGACGGTCAGCGACGGGTCGTCGGTCATGGCGCGCATCAGTTGCGCCTGTTCCTCGGGTGTCACCTCGAACAGCACGCGGTCGACCACGGCCAGTTCCGCCGCCGCGGCCTCGAACAGCGGCGGCATCCGCGGGTCCGAGACATGCATGGTGCCGACAATCGTGATGCGGCTGTCACCGCGGCTTGCCTGCCAGATCAGCCCCTCGCCATGCGGCGTCGCCGCGGCGGCAGAGGCGACCTCGGCCCGCTGTTCGGGCGAGAGGCGGTCCATCAGGCTGGTGCCGGCACATTGCGCGGTGACCATGCCGGGCAGGAGCACAGAGAGACCCGCCGCCACCGCGGCCGCACGGAAAAATCGCATCCAGTCCCCCTGAAAACGCCGTCACCGCATCACAGGTAGGGGGTGGCAAGGCGCCGGACAAGCCTTGGCCGGGGTTGACAGCCGCAAGGCGCGGTCCTAGATCGCCGGCTGCTGGCACTCACCGATGACGAGTGCCAATCGCATCAACAAGGAGCTGCGAAGATGGCATTCAAACCGCTTCACGACCGCGTGCTCGTTCGCCGTGTGCAGAGCGAGGAAAAGACCAAGGGCGGACTTATCATCCCCGATAGCGCCAAGGAAAAGCCCGCGGAAGGTGAAGTCGTCTCCGTCGGCGAAGGCGCCCGCAAGGATTCGGGCGAGCTGATCGCCCCCTCGGTCAAGGCCGGCGACCGCATCCTGTTCGGCAAGTGGTCGGGCACCGAGGTCACGCTGAACGGCGAAGAGCTCATCATCATGAAGGAAAGCGACATCCTCGGCATCATCGCCTGAGGACGGTTTCCCGCGCGGTGGGCTGATGCCCACCCTACACCCCCATCCACACGAGGTTTACAGCCATGGCTGCTAAAGACGTGAAATTCGACACCGAAGCCCGCAACCGCATGCTGCGTGGCGTCAACACCCTGGCCAATGCGGTCAAGGTGACCCTGGGCCCCAAGGGCCGCAACGTCGTCATCGAAAAGTCGTTCGGTGCCCCGCGCATCACCAAGGACGGCGTGTCGGTCGCCAAGGAAATCGAACTGGAAGACAAGTTCGAGAACATGGGCGCCCAGATGGTGAAGGAAGTCGCTTCCCGCACCAATGACGAGGCCGGCGACGGCACCACCACCGCCACCGTCCTGGCGCAGGCGATCATCATCGAGGGCCTCAAGTCGGTTGCCGCCGGCATGAACCCGATGGATCTCAAGCGCGGCATCGACCTGGCCACCGCCAAGGTCGTCGAGGCGATCAAGGCCGCCGCCCGCCCCGTCGCCGATTCGGACGAAGTTGCGCAGGTCGGCACCATCTCGGCCAACGGCGAGGCCGAAATCGGCCGCCAGATCGCCGATGCGATGCAGAAGGTCGGCAACGACGGCGTCATCACCGTGGAAGAGAACAAGGGCCTCGAGACCTCGACCGATGTCGTGGAAGGCATGCAGTTCGACCGCGGCTACCTCTCGCCCTATTTCGTCACCAACGCCGACAAGATGACCGCCGAACTCGACGACGCGCTCATCCTGCTGCACGAAAAGAAGCTGTCCTCGCTGCAGCCGATGGTTCCGCTGCTGGAATCGGTCATCCAGTCGGGCAAGCCGCTGCTGATTGTCGCCGAAGATGTCGAGGGCGAAGCCCTTGCCACCCTCGTCGTCAACAAGCTGCGTGGCGGGCTCAAGATTGCTGCCGTTAAGGCCCCCGGTTTCGGTGACCGTCGCAAGGCCATGCTGCAGGACATCGCGATCCTGACCGGCGGCCAGGTGATCTCGGAAGACCTCGGCATGAAGCTCGAGAATGTCGGCATCGACATGCTGGGCCGCGCCAAGCGCATCTCGATCAACAAGGACAACACCACCATCGTCGACGGCGCCGGTGACAAGTCCGAGATCGAAGCCCGCGTCAGCCAGATCCGCGCGCAGATCGAGGAAACCACCTCGGACTACGACCGGGAAAAGCTGCAGGAGCGTGTTGCCAAGCTGGCCGGCGGCGTTGCCGTCATCCGCGTCGGCGGCATGACCGAAGTCGAAGTCAAGGAACGCAAGGACCGCGTTGACGACGCCCTGAACGCGACCCGTGCGGCCGTGCAGGAAGGCATCGTTGTCGGCGGCGGCGTCGCCCTCGTGCAGGCGGCCAAGGGGCTTGCCGACCTCAAGGGCGTCAACAGCGACCAGAACGCCGGTGTGCAGATCGTCCGCCGCGCGCTCGAGGCGCCGCTGCGCCAGATCGCCGAAAACGCCGGCGTGGACGGTGCGGTCGTCGCGGGCAAGATCCGCGAATCGAACGACAAGACCTTCGGCTTCAACGCCCAGACCGAAGAATATGGCGACATGTTCAAGTTCGGCGTGATCGACCCGGCCAAGGTCGTGCGCACCGCGCTCGAGGATGCGGCCTCGGTCGCCGGCCTGCTGATCACCACCGAGGCGATGGTGGCCGACAAGCCCAAGGACAAGGACGCAGCCCCGGCGATGCCCGGCGGCGGCATGGGCGGCATGGATTTCTGATCCATTCCGACAGGTTACGGGAAAGGGCGCCTGCGGGCGCCCTTTTTCGTCTGACGCCTCCGGGCCCTTCAAGGTCCTGTTAACCTCTTGCCGCTAGAGAGGGGGCGGAGGTGCCGGATGTGGCTTTATCAGGCGTTGTCGCGGGTGTTCCCGCGCAGTTTCACGGCCAAGGTGCTGCTGCTCGCCCTGGGCGGCACCCATGTGCCGCTCCTGGTGCTGCTCCTCTGGCTTGCCTCCCGCACCGGATCCTGGTCGCAACATGTCGAAGTGGTGGGGCTGGTGCTGGTCGCCACAATCGCCGGCACTGCGGTGACACTCTGGGCCTTGCGCACCATCCTTACGCCGCTGATCCGCATCGAAACCACCCTTGCCGATTTCGAGGAGCGGGGTATAGTCACCCCGTTGCCCTTTGATTTTCATGATGAAATCGGCCGGCTGATGGTGCGGGCCAACCGCCTTGTCCTGCATGTCGACCGTCGCCTGACCGAACAGGCGGCCGAGGCGGCGACCGATCCGCTGACTGGCCTGCTCAACCGGCGCGGCTTTGTCCGCCAGATCGCGCAGTCCAGGCCGGGGGCGGTGCTGGTCATCGACATCGACCATTTCAAGGCGGTGAACGACCGTCTGGGCCATGCTGCGGGCGATTCCGTGCTGTGCGCCGTGGCCGCCGTGCTGCGCCACCTGCTTCGGGCCGAGGATGTCGTCGCGCGTCTGGGGGGCGAGGAATTCGTCGTCCTTCTGCCTGAAACCGATGCCGAAGCCGCCATCGCCATCGGCGAACGCCTGCGTGCCGGGGTCGAGATGCAGGTGCGGGCGGGCGAGGTGCCGATCACCATCTCGGTCGGAACCGCCGGTCCGCGCGACGGCGACACCGCCGAAGACCAGGTGCATCGCGCCGACATGGGCGTCTATGCCGCCAAGACCGCCGGCCGCAATCGGGTGATGCCGGGCCCGCCGGCCCTGTTCGCCGAGGCGGCCTGAGGCGAGGGGCGATCATGCGGGGCAGCTGTCGCGAATCGCCTGAACGACCCCGCGCCAACGGCCGATCCGTTTCAGCCGCCGAACAGCCAGAGGATGGTTGCCGGCGAGGCGGCCAGCACGATGCCTCCGACATAGGCCAGAACGAAGATGCCCAGAGTCACATATTCGGCGGTGCCCGGCGTCGGGCTGCGGAACAGGCGCTTCATCACAGGATCCTTGGTTGCGGGCGGCCATGGTGCGGCCCGGCAGGCCGGGCAATGGTCCGCGGGCCTGCCGCCAAGCGGTCGCGCAGCACCAGCCCACCCGGCCAGGGGCCGAACCCCGATGCGACATTGACATGCCCGGCATGGCCCATGTCGATCAGCCCGCTGCCCCAGGCCGCCGCCAGCCCTGCCGCGCGGTCAAAGCCCATCCAGGGATCGTTGCGGCTGGCCACGGTGATCGAGGGCACCGGCAGGGCGCGTTCGGGGATCGGGCCAAAGTGGCCGATGCGGTCGTTGCCGGTGGTTTCGGCCGGCGCGACCAGCAGCGCCCCGCGCACCCGCGCCTGGGGCCAGAAAGTCAGCAGCCGCGCGATCAGCACAGCCCCCAGCGAATGGCCGACCAGCACCGAACCGGGATGGCGCAGGATCATGCCCGCCAGTTCTTCTTCCCACCGGCGCGGATTGGGGCGGCCGGGGTCGGGCAGGTCGACGACAAAGGCGTTGCAGTCGCGCCGTGCCCACCAGTCCTGCCAATGCGGCGCGGGCGAGCCGTCAAGGCCGGGAACGATCAGCGTCTTGGTCATCGCGTGCCTCCCCTCGATCCGGGTGATTCACCTATTACTCTACCACATAAGTCGTGATTGTGGTTCCAAATTGCTGCCGGCAAAAAGAACAGGCGTCCCGGGGCAGGGGGTGCTAGAGGGCGTCTTCATTTAGGGGATTCCCCGTTGCCGCGAGTTCTGATTCAAGATCTAAAACGGAGGTGATCTTGAGCAGACGAACCCTGACG
>CAZIOT010000025.1:0-43160 GCA_964540965.1 uncultured Rubellimicrobium sp. | reverse complement strand
TGCGGCGCATTCACCCCCCGAGGATATTTGGGGACGAAGAATGGGGAAAAAACGGCGCCTCTTTGGAGGCTGCGCCCTGCCGGAGGCGGGCCGGGGCCGTCGCCCTAGTTCGCAAGCCGGCCGGCGCGGCCGCCGCGGCGGCGGGCCAGTTGTCCGGCACGGCCGGGCAGCGTTTCCATCACCGCGCGGCGGTCCTCGGGGGTCATCGCGCTCCAGCGGGCGATCTCGTCGCGGGTGCGCTTGCAGCCGATGCAGAGGCCCGACTCGGGGTGGATGACGCAGATCTTGACGCAGGGGCTGTCGATTTCCGCCCGTTGCCAGATGCCGTCGGTGTCTTCGGGTCGTGTCACGCGCTGGTCCTGAGATAGGCAAGCCGGTCGAGCAGCCCTTGCAGGATTATCCCGGCAGCGACCGAATCGATGATCTCGGCGCGACGTTTGCGCGACGTATCCGCCTCGAGCAGGGCGCGTTCGGCGGCCACCGTCGACAGCCGTTCGTCCCACAGAAGGATCGGCAGGTCGCTGATCCGTTCGAGATTGCGGGCAAAGGCGCGCGAGGATTGCGCCCGCGGCCCCTCGCTGCCGTCCATGTTGAGCGGCAGGCCAAGGACCAGCCCCGCCGCGTCGCGGTCGCGGGCCAGCGCGAGGATCGCCTGCGCATCGGCGGTGAATTTCGTCCGCCGGATCGTCGTGGCGGGTGTGGCGACGGTCAGGAGCCGGTCCGACACGGCGGTGCCGACCGTCCTGGTGCCAAGGTCAAGCCCGATCAGCGGCCGCATCGGCGGCAAGTGGGCGGCAAGGGCGGCGGCATCGGGCAGGATCATCTATTCGACCCCGGCCTCGGATGCGGCGGCGCGCAGGGTGGCAAGGTCGCCCTCGCGGCCGGCAAAGACCGATTGCGCCTCGGTCCAGATCGCTAGTGCCTGCCCGGTCTCGCCCTGCACGCCCAGGGCGCGGATCAGCATCGCCCATTCTTCGGCGCTGCCGCCCTGTTGCGCCAGCCGCGTCGACAGGCCCTCGACCATGCCGGCGATGGCGGCGGCCTGTTCCTCGGCGGGCAGGGCGGCGATGGCGGCCATGCCGGCCATGTCCGGCCCGGCGGCGGGCGGCGCGTAGTCGACCCCGGCAAGGAAGGCGGCATCGCCGATCATCGGGCGCGCCAGCTCGCCCCAGGGATTGCCGTCGCCGGCCTCGACCAGCGGCCGCCACAGGCGAAAGGCGATGTCGGCGCGCCCGGTCTGGGCATAGAGCAGTCCGGTGAAATAAAGCGCGCCGGGGTTGTCCTCGTCGCGGTCGAGGATCTGGTCCAGCACCGCCTCGGCCTCGGGCGACACCTGGCCGCCCGCGGCGGCGACCAGCCGGTTGACCAGATCAAGCAGGTCGTCGGCGGTCGCGCCGTCGCCCTTCAGTGCGATGACATGTTCCTGTGCGCGGGCGGCGGCGGCGAAATTGCCGGTCTGCATCTCGTGCTGCGACAGCAGGGTCCAGCCTTCGAGATCGTCGGCGCGGCTGGCGACGATGCTGCGCAACTGCTCCATCAGCTCCTGATAGGCATCGTCAAGCGGCGGCGCCTGAATGCCGGCGGCAGCCACCGCCGTCTCGGCCTCGGCCTGCGAGGGGCGGGTGGCGCGCATCTGTTCGGCAAGGGCGAGCCGTTCCGAGCGCGGCAAGTCGGGATAGCCCGGGGCGCCCAGTTCGGCATAGGCCAGCACCCCGCCCAGGACCAGCAGCAGGGCGGTCACGGCGGCCAGCAGCGTCGTGGGGCGGCCCGGCGCCTCGGCCGTGGCTGCGGGCCCGGCGCGGTCGGCGGCCAGCAGGCGGCGCGCGATCTCGGTCCGCGCCCGCTCGGCCTCGGCGGAATCCAGCGTGCCGCGGGCCAGATCGCGGTCGACCTCGGCCAGCTGGTCGCGGTAGATCGCCAGCTCTTGCGCCGGCGCCCCGGCGCCGCCCGACCGGCGCAACGGCGCGACCAACAGCCCGGTCGCGGCAATCGCGATCAGCCCCGCGATGATCCAGAACAGCATGGGCGCCCTCAGATGGTGTCCGGCCCTATCTAGAGACCGGAGCCGGCGGGCGAAAGACCCGCCGGTGCGGCGGGTGGCCGCTCTTGCAGGGTTGCGCGGCTCGATCGTGCGGGCAAGGGCAGGGGCCGGCGCCGCCCTCTTCCTCATTCTTCGTCCCCAAATATCCTCGGGGGGTGAATTGCGCGGCACGCGCAAGAGGGGGGCGGAAAGCCCCCCCTTCTTCCTTCTGCCGGTCCGCCGGGACCGGCGCCCCCGCTCGGGACATCCCGTCGCAGCCCCATGTCGGATTCCGCCCTGCCGATGCCGTTCCCGGTGTGCTTTGCCTTTGCCGGAGGGTCCAGTTAGATGCCACGGGCCGCCGTCCCAACAGAGGGAGATTCGCGCGATGAAACGCTATTCCGCCGTCGCCTTGCTGCGCGAAGGGTTGCGCCATCATCTGGGATGGGACCGCGCCTGGGCCAGCCCGGAACCGAAACCCCGCTATGATGCGATCATCGTCGGCGCCGGCGGCCATGGCCTTGCCACCGCCTATTACCTTGGCAAGAACCACGGCATCCGCAATGTCGCCATCCTGGAGAAAGGCTGGCTCGGCGGCGGCAATACCGGGCGCAACACGACGATCATCCGCTCGAACTATCTGCAGGATCCGTCCGCCGCGATCTATGAAAAGGCCCGCTCGCTTTACGAGACGCTGAGCCAGGACCTGAACTACAACGTGATGTTCAGCCCGCGCGGCCTTCTGATGCTGGCCCAGACCCATCACGAGGTCCGCGGCTACCGCCGCACGGTTCTGGCCAACAACCTGCAAGGCGTCGAGACCGAGTGGATCGAGCCGGCGCGGGTCAAGGAACTGGTGCCGATGATCCGCCTCGACGGGCCGCGCTATCCGGTGCTGGGCGCGCTCTATCAGGCGCGCGGCGGCACCGCGCGGCATGATGCGGTGGCCTGGGGCTATGCCCGGGCCTGTTCCGACATGGGCATGGACATCATCCAGAACTGCGAGGTCACCGGCGTGACCAAGGCGGACGGCCGCGTCACCGGCGTGCAGACCACCCGCGGCGACATCGGCTGCGACCGGCTGGGGCTGGTCGTCGCCGGCCATTCCGGGGTCCTGGCCAACATGGCCGGTTTCCGCCTGCCCATCGAATCGCTGGCGCTGCAGGCGCTGGTGAGCGAGCCGATCAAGCCGGTGCTGGACGTGGTGGTGATGGCCAACACCGTCCACGGCTATATCAGCCAGTCCGACAAGGGCGAACTCGTCATCGGCGGCGGCACCGACGGCTTCAACAACTACACCCAGCGCGGCAGTTTCCACCATGTCGAGGAAACCGTCCGCGCCCTGATCGAGACCTTCCCCGCCATCTCGCGGCTCAAGATGCTGCGGCAATGGGGCGGCATCGTCGACATGACCGGCGACCGCAGCCCGATCATCTCGAAAACCCCTCTGGGCGGATGTTTCATCAACTGCGGCTGGGGCACCGGCGGCTTCAAGGCGATCCCCGGATCGGGCTGGGCGATGGCCGACCTGATGGCGCGCGGCGAACCGGGGCCGCTTGCCGCCGAGTTCAGCATGTGGCGGTTCCGCGAGGGCCGCTTCATCGACGAAAGCGTGGCCGCGGGGGTGGCGCATTGATCCGCGGCGTGCCTGATCGCGGGCGGCGGGAACCCGCCGGACAGGGCGACCCGGAATCGCGGATTCCTGCGCGTCCGCGCCATGGCGGGAACGCGCGCATGGCTGCGCTGGTTGAGGCTCCGAATGCAGCAATGCGATGGAGTTTGACATGGCTTACGAACAGGACCGTTCCTACGGGAACCCCGTTGACTACAACAAGACCATCTATGTCGAGGAACGCGGCAGCGGTGCCGGCTGGATCGTCGCCATCCTTCTGGTTGGCGCGCTTCTGGCGGCGGTGTTCTTTGTCGCCCGTGGCGACAACACCACGATCGTCACCGACCCGACCCTCAGCCCGGCGCCCGTCACCCTTGATGACGGCAGCGCGCTGCCGCCGGCCGATGCCCAGCCGATGGCGCCGGCCCCCGTCACCGATGACGCAACAGTTCCCGCTGTGCCGGCCGACGATGGCATCGTCCCGGCCGATGACGGCGCTGCCCCTGCCGTGCCGGCAAGCGTCGACTGACCGTCACCCCCACCCGGGATTCCTTCCGGCCGGGGCGCCACGCGCGCCCCGGCCTTTTGCCGTGCGAGAATGGCTGCCATGCTGACCCTCACCTGCCCGTATTGCGGCTCCCGCGCCGAGGAAACCGAACTTGCCGCCGGCGGCGAGGCGCATCTCAAACGCTTCGGCCCCGGATCCTCGGATGAGGATTTCGAGGGCTATCTCTTTGCCCGCGAAAACCCGCGCGGCGTGCATTTCGAACGCTGGCGTCATGCCTATGGCTGCGGCAAGTGGTTCCTGGCCGCGCGCGACACCGCCACGCTCGAGGTCTTTGGCACCTATCCGGCGCAGGTTTCGGCCCCGCCGCAGCACATCCGCGATGCCATTACTGCCAAAAGGCCCGGCTGGCGCTGGAGGGACTTCGCATGAGCACGCGCCTTGCCACCGGCGGCCGCCTTATCGACCGCAGCCGCGCCGTGACGTTCCAGTTCGACGGCCGCCAGTATCGCGGCTTTGCCGGCGATACCCTGGCCGCGGCGCTTCTGGCCAACGATCAGGTGATGATGGGCCGGTCGTTCAAGTATCACCGCCCGCGCGGCGCCGTCGCCTATGGCGCCGAAGAGCCGAATGCCCTGGTGAATCTGGGGCTTGGCAGCCGTCTTGAACCCAACCAGCGCGCCACCCAGCAGGACCTGTTCGATGGCCTGACCGCCGAAAGCCAGAATCGCTGGCCGTCGCTCGACCATGACATCGGCGCGGTGAACAGCGCCGTGGCGCGGTTCCTGCCGGCGGGGTTCTATTACAAGACCTTCATCAGCCCGCGGCCGTTCTGGAAACACCTGTACGAGCCCTTCATCCGGCGCTCTGCCGGTCTGGGGCGGGCGCCGCAGGCGGCGGATGCCGACACCTACGAACATCTGCATGTCCATTGCGACGTGCTTGTCGCCGGCGGCGGCATCGCCGGCATCGGCGCCGCGCTGGCCGCCGCCGAAACCGGCGCCCGCGTCATCCTGCTGGAACAGAGCGGGCACTGGGGCGGCCGGGCGATGGTCGATGCGCCGGAAATCGACGGCACGCCGGCGGAATACTGGGTGAGGAACGCCATCCAGCGCCTTGAATCGATGCAGAATGTCACCCTGCGCCTGCGCGCGCAGGTGACCGGCGTCTATGACCATGGCTATGCGCTGGCGAACGAACGGCTGACCGATCACCTCGCCCCTGCAGGCGGCCCGCGCCATCGCCTGTGGCGGATCCGTGCCGGCCGGATCGTCGCCGCCAGTGGCGCCATCGAACGGCCCCTGTCCTTTGCCGGCAATGATGTGCCGGGGGTCATGCTCGCCTCGGCCGTGCGCGACTATCTGACCAACCATGCCGTCAGCCCCGGCGACCGGACGGTCGTGGTCACCAACAACGACGACGCCTATCGCACCGCTCTGGCGCTGGTCGGCGCCGGGCTGATCGTGCCCGCGATCGTCGACGCACGGCCCGAATCCGACAGCGACCTGATCCGCGCTGCGCGTGCCGCCGGCATACGGGTCGAATTCGGCCGCGCGATTGCCAGGGTCAAGGGCCGCAAGCGTGTCACCGGCGTGCAGCTTTGCCTTCACGCCGGCGAAGGCGCGGTGCTCGAGGAGATCGCCTGCGAGGCCGTGGCGATGTCCGGCGGCTGGTCGCCGGTGGTGCATCTGTGGTCGCATTGCGGCGGCAAGCTGGTCTGGGACGACGCCCGGGCGATGTTCCGCCCCGATGCCGCCCGGCCGCCGACCGGCGACGATGGCGCGGGCTTTGTCCGCGCCGTGGGTGCGGCGAATGGCGAATTGCGCAGCGCGGCGGTGCTGGCCGATGCCATGGGGGACAGCGCCCCGCCGGCCAGCGATGCGGCGGAATCGCCGCTGCTGCCGGTCTGGCTGATGCCGCAGGGCGCCGCGGTGCATCTGCGTGAAAAGATGTGGCTCGACTACCAGAACGACGTGAAGGTCAGCGACGTGCAGCTTGCCGCGCGCGAGGGTTACGCCAGCGTCGAACATGCGAAACGCTATACCACCCTTGGCATGGCGACCGATCAGGGCAAGCTGTCGAACATCAACGGCCTTGCCGTCCTGTCCGATGCCCTGAACCAGCCGCTGCCGCAGACCGGCACCACCACCTTCCGCCCGCCCTATACGCCGCTGACCTTTGGCGCCATCGCCGGTTCGGCGCGGGGCGATCTGTTCCAGCCGATCCGCAAGACGGCGATGCACGACTGGCATCTGGCCCATGGTGCCGAGATGGAGCCTGTCGGCCAGTGGCAGCGCCCCTATGCCTTTCGCCGCGACGGCGAGACCCTGCATGACGCCGTGAACCGCGAGGTTCTGGCGGTGCGGCAGGGGGTCGGGCTGCTCGACGCCTCGACCCTTGGCAAGATCGTGGTCAAGGGGCCGGATGCCGGCCGGTTCCTCGACATGCTTTACACCGGGGTCATGAGCACGCTGGCGGTGGGCAAATGCCGCTATGGCCTGATGTGCAGCGAACAGGGCTTCCTGATCGACGATGGCGTTGTGGCGCGGCTGTCCGGGGACACGTTCCTTGTCCACACCACCACCGGCGGCGCCGACCGCATCCATGCCCATATGGAGGACTGGCTGCAGTGCGAATGGTGGGACTGGCAGGTTTTCACCGCCAACCTGACCGAGGAATACGCCCAGATCGCCGTCGTCGGTCCGCGCGCCCGCGAGGTGCTGGAACGGCTGGGCGGCATGGATGTGTCCAAACCCGCGCTGCCCTTCATGACCTGGGCCGAGGGCACCCTGGGCGGCTTCCCGGTCAGGGTCTATCGCATCTCGTTCTCGGGCGAGCTTTCCTATGAAATCGCCGTGCCGCAGGGTCAGGGGCTGGCCCTGTGGCAGGCGCTGGCCGATGCCGGCGCGGGGCTGGGCATCACCCCCTACGGCACCGAGGCGCTGCATGTGCTGCGCGCCGAAAAGGGCTTCATCATGATCGGGGACGAAACCGACGGCACCGTGATTCCGCAGGATCTGGGGCTGGGCTGGGCGATTTCCAAAAAGAAGGCCGACTATATCGGCAAGCGCGGGCAGGAACGCCCCGCGATGACCGATTCGCGCCGCTGGCGGCTGGTCGGGCTGACGGCCGAAGGCGGCGCCGTTCTGCCCGAGGGCGCCTATGCGGTGGCCGCCGGGGTCAATCCGAACGGGCAAAGGAACGTGCAGGGCCGCGTCACCTCGACCTATTTCTCGCCGACGCTGGGCCGCGGCATCGCCATGGGTCTGGTCGAACGCGGGCCGGAACGGATGGGCGAATGGCTGGAATTCGGCACCCCGGACAAGGGCTGGGTCCGGGCGCAGATCACCGATCCGGTGGTCTATGACAAGGATGGGGAGAAGTCCGATGTCTGACGCCGTTACAGTTGCCGCCCTTGCCCCCGCCGGCATGGTGTCGCTGCGGGGCGCGCTGGACGATCCGGCACTGGTGGCCTGCGTCACCGGCCTGACCGGCGCCGCGATGCCCGCGCCCCTGACCATCGCCAGCGGCCCGCAGGGGCAGGTGGCGTGGATGTCGCCCGACGAGCTTTTGCTGTTCGTCGCCGATGCCGCTGCCGCCGTCGCCGCCATCGGGCAGGCGCTGGCCGGCAGGCATCACCTTGCCGCCGATGTCAGCGACATGCGCAGCGTCTATGCCCTTGCCGGCCCCGGTGCGCGCGGCGTGCTGGCCAAGGTGGTGCCGGTGGACCTGCATCCCGCGGTGTTCGTGCCCGGCACCTTCCGCCGGACAAGGGTGGGGCAGGTGGCAGGCGCCGTCTGGCTTGAGGCGGACGGGCAGTTCCGGGTGATCGCCTTCCGCTCGGTCGGCGATTACGTCGCCGCCCTGCTGCGGCAATCGGCCGAGGACGGGACTGTCGGCCTCTGGCAGGGCTAAAAGCCTTCAAAAGGCTTTTGCCAAGGGTTTTCAGAAAACCCTTGGGCCCTCAGTCGGTATCGGACGGCGCGGTGCCGGCCGGCCCCTCGTAGGGCTTGAACCGCACATCCTGCGCCGCGCCGATGGCCGCGATCTGGTCGGCGATCTGGCCTTCCGTCAGCGCCGGCCAGTCGCCGCCGGCGATCATGCCGCAGTCGCGCAGCGAGGCGCCCAGTTCGGCAAAATCGACCTCACCCCAGCTGGTCCGCGACGGGCGGTTGGCGTGATCCTCGATCCAGTTGCGGGTCAGATGGTTGATGGCAAAGGTCTCGGACCCCTGGAAGGCATTGATCTGCCGCGCGAAAATCTGGTCAAGGTCGCCGTCGCGCCGCGCGATCACCGCCACCGTCTGCCCGGTGTTGCCGACCAGCGCCAGAAGGTGCAGGGGCGAGCAATCGACGCCGATGATATGCGTCGCGGCCTTGTAGGCGGCGATCTGCTCCTCGAAGGAATGCTTCTGCGGGTGGAAGGGTTCATAGCCTTCGGCGCGCAGATGCTCTTCCAGCACCGTCTCGCCCAGGATCGAGCCACGCTGCACCGGCAGGGCGGAACGGGAAATATAGATCTTTTCCGCCCCCTTGGGCGCGATGTCGCGGCCACAATGGGCGCGGGCAAAGGCGCGGAACTCGGGCGCGCCCTCGATCATCTGGAACATGCCGAACCCCTGCCGCGGCACGAACAGCCGCTCGACCCGCTTGGGATCGTCCAGATTGACCATCGGCGCCGTGACGCCAAGCGCCGTCAGGAACGGGCGATAGGTATTGGCGACGTGTTCGGGGCGGTTCTGGAACTTGGGCACATAGATCACGCCATCGATCTGGTCGCGCAGGGCATCGAAGGCCCAGATCCGGCAGATCGATTCGACCAGGAAATGGCCGAAATGGCCGAAAAGCGGCCCGAGGAACATCCATGATCCCGGCAGGTCGCCGATCTCATCGGGCGCCGGCATCGCCGGGCGGATGGTGACCGGGTTGGCGCCGCGCCAGGTGATCGAGTTCTCCACCAGCTCGCCCGAGGGCGTCAGCACCCCCGACTTCTGCACCGACTGGTTGCCCAGCCCCTTGGCTGGCGGCACCACGATCCCGCCCTCGATCACGGTGATGTGCTGCGCCACTCCGCCCGAGATGTCGGGAACGGAAAATCCGGTATCGAAACTGCTCATGCCTGCCCTTTGCGGGATCGTTCACGTTTGGACAATGGTCTATGCGCGAAAATGTGGCTTGTAAAACATCATGGGCGGACTGCCGCAATTTCGCCGAATCGGCAGTATTGTATGGGCCACGGTGGCTGGATAGTTTTCCGGCAAAGCAACATCCGCGGCCAGCGCGGTGAAAGGTGGGTCATGTCGGGCGAACGCAACATCGAACGGATCACGGCCGACGCGGCCATGCTGCGCGCCCGCAAGAACGACCTGCGCCGCTATCCAGCGCCGGACCGCGATGGCGACAGGCTCTATCCCCTGGCCTCGCCCACGGTGACGCCCAGCTTTGCCATCGACCGCCGCGATACGATCTATGCCATCGGTTCCTGCTTTGCCCGCAACGTCGAAAAGGCGCTGGACGGCGCCGGGCTGCGGGTGCTCAGCCGCGAATTCGACCTGGGCCAGATCGGCGCCACGCTCGAGGACGGGGCGAATTTCTTCAACAAATACTCGATCCACTCGGTGCTGAACGAGGTGCGCTGGGCGCTCGAGCGCGAGACCTTCCCCGGCGCCGACCTGCTCTATCGCATCGGCGAGGATCGCTATATCGACGCGCAGCTTGGCATGGCGCGGCTTGATTTCGACGTCGAGACGATCCTGGCCTTCCGCCACCGCTATCTCGACGCGCTGGCGGCGGTGAAGGACGCCGATGTGGTGATCCTGACGCTGGGCTATGTCGAGACCTGGTTCGACACCACGCTTGGCCTCTACCTCAACGTCGCGCCGCCGATGCAGGCGATCAAGGCCGAACCGGCCCGCTTCGAATTCCGCGTCCTGTCCTATCACGACATCCTCGCCGGGCTTCAGCAACTGCATGCCCTGCTGATGAAGCACCGGACCAAGCCCCTGAAGATGCTGGTGACGGTCAGCCCGGTGCCGCTTCTCGCGACCTTCCGCGACATGGATGTGCTGGTCGCCAACGCCTATTCCAAATCGGTGCAGCGGGCGGCGCTGGACGAATTCCTGCTCGACAAGGCCGGGGTGGACTATTTCCCCTCCTACGAATTCGTCACCCTGTCGAACCCGACCGTGGCGTGGAGCCGGGGAGACTATCGCCATGTCAGCCAGGATGTCATCAACCGCATCATGGAAAACGTCCTCAGCCGCTATGTCGCGGCCGGTGACGGCGCCCCGGCCATGTCGCGCGAGGCGCTGGTGTCCTCGGTGCGGATGCTGATGAAGCTCGAACAGTTCGAGGACGTGGTGCAACTGGCCGAGGCCAACCGCGAGGCCGCCGACCGCGACGAGGAGGTGCTGATGCTCGAGGCCACCGCCGCGCGGCGGCTCGAACGGCTGGACCTGTCCTATTCCGCGCTGGGCAAGGCGCGCGAGGTCGCCCCGAACAAGCCCGACGCGCTCGAGCGGATGATCATGCTGTGCCGGCCGATGCGCCAGCGGCAGAAGGCGCGGGCGCTGATGACCGAACATCAGGAGGCCTTTCCCGGCCGCACCCAGTTCCGCGACAAGGTGAACTGGCTTTAGGGCAGGCAGCGGTGGGTTGAAACCCACCTTACCGGCGCCGCTTTTGCACCGCCGGCGCCCGCGGCAGGTGCGGACGCCCCGCGGGGAGTGTTTTTCGCAAAGCAAATCAGCGTGCCGCGCATGGCGTCCTTGCTTTGCGCCAAATCCTCCAGCCGGAGGCATCCCGCAGTCAAAACCCGCGCAACCCGGCAGGCCCTGCGCCGGTAAGGTGGGTCTTGACCCACCGCCCGCCGGACCGGGGGAACCGCGGCTTCGGGGTTGACGTTCTGCCGGTCAGAGCCTTTGTAAGGCCGACGTCACCCTGAACCCCGAGGAGTCGCCCCATGGCCTTTTCGCTTCCCGATCTTCCCTATGCCCATGACGCGCTTGCCGCCAAGGGCATGTCGCGCGAGACGCTCGAGTACCACCACGACCTGCACCACAAGGCCTATGTCGACAACGGCAACAAGCTGATCGCCGGCACCGAATGGGACGGCAAGTCGCTGGAAGAGATCATCACCGGCACCTATCAGGCCGGCGCCGTGGCGCAGAACGGCATCTTCAACAACATCAGCCAGTTGTGGAATCACAACAAGTTCTGGGAATGGATGACCCCGGCTGACAGTGCCATGCCCGGCGCGCTGGAACGGGCGATCACCGACAGCTTCGGCTCGGTGCAGAAGTTCAAGGACGATTTCGCCGCCGCCGGTGCCGGCCAGTTCGGCTCGGGCTGGGCCTGGCTGGTCAAGGACAAGGACGGGGCGCTCAAGGTCACCAAGACCGAGAACGGGGTGAACCCGCTCTGCTTTGGCCAGACCGCGCTGCTTGGCCTCGATGTCTGGGAGCATTCCTATTACATCGACTTCCGCAACAAGCGCCCCGCTTACATCACCAATTTCCTCGACAAGCTGGTGAACTGGGAAGAGGTGGCCGCCGGTCTCTGACCCCCGGCCTCCCTCGCGTCCTTGCGGCGTCCCCTCGGGGGCGCCGCTGTCATTCTGGACCCCTCACCGATGACCCCCCAGACCCGCGGCCTTATCGCCCTGATCGCGACCGGCGTGATGTGGGGGGTGTTTCCGCTTTATTTCAACTTGTTGCGCGACGTGCCGCCGGTCGAGCTTCTGGCCCATCGCGTGCTCTGGACCGCCATCGGCTATGGTCTTCTCCTGGTCGTCACGCGCCGCGGGGCCGGCATCCTCGCGCTGCTGCGCGGGCCCGAGGCCGGGCGCCTTGTCGCCGCCGCGGCGCTGATCGCGGTCAACTGGGGCGTGTTCATCTGGGCGGTGAATTCGGGCCATGCGATCGACGGCTCGCTCGGTTACTACATCTTTCCCTTGGTCGCGGTGCTGTTCGGCGTCCTGTTCCGCGGTGAGCGGCCGGGGCCGGCCAGCTGGCTTGCCATCGCGCTGGCGGCGCTGGGCGTCGTCGTTCTGACCTGGGGGCTGGGGGTGCCGCCGTGGATCGCGCTGGCGCTTGCGGTCAGCTTCGGTCTTTACGGCCTGATCAAGACCGGCATCCGCGCCCCTGCCGAAATCTCGGTCGCGGCCGAGGCGCTGATCCTGTCGCCCCTCGCGCTGGGCTGGCTTGTCACGGTCTGGGCCACCGGCTGGCAGGGTGGCCTGCATTTCGGCCGCGACGGCGTGCAAAGCCTGATGATGCTGGCGATGGGCGTCATCACCGGCCTGCCTCTGATCCTGTTCAGCTACGGCAGCCAAAGGTTGCGGCTGTCGACCGTGGGCATGGTCCTTTATCTGAACCCGACGCTTCAGGCCGTCCTTGCCGTCGCCGTGCTGGGCGAAAGTCTGAGCCCCTGGCACCTGGCCGCCTTCGTCCTGATCTGGGCCGGCCTTGCCGTCTATTCCGCCGCGCTCATCGCCGCCGAAAGGCGCGTCTCGAGCGTTGCGACATCCGGCACCGTGGTGGTGAAGTCGAGCATCGAGGCATCGGCAAAGCCTTCGCCCACCACCTGATCGAGCAGCTTCAGCAGGGGTTGCCAGTAGCCGTCGACGTCCAGCAGGAAGATCGGCTTGCGGTGCAGGCCCAGTTGCCGCCAGGTCAGCACCTCGAAGAATTCGTCAAGCGATCCGGCGCCGCCCGGCAGCACGACGATGGCATCCGAATTCATGAACATGACCTTCTTGCGCTCGTGCATCGTCTCGGTCACGACAAAGCGGTCAAGGTCGCGCTTGCCGACCTCGCGCGTCAGAAGATGACCGGGGATCACCCCGAACGTGTCGCCGCCGGCCGTCTGCGCCGCCCGCGCCACGCGCCCCATCAGCCCGACATCGCCCGCGCCATAGACAAGGCTCCAGCCGCGCGCGGCCAGCATCCGTCCCACCGCTTCGGCGGCGGCGGCATAGGCCGGGCGGGCGCCGTCGCGCGATCCGCAATAGACGCAGACATGGGGGCGGCTGGCGGTCATTGCGTTTCCTCTGGAATCGGGGCTGCGGCGGGTTTTGACCGTTCCTAGACCTGTTGCTATGGTCGCTCAACACTCTGGCCGGGGGACGGGCGGTGGCAGGCAGGCAGGTTCTGGGATGGGTCGCGGGGGCATTGGTCGCCGGGGCGGCGGTGGTGGCGCTGTCGGTGCTGGCGCCGGGGGCGCGCGCGCCGGTGGCAGAGGGCGGCGGGGCGGCCGATCCGTCGGTCACCGCCGGGGCGGCGGACAATGCCGGAACGGTCGTCGCCGCCGCGGAGGTGCCGGCCGGGACCGCTGTGCCCGCAGCGGATGACACGGCCGACGCGGAGGGCGCCGGCGATGCGGCGATTGCCCCCGACGATTCGACGGGTCAGGTCGCGGCAGAGGAAAACGCCGGGCCGGATGCCGGGGTGGCCGCTGCCGACGCGGAGGTTGCGGTCACGGACGAGGACGCCGCCGGGCAGACGCCCGGGGCCGCCGATTCCACCACCGTCTCGGCCGATGTGGGCGAGGCCTCCGGTGCTGAGTCAGACGAGGGGGGCGAGGCGCCCGGGTTTGCCGCTGCCACTGACGCGGCAACGGATTCGCCGGTCGAGGTGGCGGAAGCCGCCGATTCCACGCCCGATGCGGGTGAGGCCGCTGGTGCAGAGGCAGCGGAGGGGGGCGAGGCGCCCGAGCTTGCCACTGCCGCTGACGCGGCAACGGATTCGCCGGTCGAGGTGGCAGAAACCGCCGATTCCACGACCGCTGCGGCCGATGCGGGTGAGGCCGCCGGTGCAGAGGCAGGGGAGGGGGGCGAGGCGCCCGGGCTTGCTGCTGCCACTGACGCGGCAACGGATTCGCCGGTCGAGGTAGCGGAAACCGCCGGTCCCGCCCCCGTCCTGCCCGAGCTGCGCGAATTCCGCCTTGATCCCGACGGGCTTGCCGTGGTCGCCGGCGTCGCGGCGCCCGCGGTCCTGGTCCAGGTGCTGGTCGATGGCGTCTCAGCCGCCGAGGTCGAGACCGCGGCCGACGGCCAGTTCGTCGCCTTCCTGACCATCCCCCCCGCCGGCCAGCCGCGGCAATTGTCGCTTCTGGCCGATCCGCAGGGCGCCGCCGTGGCCTCGGATCAGGTGCTGCTGATCGCCCCCTCGGTGATCGAGCCTGCCGCCCCGGCCGAAACCCTCGCCCTGGCGCAGCCCGAAGCGGCGGCCGAACCGGAAAGCCCCGCGATCGCCGGACCGGCCGAGCCCGGCGATGCTGGCGAAACGCCCGTTGCCGCGGAAACCTCGGATGGCACCGAAGCCGGCATCGTTTCGGCAGCGGACGCCTCCGATGCCGCAGCGCCGGCCGAGGCCGGCGAAGCCCCGGTTGCCGCCGACCTTTCTGACGCCTCTGACGACGCCCCGATTGCCGAAACGGAGACCGTCGATGCCATTGACGCGGCCGATTCCGTCGCAGCCGCCGAACCGGCCGACGCGACGGTGCCGGCCGCGGGCGAAGAATCCCCGACAGTCCCGCCCGTGACAGAGGCTGCCGATGCGGCTCTGCCCGCGCCCGCCGCGCCACAGACCGCCGGCACCCTGTCGGCCTCTCCGGCAACCGGCGCCGCCTCTGGCGCGGATCCCGCGCCCGCCACCCCCGGCGCGGTTGCCGGCGCCACGCCGGCCGCGCCGGCGGCGCCCGGCCAGCCCCCCGCACCGGCCGTGCCCGGCGCTGTCGCCGGCCCCTCGGGCCTGTCGGAAAACGCGCCGCCTGACGGGCCGCCGCCCGTGGTTGCCGCCGACAGCCCCGTCCTTGCCGCGCCCGCCGGCGACAGCCCGGCGCAGGCGCCGGTGCTGCTTGCCGATGACGAGGGGGTGCGCCTGTTGCAACCGGCCATCGCCGCCGGCGCCGCGCCCGAGGTGCTGCAGTCGGTCGCGCTCGACACCATCGCCTATGATGCGGCGGGCGAGGTGACACTGGCCGGCCGCGCCGCCGGCGGCGGGCATGTGCGCCTTTACCTTGACAATACCCCGGTGGCGGTGGCGCCGGTCAGCGACGGTATCTGGGATTCGGTGCTGCCCGACGTGCCGCCCGGCGTCTATACCCTGCGCGCCGACCAGATCGCCGCCGACGGCAGCGTCGTCAGCCGGATCGAGACGCCGTTCCAGCGCAGCGACCGTGCCGTCGTGGCGGCGGCGATGGATACGGACGAGGGCTTTGGCGTCGCGGTCAAGACGGTACAGCCGGGGCACACGCTTTGGGCCATCGCCCGCGAACGCTATGGCGAGGGGGTGCTGTATGTCGAGGTGTTCGAGGCCAACCGCGACCGTATCCGCGACCCGGACCTGATCTATCCGGGGCAGATCTTCGTGCTGCCGGAAATCGCGGAGGGGGCTGTTGCGCCGTAGGTCGCAACCGGCACAAGGGGCCGCACCCCCTGCCGTGCGCCGCCGCCGCCCGTCCTGCCGCGGCGCTTTTTCGCGTCCTCGCCAGTCCCGGCGCCGGGCGACAGCGCAGGGCGACGCCCGGTCCGGCAGCCGCGCCGATGCCGCTTCGCAGCGATTTGCCGCGGCCGTCCAGCATCGTGCCGCGCGCCCGCACTGGCCTTTCCGCCGCGCGGCGCCTATCTGGGTCTCCTGCCTCAAGGACCAGCCATGCGCCCAGCCCGTCCCTCGCCCACCGCCGATGCCCTGAATCCCGAACGGGTGCGTGCCGGCTGGCGCACCATCCACATCGTCGCCCCCTATCTCTGGCCAAGGGGCGAGGCCTGGGTGAAGCGGCGGGTGGTGGCCGCGGTCGCCTTTCTGACGCTGTCCAAGGTCATCGCCCTGATGACGCCGGTGTTCTACAAATGGGCGGTGGATGCGCTTGCCGGCACCTTCGATGGGCCGCAGACGATGCTGATCCTGGGGGCCGTCGGCCTCACGGTGGTCTATGGCATGGCCCGGCTGCTCAATTCCGGCTTCCAGCAGTTGCGCGACGTGGCCTTTTCGCGCGTCGGCCAGCGCGCCCTGCGCATCATCGCGCGGCGCACCTTCGTCCACATCCACGCGCTGTCGCTGCGCTATCACATCACCCGCAAGACCGGCGGTCTCAGCCGGATCATCGAGCGCGGGGTCAAGGGCGTCGATTTCCTGCTGCGCACGCTGCTGTTCAGCCTGCTGCCCCTGGTGGTGGAACTGGTGCTGACCGCCGCCATCCTCGGCTTTCTTTTCGACATGTGGTATATGGCGGTCGTCGTCGCCACGATCCTAATCTACATCTGGTATACGTTCACCGTCACCGAATGGCGGGTGCGCATCCGGAAAGAGATGAATGACCGCGATACCGAGGCCAACCAGAAGGCCATCGACAGCCTGCTGAATTTCGAGACGGTCAAGTATTTCGGCGCCGAAGCCCGCGAGGCCACCCGCTATGACCGCGCCATGGCCGGATACGAGGAAGCGGCGGTCAGGACCAACAACACGCTGGCGCTCCTGAACTTTGGCCAGTCGCTGGTCATCACCGCCGGCCTTGTCGTCGTCATGGTGATGGCGGCGATGGGCGTGCAGGCGGGCAAGCTGACGGTCGGCGATTTCGTCATGGTCAACGCCTACATGATCCAGATCACCATGCCGCTTAATTTCCTTGGCAGCATGTATCGCGAGATCCGCCAGGGCCTTGTCGACATGGCCGAGATGTTCGACCTTCTCGAACAGCCCTCCGAGGTGACCGACCGCCCCGGCGCGCCGGATCTGAAGGTCACCGCCGGGCGCATCGACTTTGACGATGTGCGCTTTGCCTATGACCCGGCCCGGCCGATCCTGCGCGGCGTGTCGTTCACGGTCCAGCCGGGGCAGACCGTGGCGCTGGTCGGCACCTCGGGCGCGGGCAAGTCGACCATCGGCCGGCTGCTGTTCCGGTTCTACGATGTCACCGGCGGCGCGATCCGCATCGACGGGCAGGACATCCGCGAGGTGACGCAGGAATCGCTTCATGCCGCCATCGGCGTGGTGCCGCAGGATACGGTGCTGTTCAACGACACCATCCGCTACAACATCGCCTATGGTCGCGACGGCGCGACCGATGCCGAGATCGAGGCGGTGGCGCGGGCGGCGCGGATCCATGATTTCATCGCCGGCCTGCCGCAGGGCTATGACACCCAGGTGGGCGAGCGCGGGCTGAAACTGTCGGGCGGGGAAAAGCAGCGGGTCGGCATCGCCCGCACCCTGCTCAAGAACCCGCCGATCCTGATCCTGGACGAGGCGACTTCTGCGCTCGACACCACCACCGAGCGCCAGATTCAGGCGCAGCTCTCGGCCATGGGGCAGGGACGGTCGGTCATCATGATCGCGCATCGCCTGTCGACCATTGCCGAGGCCGATCAGATCCTGGTGATGGAGGACGGCCAGATCGTCGAACGCGGCCGCCATGACGAGCTTGTCGCCCGCGGCGGCCGCTATGCCGGGCTGTGGCTGCGGCAAGCCGCCGAGGAGGAGGCGACCGAAGCCGCCTGAGGCATTGCGCGGGCTTGGCTTTCGGGCGGGGCTTGGGCTAAGTGAGGGCAAAGCCCGGACGCCGGGCAGCGCCGGGGGACGAATGAGCGACACCGACCGTTTCATCGACGAAGTGACCGAGGAGGTCCGTCGCGACCGGCTGTTCGCCCTGATGCGGCGCTGGGGCTGGCTTGCCGTGCTGATCGTGCTGCTGATCGTCGGCGGCGCCGGCTGGTATGAATGGCAGAAAAGCCGCGCCAGCCTGGCCGCCGCGCAGGCGGGAGACGAACTTCTGACCGCGCTGGACCTGCCCGATGCCGAGGCGCGCGTTGCCGGGCTGATTGCCGCGGGCGAGCAGGGGCCGGTGCCGGCGCTGCTGATCGCCGGGATGGAACAACTGGCCGATGACGTGCCGGCGGCGATTGCCGGCTATGACGACATCGCCGCCGATGCCACGGTGCCGCAGCTTTACCGCGACATGGCGGCGCTGCGGTCGCTGATCCTGCAGGCCGGGGTGACCCCGCCGGCCGACCGGATCGCCGCTCTGCAACAATTGGCGCTGCCGGGGGCGACCTTTGCGCCGCTGGCCCAGGAACAGATCGCGCTGGCACAGATCGAGGCCGGCGATCTTGACGCCGCGCGGGCAATGCTGACCACGATCACCTCCGACGCCGCGACGCCGCAAAGCCTTGGCGCCCGCGCTGCCGCGTTGCTGCAGGCGCTGGGCACGGGCGAGGCGGCCGAGGCGGGGGATGCCCCGGACCCTGCCACCGAGACGGCCCCGGCCACCGACGCCGCCGACCCGGCGGCGGATGATACCACCGCTCCGGCGCAGGATTGACGCCATGGCCCGCGCACCCCTTGCCGCCCTTGCCGTCCTGACCGCAATCGCCGGCTGCGGCGAGCGTGACATCATCCTGCCGGGCGAAAGGCTGGACATCCGCGACGGCATGGCCTCGGCCCCCACGGCCACGGCCAACCAATCCCTGCCGGTGCCCTTGCCGGCCGCGGTGGTCAATGCCGCCTGGACCCATCGCGGCGGCGAGGCCGATCATGGCGCGGTCAACCCGGCGCTTGGCGCCCCCCTGCAACCCCTGTTCCTTGTGCCCATCGGCGAAGGCAACAGCCGGCAGGCGCGGATCACCGCCGATCCGGTGGTGGCCGATGGCCGCGTCTTTGCCATGGATGCGCGCAGCATCGTCAGCGCGGTCAGCCCTGCGGGCGCCGTGCTGTGGCAGGCCGATCTTGCACCGCGCAGCGACGCCCGCGACGACGCCTCGGGCGGCGGCCTCGCCACCGATGGTGCCACGGTCTATGTCGCGACCGGCTATGGCCGGCTGCACGCGCTGGATGCGGCGACCGGCGCCGAACGCTGGGTGCAGGATCTGAACGCCCCCGCCGTTTCGGCCCCGACCGTTGCCGGCGGGCTGGTCTATATCGTCGGCCGCGACGCCCGCGCCTGGGCGCTGGAAACCGACAGCGGCCGGGTGCGCTGGCAGGCGGCCGGCACGCCGGCGGTTGCGACCTTTTCGGGCGGCGCCGGGGTGGCGGTGGGCGGCGGCATGGCCGTGGTGCCCTTCCCCTCGGGCGAGGTCACGGGGAGTTTCGCCGAAGGCGGCCTGCGCCGCTGGGGGCAGGTCATCGCCGGCGCGCGGCCCGGACAGGCCGCCGGCATCAGCGCCACCGACATTGCCGGCGATCCGGTGATCGACGGCGCGGTGGTCTATGTCGCCAATGCCGGCGGCCGCATCGCCGCCATCGACCTTGCCACCGGCGAAAGGCTGTGGACCGCGACCGAAGGCGCCTCGGGCGCGTTCCAGGTCGCGGGCGGATCGGTCTTTCTGGTCAATGACATAAACGAACTGGTGCGGCTGTCGGCCGGCGACGGGTCGGTGATCTGGCGGGTGCCGCTGCCGGGCTATGTCTCGGACCGAGAAAACCGCCGGGCGGAACGCTTTGTCCATTACGGGCCGGTCATTGCCGGCGGCCGGCTGATCGTGGCCTCGTCCGACGGGGTGATCCGCGCCTTCGACCCGACGAACGGCGCGCTGAACGGGCAGACCGCGCTGCCGGGCGGCGCGGCCTCGGCCCCGGCGGTGGCGGGCGGCGCGCTTTACGTCATCACCCGCGACGGGCAGCTTGCCGCTTTCCGTTAGGCGCGGGATGCTGTATCGCGCAGGCTTCGGACCGGGGATCTGCGCATGAGTTTCACGCTTGCCATTGTCGGACGGCCCAATGTGGGCAAGTCGACGCTGTTCAACCGCCTTGTCGGCAAGCGGCTGGCACTGGTCGACGACCAGCCCGGCGTGACCCGCGACCTGCGCGAGGGCGCGGCCCGGCTTGGCCCGCTGCGCTTTACCGTCATCGATTCCGCCGGGCTTGAGGAGGCGACTGACGACAGCCTTCAGGGCCGGATGCGCCGGCTGACCGAACGGGCGGTGGAACTGGCCGATGTCTGCCTGTTCCTAATCGACGCCCGCGCCGGCGTCACCCCCACGGATCAGGTCTTTGCCGACATCCTGAGAAAGAAGAACGCCCATGTCATCCTGGCCGCCAACAAGGCCGAAGGGCGGACGGGCGAGGGTGGTTACCTCGAGGCGTTCTCGCTGGGTCTGGGCGAACCCGTGCGGCTGTCGGCCGAACATGGCGAGGGGATGGACGAACTTCTTGACGTGCTGATGCCGATTGCCGACGAGATGGAGGCGCGTCAGGTCGCTCGTGACGCCGAGGACTCGGGCCCCGAGGTCGATGTCGTGCTCTACGAGGAGGACGACGACGAGGACGCGGTGCATGAGGCGCCGGTGCCCAGCGCGGCGAAACCCTTGCAGATCGCCGTCATCGGCCGGCCCAATGCCGGCAAGTCCACGCTCATCAACAAGATCCTCGGAGAGGAGCGGTTGCTGACCGGCCCCGAGGCCGGCATCACCCGCGACGCGATTTCCGTGGTGACTGAGTGGGAAGGCACGCCCGTCCGCATCTTCGACACCGCCGGCATGCGCAAGCGGGCACGGGTGCAGGAAAAGCTGGAAAAGCTCTCGGTCTCGGACGGGTTGCGCGCGGTGAAATTCGCCGAGGTCGTGGTCGTGCTGCTGGACGTGGAAATCCCCTTTGAACAGCAGGATTTGCGCATCGCCGACTTGGCCGAACGCGAGGGGCGGGCCGTGGTCGTCGCGATCAACAAATGGGATCTCGAGGGCGACAAGCAGGACAAGCTGGCTGAACTGAAGGAAAAATTCGACCGCCTGTTGCCGCAGTTGCGCGGCGCGCCGCTGGTGACGGTTTCGGCAAGGACCGGGCGCGGCCTTGACCGGCTGCACGCCGCGATCCTGCGCGCCTATGACATCTGGAACCGCCGTGTGTCGACCGGGCAGCTCAACCGCTGGCTTCTGGGCATGACCGAGGCGCATCCGCCCCCCGCGCCGGGCGGCAAGCGGCTGCGCATGCGCTATGCCACCCAGGTCAAGACGCGGCCTCCGGCTTTTGTCATCATGGCCAGCCACCCCGAGGACTTTCCCGAAAGCTACACCCGCTATCTGGTCAACGGGCTGCGCCAGACCTTCGACATGCCCGGCACGCCGATCCGGCTGACCTTGCGCGACCAGTCGGAAAAGAACCCGTTCAAGGGGCGTCGGACGCCGGGCCCGTCGCGGTTGAAAAAGCACCTCGGCAAGGATTAACCCCGCCGGCGGTAGGGTGGGCAAAAGCCCACCGCTTCCCTACGCTGCCGCGCGGCCCCCCAGGGCACCGCGCGCCGCGACCAGCGCCACCAGCACCGCGCCGACCAGCGCCACCAGCGTCACGTCCCATTGCTGCGTGCCGTTCCGCACCGCGATGGCCACCAGCGCCCAGACGACGGCCGCGCCATAGCCCCAGGCGCCCGGCGCGCGCATCTGCACCACCAGCGCCACCGCCAGCGCCGCCAGGATGCAGGCCCACGCCCATCCCACCGGCCCGAACCCCAGGCCATGGCCCGCGGCGACCACGCCAAGGCCGGCAAAGGACGCCGCCGTCAGCCAGCCGGCCAAGAGCCCGACCGGCGCGCGCAGCAGCCAGCGGTCCTGCGCCGGGCTGCGCAGCAGCGCGGTGATGGCGCAGGCGGCCATGGCAAAGATCACCACCGTCGCCCAGATCGCATCGGCCTTGGCGATCTCGTTCCACGGCGTGCCCAGGGCCAGCGCACCGATCAGCGGCAGGCGCACCCGCGCCCAGGCCGGATCCCCGGCCCGTTTCCAGACGCCATGGACCGCCGATACGATCAGCCACAGGTAGATCACCACCCAGATGGCAAAGGCATAGCCGGACGGTTGCACCGGCGGCTCGGGCTGCGGGATGGGCAGCTGGTCGTCGCGATAGCCCATGAAGGGCTGCCAGAGATAGGGGGCGACGGCAAAGGTGATCGACAGGATCAGGGTCAGGATCGCGGCGGGCATGGCATTCCTTCGGGCTGCAACAACGCTTTATGACGCAGGATAGAGGATACGGTTCCCGACCGGCAACGGACCACTCCCTTGAACCCCCCCCGTCCCGACACTAAGACAGTCTCAAGACATTCCAGGCATGACAGACGCCAGCGGCGCACAACGGAAGGGCAGGGCGATGAGAGACCCGATCGAGCATTACATGGACCTCGTGCCGATGGTGGTCGAACAGACCAGCCGCGGCGAACGCGCCTATGACATCTTTTCGCGACTGCTGAAGGAACGGGTGATCTTCCTGACGGGGCAGGTGCATGACGGCATGGCGTCGCTGATCGTCGCCCAGCTCCTGCATCTCGAGGCCGAGAATCCCAAGAAGGAAATCTCGATGTATATCAACAGCCCCGGTGGCGTCGTCACCTCGGGCCTGTCGATCTACGACACGATGCAATATATCCGGCCCAAGGTCTCGACCCTGGTGATCGGGCAGGCGGCGTCGATGGGGTCGCTGCTCCTGACTGCCGGGCACAAGGGGATGCGCTTCTCGCTCCCGAATTCGCGGATCATGGTCCACCAGCCCTCGGGCGGCTATCAGGGCCAGGCGACCGACATCATGATCCACGCCCGCGAGACCGAAAAGCTCAAGCGCCGGCTGAACGAGATCTATGTGAAACACACTGGCCAGAACTACGAAACGGTCGAGGCGGCGCTTGAACGCGACAACTTCATGGGCGCCGAGGATGCCAAGGCCTGGGGCCTGATCGACGACATCCTGGAAAGCCGCGGCAAGCATGACGAGGCCGCTGGCTGAAGCCTGCCGCCCTGCCGTTTTGGCGTTGTGGACCTGCGGGGGCTGCCCTACTGTGCGCGGGGCAGTCCGAATAGACCAGAGAGGGGCCTGAGGGCACGATGGCGACCAATTCGACCGGCGACAGCAAGAACACGCTCTATTGCAGCTTTTGCGGCAAGAGCCAGCATGAGGTCCGCAAGCTGATTGCCGGCCCGACGGTGTTCATCTGCGACGAATGCGTCGAACTCTGCATGGACATCATCCGTGAAGAAACCAAGACGAACGGGCTGAAATCGTCCGAAGGCGTGCCGACGCCGCGCGAAATCTGCGAGGTGCTGGACGATTACGTCATCGGCCAGGCCCATGCCAAGCGCGTGCTGTCGGTGGCGGTGCACAACCACTACAAGCGGCTGAACCACGCCGCCAAGGCCGCCGACATCGAACTGGCCAAGTCGAACATCCTGCTGATCGGCCCCACCGGCACCGGCAAGACCCTGCTGGCGCAGACGCTGGCGCGGATTCTGGACGTGCCCTTCACCATGGCCGATGCGACGACGCTGACCGAGGCGGGCTATGTCGGCGAGGATGTGGAAAACATCATCCTCAAGCTGTTGCAGGCCAGCGAATACAACGTCGAGCGCGCCCAGCGCGGCATCGTTTATATCGACGAAGTGGATAAAATTACCCGCAAGTCCGACAACCCCTCGATCACCCGCGACGTGTCGGGCGAAGGGGTGCAGCAGGCCTTGCTGAAGATCATGGAGGGCACGGTTGCCTCCGTCCCACCGCAGGGCGGCCGCAAGCATCCGCAGCAGGAATTCCTGCAGGTGGACACGACCAACATCCTGTTCATCTGCGGCGGCGCCTTTGCCGGCCTCGACAAGATCATCGCCCAGCGGGCCAAGGGCACTGGCATGGGATTCGGCGCCACCGTGCGCGGGCCGGATGAACGGACCGTGGGCGAAATCTTCAAGGATCTCGAACCCGAGGATCTGCTGAAATTCGGCCTGATCCCCGAATTCGTCGGCCGCCTGCCGGTGATCGCCACCCTGACCGATCTGGACGAAGCCGCGCTGATCCAGATCCTGACCGAGCCGAAGAACGCTTTGGTCAAGCAATACCAGCGCCTGTTCGAGCTTGAGGATACCAAGCTGTCCTTCACCGACGACGCGCTCAGGGCCATTTCCAAGCGCGCCATCGAACGCAAGACCGGCGCCCGCGGCCTGCGCTCGATCATGGAGGACATCCTGCTGGACGCGATGTTCGACCTGCCGGGTCTGGACAGCGTGACCGAGGTGGTGGTGAACGAGGAAGCGGTGTCGCCGACCGGCAAGCCACTGATGATCCACGCGGATACGCCGGCGAAGAAACCGGCGGCGACCGCAAGCTGAGTGAAGCTTGAGGACCTTGAAGATAGTGTTATGGGTCCTTGTCGGCGCGATTACGGTTCTGGCGGTGTTATTGGGACCAATCCTTTATTGGATGGTCCCGACAGCGATTGAAAACTCTCGTTATGCTGCGAGGGTGTTCCTTGGTGTGGTTGATTATGATGAGGTGCTCGCGTCGAGGCGATTTAGTGCGCCGCTTCTCGCCAATGCTGATGCGTGCATCTACGCAGTCGTATCTCTCAGCGAAGCGCCGCCACAAGTTCCTGCTGAAAGCGACACGGATGGAATCTACTCTTTCGGTGGCGATTGGATGAGAACACCCGTGCCAGTGTTCGATGATACAATGAACAATGGCTGCTGGAGCGATTGCCGTAATTCGCTTGATCCTGATCTCGTGGATCGGATGATCAACGCCATGACAGCACCTGGAGGCTGGTGGATCGGCGAGGAACGAATCTTCATGTTCTATTCGTCCGTTGCCCGTCTTTCATTCAGACTTGAAATCGAGCCGTAAGGCTTATTCCACTGAAGTGACGTTATGACCCTCCGCCACATCACCACCGGCTCCCCTTTCGAATCGCAGATCGGCTATTCCCGCGCCGTCGTGGCCGATGGCCTTGTCCATGTCTCGGGCACCACCGGCTATGATTACGCCACCATGACCATGCCTGACAGTGTCGTGGACCAGTGTCGGAATGCGCTGGCCACCATCGCCCGGGTGCTGGAGGACGCCGGCAGCGGTATCGACCATGTGGTCCGCGTCCGCTACATCCTGCCCGACCGTGCCGATTTCCCGGCCTGCTGGCCCGTCACGTCACAGGTTTTCGCCACTGCCCGCCCCGCAGCCACCATGTTCGAGGCGCGGCTGATGGAGGATGCGATGAAGATCGAGATCGAGGTGACGGCGCGGATTCCCTGACCGCCAGCCGGAATTCGCCGCGATGCGGCGGCAACACTGGACCTTGCCCGGCAAAAGGGGCAAAAGCAGGCAGGCACCATGACGGCGAGGCGCAGGATGGGACTCGGGCTGGCAATCAAGCGGATTTTCACCTGGTGGGACGGCCAGACCTATGGCACCCAGCTTTTCACCGCCCGCAAAGGCGTGAAGGTTGGCGAGGATGCGGCGGGCAACGTCTATTACCGCACCCGCGACGACAGCCGCCGCTGGGTGATCTACAATGGCGAGGTCGAGGGAAGCCGCGTCGCCCCCGAATGGAACGGCTGGCTGCAGCGCACCTGGGACCAACCGCCGACCGAACGGCCCTTTGCCCACAAGCCCTGGGAAAAGCCGCATCTGCCGAACCTGACCGGCACCGCGGCCGCCTATGTGCCGCCGGGGTCGATCCTTCGGGCCGAACCGGCCCGCCGCGCCGATTATGAGGCGTGGTCGCCCGAATAGGACCGCGAACCATGCGCGAAAGCCGCACCGAAGTTGCCGTGGGCGCCGCCGTCCTGATCGTCGCCGCGGCCTTTCTGGCCTACGGGCTTCAGGCCGCCGGGCTGCGCACCGGCGGTGGCTATGACGTGACGGCCAGCTTCCGCTCGGTCGAGGGCGTCAGCCCCGGCACCGATGTGCGCATGTCGGGCGTCAGCATCGGCCAGGTTGCCGATGTGCAACTGGACCTGACGAATTTCCGCGCGGTGACGCGGATGGTGATCCGCGACGGTATCCCGCTGCCCGACGACAGTTCGGCGGTCGTCGCCTCGGAAGGGCTTCTGGGCGGGACTTTCGTGGAAATCGTGCCGGGCGGGTCGCTCGACAACCTCGCGCCGGGGGCCGAGATCATCGACACCCAAGGCGCGATCAGCCTGCTGAACCTGCTGACGCAATTCGTCGCCGGCGACGGCTCGACCGAGACGGCGGCACCGTGAAGCGGCTGGCGCTGATCCTCTTGTGCGCGGCCAGCCCGGCGCTTGCCGTGCAGACCGTCAGCACCGGCGAGGGCGTGGTGCGGGTGCTGGACAAGACCACCGGCCAGACCACCGACCTTGACCTGCGCAGCGGCGAGACGCAGGTGATCGGCCATCTTTCGGTGACGATGGGCGAATGCCGCTATCCCGCGGCCAACCCCTCGGGCGATGCCTTTGTCGAACTGGTGATCCACGATTCGCGCAATGCCGATCCGGTGTTTTCCGGCTGGATGATCGCCTCGTCCCCGGCGGTGAACCCGCTTGACCATCCGCGCTATGACGTCTGGCCGTTGCGCTGCGCCACGCCGTAAAGGTCGGGCGCCTGCGTGGTGAACCGCGCGCTGGCCCGCACCGCCTGCGCAAGCTGCCGCAGATAGCTGCCGCGTGGCACCTCGATCGCACCGAGGGATGCCAGATGCGGCGTCAGGAACTGGGTGTCGAACAGCCGGAACCCACCCTGAACCAGCCGGTCGTGCAGCACCGCCAGCGCCACTTTCGAGGCGTCGGTTTCGCGCGAAAACATGCTTTCCCCGAAAAACGCCCCGCCGATGCGGATGCCGAACACGCCGCCGGCCAGCCGGTCACCCGACCAGACCTCGACCGAATGCGCCTCGCCCCGCAGGTGAAGCGCGAGGTAGACCGACAGGATCGGCGGATTGATCCAGGTTTCGCTGCGGTCGGAACAGCCGGCGACGACGCCGGCGAAATCGCGGTCGAAGGTCGCGGTGAAGCGGCCCGAACGCAGCGTGCGGGCCAGCGAGCGCGAGATGTGGAAGCCGCCGATGGGGAACAGGCCGCGCCGTTCCGGGCTGACCCAGAACACATCCGCGGCATCGCGGCTTTCCGCCATCGGAAAGACGCCCTGCGCATAGGCGTTGAGGATCAGGTCGGGCGAAAGCATGGCTGCGCCCGGCCCCCTTTCAGCCCGCGAAGGACTCGCGCAGCCAGGTTTCCAGCCAGTGGATGTTGTAATCCCCCCGCTGGATCGCTTCTTCAGCCAGAAGGGCGTGGAACAGCGGAATCGTGGTGTCGACGCCGTCGACGATCAGTTCCGACAGCGCGCGGCTGAGACGCGCCAGCGCCTCGGGTCGGTCGCGGCCGTGGACGATCAGCTTTGCCACCAGGCTGTCGTAGTAGGGCGGAATGCGATAGCCGTCATAAAGCGCGGAATCCATCCGCACCCCCAGCCCGCCGGGAGCGTGATACTGGGTGATCGTGCCGGGGCAGGGGGCGAATTGCGGCACCTTTTCCGCATTGATCCGCACCTCGATGGCATGGCCGCGGATCACCAGATCCTTCTGGCCAAAGGACATCGGCAGGCCGCTGGCCACGCGGATCTGTTCGCGCACCAGATCGACGCCAAAGATCGCCTCTGTCACCGGATGCTCGACCTGCAGGCGGGTGTTCATCTCGATGAAATAGAACTCGCCGTTTTCATAGAGATATTCGATGGTGCCGGCGCCGATGTAGTTGATCGCCGCCACCGCATCGGCGCTGATCTTGCCGATGCGGGCGCGTTCCTCGGGGGTGATGACCGGGCCGGGCGCCTCTTCCAGCACCTTCTGGTGGCGCCGCTGCAGCGAACAGTCGCGTTCGCCCAGATGCACGGCACGACCCTTGCCGTCGCCGAAGACCTGAATCTCGATATGCCGCGGCGTGGTCAGGTATTTCTCGATATAGACCTCGTCATTGCCGAAGGCGGCCTTGGCCTCGGTCCGGGCGGTGCGGAAGGCGATCTCGATGTCGGCATCGTCGCGGGCGACCTTCATGCCGCGGCCGCCGCCGCCGGCAGTGGCCTTGATGATGACCGGATAGCCGATCTGCGCCGCCACGGCCTTGGCCGCGGCCAGATCCGGCACGCCGCCGTCCGACCCCGGCACCACCGGAATCCCCAGCTTTTTCGCGGTTTCCTTGGCGGTGATCTTGTCGCCCATGATGCGGATATGTTCCGCCGAGGGGCCGATGAAGGTCAGGCCGTGATCCTCGACCGCCTGCACGAAGGCGGCGTTTTCCGACAGGAACCCATAGCCGGGATGGATCGCCTGCGCGCCGGTGATCTCGCAGGCCGAGATGATGGCCGGGAAGGACAGGTAGGATTGCCCCGAAGGCGGCGGCCCGATGCACACCGCCTCGTCCGCCATGCGCACATGCATGGCGTCTGCATCGGCCGTCGAATGCACCGCGACCGAGGCGATGCCCATCTCGCGGCAGGCGCGGACCACGCGCAACGCGATCTCGCCGCGGTTGGCGATGAGGATCTTGTCGAACATGCGTTTACTCGATGATCATCAGGGGGGCGCCGTATTCGACCGGGGCGCCATCCTCGACCACGATGCGGCGGACCGTGCCGGCCTTGGGCGCCGGGATCTGGTTCATCGTCTTCATCGCCTCGATGATGAGAAGGGTGTCGCCTTGTTTCACCTGCTGGCCGACGGCGACGAACGGGGGCGAGCCGGGTTCGGCCTGGAGATAGACGGTGCCGACCATGGGCGAGGTGACGGCGCCGGGATGGGCGGCGGGATCGCCGCCGCTGGTCGCGGCCGGCGCGGCGGCGGGGGCGGGGCCGGCGGCAACGGGGGCCGCGGCGACGGGGGCCGCCACCTGCTGGATCACCTGCGTCGTGCGACTGACACGGACGTTGAGGCTGTCATCCTCGCCATATTCGCGCATGACCTCGATCTCGGTCAGGTCGTTCTGGCGCAAGAGTTCGGCCAGCGCGCGGATAAAGGTCACGTCGCTGTCATGCGTGGTCGTCTTGGTCATCTGGTGTCCCCGGCCCCGGTTCCTCTGCCCCGCCTTTGGCGCTGTCGGCCGGCGGTTCTGTGGCTATCCGCCGCTTATACGTCAAGGGCGGGTCAGAGGAAAGCCGGGATCGGGCAGGCTCACGGTGGCGGATGTCGGGACGTTTCGTCGTCTCCGGCGCTGTCGCGGCGGTCCTCTGCGCCGGTGGATTCCCCGGCCTTCCGGCCCGCCGCGGGCCTGTCCACGCCGCTGGTTTCCCGCGCCCCGGCCGGCGTTTCCGCGGTGTCGCGGCGGTCCCCGGCCGTCCGTTCGCCCGTTCCCTGCTGCGGGGCCGGGTCGGCGGGCAGCATGGCGACGCCCCAGGGTTTCAGCACCCGTTGCGGTTCGGTGATCGCGCCGACCTGCTGGCCGATCATGCTGCGGCTGACTTCGGCCGTCTGCGACAGGGCAGCGGGCTGGGTCGCGACCGGCAGCATGGCCGAGGCCGCGGCGGCGCGCGGATCGCGCGCCAGGGCAGCGGCATCGGCCGAGGGTCGCAAATCCGCGACCATGCGCGGCGCGGCCTGCGTGGCAGACCCGCCGAAGGTGACAGCATCAATCCCCATCTCGGGCTCCTGTACAGAAGCCCCCACCGCCTCTGACCTTGCCGGCCAGCCCTTAACCGACGGTGAATCCGTGGCGGAACTATTCCGTCAATAAAGTGCAAATTGCGTTGATTTTCGCGGCGTGACACATTGTAAATCGGTAAATCCGCCCGGCGCCCGAGGTTCCCATGGCCCAGCCCGCCACCACCGGCCGGCGCATCCGCGCGCGGCGCCTTGACCTTGGCATCGCGCAGGCCGATCTGGCGGCGGCGGCGGGGATCTCGGCCTCCTATCTCAACCTGATCGAACATGACCGGCGGCGCATCGCCGGGCGGCTTCTGAACGCCATCGCCCGGCTTCTTGACCTTGACGCCGCGCTTTTGTCCGGCGCCGACCAGACAGCGCAGGTCGCCACGTTGGTCGCAGCGGGCGAGGGACTGCCCGCGGCGGATCTGGCCGCAGCGGCGGATCTGGCCGCGCGCTTTCCCGGCTGGGCCGGGCTGGTCGGACGGCAGGCGCGGCAGATTGCCCGGCAGGGGGCGCGGATTGCTGAACTGGATGACCGGCTGGGCCATGACCCCGACCTTGCCGGCGCGCTGCATGCGATGCTGACGGCGGTGACGGCGATCCACTCCACCGCGACGATCCTTGTCGATTCGCCCGATCTTGACCGCGACTGGCAGACCCGGTTCCACCGCAACATCCACGACGACAGCGCGCGGCTGGGCGAAGCCGCGCGGGCGCTGGTCCGCTTTCTTGATGCCGGGACTGCCGACGCCCCGCTTCTTCACCCCGAGGAGGCGGCCGACGACTGGCTGGCCCGCCGCGGCGGCCATGTGCCCGAGATCGAGGCCGGGGCCGATCCGTCGACGCTGACCGACAGCGCGCCGCTGCTGGCGCGGCTGCGCGACTATGCCGCCGACGCGGCTGGGCTGCCGCTGGCCGGGTTCACCGCCGCGGCGGCCCGCGCCGTCTGGGATCCGCTGGTGCTGGCGGCCGAGTTCGGCGTGCCGCTGTCCATGGTGCTGCGCCGGCTGGCCAGCCTGCCGCCGGCGCCGGGAAGGCCGCCGATGGCGCTGGCCGTGGCCGATCAGGGCGGCGCGATTCTGCGGCAAAAGCCCGAATCCGGGCTGGTCCTGCCGCGGCTTGGCGCCTGCCCGCTGTGGCCGCTGTTCACCGCCGCGGCCAGCCCCGGCCGGCCGCAGCGCGCCCGGCTGCGCCTGTCGGGGCGGGACGGCAGCGCCTGGCTTGTCCATGCCATCGCCGAACCCGCCGCGGCCGGGGGCTGGGGCGATCCGCCGCGCACCTTCACCACCATGCTGGCCATTCGCAGCGACCGGGCCGAGGGCGCCTTGCCCGTCGGCCTGACCTGCCGCCTGTGCCCGCGCCCGGCCTGCGCCGCCCGCCGCGAACCTTCGGTCCTTGCTGCCGAATCCGCGTTTTGACAGGGCGCCACTTTGCCGCAATAGTCACGGCCATGTGACTGGCCAGACGGCCCGGCCGCATCCCGAGGGGAGGAAGGGATGGCACGACGGGTTCTTCTTATCGAGGACGAGCCGAATATCATCGAGGCGATCAGCTTCATCCTGTCGCGCGACGGGTGGACGGTGCACACCCATTCCGACGGCGCCACCGCCGCGCAACGGGTGCGCAGCCTGCCGCCGGAACTGGTCATCCTTGACGTGATGCTGCCCGGCCGCAGCGGATTCGACATCCTGCAGGATCTGCGCGCCGATCCGGCGACGGCAACGATCCCGGTGATGATGCTGACCGCCCGCAGCCAGTCGCGCGACCGCGATCTGGCGATGCGGCTGGGGGCGACGCGGTTCCTTGCCAAACCCTTCTCGAATGCCGAGGTGGTCGAGGCCGTCCGCGAACTGGTCGGGCTCTGAGATGCCCGCCGCCGCGCGCATCCTGGCCTGTGCAGTGCGGTGCGCTGTGCGTTTTGTGACTGTGGGGCCGGGCGAGGGCGTAACCCGGTGTCACGGCTGGCCACCGTCGCACTCTGCGCCGTCATGGCACCCGATCGGCCGCAAGCGAAAACCGTTGCGCCCGCGGTCAGTGGTGCGGCGCCAGAACCCAAATCTGGTGTGCCCTCTGTCGGCGCCCCGGTGGCCCTTCCAGCAATCTGCCAGGAACCGGGCTGCATCGCCGTGGCCCCTTCTCGACCGTCACCGGCCCGCGCCGCACCGCCTGCGGACGCCACACCGCGCGGGGCCCTAAGTCATGGCCCGTCGCCCGCGATGGCCGCTGTTTCTGGGCCGCGACACCTATCGCCTCAGGCGGTGGAGCGATGCCGGGCGGTTGCTGCCGGTCCTTGGCGGCATCCTGTGGATGCTGCCGCTGATGTGGCCGCGCAGCGGCACCGGCAATGCGGTGGCGCTGACCTATATCTTCCTCGTATGGGCCGGGCTGGTGGTCGCGGCGCTGGTCATCGCCCCGCGCGCCGCCCGCTCGGACGAGGTCGGGGATGCCGGCCGCCCGGAAGACCCGCCGGAATGAGCCGCAGCCCCGCCCCGGGCGCGCCCGGCCCCGATCATCGGACCATCCGCCGCCTTCTGCCGGGGCCGCGGCCATGATGTCGTTCAACACCCTCGTCCTCGTCTCGCTCCTCTATATCGCGTTCCTTTTCGCCATCGCCTTCCGCGCTGAACGGCGGGCGGCGGCGGGGCATGCGGCCTGGCTGCGCTCGCCCCTGACCTATACCCTGTCGCTGTCGGTCTATTGCACCGCCTGGACCTTTTACGGTGCGGTCGGCTATGCGGCGCGGTCGGGGCTGGAATATGTGACGATCTACCTTGGCCCCAGCCTGGTCATGCTCGGCTGGTGGGGCATCCTGCGCAAGCTGGTGCGGATCGCCCGGGCGCAGCGCATCACCTCGATCGCCGACCTGATCTCGTCGCGCTATGGCAAGTCGGCGGCGCCCGGCGTCATCGTCACCGTGATCGCGGTGGCCGGTGTGACGCCCTATATCGCGCTGCAGCTTCAGTCGATCACCCAGGCTTTCGCCGTTTTCGCCGAATCCGGCAGTCCCGGCGCGCGGCTGGCCAATACCGGGACTGTCGCGCTTGGCGCCGCGCTGGGCCTTGCGCTGTTCACCATCCTGTTCGGAACACGCAACCTTGACGCCAGAGAACGGCATCACGGCGTGGTCATGGCCATCGCCGTCGAGGCGGTGGTCAAGCTGGCCGCGCTGGTTGCTGTCGGCATCTTCGTCGTCTGGGGGCTTGGCGGGGGGCTGGGGGCGACGCTGGCGCGGATCGACGCCTCGCCCGTCGTGCTTTGGGACCAGCCGGCGGGGCGCTGGATCGGGCTGACCTTCCTTGCCGCCGCCGCCTTCCTGTGCCTGCCGCGCATGTTCCATGTCCTTGTCGTCGAGACGCCCGAGGACCGTCAGCTCTCGGTCGCCGGCTGGGCCTTTCCGGCCTATGTCATGGCGATGAGCCTGTTCGTCGTGCCCATCGCGGTGATCGGGCTGGAACGGATGCCGGCAGGGTCGAACCCCGACATGTTCGTCCTGACCCTGCCGCTGCGCGAGGGGCAGAGCGGGCTGGCGCTTCTGTCCTTTCTCGGCGGGTTTTCCTCGGCCACCTCGATGGTGATCATCGCCACCATCGCGCTTGCCACCATGGTGTCGAACCATATCGTGGCCCCAATGTGGCTGAGCGCGTTCCGCGCCGGCACGGTGCAGGCCACGGGCGAGATGCGGACCGTGCTGCTCAATTCCCGCCGCATCGCCATCGGCGCGCTGCTGGCGCTTGGCTATCTCTACTATCGCCTTTCCGGCGGGGGCGAGGCGCTGTCGGCCATCGGCCTGATCGCCTTTGCCGGCCTCGCGCAGATTCTGCCCGCGATGATTGGCGGGCTTTACTGGCGCGGCGCCACCCGCGCCGGCGCCTCGGCCGGGCTGCTGACCGGCTTTGCCGTCTGGCTGTGGACGCTGTTCCTGCCCTCGTTCGGTGCCGGGGCCCTGCTTTCCGTGCCGGTGATGACCGAGGGGCCATGGGGCATAGGCTGGCTGCGGCCCCAGGCGCTGTTCGGCGCCGCCGGTCCCGATCCGCTGATCCATGCCGTGGTCTGGTCCCTGCTGCTGAATGCCGCCGCCTTTACGCTGGTGTCGCTCCTGACCTTTCCCTCGCCCATCGAACGGTTGCAGGGCGCGCAATTCGTCGATGTCGCCGGCCCCGGCGCCGGGCGGCCGGGGTGGCGGCTGGGCACCACCGGGGCCGAGGATCTGCTGGCGATGACGCAGCGCATCCTTGGTGCCGGCGAGGCGCAGGAAATCTTCCGCCGCCTTGCGCGCGATCAGGGCCGCGACGGGTATCTGCCCGAGGTGACGCCGGCCTTTCTGGACGGGCTGGAACGGGCGCTGGCCGGTTCTGTCGGCGCCGCGACCGCCCATGCCATGGTCGGGCAGATGGCGCAGGGCGCTGCGGTGTCGGTCGACGACCTGCTGGCCGTCGCCGACGAGGCGGCGCAGATCATGGAATATTCCGGCCGGCTCGAGGCCAAGTCCGAGGAACTGGAACGCACCGCCCGCGCGCTGCGCGACGCCAATGACAAGCTGACCCGGCTGTCGCAGCAGAAGGACGCCTTTCTCAGCCAGATCAGCCATGAATTGCGCACGCCGATGACCTCGATCCGGGCGTTCTCGGAAATCCTGCGCGATGGCGGCCTGACCGAGGCGCAGATCGTCCGCTATGCCGGGATCATCGAATCGGAATCGCAGCGCCTGACCCGGCTTCTGGACGATCTTCTTGATCTGTCGGTGCTGGAAAACGGTCAGGTGCAGGTCAACCGGCAAAGCGGCACCCTGCGCGACGTGCTGGACCGCGCCATCGCCGCGGCGGGGATTCGCGACGGGCAGTTGCAGATCCTGCGCCGCCCGGTGGAAGAGGGGTTGCGGCTGGACACCGACCTTGACCGGCTGGCGCAGGTGTTCATCAACCTTGTCGCCAATGCCCGCAAATACTGCGATTCGCCGCATCCGGTGCTGCGGATCGAACTGCGCCGCGCCGGCGACCGCGATGTCGTCGATTTCATCGACAACGGCAGCGGCATTCCGCCCGGCCAGCAGGAAGTGGTGTTCGAGAAATTCGTCCGCCTGTCGGACCCCGGCAAGGCCGGCGGCGCCGGGCTTGGGCTGGCGATCTGCCGCGAGATCATGGCCCGCCTTGGCGGCGCCATCACCTATCTGCCGGGGCAGGGCGGTGCCGCCTTTCGCGTGATCCTGCCCGAGGCCGGCGCCGCGGCGTAGCGGATGTTAGGTCTTTGGTAACTCTGTGGCTTTAGGCAGGGGGGGACGGCAAGCAGAGGAAGGCAGATGGACGAAGGCCGGGACAGGTCGCTCTTGTCGCGCATGGCGCTGCGCCCCCGGCCCGAGGCGGAGGCCGCCGCCCCGGCCACGCCGTCGCGCGCCCTGCGCATCGCCCTGACACGGGCCGCCGAACGGGCCGTCGGGCTGACCACCACCGCGCTGGGCGTCAGCGACGATACGCTGCCGCTCGCCGATCTGCTTGCCCGGATCGAGGAGGGATGGCTTCTGTTGCGGATGGAGGGGGCGGGCGACCCGGGCCTGTTCGCGCTCTGCCCCGGATTTCTTGCCGCGGTGGGCGAGATGCAGATGCGCCACCGCGTATCGGAATCCGAGCCCGACCGCCGGCCGCCGACCGCCGCCGATGCCGCGCTGGCCGAACCGCTGGTGCGGGCGTTCCTCGCCGAACTGGCGCTGGCCGCCGAAGGCACGCCCCTTGAGGGATGGTCCACCGGCCGCGTCGCCTCGGGCCGGTTCACCGACCTGCGCGCCGCCGGCATGGCGCTGCCCGAAACCGAATTCCGCACCGTCTCGCTGTCAGCCTGGCTGGGTGTCGGCGACCGGCAGGGGCAAATCCTGCTGGCGCTGCCGCTGCCGCCGCGCCCCTCGGGCATCCCCGACCCGGCCGAACGCGCCGCCGCCTGGTCGGTGGCCCTGCACGACAATGTGCTGGGCGCGCAGGCGGTGCTGGAAGCGGTGCTGCACCGGATGCGGCTGCCCCTGGGCGTGGTGCAACGGTTCGAGGTCGGCCAGACCCTGCCCTTGCCCGGCGTGCGGCTGGGCGCGATCCGGCTGGAAGGGCCGGGGCGCGACGTCGTGGCCCGCGGCCGCCTTGGCCAGTCCTGCGGCCTGCGCGCCGTCCGGATCGAGGCGGAAGCCCCGCCGCAGATGGGCGAGGCACGGTTGAAGGTGGGGATGAGCCGGGGGGGATAGCGCGGGGATCAAGATCGGGCATTTCCTGTCTGCCGGATCCTCTGCCGCAGGGTGGGCAGACGGGACGGGGGTATCGCTTTCAGCGCCTTTCGGGGCGCCGCGACGTCCGCGACCCTTGCGACGCAAGGCGCGCCACGCCGTCCTCGACCCTTGCGCAACTTAGAGCGCCGCGGCGGCAGGCCCTCTCGAATCGCCCGTTCCGGCGGGCTGGACGGTGCCAAGGGTGGGCCGGTCTGGCTGGCAGGACCACACCACAGGGAGGGCGCCAAGCAGAACACACCCAAGGCAAGCCTGTCGGGCCAGCCGTGCCCTTAGCCGATCAGCCGCCCCTCGGCATCGAACCACACCGCCCCCGACAGGTCGGCGGCAAGGCCGACCCGTTCGTCCAGTGCGGCGCCAAGGTCGCCCTGCGCCCTCAGCGTCAGGGCGCGGTCGCCGTCGGCAAGGTGCAGGATCGTCTCGCCGCCCAGATGTTCGGTCAGGGTGACGCGGGCGTCGGTCAGGCCGGCGCCGGGCGCGACAAGGCGCAGTTTCTCGGGCCGCAGCCCCAGCGTCACCGCGCCCGCGGGCGTGTCCAGACCAAGGCCCGCCACCGGGAACAGGTTCATCGGCGGCGAGCCGATGAAGCCCGCGACAAAGGTGTTGGCCGGCCGGTGATAGACCTCGCGCGGGGTGCCGACCTGTTCCACCCTGCCGCCATTCAGCACCACGATGCGGTCGGCCAGCGTCATCGCCTCGACCTGATCGTGGGTGACGAAGATCATCGTCGCGTTCAGGTCGCGGTGCAGCCGGGCAATCTGGCTGCGGGTTTCCACCCGCAGGGCGGCGTCCAGATTCGACAACGGCTCGTCGAACAGGAATACCTCGGGTTCGCGGACGATGGCGCGGCCGATGGCGACGCGCTGGCGCTGGCCGCCCGACATCGCCCGCGGCTTGCGGTCGAGCAGCCCCTCGATCTGGAGCATCCTTGCCGCCGCCCGCACGCGGCTGTCGACTTCGCCCTTCGCCAGACCGGCGCGGCGCAGGCCGTAGGCCATGTTGTCGTAGACGTTCATGTGCGGATAGAGCGCGTAGCTTTGAAACACCATCGCCACGCCGCGCAGCGCCGGCGCGGTGTCGGTCACGTCGCGGCCGGCGATGGCAATGCTGCCCTCGTCCACATCCTCAAGCCCCGCGATCATCCGCAGCAGGGTCGACTTGCCGCATCCCGAGGGGCCGACAAAGACGACGAACTCGCCCTTGGCGATGTCCAGCGAGACGCCCTTGATCGCCTCGATGGCGCCAAAGTACTTGCGCAAGGACGTGAGCGTGACGTGACCCATCGGCCCTCCTATTTCAGTGCTGTGGTGGAAAGGCCGCGCACGAACAGCCTTTGCGTGAACAGGAACAGCACCACCAGCGGCAGCGCGGTGAACAGCGATCCCATCATCGAGATCGCCCATTCCACCGACCTTTGCGAGCGGAAGGTGAACAGGCCCAGCGACAGCGGGAAATCCTCGGGCCGGTTGAGATAGATCAGCGGGCCGAAGAACTCGTGCCAGGTGTAGACGATCGCGAACAGCGCCACGATGATGAGCGCGACCCGCACCTGCGGCAGCACGATCTGCCAGAAGATGCGGAATTCCGACGCGCCATCCAGCCGGGCGGCATCCATCAGCTCGCGCGGGACGTTCATGAAGAACTGCCGCAGCATGAAGATATAGAAGGCATCGCCAAGGAAATAGGGCGTGAGCAGGGGCCAGTAGGTGCCGTTCAGCCCGATCTTGGTCCAGGTCATGTAGATGGGCAGAAAGGTGGCGACGCCGGGCATCAGCAAGGCGCAGACGGTCAGGACGAATACGACATTGCGCCCCCGCCAGCGCAGGCAGCCAAAGGAATAGGCGGCGACCGAGCACGAGATGCAGGTGCCCAGCGCCACCATCCCGGCGTAGAAGCACGAATTCAGGAACAGCCGGACATAGGGGAAGGTGGCGCGGGAAAAGATCTCGGACAGGTTCTCCCAGCGGATCGGGTCGGGGAACCATGTCACCGGATTGGCAAAGATCTCGGCATTCGACTTGAAGGCCGAGATCGCCATCCACCAGAACGGCAGCAGGAACACCGCCGAGATCGCCAGCATCAGCGCGTGATAGCCGAGCGTAGGCAGGATGCGGCGCGGGCGTCGGCGCAGGGTCATCGTCCGTCCCCTTCGTAATGGACCCAGGACCGCGCGGTGCGGAAGATCAGCAGCGTGATCAGCAGGACCACCCCGAACAGCACTGTCGCCATCGCCGCGGCATAGCCCATGTTGAAATAGCGGAACGCCGCCCGGTAGAGGACGACCATGTACATCAGCGTCGATTCCGCAGGTGCCCCGGTGGTGCCGCCGATGACCAGCGCCTGCACGAAGACCTGGAAGGACGAGATGATGCCGATCACCAGGTTGAACAGGATCATCGGCGTGATGAGCGGGATGGTGATGAACACCAGCCGGTGCCAGCTGCGCGGGGAATCAAGGCTTGCCGCCTCGTTCACCTCTTTCGGGATGTTCTGAAGGCCGCCCAGAAACACCAGGGTCTCGACGCCAAGCGGCCAGAGCGCGATCAGGATCACCGTCCACAGCGCCACCCGCGGGTCGCGCAGCCAGTCGGGCGGCGAGGCGCCGAACCATTCGAGGATCAGGTTGACCGGCCCGGCCCCCGGCGTCAGCAGCAGGGTGAAGACGATGGAGCTGGCGACAAGCGGCATCAGGAACGGCAGGTAGAACACCGTCCGGTAGAACCCCGACAGCGCCGTCACCCGGTTGAGCAGAAGTGCCAGCCCGAGGGCGAGAAGCAGCTTGAGCGGCACCGAGATTGCCGCAAACAGCGCCGAATTGCGGGCGCCGGTCCAGAAGGCCGGGTCGGCCCACAAGGCCCGGTAGTTTTCGAGGCCGACCCATTGCGGCAGACCGACAATGGGCACCTTGGCCTGCGCCAGATAGAAGGTCAGCAGCAGCGGCAGCAGGGTGAATACCGTCAGCCCGATCATCCAGGGCGTGGCGAACAGTATGCCGGCCCGCGCCTCGGCCCGGCTGGCGCCCCGCCGCGGACGGCGGGGCCTTGTTTCCGGCGCGGCTGTCATCAGCCGCCCAGAACGCGGTCGAGTTCGGCCTGCGCGGCGGCTTGCGCCTCGGCCAGGGCCTCGGCCGGGGTGGCGACCTTGGTATAGATCTTCTCCATCGCGCGGGCGAGCTGGTCCTGGCCAAAGCCCTGGACAGGAGAGTTCCACATCGGCGTCACGACGGCTGCCTGCGCCTGCAGGAAGGCGGTGATGTCATCGGCGAATTCCTGGCCGCGGTTCGCCACCACCACATCGGGGCTGACGGCCTGCACCTGAAGGTTCGCCGGCACGTCGGGGATCTGGCGATACCAGTCGACGACGCCTTCGGTCGAGAGGAATTCGAGATAGGCAAAGGCCTCGGCCGCGTGCTGCGATCCGGTCGGGATCACGAACCAGTTCGGCCACACGCCCGAGACGCTGGCGCTGCCCGAAGGCCCGACGGGATGTTCGGCAAGGTTCCAGTGCTCGAAGGTCGGCACCGGATCCTGATTGATGTCGCCCATCAGCCACGAACCCGACTGCACGCCGGCCAGACGGCCTTCGCGGAAGGCGGGCAGGGTGCCCAGGGACTGGTTGGGATAGCCGTCGCGGAAATTGCCCGAGCGGTCGACAAGGTTGACGTCGCCGCGGTATTCCTCGTTCAGCCAGTCGATGAAGAAGTTGAACATCTCGACATTGGTTTCGCTGTCGATCTCGTATCTCAGGTTGTCGCCGTCGAAGATGCGGCCGCCGTTCAGCGCCGCCCAGACCGCCATCGTCTCGGGTTCGCGCGGCGGCATGAAGCCGGCCACTTCCAGACGGTCGCCGTTCCAGACGGTGAATTCCTTGGACAGCGCGCGCAGGTCGGCCCAGGTCTTCGGAAAGGATGCGCGGTCGCTGGCGATGCCTTTGGCGTCGAACAGGTCCTGATTGTACCACATCGAATAGACCCCGGCCGTCACCGGCAGGCCGAAGGTCTGGCCGCGGAACTGGCACGAGGCGAGAAGGCCGGCGGGCCAGGTGTCGGCGGCGATCTTGCTGCCGGCCATCATCTCGTCCAGCGGCATGAACGCCCCCTGCGAGCCGAGAAGCACCGGGCTGTCCCAGATGATCGACACATCGGGCGGCATCCCCGAGGCGATGGAGCCGATCAGCGCCTGGGTGAATTCGGTATCCTGACCCAGCCCGCATTGCACGGTGGCTGCATCGCCCGAGGTGGCGAGAAAGCCGTTCAGCAGGTCGGTGTGGATCGTGCAGAACAGCGGCGATCCGCCCGGGGTCCACATCGTCAGCTGCTGACCTTCGGCCAGCGCCATGCGCGGCAGAAAGGCCGCAGCGGTCAGTGCAGCACCGCCGCGCAACAGGCTGCGGCGGTTCGGGGCAAGGCCAAGTCTGGTCATTCTCTCAACTCCCTATGCGGTCAATGTCTGCGGCCGGTCGACCGGCTCTTGTTGCGATAGCGTGGCGGTCAGTGCGGCGCCGATCAACCCGGCATCGGCGCCAAGCGCCGCCTGAAGCAGGGGCAGGGGATGGTCGTCGCCTTCCCACAGCCCGGCGCGGATCGCGGCCTGCAATGTGGTCCAGTAACGCCCCGGCGCGGCGCCAAGGCCGCCGCCGACGATGACCATTGCCGGGTCGAGCGCGCCGGCCAGCAGCGCCGCGGTCGCGCCCAGCGCGCCGGCGGCATGGTCGATGACACGGGCGACGGCGGGGTCGGCGGCACGGGCGATCACCGCCTCGGCGTCGGGCAGGCCGGTCGCGGCAGCCAGCGCCGGGCCCGAGGCGATGTCCTCAAGCACGCGGCTCTCGGCATGGCCGCAGGCGGGGCAGGTGCAGGTCCAGGGGCCGTTGGCGATGACCAGCGCCGCCCCGCGCGAGCCGGTATAGGGCACGCCGTCGCGCACCGATACCGCGGAAACGCCGGTGCCGACGGTGATGTAGAGAAGGTCGCGGATGCCGCGCCCGGCGCCGAACCGCGCCTCGGCCAGGGCCGCGGCGCGCACATCGGCTTCGATCCGCGCCGGGCCAAGCCGGCGGGCAAGGTCAAGGCCCCGCCAATCGACGCGATAGCCGGAAAACACCTCGCCCGCGGGCGAGACAAGCTCGCACAGGCCGATGCCGGTGGCCTCGGGGCGCAGCCCCTGCGCCATTGCCGCGGCGGCCAGGGCCTCGGCCATCGCTGCGACATCGGCCAGCACCGCGGCGCCGCCGCGCCGGGCCCCGGTCGCAGCCTGCCGGCGGATCAGGACGCGCCCCGTCGTGGTGTCGACCACGCCACCGGCGATCTTGGTGCCGCCCACGTCGATGCCGATGGCGGCGCGCATCGCGGTCAGCCCCCCGCCGGGTGATAGAGCGGCGCTGTGCCGAACAGGCATTCCGCCTGCACCCCGCCCATGTTGAACAGGCGGTAACGGCTGCCCTCGGGGATATAGAACCCGTCGCCGGGATGCAGTTCGAACCAGACCGGCGGCTCGGCCGCCTCGTCCTCGACCAGCAGGTTCAGCCGGCCTTCGGTGACATAAATCCCGGTCGCCCCGCCATGCACCCGGGTCGAGGATTGCGCCCCCGCCGACAGCCGGACGCAGCCGGCGGTCAACTGGTCGGTCGAGGCGGTGATGCCGGTCAGGACGCCGGGACAGGCGGGGTCGAGCGTCCACAGCCGGTCGGCGTCGCGGATGACATGCAGCGTCTTGCGCGCGCTGTCGCGGCCCATGGGCCAGTTGTGCATCATCCCGGGCTGTTCGTATTTCGGCACCGACACATAGGGCCGGGTCGCGGCATATTTTCCGCTGGTCCCGGTGGCGGGCGGCGGCGCAAAATATTCCAGAACCCGCAGCTCCCTGTCGCCCCATGCCCAGGCATGGTGCCAGGTGTCCTTCTGGAAAAACACCGATTCCCCGGTGTTTACGACCTGAACCTCACCCGTTTCCGGGTTGGCGATGACCATGGTGCCCATCAGCACGGTCAGCACCTCGTCCGCGGCAAAGACGGTGCGGAAGCTCTCCGAATGGACAAAGCCGCGCCTCGGCGGCAGGCCGAAGACCAACTGGTGGATCTGCATCGTCGAGACATAGATCCAGTCGTCGACGAAACCGGCCTCGGCATCGCCCCAGACATGGCGCGTCACCTTGCCATAGGGGATCGGCGCGGGGCCGTCGAAGGTCGGGCGGGGCGAGGATTTGTAGGCCATCGCGTCAGTTCGGCGCGTGGTCGAGGTGCGGGGCCACGGTCGGCTTTGCCGCGTCAAAGCGCAGCGGCTCGAAGGTCGACAGGATCGGCAGCGCCTGACCGGTGCGGCCCGATTCCAGCGCCTTCACCATGATTTCAAGGACATGATAGGCATGGTCCGGCCGGTTGACCGGCGGGCGGCCGTGGTTGATCGCCTCGACGAAATCGCGCACGCCGTCGGTCCAGGGCCAGAAGCCGCGCTGTTCGTAGGTTTCCCAGCAGCCATGGTCGTTGCGCCAGAGCTCGTATCCGCGCGGATCCCAGTCCTCGCCCAGCATTTGGATCGTGCCTTCGGTGCCATAGATCTCGATCCCGGCGCCCTTGTATTTCTGCATGGTGAAGCCGGTGGTGATGGTGGAATAGCAGGCGTCGCCGAAATCCATCATCAGCTGGATGTTGTCCTCGGTCCGGACCTTGACCATGCGGTTGTCGACCACCCGTTCCGGGATCGCGGTGCCCGACATCGCCATCACCCGTTTCGCCGGGCCAAGCAGGCCGGTCAGCGTGGTGACATTGTAGACCGCAAGGTCGAAGGTCGGGCCGCCGCCCGGTTCATAGAACCACGGCCCCCAGTTCGGCCCGGCCCAGCCATATAGCCCGCGCGCCAGCACCGGGCGGCCGATCTGGCCGGCATGGATGCGGCGCCACATCTCCTGATAGGTCCAGGACAGGGTGACATGCGGCGCGCAGACCAGGTGGCCGGGGCTGACCTTGGCCAGTTCGACCAGTTCGGCGGCTTCGGCCAGATCCATCGACAACGGCTTTTCCACCAGCACATGCTTGCCCGCCTGCAGCGCGGCGCGCGTCAGCCCGCCATGCGCCTGCATCGCGGTCAGGATCAGCACGGCGTCGATACTCGGGTCAGACAGCACCGCCTCGGGGTCGGTGGTAAAGGCCGGAATGTTCCACTGGCGCGCCCGCTCGGCCTGTCCGGGGCGGGCGTCGGCCGCCACGACGATCTCGCAGGGCGTGCCTTCAAGGTTCAGGCGCCGCAGATGGGGCACATACTTTTCGGAGACCGAACCCAAACCGATAACCCCGATCCGCGCGCCTGACATGTCGATCTCCGTTCCGTTGTTGCGACCATCCTGCGCCGGTTCGGCGGGTCGGCAAATAGTGCCATTGGTCACTAGAGGGCGTCTTCATTTAGGGGATTCCCCGTTGCCGTGAGTTCTGATTCAAGA
>CAZIOT010000024.1:0-45107 GCA_964540965.1 uncultured Rubellimicrobium sp. | reverse complement strand
CCATGGAAGACAAACTGCGCTTCGCCATCCGCGAAGGCGGCCGCACCGTCGGCGCCGGCGTCGTGTCCAAGATCATCGAATAAGCCCTTTCCGGGGTGGTTCCTGTAGGGTGGGTCTCGACCCACCCTACGCATTCATCAAGACGACGGTTCGACGTGGCCCGGCAATTCCGCCCGGCCCACCTCTCAACCATGAAGCCCGCTGAAAGGCATACCAATGGCCGTCCATAGCCAGAATATCCGGATCCGGCTCAAGGCGTTCGACTACCGCGTCCTTGACGCCTCGACCGCCGAGATCGTGTCGACCGCCAAGCGCACCGGCGCCAGCGTCCGCGGTCCGATCCCGCTGCCCAACAAGATCGAGAAGTTCACGGTCCTTCGTGGCCCGCACATCGACAAGAAGTCGCGCGACCAGTTCGAGATCCGCACCCATGCGCGTCTCCTGGACATCGTGGACCCGACCCCGCAGACCGTGGACGCGCTGATGAAGCTCGACCTGGCTGCCGGTGTCGATGTCGAGATCAAGGTCTGAGGGGGCTGACATGCTGCGCTCTGGCGTGATTGCAAAGAAGGTGGGCATGACCCGCCTGTTCCTCGAGGACGGACGGCAGGTGCCGGTTACCGTCCTGCAACTCGACAACCTCCAGGTCGTCGCCCAGCGGACGGTCGAGAAGGATGGCTATACCGCCGTCCAGCTTGGCGCCGGCACCGCCAAGGTGAAGCGGACCTCGCAGGCGATGCGCGGCCATTTCGCCGCCGCCAAGGTCGAGCCGAAGCGGAAGGTCGCGGAATTCCGCGTCGATCCCGCGAACCTGATCGCGGTCGGCGAAGAGATCATCGCCGCCCATTACTTTGAAGGCCAGTTCGTCGACGTGTCGGGCACCTCCATCGGCAAGGGTTTTGCCGGTGCGATGAAGCGGCACAATTTCGGCGGTCTGCGCGCCTCGCACGGGGTTTCGGTCTCGCACCGCTCGCACGGCTCGACCGGCCAGTGCCAGGACCCCGGCAAGGTGTTCAAGGGCAAGAAGATGGCCGGCCACATGGGCACCGTCCGCATCACCACGCAGAACCTGCAGGTCGTGCGCACCGATGTCGACCGTGGCCTGATCATGGTCAAGGGCGCCGTCCCGGGCTCCAAGGGTGGCTGGGTCACCGTCAAGGACGCCGTCAAGAAGGCGATCCCCGAGAACGTGATCTACCCCGCCGCGCTTGCCTCTGCCGCCAAGGAAGCCAAGCGCCTGGCCGATGAGGCCGCCGCTGCCGCCGCTGCCGAGGCCGAGGCTGCCGCCAAGGCCGCCGCCGAGGCGGAAGAAGCCGCGATCACGGCTGCCGAGGCCGAAGCCGCCGCGTCGATCGCGGCCGATGCCGAGAAGGAAGGCAAGGAATGAAAGCCGAAGCCATCACCCTTGCCGGCGAAGCCGCCGGCACCGTCGAGCTGAACGACGAGATCTTCGGTCTCGAACCGCGCGCCGACATCCTGCACCGTGTCGTCCGCTGGCAGCGCGCCCGCGCCCAGCAGGGCACCCATTCGACCCTTGGCCGGGCGGACGTGTCCTATTCGACCAAGAAGATCTATCGCCAGAAGGGCACCGGCGGCGCTCGCCACGGGTCCAAGAAGGCGCCGATCTTCCGTCACGGCGGCATCTACAAGGGCCCGCTGCCGCGCAGCCACGAACACGACCTGAACAAGAAGTTCCGGGCGCTCGGGCTCAAGCACGCGCTGTCGGCCAAGCTGAAGGCCGGCGAGCTGGTCGTGATCGAATCGGCCGCCGTGGCCGAAGCCAAGACCGCGATCCTGGCCAAGCAGCTGTCCAAGCTGGGATGGAAGCGCGCGCTGATCATCGACGGCTCGGTCGACGAGGGCTTTGCCCGCGCCGCCCGCAACATCGAAAACCTGGACGTGCTGCCGACCATCGGCGCCAACGTCTACGACATCCTCCGCAGTGACACGCTCGTGCTCACCAAGGCGGCTGTCGAAGCCCTGGAGGCGCGGCTGAAATGACTGCGAAGCCCGAACATTACGACGTGATCCGCAAGCCGATCATCACCGAAAAGGCGACGATGGCTTCGGACAACAATGCCGTGGTCTTTGAAGTGGCGATGGCATCGACCAAGCCGCAGATCAAGGAAGCGGTCGAGGCGCTGTTCGGCGTCAAGGTGACCGGGGTCAACACCACGATCACCAAGGGCAAGGTCAAGCGGTTCCGCGGCAAGATCGGCGAACGCCGGGACGTGAAGAAGGCTTACGTCACCCTTGCCGAAGGAAACTCGATTGACGTTTCCACCGGCCTCTAATAGAGGCGCGTGACATCCGGCGCGGCCCCGAGTCATCTCGGGGCCGGGCTGTTTCGTAAGGTGGGTCCAGACCCACCGCCCCATCGGGGACCTTCGGGGCCCTATGACCAAGAGACGGGGCCAATGCCCCGCAAGCTGACGGAAGACAGAAAGCATGGCACTGAAGTCGTATAAGCCGACGACGCCTGGCCAGCGTGGGCTGGTTCTGATCGACCGTTCGGAGCTTTGGAAAGGCCGCCCGGTCAAATCCCTTACCGAGGGTTTGACCAAGACCGGCGGCCGGAACAACACCGGGCGGATCACGATGTGGCACAAGGGTGGCGGCGCAAAGCGTCTCTACCGCGTTGTCGATTTCAAGCGTCGCAAGTTCGACGTTCCCGCGACGGTCGAGCGGATCGAATACGATCCCAACCGCACCGCGTTCATCGCCCTGATCCGCTACACCGATGGCGAACAGGCCTATATCCTTGCCCCGCAGCGACTGGCCGTTGGCGATCAGGTGATCGCCGGTGCCAAGGTCGACATCAAGCCGGGCAACGCGATGCCGTTCTCGGGCATGCCCATCGGCACAATCGTCCACAACGTCGAGATGAAGGCCGGCAAGGGTGGCCAGATCGCCCGCGCGGCGGGCACCTATGCCCAGTTCGTCGGCCGTGACGGCGGTTACGCCCAGCTGCGCCTGTCCTCGGGCGAGCTGCGGATGGTCCGTCAGGAATGTATGGCCACCGTCGGTGCCGTGTCGAACCCCGACAACTCGAACCAGAACTTCGGCAAGGCCGGCCGGATGCGGCACATGGGCATCCGCCCGACCGTCCGCGGCGTTGCCATGAACCCGATCGACCACCCGCATGGTGGTGGTGAGGGCCGCACTTCGGGTGGCCGTCACCCGGTCACCCCCTGGGGCAAGGGCACCAAGGGCAACCGCACCCGCAACACGAACAAGGCGTCGCAGAAGCTCATCGTGCGTTCGCGTCACGCCAAGAAAGGCCGCTAATCCATGGCACGTTCCGTCTGGAAGGGCCCCTTCGTCGATGCCTACCTTCTCAAGAAGGCCGAGGCAGCGCGTGAATCGGGCCGCAACGAAGTCATCAAGATCTGGTCGCGCCGTTCGACGATCCTGCCGCAGTTCGTGGGTCTCACGTTCGGCGTCTACAACGGTCACAAGCACATCCCCGTGTCGGTGTCCGAGGACATGATCGGCCAGAAGTTCGGTGAATATTCGCCGACCCGCACCTATTACGGCCACGCAGCCGACAAGAAAGCGAAGCGCAAGTAAGCCATGGCACAGGAAAAGAACCCCCGCCGCGTGGCTGACAACGAAGCGATGGCCAAGATCCGCATGCTTCGCACCAGCCCGCAGAAACTGAACCTCGTGGCCGCGCTGATCCGTGGCAAGAAGGTGGACAAGGCGCTTGCCGACCTCACCTTCTCGAAAAAGCGGATCGCCCAGGACGTGAAGAAGTGCCTTCAGTCCGCGATCGCGAATGCCGAGAACAACCACAGCCTCGACGTCGACAGCCTTGTCGTCGCCGAAGCCTGGGTCGGCAAGAACCTGATCATGAAGCGCGGTCGCCCGCGTGCCCGTGGTCGTTACGGCAAGATCCTGAAGCCGTTCTCGGAAATCACGATCAAGGTCCGTCAGATCGAGGAAGTCGCCAATGGGTAACAAGGTCAATCCCGTCGGGATGCGTCTTCAGGTCAACCGGACCTGGGACAGCCGTTGGTTCGCGCCGACGAAGGAATACGGCAACCTTCTGCTCGAAGACCTCAAGATCAAGGACTTCGTCAAGAAAGAGGCCAAGCAGGCCGGCATCAGCCGCGTGATCATCGAACGTCCGCACCGCAAGTGCCGCGTCACGATCCACGCCGCCCGCCCCGGCGTCATCATCGGCAAGAAGGGCGCCGACATCGAGACGCTGCGCAAGAAGCTGGCGCAGTTCACCAAGTCGGAACTGCACCTGAACATCGTCGAAGTGCGCAAGCCCGAGCTTGACGCCGCGCTGGTGGGCGAATCGATTGCCCAGCAGCTCGAGCGCCGGGTTTCGTTCCGCCGCGCCATGAAGCGCGCCGTGCAGAACGCGATGCGCATGGGTGCGCTTGGCATCCGGGTCAACGTCTCGGGCCGCCTTGGCGGTGCCGAAATCGCCCGGACCGAATGGTACCGCGAGGGCCGCGTGCCCCTGCATACCCTGCGGGCCGATATCGACTATGCTTTGTCCGAAGCCATGACCCCCTATGGAATCATCGGGATCAAGGTCTGGATCTTCAAGGGCGAGATCATGGAGCACGATCCCCAGGCCCGCGACCGCAAGTCGGCCGAGCTTCAGGATGGTGCGATTCCCCGTGGCGCGCGCCCCGAACGCCGCGACCGCTGAGGAGTAAGACAAGATGCTGCAACCAAAGCGCACCAAATTCCGCAAGCAGTTCAAGGGCCGCATCCATGGCGATGCCAAGGGCGGTTCCGAACTGAACTTCGGCACCTACGGCCTGAAGTCGACCGAACCCGAACGCGTCACCGCGCGGCAGATCGAGGCGGCCCGCCGCGCGATCACCCGCTACATGAAGCGCCAGGGCCGGGTCTGGATCCGCATTTTCCCGGACGTTCCGGTGTCGGCCAAGCCGATCGAAGTGCGGATGGGCTCGGGCAAGGGCTCGATCGACCGCTGGGTCTGCAAGGTCAAGCCGGGCCGGATGATGTTCGAGATCGACGGCGTGACCGAGGAAATCGCCCGCGAGGCCCTGCGCCTTGGCGCGATGAAGCTTCCGGTCAAGACCCGCACCGTGGTCCGCGAGGACTGGTAAGGATACGGCGGGATGACTCCCACCCTACACGCCCGCCGGGAAACCGGCGGGCGTTCTGGTTTGACACCCGCGCGCCGGCGACCGACACTTTGTCTGGGACAGGGATGAGAATGCGATTTCGATTGGTCTTGATGTCGGCACTTGCCGTCTGCGGTCTGCCTGCACTCGCCCAGGATGTGCGGTTCGACTTTCAAGCTGCGGGCAATATGTGGAACCAGAGGCGCGGCTGGGGGGTGGAGCTGGTCTTTGTTGCTTCGGCCTTGCCAGAAGGCGGGCTGGACGCACTGGAAGGCGCCCCCCAGCTCCTCTGCGATCAATTCACGGCAGAATTCAAGGAGGCCGTGCGCGTCTTTGTGGCCGACGCGGAGCCCGCCTATCTCGCCGTGACCATCCGCTCGGGTGGCTTTATCGGAACCTATCTGCGGGACTACTTCGACTATGCCGATGGAGGCTGCGGCGCCCTGCAATAGCGGCTGTTCCCTTGTGCGGGGCCGTTCGGCAGGATGGGCAATCTGCCAACCCTTGGTAGGGATCTCGTGGGTTTCACCCTCGCTACAACGCCCGCCGGGAAACCGGCGGGCGTTCTGGTTTCAGGGGAAGCGCAGGTTGCCATCGGCGTCGAAGGCAGACTCGTCGTCAAAGTAGAAGTCGCAATCCAAGTCCAGGTTGTAGCTTGCCGCGACGCGATAATGGCCTGCCGAGATCGCGAAGGCATCGTTCGGTGAAGCGAACCGGGCGACGCAGGCGACCCGGGCAAGCCAGTCTGCGGGGAGCTTCCACAGTGCATCGCGGAGTGGCGGCAGATGGGGCCAGATGGCGCGCAGATGGTCGTCCAACGGCAGTCCTTGGTCGATCCCGCTGCCCAGACACCACATGGTGAATGAGTAATTTCCGTATTTCGCGTTCTTGCGCGGGTCTCCGACGCTCCAAGACCCTGATCCCCCGGCAATTCCCATCCATGCCTCTACCTCGGCCAAAGGGGACTGGCAGGTCACGGTCAGATATGCATACGCGCCGTGCTCGGTTGTAGGGTTCATGTGGCGGCACTGGCTGGTGTGGGTGGCAAAGAGGGCGCAGCGCAATGGCCCTCTGGATCGGGATAGTGGACAGGCGTGCAAGCCAACGGTCAAGACCCGCACTGTGGTCCGCGAGGACTGGTAAGGATCTCGTGGGTTTCACCCACGCTACGCGCCCGCCGGGAAACCGGCGGGCGTTTTTCATTGCGGGCGTGCCTGATCCGTGGTCGTAGCGTGGGTGAAACCCACGATTGCCGCGTGATCCCATGCCCGACATCTCCTCCCTCTTCGTCACCCGCCTCTACCGCGCCGCCCTGTCCGACCAGAAGCCGAAGATCGACGGGGCCGAGCTTGAATCCTCCTGCCTGTCCATCGCCGGCGATGACGAGGCCGGGCAGGAGTGGTGCGAGGCCAACGGCTATCCGGGCTATACGTCCTATGCCTCGCTGAACGACCTGCCGTGGCGGTTCCCGATCTTTGCCTCGCTGGTCAAGTCGCTGGACCGCCATGTTGCGGTCTTTGTCGATGACATCGGCTACGACCTGGGCGAGCGGAAACTGAAATGCGATTCACTGTGGATCAACATCCTGCCCGAAGGCGGCAGCCATGGCAGCCATATCCATCCGCAATCGGTGATTTCGGGCACGACCTATGTCGCGCTGCCCGAAGGCTCGGCCGCGATCAAGTTCGAGGATCCGCGGCTGGCGATGACGATGAACGCGCCGGTCCTGCGCGGCAACGCCCCCGCCGACCAGCGGCGCCATGTCACCATCCGGCCCGAGGTGGGCGAGGTGCTGCTCTGGGAAAGCTGGCTGCGCCATGAGGTGCCGATGAACATGTCGGAAGATGACCGGATCAGCGTCAGCTTCAATTACGGGTGGGGGTAAGGGAAGCGCCTTGTGCCGTTTGCCGGACTGCCCGGCGTCGGGTCGCCGGTGTCCGCGCGCGTGACGCGGATCAGTCCAGGCCATCCCGACATCGCCGATCCTGCAAGGCGGCGCGGCAGCAAACAGGCCGCCTGCCGCGCCAGGGGGCGCGGCGCTATGCCGCCGCCGGCAGGACAAGCGTCAGGTCGCCGGCGCCCAGCCCGGTGACGCCCATCAGCCGGATCGACCCTTCCTGTACCCCGCCCCCGGGGATCGTGTAGCGCAGCAGGACATCGGTAAATCCGCCGGCCGGATCCTCGACCAGGGATGCGCTTTCGAGCGGCAGGCCCCCGACCTCTCCGGTCAGGTCGATCGTCAGCACATCCTCGGCAGGGTCGAAATCGGCGATGGTCATGATCGGGCCCGAGGCGGGCAGGGCATTGCCATCGGGGTCGGTCGAAACGCCACCGCCGCGCAGGAAGATGTCGAATACATCCGCCCCTTCGCCGCCGCTGGCGACGGGAGCCACCGAGCCGAACGCCGGGCCGTTGTTGCCGACATAGGTGGTGATGACGAAAGTATCGTCGCCGTCGCCCCCCTCGGCCGCGCGGGACAGGTCGACGGAGTAATCCCAGGCCAGACCTATGGTATCGTTGCCGGCATCGCCCTGGACTGTCCCCGCCCAGCCCATCGGGGCGGGTTCGCCGTCGCCGCCCATGTTGATGGTGTCGTCGCCCTCTCCGCCGCGGATGAGCAGGTCGGTGCCGCCCACGGCGATGGTATCGTCGCCGTCGCCGCCGATGATGCGGGACTGGTCGGCATAGCCCAGGATAGTGTCGTCGCCCGCCGCTCCGCGGATCGAGGCGTCGGTCAACGCGCCGTCGGTCAGGATCAGGTCATCGCCGGACGCCCCCGTGGTCGTCGCGCCCGAGGTCGCGATCACCGGCTCTCCGTCGAATTCACGGGCATCGGGCAGGCCAAGGTCGGCGGCGGTCAGGCCGGTGACGCCGTTCAGGCGGATCACGCCTTCGAACAGGCCGCCCTCGTGCCCCGGCGCGGCAAAGGACAACACCACATCGGTGCCGCCGGCGCGTTCGATCAGGTCGATGCCGTGCAATAGGGTGGGTGTGCTGCCAAAGGCCAGATCGACATTCAGTTCGTCGCGCCCCGCCACGAAATCCTCGACGGTCAGCAGGCGCGTGCTTTCAACCGGGCGGCCCGAGAGGAAATCGGTCGGTACGCCGTCCAGATTGACGGTAAGGTTGATCGCATCCGCGCCCGCGCCGCCGGTCACGACGGGCGCGGCAAGGGTGGAGGTCAGGTCAACCGCAAGGTTTACGTCGTCGCTGCCGCCGCCGGCGTCGATACGCACCGGCCCGGTCGGGTCGTCGGGCGTGGTTGCGTTCGTGATGTGCAGGTCAAGGTGATCGGCACCGCGGCCCGCCAAAACGCTCGTCCCGGTGACGTGGCCCTGAATCGTGTCGTCGCCGCCGCCGCCCGTGACGGTGTTGCCCGTGCCGTCCAGGTCAACCGTCAGCGTGTCACGCCCGGTGCCGCCATGGATCGTCGCATTGGTGGCCTCAACGTTCATCTGGTCGGCGCCGTAGCCGCCCATCAGGGTCGAATCGCTGACGATCAGGTCAAAGCAGTCGTCGCCACCGTGGCCGTTGATGCTGATGTCGTGCAGTTCGTCCGAGGAAGCATAGGTGTTGTCGCCGGGGCCGCCGTGCCGCGTCTGGCCGCTTTCCAGATCACGGTCGGGGAGGGGTTGCGTGTCGTCGTCATCGTCACCGGACGAGGATCCGGTGACAGAGGCGATCAGGCCAAAGCCCACAAGGAAGGTCAGGAGCAATGCAAACATCGCCGATTCCCCACAAAACGTTGACGCAACAGTTGTTGCATCCGGTTTCAGTCCAGTCCAGCGCGGTATCGCGCCATCTATCGGCAAGGCCGGCAGAAGTCGCGGGGCACCCTCATGGACCTATTCGACGATAGCCCTTGCCTTTCCCGCGCCCCCCGTCTAAGGGGACCGCTCATTGCCATCTCCACCGGAATCGGCGTGACCCGTCAGGGCGTCCCGGTGAGTGTTGAAAGGAAGAACCCAATGGCGAAGAACGCCAAGGAGCTGGGGTCCAAGACCCCGGACCAGCTTCGCGATGATCTGGTCGCGCTCAAGAAGGAATCGTTCAACCTGCGCTTCCAGCAGGCGACCGGCCAGCTTGAGAACACCGCCCGCATCCGCGCCGTCCGCCGCGACACCGCGCGCGTGCTGACCGCGCTCAACGCAAAGGCGGCTGCGGCCGCGTCGGAGGCTTAAGATGCCCAAGCGTATCCTTCAGGGTGTCGTCACCTCGGACAAGAACGACAAGACCGTGACCGTGCTGGTCGAACGCCGCTTCAAGCACCCCGTGCTGCAGAAGACCGTCCGTTCGTCCAAGAAGTACCGGGCGCATGACGAGAACAACACCTTCAAGACCGGTGACACGGTTCGCATCCAGGAATGCGCGCCGAAATCCGCCTCGAAACGCTGGGAAGTGCTGGTCGAACAGACCGCATGACCCCAAACGAAACCCCAGGGCATCGCCCTGAAGGTCGGGAGTAACCCATGATCCAGATGCAGACCAATCTGGATGTCGCTGACAACTCCGGCGCGCGCCGGGTGCAGTGCATCAAGGTTCTGGGCGGTTCGCACCGCCGTTATGCCTCTGTCGGCGACATCATCGTGGTGTCGGTGAAAGAGGCCATCGCCAAGGGCCGCGTGAAGAAGGGCGACGTCCGCAAGGCCGTTGTCGTTCGGACCTCGTTCCCGGTGCGCCGTGAAGACGGCACGCTGATCCGCTTTGACAAGAATGCCGCCGTCATCCTGAACAACCAGGGCGAGCCGGTTGGCACCCGCATCTTCGGGCCGGTGGTCCGGGAACTGCGGGCGAAGAACTTCATGAAGATCATCTCGCTTGCGCCGGAGGTGCTGTGATGGCCGCCAAGCTCAGGAAGGGTGACAAGGTCATCGTCCTTGCCGGCAAGGACAAGGGCAAGAAGGGCGAGATCGAAAGCGTCGATCCCAAGGCCGGCAAGGCCGTGGTCGGCGGCGTCAACATCGCCATCCGCCACCAGCGCCAGACCCAGACCACGCAGGGTGGCCGCACGCCCAAGGCGATGCCGATCGACTTGTCGAACCTGGCCATCGTCGATTCGAACGGCAAGGCCACGCGCGTCGGCTTCCGCATGGATGGCGACAAGAAGGTCCGCTTTGCCAAGACCACCGGGGAGGCGATCTGATGCTTGACGCTGCGAACTATACCCCGCGTCTCAAGGCCGCCTACAAGGACCGCATCCGCGCGGCCCTGAAGGAAGAATTCGGCTACAAGAACGACATGCAGATCCCGCGGCTCGACAAGATCGTGCTGAACATCGGGGCCGGTGCCGAAGCCGTGCGCGACAGCAAGAAGGCCAAGTCGGCGCAGGACGACCTGACCACCATCGCCGGCCAGAAGGCCGTGGTGACCAAGGCCGCCAAGTCGATCGCCGGTTTCCGCGTTCGCGAAGGCATGCCGCTGGGCGCCAAGGTCACCCTGCGCGGCGACCGCATGTATGAATTCCTTGACCGCCTGGTCACCGTGGCGCTGCCGCGGGTCCGCGACTTCCGCGGCGTGTCGGGCAAGGCCTTCGACGGCCGGGGCAACTATGCCTTCGGCATCAAGGAGCACATCATTTTCCCGGAAATCAACTTTGACAAGGTTGATGAGGTCTGGGGGATGGACATCGTGATCTGCACCAACGCCAAGTCGGATGCAGAGGCGAAGGCGCTGCTCAAGCACTTCCAGATGCCGTTCAACAGCTGATCTCGCGAGGACAATGATATGGCAAAGAAATCCATGATCGAACGCGAGACCAAGCGCGAGCGCATGGTGGCCCAGTATGCCGCCAAGCGTGCCGCGCTCAAGGCCGTCGCGAATGACAAGTCGAAGCCGGTGGAAGAACGGTTCAAGGCAACGCTCAAGCTTGCCGAACTGCCGCGCAATTCCTCGGCCACCCGTCTCCACAACCGCTGCCAGCTTACGGGGCGTCCGCACGCCTATTACCGCAAGCTCAAGGTCAGCCGGATCATGCTGCGCGAGCTTGGCTCGAACGGCGAGATTCCGGGCCTGGTCAAGTCGAGCTGGTAAGGAGGGTTAGAGAATGAACGATCCTATCGGCGATATGCTGACCCGCATCCGCAACGCGCAGCAGCGGCACAAGTCCACCGTCTCGACCCCGGCGTCAAAGCTGCGGGCCTGGGTGCTGGATGTGCTGGCGGACGAAGGCTATATCCGCGGTTACGAAAAGACCACGGACACCAACGGCCAGCCGGCGCTGGAAATCTCGCTCAAGTATTATGACGGCGCCCCCGTCATCCGCGAGATCAAGCGCGTGTCCAAGCCCGGCCGGCGCGTCTACATGGGCGTGTCCGACCTGCCGTCCGTCCGCGGCGGCCTGGGCGTCTCCATCGTCTCGACGCCCAAGGGCGTCATGTCGGATGCGCATGCACGCGCTGCCAATGTCGGCGGCGAAGTGCTGTGCACCGTGTTCTAAGGGGGGAAAGGCAATGTCGCGTATCGGCAAGAAACCCGTCCCCCTCGCCAAGGGCGTCTCGGCCTCGATCTCGGGCCAGACCGTCGAAGTGAAGGGGCCGAAGGGCACCCTGTCCTTCACCGCCACGGATGACGTGACCCTTTCGCAAGAGGATGGGGCGATCACGGTCACGCCGCGGGGCACCTCCAAGCGCGCGCGCCAGCAATGGGGCATGTCGCGGTCGATGATCGAGAACCTGGTCACCGGCGTCTCCACCGGCTTCAAGCGTGAACTCGACATCACCGGCGTGGGCTACCGCGCCTCGATGCAGGGCAACACGCTCAAGCTGGCGCTTGGCTATTCGCATGACGTGGATTTCGCGGTCCCCGCCGGAATCACCATCACCACGCCGAAGCAGACCGAAATCGTCGTCGAGGGTATCGACGCGCAGAAGGTCGGGCAGGTTGCGGCAAACATCCGCGAATGGCGTCCGCCCGAGCCCTACAAGGGCAAGGGTATCCGCTATCGGGGCGAGTTCATCTTCCGCAAGGAAGGCAAGAAGAAGTAAGGGCGCAGCAAATGGCAAACACGAAACTGGAATTGTTTCAGAAGCGCCGCCAGCGCGTCCGGAACAAGCTCAAGGCGGTGAACACCGGGCGCCTGCGCCTGTCGGTTCACCGGTCGTCCAAGAACATCTCGGCCCAGCTCATCGACGATGTGAACGGTGTGACCGTCGCCTCGGCCTCGAGCCTCGAGAAGGAACTGGGCGTGGTCGGCAAGAACAACGTGGAGGCGGCGGCCAAGATCGGCGCCACCATCGCGGAACGCGCCAAGGCGAAGGGCATCAGCGAAGCCTATTTCGACCGCGGCGGCTTCCTGTTCCACGGCAAGGTCAAGGCGCTGGCCGATGCGGCCCGCGAAGCCGGCCTGAAGATCTGAGTGCAGGCGGGCAGTGCGCCAGTCTCGATGGTCAGGAAGGCCCCCGCTTGCCGGGGGCCTTACCATTGACCGGATGAAGGGCCTTACGGGGCCGAAGCAAGGGATGCCACATGGCACGAGAACCCAGAGACCGGCGTGACCGCGAAGAAGCGGCGCCGGAATTCGCCGACCGTCTGGTCGCGATCAACCGCGTTTCCAAGACGGTCAAGGGCGGCAAGCGCTTCGGCTTTGCCGCGCTGGTCGTCGTTGGCGACCAGAAGGGCCGCGTCGGTTTCGGCAAGGGCAAGGCCAAGGAAGTGCCCGAGGCGATCCGCAAGGCCACCGAACAGGCCAAGCGGTCGATGGTCCGCGTGCCGCTGCGCGACGGCCGCACGCTGCACCATGACATCGAAGGGCGCTGGGGCGCCGGCCGCGTCGTGATGCGCACCTCGGTTCCGGGCACCGGCATCATCGCCGGCGGTCCGATGCGCGCCGTGTTCGAAATGCTGGGCGTGGCCGATGTCGTGGCCAAGTCGCTCGGCTCGCAGAACCCCTACAACATGATCCGCGCCACCATGGACGGCCTGATGCGCGAGCAATCGCCGCGCGCGGTTGCCCAGCGCCGCGGCAAGAAGGTCGCCGACATCCTGCGCAAGCCGGATGAGGCCGCGGCCGAGACCGTGGAGGCCTGATGATGGCGAAGAAGCCCGAAGTGAAGAAGACCATCGTGGTCAAGCAGGTCCGTTCGGCCGCCCGCCGTCCGGAAAAGCAGACCCAGACCCTGATCGGCCTGGGCCTGAACAAGATGCACAAGACCCGCGAGCTGGAAGATACTCCGGCGGTCCGCGGCATGGTCAAGAAGATCTCCCACCTCGTCGAGATCATCGAAGAGCGCGGCTGAGGTTCGACACAAGGCGGGCCATGGCCCGCCCGGCAGACGCCCCGGTCGCAAGGCCGGGGCGTTTTCGCTTTCCGGTGCGGGCATGTCGCCGGCATGCTCAGGGGGCAGGGTTGCGTATGCCGGCGCAAAAGCCCGGATGCAGAATGGAATACCAGCGCCAGCCGGCAATCGGGGTCCGGGCCACCCGGACGCAGACCTGCGATCCCGGTGCCGACGGCGCCAGGCGATCATTGAACCTCTGCCGGAGGAGCCGCCCGTCAAGGTCAAAGACGACAAGACGCTCGTTTGCGCTCTTGCCCGGAATCTGGATCGACGAAACCACGCGCGCGTTTGCAACGGAATATTCAGTCAGCGCCAAAGTGATCGCCAGACCGCTTCCCGCGATTGCGGCCATGACAAGGCCTGCGCGGGCAAAGCGACCGGGTCGGCGGGCGGCGCGCAATGCCGCCTCGAAATCTGAATAGGGCATCGGCCGCCTCTGTCCCGCTGCGGGCAGAACCTGCCGGACCTACGGGGCGAAAGTGAGGCATCGCAACCGGCCTGTCATCAGGATGCGCGGCGGCCGCGGGGCCGGCGGCGCCGCTTTTCACGGGACGCGCCACCGGGGCGCCACGGCCGGTCGCTCTCCGTCCAGGCCAGGGGGCGCGGGTTGGGCAGTGCTCCCATATTATCCGGCCTGACTCGCGCGGCCTGCGATGCTAGCCTGTCTCCTGCACCCCGGAGGAGGGCGCGAGGAGGAGGATCATATGGCGACGCATTACGCCGGCGGCTGCGACCATATCCATGTCACCGCCACAGCCGAACCGATCGACAACCACGAATGCCACTGCAATGTCTGCAAGTCCGTCACCGGCCAGCAGCACACGCATGTGGCCTTCTTCAACTACGGCGACCTGCAGGTCGACCACCCCGAAAAGCTGAAGCGCCAGCCGTTCAACGCGCAGAACCCGAACGGGCCGCTTGAGCTGTGCACCTGTGCCGAATGCGGGGCGGCGATCATGCTGGACGACAGGCAGCACCGTATCCGCGTCGCGGTGCCCAATGTCATGGGCTATGATGACGCCGCCTTTCCCGGCGCCACCTATCATGCCTTCTGGGACGAATCCAAAGGCTATGCCCGCCCGGCCGACGGCCGCCCGGTCTATGAGGGCCTGCGCCCGGAATTCGTCTGGCCGGCGGGGCACTGACGCCCCAAGGGCCCCGGCGGCAGACCGCGCATGGCAGCGGCGCAGGGGAACTGGGCACAGGGTCGCACGTTTTCCCGGTATGAGGCGGCGGCGGGTGCAGACCTGCCGGCCGCTCCCCAATCAGGAGGATACATCATGCAGACCGACGCCACCCATGTGACGACCGCCTCCGGCACGCAGGCCGGTGCGCTGATCTCGGGCCGGACCGTGCAGGGAACCCATGTCTACAGCCCCGCGGGCGAACATCTGGGCCATATCGACGACGTGATGATCGAGGCGGTTTCGGGCAGGGTCGCCTATGGCGTGCTGCAGTTCGGCGGCTTTCTGGGCATCGGGTCGGATTTCTATCCGATCCCGTTCGGCAAGCTGCGCTATGACGCAGGCAGGGACGGCTATGTGACCGACCTGACCCGGACCGACCTGGAAGGCGCGCCGCAACATGCCGAGGACTGGCGCACCAACCGTGACTGGCAAAGCCGCGCGAACGACTATTACGGTGTCGCCCCCTACTGGATCTGACGCCGTAGTGCCATGACTGGGCGGGCCGGCATCCCGGGGTGCCGGCCCTTTCAGTTGGCCCAGGGGTAGCCATGCTGCAGGAAGGCGGCCCGCTGCTGGTCCCGTGTCCCCTCCATCTCGCCGCGATACAGGTCGCCGCCATCGGCAGACTGGATGACCACATCGCCCTTTTCGGCAAAGATGCGCGCGACCTGGCTGCGGTCGATCTCCCGCGCGCCGGTCGGCGACCTGATGGCGATTTTACTGTCGGTGATCGTGACGACCGGGTTGAAGATGTTGATCGCCGCCCCGGCGCATAGCCCGACCAGCGCCCCGCCGGCGATACGCAACGCGGTGGCGGTCAGGGATCCGCTGGCAAAGATCGCCTCCCCCAGCCAGCGCAGCGGGATGAACCCCAGATCGCCGATCAGCCCCCAGATCCAGTGCCCCGCAAGGCCGACGAAGGCCCCCGCGCCGATCCCCGCCAACAGGACGAACCTCTGCTCCGCCTCGGTCAGGGCCAGGACGGTATGGTCCGGGTTTGGGGCGCCGTGATCGTGGTCCTGCATTGACGTCTCGCTTGTCGGGCGGGGCACAAGGTTGCGCCGCCGACGTGACCGGCACAACCCGCCGGACCGGTTCCCCTGGCCCGCTGCGCAAAGCCTTGCACAGCGGTTCCCGCGCGTCTATACGCCTCCGGTCGCCCCGATTCCGGGGTGATCATCTTTGGCAAGGCCGTGTTTGCCCCCTTGGTCGCTCGAGGGGCAGTTCCGGCAAGGAGAAGCGACATGAAGCTCCATGAGTTGCACGACAACGAAGGCGCAACCCGCAAGAAAAAGCGCGTGGCGCGTGGACCGGGTTCGGGCAAGGGCAAGACCGCCGGCCGCGGTATCAAGGGCCAGAAATCCCGTTCGGGCGTGGCCCTTGGCGGCTATGAAGGCGGCCAGATGCCGCTGTATCAGCGTCTGCCCAAGCGTGGCTTCAACAAGCCGAACCGCAAGGAATACGCTGTCGTCAACCTGGGCCTGATCCAGAAATTCATCGACGCCGGCAAGATCGACGCCAAGACCGAGATCACCGAAGACGTGCTGGTCGCCTCGGGTCTGGTGCGCCGCAAGCTGGACGGCATCCGTGTGCTGGCCAAGGGCGAACTGACCGCCAAGGCGACGATCAGCGTCACCGGCGCCTCGCAGGGTGCGATCGACGCGGTGGCCAAGTCGGGCGGCAGCCTGACCGTGGCGCAGAAGGCCGAGGCTGCGGCCGAATAACGGGTTGTGCGCCGCCACGCGCGGCCTTACATCCTGTGACGCGATTTCCGCGCCGCCGTGCCGACCCGGCCCGGCGGCGTTGTCCTGACAGTGAGAGCCTCACATGGCATCTGCCGCCGAACAGATGGCCGCCAATATTAGCTGGTCCGCCCTTGGCAAGGCGACCGAGCTGCGGCAGCGCATCCTTTTCACCCTCATGCTTCTGGTCGTCTATCGGCTTGGCACCTATATCCCGGTGCCGGGGATCGACGGCGGCGCGCTGCGCACCTTCATGGAACAGGCCGCCACCGGCATCGGCGGCATCCTGACCATGTTCACCGGCGGCGCCCTTGCCCGGATGGGCATCTTTGCGCTGGGCATCATGCCCTATATCTCGGCCTCGATCATCGTGCAGCTTGTCGCCTCGATGTGGGAACCGCTCAAGAACCTCCGCAAGGAAGGCGAGCAGGGCCGCAAGAAGATCAACCAGTACACCCGCTATTTCACCGTGGTTCTGGCGGCGTTCCAGGCCTATGCGCTGGCCGTCAGCCTTGAGGCCGGCGACATGGTGTCGGACCCCGGCCTGTTCTTCCGCGCCTCCTGCGTCATCACGCTGGTCGGCGGCACGATGTTCCTGATGTGGGTGGGCGAACAGATCACCGCCCGCGGCATCGGCAACGGCATCTCTCTTATCATCTTCGTCGGCATCATCGCCGAAATCCCGGCGGCGATGGGCCAGTTCCTGGCGCAGGGCCGCACCGGCGCGGTCTCGGTCGGGGTGATCCTTGGCGTGATCGTGATGATCCTGGTGATGCTGGCCTTCGTGGTGTTCATGGAGCGCAGCCTGCGCAAGATCACCATCCAGTATCCCAAGCGTCAGGTCGGCATGAAGATCTATGATGGTGGGTCGTCGCACCTGCCGATCAAGGTCAACCCGGCGGGCGTGATCCCGGCGATCTTTGCCTCGGCGCTGCTTTTGCTGCCGACGACCGTCTCGACCTTCAGCCAATCGGCGGCCGCTGGCCCGGTGATGAGCTGGATCCTTGCCTATTTCGGGCCGGGTCAGCCGCTGTATCTGTTGTTCTTCACGGTCATGATCGTGTTCTTCACCTACTTCTATACCCGTGAAGTGGCGTTCAAGACCGATGATGTGGCCGACAACCTCAAGAACCAGAACGGGTTCATCCCCGGTATCCGGCCCGGCGCCAAGACCTCGGAATACCTCGACTATGTGGTGACGCGCGTCCTGGTCCTCGGCTCGGCCTATCTGGTGCTGGTCTGCATGCTGCCCGAGCTTCTGCGTTATGAGCTTGCGGTGCCGTTCTACTTTGGCGGCACCTCGGTGCTCATCATCGTGTCGGTCGGAATGGACACGATCCAGCAGGTGCAGTCGCATCTTCTGGCGCATCAATACGAAGGGCTGATCCAGAAGTCGCAACTGCGCGGCCGTCGCGGCGGCACCGGAACCGGCACCGGCGGCAAGCCCAAGGCGCGGGGACCGGCGCGGCGATGAACATCATCCTTCTGGGGCCGCCGGGGGCGGGCAAGGGCACGCAGGCGCGGGCACTGGTCGAGACGCGGGGCATGGTCCAGCTTTCAACTGGCGACATGCTGCGCGATGCCCGCACCTCGGGCACCGAGATGGGCCGCAAGGTGGCCGAGGTCATGGACAAGGGCCATCTTGTCACCGACGAGATCGTCATCGGCCTGATCCGCGAACGGCTGACCTCGGGTGGCGCGGCCGGCGGCTATATCTTTGACGGCTTTCCGCGGACGCTGGCACAGGCCGATGCGCTGCATGCCCTGCTGGCCGAAATCGGCCAGGACATCGACCATGTGATCGAGATGCAGGTCGATGACGAAGTGCTGGTCGCCCGCGTGTCGGGCCGTTCGACCTGCGCCAAATGCGGCGAAGTCTATCACGACAAGACGCGGCCGATCCCGGCCGACGGGCGCTGCACGGTCTGCGGCGGCACCACGTTCAAGCGGCGGGCCGATGACAATGCCGACAGCCTCAAGGTCCGGCTTCTGGCCTATTACAAGCAGACGGCGCCCCTCATCGGCTACTATTACGCCAAGGGCCTGCTGCGCCCGGTGGACGGCCTGGCCGAGATCGACGCGGTTGCCGCGGCGATTGCTGCGGTGCTTGGCCGCGACCGGCCTTTGGGGGGTTGACGGCCCCTTGCTCCCTCTCTAGGGAACCCCATCCCCCTGCGGCCTAGGCTGCGGGGCGATTCGGTTGGGGCGCAGGCCCCGGCTGACCACCTCGACGCTGCACCGCCCGGCGGTGCTGTTGTGAAAAAAGGTTCCGGCACTACGGAACCGCAACGAAAGGAAGAACGACTTGGCTCGTATTGCCGGCGTGAACATCCCGACTGCGAAGCGGGTTCCCATCGCGCTCACCTATATCACGGGCATCGGCCCGCATACCGCCCACCAGATCTGCGAGGCGGTGAAGATCGACGAAGCGCGCCGGGTCAACGACCTGACCGACGCCGAAGTCCTGGCGATCCGCGAATACATCGACGCCAACCTGACTGTCGAAGGCGACCTGCGCCGCGAAGTCACGATGAACATCAAGCGTCTGATGGACCTTGGCTGCTACCGTGGCCTGCGCCACCGCAAGAACCTGCCGGTTCGCGGCCAGCGCACCCACACCAACGCCCGCACCCGCAAGGGCCCGGCCAAGCCGATCGCCGGCAAGAAGAAGTAAGGGGACGCTCAGATGGCTCGTGATACCCGCCGTGGGGGCAAGAAGAAGGTCTCCAAGAACATCGCCGCTGGCGTGGCGCATGTGAATTCGTCGTTCAACAACACCAAGATCCTGATCTCGGACGTGCAGGGCAACGCGATCTCGTGGTCGTCCTCGGGCACCATGGGGTTCAAGGGTTCGCGCAAGTCGACGCCCTATGCCGCCCAGATGGCGGCCGAGGATGCCGGCCGCAAGGCGCAGGAACATGGCGTCAAGACGCTCGAGGTCGAAGTGCAGGGCCCCGGTTCGGGCCGTGAATCGGCCCTGCGCGCGCTGGCTGCCGTCGGCTTCAGCATCACCTCGATCCGCGACGTGACGCCGATTGCCCACAACGGCTGCCGCCCGCCCAAGCGCCGGCGCGTCTGATCCAAGACAGTTTCCGCAGGGTCGCGCCTTGGGCGCGGCCCTGCGTTTCGCGATTCAACCTCGGGCGCCGGCCTTTTTAGGACATGGAAGGCGGGCAAGTATGGAGGGACGCATGATCCACAAGAACTGGTCCGAACTCATCAAGCCGCCGCAGCTTGACGTTCGCCCCGGCAACGATCCTGCCCGTCAGGCGACCGTCGTCGCCGAGCCGCTCGAGCGCGGCTTTGGCCTGACGCTGGGCAACGCGCTGCGCCGCGTGCTCTTGTCGTCGCTGCAGGGCGCTGCCATCACCTCGGTGCAGATCGACAACGTGCTGCACGAATTCTCGTCCGTCACCGGCGTGCGTGAAGATGTGACCGACATCGTCCTGAACCTCAAGGGCGTGGCGATCAAGATGGAAGTCGAAGGGCCCAAGCGGCTGACCGTGCAGGCCCGCGGCCCCGGTCAGGTGACGGCCGGCGACATTTCCGAATCCTCGGGGATCGAGATCCTGAACAAGGATCACGTGATCTGCCATCTCGACGACGGTGCCTCGCTCTACATGGAGCTGACGGTCAACACCGGCAAGGGCTATGTCGCGGCCGACCGCAACAAGCCGGAAGATGCGCCCATCGGCCTGATCGCCATCGACGCGATCTATTCGCCGGTGCGCAAGGTCAGCTACGAAGTCACCCCGACCCGCGAGGGCCAGGTGCTCGACTATGACAAGCTGACCATGAAGATCGAGACCGATGGCTCGCTGACCCCGGACGATGCCGTGGCCTATGCCGCGCGCATCCTGCAGGACCAACTGCAGATCTTCGTCAATTTCGACGAACCGGAATCGGCCACCGCCTCGGCGCTGGAAGACGGGCTGGAATTCAACCCGCTCCTGCTCAAGAAGGTGGACGAGCTGGAACTGTCGGTCCGTTCGGCCAACTGCCTCAAGAACGACAACATCGTCTATATCGGCGATCTGATCCAGAAGACCGAAGCCGAGATGCTGCGCACCCCGAACTTTGGCCGCAAGTCCCTGAACGAGATCAAGGAAGTGCTGTCGAACATGGGCCTGCACCTGGGCATGGAAGTCGAGGACTGGCCGCCCGAGAACATCGAGGATCTGGCCAAGAAGTTCGAGGACCAGTTCTGAAGAAGACGCCCATGAAATTTCTAGAAATTTCATGGGCCTGACGACCGGGCGTTCCGCCCCAAGGTGAGCGGTCCTTCAGGGCCGCCGGACAAAGCAAAATCGAAAGGATGACAAGATGAACCACGGTGCTGGCTACCGCAAGCTCAACCGGACCCACGAACACCGCAAGGCGCTGTTCGCCAACATGGCCGGCTCGCTGATCGAGCATGAGCAGATCAAGACCACGCTGCCCAAGGCCAAGGAACTCAAGCGGATCATCGACAAGCTGATCACGCTGGGCAAGGCCGGCGACCTGCATGCCCGCCGCAATGCCGCCTCGCGGCTGAAGCAGGACCAGCATGTGAAGAAGCTCTTCGAGGTGCTTGGCCCCCGCTACAAGGACCGCAACGGCGGCTATTGCCGTGTGCTCAAGGCCGGCTTCCGTTATGGCGACATGGCGCCGATGGCGATCATCGAACTGGTCGACCGCGACCGCGATGCCAAGGGTGCCGCCGACCGCGAATACCTGGCCAGCCTGGAAGCCGCCGAGGACTGATCCCGGCCCTTCCGGACCGAGCGAAAGGCCCCGGCGCATCCCGCCGGGGCCTGTTCTTTTGGCAGATCGCCCATTTCTGCGGCGAAATGACCGGAACGCGCCATTGTTCCCGACCGGCGGGCCGCGCACACTGCGGCCAACCGCAAGGAGTGATGCGATGTCCGACCTGTCCCCTGCCGATGGCACCGAACCCGGCTTTCGCCAGTCCGTCGACCTGATGTTCAACCGCGCCGCCGCGCTGATGCGGATGTCGCCGGGGCTGGAGCAGAAGATCCGGGTCTGCAATTCGACCTATACCGTCCGCTTCGGCGTCCGCCTGCGCGGCAAGATCGAGACCTTTACCGGCTACCGCAGCGTCCATTCCGAACATATGGAGCCGGTCAAGGGCGGCATCCGCTATGCCCTTTCGGTGCATCAGGACGAGGTCGAGGCGCTGGCCGCGCTGATGACCTACAAATGCGCGTTGGTCGAGGCGCCGTTCGGCGGTTCCAAGGGCGGGCTGTGCATCGACCCGCGCCAGTGGGAGGAGCACGAGCTTGAGCAGATCACCCGCCGCTTCGCCTATGAACTGATCAAGCGCGACCTGATCCATCCGGCGCAGAACGTGCCGGCGCCCGACATGGGCACCGGCGAACGCGAGATGGCCTGGATCGTCGACCAATACGCGCGGATGAACACGACCGACATCAACGCCAAGGCCTGCGTCACCGGCAAGCCGCTCAATTCCGGCGGCATCCGCGGCCGGGTCGAGGCGACGGGGCGCGGCGTGCAATACGCCTTGCGCGAATTCTTCCGCCACCCCGAGGACATGGCGATGGCCGGCCTGTCGGGCACCTTGGCCGGCAAGCGGATCGTGGTGCAGGGGCTGGGCAATGTCGGCCATCACGCCGCCCTGTTCCTCAGCCAGGAGGACGGGGCCAGGATCACCGCCGTCATCGAACGCGACGGCGCGCTGATCGACGACCGCGGGCTGGACATTCCGGCGGTCAAGGCCTGGCTTGGCGAACATGGCGGGCTGCAGGGCTATCCGGGCGCGACCTTTACCCCGGACGGCGCTGCCGTCCTTGAAACCGAATGCGACATCCTGATTCCGGCGGCGATGGAAGGGGTGATCCACCGCGGCAATGCCGCGCGGATCAAGGCGCCGCTGATCATCGAGGCGGCGAACGGGCCGACCACCTTTGCCGCCGACGAAATCCTGCGGCAGAAGGGCTGTGTCATCATTCCCGATCTTTATGCCAATGCCGGCGGGGTGACGGTCAGCTATTTCGAATGGGTCAAGAACCTGTCCCACATCCGCTTTGGCCGCATGCAGCGCCGGGCCGAGGAATCGCGCTCGCGCCTGCTGGTCGAGGAACTCGAGCGGCTGTCGGCGGACCGCGGCCTTGGCTGGGAACTCATGCCCGATTTCAAGGAGCGGTTCCTGACTGGATCGGACGAACTGGCGCTGGTCCGCTCGGGGCTGGATGACACGATGCGCACCGCCTATCAGTCGATGCGCGAGGTCTGGCACAGCCGCAACGATGTCACCGACCTGCGCCTTGCCGCCTATATGGTTGCCATCGGCCGCGTCGCGGAAACCTACAGATCCAAGGGGTTGTAGTCGCCGCCGCCCCGTTCGCGCAAAGGTTCGTCCTCTGCCGCCGCGTCGCCGTCCCTGGGCATCAGGCTCAGGAACTGCATCAACGCGCTCAATTCCTGGGCGCTCAGGTTTTCAATGGTATTCGCTAGATCGCGGTCCATGTGCACTCCGCTTTAACACTGCCATGCCTTACAATTTAAGGTTGACCACCCATCCGGCAACTTGTCTAAAAGGTCATGTCCTTGCGGTCGGGAATCGAGCAGTATTCAAATCGACTGGGCAAGATGGCGCCGGGCGGCTTCTTTTTCGCCCTGCACATCCGTTTTGCCCTGCCGCTGTTGCATTTGCAGACCTACCCGCAGGGCTGGACAGACAGATACACAGAGGAGGCTTACGCGCTCCGCGATCCGATCATCGCCTGGGGGTTCTCTACGGTCGGCGCAACACGATGGAGCGAGATCACCATTCCCGACCCGTTCGACATTCTCGGACAGGCGCGGGAATTCGGCATGGTGTATGGCATTGCCGTGTCCTGCGGCCCGATGAAATCGCGGACGATCGCATCGGCGTCACGGGCAGACCGCGAATTCACGGATGGGGAAACCGTTGAATTTGCCAGTCTGATCGGCCAGTTGCACGACATCACCGAACCCCCCACGTCCTTGACGGACGCCCAGATCGAAGCCCTGAGGTGCATTGCCAACGGGGATCGTCACGCTGCTGCTGCCGCACGGCTGGGAATATCGGAAAGCGCCTTGAAAGCGCGGCTTGCCGCGGCCAGGACCGCTTTGCTGGCCAGGACCACCACCGAGGCTATCCAGAGGGCGCGGGACTACAGGCTGCTATGACGCTCCGCTGACCGCTCGCAGGGCTTGTTCACCAACGAGTCCTGTAACGGAGCTGCCAGAATGCACGCCACCACGCTGTCCTTTGCCAACATGCACAACCATGGCGAGCTTTTCGCCAATATCCTGCGCGCCAGACGCGAATCGTTCATTGTCCGTAACCGCTGGGATCTGCCCGAGACGATGGGCATGGAATTCGACCAGTATGATACGCCGGTGTCGCGCTGGCTGGCGGTGCATGACGCCGCGGGGCAGGTGCTGGCCGGGGTGCGCTTGACGCCGACCACGGCGCGCTGCGGCATCTATTCCTACATGATCCGCGACGCGCAGCGCGGCCTGCTCGAGTCGATCCCTGCGGACCTTCTGCACGAAGAGGCGCCGGTCGAGGCCGGGACATGGGAGGTGACGCGCGGCTTCGTCTCGGCCGATCTGCCGGCCGGGCTGCGCCAGCAGGTGCGGATGAAGCTGGTGGTGCAGATGATGCGCACCGCGCGCGAGGAGGGGATCCGCAAGATGCTGGCGCTGTTGCCGTCGAACTGGAACCGCTGGGCGGCGCGCTGCAGGCTCGACATGGCGGCGGCGGGGCGCAACATGAACATGGGCGGCATCGACTATCAGGCGGTGTGGATCGACTTTGCCGGACGGCTGCATTGAAGCGCCTGTGCGGGTGGAGAGGCCGGGGGGTTTCACACCCCCCGGACCCCCCGTGGGATATTTGTGGACGAAGAATGAACAGGGGCGATTTTCTTTGCGGGGGCGGATCACTAGATTGCGCCCATGTCCGACCTGTTCGACCATGCCGAACCCGACCGCACCGCCGCCGCGCCACGCCCCCTGGCTGACCGGCTGCGCCCGGCGCGGCTGGCCGAGGTCATCGGGCAGGACCATGTGCTGGGGCCGCAGGGGCCGCTGGGGGCGATGCTTGCCGCCGGATCGCTGTCCTCGCTGATCCTGTGGGGGCCGCCCGGTGTGGGCAAGACCACCATTGCCCGGCTGCTGGCGGACGAGACCGCTTTGCATTTCGAACAGATCAGCGCGATCTTCACCGGCGTGCCGGACCTGCGCAAGGTGTTCGAGGCGGCCCGCCTGCGCCGCCGGCAGGGGCGCGGCACCCTGCTGTTCGTCGATGAAATCCATCGCTTCAACAAGGCGCAGCAGGATGGTTTCCTGCCGCATATGGAAGATGGCACCATCCTTCTGGTCGGTGCCACCACCGAAAACCCGTCTTTCGAACTGAACGCCGCGCTCTTGTCGCGGGCGACGGTCATCGTGCTGAACCGGCTGGCGCTGGCCGAACTGGAACGGCTGGCGCAACGGGCCGAACAGGAGCTGGGCCGCGCCCTGCCGCTGGACGGAACCGCGCGCGAGGCGCTTCTGACCATGGCCGACGGCGACGGTCGCGCGCTTTTGAACCTGATCGAGCAGGTGATGGCGTGGAAGCCGGGGCCAAGGCTGGGTGTCGACGATCTGACCAAGCGGCTGATGCGGCGGGCGGCGAAATTCGACAAGTCGGGCGACGAGCATTACAACCTGATCTCCGCCCTGCACAAATCGGTGCGCGGATCCGATCCCGATGCCGCGCTGTACTGGTTCGCCCGGATGCTTGAGGGTGGCGAGGATCCGCGGTTTCTGGCCCGGCGCATCACGCGGATGGCGATCGAGGACATAGGCCTTGCCGATCCGCAGGCGCAGGGCATCTGTCTTGAGGCGTGGAACGTCTATGAACGGCTGGGCAGCCCCGAAGGCGAGCTGGCGCTGGCAAATGCCGTGGTCTATCTCGCGCTCGCGCCGAAATCGAACGCGGCCTATGTCGCCTACAAGGCGGCGCGCGACACGGCGCGCAAGTCGGGGTCGGAACCGCCGCCCAAGCACATCCTGAACGCGCCGACGCGGATGATGAAGGATCAGGGCTTTGGCGCCGGCTATGCCTATGACCACGATGCCGAGGACGGGTTCAGCGGGCAGGACTATTTCCCCGAAACCATGAAGCGCCCGGTTTTCTATCTGCCGGTCGACCGCGGCTTTGAGCGCGAGATGAAAAAGCGCGTCGAGTGGTTCGCGGGCCTGCGCGCCAAGCGGCAGGGCGGCTGACTTCGCGCATTTCCGGCAGGTTCGCGTTGACTCTGGCGGGCGGGGCGGCGAAGGGACGGGGATGATCGCGAAACTTCTCATGGTGGCGCTGGGCGGCGCGGCGGGATCGGTCGCCCGCTATGGCGCCGGGCTGGCGCTGCCCTTTCCGCTGGCCACCGCCGTCATCAACATCGCCGGATCGCTGCTGATCGGGCTGGTCTGGGTCACGCTCGATCCCCGCTCGCATCCGTTGCTGATTGTCGGCGTGCTGGGCGGCTTTACCACCTTTTCCGCCTTCTCGCTTGAAACCCTGCGGCTGGCCGAATCGGGGCGCCCCGGCGTTGCCTTGGCCTATGTCGGCGGTTCGGTGATCCTGTCGCTTTTCGCCTGCTGGGTGGGCGTGACCTTGGGGAGGGCGCTGGCATGAGCGCAGTGCAACTGCTGCCCGTAGGGCCGGACGAAGGCGGCCAAAGGCTTGACCGCTGGCTGCGCAAGCGGTTTCCGCACCTGACCCAGGGCGCCATCGAGAAGATGTGCCGCAAGGGCGAATTGCGCGTCGATGGCGGCCGCGTTCAGGCCTCGACCCGCGTCGAGGAAGGGCAGGAGGTGCGGGTGCCGCCCTTGGGCGATGCCGCCGGCGCCCCGGCGCCCGCCGTGGTGCGGACGCGGATCCCGAAATCGGACGAAGAGATGATCCAGAACGCGGTGATCTGGAAGGACGACCACATCATCGCGCTGAACAAACCGCCGGGCCTGCCGTCGCAGGGCGGGTCGGGGCAGGGCGACCGTCATGTCGACGGGCTGGCCGGCGCGCTGACCTTCGGCTTCAAGGACCGACCGAAACTGGTGCACCGGCTGGACAAGGATACTTCGGGCATCCTGCTTTTGGCGCGGACCGACCGGGTGGCGCGCGGCCTGTCCGAGGCGTTGCGCCACCGCAATGTGAAGAAGATCTACTGGGCCGCCGTCGCCGGCGTGCCCAACCCCAAGGCCGGGACGATCCGCTATGGCCTCGTCAAGGTGCCCTCGGGCCGGCATGACGAAAAGATGCGCTGCGTCCATCCGAACGAGGTCGACAAGGTCGAGGGCGCCAAGCGGGCGGCGACCGATTATGTCACCATGGCCTGGCTGGCCGGGCGGGCAAGCTGGGTCGGCCTTGCGCCGATCACCGGGCGGACCCACCAGCTGCGCGCCCATATGGCGGAAATCGGCAATCCGATCCTTGGCGACAGCAAATACGGCGGCACCGCGCAGGACAATCTGGGCGACGGCTGGGGCGCCGGCACCGGCGGCGGCATCGCCCGCAAGCTGCACCTGCACGCGCGGTCGATCACCTTTGAGCATCCGGTGACGAAAAAGGTCGTCTCGCTGGTGGCGCCGCTGCCGCCGCACATGCGCGAGACCTGGGATTATGTCGGCTGGGATGCCGATTACCCGATTGTCGATCCGTTCACTTTGGACCGCGACGAATGAAGCGGCTGGTGATCTGGGACGTCGACGGCACGCTGATCGACAGCCAGCACGAGATCGTCGCGGCGATGGAGGCGGCCTTTGCCGGTCAGGGGCTGGCCCCGGCGCCCCGTGCCGATGTGCTGGGCATCGTCGGGCTGACGCTGCCTCTGGCGGTGGCGACCTTGCGGCCCGATCTTGACGCCGCCACGGTCGACCGGTTGGTCGAAGGCTACAAATCCGCGTTCCATGCCAACCGGATGGCGCATGGCGTGGCGGGAAGCCCGCTATTCCCCGGCATCCGCGCCGTGCTGGACGGCGTGCAGGCCGCGGGCGTGACGCAGGCCATCGCCACCGGCAAGTCGCGCCGCGGGCTGGACGCGATCATTGACGGGCACGGCCTTGGCGGCCTTTTCGCCTCGACCCAGGTGTCGGACGATCATCCGTCAAAGCCGGATCCGGCCATGGTTCTGGCGGCGCTGGCCGAAACCGGCGTGGCGGCGGACCGGGCGGTGATGGTCGGCGATACCTCGTTCGACATGGACATGGGCCGCGCGGCAGGGGTGCGCTGCATCGGTGTCGACTGGGGCTATCATCCGACCGGCACTCTGCTGGCCGATGCGATTGCCCAGGCGCCCGCCGATCTGCCGGCGCTGATCGACCGGCTGACGGGGGCGTGACCATGGCCGAATGGGAAGCCAAGGTTTTCTGGAAGGTCGTGGCGGTAACGCCGGCCGAGGGCGGTTTCGCGGTGACGCTTGACGGGCGGCCGGTCAGGACGCCGGGCAAGCGGGTGCTGGTCCTGCCCACCCGCCCCCTGGCCGAGATGGTGGCGGCGGAATGGGCGGCGCAAAGCGGCGCCCTGCGCCCCGACACCATGCCCGCCACCCGCACCGCCAATTCCGCGGTGGAAAAGGTCGCCCCCGCCCGTGCGGCGGTGATCGACGACCTGGCGGGCTATGGCGGCAGCGATCTTCTGTCCTACCGGGCCGAGGCGCCGGCGGCGTTGCAGGCGCGGCAGCAGGCGGGCTGGGATCCGCTGCTGGACTGGGCCGCGGCGGCGCTGGGCGCGCGGCTGGCCACCGGCGCGGGCATCATCCATGTGCCGCAACCGCCCGATGCCCTTTCCCGGCTGCGGGCCGAAGTCGCGGCGATGGACGATTTCCGGCTGGCGGCGTTTCACGATCTCGTGGCCCTGTCGGGGTCGCTTGTCCTGGCGCTGGCGGTGGTCCACGGCCGGCTCGACCCGGAAACCGCCTGGGCGCTGTCGCGCCTGGACGAGGACTGGCAGGCCGAACACTGGGGTCGCGATGACGAGGCCGAGGCCGCCGCGGCGCTTAAACGCGCCGCCTTCATCCATGCCGCGCGGTTCCATGCCGCAGCCTGAGACGATCCCCGGCCTTGACCGCAAGAGAGGAACCCCCGCAGATAGGCGCGGGCGGGGCAGCCTTGCCGGCGGGACGGCCGGCAGAACGGAGAGACGGCAGATGCAGGTTCTGGGCAAGGCGCTGACGCTGGCTGCGGCGCTGGGCGGCCTTCTGGCGCCTATGCTGGCTGAGGCCGGCACGCTGGACGACATCCGCTCGCGCGGGCGGCTGGAATGCGGAGTCAGCCAGGGCATCGCCGGCTTTGCCGCCGTCGATGCCAACGGCGTCTGGTCGGGGTTCGAGGTCGAATTCTGCCGCGCGCTGGCCGCCGCCGTTCTGGGCGACGCCGGACTTGCCGAAATGGTGGCGCTGCCGGTCGGCGACCGCTTTGCACCGCTGGTTTCGGGCGGCGCGGATGTGGTGGCGCGGGGCGCGGCCTGGTCCATCGTCCTCGATGCCGGCCTGTCGATCGACATGGTCGGCGTCAGCTATTTCGACCAGCTTGGCTTTCTGGTCCCGGTCGAGATGGGCATCAGCTCGGCCAAGGAGCTTGACGCATCGACGGTGTGCCTGCTGCCCGACATGGTGTCTGGGCAGGCGCTGGACGATTTCTTTCGTGCCAATGCCATCTCGTGGACGCCGGTCCCGGCCGATGACGATGCCGCTGCGCGGCGCCAGTATCTTGACCGCACCTGCGAGACCTATTCCCGTTCTGCGGCCGAACTTTACGCCATCCGCGCCACGTTCGAGACGCCGGCCAGTCACGTTGTCATCACCGACCCGGCCTCGCGCCAGCCCTCGGGGCCGGTGGTGCGGCAGGGCGACGACCAATGGGCCGATATCGTGCGCTGGACCTTCAACGCGCTGATCGCGGCCGAAGGGCTGGGCGTGACCTCGGCCAATGTGCGCGAAATGGCGGCGGCGCCGACCGCCAATCCCGAAATCAACCGGCTGCTGGGCACCGAGGGCGAATTCGGCTCGCTTCTGGGCCTGTCGCGCGACTGGGCGGTGAATGCCATCGCCGCCGGCGGCAATTACGGCGAAATCTTTGAACGCCACATCGGTGAGAATACCCCGATCGGGCTGGCGCGCGGGCTGAATGCGCTGTGGACCAAGGGCGGGTTGCAATATGCCCCTCCATTCCGCTGACACCGGCGCCCCGGTGATCGAGATCGCCGGGCTGAACAAATGGTTCGGCCCGTTCCAGGCGCTGGCCGACATCGACCTGACGGTTGCCGCCGGTGAACGCATCGTCATCTGCGGGCCTTCAGGGTCGGGCAAGTCGACGCTGATCCGCTGCATCAACGGGCTGGAGCCGTTCCAGTCGGGCCGCCTCACCGTCGAGGGCACGGCGCTGACCGATGCCCGCAGCACCGACCGCGTGCGCGGCGAGGTCGGCATGGTGTTCCAGCAGTTCAACCTGTTCTCGCATCTGACCGTGCTGGAAAACTGCGTGCTGGCGCCGATGAAGGTGCGGCGGCTCAAGCGGGCGCAGGCGACCGATCTGGCGATGGCGCTGCTCGACAAGGTGCATATCGCCGATCAGGCGCGGAAATACCCCTCGGAACTGTCGGGCGGCCAGCAGCAGCGCGCCGCCATCGCCCGCGCCTTGTGCATGAAGCCGCGGGTGATGCTGTTCGACGAGCCGACCAGTGCGCTGGACCCCGAGATGATCGGCGAAGTGCTCGAGACGATGATCGAACTGGCGCGCGAAGGCATGACGATGCTGTGCGTCACCCACGAGATGGGCTTTGCCCGCGCCGTCGCCGACCGCGTGGTATTCATGGACGAGGGCCGCATCGTCGAGACCGCGACACCGGCGGCCTTCTTCGACGCGCCGCAGACCGAACGCGGCCGGGCGTTCCTGGGGCGCATCCTCGCCAAGGGGTAGGGGGCGGTGGGCTTTGCCCACCCTACAGGTCGTCAGGGACGACGAAATCGCGGATGGCGCCGCGGCCCGGCCCGACCTCGGCCCAGGAGGGCAGGGCAAAGTCGATGATCGCGGTGGCGGCGGTGGGATAGTCGTCAAAGCGGTCGTGCAGCGGCCGGTCATGCACCAGATGATGGGCGAAATCGCCGATGGCCGGGTTGTGGCCGACCATCATCACCACCTGCCCGCTGGCCTGCCGCAATTCGTCAAGCATGGTATCGGCATCGGTCTGGTAGAGCGTGGCGCGATAGCGGATCTCGGGCTCTGCGCCCAGCGCGGCCAGGGTCAGGTCCATCGTCTCGCGCGTGCGGATCGCGGCGGAACACAGCACCAGATCGGGGCGATAGCCGCGCGAGGCGAGCCATTCGCCCAGGCGCGGCGCATCGCGCCGGCCGCGATGGTTGAGCGGACGGTCGAAATCGTCCTGTCCGGGCTGGGACCAGTCGGATTTGGCGTGGCGGGTCAGGATCAGGCGCAGGGTCATCGGTGGAAATGCCTCATGTGATGGGCCGATTGCTCTGGCCTTCGCCGCTCTTGTCCCACGGGGCAGGCCCGGCGCACAAGGCATCCCGAACGGCAATCGTCGGTCTGGCGTTGCCCCCGGGGCGCTGCCCCCGCCGCCATTGTCTCTTGGACCAATGGCGCGACAATGGCCTCACCCGGGGTAATTGGGGACGAAGAAGGGGGCAACAGGTCAAGCCATGCGTGGCAGGCCGGCACGTCATAGCCCGCCGGGGTCAGGGCGCCGGGCGGGCAGGCGGTGGTGCAGGGGCGGGCGCAGGTGTCGCAGGGGGCGGGGCGCGGGTCGGGGGGCAGGGTTTCAGACAGCGCCACGGCGCCGCGAAACGAGATGAACAGGCCGGCGGTGTCATGGACCAGAAGATGCACCGGAGAGTTGTGGCACCGCCCCGAGCGTAGCGCCCAGCGCACGAAAGGGCGGTAGGGCGGGCCGCCAAAGGGGAAAGCGGCCTTGCCGCCCATGGCGCAGGCAATGGTGCCGATCACCCGGCGCGACCAGCGGTCGACCGGATCGGCGACGCCGTCGACCGATTCGGGGCTGGCGGTGAAGATGTCCCAGAACCGCGGCTCGTCAGGCGAGAGCAGGGCGACCGAGCGGAAGCGGGGCGGCAGCCCGTCCCCGGGCGCCAGATCGCAGGTGCCGGACACGAACAGGCCCGCGTCCCGCGCGCGCCTGTCGAGTTCGGCAAGGATCATCCCGCCCGGTGCGGCTGCACCCGCGACTTGCTCGACCGGATGATCGAGCCGGCGCCGTGTTCGGTGAACAGTTCCAGCAGGCAGGCATTGGGCAGCCGCCCGTCAAGGATCACGGCGGCGCGGACGCCGTCCCTGACGGCGTTCAGCGCGGTTTCGACCTTGGGGATCATGCCGCCGGAAATGGTGCCGTCGGCGATCATGTCCCGCACTTCCTCGGGCGAAAGCTGGGTCATGACCTTGCCGTCCTTGCCCTTGACGCCCGGAACATCGGTCAGCAGCAGCAGCCGGTCGGCCTTGAGCGCGCCGGCGATGGCACCGGCGGCGGTGTCGCCGTTGACGTTGAAGGTCTCGTTATCGGCCATGCCGGTGGCGACGGGGGCGACCACCGGGATGATGCCGGCGCCGTAAAGGTCGCGCAGCACCTGCACGTTCATCTCGACCGGGCGGCCGACATAGCCCAGTTCAGGATCGTCGGCGACGCAGACCATCAGGTCGTCGTCCTTGCCGGAAATGCCCACGGCGCGGCCGCCGGCATCCATGATCGCCTGCACGATGCGCTTGTTCACAAGGCCCGACAGGATCATCTCGACCACCTCGACCGTGGCCTTGTCGGTAACACGCTTGCCGCGCACCCAATCGGACTTGATGCCAAGCTTGCCCAGCATCTCGTTGATCATCGGCCCGCCGCCGTGGACCACCACCGGATTGACGCCCACCTGCCGCATCAGCACGACATCGCGGGCGAATTCGGCCATCGCCTCGTCGTCGCCCATGGCGTTGCCGCCGAATTTCACCACCACCACCGCGCCGGAAAAGCGTTGCAGATAGGGCAGCGCCTCGGACAGGGTCTTGGCGGTCAGGGTCCAGTCGCGATCCATGTTCTGAGCCTTCATCAGGGCCTCTGTCAGCCGAGCCGGGCGATGATCGCCCGCAGGGTTTCGATGCCATCGCCCTTTTCGGACGAGGTGACGACGATTTCGGGAAAGGCGGCGGGGTGTTTCGCCAGCGCCGCGCGGACCTGCACCAGGGTGCCCTCCAGCGCGGCGCGGGTGATCTTGTCGGTCTTGGTCAGCACGCATTGAAAGGTGACGGCGGATTTGTCGAGCAGCGACAGGATTTCCTCGTCCACCGCCTTGATACCGTGGCGGGCGTCGACCAGCACGAAGGCGCGGCGCAGGGTCTGCCGACCGGCCAGATATTGCTTGAGCAACTTCTGCCAGCGTTCGACGACCGGCTTTGGCGCCTCGGCAAAGCCATAGCCGGGCAGATCGACCAGGTAGTGCGTCGCCCCGGCGGTGAAGTAGTTGATCTCTTGCGTCCGCCCCGGCGTGTTCGAGGCGCGGGCCAGCGCCCGGCGCCCGGTCAGGGCATTGATCAGGCTGGACTTACCGACATTCGAGCGGCCGGCAAAGCAGACCTCGACCCGGTCCGCCGGCGGCAGGCCGGCCAGCGCAACGACGCCCTTTAGGAACTCGACCTGGCTGGTCAGCAGCAGTCGCCCCGCCTCGCGCGAGAACTCGTCAGGCTCCTCGGCCAGAGGAAAGGGCAGGGAAGCCGCCATTCAGCGGCCTCCGGGCTTCTTGTCGCTGTTGGCGGCGGCGGGGGTGCGGCGCAGGCCGGCGCGGATGTTGCCGAACACGTCGGGCTTCGCCCCGTGGCTGCGCATGATGATGTACTGCTGGGCGAAGGTCAGCGTGTTGTTGGTGATCCAGTAGATGATCAGGCCCGAGGCGAAGCTGCCCATCATGAACATGAACACCCAAGGCATCCAGGCAAAGATCATCCGTTGCGTCGGGTCGGGCGGTGCCGGGTTCAGCTTTTGTTGCAGCCACATCGACACGCCCAGCAGAAGGGGCAGGATGCCGAGGAACACCAGGTGCAGAATCGTGCCGGGCACCGGGGCGTCCCAAGGCAGGATGCCGAACAGGTTGAACAGCGACGACGGATCGGGGCCCGACAGGTCGCGGATCCAGCCCCACCACGGCGCATGGTAAAGCTCGATGGTGACGACGATCACCTTGTAGAGCGAGAAGAAGATCGGGATCTGGATCAGGATCGGCAGGCAACCCGCGGCGGGGTTCACCTTGTTGTCCTTGTAAAGCTTCATCATCCCTTGCTGGAGCGCCGCCCGGTCGTCACCGGTCTTTTCCTTGAGCGCCTCCATCTGCGGCTGGATTTCCTTCATCCGCGCCATCGAGACATAGCTCTTGTAGGCGAGGGGCAGCACCAGCGCCTTGATGCAGAAGGTCAGCGCGATGATCGCCCAGCCCATGTTGCCGATCAGGCTGTGCAGGGTGTGCAGCAGCCAGAACATCGGCTTGGTCAGGAACCAGAACCAGCCCCAGTCGATGGAATTGACAAAACCGGCGATGCCGCCCTCGTTCTGGTAGGCGCGGATCACCTCCCATTCCTTGGCGCCGGCGAAAAGCCGGGTCTCGACCGAAGTCGCACTGCCGGCGGCGACCTCGGTTTCGGGCAGCCAGGTGAAGGCCTGGTAGATGCCGGTCGCCGGGATATAGCGCACCGACGAGCGGAAGGCGGTGCCGGGTTCCGGCGCCAGCGTGGTCATCCAGTATTTGTCGGTAAAGCCGGCCCAGCCGTTTTCGGTGACGGCGACATCCTCGGTCAGGCTGCCGTCGGCGGCGACGGTGTCCAGGTCGGGCAGGTCGCCATAGTTGATTTCCTGAAGCCGTCCGTCCGACATCCGCACCACGCCTTCGTGCAGGATCCAGTTCGACGGCGTTTCCGGCCGGCCATGGCGGGCGATAAAGCCATAGGGGGTCAGGTCGACATCGGCGCTGCCGTTGTTCGTCACCGTATCGGCGATGGTGAAGAGGAAATCCTCATCGACCGAGATGGTGCGCGAAAAAAGCTGGCCCGCGCCGTTGTCCCAGGTCAGCGTCACCGGCGTGGTGGGGGTCAGCGTGTCGCCTTGGGCCAGCGTCCACAGGGTATCCGGTCCGGGCACCTGATCGGCGGTCAGGTCGCTGCTCGACCAGCCGTGCACGGCGTAATAGGAAAACGGCTCGCCCACCGGGGTCAGGATGCGGACAAGGTCTGCGCCCGGTTCGACGGTGGTGCGATAGTCGCGCAGCGACAGGTCGTCGATGCGGGCGCCCTGCAGGGACAAGGATCCGGTCAGTCGCGGCGTGTCGATCCCGACCCGCGGCGCTTCGGCGGCGACGGCGATCTCGTCGCTTTCCACCGCCTCGGTCGTGGCGTCGGGCGTCAGCCCCTGGGTGGTTTCGGTCGCATCGGCAACCTCGGTCGCCGGTTCGGGTTCCGCGGGCGGGAACAGGAAAAGCCAGACGATGATGACGATGAAACTCAGCGCCGTGGCAAGGATGAGGTTCTTGTTCTGGTCGTCCATGAAGGCCGTCCCCCGGGGTCGCGACAGGTCTTGCTGCATCAATAGTGCAGGGGGTGAAAGGTCAAGGGTCTTTGCGGCCAACCGGGCGGTGTGGTGGAGGAGCGTGTGGTTGCCGGGCCTGTCTGCGGCGTGGGGGCGGCCAAGATCGGGAGGCGCGGACAGAGGGCGGGATCGCAGAGGACGGCAGGTGGTCATGCGGCCGCCCATCCCGCGGCGCCGGCGCGTCACGGGTCGGGCAGGCCGGGCATGACGGTTTTCCCCGTCGCGCAGTCGTGACCGTCCTTGGCCGCGCGGCGCCCCTATCCGATCCGGCGCAGCGGCACCGGCATGGCCGAGCGGGCCTTGCGGTCGGAAAGCCAGCGCGTCGCGTCCTTGAGCGGCATCGGGCGGGCGATGCCAAAGCCCTGGACATGGCCGCAGCCCAGTGCCGCCAGCATCGCCTGTTCCTCGGGCGTCTCGACGCCTTCTGCAAGCGTGTCGAGCCCGAGCCGGTCGGCCATGGTCAGGATCGCCGCCACCATGTTCTGCTGTTCGGCATCGGCGTCGATCCGGGTCACGAAGGTGCGGTCGATCTTGATGCGGCCGATGGCGAAGCGGCGGATATTGGTGATCGAGGCATGGCCGGTGCCGAAATCGTCAAGGTCGAGGGCGCAGCCGAGGCGGGCGAGATCGGCGAGGCTGCGCAGCACCCGGTCCTCGGCACCGCCGGCGACCACGGTTTCCAGAACCTCGATCCCCAGCCGGCCGGGGCCAAGGCCGAAACGGTCAAGCTCCCATCGGATGCGGTCGACAAGATGCGGATCGACCAGTTCCTCGGTCGAGAAGTTGACGCCCACCCGCGGCACCGCCAGCCCGGCATCGTCCCAAAGCCGGAGCGCGGCCAGGGCCTCGGTCACCATATGGGCGCCCAGCCGGTCCATCAGCCCGGCCTGCCGCAGGGCCGGCAGGAATTCGGCCGGCGGGATCAGGCCGCGTTGCGGATGGTGCCAGCGCGCCAGCGATTCAAAGCCGGTGACATCGCCGGTGCGGGTCGAGATCTGCGGCTGGAAGAAGGCCATGATCTCGCCCCGGTTCATCGCGCCCGTCACCTCTGCGGCAAGGTCGCCGCGGCTGCTGACGCGGTCGCGCATGGCGCCGGAATAGCTGCGGATGGCGCCGGGGCCGGACCGCCCGGCCTCGATCCGGGCAAGGGTGGCGGCGCGCAGAAGGTCGGCGGCGGCGGGCCGGTCAAGCCGCGTGGTCAGCGCAAAGCCGACCGAGACGCTGGGATAGAGATTGGCGCTGCCGATGCTGATCGGCTCGGACAGGGCGCGTTGCAGCCTGGTGGCAAGCTGGATCGCCGATTCGAGGTCAAGCCGCCGGGCGGGCGCCAGCGCGACCGCGAACACCGGACCGTCCAGCCGTGCCGCGCGGTCGGCGTCGCGCAGGGCGCGGCGCAGCCTTTCGGCCGAGATGCGCAGCACGGTTTCCACCCCGGCGCGGTCGTGCCGTTCCTCGATCTGCTTGAAACGGTCAATTTCCAGCGCCAGCACCCCGGTCTGCAGAAAGCCGCGGCGCGAGGCAGCCAGGTTGCGGGCGATGCGCCGTTCCAGTGCCTGGCGCTGGTCGAGGCCGGTCACCGGGTCGAACACCAGCCGGGGCTTGCTGCGCGGCAGGGCGATGGCCAGCGCCGGCAGGCCCAGTGTCACCGCCAGCGCCGCCCAGGGCCCGACAGCGAGCCAGGCGGTCAGCCCCATGACCGGCGCGATGACCGCAAGCGTGATGCGGCGGTCGTCGGCATCGCCAAGAAGCGACAGGGTGCGGGCAACAAGGCGGGCAGGCATCGGCGGTCCCTTCCGTAGACGCGGGGTGATCCGACCGCGACACTAGGCAAGGATCCTGACCCCGCGGTTAACGCAGCCGCGGAATGTCCGATGAATTTTCCGCACCACCCGCTTCGCGCGAAATCCCCGCGAAATCAAATAGCTGCGGGTCAAGAAGATGCGAAGGCCGCGCGTTCATCAGGGCGCGGAACATGATCTGGCGCCGGCCGGGGGCGTTCTTTTCCCAACCATCCAGAATCGCCTTCACCTGCTGGCGCTGCAACCCCTCCTGCGAACCGCAGAGGTCGCAGGGGATGATCGGATAGGCCATGGCGCGGGCGAATCGCTCGCAATCGGCCTCGGCGACATGGGCGAGCGGGCGATAGACGAACAGGTCGCCATCCTCGTTCACCAGCTTGGGCGGCATCGTCGCCAGCCGGCCGCCGTGGAACAGGTTCATGAAGAAGGTCTCAAGGATGTCGTCGCGGTGATGGCCAAGGACCACCGCCGAACAACCCTCTTCGCGCGCGATGCGGTACAGGTTGCCGCGCCGCAGCCGGGAACACAGCGAACACATGGTGTTGCCCGGCTTGATCTTCGAGGTCACCACCGAATAGGTGTCCTGATATTCGATCCGGTGCGGCACGCCCATCCGGGTCAGGAAATCCGGCAGGACGGTGGCGGGAAAGCCCGGCTGGCCCTGATCGAGGTTGCAGGCCAAGAGGTCGACCGGCAGCAGGCCGCGCCATTTCAGCTCGGTCAGCGCGGCGAGCAGCGTGTAGCTGTCCTTGCCGCCCGACAGGCAGACCAGCCAGCGCGCGCCGGGTTCGATCATGCCGTATTGATCCACCGCCTCGCGCACGTTCTGGATGATGCGCTTGCGCAGCTTGCGGAATTCGGTCGCCTTGGGGGCGCCGAAGAACAGCGGGTGGATGTCGTCGGGGCTGTCGTCGAACATGCTGCCGGATTAACCCCCGCCCGCCCGCGCGGCAAGGGGCGCGATCCTTGCCCCCTTGCCATGATGCGGCCTTCTTGCGGTGTCAGGAGTGTCGCGGAGAGAGAGGCCGTCATGTGTTCCTTCGGGCCGGTTGAAGTCGTTTTGGCCATCGCGGCCTTGGCTCTGGTCGTGTCTGTCCCGATCTTCAGCCTCCGCCGCCGGCGGCAGATGGCGGCGCGCCCGCGCATTACCGCGCAGGAGATGCAGGACTTTTTCGCCCGCATAGCGGCAGATACCCGCGATTCGCTGGTCCTGACCCTGCACGCGCAGGCGACGCCCGCCACCGCCACCCGCATCGGCGGCCATCCCTGGGCTGATCCGGCCCGGCCCGACTGGCCGCTGGACGCAGACGGTGCGCCGATGGCCTTTCTTGGCCAGATAAACTTCGGCAACCTGCCGCCGCTGCCGGATTTCCCCGACCGCGGGTTGTTGCAAGTTTTCGTCTGTTACGAATCCGAGGGCACGCATTTGCGCTATACCGAGGCCCCGGTCGGCGAAGGCCTGATGGGGCCACCCGAAAGTCTGCGCAAAGCAAAGCGCCGGGCGCATCCGTTTTCGCCCGAGGTGTTCGAGCGGGGTTATGCGGTCACCGCCGAACCAAGGGTCGTCGGCGCAAACTGGACACTCTGGCCGCATTCCGCTGACGACATGGGCTTTGCCCATATGGAACGGCTGCCCGAACCGGGCGAGGCCGAGACGATGGTCGCAACCTACGAAGAGCGCATGGATGCGGCGCGGGCCAGTCTTGGCGTCCACTGGATCGGCGGGCATCCGTCCTTCGTGCAGGAGGACATCCGCAACGATGAGCGATACCGCAAGCTTGACCGGGTGATCCTGCACCTGGGCGAGGAGGGGAACGGCAAGGCCGCGGGCATCCGCATCGGCGACGGCGGCGAGTTGAACGTGATGATCGCCAGGGGCGACCTGATCGCCCGCCGGTGGGAGCGGGCGGTATTCACTTGGGATTGCTACTGAGGTAGCGGAGCGGCCTGTGGCCGAATGCCTAATCCGGCACGTTGTCGATGCCCGATCCGCCCCAGGGGTGGCAGCGGGCGATGCGGCGCGCAGCAAGCCAGGTGCCCTTGATTGCGCCGTGCTTTTCCAACGCCTCGAGCGCATAGGCCGAGCAGGTCGGGTGGTAGCGGCAGCCGTGGCCGACCCAAGGGCTCAGCAGCAGCCGATAGGCGCGGACCGGCAGCGAGACGAGGAAGGCGGCGGGGGTCACTGGGCCGCCCTGGGTTTCCGCGCGGCATGGACGCGGGACAGGGCCGAATGCAGGTCGGTGGTCAGCGCGTCGAACGGATGGGTCGCGGTGACCTCGGCCCGGCCGATCAGGACGTAATCCCAGCCGGGGCGACCGGCGCCGGGCAGGACCAGACGGGCGATCTCGCGCAGGCGCCGTTTGGCACGGTTGCGCGCCACGGCATTGCCGACCTTTTTCGAACAGGTGAAACCGACGCGCATGCCGCCGTCGTCGCCGCGGTCGCGGGCCTGCAGCAGGAACGCCGGTGTGCCGGCGCGGCCGGCCTGCGCGGCGCGCAGGAAATCGGCGCGCTTTTGCAGAACGGCAACAGCCCCCGCCGCGGGGCCATCGGCCTCGCGCGGGGGGGTGCCGGTCATGTCAGGCAATCGCCGGCGCCGGTCAGGCGCACAGCACCTTGCGGCCCCGCGCGCGGCGGGCGGCCAGAACCTTGCGGCCACCCTTGGTCGCCATGCGGGCGCGGAAGCCGTGGCGCGCCTTGCGGACGCGGTTCGAGGGTTGGTAGGTGCGCTTCATCGCGGCTCTCCGTCAGGGGCCGGGGCAACGGAATCGTCCCGGTCCGAATTCGTTCACAAGGCCCGTGCCATAAGGTCCGCCCCGCAGGCTGTCAACCCGCCGCCGCACCCCGCAGGGGCACTTGCTGCACCTGCAACATTCCGTCACCGCTTGTGATTCACTTTTGCCGCGCGGATGCCTATCTTGTGATGCAGGCCGGGTCCGGCCGAAGGAAGGGTGATGGTCAACTCTCTGTCGGGTCGCTTTCTGATCCTGACGACGGTCTTCGTCATGTTGGCCGAAGTGCTGATCTTTTTCCCCTCGGTCGCCGGTTTTCGCGAGGATTACCTGCAGGCGCGGCTGGAGCGGGCGCAGCTTGCCTCGCTGTCGGTGCTGGCCGACGACATGCTGGATGCCGAGCTGGAACGCGAGCTGCTGGCCAATGCCGGTGTGTTCAACGTCGTGCTGCGGCGCGACGACGTGCGGCAGCTGGCGCTGTCCTCGCCCATTCCGGAACCGATCCATGCCACCTATGACCTGCGCGACAGCACCGCGCTGTCCTTGGTCGTCGACGCCGTGCGCACGCTGGCCGATGCGGAAAACCGCATCATCCGGGTGATCGGTGCCCCCGTGCAGCAGGGCGGCCTGCTGATCGAGGTGACGATGGAGCAGGGGCCGATGCGCACGGCGATGATCGACTATGGCCTGCGCATCCTGGCCTTTTCCGCGGTCCTGTCGGTGGTCATCGCCACGCTGCTGTTCATCGCCGTGCAACGGCTGCTGGTGCGGCCGATCAAGGGCGTGGTCGGCCACATGCAGACCTATGCCGAGGCGCCCGAGGATGCCCGCCGCATCATCGCGCCGCACGCGCGGATCCGCGAAATCCGCGAGGCCGAGGATGCCCTTGCCTCGATGCAGGTGCAGCTGACTTCGGCGCTGAAGCAGAAGGAACGGCTGGCGCAGCTGGGCGGTGCCGTGGCCAAGGTCAGCCACGACCTGCGCAACATCCTGACATCGGCGCAACTGTTCGCCGACCGCCTGGACGGGTCCGAGGATCCGCTGGTGCGACGGATGGCGCCAAAGCTGGTGGGGTCGATCACCCGTGCCGTGCATCTGACCGAATCGACGCTTGCCTTTGGCCGGGCCGAGGAACCGCCGCCGACGCTGGCCCGGGTCAAGATCGCCGCCATCGTCGGCGATGTCATCGACAGCGAAAGGCTGGCCGCGGGCGACTGCGACATCTCCTTTGCCGAGGACATTCCCGCCGGCCTGACCATCCGCGCCGATGCCGAACAGGTCTATCGGGTGATCCTGAACCTTGTCCGCAACGCGCGGCAGGCGATCATCGCCACCGGCCGGCCGGGCGAGATTTCGGTGCGCGCGACCGAGGATGACGCCGCCTGGTGGATCGAGGTCGCCGATACCGGCCCCGGCCTGCCGCCCAAGGCGCGCGACCACCTGTTCCAGCCGTTCCAGGGCGGGGTGACCAAGGGCGGCTCGGGCCTTGGCCTTGCCATCGCCGCCGAACTGATCCGCGGCCACGGCGGGCGCCTTGACCTTGCCCGGACCGGACCCGAGGGCACCGTGTTCAGCATCTGCCTGCCCAAGGCCGAGGTCGTGCTTGCCGAGGCGGCCGAGTGACGTTTGCCCCTTGCAATGCCCCCGCCGGGCCGCTATGTCGCCCCCCATCGCGGACCCGTAGCTCAGCTGGATAGAGCATCAGACTACGAATCTGAGGGCCGGGCGTTCGAATCGCTCCGGGTCCGCCATTTCCTCAAAACGACTGTGGATCAATCGCTTGCGGGGCGAGGGTCCGGCGTGCTGTTGCGCCGCGCCAGCTTCTGGACTTTTGCGCACTAGCTTCTGGACGAAAATTTTGCGCTAGGTCGTCAGGATCGCTGGGCTTGTGGGGTACAGGCATCGATCCTGACAGGGGAGCATTATCTTGCCTCGTACCGTCCGTCTTCGCGCAGGGCGGCGGACCTCACGACCGACAGTGTTTCCAGAAGGCTTTCGACCGTGGTCGTCCGGGCATTGCGGAAACGGCGGGCTATGGTCTCGGGATCGCCGGGGCCGAGGTCGGCCAGCACATCCCGCAGCGCCCGCATCTGGTCGGGCAGGCTTGCAGGCCAAGGGGGGCGGCCTTTGCCTGTGCCTGGCGTGACGAGCATCTCGGTCTGTATGGGCTGGGCTGTCACGGCGCGACCGGTGGGGTTCTGGAAGTCCGGACGCAGCCAGCGGATCAGGCCCTGGGCCTCTTCTGCTGCGCGTTCGCGGTTGAGGTCAACCAGGCGCTGCAGGAGGTCGTGTTCGGGCAGGTCCACCGGCCAGCCATAGGCGGCGGCCACCTCGGCGTCCATTTCGTCGTGCAGCTTGCGCAGGATGCCGACCAGGCCCTGGTCGTAAACCTCGCGGTCCTTGCCCTCGATCCGCTCGCCCGACCGCAGCTTTTCCAGCACGTTGTAGATCCCGGTCAGGGTGAGCTTGGGATGCGCGGCCTGCTGCGCCTTGCGGTGCGCGTCGAGCTGTTCGCCAAGGCTGCGCAGACGGACCTTCTGAAACTCGGTCGGGTCTGGGAAGGGGAATGGGTTGAAGCAGTCCGAGTGATTGTAGGTCGGGTCATTGCCTATCCCCAACCAACCACCCGCCGCTAGGGAAAAAATCTCATGCAGTCGCGACGAAACAACTGCCAAGTGCCATGCATCATCGGTAGCTATCACGACAAGCTTGCTCTCAGAAATGCTGTCCGACGATACAAACTGAAATATTCGGTGCTTAGCAGTTCTGGGCGTGGCGATGTAGCGGGATAGCCCTTCAAGGGCTGGTCTAAGTTCCTTTCGCGGCTCTCCGAAGATCCACCAGTTGCGGCGGTAAGTCTCTCGGTTGTTCTGATCACGCTCAGGTTTCACCGTATCCAGCACAAGCTGAAAAGCCTGCGGGAAGCTGTCCCGAGCTTGGCTCTCCGAAAGCCCGAAAAAGTCGATTGCTAAGGTTCCGCGCGTTGTCTGCGCCAAGTCCCGACCATTTAGGAACGGTCTAATGTGTCGCTCGAGTCCCGGCACCGTGCCCAGACCTAAGTGCCTGGCTTCGGCAGGTGACACAATAAACCCCATGCCGTGCAGCTTGACACCCATATGCGCCAACCCATCATTGGCCCGCAACGCCACTGCCCCCGCCACATCCGCGCCGATCCGAAGATTGGCAAAGATGCGGCCCTTCTCGGTGGACAGATTGACGGGCCGACCTTCGGCCTCGGTCTCGCCCTTGCGCTCCTCGGTCACGGTGACAAGCCGCCCTGGCGCCGCGCCCGGCGCGGCCACGGTCATCGCAATACGCACCGCCGCGCCGTCGCCTGCATCGACCCAAGGGTGATCGGGGATGGCAAAGAGCAGCGACAGCGGTGTCTTGGGGTCGGCCAGATGCTGTTCCAGAACCCGGCGGTTGAAGGTTTGGCGCAGCGAATTTGTGGTGATCAGACCGAACCGCCGCAGTTCGCCCGCCCGTGTGGCCAGGGCTGCCTTTTCCCACCAATACATCACGAAATCGGCGCTGTCCGGCACCTTGGGGTAAGCCGCCCGCAGCGCCTCGGTGTAGCCATCGCCCAACGCCTCGCGCATCCGGCTTGTGCCGATGAAGGGCGGGTTGCCGACGATGAAATCCGCCTGCGGCCACATGGCGGGCCGGGGTTTCAGGTAATCCCAGACCTGCACCCGCGCCTGCGGGTCGGGCACACGCTCGCCCGTGGCGGGGTGTTCCACGGTTCCAATGCCGTCCCACCGCGTCACCGGTTGGCCGGCCTCGTCACGGCGTTCGCGGCGGCTGTCCCAGGCCAGCACGGCATCACGGTTCTCGATGTTGCGGAAATCCTGCAGGACAGGATCCGCCGCAGGGGCGCGGCCGTGAGTGCGGTAATGCCATTGCAGGTACCCGATCCACAGCACCAGTTCCGCCACGGCGGCGGCCCAGGGGTTGACCTCGATCCCGAGAAACTGGTGCGGGTCGATTGTCAGGCCCGTCAGCCCGAGCGTGGACTGATCCTCACCCAGGTCGGCCAGAAGTTCGGTGACCTCACCCTCAAGGCGCTTCATCAGCTCCATGGTGACATACAGGAAGTTGCCGGACCCGCAGGCAGGGTCCAGAACGCGCATCTCACACAATTGCCGGTGAAAGCTGCGGACAGTCTCGCGCGCGGCGGCCATGTCGCCGGTGCGGGCCTGGTGCATCGCCCCTTCACGGACGGCCGCCCAGTCGGCCCGCAGCGGGTCGATCACGGTCGGCATCACCAGCCGTTCGACATAGGCGCGGGGGGTGTAATGGGCGCCCAGCTTGTGCCGCTGCCGCGGATCGAGGGCGCGTTCCAGCAGGGTGCCAAAGATCGCGGGCTCGACATTGCGCCAATCGCGGCTGGCGGCCTCGATCAGCAGGGACAGTTCGTGTTCCAGCAGCGCAAAGGCTGCGGTTTCCCTGAACAGGCCGCCGTTGAACCGGCGAACCCGGGCGGTCAGGGCGGCAGCGTAATCGCCACGGTCCATTGCGGCCCACAGGCCGGACAGCGCGTCGGCGGCATCCTGGGGATGACCGCGCAGGCGGTCCAGCAGCCCCTTGAAGCTGTCCTTCGGGATCAGCTTCACATCCTCGGCGAACATGGTGAAGAGGCAGCGCATCAGGTAGCGGGCCACGTCTTCGGAATGGCTGCCCCGATCCTCGAGCGACCGCCCCAGTGCGGCCAGCCGGTCCGCGATCTCGCGTGTGACCTTGGCCGCATGTCGGGCTGGATTCAGTTCCTCGGGGGCGGTCCATATCCGGTGGAGCATTTTGCGCACCGCGGGATCCCGCAAGTCCTCAATTCGTATCCGGTATCCGTTGGCGTCAGGAAACTGTGCGTAGCCGGCGCCTTGTCCGGAAAAGTCCGCGTAGACTTCGATCACGTGGCCAACATCGACGACCAGTAGAAAGGGTGGCCAGCCATCGACACGGGCGATCCCGCGCGCATAATCGTCGGCCTGCTTGCGGGCCCTTTGCATGGCGATGATCCAGGGCCTCGAACCACGGACCCCATGGCCGATCGACTTTGGCACCTTGGCCTCGATCAACCCCAGCGGCAGTTCGGGATCGTCAGCATCGGTGCCCTGCTTGGTCTCAAGCACGAAATGATCGCGCCTGTAGAGGTCAATGAAGCCGTGGGAATGGGTATCTGTCGGGCCGTAGCGGACCAAGCGATCAAAGCAGTATCCGTCACGATCGAGGTTGCCCGTGGCCGGATCGGGCAGCGGCAGGTCCAGGACCTGGGTCAATTCGGTCAGAAAGAGTTGGTAGTTGGCCCTCTCGCTTCCCCCGGACGCCTTCCATCGTGCTATGAAATGTTCGATTTCCATCGCCACCCTCATTGTCAATTCAGGCGACGGTGGGAGGAGGCAGCACCCCACACTTTTCATGGTGTATCGCCCGCCCCCCGGATGGCTCCCAAGGGCGAACATAGGACCCGGGCCAAATTATGGCGCGCGGCACCTAAAGTAGGCCGTGGTTGCAGATGAGCAACGGCACGCCACCCCGTGTAGGGGGCGCTGTCACGCCCCCGGCCCTCACCCGCCGGGCCACACTATTCACCATGGGGCGTCAGTGCGCCCAGCGCCTGCCCGAGAATGTCGCGCAGGTCGCGGGC
>CAZIOT010000023.1:0-49212 GCA_964540965.1 uncultured Rubellimicrobium sp. | reverse complement strand
CAGAACTTCATGTCGTCCTCGGAAAGACCGTTCGCCTTGGCCTTCTTGATCTGGTCCATGCCATCGCGGCGCAGGTTGCGGATCGCGACGCGCGCATGTTCGGCATAGGTGCCGGCGACCTTGGTCAGCTCCCGGCGCCGTTCCTCGTTCAGTTCGGGGATCGGCAGCATGATGATGGTGCCGTTGGTCTGCGGATTGATCCCAAGGCCCGAGTCGCGGATCGCCTTTTCGACCTTGGACACCATGCCGCGGTCCCAGACGTTGATGGTGACCATGCGCGGCTCGGGCACGTTGATGGTGCCCAGCTGGTTCACCGGGGTCATCTGGCCATAGGCATCGACCTGGATCGGTTCGAGCATGGACCCCGAGGCGCGGCCGGTGCGCAGGCTGGCGAATTCCGTCCGCAGGGACGAGATGGCGCCTTCCATGCGGCGGGAAAGATCATCGGTATCAAGCTCGAAATCGTCTGCCATGTCGTCTCTGCCGTCAGTATCGCGTTTCGCCCGGTCCGGGCGATCACGGGTCTATAACGCCCGCTTACCCCGGTTGTATAGGCGACAAACGGCAACAATGTCATGGGGAAGTTGTGCAAGACCTGCGCAACCGTTGCCGGACGGGGTGCGGCACAAGGCAGCGGCCCGGCCCGTCCGGGCGCGGAAATGGGCCGGGAACCGATGCGGGGGGCGGACCGCCGACCCCTATCCCGCCCGGGACAGGCAGGCGGCAAGCGTCTGCGTGAACAGCGCGACGCCCTGCCCGATCAGGTCGTCGGGAAAGTCATAGCCCGGCGTGTGCAGCCCGGCGCAATCCTCGCCCGAGCCCAGAAACAGCATCGCCGATGTGGCACCGTCCAGACGGAAGCGGCCGTAATCCTCGGACGCGAGGATGGGCCGGGTCTGCGGTTCGTGGCGCAGGCCGGCGGCGGCCAGGCCTTCGGCCAGAACCGCGGCCGCCTCGGCATCGTTGACCGAGGCGAGGAAGATGTCGGCATAGTCGATCTCGATCCCCAGCCCGTGATCGGCGGCGGTGGCGCGGGCCAGCGCCTCGGCCGCGGCGACCAGCGCCGCCATCACGGCATCATCGACCGTCCGCAGGGTCGCCAGCACCGTCGCGGCACCGGGGGCGATGCCGAAGGTCGGCTCGCCCAGGGTCGCATGCGTCACCGTCACCATGGAAAATCCGGGGCCGGGCGGCGGGCCGCTGCCCAGCGCCGCCAGCGCCGGCATCAGTGCCGCCACCGCCGGCATCGGCGACAGCCCCTGCCACGGGGTCGAGGCATGGGCGGTCTGGCCGCTGAACCGGATCCGCATCCCGCGCGAGGCGCAGTTGACCGGCCCGGTCCCCAAAAGGGCAGTGCCCCTGGCGATCCCCGGCCAGTTGTGCAGCGAAAAGGCCCAGTCGGGGCGGATCGCGGCAAAGGCCGGATCGGCGATCACCGCGGCGGCGCCGGCGCCGGTCTCTTCCGCGGGCTGGAACATCAGCACCACCCGGCCAAGGGGCGGCCGCGCGCGCGACAGGACCCGGGCAAGGCCCAGAAGGATGGTCGAATGGCCGTCGTGGCCGCACAGATGCGCGACACCCGGCACTTCCGACGCATGGCCGTGCCCGCCGACCTCGTGGATCGGCAGCGCGTCGAGTTCGGAGCGGAACAGCACCGTCGGCCCCGGCCTGCCGCTGTCGAACACCGCCGCGACGCCATGGCCGCCAAGCCCGGTCAGCACCCTGTCCGGCCCCAGCGCAGCCAGCGCCGCGGCCACGCGCGCCGCCGTCGCCGCCTCGGCGCCCGACACTTCGGGATGGCGGTGCAATTCGTGGCGAAAGGCAGTCAGCTCCGCCAGATCGGCGGCGGTCAGGGCGGGAAAGGACAGGCTGTTTCTCATGCCTGCGCGCCCGCCCGGCGGATCATGCCGTACAGGTCGCGCGGGTCGTCGGGATCGGCGATAAGGTCGATCAGCGTCGCCGGAGCGCCGCCCTGCACCAGCCGGTGGATCAGGCGCAGGGCGGAAAAATCCTCGATGGCGAAACCGACGCTGTCGAACAGGGTGATGTCGCGCGCGTCCTGCCGGCCGGGGGCAAGGCCGGCGATGACCTGCCAGAGTTCGGTGACCGGATGGTCGGGCGGCAGTTGCTGGATGTCGCCCTCGATGCGGGTCTGTTCGGGGTATTCGACAAAGATGCGGGCGCGGCGCAGCACGTCGGGATGCACCTCGGTCTTGCCGGGGCAATCGCCGCCGATGGCGTTCACATGCACCCCGGCGCCGACCATGTTGTCGGTCAGGATCGTCGCCCGCGTCTTGTCGGCGGTGCAGGTGGTGATGATGTCGGCGCCGTCCACCGCCTCTTGCGCGGACTTGCAGGGCTCGACCGTCAGGCCGCTGCCGGCAAGGTTGGCGACCGCCTTGGCCGTCGCAGCCGGGTCGATGTCGTAAAGGCGCAGCCGCGTGATGCCGCAGATGGCACCAAAGGCCAGCGCCTGGAATTCGCATTGCGCACCGGCGCCGATCATCGCCATCACCCGGCTGTCCGGTCGCGCCAGTTGCCGCGCCGCCATGGCCGAGGTCGCGGCGGTGCGCAGCGCGGTCAAAAGCGTCATCTCGGACACGAGCAGCGGATAGCCGGTCCCGACATCGGCCAGCACGCCGAAGGCCGCCACGGTCTGCCGGCCGCGGTGCTGGTTCGCCGGATGGCCGTTGACATATTTGAAGCCATAGGTGGCGCCGTCGCTGGTCGGCATCAGCTCGATCACCCCGCCGGGCGAATGGGCGGCAAGGCGCGGCGCCTTGTCGAAATCGGGCCAGCGGCGGAAATCGGCCTCGATGGCGGCGGCAAGGTCGCACAGCATCGGCCCGACCCCGCGCGCCAGCAGGATATCAAGCATGTTCTGCACGCTGACAAAGGGCACAAGGCTGAGCGGACCGGGGGGAAGGGCGGGCATGACGGCTCCTTGGCGGCCGGCCGGCCGCGGTGCGGCGATTTCAGCAGCCGGCGGCAGTCTTGCCAAGGGGGGATGCCCGGCGCGCCTGCGGCATGTCGCCCGCGAGGGGGGCGGGGTTGTGGCGGGCCTTGGGGCGTGACAGGGTGCCGCCCTGTTCCCCGCCGATGGATGGCCCGGATGATCCTGACAGACCTGCGCCTTTACCCGCTGAAAAGCGCCCGCGGCTTTTCGGTGCCCGAAGCGCGGATCGGCCGGGCCGGTCTGGACGGCGACCGCCGCTACATGCTGACCCATCCGGACGGCCAGTTCATCACCCAGCGCGAATTGGGAGCCATCGCCCAGATCGAGGCCCAGGCCGATGCCGACGGCACCCTGCATCTGCGCCGCGGCGATGCCGGCGTCTTGGCGCGGTTCGACCCCGGCCGGCGGCTGGTGGTCCGGGTCTGGGATTCGACCGTCGATGCCGCGCTGGCCGATGACGCCGCCAATGATGCCGTGTCCGACTGGCTGGGCCGCCCCCTGCGCATCGTGCAGATGGATGCCGCCGCCCATCGCGAGGCAAGCGCCGACTGGGCGCCGCCCGGCAGTCCGGTCGGCTTTGCCGACGGGTTCCAGATTCTGGTGACGGCGACCGCCTCGCTTGCCGATCTCAACCTGTCGATGGCGAAGGCGGGCGAGCCTGCGGTGGGCATGGACCGCTTCCGCACCAACCTGCTGATCGAGACGGACGAGCCCTGGGACGAGGATTTCTGGCAGACGATCGAGGTCGGCGGCGTGGTCCTTGATCTGGTGAAGCCCTGCGCGCGCTGCGTGATGACGACACAGGACCAGATGACCGGCGCGCGTATCGGCGGCAACCCGCTGAAGGGCCTGTTCGACAAGCGCCTGTCGACCGATCCCCGCGTCACCGGACCGCTGTTCGGCTGGAACGCAGTGCCGCGCGGCGAAGGGCGGCTGGTGACCGGCGCCCCGGTGCGGGTGCTGGAACGGCGGGCCGAGCGCTGGGCGATGAAGCGGCGCGCCTAGCCCGATCAGCCGCTGACGGTGGTATAGGTCCCCTGCCCGGCCAGGATGCCGCGGAAACCGCCGGGTTCGTCTAGCGAAAAGACGATGATCGGCAGGTTGTTGTCGCGCGCGAGCGCGATGGCGGTCGCGTCCATCACGCCAAGGTTCTTTTCCAGACACTCGTCATAGGACACCCGGTCATAACGCTTGGCATCGCCGTGCTTTTTCGGATCCTTGTTATAGACGCCATCGACCTTGGTGCCCTTGAACACCGCCTCGCAGCCCATTTCGCTGGCGCGCAGGGTCGCCGCGGTGTCGGTGGTGAAATAGGGGTTGCCGGTGCCGGCGGCAAAGATGCAGACCCGGCCCTTTTCAAGGTGGCGCACGGCGCGGCGGCGGATGTAGGGTTCGCAGACCTGATCCATCGGGATCGCGGAAATCACCCGGGTAAAGACGCCCATCCCCTCGAGCGCCGATTGCATGGCGAGCGCGTTCATCACCGTCGCCAGCATCCCCATGTAGTCGGCCGTCGTCCGCTCCATCCCCTGCGCGCTGCCCTGCAGCCCGCGAAAGATGTTGCCGCCGCCGATCACCATGCAGATCTCGACCCCCATCTCCTGCACCGATTTCACCTCGGCGGCGATGCGGTCCACCGTCTTGGGATCAAGGCCATAGCCGCGGTCGCCCATCAGCGCCTCGCCCGAGATTTTCAGCATGACCCGCTTGAAGGTGGTCCGTTCCATCGCGTTCATGCCGATTCCCCGAGGCTTGAGTTCCGCGCGGAAAATGTCGGAAAAGGCGGTTGGGTTCAATGCGGGGAACTGAGTGGCGTTCGATCTGTCGGAAATCCCCCGCGACCGGCCGGTGCTGATCGCCGGGCCGACCGCCAGCGGCAAGTCGGCGCTGGCGGCGCGGATCGTCGAGACCGGGGGCGGGGTCATCGTCAATGCCGATGCGCTGCAGGTCTTTGACGGCTGGCGCATCCTGACCGCCCGGCCCACGGCCGAGGAAGAAGCCGCCCTGCCCCATGCGCTTTACGGCCATGTGCCCTTTGACGCGCCCTATTCCACCGGCCGCTGGCTGCGCGAGGTGACGCCGCTTCTGGCCGGGCCGCGCCCGGTGATCGTCGGCGGCACCGGCCTGAACTTTCGCGCGCTGACCGAGGGACTGGCCGATGTACCGCCAACCCCGCCCGAGGTGCGGGCCGAGGGCGACGCCCTGCCCCTGCCCGCCCTTGTCGCCGCGCTTGATCCGCGCACCGCCGTCGGCATCGACCTGGCCAACCGCGCCCGCGTCCAGCGCGCGTGGGAGGTGCTGCGCGCCACCGGCCGCGGCCTTGCCGACTGGCAGGCCGAGACGGGGCCGCCACTGCTGCCCCTGTCACAGGCGACCGCGCTGGTGCTGCGGCCCGAGACCGGCTGGCTTGACGCCCGCATCGCCCGGCGTTTCGACCTGATGCTGGACGCCGGCGCGCTGGACGAGGCGCGGGTGATGCTGCCGCGCTGGGATCCGGCGCATCTGTCGTCGCGCGCCATCGGCGCCGCCGAACTGATCGCGCACCTGCGCGGCGAGTTGAGCCTGGCCGAGGCGCGCGACCGCGCCGTCCTTGCCAGCCGCCGCTATGCCAAGCGCCAGCGCACCTGGCTGCGCAACCGCATGGCGGACTGGATCGCGGTCACGGCGTGATGCCATGACTTATCCACAATTGCGTCCACAGATATTCCGTTTTGGCGACAATTCCGCGGTTGCGCGGGCCTCTGCACCCCGCCTAGCTTGCCATATTCGAACCACCGGGGGTTTGCCCATGTCCGACAGCCTGAAGAACCGCCTTCACCTGATCGCCATCGGCCAGAACCCGGCGCAAAGCCGCTGGCGGACCGAGGCGATGCGCGCCCATTCCTCGCCTAGGCTGCTGTATATCAGCCGCGGACAGGGGCGGATCACGGTTGCCGGGCTGACCTCGGGCTATGGGCCGAACAATCTGGTCTTCATCCCGGCACAGACGATGTATGGCTTTGAAACCGGCCCGTCGGTCTTTGGCCAGCTTCTGACCATTCCCGCCGCCATGGCCACCGAATGGCCCGAAGAGCCCACCCATCTGCGCCTGCGCGACGTGGTGGCGCAAAAGGAAATCGCGACGCTGTTCGACGCGCTTGAGCGCGAACTCACCTCGCAGAAGGCCGGGCACGGGCGGGCGGCGCTGCATCATCTGGGCCTGCTGGCGGTGCTGTTCCAGCGCGCCCTGGCCGCGGCCGATGCCGGCGACAGCCGCGGCGATACCGCCGCCGCGCGGCTGGTCGCGGCCTATACCGACCTGATCGAGCGCGACTATCGTTCGGGCCGCGGGGTCGCCGGCTTTGCCGCCGCCCTTGGCGTGACGCCGACGCACCTGACCCGGTCCTGCCGCGTCACCTGCGGCCGCTCGGCGCTGGCGCTGCTGAACGACCGCATCCTCTACGAAGCACGGGTGCTGCTGCGCGAAAGCCGCGAGCCGGTGCAGGACATCGCCCGCAGCCTGGGCTTTTCCTCGGCGGCTTATTTTTCCCGCAGTTTCCAGGCGCGGGCCGGGATGACCCCCACCGCCTTCCGCCGCAGCGGGGCGCAGCCGCTTCCTTGACAACGTATGCGGCCGCGCCGTCGCTTTCAGGCGATGGAATGCCGAAACTGACGGTTGACTATCTGCGAAAAAGCCCGACCCTCTGCGGCACAGGACCGCGGTCATGACAGCCCATCGAAGGGCTGCTTCCGGCCCCGTTTTGGCTGGTCCCGCAGGGAACCGACGGTCGCAAGGAACTGTGTCACAGGGAGAAAGACATGACGCAACACCACAAAACCGGCGCGGCTGGGGTCCATCCCGCGGCGGTCATGTATGCGAAGGAACACCAGGCGGGGCAGTTGTCCCGCCGTGAATTCCTTGCCCGCTCGACCGCGCTTGGCGTGTCGGCGGCGGCCGCCTATGGCCTGATCGGCCTGCCGACCCCGGCGATGGCGCAGGATGCGACGCCGGTGCCGGGCGGCGTCCTGCGAATGCAGATGGAACTGCGCCCGACCAAGGATCCCCGCACCTGGGACTGGTCCGAACACGCCAATTTCTGCCGTGGCTGGCTTGACTACATGGTCGAATACGAACGCGACGGATCGCTGCGCGGCATGCTGCTCGAATCGTGGGAGGCCAACGACGACGCCACCGTCTGGACGCTGCACCTGCGCCAGGGCGTGAAGTGGAACAACGGCGACGATTTCACCTCGGAAGACGTGCTGCACAACATGCGCCGCTGGTGCGACGGCACGGTCGAGGGCAATTCGATGGCCTCGCGCTTTGACGTGCTGCGCGACACCGCCGAAGGCGGCACCAACCAGATGCGCGAGGATGCGGTGGTCGCCGTCGACGCCCATACCGTGCAGTTCAATGCCTCGGCCCCCGATATCGCGCTGGTGGTGAACATGGCCGATTATCCGGCCGCCGTGGTCCACCGCAGCTACAACAGCGAGGATCCGGCCGCCAATCCGATCGGCACCGGCGCCTTCCTGCCCGATGTGAACGAGGTGGGCGTGCGCCAGACGCTGGTGCGCAACGCCGATCACACCTGGTGGGGCACCGCGGTCTATGGCGGCCCGTACCTGGATGGCGTGGAATACATCGACTACGGCACCGATCCCGCCGCCGTCCTTGCCGCCGCCGAATCGGGCGAGATCGACGCGAATTACCAGACCACCGGCGATTTCATCGACATCTACGATTCGATCGGCTGGGTGAAGTCCGAGGCGGTGACCGCCTCGACCATCGCGGTCCGCTTTCACCAGGCCGCAGCGCCCTATGACAACAAGGACGTGCGCAACGCCATCACCACCGCCGTCGACAACAACGTGGTGCTGGAACTGGGCTACAACGGTCTGGGCACCGCGGCCGAAAACCACCATGTCTGCCCGATCCACCCGGAATATGCCCCCGGCATCAACCGCCCGGCCGACCCGGCCGCGGCCAAGGCGCTGCTCGATGCCTCGGGCCACGCCGATACCGAGTTCGAGCTGCTGTCGCTGGACGATTCCTGGCAGGCCGCGACCTGCGATGCCGTCGCCGCGCAGATGCGCGATGCCGGCTTCAACGTGAAGCGGACGGTGCTGCCCGGCTCGACCTTCTGGAACGACTGGACGACCTATCCGTTCTCGGCGACCGAGTGGAACATGCGGCCGCTGGGCGTGCAGATCCTGAACCTCGCCTACAAGACCGGCGTGGCCTGGAACGAGGCGGCCTTCTCGAACGCGGAATTCGACGCGGCACTGGCGCAGGCCAATGCGGTGGCCGATGCCGATGCGCGGCGCGAACTCATGGCCAAGCTCGAACAGATCATGGTCGACGAAGGCGTGCTGATCCAGCCCTACTGGCGCTCGCTCTACCGCCACGCCCGCCCCGGCGTGCATGGCGCGGAAAAGCATCCGACCTTTGAACACCATCACTACAAGTGGTGGATCGAGGCGGCGTGACGCGCCTTCGGTGAACCCAGGGCGCGGCGCAGTCCCCTGCGCCGCCCCTTCCGCATTCCCCGAAGCGGTCAAAGGCACACCCCTTGCTTGGATTCATCCTGCGCCGGGTCATCGTCATGCTGGTCACGGCCCTGTGCCTGACCTTCATCGTGTTCTGGCTGACGAACATCCCGCCGAACCTTGAAAAGATCGCCAAGAACGAGGCGGGCTCGCGCATCACCGATGCCGAGGTGGCAAGCTGGCTGGACAAGAACGGCTACAACACGCCGGTCATCCTGCGCTATGGCCAATGGCTGGGCGTTCTGCCGGGCTGGGTGCTGACCGGCGAGGACGGCGTCACCCGCGGCCGCTGCATCGAGGAAGGCATGGCGCCGGATCAGGCGCCGCGGTTCTGCGGCGTGCTGCAGGGCGATTGGGGCTACAGCCGGGTGCGCCGCGACGAGGTGACGACGGTGGTCGGCAGCGCGCTGGCCGCCACAGCCAAGCTGATGGCCTGGGTGATGATCGTCATGGTGCCCGGCGCGCTGGTCACCGGGGTCATGGCCGGCATGCGCGAGGGGTCGCGGCTGGACCGCGGCCTGTCGGGCTTTTCCATCCTGACGACAGCGACGCCGGAATATGTCTCGGGCATGGTGTTCATCGTCGTCTTCACCTCGACGGCGGTCGGCCTGCGCTGGTTCAACGGCAGCGCCAATTCGGCGGTCGACGATGCGACCTTCGCCAATTTCACCCTGCCGGTGCTGACCATCGCACTTTACGGCATGGGCTATATCGCCCGGATGACCCGTGCGAGCATGGCCGAGGTGATGACCTCGCAATACATCCGCACCGCCCGGCTCAAGGGCGCCTCGTTCGGGCGGATCGTGATGAAGCACGCGCTGAGGAACGCGCTGATCGCGCCCTTCACGGTCATCATGCTGCAGTTCCCCTGGCTTCTGAACGGCGTGGTCATCACCGAAAGCCTGTTCAGCTACAAAGGGTTCGGCTGGCTCTTGGTCGAGGCGGCGGGCAACAACGACATCGACCTCTTGCTGGCCGTATCGGTGGTGTCGGTGCTGGTCGTGCTGGTCACGCAGCTGATTTCCGACATCGGCTATGTCTTCCTCAACCCCCGCATCCGGCTGAAGTGAGGGCATGGCGATGGAACCCCTGACCTGGACGGGCACGGCGGGCAATGTGATGGTCCCGCTGACGATTGCCGTCGTTGTGGCGACGGTGGTCGCGTCCATCTCCCTTTTCCTTGTGTCGCTGTTCGCGCCGGCGCCTGTCCTGCGCGCCGGCGCCACGGGCCGGATCGAACGGCCGCGCGGCGCCCTGCCCTTGGCCGAGGCGGCAAACAGCCTTGCCTGGATGGCATTGTCCGGGGTGCTGGCCCTGTGGATCGTGTTGGGCGTGGTCCTGCCCTATGGCACAGCCGGCATCGTCGGCGCCATCGCCGGGCAGCTCTGGCCGGTGTGGCTGGCGCTGATCGTCACCTTCGCGCTGTCGCTGCGCTATCGCCGCCGGCTGGGCCTTTACGGCAAGCTGTTCGATTCGACCGTGGCCATGATCGGCTTTGCCCTGGTGATGTTCTGGGTCTTTACCGCGCTGTTCGCCGGCGTCTTCGACCTGATCGCGACGCATGATCCCTTGCAGGCCATTTCCGGGCTGCGCAACAAGGAGCCGGGCATTCCGGTGCCGGGGGCCGAGGCGATGGCGGCCGGTGCGCATTACCTGCTGGGCGGCGACAGCCTGGCCCGCGACGTGTTCAGCCGGGTGATCGACGGCTCGGTGATCGTCGTGCAGATCGCCCCGCTTGCCACGCTCTTCGCCTTCATGGTCGGCATCACCCTGGGCCTGCCCGCCGGGTTCTACGGCGGCAGGCTCGACACCTTCCTGTCTTTTCTCGCCAACCTGATCCTCGCCTTTCCGGTGATCCTGCTGTTCTACCTGCTGGTGACGCCCGAGATCACCGAAATCGGCCTGCCCGGATACATGGCGGCGGGGCTGTTCCTGTTCCCGATCCTGTTTCTGGGCGTGCTTTTGTGGTCGCGCCTGCGCACCCAGCCGCAAAGGGCGGTGCTGATCCTGGCCCCGGTGCTGGCGGTGGGGCTGATGCTCTATCTGTCGCTCATCAGCCAGCCGGGCACGCCGCTGCATTTCTGGCCGCTCGACCTGTTCGACGTGCCGCCCGAGATCCTGATCGTCTTCGTCTCGGTCGTGTTCGTCAATGCGCCGACGGTGTTCCGCATCGTCCGCGGCCTGACCATGGACATCAAGACCCGCGACTATGTCGCCGCCGCCCAGACCCGCGGCGAGGGCCCGTGGTATATCATGCTGTGGGAGATCCTGCCAAACGCCCGCGGCCCGCTGATCGTCGATTTCTGCCTGCGCATCGGCTATACCACCATCCTGCTCGGCACCCTTGGCTTCTTCGGCCTTGGCCTGCCCCCCGACAGCCCCGACTGGGGTTCGACCATCAACGCCGGGCGCCAGCTTCTGTCGGTCTATCCGTTCCCGGCACTGGTCCCCGCCGTCGCCCTCCTGTCGCTGGTCCTCGGCCTCAACCTGCTGGCCGACGGATTGCGCGAAGAAAGCCTGAAGGACTGACCCTGTTCATTCTTCGTCCATAAATATCCTGCGGGGGTCCGGGGGTGCAAAACCCCCGGGGCTTCCGCCAGAACCGGACCCGAAAGGCACGCTCATGACCCAATGGGACGACAGCCAGCCGCTTCTCGAGATCGACCACCTGTCGATTTCCTTCTTCACCCGCCTGCGCGAAATCCCGGCGGTGATGGATTTCTCCTGCCAGGTCATGCCGGGCGAGGCGGTGGGACTGGTGGGTGAATCCGGCTGCGGCAAGTCGACGGTGGCCCTGGGCGTGATGCAGGACCTAGGCGTCAACGGCCGCATCACCGGCGGGTCGATCCGCTACAAGGGGCAGGATCTGTGCGGCATGTCGCAGGGCGAGTTGCGCAGGATCCGCGGCCGCGACATCGCCATGATCTATCAGGAGCCGATGGCCTCCTTGAACCCCGCCATGCGCATCGGCCGGCAGCTCATGGAAGTGCCGATGATCCATGAGGGCATCTCCGCGGCCGAGGCCGAGGCCCGCGCGCTCGAGGTCGTGCGCGATGTGAAACTGCCCGACCCCGCGCGCATCCTGCGGTCGTTCCCGCACCAGCTTTCGGGCGGGCAGCAGCAGCGCATCGTCATCGCCATGGCGCTGATGTCGAAACCCTCGCTCTTGATCCTCGACGAACCGACGACCGCGCTTGACGTCACGGTCGAGGCGGCGGTGGTGCAACTGGTCAAGGATCTGGGCCGCAAATACGGCACCTCGATGCTGTTCATCAGCCACAACCTCGGGCTGGTGCTGGAAACCTGCGACCGCATCTGCGTGATGTATTCCGGCGAGGCGGTCGAGACCGGCAAGATCGAGGATGTGTTCGACCACATGCGCCATCCCTATACGCAGGCGCTGTTCCGCTCGATCCCGCTGCCCGGCGCCGACAAGAATACCCGTCCGCTCAAGTCGATCCCCGGCAATTTCCCCCTGCCGCACGAACGACCGCCGGGCTGCAATTTCGGCCCGCGCTGCGACTATTTCACAGGCGGGCGCTGCGACGCGCAGGACATCCCGATGTTCCCGGTGCCCGAGGGCGAGCGTCACGAAAGCCGCTGCCTGCGCTGGTCGGAAATCGCCTGGGACGCGCCGGTGCAGATGTCCGAAATCCGCGAGAAGGCCCCGGTGGGCGAGGTCGTGCTGCGGCTGGAGAACCTGCGCAAGTATTATCAGGTCTCGGGCGGTGCCTTCGGCGGCTCGGGCGAGGCGAAGGTGGTCAAGGCCAACGAGACGCTGAGTTTCGAGGCGCGGGCGGGCGAGACGCTGGCCATCGTCGGCGAATCGGGCTGCGGCAAGTCGACGCTCGCCAAGGTGCTGATGGGGCTGGAAACCGCGACCGACGGCCAGATCATGCTGTTTGACGAGAACATCCAGTCGACGCCGATCGAAAAGCGCAATGTCGATACGGTGTCCTCGGTGCAGATGGTGTTCCAGAACCCGTTCGATACGCTGAACCCCTCGATGACGGTCGGCCGCCAGATCATCCGCGCGCTGGAAATCTTCCGGGTCGGCACATCGGACGCCGACCGCCACCGGCGGATGCTGGAACTGCTCGATCTGGTGAAACTGCCGCGCGCGTTTGCCGACCGGATGCCGCGGCAGCTTTCGGGCGGGCAGAAGCAACGGGTCGGCATCGCCCGCGCCTTTGCCGGCGGCGCCAAGGTGGTGGTGGCGGACGAGCCGGTCTCGGCGCTGGATGTCAGCGTGCAGGCCGCCGTCACCGACCTGCTGATGGAAATCCAGCGCCGCGAGGGCACGACGCTGCTGTTCATCTCGCACGACCTGTCGATTGTCCGCTATCTGAGCGACCGCGTGCTGGTGATGTATCTGGGCCATGTGGTCGAGACCGGGACCACGGATCAGGTCTTTGCCCCGCCCTATCACCCCTATACCGAGGCGCTGCTTTCCGCCGTGCCCATCGCCGACACAAGGGTGGAGAAGAAGCATATCGTGCTTGAGGGCGAGATCCCCTCGGCCATGAACCCGCCGCCCGGCTGCCCGTTCCAGACTCGCTGCCGCTGGAAGGCCGAGGTGCCCGGCGGCCTCTGCGACACGGTGATGCCGCCGGTCCGCGACCTTGCCCCCGGCCACCAGATCAAGTGCCACCTGCCCGATATTGTGCTCGCCCGGATGGAGCCGGTGATCCGGGTGGCGGCGGAATAGGGGGGCCGGTCCTTGCGGACCGGCGAAGGAAGGGGGGTCTCGGACCCCCCTCTTGGCCTGCGGCCAATTCACCCCCCGAGGATATTTGTGGACGAAGAATGAGAAAGAGCGCGCACTTCCTCATTCTTCGTCGATAAATATCCCCGCCGGAGGCAACCTGAGGAGGAGCCGGAGGCGACGACGAGGCAAGGACTCTGCGCCGCAGGCGCTCCGCCCTGTAGCGCCGGCGCGGCGTTACTCCATCGCGCCCCAGATCGACAGGACATAGCCCTGGGTCTCGGCATAGGGCGGGATGCCGCCGTATTGCTGCACCGCCCCCGGACCGGCGTTGTAGGCGGCCAGCGCCAGCGGCCAGGTGCCGAAAGTGTCGTATTGCCGGCGCAGGTAGCGGGCGCCGCCGTCGAGGTTCGCCTCAGGGTCAGCGGGATCGACGCCCAGATGCGCGGCCGTCTCGGGCATCAGTTGCGCCAGCCCGATCGCCCCCTTGGGCGACACCGCGCCGCTGTTCCAGCCCGATTCCTGCTGGACAAGGCGCAGGAACAGGTCCTCGGGCACGCCGTTGCGGATTGCGGCCGACCGCGCGACAGCCAGCCATGGCCCGGAATAGCTGCCGCCATAGGCCGGCACCGACCCCGGGGCGCCGGGCACCACGATCCGTTCCGGCTGCAGCCGGATGCTGTCGTTGTATTGCTGCGCGGCCCGGCCATCCAGAACCGCGATCTGCGACTGGAACAAGGCCGATCTGTCCATCGTGGACAGCGTATCCGCGCCGGCGGAACCCGCAACCGCGGCCAGACCGGCCGCCAGCACCATGACCCTCATTCCCGCCTCTCGGCCGTTGCCCCCGGATCCTTGGGCGGAACCATACGCAGCGCGGGGCGGTTTTGCCAGAGCTGAGGTGTTGAGGGTCTGTTAACCTTGGCGGGGCATGACTACTCTGCGGCGGAAACGCGCCGGGATTCGGTCCCGGCCCGCGAGATGCAAGGAGAAGGTCATGGCAGGCTCGGTCAACAAGGTCATCCTGGTCGGCAATCTGGGCCGCGACCCGGAAGTGCGGTCGTTCCAGAACGGCGGCAAGGTGGTGAACCTGCGCATCGCCACCTCGGAAAACTGGAAGGACCGCAACTCCGGCGAACGGAAAGAGCGGACCGAATGGCATTCGGTGGCGATCTTCGACGAAAACCTCGCCCGCGTCGCCGAGCAATATCTGAAGAAGGGATCGACGGTCTATGTCGAGGGCCAGCTCGAGACCCGCAAGTGGCAGGACCAGTCCGGTGCCGACCGCTATACCACCGAAGTGGTGCTGCGTCCGTTCCGTTCGGCAATGACCATGTTGGGCGGCAGGGGCGATGGCGGGGGCGGCGGCGGGGGCGGCTATGGCGGCGACGACCGCGGCGGCTATGACGATGCCGCACCGGCCCGCAGCGGCGGCGGCCGCGACAGCTTTGGCGGCGGACAGGGTGGCAGTCACGGCAGCGACCTCGACGACGAAATTCCGTTCTGATCGCCGGGGGTCGGCGTCGATTGATGAGGCTGCGATGCGCTCGGGCGCGCCCTCTCGTGACGGTCACGGGAGGGCCGACCGGCCGGCCCCCGTGCCCGGTTCAGCGGCCTTGAGCCGGACGGGGTTCCCGCCATCCTGAGCGGGGCGCCGGACCACGGGCTTGCCCGGATCTGACCGCCCTTCCGCCTGTCCGCTGCGCCTGAATCGGACCCTGCGCCTGATTCCCCTGGTCCTCGTCCGTATCGCCCGCCCCCTTCGCACTCGCAGCATTTCCCGGGCATCGCCCCGATTGCCAGCCTCCAGCGCCTTGGAAAATTCCCAGCCGCAGGCAATGACTTGCTCATCGTCCTTCGCGTAAAGGCGGCAAACCGCCCCGATTGCATCCGCAGCATATCCGATTTGCGTCCGCAGCATGGGCCGGGCAGGTCCTTTCCGCGGGCTTCGCGCTAAACAAAGGCCAACGCCACACTGGACCGATCCATGCCGCAGCCCGTGATTCCGCATCCCTTCCCCCTGTCGCGCCGCGGCTTTCTGACTGCCGGCGCCGCCTTTGCCGCCTTGGCCGCCGCCCCGGCGCTGGCACAGGAGGCCGCCGCGCCCTTCACCTTTGACCTGCTGACCGAGCGCGCCCGCGCCCGTGCCGCCGAACCCGATCCGGCGGCCGAGACGCTGGGGCCCGAGCTTTCCGCGCTTGATTACGACGACTATCAGCGCATCGTCTTTCGCCCCGAACATGCGGTCTGGGCCGCCGAGGTGCCCGGTTGGCAGGTGCAGCCCTTTCACCCCGGCTGGCTGTTCGATCGTCCGGTGATGCTGCACGAGGTGGCCGAGGGTGCCGCCCGGCCCATGACCTTTGGCGCCGCCGATTTCGAATATCGCGACGGGATCAAGGTCGCCTTCCCCGAAGGCTTCACCCTGCCCGGCGTTGCCGGGCTCAAGCTCACGCATCCGCTGAACCGCCCCGATGTGCAGGACGAGATCATTTCCTTCCTGGGGTCGTCCTATTTCCGCGCCCTTGGCCGCGGCAACCGTTACGGCCTGTCCGCGCGCGGGCTGGCCATCGATTCGGGCCTGCCGCAGCCCGAGGAATTCCCCCGTTTTTCCGAATTCTGGATCGAACGCCCCGCCCTGGGCGCCGGGCACATCACGCTCTGGGCGTTGCTGGACAGCGCGCGGGTGACCGGGGCCTATCAGTTCGTCGTCACGCCGGGGGAAACCACGGTGGTCGAGGTGACGGCGCGGCTTTTCTTCCGCGAGGCTGTCGACCAGCTTGGCATCGCACCCCTGACCTCGATGTTCCTGTTCGGCGGCGTCAACCGGCCGAATTTCGACGACTACCGGCCTCAGGTGCATGATTCCGATGGGCTGCGCATCGAACGCGGCGATGGCGACGTGATCTGGCGGGCGCTGTCGAACCCGGCCGAGCTGGCCAGTTCCTATTTCAGCGAGGTCCGGCCGCGCCGCTTTGGCCTGCACCAGCGCAGCCGCGGGTTCGAGGATTTCCAGGATGCCGGCGCCCGCTATGACCTGCGCCCCTCGCTGGATGTGGAGCCGCTGGGCGACTGGGGCAATGGCGCCGTGCGCCTGTTCGAGATTCCGACCACGCTTGAGGTCCACGACAATATCGGCGCCTTCTGGGTGCCCGAGGCGCCGGTCGCCGCCGGCGAGGCGCGCGAATACGCCTATCGTCTGCACTGGGGCCGGCTTGACCCTGATCCGGCGGGCGATCTGGCCTGGGTCGCCGACACGTTCTCGGGCCAGGGCGGCGCGGCGGGGTTGGACGATCCGCCCGATACGCACAAGTTCGTCATCGACTTTGCCGGCGGTCTTCTGGCCGCCGCGGCAGAGGGCGACCCCGACATCGCGCCAGTGGTGACGGTGCAGGGCGGCACCGCCGATGTCGTCACCCTGTCGCGCCTGCCCGAGCAGGGGCGCTGGCGGCTGGCCATCGATATTGCCGCGGCCTCGGGCGATCTGGTCGAAATCGCCGCCCATGTCGCCGGCCATGGCCGGAAACTCAGCGAAATCTGGACCTTCCAGTGGAGAAAACCGTGACCGCCTCTCCGGACAAGGCACAATTCCTGACGGCAACCCCGGCGGTGGCCGAGGATTGGGCGCTGCCCGACGCGCCATTGGCGATGCCGGAACAGGATCTGGCGCCGCGGCCCTTTGCCCTGGCCCGGTTGTTCCGCCCTGCCCGCACCACGGTGCGCATCTGACTGCGCTGGCCGGAATCGGCCCCGTGCAGCGCCGCGACGGTTCCGCCGTCGCGCTGCGCTGGCTTGCCCTTGTCGTGGCCCTGACCGCCGGAATCGCGGCCGGCCTGATGTTCCTGCAATATGCCTCGGCCACGGGGCTGAGCCATTGGGCCGGAGTGGCGGCGGTGCTTCTTGCCCTCTCGACCTGCTGGCTGGCCTGGGGGGCGATGCTGGGCCTGATCGGCCTGTGGCCGTCCCTGCCCCGTCCGGCGGAATCGCCCGGGATCGCCGGGCGCACCGTCATCGTCATGCCGGTCTGCAACGAGGACGCCACCACGACCTTTGCCCGCATCGCCGCGATGCACCGGCAACTGGCCGACTGCCCGGCGCAGATCGACTTTGCCATCCTGTCGGACACCCGCAGCGCCGAAGGCGTGCAGGCCGAGGAGGCCGCCCTGCGCCTGCTGCGCGCCGAAACCGCGGGGCGGGGTGGCCGTGTCCACTATCGCCGGCGGCTGCAGAACAGTGGCCGCAAGGCCGGCAATGTCGCCGACTTCATCCGCCGCTCCGGCGCCGCCTGGGACCATGCGCTGGTGCTGGACGCCGACAGCCTGATCGAGGCCGGGACCGTGCTGGCGATGATCCGCCGGATGGAGGCGTCCCCGGACCTCGCGCTGCTCCAGACCCTGCCGCGGGTGGTGCGGGCGCGGTCGGTCTTTGGCCGGGCCATGCAGTTTTCCGCCGCGTTCCACGGGCCGGTCTTCACCCGCGGCCTTGCCCGGCTGCAGGGCACCACCGGCCCCTTCTGGGGCCACAACGCGCTGATCCGCATCCGCGCCTTTGCCGAATGCTGCGGCCTGCCCGAACTGCCCGGCAGATCCCCCTTCGGCGGCCATATCCTGAGCCATGATTATGTCGAGGCGGCGCTGCTGGCGCGTGGCGGCTGGGTGGTGCGGGTCGATCCCGATCTGGGCGGATCCTATGAGGAAGCCCCGGAAAACCTTGTCGAACATGCCAAACGCGACCGGCGCTGGTGCCAGGGCAACTTGCAGCACGCCCGCCTGCTGCGCACCTCGGGCCTGCGGTTCTGGAGCCGGGCGGTGCTGTTCCAGGGCATCCTTGCCTATGCCTCGTCCGGCCTCTGGGCCGCGTTCCTGGTCACCGCGGTGCTGGCCGGGCTCTGGCAATCGGCGCCGGACTATTTCCCCGGCGTCATGCTGACCTATGACGACACCATCCGCTTCCTGCCGGTATTCCCCAGCGACGAGAGCGTGCGCGCGCTGGGCCTGCTGATCGGCATCTTCGGCCTGCTCGTGCTGCCGAAGATCCTTGTCGCGGTCGAGGCGGCGGCAACCGGGCGACTGGCCGGTTTCGGCGGCTGGCGCGGGCTGGTCGCGGTGACGGCGGAACTGGCGCTGTCGGCGCTGATCGCACCGGTGCTGATGGCGTTTCAGGTCCGTTCGCTGATCCAGATCCTTGCCGGGCGCGACGGCGGCTGGCCGCCGAACCAGCGCGGCGACGGGCGGACGACGCTGGCCGAAAGCTGGGCCGCGGCGCGGTTCATCACGCTCTGGGCGCTGGTGGCGCTGGCCGCGGTGCTGCTGCTGGCGCCCGGGCAACTGCCGTGGCTCTTGCCGGTGCTGCTGCCGATGGCGCTGGCGCCGCTGCTGATCGCGCTGACATCACGCCCGGCCCCCCGCGCCTTTGCCACCCCCGAGGACCGCGAGCGTCCGGCGATCCTGACCCTTCACGACACCATCCTTTTCCGCTGGCGCTCTGCCACCTGACCAAAGACCTCAATGACCCAGACCCCCGGCGCAATCCGCAAGCCGCGCGACACGCGCATCGACCTGATCCGCGGCTTTGCCCTAGCCACGATCTACATCAACCATGTCCCCGGCACGATCTGGGAACATTTCACCACCCGCAACTTCGGCTTTTCCGATGCGGCCGAGGCATTCGTCATGATCTCGGGCGTGTCGGCGGCGCTGGCCTATGGCCGCTATTTCGGCCCCGGCCCGTGGTGGCAGGGCCTGTGGCGCTGCTGGGGCCGGGCGTGGATGCTGTATCTGGTGCAGATCCTGATCTCGATCATCGTGCTGGGCATGATCGCCGGCGTGCTGCGCTTTGCCGAGACGCCCGACATGATGGGGCGCGACAATTTCCAGGCGCTGATCCAGGATCCGATCGGCGTCTTCATCGGCCTGCCGCTGCTGTTGCACCAGTTCGGCTATATCAACATCCTGACGCTTTACATCGTGCTGCTCGTCTTCGCGCCGCTGATCCTGTGGGCCGGCCGGCGCGAGCCGCTGATCACCTTTGCCTGCGCGCTGGGCCTGTGGCTGTTTGCCGGGCTGGCACGGGTGAACCTGCCGACCTATCCGGGCGCCGGGCAATGGTTCCTGAACCCGTTTTCCTGGCAGTTGATCTTCGTCATCGGCGCGCTGATCGGGCTGCGGCTGGCGCAGGGCGAACGGCTGCTGCCGGCGCGGTGGTGGATCACCACGCTGGCGCTGGCCTATGTCTTGCTTGCCGGGCTGTGGGTGCAGATCGACGCGGTGCGCGAGGCGGGCAACCAGGTCATGGTGTTCCTGTCGAACCTGGGCCTGCCCAGGATCGTCACCAATTTCAACAAGACCTATCTGGAATTGCCGCGGCTGCTGCACATCCTGTCGCTGGCCTGGCTGGTCAGCGTCCTGCCCGGCCTTGCCCGCTGGTCGGGGTCGCGCTGGCTCGAGCCCCTGTCGGTCATGGGGCGGCAGGCGCTGCCGGTCTTTGCTCTGGGCACCGTGCTGGCCTTTGCGGCGCGGGCGGTGCTGATGCTGCACGGCTATTCGGCCGCGCTTCAGACGGCGGTGATCTGGGGCGGGCTGGCCCTGCTGGTGGGCTTTGCCTTCCTGCGCGAATGGGCCCTGCGACAGATGCGCAAGGCCCCCTGACCTGCCTCAGGCCCCGTTCGCCCGCAGGAACCCGACCAGCTGCGCCGTGGATCCGTCGCCCGCCACGGCGCCGGGCGCGCCCTCGACCACGGGTTGCAGGGCCGTGGCAAGTTCCTTGCCCAGTTCCACGCCCCACTGGTCGTAGGAATTGATGCCCAGCACCGCGCCCTCGACGAAAACCCGGTGTTCGTAAAGCGCGATGATCTGGCCCAGGGTGAACGGGTCAAGCTGCGGATAGGCCAGCGTCACCGAGGGCCGGTTGCCCGGAAACACCCGGTGCCGCGCCTGCCGGTCAAGCTCCGCGCCCGTCAGCCCCTTGCGCCCGAGGATCGCCCGCGCCTCGTCCAGCGTGCGGCCGCGCATCAGCGCCTCGGATTGGGCAAGGCAGTTGGCGATCAGAAGCTGGTGCTGATGGTGCAATTCCTCTTGCGCGCCGCGGGCGGCGACAAGGAATTCGCAAGGCACGACGCGGGTGCCCTGATGGATCAGCTGGTAAAAGGCATGCTGGCCGTTGGTCCCCGGCTCTCCCCAGACCACGGGGCCGGAATCGACGACCAGATCGGCGCCGTCGATACCGACACGCTTGCCATTCGATTCCATTTCAAGCTGCTGGAGATAGGCCGGCAACCGGGCAAGGTTGTTGTCATAGGGCAGGACGGCGCGGGTGGCATGGCCGCAGACCTGATTGTGCCAGAGGCCGACCATCGCCAGCAGCGCCGGCAGGTTTTCCCGCCAGGGTGCGGCGCGGAAATGCACATCCATCGCCTGCCCGCCGCGCAGGAAGGCGCGGAAGGCTTCGGGTCCGATGGCGATCATCAGGCTGAGGCCGATCGGCCCCCACATCGAATAGCGGCCACCGACCCAGTCCTCGAAACCGAACACCCGGTCCGGCGCGATGCCGAAGGCGCCGGTGCGGCCAAGGTCGGTCGACAACGCGGCGAATTGCGCCGCCGGATCGGCGACCCGATCGCTCATCCACGCCCTGGCGGTGCGGGCGTTGGTCATCGTCTCGATCGTGGTGAAGGTTTTCGAGGCGACGATGACCAGCGTGGTTTCCGGATCGCAGTCGAGCAGGACGCCGGCGACATCGGCGGGATCGACATTCGAGACGAAATGGCAGCGCGGCCCGTCGTGGAACGGCGCGAGCGCCCGCACCGCCATCGCCGGGCCAAGGTCCGAACCGCCGATACCGATATTGACGACATCGGTGATCGCCCCGCCCTGCCCGGTGAAATCGCCGTCCCTGACCTCGCGCGCGAAACGTTCCATCCGCGCCAGCGTGTCGCGCACGCCGGGCATCACGTCCACGCCGTCGACCAACACCGGCCCCCCGTCCAGGTTGCGCAGCGCAGTATGCAGCACCGCGCGCCCCTCGGTCTCGTTGATCTTCGCGCCGGCAAACATCGCCTCGCGCCGGGCGGCGACGCCACGGGCATCGAACAGCCCGATCAGCAGGTCACGGGCGGTGGCGTCGATATTGGTCTTGGAATAATCCAGCAGCATGTCCCCGGCCCGGGCCGAGAAATCCGCGGCACGCGCGCCGTCCAGCATCGCGTCGATGCGGCGGGCGCGCGTTGCCGCCTCGTGGTTCTTCAATGCCTGCCACATGCGCGGCCCCCTAGTTTTCAGCCCAGTGAACAAAGGCGCCGCGCAGGACGGCGGCCACCGGCGCCTCCTCGGGGGCCATGGATTTCGCCTGTTCCAGCGCCTCGCGCTTGGCGGCGCCGGTGATCAGGATATGGCGGATCACCGCGCCGTTCAGCACCCGCGCCGACAGGGTCACCCGCGGCTCCGGCGCGCCGGGCGCCCGCATCGGCACCAGCACGGCCTCGCCGAAAAGCGCGTCGTCCAGCCGGTCGGCGCCGGGAAAGATCGAGGCGGTGTGACGGTCGGCGCCCATGCCCAGAAGACAGACCGACAGCGGCAGGCAGGCGTCGATTCCGGCCGAGAGTTCCTCCAGTCGGTCCTCGGGTTCGGCCGCATCCGCGTAAAGCGGCACCAGCCGGGCCGCGGCGGCGCGTCCCGTCAGCAGGCGCTGCCGCAGCAGGCGGGTGTTCGAGCGGTCCGAGGTTTCCGGCACCCAACGTTCGTCAGTCAGCATCACATCGACCCGGTCCCAGTCCAGATCGGCAGCACAGAGCGAATCGAACACCGGCCCCGGCGTATTGCCGCCGGGCACGGCAAAGGCGACGCGGTCCTTGCCGGCAAGCGCCTGCCGCAGCTCTCCGGCAATGCGGTTCGCCAGTTCGATCATCATCAGTTCGGCATCGGGATAGGCGATGAATTCCAACTCCGGGCCTCCTTGGGCGGGCGGTGGGGTGCCCCCACCCTACGATGCGGCGCGGGCTTTGCGTAGGGTGGGCAGACGCCCACCGCCCCTCACGCCTTGATCTCGCGCCAGCGGCGCCCGTCGCGGTGCATCAGCATCAGCGCGTCTTCAGGCCCCGAAGACCCCTGTTCATAGTGCTTGGGCACGTCGTTGCGCGCCTCCCATCCGGCGATCAGCGGATCGGTCCAGGCCCAGGCGGCCTCAACCTCGTCGCCGCGCATGAACAGGGTCTGGTTGCCGCGGATCACATCCATGATCAGCCGTTCATAGGCGTCAGGCACGTCCTGATCGCCGTCGTCGATGGCATCGGCAAAGGTCAGGTCCAGCGGCATGTCGATCAGCCGCATGCCGCCCGGCCCCGGTTCCTTGATCGTGACCTGAAGGTCGATGCCTTCGTTCGGTTGCAGACGGATGGCAAGGATGTTGCGGTGCCGCGCCACGTCGCCTTCGAAAATCGAATGGCCCAGATCCTGAAACACCACGGCGATTTCCGACGACCGCGCCTTCATCCTTTTGCCAGTGCGCAGGTAGAACGGCACCCCGGCCCAGCGCCAGTTGGCGATCTCGCATTTCATTGCGATGAAGCTTTCGGTGAAGGACCGCGTATTTTCGGCATCCTCGCGATAGGACGGCCCGCCAGCGCCGGCATCATACTGGCCGCGGACGATGTGATGCGGCTCGACCGGCTGCAACGCGCGGATCACCTTGAGCTTTTCGTCGCGCACCGCATCGGCGTCAAACCGCGACGGCGGCTCCATCGCGATCAGGCACAAAAGCTGCATCAGGTGGTTCTGCACCATGTCGCGCATCGCGCCCGACTGGTCGTAATAGCTGCCGCGCCCGCCGACGCCGACGGTTTCGGCGACGGTGATCTGGATATGGTCGACGTAATGGTTGTTCCAAAGCGGCTCGAACAGGACATTGGCGAACCGCACCGCCATCAGGTTCTGCACCGTTTCCTTGCCGAGGTAATGGTCGATCCGGTAGATCTGGCTTTCGTCGAAATGCGCGGCAAGCGTCCGGTTCAGCGCGCGGGCGGTGCCAAGGTCGCGGCCGAACGGCTTTTCCACCACAATCCGGCTGTCGGCATCGGCGATATGGTGCTGGTGCAGGCGTTCGGCGATGTCGCCGAACAGCGCCGGGGCGACGGAAAAGTAGAAGGCCCGGGTGATCCCCGGCCGCATCAGCCCGGCAAGGCGCGGCCAGCCGCCCTCGCCCGTGGCGTCGATGGCGACGTAATGCAGCGTGTCAAGGAACCCGGCGAGCGCCGCGTCGTCGTGCTTTTCCACGCCGCCGAATTCGGCGATGGCGTCGCGGATCATCTCGCGCCAGCCGGCATCGTCCAGATCGGCGCGGGCGGCGCCGATGATCCGCGCCACGTCCGGCATCTGGCCGGCACGAAAGCGGCGGAACAGGCCCGGCAGTATCTTGCGGCGGGCAAGATCGCCGGTGCCCCCGAAAATCACGAGGTCAAAGGCCTCAACCGGAATCACGCGGCTTGCCATCTGGCGGCTCCTTGTCCGACTGGTCGCTTCGCGGCGCTGTTAGCGCTAACTACGCGCGGTCCTAGTCCCGGCGCGCCTTCAAGTCCAGCAAAGGATGCGCCGATTTTGGCCGATGCTGCAAGGCAGCATCAGTTGTCCTCGACCGGCGCCCAGCGGACGGCCACCAGCCCCGGTTCGGCCGCGATTCGCTGCGCCGCCTGTTCGAACATCGGCTCGCTGGCGCCCTCGCCCTGCACGGTGGCGGTCAGCAGGACGCCGCCTGCCTCTTCGCCCCGTTCGATCCCCGACAGATGCAGCCCGCCCAGCGTCATGACCCGCAGGATCAGCGCACGGGCATCGGCCTCGCGCTCGGGGCCGGTGACAACCGCGACGCGGAACTGACGCCCCTGCACTTCGTGCGATTTCAGCCGGCGCTTCATCCACTGGACGAAGGGGCGCAGGCCGAAGTTGACAAAGACGACCAGCGCCGTCGCGACAAGGGCGAAGTCCCAGTGCCCCGCCCCGGCGAGCAGCCCGACCGCCGCCGAACACCACAGCGTCGCTGCCGTGGTCAGGCCCTGCACGTTATAGCCGTCGCGGAAGATGATTCCGGCGCCCAGAAAGCCGATGCCGCTGACCACCTGCGCCGCGACCCGGCTGGGCGACATGTCGCCCTCGATCAGCATCGAGAACACCATGAAGGCGGCGGCGCCCAGCGCCACAAGGGCATTGGTGCGCAGGCCGGCCTTGCGCTGGCGGATCTGGCGTTCCATGCCGATGATGGCGCCACAGCCAAGGGCAACGGCCATGTTGATGCTGGCGGCGGTCAGGGCAATGGTCACGCGAGTCTCCGGCGGTTTGCCGGGACACTAGCCCTGCTTGGGACAATTGTAACGGTTTTATGACAGGCGCTACGCCTCGAGCTCGGCATCCCAGTAGAGGTAGTCGAGCCAGCTTTGATGCAGGTGGTTCGGCGGGAACTTGCGGCCCATGTTGCGCATCTCCTCGGCGCTGGGCTGGCGCACCGGCTTGCGCAGGGACAGGCCCGACTGGCGCAGGGTCTTGTTGCCCTTCCTCAGGTTGCAGGGCGAACAGGCGGCGACGACATTGTCCCAGCTGGTGATGCCGCCGCGCGACCGCGGCACGACATGGTCAAAGGTCAGGTCGCCCTTCGACCCACAATACTGGCAGCAGAATTCGTCGCGCAGGAAAAGATTGAAGCGCGTGAAGGCCACGCGCTTCTGGGGTTGGACGAAATCCTTGAGAACGACGACCGAGGGGATCCGGATCGACCGCGACGGACTTCGCACCTCCTCGTCATATTCGGCGACGATGACCACGCGGTCGAGGACCACCGCCTTGATCGCCTCCTGCCAGGGCCAGAGCGACAGGGGATAATAGGACAAGGGGCGGAAATCGGCATTGAGCACCAGCGCCGGATTCTGCCGCAGCGTGGCGGGATCGCGCACGAAACTGGTCCTGAAGTCGTCCTGCATAGGCGAAACCGTCCCTGCCCTGATGCCAGATGGCCCCAGAAACGGTGCGCCGCCGGAGCACCGCTCCTGCCTTGGGGGGACCATATCTGGCCGGTTTTCCGTCCACAACCCCAGAGATTGGGGGCGCAATAGCGGGCGAATGTGACCGGGACATGTAGGGTGGGCGGTTGCCCACCTTGGCCGCGGGGCGGTGGGCGGTTGCCCACCCTACGGATAGATCTCGCCGAACTTCGCCTCGAGATAGTCCAAGAGCGGCGCCTCGGTCGGCTCGGCGCCGGTGGCGCGGCGGATGGTGTCGCGCGGCGGGTGCAGCCCGCCATGGCGCTGCAGATGCTCGCGCAGCCATCCCGTCGCGCGCGAGGCATCGCCGCGGGCCAGATCGGCGTCAAGGTCGGGCAGGTCACGCCGCAGCGCCCCGTGCAGGCAGCCGGCATAGACATTGCCCAGAGTGTAGGTCGGGAAATAGCCGAACAGCCCAACCGACCAATGCACATCCTGCAACAGGCCATGCGACGGCCGGTCCACGGCAAAGCCGAAATCGGCGCGGAAACGGTCGTTCCACGCCGCCTCGAGATCGGCCACCGCCAGATCGCCGGCCATCAGCGCGCGTTCAAGGTCGAAACGGATCAGGACGTGCAGGTTGTATTGCACCTCGTCCGCCTCGGTGCGGATGGGGTTGTCCGCGACGCGGTTGACGGTGCGATAGAATTCGTCCTCGGACGGGATGCCGAAATCGTCGAAGATGTCGCGCATGCGGCCATACAGCCAGCCGGTAAAGGCGCGGCTGCGGCCAAGCTGGTTTTCGTAGATCCGGCTTTGGCTTTCGTGAACGCCCATCGACACGCCCTGCCCGACCGGTGTCAGCAGATGGCCCTGGTCGATGTTCTGTTCATAGGCGGCGTGGCCGACCTCGTGGATGGTCGAAAAAAAGCAGTTGAACGGATCGGCCGGATTGGTCCGGGTGGTGATCCGAACATCATTGCCCGATCCCGACGAGAAGGGATGCACGGCCTTGTCAAGACGGCCGCGGGTCATGTCATAGCCAAAGGCGGAGGCCAGTTCGCGCGCCAGCGCCATCTGCCCTTCCTCGCCAAAGCTGCCGGTGATCGGCAGCGGCGGCGCACCGTCGCGCACCCTTGCGCGCAGCGCGACCAGACGCGGGCGCAGGGCGCCGAACAGCGCGCCCAGGCTTTCCGCCGTCGCGCCGGGTTCGTAATCGTCGATCAGCGCGTCATAGACGGCGCCGCCTTGCGCCAGCGCCTGCCCCTCTTCCCGCTTGAGCCGCACCACCTGTTCCAGCGTCGGCAGGAAGGCGGCGACATCCTCGGCCGCCCGCGCCTCGGCCCAGACGCCCTGCGCGACCGAGGTGACACGGGCGATTTCCGCCGCCAGTCGCGCCGGCACCCGGAGGTTGCGTTCATAGCGGTGGCGGATCAGGCGGAGATTGGCATGGCTCGCCTCGTCAAAGGCCACGGCATCGGCCAGCCAGCCGGCCAGCCGGTGATCGGTGCGCCGCGCGTGCAGCACCGATTCCATCGCCGCCATTTCCTCGCCCCGCTGATGGGCCGCGCCGCGCGGCATCATGGTTTCCTGATCCCAGCCAAGGCGGCCGGCGATCTGGGCCAGGGCCTCGGTCTCGCGCTGGAAATCCATGAGTTCGTGATAGGCGCTCATCTTACCCTCTCAGGGATTGTGCAACGGGATAGCGGGCGAGGAGTCGCCCGCGCAGGATCAGCACCCACAGGACGATGGCGCCGATCTGATGGGTGATCGCAGCATGAAGCGGCGCGGAATAAAGGGCCGTGACGATGCCAAGCACGACCTGGAGCAAGAGCATGGCCAGCATCGCGTTGAACGCCAACCGTGTCGCGGGGTGGGGCGACCGCCGCGCCCGCGTCCAGACAACGATGCCCAGAACCAGCAGCAGATAGCCCGCCATGCGATGCACGAATTGCACGGTGCCGGCGTTTTCAAAGAAGTTGCGCCACCAGGGGGTCAGCTCCCACATCTCGGGCGGAAGAAAGCCGCCCCCCATGCCGGGCCATGTCGGGAACGCCCGGCCGGCGTCGATGCCGGCGACCAGCGCCCCCAGCAGGATCTGCACGAAGGCAAGGTGCATCAGGCCGGTGGCGCCACCGAACAGCCGCCTTTCGCCCATGCGCCGCGCCTGCATCAGGTCGATCTCGCGCCGCAGCAGCAACAGCGCATACCAGGTGATGTAGCCGAGGATGACAAAGGCCAGCCCCAGATGCAGCGCCAGCCGATAGGAGGCGACGGCGATCATCCCGGCCTGCAGCCCGGAATGCACCATCCACCAGCCGACCGCGCCCTGCAGCCCGCCCAGCGCACCGATCCACAGAAGGCGTGGCGTCCAGCCGGCGGGAATGCGCCGTGTCGCCCAGAAGAACAGGAATCCCGCGGCCCAGATCAGCCCGACCAGCCGGCCCAGTTGCCGGTGGCCCCATTCCCACCAGAAGATGAACTGGAATTCGGACAATTCCATGCCGCGATTCATCAGCTCGTATTGCGGGCTCGCCCGGTAGAGGTCGAATTGCGCCTGCCAGTCGGCCTCGGTCAGGGGCGGGATCGCGCCGGTCACCGGGCGCCATTCGGTGATCGACAGGCCGGAATCGGTCAGCCTTGTCAGGCCGCCGACGACGATCATCGCGGCGACCAGCGCGAACAGCACGAACAGCCACAGGCGGATCGCGCCGCGCCCGTCGCGGCGGCCGCCGTCGATGCCGCCGGGGGTGACCGCCGGCTTTTCGGCCGTCGCCACCTCCTCAAATATCGCGCGGGTCGCGCCGGGTTTCACCGCCATCGCGGCCTCCGTTGCCTGTCCGGGCGGTCCAGCCGCCGCCATGCCCTTCTAGCCGCGCCTGTCAGGCGCCGCCATCGTCCTCGCGATCAAGCCTGCGCGCCCAGCGCACCATCTGCCGCATCATGCCGTGCAGCATCTGCACATCGGTGCGGGTCAGGGCCATGCGGCTCCACAGGTTGCGCAGGTTCTGCTTCATGCTGTCGGCCTTGTGCGGCGGAAAGAAGAATCCGGCCTCGGCCATCCGTTCCTCGTAATGGTCGGCCAGCGCCTCGATTTCCTGCTTTTCCGGCCAGACCGCGCCGGCCATCTCCATCCGCGGCTCGGCCTTGGCCTGCGCCCGGCGCCATTCATAGGCCACAAGCAGCACGCATTGCCCAAGGTTGAGCGAGGGGAAATCCGGGTTCACCGGGACCGAGACGATGGCATTGGCCCGCGCGATGTCGTCATTGTCCATGCCGGTGCGTTCGGGGCCGAACAGCACCGCCACCCGCTGGCCCGAGGCGACGCGGGCCGCGGCATCGCGCATCGCCTCTTCCGGGGACAGCACCAGCTTGGTCATGTCGCGCGGCCGGGCCGTGGTGGCGTAGATGTATTGCGCATCGGCAACCGCATCGGCGGTGGTTTCGACGACCATCGCCTCGTCCAGCAGCCGCCCGGCACCCGACGCCAGCGCCACGGCGCGGGAATTGGGCCAGCCGTCGCGCGGATCGACCACGCGCATCAGGTCCAGCCCGAAATTCCACATGCCGCGGGCAGCAGCGCCGATATTCTCGCCCATTTGCGGCCGGATCAGGACAAAGGCGGGCTGCGGCAGGCCGGTCGGCATGGTTGTTTCCCTCGCACGGTCGCGGCGTGATAGGGTCAGGGCGCGCGACTGGCAAGGAGGCGGTGATGGCCTATGACGACCGGCAGGTGCAGCTCCTGCGCGACGATCTGGCAGGGCTGGCGCTGATCGAGAAGAAGATGTTCGGCGGACTGAGCCTGATGCACCGCGGGCATATGCTGTGCGGCATCTTTGGCGGCGGCGGCATGTTCCGCGTCGGACCCCGGCAAGAGGCGGCCGCCGTCGCCCTGCAAGGGGTCTGGCCGATGATGATGCGCGACCGGCCGATGCCGGGATTTGTGCAGACCGGGGTCGAGGGGCTGGAGGATCCGGCGACGCGGCGCGAACTGTTGCGGATGGCGATGGCGTTCAACCTGTCCAAGGCCGAGAAATAGGCCGAAGGCCGCCCCCCTTTCCCGTCCTTGCGTCCGCGTCTAGAAGCGCAGTCAGACCCCGATCCGGACCCTACCATGACCGAAGACACCCGCGACAGGCCGCAGCTTTACCTCATCACCCCGCCCGAGCCGGATCTGGACGGCTTTCCGGGGCTGCTGCAGCGCGTCCTTGATGCCGCGCCGGTGGCCTGCCTGCGGCTGACCATGACGACGCGGGACGAGGACCGGATCGCGAAAACCGCCGATGCCCTGCGCGAGATCGCCCATGCCCGCGATATTGCCCTTGTCATCGACCGCCATGCGCTGATGGTCGAAAGGCTGGGCCTTGACGGCGTCCACCTGCCCGACGGCGCCCGCAACGTGGCGAAGATGCGCAAGGCGCTGGGCGACGACGCGATCATCGGCGCCTTCTGCGGCGCCTCGCGCCATGACGGCATGTCGGCGGGCGAGGCCGGGGCCGATTACGTCAGCTTTGGCCCGGTCGGGGCTTCGGCCCTTGGCGACGGCAGCCGGGCCGAGGCCGAGCTTTTTGAATGGTGGTCGCAGATGATCGAGGTGCCGGTGGTGGCCGAAGGCGGCCTGACCCCGGATCTGGTCCGCGCCCTGGCCCCCGCCAGCGATTTCTTCGCGCTGGGCGAGGAGATCTGGGCGTCTGGCGACCCCGCCGCCACGCTCGCCGCCTTCTACGCCGCGCTGTCCTGAGCGTGAAAGCCTGACCGCACCGCCGCCTCGGCCGCGGCGGCCAGCGCCTTGCGCCCGCCCTCGGCCGGCCGGATCGGCGCATGGCGGATGACCGAAAGCCGGCCCTGGTCGCGCCGCGCCAGCACACCCAAAAGGTGTGGGCCAAGATCCATGTTGCCCCACCAGCCGTAAACCCGCGGATCGGCGCCCGCCGGCGCCTGCCAGCGGATCGTCACCGGCTGCACCTGCAGGTCCGGCACATCAAGGAAGGCGGCGAACAGTGCCGGTTTGAACGGCAGCACCCTTTGCCCGTCGGTCGAGGTGCCCTCGGGGAAAAAGGCGATGCGGCCACCGGCACCCAGCCTGTCGCGGAGGAGAGCGACCTGCGCCGCGGCCTCGGCCGGGTCGCGGCGGATGAACACCGTCCCCGTCGCCCGCGCCAGCCAGCCGATTCCAGGCCAGCCGGCGACCTCGGCCTTGGCGACGAAGGTTACCGTCTGGCCGGCGTTCAGCGCGAAAATGTCCAGCCAGGACGAATGGTTGGCCGCGATCACCGCTGGCGCCGGCGCAGACGGCCCGGTGAACCGGCAGCCAAAGCCAAGGCACCACAGGTTCGCCCGGCAGACCGCCCGCACCAGATGCGGCGTCCACGGCCGGCGCGAGCGGTAGAGCGGCGCCTCGGCCAGGCGCAGCAGCAACAGCACGACCAGGCCGCCGAAGGTCATCACCGCCACCGGCGCGCCGCGGCGCACCACGCGCAGCCAGTCGCCCAGGCCCTGCGGGCGGCAGGGCATGGGCGGCGGCTCTCCCTGCCAGGTCGGGCTCACGCCCGACCGCCGCGGGTATAGATCGCCCCCGCCGCGGCATTCATCCGCGCGGTGTCTAGGATCATCAGCACATCGGTGGTGTTGAAGGCGCGGTCGACCCAGGCACCCTCGCCCACCACACCGCCCAGCCGCAGATAGGCCTTGATCAGCGCCGGCGTCGCCAGCATCGCCGCGCGGCGGTCGATGCGGGACGGTGGCAGCAGGTCCATCCGCTCGCCGGTCCGCGACCGCGGCCGCAGGCCGGCCGGCGCCAGATGGTGATGGTGCAGGAAGGACAGGGGATGCGCCAGCGCCGCCGGATCGGTGCCGGGGAACGAGGCGGTGCCAAACAGGATCTCGGCGCCGCGGCCAGCGATCACCCCAGACAGCCCGTGCCAGAGGTGATACATCGCCGGCCCGCCGCGATAGGCCGGATGCAGGCAGGACCGCCCCAGTTCCATCAGCCGCCTGCCCGAGGCGACAAGCGGGGCAAGGTCGTATTCCGCCTCGGAATAGAACCGCCCGGCACGGCCGGCGGCCCCGGCATCGCCCAGCCGGCAGGTGCCGACGACGCCCGGCCCGGCATGGTCGATCAGCAGCAGATGGTCGAAGGCCGCATCGAAATCGTCGCATTCCAGCCGGTTGCCATGATCGACACCGCTGCCGGCGCTGCCCATCTCGGCCACGAACACGTCATAGCGGAGTCGCTGCGCCGCGCGCAGGTCGTCCTCGCCTCGCGCCAGCCTGACTTCGAACAGCGGATTGCCCCCGGCCATTGCGCCTCCTGCAACTCGCGGCGTCAATAGGAGCGCGTCAACCTTTTGGCAACCTTTCGGCGCTCAGATGGGCGGGGACCGCGGATGATTGACGTGGGAAAGGGCCGCGCTACCTTGGGTTGAAACGGTCAGAAGGACAGGATGATGAGGCTGACCAGACGCGAATCGATCACCACCTTGCCCGCGCCGGGAAAGGTGACGGTGATGCGCCCGCCGATGTTGGACTGCACCTGTCCGTCGCCCCAGTCGGGCCGATCGGGATGGCGGACGATGACGCCGGGGGTGAAGATCGCATTGGGGTCGGGCATCACGGCACTCGCGGGGCGGCAATGAAGGCACGCACCGACCTGACCGCCCTAGTCGGATCGCGCATCTGTCATGATCTGGTAAGCCCGCTTGGCGCCATCGGCAACGGGGTCGAGCTTCTGGGGCTGACCGGCATCGCCCCCAGCCCGGAAATGGCGCTGATCGTCGAAAGCGTCGAGAATGCGAATGCAAGGCTGCGCTTCTTCCGCATCGCCTATGGCGCCGCCGGCACCGACCAGCGGCTTGGCCGGGCCGAGATCGCGGCGACCCTGACCGCCGCTTCACGCAGCGGCCGCCTGTCCTATTTCTGGGAGGCGCAGGGCGATCAGCCGCGAGCCGAGGTGCGGGCGGTTTTCCTTTTGCTGCAATGCCTTGAGACCGCCCTGCCCTATGGCGGCGAGGTGCATGTCACCTGCGACGACGGCTGGACGGTAACCGGCGAATCGCCGCGGCTGAAGATCGACGCCGACCTGTGGGATTCGCTCCTGAACCCGCGGATGCGCGTCAGCATCGGTGCCGCGCAGGTGCAATTCGCCCTCCTGCCCGAGGCGGTGGCCGACCTTGGCCGGCACCTGTCACTGACGCTGACGCCGGACCGGATCACGGTGAAATTCTGATGCGCCGGGTGCGAAGAGTTTTCAGAAAACTCTTCGCAAAAGCCTTCAAAAGGCTTTTGTCACGCCCGCACTGTCCCGTCGCCCTCGACGAGATACTTGAACGAGGTCAGCTGCTCGGCTCCCACCGGCCCGCGGGCGTGCAGCTTGCCGGTGGCGATGCCGATCTCGGCCCCCATGCCGAATTCGCCGCCATCGGCGAACTGGGTCGAGGCATTTCGCATCAGGATCGCCGAATCGAGCCGTTCAAAGAACCGCTCGGCGGTTGCGTCATTCTCGGTCAGGATCGCCTCGGTATGCTGGCTGCCATATCTGCGGATATGGGCAATCGCTTCGTCGACACCGTCGACCAGTTTCGCCGCGATGATCGAATCAAGGAATTCCCGGCCGAAATCGTCGGGCGCCGCGCGCACCGTGCCGGGAATCTTGAGCAATTCGCCCTCGGTCCGCACCTCGACCCCGGCTTTCAGCAGATCCTCGATCAGCACCGGCCCATGCCGGGTATAGAACTGCCAGTCGATCAGCAGGCATTCGGCGGCGCCGCAGATGCCGGTGCGCCGGGTCTTGGCGTTCAGGACCACGCGCCGCGCCTTTTCAAGGTCGGCATCGCGGTCGGCATAGACATGGCAGATGCCCTCGAGATGGGCAAAGACCGGCACCCGCGCCTCGCGCTGCACCAGCCCGACCAGCCCCTTGCCGCCGCGCGGCACGATCACGTCGATATGTTCGACCGCCTGCAGCATCGCGGTGACCATGGCGCGGTCGGTGGTGGCGACCAGCTGGATCGCCGCCTCGGGCAGGTTCGCCGCCCGCAGACCCTGCACCATGCAGTCGTGGATCGCGGTCGAGGAGTGGAAGGATTCCGATCCGCCGCGCAGGATCACCGCGTTCCCGGCCTTGAGCGCCAGCGCCCCGGCATCGGCGGTCACGTTCGGCCGCGATTCGTAGATGACGCCGATGACGCCCAGGGGCGTGCGCACCCGGCGGATGCGCAACCCATTCGGGCGGGTCCAGTCGGCAATGACCTCGCCCACCGGATCCTTCTGTTCGGCGATCATGCGCAGGCTGTCAGCGATCGCCCGGATGCGGCGCTCGTCCAGCATCAGGCGGTCAAGCATCGCTGGCGTCAGCCCCTTGGCCTCACCTTCGGCCATGTCGCAATAATTGGCGTCCAGCACCTCTTGCCGCCGGTCCAGCAGGGCATGGGCGGCGGAAACCAGCGCCGCCGCCTTGCGTTCGGACCCGGCACAGGCAAGGTCGGCCGCCGCCGCCCGCGCCCTTTGTCCGATGTCGCGCATCATCGCCGACGCATCTTCCATCACAGCACCATGTCGTCGCGGTGGATAAAGGCCGCGCGCCCCTTGTAGCCCAGCGCCTGTTCGATATAGGCCGATCTCTTGCCGGCGATCTTGCCGGCCTCCTCGGCGGTGTAGCGGCTAAGGCCGATTCCGATCCGCGCCCCCTGCGGCGACAGGATCGCTACCGGATCGCCACGTCCGAAACGGCCGCGCACCGCGGTGATCCCGGCGGGCAGCAGGCTCTTGCCCTGATGCAGGGCGGTTTCGGCCCCGGCATCGACCACGATCTCGCCCTTGGCCTTCATCGCCCCGATCCAGCGCTTGCGCGCGAGATAGGGGTCGAGCGTGGCGGAGAACCAGGTGGCGTTGGCGCCATTTTCCAGCGTGGTCAACGGGTTCAGCGGCGATCCTAACGTGATCGCCATGGCGCAGCCGCCTTCGGTGGCGATCTTGGCCGCCAGAAGTTTGGTAATCATCCCGCCCTTCGAGACGCCCGACACGCCGTCGCCGGCCATCGCCTCGATCTCGGGCGTGATCCGCTCCACCACCTCGAACCGCGTCGCCGTAGGGTCAAGATGCGGGTTGCCGTTGTAGAACCCGTCGACATCCGACAACAGCACCAGCCGGTCGGCGCCCACCGTCACCGCCACCTGCGCCGCCAGCCGGTCGTTGTCGCCATAGCGGATTTCATCGGTGGCGATGGTGTCGTTCTCGTTCACGATCGGCACCACGCCCAGACCCAGCATCGTCTCCATCGTGGCACGGGAATTGAGATAGCGGCGCCGGTCGCTGGAATCCTCAAGCGTGACAAGCACTTGCCCGGTGACGATGCCATGCGGATCCAGCGCCTCCTCATAGGCGCGGGCGAGGCGGATCTGGCCGACGGCGGCGGCGGCCTGCGACTGTTCCAGGGGCAGCGACCCCTTGGGCAGACCCAGCACGCCGCGGCCAAGCGCAATGGACCCCGAGGAGACAAGGATCACCTGCACGCCGCGGCCGCGCAGCCGCGCCACATCCTCGGCCAGCGATTTCAGCCAGTCGCCGCGCAGGCGGCCCGTATCGCGGTCGACCAGCAGGGCCGAGCCGATCTTGACCACCAGCCGGCGGGCCTCTTTCAGGGTTGCCACGGCTGCACCACCTCGCCCGCCTTGCGTTCGCGCAGGCGGTTGGCGTCGATTTCCGCCCGCGCCGCGCGCAGAACCTCGACCACGCCCTCGCGGGTCGCGCCGGACATGGCAAAGACCTTGCCGCCGGTCACATCCTCAAGCTTTTTCACCGCGAAATCCCGCGCCTTCGGCGTCAGCGCATCGACCTTGTTCAACACGGTAAGGCGCGGCTTTTCGGCCAGCCCGCCGCCATAAAGCTCAAGCTCGCGGATGATGGTGCGGTAATCCCTGACCGGGGTGCCGCCGGTGCCGTCGATCAGGTGCACCAGCACGGCGCAGCGTTCGACATGGCCCAGGAACTGGTCGCCCAGCCCCCGCCCCTCGGACGCACCCTCGATCAGGCCCGGAATGTCGGCCATGACGAATTCGACATTGTCGACGCCGACGACACCCAGATTGGGAATCAGCGTGGTGAACGGATAGTCCGCGATCTTCGGCCGCGCGTTCGAGGTCGCGGCAAGGAAGGTCGACTTGCCGGCATTGGGCAGGCCCAGAAGGCCGACATCGGCGATCAGTTTCAGCCGCAGCCAGACGATGCGTTCAACCCCCGGCTGGCCGGGATTGGCGCGGCGCGGCGCGCGGTTGGTGGACGAGACGAAATGCAGGTTGCCCCAGCCGCCGTTGCCGCCGCGGGCCAGCACCACCTTTTGCCCGACTTGCGTCAGGTCGGCGATGATCGTTTCCTCGTCCTCGTCGATGATCTCGGTCCCGACCGGCACTTTCAGCACGATGTCGTCGCCGCCGGCGCCGGTGCGCTGGCTGCCCATGCCGCCCTGCCCGTTCTTGGCGAAGAAATGCTGCTGATAGCGAAAATCGATGAGCGTGTTCAGCCCGTCGACCGCAATGGCGATCACATCGCCGCCGTCTCCGCCGTCGCCGCCGTCGGGCCCGCCCTCGGCGACGAATTTCTCGCGCCGGAAGGAAATGCAGCCGTTCCCGCCGCTGCCCGAGCGGATGGTGACCTTGGCAAGATCGAGGAACTTCATGCGGCGTCTCCTGTCAGGCCCCCGCCCTAGCGGATCGCGGCCCGCCGCTCAAGCCGGTCGGCGCGGGTCAGGGCCATGCGGCGGCTTGGAAACTGGCCGTCGCGCGCCTTGCACTCCATTTCGCAAAAGCCGGTCGGGCGGAAGCCGAGCTTTTCCAGCACCCGGGCCGAGCGGTGATTGTCGGTGAAATGCCCCGAACTCAGGCTCTCGGCACCTTGCGCAAAGGCCCGGTCGACCACCGCCGCGGCCGCCTCGGTGGCATAGCCACGGCCCTGCGCCCGCCGCGCCAGCCAATAGCCAAGCTCGCCATCGTCCAGCCCGATCACGCCGGCAAGCGCGCCATCGTCGATGATCCAGGCGCACATCCGCCCGGCCATGACCTCGCCGATGAACCATTCGGCATCGCCCAGGCCATAGGGATAGGGCACCACCGCCAGCCATTTCGAAATCTCGAAATCGTCCAGCGCCGCGGCCAGGGCGGCGGCATCGGCCATGACCGGCGCCCGCAGATGCAGGCGCGCCGTGCGCAGATCGTCCATGGTCATTCTTCGTCCGGAAATATCCGCGGAGGAGTCCAGAGGAGGCCCGCGGGCCTCCTCTGGCGAGGGGGTTCGGGGGGCGAGCAGCCCCCCGACCTCCCCACTCAGCCGCCGGTCCTCAGCGCATAGGTCCAGGTCGCCGCCGTCGCCGCGCGCGCCACCGAATAGGCCTCGGCATCGCCCAGATAGTCGAAGCCGCAATTGGTCAGCACCCGGGCCGAACCGGGATTGTCCTGAAACACCTCGGCAAAGATCTGCGCCGCGCCATGCGGGTTGGCGGCGATCAGCGCGCGCACCGCTTCCGAGGCGATGCCGGTGTTCCAGAAGGCGGGGGCGACCCAATAAGAAATCTCGCTCTGCCGGCGGTCAAGCCGGGTCAGCGTCACCAGCCCCACCACCTCGCCCCAGCCCTGGGCCGAGCCGTCGATGGCCCAGATGTCGCGGCCGCGGTCGGCGGCCAGCGCGCGGGCGACAAGCTGTTCGGCGGCGCCGGGCGGATAGGGATGCGGGATCGACTTGGTGCCGCGGGCGACGCGCAGGTCGCCGGCATGATGGGCAATCAGCCCGGCGTCCGACAGGCGCAGCGGCCGCAGGCAGATCCGCTCGGCCGGGATCGCGGCCTGGGCGACGACTTCGTGCAACATCATGGTCTCCTCCTCCGGGAGCGCCGACTTCACCTGAACCGGCGGGGCCGACCCCGGCAGGCGCCTTTCTGCACCCGCCGCACTACAGAACCGTAAATCCCGGCCGCTGTCTGACCGAAATATGGTCATGACCGGAATGTGAAAGGGGACCGGCCCTGCGGCCGGTCCCCCTTTTTCGTGAACCCTGCGGGGTTCCGGGTTACTCGGCCGCCTCCGCGACGGGGAGCACGGAAATGAAGGTGCGGCCCTTGAGACCCTTGTGGAACTTCACATTGCCTTCGACGGTGGCGAAGATCGTGTGATCGGTGCCCATGCCGACACCGGCGCCCGGGAACATGCGGGTGCCGCGCTGGCGGACGATGATATTGCCCGGAATCACGGCCTCGCCGCCGTATTTCTTGACGCCAAGACGACGCCCGGCGCTGTCGCGCCCGTTGCGGGAGGAACCGCCGGCTTTCTTGTGTGCCATCTGGTGTTATTCCTTGCTGGCCGCGCCGATGGCGGCTTTGACGCCCGACTTGTCCGCGCCGGTGGCGAGGATCTCGGTCACCCGCACCAGCGTCAGCTGCTGGCGGTGGCCCTTGGTGCGCTTGGACGAATGCTTGCGGCGGCGGCGGACGAAATGGATCGTCTTTTCGCCCTTGATCTGGTCGATCACGGTCGCCTGCACGGCGGCGCCAGCCACCAGCGGCGCACCGATCTTGTCGCCCAGAATCAGAACGTCGTTGAACTGGATGGTTTCCCCGGCCTCGGCCTGCAGCTTTTCGACGCGCAGGACATCGCCCGCGTTCACCCGATACTGCTTGCCGCCGGTCTTGATGACAGCGAACATCGCTTCTTCCTTGTCTGCCGCGCCCTGTGGCCCCGTTTCCGGTGTTGCCGGGGTCATCCCCGCCTCGGACAGCGCGCCCCGTGCGGGGCGGAGTTTCATCTGCGCGCCGGCCCTGGCCGATTGGCGGAATCCCGCGCGCCCCCGGACACAAGCCTTGCCGGGATGCGGGCTTATCTGCGCAACATCGGGCCAAGTCAACCGCAAAACGAGCCGCCGATGCGCCTGTTGCCACCGCTTTTCGCCCTGTTTCTCTCTGCCTGCGCGACCCAGGGCTCGAACGGGTTGCCGGTGCTGTTTCCGGGGTTCGAGATCGGCCGCGCCGCCACCGATCCCGGTTATGTGCAGCGCCGCGGCGCCGTCGAGCTATACGTCAAGACCAATCTTTCCGCGATCCTGACCGGCATCGCCACCGGCGGCAGCGCCGAGGTCACGCAGGCCTTCGACATTGCCGGCATCCCCGCCGCCGACCGCCCCGCCCGGCTGATCCAGCTCGAGCGCGACCGCGGGCTTTACGAGGCGAACCCCGGCGCACTCGTCTCGGCGCTGATGGTCTATGGCGGGTAGCGGCCCCCCGCCGCCTAAAGTTGCTCGGTCTGCATCTGCCGCGCTGCCGCCAGCCCTAGGGCATGGCTGATCGCCACAAAGACCTGATCGAAGGCGGTGAACAGGCCGTGGTTCACCTGCCGCCCGGACTGGGTCTCGGAAAAGGCGATATAGGCTTCCAGGTCGGCATCGCTGGCAGGGGAATAGGCCAGCAGCAGGAAGGTATAGATCCATTCGACCGTATCGGCGCGAATCCCCGGCTCCTGCGCCCATAGGTCGGACAGAAGCTGGTCCTCGGTCGCGCCGTCGGGCAATGCGCCGCCGGCTCCAAGCCCGCCGAAGAAGGCGAAATTGGCGTTCATCGAGCCGGTGATATTGGTCTCGATCAGATCATTCGCGGCGACAAAGCGTTCCAGGATGCGGAACCGCGGCGTGCCGTCGGCCATGGCGAGCGCCGCGGCCTCCTTGGCCGCCTGCTCGACCTCGTCGTCGAGCAGCGCCCGCCGCGCGGCGATTTCCAGCGTGACGAAGGTCTGCCCGGGTTCCGAGGTGAAAAAGGCGATGGCCGGGGCCAGATCGGCCTCTGCCAGCGCGCTTTCCAGCCCGGCGCGCACCGCGGCCTCTAGCCGGCCGGGCGCGTAGAGGTCGGCCACGACGGCATCCCAGTCGGCATCGGCGCCGCCCAGCATGTCGGTGGCGATGGTCTCGCCATAGGCCAGCCCCTCCTCGCCCATGACGGCGATCAGCTCGTCGATCCGCAACGCGTCATAAAGCTCATCGACACCGCCGGCCTCCTGCGCCGCAAGCGGGGTGGCAAGGGTGGCGGCCAGCGCGAGGGCGCCAAACAGGCGGGCGGGACGGAGAAACATCAAGCGGCCTTTCCGGAAACACCGGCCACCGGGGGTGGCAACCGGACCGTCCGCGACTGTAGCCCGGATGCGGCGGCGCGGGAAGATCGGCGCGCGGGGCTTTGCGGCATCAGGCGGCGCGGGCGCGGGCCCCCTGCCCTGTGACCCCCCACATGGGCGGCGCCGGACCCAAGACGGAAAGCCGGAGGTCCGGCACCCCCCGCCCGAAAGCCACAACGACACAGCGGTTTGCCCGCTGTCGCCCGGTCGCACTTTCACTCTTGCAGCCCGCCCCGACGCCGACTAAATGCCGCGCTCACGGAGAGGTGGCGGAGTGGTCGATCGCGCCGGTCTCGAAAACCGGAGTGGGTGCAAGCCCACCGTGGGTTCGAATCCCACCCTCTCCGCCATGATTTTCTTGTAAACCCATTTTCTTTCTGGAAATTTCTGCATCGGAAATTTCCGCCCCCCCCCCCGCGCTTCCCCCATTCGTATGCTGAACATCGCGGGCTTGCGAGGAATCGCGCCATCATCGGAATCCGAGGGCGTTGGCGGTCAGCCGAACATCGCAAGGATCAGGGTCCAGCGGCGCCTTCCGGGTCCGGCCGTTCCAGAAGTTCGGCCAGCGGGCCGCTGACATAGGCCGTGGCCCCGGTGCGGTTGAGGTGGTCGGTGTCGTAGTAGTTCTCGTCGGCTTGCAGCAGACCCGAATGGTCGGCGATGGTAACTCCCCGCTGTGCCGCAATCTCGGCAACACCGGCCATGACCGCGTCATGCGCGGGCGGCAGCCGGTCGCGGTAGCGCGTCGGGGCGGGCATGAGCAGCAGCACGACTTCCGCTCCGGCATCCTGCGCCGCGCCGATCATGGCATCGAGCCGGGCCAGATACCGGCCGGTCAACTCGGCCGGGGCATCGGGGAACAGATAGGCGACGCGCTGGTCGTCGATCCGGGGGTTTTCACGATAGGTGCGGTCAAATTTGGTCAATTCCGCCTCGGACCGGTCCGGCGCCGGCCAGAGCAGGCGGTTCACCTTGTCGAAACCGCTCAGATACCACGGCAGGACCGGCCGGGCCGCGGCATCGGCCACCGCGGCGAACAGGACGTCGCCATCAAATGGCGCGCGTGCGAAAAGCTCCTGATCGTTCAGCCGGTCTTCGTTCCATTGCCGCGACAGGAAGGCGAAACTGTCGACCACATAGACCACCGTCTGCGGCCGCGTGCGCCTGAGGGCGGTGTCGAGCAGAAAGGCCGCCGGGACAATTCCGCCGCCCTCGATGGCAAGGGTCGTCACCGTGCGGCCCGATGCCTCGTCCAGAGCCGCGCCGATCCCCTCGAACCCGAGCGGCATGGCATGCGAGGCGCCAAGGACCAGCACATCACTGTCCGGCGCCAGCGCCGTGATCTGGAACAGGGGATTGCGCTCTCCGGTCGCGCGGACCTGCCGTTCGGCAAGGATCAGCAGCAGGATGTAAAGGGCAAGGCCGATTGCAATGAACAGCGCGGCCCGCGCCAGAAACCCCGCTGCGATACCGGCCCCGGTCAGGTCGCGCGAAGGATCGGTCCGTGTGGTCATCGGCGGGTCCTAGAACTGCATGTAGACAAAGGCGCTTGACCCCCAGTGCCCGACCAGGACCAAAAGCCCCAGCCCGGCATAATACAGGCTCCAGCGCAGGACGGCCGGCCATTCCGGCAGCCAGCCCTCAACCGGATGCCGTTCGTGCAGCCATTCGACCAGCAGCAGGCCCAGGATCAGCGACAGCGACAGCCAGAAGGCGGGCGTGTAGCTGAACGACGCCAATAGGCCGGGAAGCGCGGGCAGACTGCCCCCGATGCGCTGCAACACGGCGAGCGCGGTGGGCATATCCTCGGCCCGGAAGAACACCCAGGTCACAAGGACAAGATGGAAGGTCAGAAGGACCGACAGGGCCGCAAACAGCCCCGCCGGCAACACCGCCGCGATCCGGGCGATCAGCGGGCGGCACAATTGCCACAGAACCTGAAAGGCACCGTTCAGCACACCCCAGACCACAAAGGTCAGCGCCGCGCCATGCCAAAGCCCGCTGACCGCGAAGATGATCATGACATTCAGATACTGCCGCCAGGGGGCGACCCGGCTGCCGCCCAGCGGGATGTAGAGATAGTCGCGAAACCAGCGCGACAGAGAGATATGCCAGCGGCGCGACCAGAATTCGGCGATGTTGCGCGAGAGATAGGGACGGCGGAAATTCTCGCGAAAGCGGAAGCCCAGGATGGCGGCCATGCCGATGGCCATGTCCGAATAGCCAGAGAAATCGCAGTAGATCTGGAAGGCATAGAAATAGACGCCGATCAGCACGGTGACCGGCGACTGGAAATCGGGCGTGGAGAAGCCGGCATCGACAAAATCGACAAGCCCGTCGGCTATGACCACCTTCTTGATCAGCCCCCACAGCAGAAGCTGGAGTCCGAAAATCACATGCGGCTGCACAAAGGCCGCGCCTGCCTTGATCTGCGGCAGAAGGTCGGGGGCGCGTTCGATCGGGCCGGCGATCAGCTTGGGAAAGAACGACACGAAGAGGGCAAGATGCCCCAGATGCCGCTCGGCCGGCTGGGTGCCGCGCCAGACGTCCACGACATAGCTGATGCAGGAAAAGACATAGAACGACAGCCCGGCCGGCAAAAGCCAGCCCAGCCGGGGAAGGGCCAGCGCCTCTTGCGCGGCAAGGATCGGGGCCAGCACCGGCTCGGCCAGCCCCACCAGGAAGTCCGCGTATTTGAAAAGGACCAGCACCGCGAGTTGCGCCAGCACACCGGCGACCAGCCAGAGACGCGCGCGCGACCTTTCGATCATGATCGCGGCGCCCCAGGCGGCCAGCGTGCACCACGCCAGAAGCAGCAGGTATCGGGGATCAAAGCTTGAATAGAAATACAGGCTGGCCGCCAGCAAAAGCCACCAGCGGTGGCGGCGTGGCAAGGCATAGTGGACCAGTGCCACCGCACCGAAAAAGGCCAGAAAGCCAAGGGAATTTGGCAGCATCGGTCTTGCCGTCCGCTTTACTGTCTGCGCAGCCCGGAATGACGGTCCCGGGCTGCGGGCGAGCCGTCAGTACGAGGTCCAGGTTTCCAGCAAGGCCGGAGGCAGGTCAGGCGGCGGCAGGTCGCCGTTGAAATTCTCGGCCAGATAGAGGCGCAGGTTTTCGACATCGCCGTCCGACAATTGCGACACGCGCCCGTTCTCGACATGCCGGACCAGCAGCCCGCGCCAGCCGTCGCCGTCGAAGGGTTGCATCACGATGGGCACGAAGGTGTGGCAGGTCGTGCAATTGTTCAGGATGACCTCGCGCGCGGCCAGGCACTGCTCCGGGCCGACGGTTTCCCCGGAACAGCGGAACACCTCGTCAAGGTCGAGCTGCTGCGCCTGCGCAACCGGCGCCACCCCCCCAAGGGCAAGCGCCAGAACTGCCGGCAGGATCGGGGCGATCTTCATCTTTGCCCTCATGCCGGCTGGTTCGTGCTGAGCGCCTCGAGCGCGGGGGGGAGTTGGGGTACCGGCTCGGTCTCGTTGTAATGCGAGCGCAGGAAATCCTCGAGAAGCTGGAAATCCGCGTCGCTGACATGCAGCACCCTTTCCCGGTGCGCCGTCAGTAGCGAGGTCCAGGCCGCCTCGTTCTTCTGCGCCTTCACGATCGGCACGAAGCTGTGGCACGAGGTGCAGTTGTTCAGCAGAATCCCGCGGGCCATCAGGCATTGCTCGGGGGTCTGGTCGCCTATCGGGCCGTCGGGCGAACAGTTGAACACGGCCTCGATGTCCAGATCCTGCGCCACGGCCGGAATCCCGCCAAAGGGAAGGGCGAGCATGGCGGCAACAAGAACGCCGTACCTCATTCCGCCGCTACCTTGCGATGGGCCGCGGCAAGAAAGCTGTCGAGTGCAAAGACCGGCACCACGACCTGGCGAAGAGCCAGACGGTCGGGAAAGCCCGTCGCGACCAGGGCCCGGATCGCCGCCTCGACATCGGGGGCAAAGTACTGCGAATTGCAGGAATCACAGACGCTGACGGGAACATTCTCGATCAGGTTCAGTTCTGCACCCAGCCACATCGGCAATTGGCAGATGCTGTTGCGCATGGCGTTCCCGCAATCGGGACAGGTCCCGTGCGACGGATCGGCTGTCAGGTTAGGCATGGATATCACCCTTTGGCTTTGGTCTGGCACCGGCCGCTGTGCCGGCGCGGGACGCGGACGCGCGGCAAGGCCGCGCGTCCGCTGCTTTGGGTCGGCGTTGCTCAGGCAGCAACCATCACGCGGGCGGCCTCGACGATCTTGGGCGCATCCGGGGTCATCCACGAGATCATCTCGCGGGCGCCCGGCGGCGGCGCATCGGGGAAGGTCGACCGCGCAAAGCGCGCTCCCGGCACGGCAATGGCGACGCGGGCAATGATCTCGGCCGCGGTGCCCAGCGTTTCATGCCCGTGGTCGACGACCAGAAGCCGCTGCGTCTTGCGCACCGATGCGATGATCGCGTCGATGGGCATCGGCTTGATCGTGCGGGGGTCGATCACCTCGGCGCTGATCCCGGCCTCGACAAGGCCCGGAAGGGCACGCTGGATCTCGACCGCCGCCGGGCCGTACCCCACCAGCGTAAGGTCGGTGCCCTCTTGCCGGATCGCGGCCTCGCCGATGGGAACGGTATAGGCCTCGTCCGGCACGTCGGTCGGATTGCCGTCGATCGCGGGATAGTGGAAGATGATGACCGGGTCGCCATCATCCAGCGCGGCCTTGAGCAACCCCTTGGCATCATAGGGGTTTGACGGAACCACCACCTTGATGCCCGGGATCGAGGCATAAAGCGCCTCCTGCCCCGCATCGGCGTGCTGGCCGGCGCCGCCAGGCCAGCGCCCCGCTGCGTCCTGCCAGATCACCAGCGGCATGTTCACCTGCCCGCCGGTCATGTGCCGCAGCTTTCCGACCTGGTTGAACACCAGTTCAAAGCAGCGGGTCGTGCACATCGACGGGACCCGCGCAATCGCCTTGACGCCGGTCATGGCAATGCCGGCGGCGCCGCCCACATGCCATTCCTCGTCGATCGGCCCCCAGTCGGGGATGCGCAGGTCACCGAATTCCTCGTAAAGGTCGATGACATTGCCCAAGGGGCCGGCGGCAACCGGCCGCTGGTATTCGTACAGCATCGTCATGTGCGGGTCTTCGCGCATCGCCGCCTGAAGCGCTTCGAGCATTGCAAAGTTGCTGGGCTTGTTGACCATTTATCTGTCCTCCCTCTGCGCTCAGCTGATGAATTGCGACGGGGAAACGGACATGCCGGCAAAGACATGTTCCAGGCCCGCCTCGGGGGTGGGTGCCGGCGACGAGCGGGCGAATTCGAGGGAAGCGAGCACCTCTTGCCGCACCTCGGCCTCGATTTCGTCGGCCTGCGCCTCGGTGATGAGCGCGTTGGCAACCATCTGGCGCCGCAGCTTGGGGATCGGATCCTCGGCGATCCAGGCGCGCACCTCGGCATCCGCCCGGTAGGGCAGGCCGAAGGCCCCCAGTTCGCCCGCGCGGGCTCCGGCAAGGCCGGCATGGTCATAGTAGCGGTAGGTCTTGCATTCGATCAGGGTCGGAAGGCTTTCGGTCCGCGCCCGTTCAACCGCCCGCTTGGCCACCGCATAGACCGCCATCACATCCATGCCGTTCACCGCCTCGTGCGCGATGTTCAGCCCCGCACCGAATTCGTGCAGGTTGATGAGGTTGTTGGTCCGCTGTTGCGGCATCGACATCTGGTAGCCGTTGTTTTCGACCACCGCGATCATCGGCAGCTTGTACAGGGCGGCGTTGCGAAGGCCGGAATAGTACCAGCCGTTGTTGACCGACCCGTCACCGCCGAAGGCAACCGCCACCTGCCCCGACCCGCGCACCTTGGCCGAATAGGCGGCACCCGAGGCGAACAGGTATTGCGCCCCGATGATGCCGTTCATGCCGAGGATGCCCTTGGACACATCGGTGATGTGCATCGAGCCGCCAAAGCCCCGGTTGTAGCCGGTTTCCTTGAAGAACAGCTCGGCCGACATCTTGGCCAGATCGCCGCCCTTGGCGATCAGGTGGCTGTGCCCGCGGTGGTTCGAGGCGATGTAGTCATCCTCGTTCAGGGCCGCCATCACGCCGGTCGAACAGGCCTCTTCCCCGATCGCGATGTGGAAGGCGCCATAAAGGCCGTCATTCCCCGCAAGGAACGCCTCCTTCATCTCTTCTTCCCACCAGCGCGACTTGAGCATGGTGCGGTACATCCACATCACGCGTTCGTCGGGCACACCTTCCAGCCCCACGGTCCAGCCGTTGCCGGCCATCGCCACGCGGGCCGAACTTATGATTGCGCCGGCCGTTGCGGCACCCGCTCCGGCGATCTGCAGAAAGTTCCTGCGGCTGACCCGCGGCCGTGCCTTGTCCGCGATCGGTTCGCGGTCGGCGCCGATCTCCAACATGTCTTCGCTCATACTCTCCTCCTGGAAGTCGTAAGGATTCCCGTCGCGCGGAACGTGTTCCGCGTCGCCCCTCAGTCTTCGCTCGCGTCATGGCCTGCGGCAGGTGAATGTGCCGACACGCCACGAAACTATGTTTCACACCAGAACCGGAAACTTGCCCTGCGCCCGCCGGGGCGCCGAAAGACCTCACCAAAAGGTTCGAAAACCCTGATGTTTCATCATCTTGCGAAGTGCCTCCTGCCGGATTCAGGGTCCTCCCCCCTTTATCCGCAATTGATGCTATGACCTAAGGGAAACCATGGATATGATCGAACATGTCAAATACTTGTCTTGAGACGACAATCGATTGTCCCGGGGGATCGCCCTTTGAAAGCCGCCCGCGCGCCTGAACAGATACTACCGGACAGCAGTATCCGGATCATGCGGCACACGCTTGAGCTGCAAGGCCTTGATCCCACGCCCGCTTTTGCGGTCGCGGGTCTTGATCCGAACGAGGCCGACCTTGACCGTCGCGTGTCCCGGGGTCAGGAGCGCACGTTCCAGCGCGCCTTCCTTGCCCTGACAGGCAGAAAGCCGACGATGTGGTTCCGGATGGGGATGGACTATTCCATCGCGGCCTTTGGTCCCTATGCGCTGGTGATGATGACAGCGCCGAACCTGCGGGTCATGCTGACTGGCGGCGATGCGTCGCTGTTCGGGTACCACGGCATCCGCGTCAAGCCGATCCTGTTCAGCAACCGGCTGATCGGGGTAGAGTTCGACGCCTCGACCGTCCCTCCCGACCTGCGCGACCTTGCGCTGATCGTCTCGTGCGGCTGCGCCTGCCGGATCTACCCTGAAATGGTGGGCGACGCGTTTGCCTTCAGCACCATAAGCCTGCCCTTCCAGCGCGAGGAATTCGATCCCGGCCAGTTGCCCGACCTGCCCCTGCGGTGGAATGCCGACCGGATGGTGTTGCAGTGGGAAGACAGGATGAGCGAACTTCCCCTGCGCAATGCCAATCCCGTGCTGCATCGCGTCCATGTCGAAGGCGCCGCTTCGATGATGCAGACCGAACAGGCGGACGACCATCTGCGCGAAACCGTCCTGTCGATCCTGTCCCGCAACCTGCGCAGCCCGGCGACGCTCGAGGATGTCGCGCGCGAACTCGGGATGACGTCGCGGACGCTCCAGCGGCGGCTGGGCGAGGCCGGGGTGACCTTTCGCGGACTGGCCGAGGATTGCCGGCGCAAGCAGGCGATCCACCTGCTGGCTTTCACGGAGGTGCCATTGATGAATGTCGCATGGACGCTGGGGTACAATGACCTCGCCAGCTTCTCGCACGCCTTCCAGCGCTGGTCCGCCATTCCCCCCAGCCGGTTCCGCCGGCAGATCCGGACGCAGAAGCCATTCGAGGATCCGCCCCATCGACAGGGCCCGAAACCGGCCGCCACGCCTATCACCCGCCGGGCGGGGGCGGTTTAGGAATCTCTTGTCTGAATGTCGATCATCCTCGGCGTGATGAAGCGTCCCTCGTCATCCGACATGACGATCAGAAGCTTCTTCGCCAGATGCTCGACAATCCCTCGGGTATCGCTCATCGGCGCTTCCCGGTTCGTCTGCGCACCCCAGAACTGGAGGATCACTTGCGAAAGTGCCTCGGCAGCATTCACGGTGACCTGCCACGGTCTTCCATCCAGCCACCACCGGAGCCGGTAGGTTGTTTACGCCCTTCGGCGCGGGTTTAGCAATCGCCCGGCGCGCGGAACCTTCATCGCGTGCGAGCCGGGTCGGTCGATTGCGGTGGTCAGGTGCAGGGCAAAGCCTGCGGGGATCTCGTAGCCGAGGGCCGAGTGAGGCCGCGCGGTGTTGTAGCCGGTGACCCAGTCGGCGATGAGCTCGCGGGCATGGGCCAGGTTCCGGAACAGGGTCTCGTTCAGAAACTCGTCCCGCATCCGGCCGTTGAAACTTTCGACGAAGCCATTCTGCATCGGTTTGCCCGGTGCGATGTAATGCCATTCTATCTTGTGTTCGGCGCACCACTTAAGGATCGCGTTCGAGCTCAGTTCGGTGGCATAGCATGTTGGGAATGATGCGCAGCGGGAGGTTATGGCCACCAGCGCGGCCAGCACGTCATGACCCTTCCGGAAGTCGATCGCTTTCGTCGCGACCATGATCCGAACCCGGTTCGACGGGAAGATCATGTGCCAGCCGTCAGCGCGCGGGCTACCGATGCTATCCGATCTGCCGAGGCCCCGGCTTCCAGGCGGATGGTCACGGCACCGACGACGATCTCGGCCCTGTCCGCCACAGGCCGCACGACGAAAGCGGGCGGCTCCTCGACCGGGCCCAGCATCAACGTCGCGAACTCTACGGGATCTTCCGGCGCGGGCAGCACCAGCCGTCCTTTCCGCGCCAGCGTCCGCCACGATTATACATGGTTCGCCGGCACCCCGTGCCGGCGCGCGACCTCGTTCACCGATGCCTCAGGCTTCAGCGTTTCCGCCACGACCCGCGCCTTCACCTCATCTGGCCACTTCCGGTTCCGACGGCCTCGGCCGCCAACCGGGAGAACCTCCAATGTAGCCTCCATGGAGAAACTCCCTCCTGATCATCACGAACATGTTCGCCGAACACACCGGCCCTGTGATCGGGGCCTGGGAAGAAGTGACCGAAGACGACATGGGCCTGCGGGTCAAGGGCCGGTTCGACCTGTCGAGCGCGGCCGGTGCGGCGGCCTATGCCGATGTGATGGCCGGCAAGGCCGGTGGCCTGTCCATCGGCTATGTCGCCACGAAGACGGCGAAGGAGGCGGACGGCGTTCGCGTCCTTCAGGAAGTGGTGCTGGTGGAAATCAGCGTCGTTCGCAACCCCATGTCCGACCGGGCGCGGGTTCTCTCTGTCAAGCACAAGGAGGGCGACATGCCCGAAGGCGACAAGGGCGCGGACGTTGCCGCGCTGGCGGCGAAGGTCGCCGATCTGGAAACGAAGACCGACACCGCGGCGCTGGTCGCCCGGATCGACGGTCTGGAAGCCAAGGTGAACCGCGGCGCCACCACGCCCGCCAAGCCCGATGACGCGGCTGAGCGCAAGGCGCTGGCCAGCTTCGTGCGCACTGGCAACGATACCGAGATCAAGGCCGCAACCAGCGCCAGCGATCCCGAGGGCGCATACTTCATCCTGCCGACCGTGGACCTGTCGATCCGCGACATGTTGGCCGATGTGTCGCCGCTGCGGGCGCTGGCCGAGGTGGTCGGCATCGGCGGCAACACCTACGAGCGGCTCTATTCGACCGGCAACCGCGGCGCGCAATGGGTCGGCGAAACCGACACCCGGCCGCAGGACACCGCCCGGCCGAACCTGATCAAGCACAGCTACGGCGTGGCGGAACTCTATGCCGCACCGGCCGGCAGGCGTTGCGGTAGCTGCGGGCGGTCTCGACCGACTCGATCCGTGCGTTGATCGTGGTGTAGGTCCAGTCTCGCGTCGACCCTCTGTGGCTAGAGGGCGTCTTCATTTAGGGGATTCCCCGTTGCCGTGAGTTCTGATTCAAG
>CAZIOT010000022.1:0-49332 GCA_964540965.1 uncultured Rubellimicrobium sp. | reverse complement strand
CGTCTCACTCGCATGCGCAATGGCCTGGCTCGCCTAAATGAAGACGCCCTCTAGCGGAGGGGCGTCTCAGACGGCGCGGTCGATCCTGGTGGACAGGTGCACGAGGGTTTCCATCGCCACCACGCCCTCGATCTCGCCGATGGAATCAAGCGTGTGGTCGAGTTCCCCGGTCGATCCCGCCCGCAACTGGCAGGCCAGGTCGAAGCGGCCCGAAGTGGTATGCACCCGTTCCACCGCGGTCAGCCGGCGCAACTGGCCCAGCACGGCGGTCTGCGCCGAAGGGGTGATATGCACCAGCACCGTCGCGCGGATCTGGCCGCGCAGGGCATCCTCGGACAGCCGCAGGGTATAGCCGGCGATCACGCCGGTGCGTTCCAGCCGGTCGAGCCGTGCCTGCGCGGTGGTCCGCGCCAGCCCCAGTTTCTGGGCGAGTTTCGCCACCGGCATCCGCGCATTGGTGGACAGGAGGGCAATGATCTGGCGGTCGGTATCGTCAAGCTCGGGCATGGTGCCGAAACTATCGGCAATCTGCCCGCATGACGAGTCCTTTCGCGCAGAGTGCCCGGACGATCCGACATAGTCCTGCGACATACTGTCCGCGACAACAGGAGGTGACGGATGCTGCAGACCCCGGTGATGGCAGAGACGCCCGCAAGCTGGCTGCTCCAGCACGCCCCCGACCTGCCGGTGCAGTTCTTTGCGCCGGCCGTGCTTCAGACGCGGTTGCAGGCGTTCCTTGGCGGCTTTCCGGGGCTGGTGACCTTTGCGGTCAAGGCCAATCCGTCGCCGCATGTCATCGCGCAACTGGCGGCGCAGGGCCTGCACGGCTTTGACGTGGCCAGCCCGGACGAGATCGCGCTGGTCCGCGCCACCGCGCCGGGCCTTGCCCTGCACTATAACAACCCGGTGCGCAGCACGGCAGAAATCCGCGCCGGCATCGCCGGCGGGGTGGTGTCGTGGTCGGTCGATGATGCCGGCGAACTGGACAAGCTTCTTGCCGCCGGCCTGCCCGAGGGCACGGAAATCGCGGTGCGGTTCCGCCTGCCGGTCGCCGGAGCCGCCTATAACTTCGGGTCGAAATTCGGGGCCGAGCCCGAGGCGGCGGTGGACCTGCTGGGTCGGGTCGCGGCGGCGGGGCTGGTCCCGGCGCTGACCTTCCATGTCGGCACGCAATGCACCGATCCCATGGCCTGGGACCGCTACATCCGTACCGCGGCCGGGATCGCCAGCAGCGCCGGCGTCCGCATCGGCCGGCTGAATGTCGGCGGCGGCTTTCCCGCCGGCCGCGATGGCCGGCCGGTGGATCTGACGCCGTTCTTCGCCGCGATCGACCGGGCGGCCGATGCCTTTGACCACCGGCCGCTCTTGATCTGCGAACCTGGGCGGGGGCTGGTCGCCGATGCCTTCTGCTACGCCGTGCGGGTGAAATCCCTGCGGACCGGGCGCTGCTATCTTGAGGACGGCATCTATGGCGGGCTGTCCGAGTTTCCGTCGATGGGCGTGCCCGCCTTTGTCGCGCTGGCGCCGGACGGCAGCCTGCGCCATGGCGCCGAGGGGCCGCGCGTCGTCTTTGGCCCGACCTGCGACAGCCTTGACCGGCTGGTCGGGGAAACCCCGCTGCCGGCCGATCTGGCAGAGGGGGACTGGCTGATCTTCCGGTCCACCGGCGCCTATCTCAACGGCGTCACCACCCGCTTCAACGGCTATGGCGAGCGGCGCGAGGTGACGGTCAGCGCCCTGTAACCTGTGACCTGAAAAAATGCCCCGGATGGCAGGGCGCCATCCGGGGGTCACAGGTGGGGAAACCTCAGGCGACCTGTTGCAGACGCGCGCGCGGCGTGATGCCCAGCGCATGGCAGATGTCGCGGGTCAGTTCGGGCCGGTTCAGCGTGTAGAAATGCAGGTGGTCCACGCCGCCCTGCAGCAGGTTGTCGCACAGCTGGGTGGCGACCGCGGTGGCAAGCAATTCGCTCGTCCCTGTCGCCGCGGCATTGTCGAACGCCTGCGCCAGCGTCGGCGGCACATGTGCGCCACAGGCGGCGGCGAATTTGCGGGCGCCGTTCCAGTTTTCCACCGGCAGGATGCCGGGCAGGATCGGCGCATTGATCCCGGCCTTCACGCAGGCATCGCGGAAGCGGAAAAAGGTCTCGGCCTGAAAGAAGAACTGGGTGATGGCGGCGCTGGCGCCGGCGTCGATCTTGCGCTTGAGATGGTCGATGTCGGCCTGCTGGTCCGTCGCCTCGGGGTGCTTTTCCGGATAGGCACCGACGCGGATGGTGAAGCGGCCGGTGGCGGCCAGCGCCTCGATCAAGTCGACCGAGCCGGAGAAGCCCTCGGGATGCGGGGTGAAGCCGCCCGAGCCCTTGGGCGGGTCGCCACGCAGCGCCACGATGTCGGTGACGCCGGCGGCGGCATAGCTGTCGGCGATGGCAAGGGTTTCCTCGCGGCTGGCCGAAACGCAGGTCAGATGCGCCGCGACGCGCAGCCCGCTGGTCTTGTGGATCGTCGCCACCGCCTCGTGCGTCAGCTGCCGCGTGGTGCCACCGGCGCCATAGGTGACGGAAACGAATTCGGGTTCCAGCGGGCCGAAGGTATTGACGCAATCCCACAGCCGGAACGACCCTTCGAGGTTCTTGGGCGGGAAAAACTCGAAGCTGAGCGTGGGGCTGGGCATGGCGGACCTTTCATTGACGGCCCCTTGTTTCATGCAGTGCGGCGTGAGACAAATTCATAATCGTCACGACGATCTTGAGGTTTGTTCATGTATATCGAGTTCCGCCATCTGCGGACGATCAAGGCGATCCACGACACCGGGGGCCTTGCCCGCGCGGCGAACGTGCTGAACATGACCCAGTCGGCGCTGTCCCATCAGATCAAGGGAATCGAGGAACAGGCCGGGGTCGAGCTGTTCGTGCGCCGCGCGAAACCCCTGCGCCTGTCGCCCGCCGGGCTGAAACTTCTGGCCGCGGCCGAGGAAATCCTGCCCCGCGTCGCCGCGTTGGAAGAGGAATTCGCCGGGCTGATCGCCGGCAAGGCCGGGCGCCTGCATATCGCCATCGAATGCCATGCCTGTTTCGAATGGCTGTTCCCGGTGCTCGAATCCTTTCGCAAGGCCTGGCCCGAGGTCGATATCGACATCCGCCCCGGCCTGGCCTTTGACGCGATGCCGGCGCTCAGGCGGGAAGAGGTCGATCTGGTCGTCTCCTCCGACCCCGAGGCGCTGCCCGACACCGATTTCACCCCGCTGTTCGACTATGACGCGGTGTTCGTCGCCTCGGCCCAGAACCCGCTGGCGGCGAAAGAGACGATCGAGGCCGAGGATTTCCGCGGCCAGACCCTTATCACCTATCCTGTCGATCGGGCGCGGCTTGACATATTCTCGCAGCTTCTGACGCCGGCCAAGGTGGAACCGGCGGCGGTGCGGCAGGTCGAACTGACGGCGATGATCCTGCTCCTGGTGGCGTCGAACCGCGGCGTCGCGGTGCTGCCCGACTGGGTGGTGCGGCAGGTGCGCTTCAATTCCGATTACGTCACCCGGCCGCTGACGGGCAGGGGCATCACCCGAAGGCTCTATGCGGCCACCCGGTCAGAGGACACGACCAAGCCCTTCATGGCCCATCTCATCCGCCTCGCCCGGCAAGAGGCGGTAAAGCTGCAGCGGGGGTAGGGGCCGGTCGCGGGTTTCGCCCGCGCGACCGGGGGCGGGAAAACCCACGGCACGCCGCCCCGAAATCACGCCGGTTCCGCCCTGAAAACGTCATCAGGCCGCCCGCTGCCATGATATGCTGCGAAGCAGGAGGTGCCGCCATGGCCTGCATCCGTTGCCTGCTTGTCGTTCTTGCGACCTGGGTGTGTGTCGCCCCGGCAAAGGTCGCGGCGTTCGAATCCTGGGAGCTTTACCAACGGTTCGATGCCACGCGCCTGTCGTGGGACGAACGGCGCTTTCTGCAGGCGGGTCTGGCGCTGGCCGGCGAATACAACGGGCTTCTCGATGGCGACTGGGGCGCTCGCAGCCAGCAGGCGCTGGACGCCTATGCACGCCACAACGGCGTGACCGGCGCTCCGGAAAACTGGCTGGCGGTGGTTCTGGCCCTCGATACGCAGGAACGATTTGACCGCGACGGCTGGGCGCAGGTGTGGTTCGAGGTACTGGATCTGTCGCTTCTTGTGCCGCGGTGGAGCATGACTGACGGCAGCCCGTCGCGCGACTTCGTGAACTTTGAACATCTGTCGTCAAGCCTGGCCTATTCGCTGACCATCGGCGATGCGCGCCAGATGCTGCGCCTGCACGACTTTACCGCCGCGCAGGCCGGCGGCGCTGCCCCCTATACGGTCCGCCGCAATGACCGCTATGTCACCTCTGCCACCGACCGGGCCGGCGTGACCCTTTACACCCGCTCCGAATTCACCGGCGGGATCTGGTCCACGATCATGCTGTCGGTCGGCCCCGGCGATGGGGCCTATCTGGATGCCGTGGCCGGCAGCATCGCCCGCGGTCGCGCGGTGCCGATCCTGGTGCCGGCCGGCGGAACGCTGGATCGTGGCATCGCCAGCCTGCGCGCGGTAATTGCGGCGCAACCCGGCGGCGCTGACAGCCTTGCCGCTAGCGGCACGACGCCGTCCGCGCCGCCGCCTGACGGCCCCGCCGCCACCGGCACCGGGTTCTTCGTCTCGGCCGCAGGGCATGTGCTGACCAACCGCCATGTCGTCGAAGGCTGCGCCCGGGTACAAGTCGACGGGCACGATGCAAGCGTGCTGGCCGAGGACGAGACCTTTGACCTCGCGCTCTTGTCGACCGGCATCGTCCCGCCCGAATTCGCCGTGTTTGCGTCCGCTCCCGCCCGGTTGAATGCCGATATCCTTGTATCCGGCTATCCGCTGCAGGGCCTGCTTGAGGATCTGAACGTCACCCGCGGCTCGGTCACGGCAGAGCGCGGTCTGGGCGGTGACATGACCCGCATGCAGATTTCGGCGCCGGTGCAGCCCGGCAACTCGGGTGGCCCCGTCCTGTCGGCGCAGGGCACTGTGGTCGGCGTCGTGGTGTCAAAACTGGATGCCGGCGCCGTGCAGGATCTGACCGGCGACATTCCCCAGAACATCAACTTTGCCATCCGGGGCGAGATGGCGCAGTTTTTCCTGACCGGCAACGGCGTGCCGCCGATCACGGCAGACGGCGTGCCCATGGCGCCCGAGACGCTGGCTGAACGGGCCGAGGCGATCACCCGGCTTGTGACCTGTGACTGAACCGGCCCGCATTCTGCTTGCCCGGCCTCGCGGGCGGGCCTATACGCGGCGCCTGATCCCGCTCTTTCAAGGTGCCCGCCATGGCCTTCAGCGCCAATCTCAACGTCATGATGAAGGTTGCCCGCAAGGCGGGGAAGCAGTTGCTCAAGGATTTCACCGAAGTCGAGCAATTGCAGGTCTCGACCAAGGGGCCGGGCGATTTCGTCAGCCGCGCCGATCGCAAGGCCGAAGAGACGATCCGCGACGGGCTGAAAGAGGCGCGGCCGTCCTACGGATTCCTTGGCGAGGAGGGCGGTCTGGTCGAGGGCGAGGATCCGACGCGGCGCTGGATCGTCGATCCGCTCGACGGCACCACCAATTTCCTGCACGGCCTGCCGCATTGGGCGGTGTCGATCGCCCTTGAACACAAGGGCGTGGTCACGGCGGGGGTGATCTACGATCCGGTCAAGGACGAGATGTTCCACGCCGAAAAGGGCGAGGGCGCCTGGGTCAACGGCACCCGCCTCCGCGTCTCGGGCCGCACGCGGCTGATCGAATCGATCTTTGCCACCGGCGTGCCCTTTGCCGGCAAGCGCACCCTGCCGGCGACGCTGCAGGATCTGGCCCGGCTGATGCCGGAATGCGCCGGCGTGCGGCGGTTCGGCTCGGCGGCGCTCGACCTCGCCTATGTCGCGGCGGGGCGGTATGAGGGCTATTGGGAACGCGAGATCCATGCCTGGGACATCGCCGCCGGCACCGTGATCGTGACCGAGGCCGGCGGTTTCGTCGGGCCGATCCTGCTGGGGCGCAACCCGCTCGAGGATGGCGAGGTGATCGCCGCCAATGCCGACATCTTCGAGAAATTCGCCAGGATCATCCGTGCGCGGCCGGAACGCGGCACGCAGATCGCGGGCTGAGGTCGGTCAACCCCATGGGCTGCCGCCGTTGCGGGCGGGGCGGCGGCTGAAACTGGGCGGATGCGGCGGATGGCCCTGGCTTTCCTGCCAGCCCGCCGTCCCGCCGCGCCTGATCCACAGGGGCAGCGCCAGGGCCAGCCCGGCGGCAAAGCCGCCCAGATGCGCGGCATAGGCGACATTCGCACCCGCCGCGTCCAGCCCCAGCCCGCCCAGCACCTGCACGACCAGCCACAGCGCCATGATGATCCAGACGCTGACGGTGACGACGCGGGCATAGACGATGAGAAAGATCAGGACATCGATCCGCGCCCTGGGCCAAAGCAGCAGATAGCCGCCCATCACCGCGGCAATCGCGCCAGAGGCGCCCAGCACCGGTTCCAGCGACCAGGGCGCCACCGCCCATTGCGCGAGACCGGCCAGAACCCCGCCGGCCAGATAGAACATGAGGAACCCGAGGCGGCCCAGCGCCTCTTCCAGGTTGTCGCCGTAGATCCACAGGATCAGCATGTTGGCGCCGAGATGCCAGTAATCGGCATGGAGGAACTGGTAGGTCACTAGGCCGGCCAGCGCTTCGCCATGCGAGACCCGCCACGGCAGCAACGCCCAGTCCTCGTAATAGCCCCAGGTGGCAAGGGGCGTGGGATGGGCGGCGCCGGCATGGATATGCAGCGCCACGTTGAGGACGATCAGGCCGAGGGTGACAAGCGGCAGGCGCCGCGTCGGATTGTGGTCGCGGAACGGGAACATGGGCTGACCGTCGGCGATGGCGGCGCGGCGGTCAATGCCCGCCGCGCCGCCGACGGCGGGGCTTATCCCTTGCCGGCCAGAAGGGCGGCATTGCCGCCTGCGGCGGTGGTGTCGATGCAGGTGTGGCGTTCCAGCGTCGCATGGCCGGCATCGGGGGCGGTGACGATCAGCGGCAGGATCGGGCCGGGGCGGCGGGCCAGCGCGGCCTCGTATCCGCGGGCGGCGGTCGTGTCGCCCCACCAGATCGCGCCGCCAAGCGGCGCCAGCGTTTCCAGCGCCGCCGCCGGCACGAGGCCCGAGGGCACCACCGCCACGCCGCCAAGGCGGCGAACTGCCGCGGCCTGCTCGGCCGCCGCCTCGGCCCCCGGGCCAAGGCACAGGAGCGGCGGCCGCGCCACCTGCGCCAGCCGGTTCGATTCGCCGGTCGGGCCGGGCATGTCGCGCGGCGCCGCCGGCGCCGGCGCCACCGCGGCGGCGAGAAGGCCGGCCAAGGCCGGCATATCCGCCGCCGCCGCCCAGCCGCCCGCCGCCCCGGCCGGTTCGGGCCGGCGGAAGCGCGCGACATATTCGGGTCCGCCGGCCTTGGGCCCGGTGCCCGACAATCCCTCGCCGCCGAAGGGCTGCGAGCCGACCACGGCGCCGATCTGGTTGCGGTTGACATAGACATTGCCGGCATGGATGCGGTCCACGACCATCTGCACCCGGTCGTCGATCCGCGTGTGCAGGCCGAAGGTCAGGCCATAGCCGGTGGCGTTCACCGCATCGACCACCGCCGGCAGATCCTCGGCGCGGAAGGTGGCGACATGCAGGACCGGGCCGAAGACCTCGCGTTCGATGGCGGCGATGTCCTTGACGGCGATCACCACGGGGGCGGTGAAGGTGCCGGTCGCGGGCGCCGGCAGTTCGGCGAGCACGCGGCCCGCGGCGCGGGCCTCTTCGACATGGGCGGCGATGCCGCCCCGTGCCGCGGCGTCGATCACCGGGCCGACATCGGTGGACAGCTGCCACGGATCGCCCAGCCGCAGTTCGGCCATGGCGCCCTTGAGCATGGTCAGAACCTTGGGCGCCACATCCTCTTGCACATAGAGGCAGCGCAGGGCGGAACAGCGCTGCCCGGCCGACCGGAAGGCGGAATTGACGATGTCGCGCACCGCCGCCTCGGGCAGGGCGGTGGAATCGACGATCATGGCGTTGATGCCGCCGGTTTCGGCAATCAGCGGCGTGCCCGGGGCGGCATGTTCGGCAAGGGCGGCGCGGATCTTTTGCGCCGTCGCGGTCGAACCGGTGAAGACCACACCGTCCAGCGGCAGCGCGGTCAGCGCCGCGCCGGTTTCGGCGCCGCCGGGAAGAAGTTGCAGCGCCGCCCGCGGCACCCCGGCCTCATGCAGCCATTCCACGGCGCGGAAGGCGATCAGCGGCGTCTGCGGCGCCGGTTTCGCCAGCACGGCATTGCCGGCGGCCAGCGCCGCGGCGATCTGGCCGGTGAAGATGGCCAGCGGAAAGTTCCACGGCGAAATCGCCGCCCAAATGCCGCGCGGGGCGCCGCCGTCGGCCTGCCCGGCGTAGTAGCGCAGGAAATCCACCGCCTCGCGCAGTTCGGCCACGGCATCGGGCAGGGTCTTGCCGGCCTCGCGGGCGAGCAGGGCGAAGATCTCGCCGGCGTTCGCCTCGTAGAGGTCGGCGGCGCGGTTCAGGATCGCGGCACGCTCGGCGGCCGCGGCGGCCCATGGCGCTGCCGCGCCAAAGGCCGCCGGCACCGCGGCAGCCGATCCGGCCACATGGCCGGTCAGGCTGCCGTCGGCGGGATTGCGGACCTCGGTCCGCGGTCCCGCCGGCGCCTCGACGGCGAGGAGCGGGCCCGCCGCCCAGACCTGCGCCGCGAACGGCGCGCGGGCGGCGTCCAGCGCGGCAAGTGTCGGCGCATCGGTCAGGTCGAATCCCTGCGAGTTCTGCCGGCCGGGAAACAGCCCGGCGGGGGTCTTGATCGGCAGGGTGGCGGTGATCGGGCCGAACGGATCGGCGGCCACCACCTCGGGCGGCACCTCCTTGTCGACGATCTGGTGGACGAAAGAGGAATTGGCACCGTTTTCCAGCAGGCGGCGGACCAGATAGGCCAGCAGATCCTCGTGCGCGCCGACCGGGGCATAGATGCGGCAGCGCGTGCCCTCGGCCCTGAGCACCAGCCGGTGCAGGACCTCGCCCATGCCGTGAAGCCGCTGGAATTCGTAAGCTTCGGGGGCGACACCCATGGCCTGCGCCATGAACAGCACCGCCGCAACCGTATGCGCGTTGTGCCCGGCGAATTGCGGATAGATGCGGCCGGTCATGCCCAACAGCTTGCGGGCGTTGGCGATGTAGGAGATGTCGGTCGCCTGTTTGGCGGTGAACACCGGGAAATCGGCCAGCCCCTCGACCTGCGCGCGCTTGATCTCGGCATCCCAGTAGGCGCCCTTGACCAGCCGCACCATGATGCGGCGGTCCAGCCGTTCGGCCAGGGCGTGCAGCCAGTCGATCACCGGCCCGCACCGCTTGCCATAGCCCTGCACCACCACGCCGAACCCGTCCCATCCACGCAGGCCCGGATCGGCCAGCACCGCCTGAATGACGTCCAGCGACAGCGACAGGCGGTCGGCCTCTTCGGCGTCGATGTTGAACCCCATGTTGGCCGATTTGGCGAGCAGCGCGAGCGACAGCACGCGCGGCACCAGTTCGGCCATGACCCTGTCCTTCTGTGCCACCTCGTAGCGCGGATGCAGCGCCGACAGCTTGACCGAGATGCCGGGGTTCATCCCCACCGAGCCTTTGGTGCAATCGGTGGCAATGGCGGAAATCGCCCGCGAATAGGACAGGTGATAGTTGCGGGCGTCGGTCTCGGTCCGGGCCGCCTCGCCCAGCATGTCGTAGCTGTAGGTGAACCCCTGCTTCTGTTCGATGTCGGCGCGGGTCATCGCGTCGCCGATGGTTTCGCCCAGCACGAATTGCCGGCCCATCTCGCGCATGGCGCGGCTGACCGCGCGGCGGATCACCGGCTCGCCCAGCCGGCGGATGGCGCCGCGCAGCACGCCGCCAAGACCGGAGCCTTCGTCGTCCAGCACCTTGCCGGTCAGAAGCAGCGCCCAGGTCGAGGCATTGACAAGGCTGGACGCGGATTGCCCCAGATGGCGCCCCCAGTCGGCGGGGGTGATCTTGTCCTCGATCAGCGCGTCGATGGTGTCGGCATCGGGGACGCGCAGCAGCGCCTCGGCCAGGCACATCAGGGCGATGCCCTCGGCGGTGGAGAGGCCGTATTCGGCGAGGAACACCTCCATCAGGCCGGGGTTGCTTTCGGCGCGGATGGCGCGGACCAGGTCCGCGCCGCGGGCGGCGATGGCGGCGCGGTCGGCGGGGGTCAGCGAGGCGTCGCCACGCAGCCGGTCCAGCAGGGGGGCTTCGGCGGCAAGGTTGGCGGCGTCAATGCGCGCGCGCAGGTCGGCAAGCGGGGCGGCAGGCTGTTCGGGCATGGCGGGTCCGGGCGATCTGGAAACGGATTTGCCCAGGATACAGCGGTTGCAGCAGGCGTTCTTCCCGCTAGTGTGCGGCTGGCAGGACAAAGCACTGGAACAACCGCGAAATGCCAGCCGAAACGCCTTCCGACCTTGACCCGTTCGATCTGCGCATCCTGCAGGTTCTGGCGACCGATGGCCGCATCACCGTCACCGACCTTGCCGCCCGTGTCGGCCTGTCGAAATCGCCGGTGCAGGCGCGCCTGCGCCGGCTTGAGGACAGCGGCGTCATCCGTGGCTATCGCGCGCTGATCGACCCGATCCGCCTTGGCCGCGATCATGTCGCCTTTGTCGAGGTCAAGCTGTCGGACACGCGCGAGGCGGCGCTTGCCGCCTTCAATGCCGCGGTGATGCGCGTGGCGGAAATCGAGCAGTGCCACATGATCGCGTCAAGTTTCGACTATCTGCTCAAGGTCCGCACTGCCAGCATGACCGCCTATCGCCGGGTGCTGGCCGAGGCGATCTCGACCCTGCCGCATGTCGCCGCGACCTCGACCTATGTCGCGATGCAGGCGGTCAAGGAGGACGGGATGGCGGGGGACGGCTGACCGAAGGCCCCTCGCCGCCGGGGCGGCCTGACACAAAAACTCCACGAAATGATACTGCCGCCGCCCGAAACGCGACGCGCCGCCACCGCGGTTGACAAGCTACATCGCCGCAGTCCGCCAGGAAGGCGGCAGAGATCTCGTCCTTTGGCAGGAGAATTCACGTGTCCGTCCTTTCTTCCCCGGCGACAATCACCGGCACCATCCACAGCGACTACATCCTCGGCACGCCTGCTGCGGGCCTTGACAGCACGCTGGCCGGCGGCGCCGGCAACGACCTTATCTTCGGCGACTACACGCCGTTCCTGATCGCAGGACAGGTCAGCGGGGCCACCCATACGGCCGCCTTCGACATGACCGGCGCTGGCGGTCTGTCGCTGTGGACGGTGCAGGAAAACCCCTTCATCACCAATTCGACGGTCGATCCGCATGCCTCGGCCGTGATCGAGGCGACCGGATCCTACCAGTGGTTCCGCTTTGATGTGGTGGCGGGCCAGAAGCTGACCGTCGACATCGACCATGGCTTCAACGGCCTGTCGAGCAGCTTTGATTCCCGCGTCACCCTGTTTGCCTCCGACGGCGTCACCCAGGTCGCGACCAACGACAACCGGCCGCTGGTCGACCCCGGCAGCGTGGACGTCAAGGATTCCTTCCTGGCCTGGACGGCGACCACCGCCGGCACCTATTACGTCCGCATCAGCACGGTGGCCGGGGCGGCGATCCCCTCGGGCAATTCCTATGTCGCCAATTTCTCGCTCTCCGGGCAGGCCTACAACACGGTCAACGGCGAGTCGGGCAACGATGTGCTGAACGGCGGCGCCGGCAACGACATCCTGTTCGGCGGCGCCGGCAATGACGTGGTTTCCGGCGCGGGCGATGTCGATACGCTGTACGGCGGGTCGGGCAATGACGTGCTGAACGGCGGCTCTGGCGTGGACAGCATCTTTGGCGGCTCTGGTGACGACATCATCCGTTTCCTCGGCAACGATCTTGGCGACAACATCAACGGCGACAGCGGCAACGACACGCTCGACCTCTCGGGCCGCAGCGACGGGCTGGGCTTCACCGTCGATCTCGACCTTGGCACGGCGCAATTCACCAACAATCCCCATGGCCCTGACGGCATCTACCGGGTCCGCAGCGTCGAGCATGTGATCGGCACCGAATACGACGACAACATCACCGGCAGCGACCAGATCAACCGCCTGCTGGGCGGATCGGGCAACGACACGATCTCGGGCGGCGAAGGCGTCGACACGCTGAACGGCGGTGTCGGCAACGACACCCTGATCGGTGGCAACGGCAACGACCGCTACTTTGTCGACAGCGCCGCGGACGTGATCGTCGAGACCACCACCGGCGGCACCGTCGACACGGTCATCACCACCGTCACCTATGCGCTGGGCGCCGGCGTCGATGTCGAAATCCTCAAGACGGCAGATGCCGCCGGCACCTCGAACATCTTCCTGACCGGCAACGAGTTCTCGCAGCAGATCATCGGCAATGCCGGCAACAACCGGCTGGCCTCGTCGATCGGCGATGCCGACGTGCTGACGGGCAAGGACGGCAACGACACCTACTGGCTGTCGAACGCCGGTGATCGCGTCGTGGAAGTCGTCGGCGGCGGCATCGACATCGTGCAGGCCGCTGTCAGCTACAAGCTGGCGGCTGCTGCCGAGATCGAACTGTTGGCCACCAACGATGTCGCCGGCACCTCGTCCGTCAACCTGACCGGCAACAAATATGCCCAGGGCCTCAATGGCAACAACGGCGCCAACCGGCTGGACGGCGGCTTTGGTGCCGACACGATGACCGGCAATGGCGGCGCCGACGTGTTCGTGTTCTCGACCTCGGCCCGCAACGGCAATATCGACACGATCACCGACTTTGAACACGGCACCGACAAGATCGAGCTCGAGAATGCGGTGTTCAGCCGTTTGGCCGCCGGTCCGCTAGCCGCCGACGCGTTCGAGATCGTGACCGAAAGCGCCGCCACCCTGGCAACCACCCGGATCATGTATGACAGCGACTCGGGCGACCTGCTGTTCGACATCGACGGCACCGGCGCCAACACGCCGCTGGTCTTTGCCCATCTGTCGGCCGGGCTGACGCTGACTGCCGACGATTTCATCATCGTCTGATCCGGCCCGCCCGGACGGAAAGGGGCCCTTCGGGGCCCCTTTTTGCATGCCCGGCTTTCCCCGCCGCCGCCGCCATGCTAGGCCGCATCCGGCGCCCGCGTGGTGGAATGGTAGACACCGGGGACTTAAAATCCCCTGGCCTCGGCCGTGCGGGTTCAAGTCCCGCCGTGGGCACCATCAGGTCAGAACGGCAGTCCGGTATAGCTTTCAGCCAGCATCCGCCGCGCGGTGGCCTGCGTTTCCAGCGCGGCAAGTTCCGCCTCCTGCATCCGGCGGTCATAGTCGGTGTGGTCGGGAAAGCGGTGCAGCATCGTCGTCATCGACCAGGAAAACCGCATGGCCTGCCAGACCCGCGCCAGCGCCCGGGCAGAATAGCCGTCGATGCCGGCCATGGTGCCGTTGCGGTAATGGGCGACCAGCGCCTCGGACAGATAGAACACGTCCGAGGCGGCCAGGTTCAGCCCCTTGGCCCCGGTCGGCGGCACGATATGGGCGGCGTCGCCGCACAGGAACAGCCGACCCCAGCGCATCGGTTCGCTGACGAAGGACCGCAGGGGCGCGATGGATTTCTCGACCGAGGCGCCGGTGACCAGCCCCTGCACCGCGGCCGGGGGCATCCGGGCGCGAAACTCGGTCCAGAAGGCGTCATCCGACCAATCCTCGACCCGGTCGGTCAGCGGCACCTGGATGTAGTAGCGCGACAGCATCGGATTGCGCATCGACGCCAGCGCGAACCCGCGGTCCGAACGGGCATAGATCAGCTCCTCGGCCATCGGCGGGGTGCGCGACAGGATGCCCAGCCAGCCAAAAGGATAGACCTTTTCGAACTCGCGCCGGACTTCGGCCGGGATCGCCGGGCGGCTGACGCCGTGAAAACCGTCGCAGCCGGCGATCCAGTCGCAATCGAGGCGATGGCTCGCGCCGTCCTTGACGAAGGTGACGAAGGGCCGGTCGCCGGTGACATCATGCAGCGCCACGTCCTCGGCCTCGGTGAGGATGGTGGCGCCGATGGCATCCTGCGCAGCATACAGATCCTGCGTCACCTCGGTCTGGCCATAGACCATGACCCGCCGGCCGCAGGAGTCGTGAAAGTCGATCCGCTGCATGCGGTCGCCACTGGCGATATGGCAGCCGTCATGGGGAATGCCCTCGGCCTCCATCCGCGCCCCGGCCCCGGCCTCGCGCAGAAGATCGACGGTGGTGTATTCCAGCACCCCGGCGCGGATCCGCGACAGCACATAGTCGCGGCTCCTGCGCTCAAGCACCACGGTCGCGATGCCGGCTCGGTTCAGCAGTTGCGACAGAAGCAGGCCGGACGGCCCGCCGCCCATGATGGCGACCTGGGTTTTCATGAACGGCCCTCCCTGGCGAAAGTCGCGGCAAGATAGGGGAGGGGTCCGTGGCGAGGAATGGACGGAGCGGCCCGGTTGTGGCACTTTCCGGACATGAGTACGCCGATCCCCGCCTGGCAGCTATATGGAGAGGCGCAGCCCTTTCCCGACCTCCTGCATGTCGAACGCATCATCGACCGTGCCGCCGGGCTGGACTGGACCATCGCGCCGCACCGGCACCCGGCCCTGCACCAGTTGTTCTATCTGCGTGCCGGGCAGGTCACCCTGTTCCTTGACGGCGCCCGCCTTGCGCCGGAAACGCCGGTGGCGCTGAACCTGCCGCCGGGCTGTGTCCACGGCTTTTCCTTTTCCGCCGGCACCGATGGCTATGTCCTGACCCTGCCGGTCAAGGATCATCCGTCCCTGTTCGGCGCCGGGCAACGGATCGGCGACGCCGCCCGCCGCCCGGCGGTGCTGGCGGCGGACGAGACCGTCGGCCGGGTGTTCGAATCCCTCGTCACCGCCTGGGCCGGCGCATCGGACTTTCGCGACATGGAACTGCGGGCGCTGGCGGCGCTGGCACTCGCCCGCGTCTTCGACGGTGCGGGGCAGGGGGCGGGCGCCGCCGATCCCCGCCTTGCCCGGTTCGAGGCGCAGATCCGCGCCCGCCTGCGCGACGGCTGGACGGTCGAACGTCACGCCGCGGCGCTGGCGCTGTCGGCGCGGCACCTCAACCGGCTGTGCCAGGCGGCGACCGGCCAGTCGGCCCATGCGCGGATCGAAGCGCAGCGCCTGCACGAGGCCTGCCGCCTGCTCGCCTACACAAGGATGAGCGTGCAGGAGATCGGCTGGACCGTCGGCCACGCCGACCCGTCCTATTTCAGCCGCAGCTTCCGCCGGTTGACCGGCCAGTCGCCGCAGGACTATCGCCGCGGGCTCGAGGGATAGGCCGCTGCCCGGGCGCCCTAGTTCCCGATCGCCAGACCGGCCAGCGCGATGGCCTGCTGATAGACGGTCGCGGCGTTCCATTCGTTCAGCACGGCGAAATTCGGCTCGCCCTGCTGATAGCCGACCCCGGCCTGCCAGCCCTTCTGCATCAGGTAATTGGCGGTCGAGGCCATGGCATCGGCCATATTGTAGAAATCGACCCGGCCATCGCCGTTGCCGTCGCGGCCATAGGCCAGCGCGTTGCCGGGCAGGAACTGGGTATGGCCCAATTCGCCATGAAAGGCGCCGATCTGGTCGGGCGACAGCACCCCGTAGTCGATCAGCTGCAGCGCAGCCAGCGCGTGCGGCAGAAAGAAGTCCGACCGCCGGCAATCATAGGCCATGGTGGTGATCGAGTTGACGATGTTCTCGGACCCCATGTTGTTGCCAAAGCCGGTTTCCATGCCATGGATCGCCAGCAGCACCCCCGCCGGCACGCCATAGGTGGCGGTCAGGCTGTCGAACAGCGCCCGGTTCGCCCCAAGCCGCTGGCGGGCCTGCGCCGCGAACCCGTCGATCGAGCCAAGGCGGATGCGGATGAATTCGTCCAGCGCATAGCGCACGCCGGTCTGGTTGCGGTCGGCATTGATCGTCCGCGTCGCATATTGCGCATTGGCCAGCGCCGCCAGCCCCGCCGGTCCGACGCCGTTCTGCTGCGCCACCGCGGCGAAATCGGCCTTCCACTGGGCAAAGCCCGAGGCATCGCTGCCGCAGGTCAGCGCCTGCGCCGAGGCGGCGGTCGAGATCAGGATCGCGGCAAGGGCAATACGACGCACGGGGCAACTCCCTGGGAAAATGGTGCCGGATTTCCGGTTTCGCGGTCCTTACCATGCGCTTGCACATGGGGCGAGGGGGAAAGTCCCGCCGCGGCAGGCCCTGCGATTGCGGCTTTTCGGCACGGGGACCGGCCGGGAAAGCCGGGCAATGTTTCCCCGCCTGCCGCCCTTGACCTTTGCCGCGGAACCGCTTCAGTCCGCTGCGCAGTCAGCCCGAAAGGAACGGGGCGATGGCCGAACCGCTGGTCCTGTTGCCGGATTTCATGACCGATGCGCGGCTGTTCGCGCCGCAGGTGGCGGCGATCGCCCGCGACAGGCCGGTAACGGTGGCGCCGCTCGCCCCCGGCGACCGGGTCGAGACGGTGGCGGCCGCCCTCCTGCCGCTGTTGCCGCGGCAATTCGCGCTGGCCGGCGCCGGGCTGGGCGGCGCGGTGGCGCTCGACCTGCTCGCCCGCGCACCCGACCGGGTGCAGCGCATCGCGCTGATCGCGGCGACGCCCCTGGCCGAAACCCCGGTGCAGGCCGCCGCGCGCGAGGCGCATATCGTCGCCGCCCGCGCCGGCCGCCTGACCGAGGCTTTGGCGGCCGACAATGTGACCGGGGATGCCGACCTTGCCGGCTGCCTCGCTGCGATGGCCGCGGCTCTCGGCCCCGAGGCGTTCGTGCGCCAGACCCGGATGCTGCAACGCCGCCCCGACCAGCAAGCCGCCCTGCGCCGCATCCGCCAGCCGGCGCTGGTCTTGTGCGGCGCTGCGGATGATGTGCTGCCGGTGCGGCGGCATGAACATACCGCCGCGATGATCCCCCTTGCCGCCTTGCGGGTGATCGACGGCGCCGGCCGCTGGCCAACCCTGCAAGCGCCCGAGGCGGTGACGGCCGCGCTGACCGACTGGCTGCGGCAACCGCTGGTCCTGCGCTGATCCTGCGGAGTGCGCTTGCGCGCACGAGTCCTTGTCTCGTCGTCGCGCTTCGCGCTCCTCCTCGGGTTTGCCTCCGGCGGGGATATTTTGAGACGAAGAATGAGAAAGGGACGCTCTGTCCTCATTCTTCGTCCGAAAATATCCTCGGGGGGTGAATTGCGCGGCACGCGCAAGAGGGGGGCGGAAGGCCCCCCTTCTTCCTTCCGCCGGTCCGCCAGGACCGGCGCCGCCCCTCAGGCCACCACGCGCGGCCGCGGGCGCGGCTTGCGTTGCGCGACGGGCGCGTCGGAATTGGCGTCGATGAAGCGCAGCACCAGCGGCCGGATGTTGTTGCGCCAGCTCTTGCCGGCGAAGATGCCGTAATGCCCGGCGCCGCGTTCCAGATGCCAGGCCTTCTTCGCCTCGGGCAGGCCGGTCAGAAGGCCCAGCGCGGCGCGGCACTGGCCGGGGGCAGAGATGTCGTCCTCCTCGCCCTCGACGGTCTTGACCGCGACAGTGGTGATCTTGCCGAAATCCACCGGCCTTCCGTTCACCGCAAAGACATTGCGGGCGATCTCGCGGTTCTTGAAGATCCGCTCGACGGTCGAAAGGTAGAATTCCGCCGTCATGTCCATCACGGCAAGATATTCGTCGTAAAAGACGTTGTGCTTGTCCTGGTCCGAGGCCTCGCCGCGGGCGACGCGCAGGATCTGTTCGGAAAACGCCTCGGCATGGGTCTTGGCGTTCATCGAGATGAACGAGGCAAGCTGCAGCAGCCCCGGATAGACCAGCCGCCCGACGCCGGCATATTTGAAGCCGACCTGCTGCACGGCGATCTTTTCCAATTGCCCCATGGTCATGCGGTTGCCGAAATCGGTGACCTCGGTCGGGTTGGCATCGGGGTCGATCGGCCCGCCGATCAGGGTCAGGCTGCGCGGCTGCGCTGCCGGGTCGTCTTCGGCCAGAAGCGCGGTCGCGGCAAGCGCCAGCGGCGCCGGCTGGCAGATGGCCATGACATGGATGTCCGGTCCCAGCGCCTTCATGAAGTCGACAAGATAAAGCGTATAGTCATCGACATCGAACTTGCCGGCGCTGACCGGAATGTCGCGGGCATTGTGCCAGTCGGTGACGAAGACCTCGCAATCGGGGAGAAGGCTGATGACGGTCTTGCGCAGCAGGGTGGCGTAATGCCCCGACATCGGCGCGACCAGAAGAACGCGGCGCGGCCGCACCTCGCGCCCGGGCACCTTGAAATGGATCAGGTTGCCGAAGGGCTTTTCCACCACGGTCATGATCCGGACCGTGTGATCCTTGCCGTCCTCGACGGTGACGGTGGGGATGCCCCAGTCGGGCTTGACCACCATGCGTTCGAAACTGCGCTCGGTCACCTCGCCCCAGGCCTTGACCAGCTCGACCATCGGATTGGCGAAAACCGACATCATCGGATAGGCGCCCCAGGCCCGCGCAGTGGCCCCGAGCCACTGGTTGGTGTTGCGCAGGCTTTCCATCAGGTCGTAGGTCAACATATACTTCAAGGGCGTAACCTTCGCGTCGTGGCGGATCCCCGGCCAGCCGGCGCGGCTGAGTCGGAATGCTGCGAGTGCAAAGTAGGACGGTGGCGGAAAGATGACAACTGATGATTCCACCCCGGACAAGACGGTTCCCGCGGATCTGACCCGGTTCGAGGAAAACCTTTCCCGGGTTGAGGAACTGACGGAACGGCTGGTCGCGGTGATGGCCGCGAAGCGGCAGGTGCCGCCCGCGCTGCAGGGCCCGTCGCCGGACCTCTACCTGCGCGCGACCCAGGCCTGGATGCAGGACTGGGCGCAGAATCCGGCCCGGCTGATCGAGCAGCAGGTCGAATACTGGGCCGACACGGTCAAGCATTATGCCGCCGCACAGCAGGCCTTCCTGCAGGGCGGCATGAAGGCGCCCGAGGATCCGGGGCCAAAGGACCGGCGGTTCCAGAATCCGCTGTGGGACAGCCATCCCTATTTCAACTTCCTCAAGCAGCAATACCTGCGCAATGCCGCGGCCATCGCCGAAGGCGTACAGGCGCTGGAAGGGCTTGATCCGAAGGAACGCCGGCGGCTTGACTATTTCACCCGCCAGATCACCGACATGATGAGCCCGGCGAATTTCCTGGGCAGCAATCCCGATGCCCTGGAAAAGGCCGTTGCGACCGAGGGGCAAAGCCTGATCGACGGGCTGGAAAATCTGGTCCGCGATCTTGAGCGCAACGATGGCGAACTGATCGTCTCGCTGGCCGACCGCGATGCCTTTCGTCTGGGCGACAATATCGCGACCGCGCCGGGGCAGGTTGTCTTTCGCAACCGCATGATCGAGCTGATCCAGTATGCGCCGGCGACCGAGCGCGTGCACGAGATCCCCCTGGTGATCTTCCCGCCCTGGATCAACAAGTTCTATGTCCTTGACCTGAAACCGCAGAATTCCCTGATCCGCTGGATCGTCGATCAGGGCTTTACCCTGTTCGTGGTGTCGTGGAAGAACCCCGACCCGAGCTATGCCGATGTCTCGCTGACCGATTATGTCGAAGAGGGCTATCTCGAGGCGATCGCCCGGGCCAAGGCGATCTGCGGCACGAAAAAGGTCAATGCGGTGGGCTATTGCATCGCCGGGACCACTCTGGCGCTGACCCTTGGCGTGATGAAGAAGCGCGGTGACAAATCGGTCGCCTCGGCCACCTTCCTGACCACGCTTACCGATTTTTCTGATCAGGGCGAGGTCGGCGTGTTCCTTGACGACGATTTCGTCGACGGGATCGAGGCCGAGGTCACCCGCGCCGGCATCCTTGACAAGTTCTACATGTCGCGGACCTTTTCCTGGCTGCGCGCCAATGACCTGATCTATCAGCCGGCGATCCGGTCCTACATGCTGGGCGAACCGCCGCCGGCCTTTGACCTGCTTTACTGGAACGGCGATGGTACCAACCTGCCGGCGAAGATGGCGGTGGAATACCTGCGCGGCCTGTGCCAGCAGGACCGGCTGGCCACCACCGGCCTTGTCGTGGCCGGAGAGGTCGTGGACCTGTCGCATGTCACGGTGCCGGTCTGCGCCATCGCCTGCGAGACCGACCATATCGCCGCGTGGAGATCGTCCTATCGCGGCGTGCAGAAGATGGGATCGGACGACAAGACCTTCATCCTGTCGGAAAGCGGCCATATCGCCGGCATCGTCAATCCGCCGTCCAAGGGCAAATACGGTCACTGGACCAACCCCGACCTGTCGCTTCCGCCCGAGGCCTGGCAGGCCGGGGCGGACAAGACGGCGGGGTCGTGGTGGCCGCGCTGGGGGGCCTGGCTTGCCGGACGGTCGGGCAAGATGAAACCGGCGCGTGCACCGGGCGATTCGGCGCATCCGCCGCTTGCGCCGGCGCCGGGAACCTATGTCCTGGCCGATCCGGCCGATTAACCCTGCGGAAAGCCGAACGATTTCGCGTCCGCAGAAATTTACGCCGCAGCGCAGAAATTATCCTTGAAATGCTGCGATGCAGCATGCATATTGTCTTCAGGATTTGATCGGGGCCGTCGCCCCGGACCCGAAAGGATAGCGAAATGGCCAAGACCCAAGATTACACCGCCGTGTTCAAGGACGCGATGGCCGCGTTCCCCGTCGACACCAAGGCGTTCGAGAACATGTTCAAGTCGCAGTCGGCCTTCGCCGAAAAGATGTCCGCCGTCGCCATCGACGCCGCGCAGAAGTCGACCGACCTGTCGGCCAAGTGGATGCAGGACACGCTGGCCAAGCTGTCGTCGGTGACCAAGGCCAAGATCGAGCCGACCGACTACGCCAAGTCGGTGACCGATTTCGTCCAGGCCTCGGCCGAAGCTGCTGCCGAGCATATGGCCTCGTTCGCGGAAATCGCCAAGAAGGTGCAGTCCGAGACGATGGAACTGATGCTTGCTGCCGGCAAGGACATCTCCGAGGACGTGTCGGCCGCCGCCAAGAAGGCCACCGCCGAAGTCACCGCCGCCGCCAAGAAGGCGACCGCGGCCGCCGCCCGCTGATCGCGGACAGACGCTTTCCGCCCTGTTCCGGGGCCGGTCCAGGGCGCGCAGCACTGCGCGCCCTTTTCTTTTGTGTTTCCTTTTTTTCTAGACCTGTCCTAGGCTTGCTGCACCGCATCATTGGGGGGACCGCGCCATGGCCGACACCGCGAAACCGCTTCTCATCAAGCGTTACGCCAGCCGTCGCCTCTACAACACCGAGACCAGCGACTATGTCACGCTCGAGGATATCGCCGCCTTCATCCGCGAAGGGCGCGAGGTGCAGATCGTCGACCTGAAATCGGGCGACGACCTGACCCGCCAATACCTCCTGCAGATCATCGCCGAACACGAAAGCCGCGGCGAAAGCGTGCTGCCGGTCGATGTGCTGACGGATCTTGTCCGCAGCTACACCAGCCAGGCTGCCAGCGTGGTGCCGCAATTCCTGGCCACCAGCTTTGAAATGCTGCGGCAGGGGCAGTCGGCGATGATGGACAACATCCAGAAGGTCAACCCGATGGCCAAGCTGCCCGGGTTCGAGGCGATGCGCGCCCAGCAAGAGGCGTTCTTCAAGGCGATGGGCGGGCTGATGGCGCAGTCGCCCAAGGGCGAGGGCGACGACCTCGAGACGATCAAGGCGCAACTGGCCGAATTGCAGGCCAAGCTGTCGCGCATGGGGAAATAGCGCCGGCCCTGTGCATCGGCGCAGGTTTATCTGCCGCGCAAAGCGATTATCTGTGCCGCGATGCAGAGTTTGCGCCCAAGGAGCCGCGCGATGCCCCAGATCGAATTTGCGCTTGATACGTTCGGCGACGTGACCCGCCGCGCCGATGGTACTGCGGTGCCGCAGGACCAGGTGATCCGCGACGTGGTGGAGGAAGCGGTGCTGGCCGATGCCGTCGGCGTCGATTACATCGGCCTTGGCGAACACCACCGCGACGATTTCGCGATTTCCTCACCCGAGGTGATCCTTGGCACCATCGCCGGCCGGACAAAGAACATCCGCCTTGGCACCGCAGTCACCGTGCTGTCCACCGACGATCCGGTGCGCCTGTTCGAGCGGTTTTCCACCCTTGACGCACTGTCGAACGGCCGGGCCGAAATCACGGTCGGCCGCGGATCGTTCACGGAAAGCTATCCGCTGTTCGGCTATGACCTGAACGATTACGACCAGTTGTTCGAGGAAAAGCTCGACCTGCTCATGCGGCTGGTGCGCGAGGACAAGGTGACGTGGAAGGGCGAAACCCGCAGCCCGCTCAAGGCGGCCAGGGTCTATCCGCCGCTGACCGACCGAGGGCTGAAGGTTTGGGTCGGCGTCGGCGGCAGCCCGGAATCGGTGGTGCGCGCGGTGCGCCATGACCTGCCGATGATGCTGGCCATCATCGGTGGCGATCCCAAGCGGTTCCTGCCCTTCGTCGATCTTTACCGCCGCGCCTGGGCGCAGATCGGCGGCGCCGCCAGGCCGCTGGGCGTCCATTCGCCGGGCCATGTTGCCGCGACCGATGCCGAGGCGCGGGATCAGGCCTGGGCCGGCTACCGCACCCTGCGCGAACGGATCGGCCGCGAACGTGGCTGGGGCCCGCCCAGCCGGGCGGAGTTCGACCAGGAGGTCGACCGCGGTTCGATGTATGTCGGCAGCCCCGAGACGGTGGCGAAAAAGATCGCTGGCACCGTGCAGGCCCTTGGCGCCGAGCGGTTCGAGATGAAGTATTCGCAGGGCACCCTGCCGCACGAAGCGATGATGACCTCGATCGAGCTTTACGGCACCAGGGTCATCCCGATGGTGCGCGAGCTTCTGGCCAGGGAACCGGCCACCGCCTGACAGGGCCGCGGCGGGCGCTCGCACGTCCGCCGCGCTCACGCTCCTGTGATCGCTTGGGTGAAACTCTGACGCCCGCGCCTCCGTGTCCTCTGCAACCGCGCCACCACGGCCCGGTCCGATGACATGGAGAGATGAAGATGATGCGTTTTGCTGCTGCCGCCGCCCTTGCGCTTTGTGCCGGCGCCGCCCTTGCCGAAAACCCGATGGTCGGCGGTGCCGCCATGATGATGGACATGAACATCGTCGAAAACGCGATGAATTCGGCCGATCACACCACCCTTGTCGCCGCGGTGCAGGCCGCGGGCCTGGCCGAGACGCTGATGGGCGAGGGGCCCTTCACCGTCTTTGCGCCCACCAACGACGCCTTTGCCGCGCTGCCGGCCGGCACGGTCGAAACCCTGCTGATGGCGGAAAACAAGGAGGCGCTGACCCAGGTCCTCCTCTGCCATGTCGTCGGCGCCGAGGCGTTTTCGGCCGATATCGTCGGCATGATCGAGGCCGATGGCGGCAGCCACCCGGTCGAAACCCTGGGCGGCTGCATGCTGACCGCCAGCGTCGCGGACGGCATGGTCATGCTGACCGACGAACAGGGCGGCATGGCCACCGTGACCATCGCCGATGTCGACCAGTCGAACGGCGTGATCCATGTCATCGACAGCGTGCTGCTGCCGGCGATGTGACCCTGTGCCGGCCTCGCCCGTCCGGGCGGGGCCGGATCAGGATCAGGATCAGGCCGCGACCGCCGTCATCGCATCATGCGCGGCGGCGATCAGCGCCTCGGCCACCAGATCGCATTCCGCCAGCGTCAGCCGCGCCGGCAGGCGCACGTCGCAGGCGCGCAGCAGCATGGCGCGGGTCTGCGGCAGCTCTGGCGTCTGGCCCAGGAACCGCCAGTTCCAGTAGGCGCGGGCATTGTCCTTGCTGGCGCCGAACACCTGCACCTTGATCCCGCGCCGGTCCGCGGCGGCGACAAAGGCGGCGGTGCGCGCCTCGTCCATGCCGATCAGGTTGAACTGGATGGAATCGGGGGCTCGTTCCTCGGGGGCGAGCTTTTCGGGCACCTCGACCCATTGCGAACGGTTCAGCATCGCCGCCACATGATCGTGGTTGCGGCGCCCGTCACGCACCCGGCGCGGCAATTCCGCCAGTTGCGGCCGGATGATCGCCGCCGACAGGTTGTTCATGCGCAGGTTGTACAAGGGCAGCCGGTTCTGCCACTTTTCAAAGGCGGCATGCAGCACCGGATGCTTTTTCCAATTGTGCTCATAGGCGCCCGACATGATGACTGCCTTGGCGATCAGGTCGGCATCGTCGCTGACCATGATCCCGCCTTCGCCCGCATTGACCAGCTTGTAGGACTGGAAGCTGAAGCAGCCGATGGCGCCGATGGTGCCGATATTGCGCCCGTGCCAGGTGGTGCCCAGCGAATGGGCGGCATCCTCGATCACCGGCACGCCGGCCTCGGCCGCCAGCGCCATGATCGCATCCATGTCCGAGGTATGGCCGCGCATGTGGCTGATGATGACCGCCTCCACGGTCGGCAGCTTGGCGCGGAAGTCCGCCATGTCGATGCGGTAGTTGTCGCCGCATTCGCACAGCACCGGGATGCAGTCGGCGTGGACGATGGAGGACGGCACCGCGGCAAAGGTGAAGGCCGGGATCATCACCCGCGCGTCGCGCGGCAGGCCCAAGGCCTTGAGCGACAGGAACAGCGCCGCCGAACAGGACGACACCGCCAGCGCATATTTCGCCCCCAGCATCGCCGCGAATTCCGCCTCGAGCAGCGCGACGGGCGAGGCATCGGCGGTGTAGCGGAACAGGTCGCCCGTGGTCAGGATGCGCGTGACCTCGGCCATCGCTTCGGGCGGGATCGGCTCGGCATCATAGACATTCGGCGGCAGAAGCGCGGGCTGGGGCAGCATGTTCGGTTTTCCTGAAGTCCGGTTTCAGGAAAGATTAACATGGCCGATGTGACAATACCAATACGTTCCTTCCCCAAAGGGCGGATTTCGGGTGAAAAACGGGGTGGGCGTCAGTTGCCGGGGACTTGCAGCGACAGGGTCTGGCCGCGCTTGGAATAGTTCAGCACATCCTCGCCGATGGCCACGACCTGGCCGCCGTCAAGGCTGTCGCCGACGCCGACCCTGACCAGCCGTCCATTGGCCAGCCGCACCAGCGCATGTCGGTCGTTCGAGGCGCCGAACACACCCAGAAGGTTGATGTCGCGCAGGTTGATCGTGTCGGCCTGCGTCGCCGCCTGTGCCACGCCGCCGGGCACCGCGCCCGAAGGTTCGATTGCGCCGCTCGACACTTCCGGCGCAACCTCGGCCTGTTCCTCGCGCGAGAGGCCGTCGGTGCCGACGCCGCCCGTCTGCGGTGCGGCGGCAGGGGCTGCGGCCTGCTGCTGTTGCTGCTGCTGTTGTGCCCGGGCCATGAGCTGCGTCTGGTTCTGCACCACGCGGCTGAAATTGCCCGGCCTTGCGTCCGGCCGCAGCGCCATCGGCACCGCCTGGGCCGAGGCGCCGGCCACCGGATCGGGCGCCGCCGCCATGATCGCCGACAGGGCCCCTTCCAGATCGTCCACCGGCGCGGCGGTTTCGGGCACCGATGTCGCACCTTCCGGGGCAAGGCCCGCCGGCCTTGCCGGCACCGCCGGCCCGTCCCAGGGCGGCAGCACCACGGGTGCCACGCCTTCGGGGCGCGATGCCGGGCGCAGGCCGTTCAGCGACACGCCGCCCAGATTGGCATTGACCGCCGGGGCGGCGACGGCCGCCGCAAGCGCGGCCGCGGTCTCGGTCGCGGCATCATCGGCGGCGATCACCCCGGCGGCAACGGCGGCCGCGGTGACGCTGTCGGGGCGAAGCAGCGGCCGCATGCCGGCCTCGGCCGTCGCCGCGGCGACGGCGAGCGGTGCGGGCGGCGGAGTGCCGGGCCGGGTCGGCGGCACCAGCGCCGGGGCCCCGGCAAAGAGCATGGCGCCGGTCGGCAGCAGAACGCCCTCCGGCGTGGCGCGGATCAGCCCGCGGTCGTCGCGGTCATAGACGGTGCCGGGATCGGCGGGCACCGGCTGCACCGGCAGCCCGGCATCGGGGGCCAGCCCGGCGCCGGTCGGCAGCGCGGCCAGAACCGTGCCGGCGGGATCGCTGTCCTCGGCCAGGGTGGCGGCAAGCCCGGCCAGATCCTCGGTCTCGGGCATCAGCGGCAGGCGCGGCGCGCGCAGCCAGACGCCGGTCGCGGCATAGAAACGGTCGGCCTCGTCCGGGGTGACCAGGGTGTCGGTGGGAATGCCCGCCGCCAGATCGTCGACGACGGGTTCCGCCGGCGTTTCGGCGACGGGTTCCTGTGCGGCAAGGGCGGCGACGGCGGCGTCCTCGGCGGTGACGGGGGCGGCGGTTTCGGCGGGTTCCGCCGTCGCCACCGCGGTTTCGGCGCTGCCGCCGAACAGGCTGGCCAACCCGCCTTCCAAAGTCGTCGACCACCAGGCGACCAGCGCCAGCAGGGCGACCAGTGCCAGCGTCAGGATCAGGCCCAGCCGCAGCCGGCGCGGTTTGCCTGCCGGCAGGCTGCGGGCCGTCTGGGTCGCGGCGCGGGCCCGCGGCAGCGGCGGAATGTCGGCGTCGATGTCGTCGATCGGCGCGCCGCGCGGCACCGGCTCGATCGCCGGGGCCATGCCGGGGGCGACGCGGCGCAGGGGGGGCACGACCGGCGGCGCGGCGGGCGCGCGCGCCGGGATGGGGGCAAGAGAGACGGTTTCGGTCACCGCGGCCGGCGCGTCGGCTTCTGCCGGCGTCAGGTCGGCCGGCGCGGGCAGGTCGGGCGCAGGCTCGGCCACCGCAGGTTCGGCCGGCCGCGGGCGGGCCAAAGTCGGCTCTTTCCGCGACGGCTGCGTGTCCGCCGGCCGTTCCTCGGCCCGGCGCGCAAACACCGGCTCGGCGCCGAGCACGGCCGCCCCGACCGCCCGCACCGGCGGCGGCACCTCGACCGGCGCCCGCAAGCTGCGCGAGCGCGAGGCGAACAGGACGGGGGCATCGGTTTCGGCGGGGGCGTCGCTTTCCTCTACCGGGGCGACGGGTTCGGCGGCCAAAGATGTCGGCTCTGCATCGGCCGGTTCGATGCCGGCTTCCTTGTCCCCACCCGGCACAACGCCGGCATCGGTCGTCGGCGTTTCGGGCTGACCGGCGGCCCCGGCTTCGGGTGAGGCAACCGGCACAACGGTTTCCGGCGGCCGGCCGGCCTCGTCGGGCGCGCCTTCAGCCGACATGTCCAGCGGCAGGGCGGGATCTGCCGCAGCCGTGGTCCCGGGCACCGGGTCGGGGCTGTCGCCAGCCGATGCAGCGGGGGGCAGGGAATCGTCCAGCGGCAGGGCGGTATCGGCCGCTTTGGCGGCCTCCTCCTCTGGCGCGGTCGTGACTGCCTGTGCGGCGGAGTCAGGGGGCGTTTCGCCGCCCAGTCCATGGTCCGGTGCCGGAGAGGGCCCGGCCTCTGCCGCCGTGTCCGTCGCATCCGGCGCGAGGGCAGGGGGCTCTGAGGCGGCTTGCGGCTGCGGATCGGTCGGCGGATCAGCGTCCGCGCCGGCCACTTCGGCGACGTTCGCCGCCTCAGCCGCTTCCGGCACCCCATCTGCCGGCCCGGCGGTCGCCGCGCGTTCCCAGGGGGCCGCCCCCGGCCCCGCGTCGGGTTCGGGCGCGACCGGATCGCCGCTTGGGCCGGCCTCGGGCGCAACCGCCGGCCCGCGCGTCAGCGCGATCCCGGTGACGCTCAGCGCCGAAGCCGCAGTCGCCCGCACCGGCACCGCATCCCGTTCCACCTCGTCCCCGGCAAGCAGCGCATCGGCCAGCGCGGTGCGGCCGAAGAACGGCTCGCCCGGAAAGGTGAACGGTTCGGGCACCGCGACAAAACCGACCGGCGCGAACTGGTATTCGGCGGCAAAGGCTTCGGCCTCGTCCAGCGTCTCGCGCGCGACGGCGGCGATATGGGTGCGTCCGCCGCCCTTGCGCGAATCATGCGCCAGCGCCGTGATCGGATAGGGCGTGGCACCGTCGATCGCCGCCAGCACGTCCTCCTCGGTCGCGCGGGTGGTGTCGAGCGCCAGATAGCGGATCTGGTCGTTGGGGATGACGATCTTGCTGCGCATCGGCGCCGGATCGCGCGCGGCGCCCTTTCGCCGCAGGTCAGCCAGCGCCGCCGACAGGTCGGGCGCATCCAGCGCCACCTCGCCCACGGTGTCCCAGCCCTCGGCCGAGCGATGGTATAGCCTGATCCCTTCGTAGGACAGCGACAGCGCGAAATTCGGTTTCATCGGACGGCCTTAGCACCCTGTGCCGGGCCGCGGCAAACACGATCCGGTCAACGGCGCAAGACTAAGGCAGATTCCCGCCAAGGCCAACCGCCGATCCCCCGGAAATTCCGCCGGCCGCCGCCAAGGATCGCCGGATGGCTTGCGTCACAGGGGTGTCGCCCCGGATAAGGGGCAGCGAAGGAGACCGACATGACATCCCATTTCCGCCCCGCTCTGGCCGCCCTGGCCCTGGCCACCCTGATCCCCGCCGCCGCGCTGGCGGATGTGCCGCTGCGCACCATCACCGTCAGCGGCGAAGCCACGGTCGAGGTCAAGCCCGACATGGCCACCCTCTCGATCGGGGTCCGGCACGAGGCGCCGACCGCGCGGGCGGCGATGGATCTGGTGGCCGCCGCCATGGGCCCGGTGATGGAGCGGCTGGTCGCCGCCGGCATCCCGCAGGCCGACATCCAGACCGGATCGCTGGGGCTGGATCCGGTCTATGACTATTCCGGCGCGACGCCCAAGATGACGGGCTACGCCGCCCATACCTCGGTCACGGTCGAGGTGCACGACCTCGGCATCGTCGGCGGTGTGCTTGACGCGGTGGTCAGCGACGGCGCCAATTCGCTGGGCGGCATCAGCTTCGGCCTTGCCGATCCCTCGGCGGCAATGGACGAGGCGCGGGCCGATGCGGTGGCCGACGCCCGCGCCCGGGCCGAGCTTTACGCCGGGGCGGCGGGGGTGGCGCTGGGCGATCTGGTGACGCTGACGGAACAGGGCAGCTACGCGCCCCAGCCCGTGATGTACGACATGCGGATGGAGGCCGCCGCCGGCGCGCCGATGCCGGTCTCGGGCGGCGAGGTCGGGGTCTCGGCCTCGGTGACGCTGGTCTACGAGATCGGCGACGGCGACTGACCGGCTGGGGTCAGGGGCGGCGAAAGGTCCGGCGACCCTCCGGTCGCAGGATCAGGCATTGCCCCGCCGTCGGCGACCCCCGCCCGAAAACGAAAATCCCCGCCAGACTCATTCTTCGTCCGAAAATATCCTCGGGGGGTGAATTGGCCGCAGGCCAAGAGGGGGGCAGAAAGCCCCCCTTTCTTTGCGGCCGGGCCGCAAGGCCCGGCCCCCGGCAAGGACGACTTACGCCGTTGCCGCCGCCAGCGCCTGATCCAGATCGGCGATGATGTCCGAGGGATCCTCGATCCCGATCGACAGCCGCACCACATCGTCCGCCGCCCCGGCCGCCGCCCTCTGTTCCGGCGACAGCTGCCGGTGCGTGGTCGAGGCCGAATGGATCACCAGGCTGCGGGTGTCGCCAAGGTTCGCCACATGGCTGAACAGTTTCAGGTTGTCGACCAGCCGCACGCAGGCGTCATAGCCGCCCTTGACGCCGAAGGTGAACAGCGCACCGGCGCCCTTGGGCAGCAGCGCCTCGGCCCGGCGGTGATAGGGCGAGGATTTGAGCCCCGGATAGGTGACCTGCGTCACCCGCGGATCCTGTTCCAGATATTCCGCCACGATCTGCGCATTCTCGACATGCTTCTTCATGCGCAGGGACAGCGTCTCGATCCCCATCAGCGTGTAATGCGCGCCCTGCGGGTTCATCGTCATGCCCAGATCGCGCAGACCGACGGCGATGGAGTGGAAGGTGAAGGCCATCGACCCGAGCGCAGGGTGGAAGGCCAGCCCGTGATAGGCCGGTTCCGGCTGCGACAGCGAGGGGAACTTGTCCGAGGCTGACCAGTCGAACTTGCCTGAATCAAGCACGATGCCGCCGGTGACGGTGCCGTTGCCGGTCAGGTATTTCGTTGCCGAATGGACGACGATGGTCGCCCCCATCTCCATCGGCCGCGACAGGTAGGGTGTCGCGGTGGTGTTGTCGATGATCAGCGGAATGCCCTTGAGATCGGCGATCCGCGCCAGCGCCGGAATGTCGGTGACATAGCCGCCGGGGTTGGCGATGGTCTCGGCAAAGATGGCGCGGGTGTTGTCGTCGATGGCGGCCTCGACCGCCGACAGATCCTCGGTATCGACGAATTTCGCCGACCAGCCAAAGCGTTTGATCGTCTGGCTGAACTGGGTGATCGTGCCGCCATAAAGCCGCGACGAGGCGATGATGTTGCGCCCCGGCCCCATCAGCGGGAACAGCGCCATGATCTGCGCCGCATGGCCCGACGAACAGGCGATGCCGCCCGCCGCCCCTTCCAGCGCCGCGACACGGTTGGCCAGCGCCGCGACAGTCGGATTGGTCAGACGGGAATAGATCCAGCCGACTTCCTGAAGATTGAACAGCCGCGCCGCATGGTCGGCGTCCTTGAACACGAAGGCGGTGGATTGATAGATCGGCACCTGCCGGGCGCCGGTGGCGGCATCGGGCTCGGTGCCGGCATGGACTTGCAGCGTGTCGAAACCATAAGCGCGGGTCATTCCCGTCCTCCCTGATCGTGGTTCGGCTGCAGGTGTAGGCCGAAGGCCGCGGCCACTCAACCTCGGGCGAAGGGGGCGGACGAAATAGGGATGAAGCGTTCCGCGCGCGACGGGGGCGGCGGACGAAACGCGCCGGAAAGGCGCGGGCAGGGGGACGGGAATCGTCGCCGGACGGCGCGGGCGAAACCGGCGACCATCCGAGATCGGGGCCATCATGGCCCGCGGTGCCGGTGCGGCGCAGGTATTCTGGCGCAAAACGCCCTTCGGCAGGCCGCCCGGTGATTGCCGCGGTTTTGGGCGCGGGTTCCGGCCTCTCCCGTGGGGCGTGGCGCGTGTCAGGGCCTGCGATGTGGCGTGGCGACGGTCACGGGTTTCACCCACGCTCCGGGGGCGGCGCGGGTTGCGCGGTCCCCCGCCGGCGGCAGCGCATCACGCCTTCCACAGCCGTACCGGCGGCTTGTCTGCGCGGCGGATCACACCCTTCGCCTCGAGGTCGAGCTGCACCGATTTCATCCACCAGCCGGCCTTGTCGCCGCCGGGGAACAATTCCTGCGGCAGGATCGGCTTGACCGCGGCAATGACCTCGGCCGGCGTCATGCCGGGTTCCGCCGCAGGCAGGACGGCAAGCACCGCCGCCTGCATCGCCGCCTGTTTGTCGGCGTTGACGGAATAGGTTTTGCCGGGGCGGTGGACGTTTTCGACGCGGGTCTTGGTCATGGGCTTCCTTCCCGAAGGGCCACGTCAAGCATGAGGGCAGGGGGCCAGTCCCGCAAGGGCCTGCCTCCTTGCGCCGTAGGGTGGGCAACCGCCCACCATGCGCCTCTTGCCCTTGCGCGGGATGCCGACCGCTACGGCTGCGCCCGCCCGGCCTTTTCCGCGATGCCCGACTGCGCCTCGCGCCGGTCAAGTTCGGCCTCGATCCCGGCCAGCGTCACGCCGCGGGCGGCGCACATGACCAGCAGGTGATAGATCACATCCGCCGCCTCGCGCGTCAGCGCCTCGCGGTCGCCCTTCACCGCCTCGATGATCGCCTCGATCGCCTCTTCGCCGAATTTCTCGGCGCATTTCTCGGGGCCCTTCGACAGCAGTTTCGCCGTCCACGAGGTCTCGGGGTCGGCGCCCTTGCGGGCCTCGATGGTGGCGGCAAGACGGGCAAGGGTCATGACGCGGGGCCTTTCGCGGCAAGGGATCGGGACCGGAGATCGGCGGCAAAGGCGTCGCGCGCTTCGGTCGTGGCAAACGCACCGGCGGGGATCGGCAGGTAGTGGAGCGGTCCGAGCAGGACGAGAAGACCAGAGCCATGCGGCACCACCGCGGTGATCCCGGCCCAGGCAAAGACCGAGCGGCTGAGGTCGGTCGTCACATGCAGCCCGTCGGCTGCGGGAACCACGCGGCAGGTGCCGCCGATGGTGGCGCCGGACAGGAACAGACGGTTGAAATGCGCGCTCACCTGCCGGGACACAAGGGCCAACAGGCCGATTGCTGCCAGCACCAGCAGGCCGGCGCCATAGAACGCGGGCCGGTTGTGGTGGATCGCGCCCACGACAATAACGCTCATCCCGATGGACAGGCCGATCAGCGCGACCCAGCGCAGAGCCGTCGCGCGCCGCGGCATCGCCCGCCGCTGGATCAGGCGACTGGCGGCGAGGAAATTGAAACCGTCCAGACGGAACGGCGCGGGGGCAGGGCCGTCTGCCGCGCTCATTCCAGCCTCACCGGGATCCCCGACGCGGCCATATGCTCTTTCACCTCTTGAATCGTGAAGGTGCCGAAGTGAAAGACCGAGGCGGCAAGGACCGCGCTGGCGTGGCCGTCGCGCACGCCTTCGACGAAATGGTCCAGCGTGCCGACCCCGCCACTTGCGATCACCGGAATCCCGACCGCATCGGCGATGGCGCGGGTCAGGGGAATGTTGAACCCGGCCTTGGTGCCGTCGCGGTCCATGCTGGTCAGCAGGATCTCTCCCGCCCCCTTGGCCGCCACGGTCCGGGCGAATTCCACCGCGTCGATGCCGGTGGGCTTGCGGCCGCCGTGGGTGAAGATCTCCCACCGGCCCGGCGCGACGGTGCGGGCGTCGATGGCGACGACGATGCACTGGCTGCCGAACCGGTCGGCCGACCGTGCCACCACATCGGGATCGGCCACCGCGGCCGAGTTGAACGACACCTTGTCGGCCCCGGCAAGCAGCAGGGCGCGCACGTCCTCGGGCGTGCGGACGCCGCCGCCGACGGTCAGCGGCATGAAGCAATGTTCGGCGGTCCGCGTGACCAGATCGAACATCGTGCCGCGGTTTTCGTGGGTGGCATGGATGTCAAGGAAGGTCAGCTCGTCCGCGCCCGCCGCGTCATAGGCCTGCGCGGCGGCGACCGGATCGCCGGCGTCGATCAGGTTGACGAAGTTGACACCCTTGACCACGCGGCCGTCGGCCACGTCAAGGCAGGGAATGATGCGGGTCTTGAGCATGGCGCCCGTTTACGCGGACGGGCGGGGCCGCGCAACCTTTGGCCGTGCGGGGGCGGGCGGTGCGTTGCGCCCCGCGCAGGTGCTGGACAGACAGGCCGCGCCCCGCGACACTGGCGTTATGGAAGCCCTGCGTTATCTTGGCCTGTCGCTGGCCCTTGGCCTGATCGCCACCTGGGCGTCCGAGAACCTGTTCTGGTTCATCCCGCCGCCGGGCATCAGCCTGGTCGACTGGCTGATCACCTGGGTCGCCTATTCGGTCTGTGCCGGGGCCGCGCTGTCGATGGTGCTGGCCAGCGGCGCCGGGGGCTGGCCGGCGGCGTTCTGGGGCGGGGCGGTGGCGGGCTATCTGCTTGAGGGGGTCGTGGTCGGCACGATCTACGACGCCTTTCCGGTGCAGATCGTCTGGACCCCGATTGCCTGGCACGCGCTGGTGATGGGCGGCGGGATCGTCGGCATCGGCCTGTCGACACAGGGCATCGGGCGCCGCGCCGCGATCTGGACCGCGGCGGGCGTCGCGCTGACCGGCTGGGGCCTGTTCTGGCCGCTCGAACCCGGGCGCGAGGCGCTGCCCGGCTTTGGCGCGCTTTTCGTCTATCTGGTCGTGCCCGGCGCCCTTGCCGCGGTGGCCCTGTGGCTGATCGGGCGGATCCCCCGGCCGCGCCCGCATGCCGCGGTGCTGTTGATCGCGCCGGGTCTCGCGCTTCTGGTCGCGGCATGGATGGCGGTCAGCGATCCGCGCCCGCAGCGCGCGGTCCTGCCGGTGGTCCTGATCCTGATATGGTTCGCGCTGCGCCGGTCCGGTCCAAGGCCCTGGGCGGCGCCGTTGCCACTGGTCCGGCACCTGCCGCTGGTCATCCTGCCGCTGATCCCGGCCATTGCCGCGCCGCTTCTCTGGGCATGGATCGGCCCGGTCGACACCAGCAACGGCTATGCCTGGGTGCTGTCCCTCTGCGGGCTTGCCGCGGTTGCGGCGATGCTCTGGCGTCGCCCGGTCAGGCCAGCGCCGCCAGCGCCGCCCGCAGGTCGATAGCCCCGTCATACAGCGCCCGGCCCGAGATCGCCCCGGCGATCACCCCGGTGTCCCTGAGCGCCAGCAAATCATCCAGCGACGCGACCCCGCCCGAGGCGATGACCGGAATCGTCACCGCCCGCGCCAGCGCCTCGGTCGCGGCGACGTTCGGCCCGGCCATGGCGCCGTCGCGCTGGATGTCGGTGTAGATGATCGCGGCAACGCCCGCGTCCTCGAACCGGCGGGCAAGGTCGGTGGCATCGGTCTGGGTGACCTCGGCCCAGCCGCGGGTCGCGACCTTGCCGGCCTTGGCGTCGATGCCCACGGCGACCTGCCCCGGAAAGGCGGCCGCGGCCTGCCGCACCAGATCGGGATCCTCCACGGCGACCGTGCCAAGGATGACCCGGGCAAGGCCCTTGTCCAGCCAGCCCTCGATCGTGGCCATGTCGCGGATGCCGCCGCCCAGCTGGCAAGGCACCTTGCAAGCGGCCAGGATCGCCTCGACCGGGGCGGCATTGACCGGACGGCCGGCAAAGGCGCCGTTCAGGTCGACAAGGTGCAGCCATTCCGCCCCGGCGGCGACAAAGGCGCGCGCCTGCGCGGCGGGGTCGTCGCTGAACACGGTGGCGCGGTCCATCTCGCCCTGCACCAGCCGAACGGCCTGCCCGTCCTTGAGGTCGATGGCGGGGTAAAGGATCATCGCTTGGGCCTCCTGTCGCTGGCGCCGCCTTAGCGGCAAAGCCGGGCCACCGCAATTCCGCGCCATGACGTGGCGTCCCGCCGCCCGATCCCGGCTTGCGAGATTGCCTGCTGCTCTGGCAGCTTGCCCCCATCCTTTGGGAGGAGGAAACCCCATGCGCAACCTGCTTCTTGCCGCTGTCGCGGCCCTTGCCGCCAGTGTCACCGCCGCCAGCGCCGACCCGGTCGAGGGCATCTGGCAGACCCAGCCCGACGACGGCTATTTCGCCCATGTCCAGATCGCGATGTGCGGCGCCAATGTCTGCGGCAACATCATCGCGTCCTTCGACGCGGCCGGCCAGCCCTACGATTCGCCCAATATCGGCCGGCAGATCATCATCGACATGGCGCCGCAGGGCGACGGCAACTACGAAGGCAGCGTCTGGCGGCCGTCCAACGACAAGATCTACATCGGCAACATGACCCTGAACGGCAACCAGCTGCGGCTGCGCGGCTGCGTGCTGGGCGGGATCATCTGCTCGGGGCAGGACTGGGTGCGCGTGCAATAGGGCAGGGATGCCCGGCGGCTGGCGGTCTCAGGGCCGCCAGCGCAGGAAATTGGCGATCAGCCGCAGGCCGGTCGCCTGCGACTTTTCCGGATGGAACTGGGTGCCGACGATGGTGTCGCGGCCGACGATCGCGGTGACCGGCCCGCCATAATCGGCATGGGCCAGCAGATGCGCCGGATCCTGCACCTGCATCGCCCAGGAATGCACGAAATAGGCGTGATCGCCGGTGGCGATGCCGTCCAGCACCGGATGGGGCCGGTCGATCACCAGATCGTTCCAGCCCATATGCGGCACCTTCTGCCCCGGTCCGGGGTCGATGCGCCGCACCGCGCCGGGGATCCAGTCCAGACCCGGCGTCGGTTCGTATTCATGGCCCGTGGTTGCCAGCATCTGCATCCCGACGCAGATGCCCAGGAACGGCCGGCCCTTGCCGATCACCGCCTCGTCCAGCGCCTGATCCATGCCGGGCACCGCGGACAAGGCACGCCGGCAGGCCGGAAAGGCGCCGTCGCCGGGCAGCACGATGCGGTCGGCGCGGGCCACCACTTCGGGGTCGGAGGTGACGGTGACCGTGGCGCCCCCGGTCTCGGCCGCCATCCTCTCGAACGCTTTTTGCGCCGAATGCAGGTTGCCGCTGTCGTAGTCGATCAGCGCCACAAGGCTCATAGCGTGCCCTTGGTCGAGGGGATGGCGCCGCCCGCCCGCGGATCGGGTTCCACGGCCACGCGCAGGGCGCGCGCCGCGGCCTTGAACGTCGCCTCGGCGATGTGGTGGGCGTTCAGGCCATGCACCATGTCCAGATGCAGCGTGATGCCGCCATGCGTCGACAGCGCCTGAAAGAACTCGCGCACCAGTTCGGTGTCAAAGCTGCCGATCTTTCCCGCCGGGAAGGTCACGTTCCACACCAGATAGGGCCGCCCCGACAGGTCAAGGGCGCAGCGCACCTGCGCGTCATCCATCGCCAGCGCGCATTCGCCATAGCGGCGGATGCCGCGCTTGTCGCCCAGGGCGCGGGCCAGCGCCTGACCCAGAGCGATGCCGCAATCCTCGACCGTGTGGTGGTCGTCGATATGCAGGTCGCCGGTGGCGGCAAGGTCGATGTCGATCAGCGAATGGCGCGACAACTGGTCCAGCATGTGGTCAAAGAATCCGACGCCGGTCGCATTGCGATGCGTGCCGGTGCCGTCAAGGTTCACCGTCACCGAAATCGCGGTCTCGGCCGTCTTGCGCGTGATCGTCGCGGTCCGCATGGGCGCCTCCTGTTCCGGCCGCGTCATAGCCCGCCCGGGCCTGCCGCGCAAATCCCCGATGGCATTCAGCGAATCTTAAGGATGCCGCGCGACAACAGGGCAGTTCCAGAACGGAAGGAGAACCCGATGCAGGCAATGATCCTGGATGACGACCCGCAATATCAGGCGCTTGTCGCCCGCGAGCTGATGGCGCGCGGCTTTCTGGTGGTCTGTGTCGACAGCCTTGCCGCGGCCGAGGCGGTGGTGCGGCTCGACATGCTCGACCTGGTGATTCTGGGCGAAAGGGTGCAGGGGCGGTTGTCGCACAATGTGGCGCTTCTCGCCGATTGCCGGGTGCCGGCGGTGCCCTCGGTGCTGGTGACGGACCGCAGCGGGGACGAGATCGCGGAATTGTTCGACCTGATCCCGGCGATCTATTCGATCCTGGGCCGCCGCACGGCGCCCTCGATGGTGGCGCAGATCGCGGTGGCCGCGGTGACCGCCGGCCCGGCCCGGCACGAACCCTCCATCGCGGCCGAGGCTCGGGGGCGCGAACCCGAGTTGGCACCTGCACCGGCATTCCACGAACCGCAACCGGCAAGGTCGCCCCTGGCCGAGGCGCCGGTGGCAAGCCGCTGGTCGCCGCCGGTTGCCGCCCCTGTCGTCCCTGTCGTCCCTGCCGCCCGCGCGCCGCTGCCCGATTTCAGCGCCCGCTTCGCGGCGCCGGTGCCCCCGCCGCCGCAACCCGCTGCCGCGCCGCGCAGCGTGCTGTCGCCGGTGCTGATGGGCGACGACATCGCCCCCGGCTGGCATCGGCCGCAAGCTGCCGCGCGCCGCATTACCCTGTCCTGAGGCGCCGCTGCGCCGGATCGGGTGCCGCGCGGGTGCCGCGCGGGTTTCCCGGCGGTCCGCCCTTGCCTCGCCCGGCGGGGAGTGGTTCTGTGGCGGGGTCAACTCCGGGGTCTGCCATGTCCACCTGCGTCTTCGTCCAGATCCGCTGCCGCCCCGGCACCACCTATGAGGTGGCCGACGCCATCGCGCTCAAGGAAATCCATTCGGAGCTTTATTCCACCAGCGGCGACTACGACCTGCTGATGAAGCTCTACATTCCCGCGGCTGACGATATCGGCCATTTCATCAACGCCGCCGTGGCGGATGTGCCGGGAATCGAACGCACGCTGACGACGCTGACCTTCAAGGCGTTCTAGGGAAGGGCCTTTCGCAGGCCCCGTCCACGCTGCAAAAGCACCAAGGGCCGCCCTGTCGGGCGGCCCTTGTGGCGACTGGAGCGGGCGATGAGATTCGAACTCACGACCCTAACCTTGGCAAGGTTATGCTCTACCCCTGAGCTACGCCCGCACTCCGTGGCGGGGGATTAGCCCCTGGCGCAGGAGGTTGCAAGCGGCTTTTGCGCGGTCGGTGGCAAAGGTGGGGGGCTGGTCCGATCCGCGCCGCGCGGCAACGAAAAAGGCGCCCCGAGGGGCGCCTTTCGCCGGACTGGAGCGGGCGATGAGATTCGAACTCACGACCCTAACCTTGGCAAGGTTATGCTCTACCCCTGAGCTACGCCCGCATCGGTCCGGTGAGCGGTGAGATAGAAAAACCCCGCGGCCAGCGCAAGAGGGCAGGCGCGGAATTTCGCGAAATTCCGCAAGCCTTGGAAAATTCGCGAATTTTCCCTCAACCGATCTCGACCAGCAGATCCTTGGCGTCGATCTGCGCGCCGGGCTGGACATGAACCGCCGTCACCATGCCCTCGCGGTCGGCGTGGATGCCGGTCTCCATCTTCATCGCCTCGATGGTCAGCAGCAGGTCGCCAGGCCGCACCTTCTTGCCCGCCTGCACCGCGATGCTTGCCACCACGCCGGGCATCGGCGCGCCGACATGGCCGGCATTGCCCGACTCGGCCTTGGGCCGGCGCAGCGTCTTGGCGGCGACCTTGCGGTCGGGCACCCGGATCGAGCGTGGCTGGCCGTTCAGTTCGAAGAATACCCGCACCTCGCCGGCCTCGTCGGGTTCCGACACGGTCAGCAGCAGCACTTCCAGCGTCTTGCCGGGGTCGATCTCGACCGAGATCTCCTCGCCGGGTTGCATGCCATAGAAGAAGGTCCGCGTCGGCAGGGTGCGCACCGGGCCATAGATGCGATGGCGGCCCATGTAGTCGAGGAACACCTTGGGATACATCAGGTAGCCGTTCAGATCCTCGTCGTCGACGGTCATGCCGCCAAGTTCCGCGGACAGTTTCTGCCGCACCGCCTCCAGATCGACCGGCGCCATCAGGCTGCCGGGACGGGCGGTCGACCCCGCCTCGCCCTTGAGCACCTTCTTCATGATGCCGGCTGGCCAGCCGCCGGGGGGCTGGCCAAGGTTGCCCTTCATCATGTCGACCACCGAATCGGGAAAGGCGAGGTCCACAGCCGGATCCTCGACCTGCGCGCGGGTCAGGCCCTGCGACACCATCATCAGCGCCATGTCGCCCACCACCTTGGACGAGGGCGTGACCTTGACGATATCGCCGAACATCATGTTCACATCGGCATAGGCCTGCGCCACCTCGTGCCAGCGTTCCTCGAGGCCCAGGCTGCGGGCCTGCGCCTTGAGATTGGTGAACTGGCCGCCCGGCATCTCGTGCAGATAGACTTCGGAGGCCGGCGCCTGCAGCCCGGATTCAAAGGCTGCATAATGGGCGCGGACCTGTTCCCAGTAATTCGAGATTTCGCGCACCGCGGCAATATCAAGGCCGGTATCGCGTTCGGTATGGCGCAATGCCTCGATGATCGAACCAAGCGTCGGTTGCGAGGTATTGCCCGAGAAGGAATCCATTGCCGCATCCACCGCATCGACGCCGGAATGCGCGGCGGCAAGAATGGTGGCGATGCCGGCGCCCGAGGTGTCATGGGTATGGAAATGGATCGGCAGACCGATTTCCTCGCGCAGCGCCTTGATCAGCACCATCGCTGCCGGCGCCTTGAGCAATCCGGCCATGTCCTTCAATCCCAGGACATGGGCGCCGGCCTTTTCCAGTTCCTTCGCCATGCCGACATAATATTTGAGGTCGTATTTGGCGCGGTCGGGGTCAAGGATATCTCCGGTATAGCAGATCGCCGCCTCGCAGACCTTGTTCGCCTCGACAACGGCATCCATCGCGACGCGCATGTTTTCGACCCAGTTGAGCGAATCGAAGACACGGAACACATCGACGCCGGAAAGCGCCGCCTGTTTCACGAAGGCCGTCACCACATTGTCAGGATAATTGGTATATCCGACACCGTTCGACGCGCGCAAAAGCATCTGCGTCATCACATTGGGCAGCTTTTCGCGGATGTCGCGCAGCCGCTGCCACGGGCATTCCTGAAGGAACCTGTAGGCCACGTCGAATGTGGCGCCGCCCCAGCATTCCACGCTGAACAACTGCGGCAATCGCGTCGCATAGGCCGGAGCGGCGCCGATCATGTCGAGCGAGCGCATCCGCGTGGCGAGCAGGCTTTGATGGCCGTCGCGCATCGTGGTGTCGGTGATCAGAAGGCGCTTTTGCGCCTTCATCCAGTCGGCCACCGCCTGCGGCCCCTGTTCGTCCAGAAGTTGCCGGGTGCCGGCCTGCCAGCCCTCGAGCACCTTCACCGGCGGGCGCGGCGGTTTGACATCGGCAGGCGGGCGGGGGCGGCCGGCGACCTCGGGGTGACCATTGACGCTGATGTCGGCGATATAGGTCAGGATCTTGGTCGCCCGGTCGCGCCGTTTGCGGAACTGGAACAGCTCGGGCGTGGTGTCGATGAATTTCGTCGTGTATTCGTTGTTCAGGAACAGCGGATGTTTCAGCAGGTTGATGACGAAATCAATGTTGGTGCTGACGCCGCGGATGCGGAATTCGCGCAGGGCGCGGTCCATACGCGCAATCGCCATTTCCGGCGTCGGCGCCCGCGCCGTAACCTTGGTCAGAAGCGAATCGTAATAGCGGGTGATGACCGCGCCGGAATAGGCGGTGCCGCCGTCAAGTCGGATGCCCGGCCCGGTGGCCGAACGATACATCTGGATCCGGCCGTAGTCGGGAATGAAATTGTTCAGCGGATCCTCGGTCGTGACCCGGCATTGCAGCGCATGACCGTCCAGCTTTACATCGTATTGCGAGGCGCAGCCGGTCGCCTCGACCAGCGATTTGCCCTCGGCGATCAGGATTTGCGCCCGCACGATGTCGATGCCGGTCACTTCCTCGGTGACGGTATGTTCGACCTGGACGCGGGGATTGACCTCGATGAAATAGAATTCGCCGGAATCCATGTCCATGAGGAATTCGACCGTGCCGGCGCATTCATAGCCGACATGGGCGCAGATCTTCTTGCCCAGATTGCACAGCTTTTCCCGTTGCGCGCCCGACAGATAGGGGGCGGGTGCACGTTCGACGACCTTCTGGTTGCGCCGCTGCACCGAACAGTCGCGTTCCCAGAGGTGATAGATGTTGCCCTGCTTGTCGCCAAGGATCTGCACTTCGACATGGCGGGCGCGCAGGATCATCTTTTCCAGATAGCCCTCGCCGTTGCCAAAGGCGGCCTCTGCCTCGCGGCGGCCCTCCAGCACCTTGGTTTCCAGCTCGTCCTCGGAATTGATCGGCCGCATCCCGCGTCCGCCGCCACCCCAGGACGCCTTGAGCATCAGCGGATAGCCGATCGCCGCCGCCTCGGCCTTGATCGTGGCGAAATCGTCGCCCAGAACCTCGGTCGCGGGGATCACCGGCACGCCGGCGGCCATTGCGACCCGCCGGGCCGAGGCCTTGTCCCCCAGTTCGCGCATGGTCTGCGCCCGTGGCCCGATGAAGGTGATGCCGGCGGCGTTGCAGGCATCGACGAAATCGGGGTTTTCCGACAAGAGGCCATAGCCCGGATGGATCGCATCGGCACCCGACATCTTCGCCACGCGGATGATTTCGGGGATCGACAGATAGGCGCCGACCGGGCTCAGCCCTTCGCCGATGCGATAGGCCTCATCCGCCTTGAAGCGGTGCAGCGACAGCTTGTCTTCCTCGGCATAGACGGCGACCGTCCGCTTGCCCATCTCGTTGGCGGCGCGCAGCACACGGATGGCGATCTCGCCGCGATTGGCGACGAGGATCTTCTTGAAATCGGGCATGGGGTTCCTCGGGGAAGTCCTTTGCAGTTGCAGCAACGCTAGGAAGATTCCGCGGTATCCACAACCTGTCTTGTCGTGCCATAGGCCGGCACCACGGGCAGGTCATTCGCCCTTTGGCACCTGCCGGTTGATGAGCGAGATTTCTTCCAGCGTGACCGCGAAGACCAGGCCAAAGACAGCCAGCGCGGCAACGATCCAGTAGATCGGATGCAGCGCATTGGCGATGCCGGTCGCTATCGCCTCGCGCACTGCCGGTTCAAGCTGCGCGATCTGGCTGGGGGCCAGTTCGCCGCCGCCGGCAATGGCCGCGGCCTCGGGCCCAAGGCCGGTGGCAAGGCGGTTGGCAAAGATGGTGCCGAACACCGCCACCGCCATCGACCCGCCGATCTGGCGGAACATGACGCCGGCCGCGGTTGCGGTGCCCAGAAGGTCGCGGCTGACGGCGTTCTGCACGGCGGTGGTGACGACGGGAAACACCGTGCCCATGCCAAGGCCCAGCAACCCGATCGAGGCGCCAAAGGCGACAAGGCTTTCCTCGGCCGAAATCAGGGTCAGCGACAGCCCGCCCAGGGCGATGCAGACCATGCCGACGATCGGCAGCAGGCGATAGCGCCCGGTCTGCGCCATATAGCGCCCGGCGATGTTGGACGAAATCAGCGTGCCCAGCGTCATCGGGATCAGCATCAGCCCCGATTGCGTCGGCGTCAGTCCCTTGGCGATCTGCAGGAACAGGGGCAGGAAGGTCACCGCGCCGAACATCGACGCGCCGGCGATGAAACCGATGGCCGAGGTGTTGCGGAACACGTTCAGCCGGAACAGGTCCAGCGGCAGGATCGGTTCCGAGGCCCTGCGTTCGATGAAGACAAAGGCGATGCCCGAGCCAAGGGTCAGCACGATCATGCCCAGCGCCATCGCCGAATCCCAGGCAAAGCTGCGGCCGCCAAGGCTGGTCAACAGCGTCAGCGTGCCAAGGGAGATGGACAGCGCCGCCGCCCCCGCCCAGTCGACCCGGTGCGACTTGCGGATGCCGCGGGGCGCAAAGCCGTAGGCGAATCCGGCGACCGCCAGCAGGCCGAGCGGGATGTTGATGTAGAAGATCCAGTGCCAGCTTGCCGCTTCGACGAACCAGCCGCCGACCAACGGGCCAAGCACCGAGGACAGCGAAAATACTGCGGCGAAGATGCCCTGCACCTTGCCGCGGTCGCGCGGCCCGATCACGTCGCCCACCACCGACAGCGCCAGCACGAACAACCCGCCGCCGCCCAGCCCCTGCAGGGCCCGCGCGCCGATCAGCCAGGCCATCGACTGCGCCATCCCCGACAGGGCCGAGCCAAGCAGGAACAGCCCGACCGAGACGAACACCATGTTCCGCCGTCCGTAAAGGTCGCCCAACTTGCCATAAAGCGGCGCCACCACGGTCGAGGTCAGGATATAGGCGGTGACGACCCAGGACAGGTGATCAAGCCCGCCAAGGTCCGAGACGATGGTGGGCAGCGCGGTCGAGACGATGGTCTGGTCAAGCGAGGCGAGGAGCAGAAGCACCGCGATGGACAGCACCACGATCCGCATCGACCCGGTGGCAGGTTGCGCGGGCTGATGGCTTTCATGGGCCGCCGGGGCGGCCGATTCGGCAGGAGAGGACATTGGGGGAAGCCTTTCGAAAGTCCCGGCATCCTGCGCCTGCCGCAGATATATGTCAATGGCACATGATTGCGATTGTCATGGGATTGACAGCCGCATATCCTTGCGCCTATCCAGCGGCATGACCCATCTGCGCCATCCCCCCGGTTTCCAGGACGGCATCGCCGAACGGCTGCAGGGCAGCGGCCGCTCGGCCGGGGCGGTGGCGGCGCTTCTTGACATCGACCAGCGGCTGTTCGTCTGGCAACGCTCGGTCGCCAAGGGAGAAACCGTGCAGCGGATGATCGCCGCGCTGGGCCTTGGCATCGAACCGGCGGAATATTCCGCGCTGATGGCGGTGTCGCGGATCACCCATGGCGTCGGTCGCACCGGGCCAGAGCCGGCGACGGTGGGGGCCCTGGCCGGCGAACTCGCGCTCGATCCGTCGCGGGCCAGCCGGCTGGCGCAGCAGCTGATCGCCCGCGGGCTGGTCCGGCGCGAGGTGGCACAAGAGGATGGCCGCAAGACCATCCTTGTGCTGACCGACCGCGCGCGCGAGGTTCTGGTCGGCATCCGCGACCAGAAATGGGACCGCTATCAGGCGACCTTCGCCGGGTGGAGCGATGAGGACATCATCGCGCTGGACCGGCTGTTCGGCCGTTTCCTTGATGCCCAGGCCGCCGCGTGGAAACCGGACGCCGACTGACATTGACAGCGGGGCAGGGCGTTCCTAGATTTACTGCATGTCGTGCCCGAAGGTCATATCGTTCCGCCGCCAGCCCGGTCGGCTTCTGACCCGCCTTCAGGTCCGGGCCTGACCCCGCGCGCCTGACGCGCCCAAGTCGCCGGACGACCCTTCCCCCCCCCCCCCCCCCCCCCCCCCCCCGGCCCCCCCGCCCCTGACCCGCCCAAGCCGCCGGTCGCCCCCCCCCCCCCCCCCCCCCCCACATCGCCCGCCTATTGCGGGCCCGCATTTTCCGAAAGGTGACGATCCATGTCACAAGCCCAATCCCGTTCTTCCCCGCGCAAGCCGGCCATCGTGATCGACGCGAACCAGCTGCCCCATCTCGAGGCTTTGGCCGATGGCGCCATGGCGCGGATGCCCGGCATGGCCGACCGGCTTTTGACCGAACTCGCCCGCGCCCGCGTGGTGGCCAGCGACCGGCTGCCCGCCGATGTCGTCGCCGTCGGCCGCACCGTGACCTGGCGAGACGAAACCGCCGGCCGCGAACAGACCGCAACCCTGGTCTGGCCCGAAGAGGCCGACATTTCCGCCGGCCGCATGTCGGTGGCGACGCCGGTTGGCGTGGCGCTGATCGGGCTGGCCGCCGGGGCGCGGTTTTCCTGGGAAACCCGCCTGGGCGAGATGCGCGACCTGACCGTGCTGTCGGTCAGCTAGGCGGACCCGCGCGCGCGATCCGCCGCGTTTTCCGCGCGGAAAACGCCTGGGCACAGGCGGAACGGACCAAGAACAACCCTTTCGCCTTGCCCCGGCCCGCGCTAAGGTCTGCCCCATGAGTGATGCGCTTCCCCTGTCCGCCCGCGCCATGGCCGCGCGGCCGGCGCCCTATCTTGACGGCCTGAACCCGGCGCAGCGCGCCGCGGTCGAGGCTGTGGACGGCCCAGTTCTGATGCTGGCCGGTGCCGGCACCGGCAAGACGCGCGCGCTGACCACAAGGATCGCGCATCTGCTGGCGCTGGGCCGGGCGCGGCCGAACGAGATCCTTGCCGTGACCTTCACCAACAAGGCCGCGCGCGAGATGAAGGACCGAATCGGCCGCATCGTCGGCGAAACGGTCGAGGGCATGCCCTGGCTGGGCACGTTCCATTCGATCTGCGTCAAGCTCTTGCGCCGCCACGCCGAACTGGTGCGGCTCAAGCCGAATTTCACCATTCTCGACACCGACGACCAGATCCGGCTGTTGAAACAGGTGATCGCGGCCGCCGGCATCGACGAAAAACGCTGGCCCGCCCGGCAGTTGTCGCACATCATCGACGGCTGGAAGAACAAGGCACTGACCCCCGACCGGGTGCCGGTGGCCGAGGCTTCCGCCTTTGACGGCAAGGCGGTCGAGCTTTACGCCGCCTATCAGGGCCGGCTGATCGACCTCAATGCCACCGATTTCGGCGACCTGCTCTTGCACATGGTCACCATCTTTCAGGCCCATCCCGATGTGCTGGCGCAATACCAGCGCTGGTTCCGCTATATTCTGGTGGACGAATATCAGGACACCAATGTCGCGCAATATCTGTGGCTGCGGCTGCTGGCGCAGGGCCACCGCAACATCTGCTGCGTCGGCGACGACGACCAGTCGATCTATGGCTGGCGCGGGGCCGAGGTCGGCAACATCCTGCGGTTCGAAAAGGATTTTCCCGGCGCGGTGGTGATCCGGCTGGAGCAGAATTACCGCTCGACCCCGCATATCCTTGCCGCCGCCTCGGGCATCATCGCCGCGAACAAGGGACGGCTGGGCAAGACCCTGTGGACCGACCTCGAGGAGGGCGAGAAGGTTCGCCTGATCGGCCATTGGGATGGCGAGGAAGAGGCGCGCTGGATCGGCGAGGAAATCGAATCGATGCAGCGCGGCACCCGCGGCATGGATGCGTTCAGCCTTGACGACATCGCGATCCTGGTCCGCGCCAGCCACCAGATGCGCGCCTTCGAGGACCGTTTCCTGACCATCGGCCTGAATTACCGCGTCATCGGCGGGCCGCGGTTCTATGAACGGCAGGAAATCCGCGATGCCATGGCCTATTTCCGCCTGGCGGTGTCGCCCGACGACGATCTGGCCTTTGAACGGATCGTCAACCTGCCCAAGCGCGGCCTGGGCGACAAGGCCGTGCAGACCATCCAGCAGACCGCGCGGCGCAACGGTGTGGGCCTGCTCGACGGCGCGCGGATTGCCGTCGACAGCCGGCTGATCGGCGGCAAGGGCGGGCAGGCTTTGGCCGAATTCGTGCAGGGGGTGGACCGCTGGCACCGCCAGATCGTCGCCGAATCGGACACCCATGTCGAACTGGCCGAGATGATCCTGGACGAATCCGGCTATACCGCGATGTGGCAGGCCGACAAGACGCCCGAGGCGCCGGGGCGGCTCGAAAACCTCAAGGAGCTGATCAAGGGTCTGGAAGCCTTTGATAACCTGCAAGGATTCCTCGAACATGTCGCCCTTATCACCGACAATGACGGCGAGGCGGAGGGCGAGAAGGTCACGCTGATGACCCTGCACGCCGCCAAGGGGCTGGAATACCCCGCCGTGTTCCTGCCGGGATGGGAGGACGGGCTGTTCCCCAGCCAGCGCAGCATGGACGAAAGCGGGCTGAAGGGGCTCGAGGAAGAGCGACGGCTCGCCTATGTCGGTATCACCCGGGCCGAGCGCCTTTGCACCATCAGCTTTGCCGGCAACCGCCGCGTCTATGGCCAGTGGCAATCGGCGCTGCCCTCGCGCTTCATCGACGAACTGCCGGCCGAGCATGTCGAGGTGCTGACGCTGCCCGGCCTTTATGGCGGCGGTTATGGCGCGGCGGGGATGATGGCCAGCGCCTCGCCCATTCTGAACGCCCGCGCCGGGTCCGATTTCGAGGAACGGGTGGCCAAGGCCGATGTCTACAACTCGCCCGGCTGGAAGCGGATGCAGGCGCGCGGCCAGTCGCGCGGCATGGGCCAGCCGCAAGAGGCGCGCGGCATCACCATCGACGCGACCGCGGTATCGGCCTTTACCGAAGGCGACCGCGTGTTCCACCAGAAATTCGGCTATGGCAGCGTGACGGGGATCGAGGGCGACAAGCTCGACATCCGGTTCGACAAGGCCGGCGACAAGAAGGTGGTGGCGAAGTTCGTGGTGAACGCCGCCTATGCCGACGACGTGCCGTTCTAGGGCGGCCGTAGGGTGGGCAACCGCCCACCGCCACGCCCGGTGGGCGATTGCCCACCCTGCGCCTTACGCCGCCTTGTCCAGCCCGAAGGCGTCGTGCAGCGCCTGAACGGCAAGTTCCATGTACTTGCGGTCGATCAGCACCGAGATCTTGATCTCGGAGGTGGTGATGACCTTGATGTTGATGCCCTCGGTCGCCAGCGCCTTGAACATCTGCGCCGCGACGCCGGCGTGGCTGCGCATGCCGATACCGACGACCGAGACCTTGGAGACGCCATTGTCCACCACCAGGTCGGCAAAGGTATAGTCACCGCGGGCGCGGGCCTCGGCCACCGCCTTTTCGGCGCGGGCGACCTGATCGACCGGGCAGGAAAAGGTCATGTCGGTGGTGCCGTCCTCGGAGATGTTCTGGACGATCATGTCGACATTGACCCCGGCCTCGGCCAGCGGGCCAAAGATCGCGGCGGCGATGCCGGGGCGGTCGGCGACGGCAATCAGCGTCACCTTGGCTTCGTCGCGGGAATAGGCCACACCGGCCACGGCATTGGATTCCATGATATCCTCCTCGTCGCAGACCAGCGTTCCGGCCGTGTCAGACGGTTCCTCGAAACTCGACAGCACCCGCAGCTTGACCTTGTAGCGCATGGCAAGCTCGACCGAGCGTGTCATCAGCACCTTGGCGCCCAGCGAGGCCAGTTCCAGCATCTCCTCGAACGCGATCCGGTCAAGCTTGCGGGCCTTTTCGCAGATGCGGGGGTCGGTGGTATAGACGCCGTCGACATCGGTATAGATGTCGCAGCGTTCGGCACCGAAGGCGGCGGCAAAGGCGACGGCGGTGGTGTCCGATCCGCCGCGGCCCAGGGTGGTGATGCGGTTTTCCGTGGTGACGCCCTGGAAACCGGCGACCACGGCGACCTTCATCCCCTCGCCGAACTTGCGCAGGATGTTCTCGGTCGGGATCGCCTCGATCCGGGCAGAACCATGGGCCGAGGTCGTCATCACCGGCACCTGCCAGCCCTGCCAGGACCGCGCCGGCACGTCCATTTCCTGCAGGCGCAGCGCCATCAGCCCGGCAGTCACATTCTCGCCCGAGGAGGTGACGGCATCGTATTCGCGGCCGTCATGCAGGGGCGAGGTCTCGTTCACCCAGCCGACCAGCTTGTTCGTCTCGCCCGACATGGCGCTGACGATGCAGATCACGTCATAGCCCTTGGCGACCTCAAGCGCGACGCGCTTGGCCGCGCGCTGGATACGGTCAAGATTGGCGACGGACGTGCCGCCGAATTTCATCACGAGAATGGGCATGATGGCCTTCCGGGTGGTTCCGCCGCGCTCTTAGCCAGCAAAGCGCGGCGGGGCAATGGGCCGGTCACACGGAAAAGACGTCGGCCCATTCGGGATGGCGCCGGCACTGCCCGTCCACATAGGGACACAGCGGCACGATGCGATAGCCGTTGGCACGGGCATCGGTGACCAGCGCGGCGACCAGCCGCCTTGCCAGCCCCCGGCCCTCAAGCGCGGGGGCGACGCCGGTGTGGTCGGCGATGACCAGCGCCGGCGTGGTCACGGAAAAGGTCAGTTCCGCCTCGCCCTCGGGCAGCCTGATGACGAAGCGGCCCTTCGAGCCGCTGTCGTTCATCTCCTTGCTGACGGGGGCGTCAGACAAGCGTCGCCTCGGTCGCGGCGCGCAGTTCCGCCTCGGTCACGCCTGGGGCAAGCTCGACGAGCTTCAGCCCGCCCGGCACCACATCCAGCACGCCAAGATTGGTGATGATGCGGTCGACCACCTTCTTGCCGGTCAGGGGCAGGGTGCAGGCCGTCAGCACCTTCGATTCGCCGTGCTTGGACGTATGGTCCATCACCACCACGACGCGGCCGACGCCGGCGACAAGATCCATCGCGCCGCCCATGCCCTTGACCAGCTTGCCGGGGATCATCCAGTTGGCCAGATCGCCGTCCTGCGACACTTCCATCGCGCCCAGGATCGCCATGGCGATCTTGCCGCCGCGGATCATGGCGAACGAGGTCGCCGAATCGAAATAGGCCGAATGCGGCAGTTCGGTGATGGTCTGCTTGCCGGCGTTGATAAGATCGGCGTCCTCTTCCCCCTCAAGGGGAAA
>CAZIOT010000021.1:0-56192 GCA_964540965.1 uncultured Rubellimicrobium sp. | reverse complement strand
CCATGGAAGACAAACTGCGCTTCGCCATCCGCGAAGGCGGCCGCACCGTCGGCGCAGGCGTCGTGTCCAAGATCATCGAATAACGCAGCCCCGCAAGGGGAAGGCGTTGAAGGGGCCGTGCCGCAGGGCGCGGCCCCTTTCCTTTTTTATCAGTCGGTTATCGGCCAGCGCCGGTCGAGATCGGCCATGCCGGCACGCGTCAGCTCCTCGAGCACGGCCATGTCGATGTCGGACAGCCGCTTGACGTAAAGACACGCCTTGCCCATCCGGTGCGGTCCCAGCCGCGACAGGATCGCGTCGTAATCGCAGCCGGTCATCGTCACATACAGCGACAGTTCCGCCTTGCGCGGGCTGAAGCCCACGGCCGGCGCCTCGCCCTCGCGCCCCGAATCGTAGCGGTAGCGATAGCGGCCATAGCCGATGATCGACGGCCCCCACATCACCGGATCCCTGCCGGTGATGCGCCGGAAAAAGGTGTCGAGCGTGCGGCCGTCCTGCCGGCGCTCGGGGTGTTCGACAGCGGCAAGGAAATCCTCGACGGTGACGGCGGTGGGCTTGGTCTTGTTGTCGGCCATGATGTGCGGTCCCTGTCGGAAGTTGCGTCGCGCCCCAGTCTAGCCGGTTGCGGTCAATCCGACAGCGGCCATTGCGCGGCCAGATCGGCCAGCCCGCGCCGCACCAGAGCCTCAAGCACGCCAAGGTCGATGTCCGACAGCGCCTTGACATACAGGCAGGACTTGCCGGCACTGTGGCGGCCCAGCCGGGCGCGCAGGTCGGCATGGTCGGCATAGCCCGGCAGGATATGGATCGACAGCGCCGATTTGCGCGCGGCAAAGCCGGTCGCATACCAGGTGGCGGCCTGCCCGCTGGCCTGACGATAGCTATAGCTGCCGTATCCCAGCACCTGCGACCCCCAGACCCGCGGCATCCGGCCGCTGGCCCGGCGGAACAGCGCGTCAAGGACGCGCACCTCGTCGCGCCGCGCCTCGGGTTCGATCGCGGCGATGAACGCCGCAACCGGGATGTCGGTCGCCTGCGTCTTGAGCCCGGCCATCGCGCCCCCCTTTGCCGGGGCAAGGCTAAGGTGCGGACCCCGGTGCTGGCAAGGCCGGCGCGGTCAGCGGAATGCCGGCCCGTGCGACCACAGCGTCAGCGAAAACCGCTCGCCCGCGGTCACCGGCGTGACGCGGTGCAGCAGATAGCTGGGGAACAGGGTCACGCTGCCCTGTGCGCGGTCGGCGGCGACGGTGTGGGCCGAGGGGCGGATTTCCAGCGCGCCGCCATCATAGGCGCCGGCGGGCGACAGTTGTGCCACGATGGTCAGCTTGCGCCGGGCGGCCAGACGGCCATCGCCGATGTCGGAATGCCAGTCGAAATGGCCCTGCCGTTCGGCGCCATAGCGGGCGATCTGCGCGCTTTCGGCGAAATCCTCGATGTCAAAGGCAAAGACCTCGCGATTGGCGGCGGCGACCGTCGCCATCAGCCGCTCCATCACCCAGTCGCAGCCGGGCAGGTCGTCGATCCAGACCAGATCGGCGCGGCGCATGTCGCTGCCGCGGTTGCCGACCAGCCGCGCCGCGGCCGAGGGGGCGCTGCGGGCAAGGGCGACCAGCCGGTCGCATTCCGCGGGCGCGAACACCCCCGCGGCGGTGTGGTGGCGGATCAACGGATGGCCCGCGATCCCTTCGTGCAGGCAGGAGAGCCGTCCGCTGCGCGGGCGCGGTCACAGCCGCCGCCCGCCGCGAAAGGTTGCGCCGATCTGGTCCTGCGGCCCGTCGCCGCCAGCGATCCAAGCACGATCCGTCTCCTGCAAGGCCCATGCCCGGCACCGTGCCGGGCGGCTGCGGCCAGTGCTAGGGCAGGCGGGGCGCCATCACAAGGCGGCAGGATAGGCCAGCGACCCGTCGCCGCGCGGCACCGCGCCTTCGGTCAGGCGTGCGGGTTCGGTCCGGTCCGGCCCCATGATGTGGATGACGCTGCAGCCCGCCGCGATCAGGTAGTCGGCGATGATGCGGCGGTGGCAGCGCCACCAGACCGCCTCGGCGCACATCACTGCGGTGCGCGTTGCCGCGCCTTCGGCCAGCAGAAGCGCCAGCGCTGCGTGGAAAGGCTGGCCCAGCGCATGGTCGGCGTAGTTGTGGAAACTGGTGTTGATCCAGAACGCATTGACCGCCGGATCGACCCCGGCCGCCCGTCCGCGCCGGCCGCCAAGATCGGGGAAATGCCGGTAGGCGATGCCGCGTGACGCCAGCACCTGTTCCAGCGCCGGGCCGTCGAATTGCGGATGCGCGCGCGATCCGGGCAGGCGGCGGACATCGGCAACAAGGCCGATTCCGGCCTCGTCCAGCAGGGCAAGAAAATCGTCAAGGCTGCGGTCGGAATGGCCGATCGTGTGGAACGGCAGGGTCATTCCCTGCGCGGCAGCAGATGCAGCGCGCGGCCCTTGTGCGCGGCGACATGGTCGGTCTTGTCGCTTTTGATCAGGTATTGCGGATCCTCGGGCGTCGCCCGCCGGGGATGGCCCTTGTAGTCGAAATCCGCCGTCTTGATCTCGATGATATGGCCCGAGACCTGGCCGGCCTCGGAATTCCAGCCGACATGATCGCCAATGCTGAACCTGTCCGTCATTGCCGGTCTCTCCGTTCTTGGAAACGCGGCTGCGGGCGCTTGCGATCCCTAGCCGTCCCGCCAACGGTTCACGATGGGATAGCGTCTGTCCAGCCAGAAGGCGCGGGTGGTCAGTCTGGTGCCCGGCGCCGACTGATGGCGTTTCCATTCCGCGCCATAGAGCAGGCCCTCGACCTTTTTCACCGTGGCGCGGTCATACCCGGCGGCGACGCAAGCGGCGACCGAGGCATCGCCTTCGACCAGAAGTTCCAGAATACCGTCCAGAACCGGATAGGGCGGCAGCGAATCCTCATCCTTTTGGTCGTGACGCAGCTCGGCCGAAGGCGGCTTGTCGATGACCGAGGGCGGGATGACCGTGCCGGCCGGCCCTTTCATCCAGTCGCGGTGATTGGCGTTGCGCCAGCGGCAGGTGTCGAACACCCGCGTCTTGTAAAGATCCTTGATCGGATTGTAGCCGCCGGCCATGTCGCCATAGATCGTGGCGTATCCCACCGCCATTTCCGACTTGTTGCCGGTGGTCAGCAGCATGGCGCCGAACTTGTTCGACACCGCCATGAGGAGCAGGCCGCGCAGGCGGGACTGGATGTTCTCCTCGGCGATCCCGGGGGACGTGCCGGCGAACAGCGGCGCCAAGGCATCCGTCACCGCGGCGCGCGGGCCGGTGATCGGGATCGTGTCCAGCCGCGCGCCCAGCGCCCGGGCCACCGCCGCGGCATCGTCAAGCGAGGCCTGCGAGGTGTATTCCGATGGCAGCATCACGCAATGCACGGCATCCGGCCCCAGAGCATCGGCGGCGATGGTGGCGACCAGCGCCGAATCGATGCCGCCCGACAGGCCCAGCAGCACCCGCGACAGGCCGGACTTGCGCAGGTAATCGCCAAGGCCCAGCACCATGGCGCGGTAATCCTGCTCGATCGCCGGCGGATGGACCGCCTTCGGCCCGGCGACCGCGCGCCAGCCGTTCTCGTCGCGGGTGAAATCGACATGGGCGACCGCTTCCTCGAACACCGGCAAGAGCGCGGCAAGCTGCCCGCCGGGGTTCAGGACAAAGGACCCGCCGTCGAACACCTGATCGTCCTGGCCGCCGACCATGTTGAGATAGACCAGCGGCAGCCGGTTTTCCGTCACCCGCGCCACCATGTGGTTCATCCGCAGGTCGATCTTGCCGCGGCGATAGGGCGACCCGTTGGCGATGAACAGCGCCTCGGCCCCCGATTCCGCCAGCGTCTCGGCCACGTCGGGAAACCAGCCGTCCTCGCAGATCGGCAGGCCGACGCGCAGGCCGGCGACATCGACCGGGCCGCTCACGGCGCCGCTGGCGAAATAGCGCACCTCGTCAAAGACATCGTTGTTGGGCAGGTTGTGCTTGAACTGGACATGGGTAACGCGCCCGGCGCGCAACACGGCATAGGCGTTGTAAAGCTGCCCGTCCTCGGCCCAGGGCGTGCCGATACCCAGCGCCGGCCCGCCCTCGGGCAGGCTTTCGGCCAGTTCCAGCACCGCTTCCATCGCGTCGAGGTGGAAAGCGCGCTTTACCACCAGATCCTGCGTCTGGTAGCCGGTCACGAACATCTCGGGCAGCATGACCATCTGCGCCCCGGCGGCACGGCCCTGTTCCCACGCCTCGCGCGCCTTGGCGACATTGCCGGCGATGTCGCCCACGGTCGCGTTGAGCTGGGCCAGTGTCAGGCGGAAGGTCTCGGTCATCTCGCACCCCTTCGGATCGCGCCGATGTGTAGCAGATCGACCGGCGGGGGAAAGCCGGCCGTCCCGCACGCCCGGTTGCCCCGTCCGCAACAGCGAGATAGTCTGTTTCCCTGAGCAGCCCAATGACCGGAACGGAGTCCCCATGTCGGCACGCGCCATCGCCGCCCTTGTCGCCCTGACGCTTGCCGCGCCGCTGGCTGACCCGCTTGCCGCCCAGACGGTCGAGACCAAGCAATACGAGGACGGCGGCATCTACGAGGGCACGTTCCTGAATGGCCGCCAGCATGGGCAGGGCACCTACCGTCTGCCGAACGGATACGAATACACCGGCGAGTGGTTCGAGGGCGAGATCCGCGGACAGGGCACCGCGCGGTTCCCCAACGGCTCGGTCTATGAAGGCAGTTTCGCCCGCGGCAAGCCCGAGGGGCAGGGCCGCATCGTCTTTGCCGATGGCGGGACGTACGAGGGCGACTGGCTGGACGGAAAGATCACCGGCACCGGGGTCGCGGTCTATGCCAATGGCGTCCGCTATGAGGGCGAGTTCCAGAACGCCATGCACCACGGCCGGGGGGTGATGACCAGCCCCAACGGCTATGTCTATGACGGCGACTGGGTGAACGGGGTCAAGGAAGGCCAGGGGCGCATCACCTATCCCGATGGCTCGGTCTATGAAGGCGGCATGATCGCCGGCGAACGCAGCGGCGAAGGCACGCTGACCATGCCCGATGGCCTCACCTATGCCGGCGCCTGGGTCAACGGCCAGATGGAGGGGCAGGGCCGCCTGACCCAGCCGAACGGCGATGTCTATGAGGGCACCCTTGCCGGCGGCAAGCGCGAGGGCACCGGCACCGTCACCTATGCCAATGGCGACACCTATCAGGGCGGCTTCCGCGCCGACCTGCGCGACGGGCAGGGCACCTTCACCGGCGTCGACGGCTATCGCTATATCGGCGCCTGGGTCGAGGGACGGATCGAGGGCGCGGGTGAGGTGACCTATCCCGACGGTTCGGTCTATGTCGGCCAGTTCGCCGGCGACCTTGCCAACGGCAACGGCAAGATCACCTATGCCGACGGATCGACCTATGAGGGCGAATGGGTCAACGGCGTCATCCAGGGCCGCGGCATCGCGACCTATGCCAATGGCCTTGTCTATGAGGGCGAATTCCTCAATGCCCGCAACCACGGGCAGGGGACGATGACCTATGCCGATGGCTATACCTATACCGGCAGCTGGGCCGAGGGGCAGCGCAGCGGGTTCGGCACCGCGACCTATGCCGATGGCACCGTCTATCAGGGCGAATTCCTGAACGGCCAGCGCCATGGACAGGGCACGATCACCATGCCGGACGGGTTCACCTATATCGGCCAATGGGCGAATGGCGAGATTTCCGGCCAGGGCACCGCGACCTATGCCAATGGCGATGTCTATGAAGGCACGTTCCAGAACGGCCGCCGTCAGGGCACCGGCACCATGACCTATGCCAGCGGCGAAACGGCGACCGGCGAATGGACCGATGGCGCGCTGACCGCCTCGGAAGGGGCAGCGCCCGCCGCAGAGCCTGCCGCCGGGACAGACCCCGCGACCGAAGCGGTCGATCCGGCGAACTGACGGGCATCGCCCGTTCAGGGCGTCCCCGCGACCCTTCCGCGTCTTCTCTCTGCCGCGTGGTGTGACCGTCGACTGCTGCGCCGGGCCGCATCGCCATGCCGCTGCCTGCCGGGACGAGAGCATTCTTCGCGGCCCCGCCGCGATGCCGCCGCAAGGGGGCCGACGCCCCTTCGCGGGGGGTGTCGTGGCAATTCCCGACCGCGAATCACTCGGCCCGTTGCCTTGGCGCGGGCAGCCGTCAAACGCCAATTGTGGCGGCACCTTGACGGGTCGGGAGCGATTAAGTTGGATCGAACACATTATTGACCTCTGATCGGCCATCAATCGTGTTTGCTGATCATCATTACCGCGATTTCCGCAACTTTGACGACTTGCGCGTTTGACCGGGACCGTCCGGGTTCGGAATAACCGGACCAACAGCGAGGAATATGTCGATGCCATTTTCAGTCTACAGCGACCCGTCGCGCGTGCGGCTTGTCGGGCTTTATTCCGACCTGTCTCTGGCCCTTGCCGGGCTGTCGCGCAACAATGTCCTTGTCCTGCCGGACGATTTCGTGCCGGTCCAGACGATCACCCTCCTGACCAGCGCCGTGACCATCGACAGCGCGGTGCAGGGGCTGCGGGTCCATCTTGGCCCCGGCACCACCAGCTTTCGGCTGACCGGCAGCGGCAGCGCGCATGTCACCACATCGGCCTCGTCCGTCACCACGACGATCCAGGGCGGCGACGGCGGCCTGACGGTCGACGGCGGCGGCGGCCGCGATTTCGTCACGGGCGGCGCGGGCAACGATGTGTTCGACGGCGGCGACGGCGACGACAAGCTGCTCGGCGGCGGCGGCGACGACATCTTGATCACCGGCACGGGCCGCGATTTCATCGAAGGTGGTGCCGGCGACGATCTGATCGTGCTGGGCGACGGCCGCAAGACGGTTTTCGGCGGTGACGGTGCCGATACCCTGCTGATCGACGCGCACTCGAACCAGGTGCTGCTCTTGCAGGACTTTGACACCGCGGGCGGCGACCGGCTGATGCTGGCCGGGCTCGATTCCGCGGGCATGACCGCCTTCCTGTCGCAGGCCGCGGTCCGCAACGCGGCCGGGCAGGCCGTGCTGACCTGGGGCGGGCTGACGGTGCAGGTCTTTGGCGCCAGCACCTCGGTGTTCTCGGCGGCGAATGTCGTCGCCGTCACCGACGACAACGCCCCTGTCTTTGCCAGTTTCGCCGACTTCCTTGCCAGCGGGCTTGACGAGGTGCTTGACCGGGTGCGGATCGGCGACACCGTCTGGCGGCTGCGCGACGGCGAACCCCCGCACGAGGATTTCCGCGAACAGGACGACAGCGGCCAGTGGTGGTCGCCCGACTATCTTGTCGTCGTTGCCGCAGGCCAGTCGAACATGCTGGGCGGCGGCGGCGGCGGCGACAGGACGATCGGCGGCGGTGTTGCCGCCTGGGACTGGGTGCATGGCGAGGTGATCGCCGCCGACTATACCGCCGCGCCCGCCGGGGGCGAAGGCGTGCGTACGGGCACCAGCCCGCGCGAAAACCTGTTCTTTCCCTTCGCGTCTGACCTGTCGGCCTCAACCGGCCGTCCGGTTCTGGTCATCGCCCATCCGGTCAGCGGCACAAGGATCGACGCCTGGCTTGAAAGCCGGTCCGGCATCCACTGGGCGACGCTGGAACAGGACATCGCCAATGCGCTGGCGGCGGTCGGGCAGGCCGATGTCGACGTCTTCCTGTGGCAGCAGGGTGAAAGCGACTTTCCGATGCCGGTCGCGGAATATCAGGACCGCTTCCTGTCGTTTGTCGCGCAGGTGCAGGGATCGGACTGGGCCGGCGAGGACATGCAGCTGCTGGTCGGCGAATTGTCGCGGCTGGGCAGCAACGCCGCCCAGAATGCCGCGCTTCAGGCGGTCGAGCAGATGAACCTGCCCGGCGTCGCCTTTGTCAGCTCGACAGGGCTTGCCGTCACCGACGAAACGGGCGTGCATTTCAGCGGCGTGGGGCTGGTGGAATACGGCCACCGCTTCTTTGCCGCCTGGGAGGCGGAAAAGGCCGGGTTGCCGGCGGCCGCCAATACCGCGCCGCAGCCGGTGGATACGACTCCGCTTGTCATCACCATCGCCGAGGGCGATTCGCTGACGCTCGACCTCACCGCGCTGTTCAGCGATGCCGAGGGCGACGACCTGTGGTTCTTTGCCAACATTCGCGAGCGCGGGCATTTCCTGTTCCGCGATGCGCCCGGCGGCATCACCTTGGCCCCCGGCTATGACGATGCCGGCACCTATCACCTGACGGTCTATGCCAATGACTACCTGCTTGACGGGGCGGGGATCGACCTGACCCTGACCGTCACCGACCGGGCGCCGGGCGTGCTGGTCTATGCCAACCGCGATTTCGCCGCCCTTCTCGATCAGAAGCGCGACATCGGCACCGCGCTGGACGGGTTGAAGCAGAACCGCGGCCTCGACATCCTGACGCAAGAGGCCATCGACCCGGACGGCAACGTTCTCGTGTACGAAAGCCTCACGCTGCGCGGTGACGCCGGGTTGACCGGCAGCTTCACGCTGGCCGATGGCCTGCTTCGCGCCTATCTGGCGGGCGGCGGCGCCTTCGACCTGACCGGCAATGGCACCGACAACCTGCTCGAGGGCAACGACGGCGCCAATATCCTGACCGGCGGCGCCGGGCGCGACCGGCTTTATGGCGGCGGCAGCGACGATTTGCTGTTCGGCGGCAGCGAGGACGACCAGCTTTATGGTGGCGCCGGGGCCGATCTTCTGGACGGCGGCGCCGGGGCCGACCAGGCCTGGGGCGGTGCGGGCGCAGACATCTTCGTCTTTGCCCAGGGCGAGGGCGACACGGTGGCGCGCGATTTCACCGCGGGCGAGGATCTGCTGCGCATCGCCGGTTTTGACGCAATCGACAGCCTGACCGACCTTTACGCCGTCGCCCATGTGTTCCAGTCGGCCGACCGAACGATCATCGACATCGGCAGCGACCGGCTGATGGTCTATGGCGTCACCGTCGCGACCCTGACCGAGTCGATGTTCGAGTTCCTCTGACGTTTTCGCTTTTCCTTGCCGCCCGTGCGGCTATAGTCCGCGGCCATGACGCAAGCCGCTCTCCTTGCCCTGTCGGGCCTGCTTCTTCTTAGCCGCCTCTGAGCGTGCCCTCTGGCGCGCCGCTCAGAGGGGCATAGGCGCCGGACCGGAACAGACGAAAAAGCAAGAGAGACCAAGATGACAAACGCGAACCGCGTCCTGATTTTCGACACCACCCTGCGCGATGGCGAACAATCGCCCGGCGCCACGATGAGCCACGATGAAAAGCTCGAGATCGCCCAGATGCTGGACGAAATGGGCGTCGACATCATCGAGGCCGGCTTTCCCATCGCCAGCGAGGGCGATTTCGCCGCGGTCAGCGAGATCGCGAAGCGGACGAAGAACGCGACCGTCTGCGGGCTGGCGCGCGCCAGCTACAAGGATATCGACCGCTGCTGGGAGGCGGTGAAACACGCGGCATCGCCGCGGATCCACACCTTCATCGGCACCTCGCCGCAGCATCGGGCGATTCCCAATCTGGACATGGACCAGATGGCGGAACGCATCCATGACACGGTGTCGCACGCCCGCAACCTGTGCGACAACATCCAGTGGTCGCCGATGGACGCGACCCGGACCGAGGCCGATTACCTGTGCCGCGTGGTCGAGATCGCGATCCGCGCCGGGGCGACGACGATCAACATCCCCGATACGGTCGGCTATACCTATCCGTTCGAAAGCGCCAAGATCATCCGCATGTTGCTGGAACGGGTGCCCGGCGCCGACAGCATCATCTTCGCCACCCATTGCCACAATGACCTTGGCATGGCGACGGCCAATGCGCTGGCCGCGGTCGAGGCCGGGGCGCGCCAGATCGAATGCACGATCAACGGTCTGGGCGAACGCGCCGGCAATACCGCGCTCGAGGAAGTCGTGATGGCGATGAAGGTCCGCCACGACATCCTGCCCTTCGACACCGGCATCGACACGACGCGGATCATGAACATCTCGCGCCGGGTCGCCACGGTTTCCGGCTTTCCGGTTCAGTTCAACAAGGCCATCGTCGGCAAGAACGCCTTCGCCCATGAATCCGGCATCCATCAGGATGGCATGCTGAAATCGGCCGACACGTTCGAGATCATGCGCCCCTCGGACATCGGCCTGTCGGGCACTTCGCTGCCCTTGGGCAAGCATTCGGGCCGCGCCGCGCTGCGCGACAAGCTGAAGAAGCTGGGCTACGACATGGCCGACAACCAGCTGGCCGACCTGTTCGTGCGGTTCAAGGATCTGGCCGACCGCAAGAAAGAGGTCCACGACGACGACATCATCGCGCTGGTGACACAGAACGATACTGCCGCCGACCGGCTCAAGCTGAAATCGCTGCGCGTGGTCTGCGGCACGCAGGGCCCGGCCGAGGCGGATATGGTGCTCGAGGTCGACGGCGCCGATCACAAGGTCCACGCCAGCGGCGACGGCCCGGTCGATTCCGCCTTCAACGCGGTCAAGGCCCTGTTCCCGCATGGCGCGCGGCTTGCCCTGTATCAGGTGCATGCGGTGACCGAGGGGACTGACGCCCAGGCGACGGTTTCCGTCCGGCTTGAGGAGGAAGGCCGCATCGCCACCGGCCAGTCCGCCGACACCGACACCGTGGTGGCCAGCGTCAAGGCTTACCTCAACGCCATCAACCGCCTGCTCGTCCGCCGCGAAAAGACCGCGCCGGGCGGAGACATGAAGCAGGTGGATTACCGGCAGCCGGGGGAATAGGGGCTGCGGGCCGCCCCGTCACCACAGCGGGGCGGCGCCGGGCGCGAAGAGTTTTCTGAAAACTCTTCGCAAAAGCCTTTTGAAGGCTTTTGACGCGCCCCGCGCGGCAAGATCACGCCTGACGGAACCGTGAAGGGGACTTTCGTCCACTTCGCCTTCGGGCTATTGGACGCCGGTCCGCGGCCTGCCCGGCAGGAGTCGCGGCCTACCGGGGACTCGGGCAAGGAACTGCGCTATGATGGGCTTTGGCGGCCTCTTTTCGTCGGACATGGCGATCGACCTTGGGACGGCGAACACGCTGGTCTATGTCAAGGGACGCGGCATCGTCCTGTCGGAACCCTCGGTCGTGGCCTATCACGTCAAGGACGGCGTGAAGAAGGTGCTGGCGGTGGGCGAGGATGCCAAGCTGATGCTGGGCCGCACCCCCGGCAGCATCGAGGCGATCCGGCCGATGCGCGAAGGCGTCATCGCCGATTTCGCCAGCGCCGAAGAGATGATCAAGTATTTCATCCGCAAGGTCGCCAAGCGCAACCTGTTGTCGCGCAAGCCCAAGATCATCGTCTGTGTGCCGCATGGCGCGACCCCGGTGGAAAAGCGGGCGATCCGCAATTCGGTGCTGCAGGCCGGGGCGCGGGTGGCGGGGCTGATCGCCGAACCGATCGCCGCGGCGATCGGTGCCGGGATGCCGATCACCGACCCGACCGGCAGCATGGTCGTCGACATCGGCGGCGGCACCACCGAAGTTGCGGTGCTGTCGCTGGGCGACATCGTCTATGCCCGTTCGGTCCGCGTCGGCGGCGACCGCATGGACGAGGCGATCATCAATTACCTGCGCCGCCAGCATAACCTTCTGGTCGGCGAATCGACGGCCGAGCGCATCAAGATGAGCATCGGCACCGCGCGGATGCCCGATGACGGCCGCGGCCAGTCGATGCACATCCGCGGCCGCGACCTGTTGAACGGCGTGCCCAAGGAAACCGAGATCAGCCAGGCGCAGGTGGCCGAGGCGCTGGCCGAACCCGTCCAGCAGATCTGCGAGGCGGTGATGGTCGCGCTCGAGGCGACACCGCCCGATCTGGCCGCCGACATCGTCGACCGCGGCGTCATGCTGACCGGCGGCGGCGCGCTCCTGGGCCAGCTTGACCTTGCCCTGCGCGAACAGACCGGGCTTGCCATCTCGGTTGCGGACGAGTCACTGAATTGTGTGGCGCTGGGCACCGGCAAGGCGCTTGAGTATGAAAAGCAGCTGCGCCACGTCATCGACTACGACAGCTGAGAGCCGTTAGGGGGAACCCTTGGCGCGACACGGACAAGCAGAGGATTTCGTCGGCCCGGTCCGCCGCCTTCTGGTCGGGCTGATCCTGCTTGTCTGCGTGGCGGCCTTCCTGATGTGGCGGATCGACAATCCGCGCATGGAACGCTTCCGCGCCATGGTCATCGACCGCGTGGTGCCGCCGATGGACTGGGCGATGGCGCCGGTCACTGGCCTTGCCAACCTGTTCGCCGATTTTCAAAGCTATGCGCAGCTTTACGAACAGAACCAGGAACTGCGCCGCGAGTTGCAGCAGATGCGGTCCTGGCGCGAGGCGGCGCTGCAGCTGGACCAGGAAAACGCCCGGCTCTTGGACCTCAACAACGTGCGGCTGGACCCGGCGCTGACCTTTGTCACCGGCGTGGTGATGACCGATTCGGGGTCGCCGTTCCGGCAATCGGTGCTGCTGAACGTCGGCGCCCGCGACGGCATCCTTGACGGGTGGCCGGCGATGGACGGGCTGGGGCTGGTCGGGCGGATTTCCGGCGTCGGCCAGTCCACGGCGCGGGTGATGCTCTTGACCGATGCCTCGTCCAAGATCGCGGTGACGATCCAGCCTTCGGGGCAGAAGGCGATCCTGTCGGGCGACAACAGCTATTACCCCCTGCTCGATTTCATCGAAAGCCCGGATGCGATCCGGCCCGGCGACCGGGTGGTCACCTCGGGCGATGGCGGCATGTTCCCGCCCGACCTGCTGGTCGGGCAGGTGGCGCTGGGCACCGACCAGCGGCTGCGGGTGCGGCTGGTCGCCGATTACCAGCGGCTGGAATTCCTGCGCGTCCTGCGCGCGACCCGGCGCGAGACGGTGTCCGATCCCGGCACGCTGATCGTGCCGCCGGGACTGGCCGAGGCGTTGCAGCAATTCCAGAGCCGTGGCGTGACCGAGGGCCTCGCCGGCGAGGATGGCGACTTGCCGCTGCCCGCCGGCCCGACTGCGGTCGGGGCCGCGGCAGAAGGAGGCGGCGATGGCTGACCTTCTGTCGCCGGGCCGGCACTGGGCCGGGCGGATCACCTTCGTGCTGATCTTCGCCGTGCTGGTCTATGCCGCGCTTCTGCCGCTTGACACGCTGCCGCCGACCTGGGCCGGGCCGGACATCCTTTTGGCGCTCACGCTGGTCTGGGTGGTGCGCCGCCCCGACCTTGCGCCCCTGCCGGTGGTGGCGGTGCTGTGGTTCCTGACCGACCTGCTGCTGCAGCACCCGCCGGGCCTGATGACGGCGCTGGTCGTGGTGCTGACCGAGGTGCTGCGCCACCGCAACCGCGCCCTGCGCGGCATGCCCTTCGTGCTGGAATGGCTGAATGTCGCGGCCGGCATCATTGCGGTGACGCTGGCCTACCGGCTGGTGCTGGCGCTGCTGATGACGCCACAGGCGCCGCTGGGCCTGTCGCTGATGCAGATGGTGATGACGATGCTGGCCTATCCGGTGCTGGTGGTGGCGGCGCGGTTCATCCTGGGCATCACCCGTTCGGCCCCCGGCGAACTTGACGCCCTGGGGAGCCCGCTGTGAGACGGCCGTTCCGCACCCGCCGCACGCAGGGCCGCGAGCCGGTCGATGCGCCGCGGCAGCTTACCCGGCGCGGGCTGGTGGTGGCCGGCCTCTGGACCGGGGTGTCGTCGATCATCTTCTGGCGGATGCATCAGCTGCAGGTCGATCAGGCCGACGAATTCCGCCTTCTGGCCGAGGAAAACCGCATCAATTTCCGCCTGATCGCACCGTCGCGCGGGTTGGTCTATGACATCAACGGCGTGCCCTTGGCGGTGAACGAACAGAACTACCGCATCACCATCGTGCGCGAGGACGCCGGCGACGTGGCCGATGCCCTGGACCGGCTGGGCCGCATCGTCGCGCTTGACCCCGAGGTGGTGGCGCGCACCATCGAGGAGACCGACCGCTCGTCGCCCTTCGTGCCGGTCACGATCATGGACCGGGTGCCCTGGGACGATGTGGCGCGGGTGACGATGAACGCCCCGGCCCTGCCCGGCATCACCGCCGAGGTCGGGTTGTCGCGGCGCTATCCGCTGGGGCAGGACACCGCGCATATCGTGGGCTACGTCGGCCCGGTCAGCGATTATGACCTGAGCCAGATCGAGAACCCCGATCCGGTGCTGATGATCCCCAAGTTCCAGATCGGCAAGACCGGGGTCGAGGCCAAGCTTGAGGAAACCCTGCGCGGCGAGGCCGGCACCCGCCGGATCGAGGTCAATTCCGTCGGCCGCATCATGCGCGAACTTGACCGGATCGAGGGCGAGGCCGGCAAGGATGTGCAGCTGACCATCGATTCCCGCCTGCAATCCTATGTCGAGGCGCGGCTTGAGGGCGAATTGTCCGCCTCGGTCGTGGTCATCGACTGCGAGACCGGCGACATCAAGGCCATCGGCAACGCGCCGTCCTTTGACCCCAACCTGTTCGTGCGCGGCATTTCGACGACCGACTGGACGGCGCTGAACGAGAACATCTATCGCCCGCTTGCCGCCAAGGCGTTCCAGGGCGCCTATCCACCGGGGTCGACCTTCAAGATGATCACCGCGCTGGCCGCACTTGAGGCCGGGGTGCTGGACCCCGAGGAGACGGTCCGCTGCAACGGCTATACCGACATTTCCGGCAACCGTTTCCATTGCCACAGCTGGCACGGCAATGTCGCGCTGAACGAAAGCCTGCAACGAAGCTGCGACTGCTATTATTATGAGGTCGGCCAGAGGGCGACCATCGACAACATTTCGGCGATGGCAAAGCGGCTGGGCCTTGGCATCCGCCATGACGTGCCGCTGTCGGCGGTGGCGCAGGGCCTTGCCCCCGACCGCGCCTGGAAGCGCGAGACACGGGGCGAGGACTGGCGGGTCGGCGATACCGTCAATGCCTCGATCGGGCAGGGCTATGTGCTGGCATCGCCGCTGCAACTGGCTGTCATGACGGCGCGGGTCGCCACCGGGCGCGAGATTCACCCGCGGCTGATCCACAAGATCGACGGCATCGAACAGCCCTCGGGCCGCGGCGAAAGCCTGGGGTTGAACGAAAACCACCTGATCCGCGTCCGCCAGGGCATGTATGATGTCTGCAACACCGAGCGCGGCACCGGATACGGCAGCCGCATCGTCGCCGACGGGCTGCGGATGGCCGGAAAATCCGGCACCAGCCAGGTCCGCCGCATCACCGCCGAGGAACGCGCCCGCGGCGTGACCTCGAACGACCAACTGCCGTGGGACCGGCGCGACCACGCGCTCTGGGTCGATTTCGCGCCGTTCGACAACCCGAGATTTGCCGTGGCCATCGTGGTTGAACATGGTGGCGGCGGATCCAGCGCCGCGGCCCCCATCGCCCGCGACATCACCCTGCAGGCGCTTTACGGCGGCGACCCGCCGCTTGACGCCTATCCGGCGAACTGGCGCGACCGCATCCGCATCCAGCAGGAGCGGATCCGCGAACGCCTTGCGGCCACCGCCGCGCTGGCGGGGGACCGGGCATGAGCTATCTCGACTACAACGCCGGTTTCGTGCCCTCGGGGCTGCGCAAGCTGCTCTACATCAACTGGGCGCTGGTGCTGCTTCTGGTCGCGGTGTCGTGCATGGGCCTGCTCATGCTTTATTCCATCGCGGGCGGAAATGCCGACCTGTGGACGGTGCCGCAGGGCAAGCGGCTGATCGCCGGCGTTGTCGGGATGCTGGTCGTCGCGCTGATCCCGATCCGGTTCTGGCGCAATGTCGCGCTGGCGGCCTATCTGGTCTGTCTTGCCCTTCTGGTCATGGTCGAATTCTCGTCGCTGGGCACGATGGGCATGGGCGCGCAACGCTGGCTTGACCTCGGGTTCATCCAGATCCAGCCCTCGGAGATGACCAAGATCGGCCTCGTCATGGTCCTGGCCGCCTATTACGACTGGCTGCCGCCGCGGCGGGTGTCGCATCCCTTGTGGGTGCTCATGCCGCTGATCCTGATCATCGTGCCGGCGCTCCTGGTGCTGGCGCAGCCGAACCTTGGCACCGCGCTCCTGATCGTCATCACCGGCGTGACGGTGATGTTCGCCGCCGGAGTCCACTGGGCCTATTTCGCCACCGTCATCGGCGGCGGCGCCGCGGCGATCTGGGCGGTGCTGGGGTCGCGCGGCACGCCCTGGCAGTTGCTGCACGACTACCAATACCGGCGGATCGACACGTTCCTTGATCCGTCGAACGACCCCCTTGGCGCCGGCTACAACATCACGCAGGCCAAGATCGCGCTGGGCTCGGGCGGCTGGACCGGGCGCGGCTTCATGCAGGGCACGCAGTCGCGGCTGAACTTTCTGCCGGAAAAGCACACCGACTTCATCTTCAACACCCTGGCCGAGGAATTCGGCTTTCTCGGCACTTCGGCGCTCTTGATCCTGTATGTCCTGATCCTGGGCTTCTGCATGACCACGGCGCTGACCAACCGCGACCGCTTTTCCGCGATCCTGACCATCGGCATCGCGATGAGCTTTTTCCTGCTGTTCGCCGTCAACATGCTGATGGTGATGGGCCTTGCCCCGGTGGTGGGCGTGCCCTTGCCTTTGGTCAGTTGGGGCGGATCGTCGATGATCGTGCTGCTGCTGGGCTTTGGCCTTGTGCAAAGCGCGCATGTCCACAAGGTGCGCTGAATGATCAAGGTGCTGCTGTCGGGGCCCGAGGTCGATGCGAAATATGCGGCCCTCTTGTCTGCGGCGCTGACTGAGCGCGGCATCGCCGCCGATCTGGCCACCGACCACGCGCCGGAAACCGTCGACTACATCGTGCTCGACCCCGGCGGGCCGCTGCGCGATTTCCGGCCCTTTACCGCGGCCAAGGCGGTGCTGTCGCTGTGGGCCGGGGTCGAGGTGTTTCTGGGCAACGCCACCCTGACCCAGCCGCTGGCCCGCATGGTCGACCCGGCGATGACGCGCGGGATGACGGAATATGTCGTGGCCCATGTCCTGCGCCATCATGTCGGCATGGACCGCCATATCCACGGGCTGAAGGGTGAGTGGCGGCAGGATGTGCCGAAACTGGCGCCCGAACGCCCGGTGACGATCCTCGGCATGGGCGAACTTGGGCAGGCGGCGGCGCGGGCGCTGGGGGGCCTGGGCTTTCCCGTCACCGGCTGGGGGCGGACGGCCAAGGACATCGCCGGGCTGGCGCGCAACCTGTCGGGGCCGGCGGCGCTGGACGACGCGCTGACCGGCGCCGAGATCGTGGTGATCCTGCTGCCGCGCACTGCCGAGACGGAAAACCTGATCGACGCCGGCCGCCTTGCCCGCCTTGCCCCCGGCGCCTGTCTGGTCAACGCCGCCCGCGGCCCGATCATCGTCGACGCCGATCTGCTGGCGGCGCTCGATTCGGGGCATCTGGGCCATGCCACGCTTGACGTGTTCCGGGTGGAACCCCTGCCGGCGGACCACCCGTTCTGGCACCATCCGCGGGTGACGGTGACGCCGCATGTCGCCGCCGCCACCCGCCCGGCGACCGCGGCACTGGCCGTGGCCGAGAATATCGCCCGCAGCGAGGCCGGCCTGCCGCTGCTCAACACGGTGGACCGCGGCCGCGGCTACTGACCCTTGCGGCGCGCGGCGGCTGCGGTTGCCCCCGCGGTCCCCGCACCCTAGAAGGAAGCCGCGCCGCGCCATCCTGCGCCCCCTGTCCGCCGAGGCCGAAATGACCCGTCCCAAACCCGTTGTCCTTTGCATCCTCGACGGCTGGGGCATCGGCCCCGATCCGGCGGTTTCCGCGCCGGCGCAGGCCGATGTGCCCTGTTTCAACCGGCTTTGGGCGACCTGCCCGCACGAGACGCTGACCACCTTCGGCCCCGATGCCGGCCTGCCCAGCGGCCAGATGGGCAATTCCGAGGTCGGCCACACCAATATCGGCGCCGGTCGCGTGGTGGCGATGGATCTGGGCCAGATCGACCTGGCGGTCGAGACCGGCAGTTTCGCCGCCGTCCCGGCCTTGCGCGAATTCATCGCCGCGTTGCAGGGCAGCGGCGGCACCGCGCATCTGGCCGGTCTCGCCTCGCCCGGGGGGGTTCATGCCCATCAGGCGCATCTGGTCAAGGCGGCGCGGATCATTGCCGCCGAAGGCGTGCCGGTCGACATCCACGCCTTCACCGACGGGCGCGATGTGGCGCCGACTTCGGCTGTGGGCCAGATCGCCGCGGTCGATGCCGAACTGCCGCCCGGCGCCCGTATTGTCACCGTCAGCGGGCGCTATTTCGCCATGGACCGGGACAACCGCTGGGATCGGGTAGAGCAGGCGTTCAACGCGATGGCCTATGGCCGCGGCCGGACGCGGGCCGACAGCGCCGAACAGGCCGTCGCGCAGGCGCATGACGCCGGGGTCACCGACGAATTCATTCCCGCGACGGTTATCGGCGACTATGCCGGGATGAAGGACGGCGACGGGCTGTTCTTCCTCAACTTCCGTGCCGACCGGGCGCGCGAGATCCTTTCCGCCCTTGCCGATCCCGATTTCATGGCCTTTGACACCGGCCCGCGGCCCAGGCTCGTCGCCCGTCTGGGCATGGTCGACTATTCCGAAAGCCATAACCGCTTCATGACGACGATGTTCCCCAAACAGGACATCGCCAACACGCTGGGCGAATGGGTGGCGGCGCAGGGCCTGACCCAGTTCCGGGTGGCCGAGACCGAGAAATATCCCCATGTCACCTTCTTCCTGAACGGCGGGCGCGAGGCGCCGTTTCCGGGCGAGGATCGGGCGATGCCGGCCTCGCCCAAGGTCGCGACCTATGACCTGCAGCCGGAAATGTCGGCGGCCGAGGTCGGCGACCATTTCGTCGCGGCCATCGACAAGGGCTATGACTTGATCGTGGTGAATTTCGCCAATCCCGACATGGTCGGCCATACCGGCAGCCTGCCCGCCGCGATCCGCGCCTGCGAGGCGGTGGATGCCGCGCTGGCGCGTGCGCTTGCCGCGCTTGAACGGGCGGGCGGTGCCATGGTGGTCTGCGCCGACCACGGCAATTGCGATGTGATGGTCGATCCGGTGACCGGCGGGCCGCATACGGCGCATACCCTGTCGCCGGTGCCGGTGATCGTCGTCGGCGGCCCGGCGGGCGCGCATCTGCGCGGCGGCGGGCGGCTGGCCGATCTGGCGCCGACCGTGCTTGACCTGATGGGCCTGCCGCAACCGCCCGAGATGACCGGCCGCAGCCTGATCGTCCGATGATCCGGGCGCTGCTGCTCTTGCTGGTTCTGGCCGGCGCGGCGCGGGCCGAAAGCGAGGCGGCCGTCGCGGCCGAGGCGGCGGCCCGCCGGATCGAGACGGCATCGGCCCTGCTTGACGCCGCCGACAGCCGCGATGACCGCATTGCCGCGCTGACCGAAACCGTCCGCGCCTTCGAGGACGGGCTTGTCGCCCTGCGCGACGGGCTGCGGCAGGCGGCGATCCGGCAGGCCGCCATCGAGGCCGATCTTGCCGCGCGTTCGGACGAGGTGGCGGCGCTGCTGGGCGTCCTTGAATCCATGGGCCGCGCCCCGGCGCCGATCCTGTCGCTGCATCCCTCGGGCCCGCTGGGCACCGCCCGCGCCGGGATGATCCTTGCCGATGTCACGCCGGCCCTGCAGGCGCGGGTCGACACGCTGCGCACGCAGTTGCAGGAACTGGCCGACCTGCGCACCGTGCAGGCCGGCGCCGCCGCGACGCTGCAACGCGGCCTTGACCTGTCGCAGCAGGCACGGGCGGAACTGGCCGAGGCGGTGGCCAACCGCACCGACCTGCCGCGCCGCTTTACCGAAAACCCCGAGGCGGTGGCGGCGCTGATCGCCGGGACCGAGACACTTGACGCCTTTGCCGGCGGGCTGGACGCGACCGAGGGCGAGGAACTGGCGGTGATCCTGCCCGATGCGCTGGATCTGAAAGGAACGCTGGTCCTGCCGGTGACCGGCACGGTCCTGCGTCGCGCGGGCGAGGCCGATGCCGCGGGTGTCATCCGCCCCGGCTGGGTCGTCGCCGCAAGGCCGCGCGCCCTGGTGACGACGCCGGTCACCGCGACGCTGCGCTATCGCGGGCCGCTGCTGGACTATGGCAATGTCGTGATCCTTGAACCGGCGCCCGATGTGCTGTTCGTCCTTGCCGGGCTGGCCGAGGTCTTTGGCGAGGTCGGCCAGATCCTGCCGGCGGGCAGCCCGGTGGGCCTGATGGGCGGGACCATGCCGGGCGCAGATGCAATTCTGGGTGATCCGACCGGCCAGACCGGCACGGCGCAGACAGAAACCCTTTATCTTGAGGTGCGGGAAGGGCAAAGTCCGGCAGACCCCGCGTCCTGGTTCGCGGCCAATTAGAACATGGGCAGAGAATGAAGAAATTCGCGCTGGCCGCCACGGGCGGCACCCTCCTCGGGCTGTTGATCACCACGCAGGTGGCCGGCCCGCTGATCGCGCAGGAGGCTGCCTCGGGCGACGGCGTCTATCAGCAGCTTGACCTGTTCGGCGACATCTTCGAACGGATCCGGTCGGATTATGTCGAAGAGGTCGACGCCTCGGACCTGATCGAGGCGGCGATCAACGGCATGCTCACCTCGCTTGACCCGCATTCCGGCTATCTGTCGGCCGAAGCCGCGACCGACATGCGCACCCAGACCCGCGGCGAATTCGGCGGCCTGGGGCTTGAGGTCACGCAGGAAGAAGGCTGGGTCAAGGTCATCTCGCCCATGGACGGCACCCCGGCCGAGGCCGCGGGCATGCAGGCCGGCGATTTCATCACCGCCGTCGATGGCGAAAGCCTGATGGGCCTGACGCTGGACGAGGCGATCGACCTGCTCAAGGGGCCGGCGGGGTCCGAAGTGGTCATCACCGTGGTGCGCGAGGGCCAGCCGGAACCCTTTGACGTGCCGATCATCCGCGACACGATCGAACTGACGGCGGCGCGGTCGCGGCTGGAAGGCAACACCATCGTCCTCAGGCTGACCACCTTTTCGGACCAGACCTTTGAACAGATGAGCGAGGGGCTGGCCGAACAGATCGAGGCGGCGGGCGGGCTCGACAACGTCAACGGCATCGTTCTGGACTTGCGCAACAATCCGGGCGGCCTGCTCAACCAGGCGGTGCTGGTGTCGGACGCCTTCCTTGACGCGGGCGAGATCGTCTCGACCCGCGGTCGCGGCGATGTGGTGGGCGACCGTTTCAACGCCACGCCGGGCGATCTGGCGCAGGGCAAGCCGATGGTGATCCTCATCAACGGCGGCACGGCCAGCGCGTCGGAAATCGTCGCCGGTGCGCTGCAGGACCACCGCCGCGCCATCGTCGTCGGCACGCAAAGCTTTGGCAAGGGATCGGTGCAGACGCTGATGCCGCTGGCCGGCGATGCCGCGATGCGGCTGACCACGGCGCGCTATTACACGCCCTCGGGCCGTTCGATCCAGTCGCTGGGGATTTCGCCCGACATCATGGTGCAGCAGCCGGTGGCCGACCCCGATGGCAGCGCGGTCGAGGAAGAGACCTTCCACGAAGCCGACATGCGCGGCGCGCTGACCAACGACAGCCTGACCGAGGACGAATTGCAGCAGCTCGAGGACGACCGCGCCCGGGCCGAGGCCGCGGCGGCGCTGCGGGCCGAGGATTACCAGCTGGCCTATGCCATCGACATCCTGCGCGGCCTGTCGGTGCTGTCGCCGGCTGCCGAACCCGCGACCCAGCAGGCGTCGGTCGAGCCGGCCGCGGCGACGGACGGCGAATGACGCCCGAGGAAATCGCCCGGCTGCCCTATCGCCCCTGCGTCGGCATCATGCTGGTGAACGGCGCGGGTCAGGTCTTTGTCGGCCAGCGCCGTGACGCCTATCGCGACGCCTGGCAGATGCCGCAGGGCGGCATCGACCCCGGCGAGGACGTGCCCGCCGCCGCCCTGCGCGAGCTGTGGGAGGAAACCGGCGTCTCCGCCGATCTGGTGCGGATCGAGGCGCAGACGGCAGAGCCGATCCCCTATGACCTGCCGGCCGAGGTCGTGCCGGACTTCTGGGGCGGCAAATATCGCGGGCAGGCGCAGACCTGGGTGCTGATGCGGTTCCTTGGCCAGGACGGCCAGATCGACATCGCCACCGAGCACCCGGAGTTTTCCGCCTGGAAATGGTGCGACATGGCCGATCTGGTGCCGAACATCGTGCCGTTCAAACGCGGGGTTTACGAACGCGTGGTGCAGGAACTGGGGCCGCTGGCCGGCTGACCTTCGGGGCGGATCGTGCACACGATCCGCGACGAGGCCCGCACGGGCCTTGTGCCGTTTTCCGCGCGGAAAACGGCCTGCGGCACCGTGGCGCTACATCTCGGCCAGCGTCACCCGCCGCCCTTCGTTCGCCGACCGGGCAATGGCGTGGATCGCCGTCTCGATCTCGAGCCCCGCCGCGAAATCCAGCGGCGGGCGGCTGTCGTCGCGGATCGCGCGCAGGAAACCGGCAAGCTCGATCACCTTGAGGTCGTTGAAGCCCAGCTGATGCCCCGGCGCCGGGCAGAAGGCGCCATAGGGCGGATGGTCGGGGGCGGTCAGGATGGTGACAAAGCCCTGCGTGGCACGGTCGCCCTGCCGCCGAAACAGCTGCAATTCGTTCATCCGCTCCTGATCGTAGATGATCATGCCCTCGGTGCCGTGCGCCTCGAACCCCAGCCGGCTTTTTCGGCCCCAGGCGGCGCGCGAGGACATGAGCACGCCCTTGACCCCGCTGGCAAAGGTCAGAAGCGCAGAGGCGATATCCTCGTTCTCGACCTCGGCGCTGCCCGAGCCATCGGGCAGGGGGCGCGTGCGGTGGGCGATGTCGGTTTCGCCGATCACGCTGGCAAGCGGCCCGGCGATGCCGGTCAGAAGGCTGACCAGGTGGCAGCCAAGGTCGCCCAGGGTGCCCAGCCCCGCCTGGGCGATCTGCGCCCGCCAGGTCCAGGGCAGGGCGGCATCGGCCTGGTAATCCTCGTCCACCCAGCCGCGGACATGGATCAACCGCCCGATCGCGCCGTCCGCGACCAGACGGCAGGCATGGGTATAGGCGGGGTTGGCGATGTAGTTGTAGCCAAGCTGCGTCTTGCGCGCCCCGGTCGCCGCGGCCATGGCGCGGGCATCGTCCAGCGTCAGCGCCATCGGCTTTTCGCACCAGACATGCTTGCCCGCGGCCAGCGCGGCCAGCGCCATCTCGCGGTGCATGCCGTTGGGGGTGGTGATGCTGACGATCTGCACCGCCGGGTCGGCGATCACCGCGCGCCAGTCGTCGGTGGCGCGGTCAAAGCCGAACTGCGCCGCCATCGCCGCCGCCTTGTCCGCCGGCGTATCGGCCAGAACCACGCGCCGGACGGCGGGCACATCGCCCATCACCGCCCGCACCGCACCATAGGCCAGCGCATGGGCCTTGCCCATGAAGCCGGTGCCGATCAGCCCGACGCCGATTTCAGCCATGATCCAACCCTTCCAGAAAGGCGGCGAATTCGCTGTCGGCCACCGCGACATCGTGCTGCGGCGCCGGATAGGCGCCTGCCCTGACATCGGCAACGAATTCGCCAAAGGCGGCGATGCGTTCGGTCTGGAGCCGGTCGTATTCGGCGCGGAAATCGCGATAGCTTCTGGCGTGGCGGGGCTTGTGGCCGCGGGTGCAGCCCAGAACATCCTCGGCGAACAGGTATTGCGCATCGGTGCCCGAACCGGCGCCCATGCCGAAGGTGACAAGGCCCGACCGCCGCGACAATTCGGCCCCGACCCGGGCCGGCACCACCTCAAGCTCGACCGCCACCGCGCCGGCCTGCTCCAGCGCCTGCATGTCGCGCCAGACCTGCAGGGCGCTGACGGCGGTCTTGCCCACCGCCTTGAAGCCGCCGGTCCAGGTCGCCTTGTGCGGCACCAGTCCGACATGGCCGACCACCGGCAACCCCTCGGCCGCCAAGGCGCGCACGGTCGCCAGCGACCCGCTGCAATAGAAGGCGTCACCGCCGACCTTCAGCGCGGAAAAACCGGCGCGCAGGTAATCCTCGGCCGTGACGCATTCACCGTAAAGCAGCCCGACCTGGACAAAGCAGTCGCCCGCCGCGGCGCGCATCGCCGGGGTCCACAGGGGCGCGATGATCGACAGAACATCGACCCCGGCTGCGGCTGCGGCGGCCGCCTCGTCCTCGGTCTCGACATACAGCATGGTCAGGACGCGGCGGCCCTTTGCGGCGCGCAGGTCGGCCACTGTCATCCGGTGGTGCCGCATCAGCCGTCCAGTCCGATCAGCACCCGCCCGCCCTCGACCCGGACCGGATGGGTGCGCAGTGCGACGCAGACCGGCGCCCGTTTGGCCGCGCCGGTGCGATAGTCGAACTGGCCGTTGTGTTTGGGGCATTCAATCAGGTGGTCCATCACCAGCCCGTCGGCCAGATGCACCTGTTCGTGGGTGCACAGGCCGTCGGTGGCAAAGAACTCGCCCTCGGGCGAATGATAGATGGCATAGGTGCGGCCGGCATGATCGAAGCGGATCACATCCTCTTCGTCGATGTCCTCGGTGGCGCAGGCGTCGATCCACTGGCTCATCTGCTGGCTCATTCTGCTGCGGTGGGGGCCGGACGCATCATGCCGGGCACATACAGGTGGAAATCCTCGCGATAGGGCTTGGCCCCGGGCGGAAGTTCCCGTTTCAGGAAATAGTCCTCGTTCATCACCTGCCGCCGGATCGCCGGCCACATCTCGGCAAAGGCGGCCGGGATCGAGCGGTTGGGCGGCGGCAGGTCGGCCTTGATGACCTCATGCAGGCGGGGCAGGGCGTGATAGGGCACCATCGGGAACATGTGGTGTTCGACATGGTAATTCATGTTCCAGTAGATGAACCGCGACACCGGGTTCATATGGACGGTGCGCGAATTCAGCCGGTGGTCGACGACATTTTCGGCCAGGCCGCCGTGCTGCAGAAGCCCGGTCATGATATGGTGCCAGGCGCCATACATCCGCGGCAGGCCGATCACCATCAGCGGCAGGATCGAGCGCGTGGCGACGGCCAGCGCGACCGTGGCGACATAGATCGCCAGGTGGATTTGCGCCACGCGCTGCACCTTGCCCCATTCCGATTCGGGGACAAAGGTCCGCTCTTCGGGGTTGGGGCCGCGCAAGGCGTTGTAGATCAGGTTCGGAAAGAACTTCAGCACGTCGATGATGCCGAAGAAGTTGAGGATCAGCTTCGCCACCTCGGGCGGGCGCATCACCGCGATCTCGGGGTCGCGGCCGACGATATAGGTCTCGGAATGGTGCCGCGCATGGCTCCACCGCCAGGTGGCCGAGTTGCGCATGATCATGAAGGACGCGATCTCGTACACGACATTGTTCATCCAGGGCGTGCGGAAGGCGGTTCCGTGGCTGGATTCATGCCAGCGCGAATCCGAGGCCGAGCCGTAAAGCACGCCGTAAGCCAGCCAGAACGGCGCCGACCACCAGGACGGCCACAGGGCGATGCCGATGCCGGCCAGCACGATCATCAGGCCGTAAAGGATGATCGTGTCGCGGATCGCCGGGCTGTCCGACCGGGCCATGAGATCCTTCATTACCTTGCGCGGCACGTCGGTGTGATACCATTCCGCCGCGGCAAGCCCGCTTTCCACCGCCCGCCGCGCATCTTCGCCGCGCAGGCTGTAATCGCGCTTTCCCATCCTGTCCTCCTGCGGCCGCTCCTCCGGCCGGTTGCCGAGGTCGATAGCGCCAAACACCCGCCCAGACCTAGAGCAAGGCTTGCGGAATGCGTCAGATTTCGTCAGAAACCAGCGCAGCAATGATGTGAAACCGTCAGGAACGCCATGGCCCGCCGTCCCACGATCCACGATGTCGCGCGCGAAGCGGGGGTATCGCCCTCGACCGTCGATCGGGTGCTGAACGCGCGCGAGGCGGTGCGCGAGGAGACGACCCGCCGGGTTTACGAGGCGGCGCGGCGCATCGGTTATCACGCGGCGCCGCTGATCGGGCAGCGGTTGCACGTCGAACTGCCGCGTCTGCGGCTGGGCGTGGTGCTGCAGAAGGAAAGGCAAAGCTTTTACCAGAACTTCAAGGCCGAGATCGAGCGCGCCGCCGCCGCCGCGCCTCAGGTGCGCGCCAGTGTCGAGATCGTGTTCTCGACCTCGCAATCGCCGCAGGAATTTGCCGCCCTGATGGACGGGCTGGCGCCCCGTGTCGATGCGCTGGCCGCCACCGCGGTCAGCCATCCCGAAGTGACCGATGCCGTCCAGCGGCTGAACGGCCGCGGCATCCCGGTCTTCGCGCTGCTCAACGACTTTGCCCAGGGTGTGCGGCAGAACTATGTCGGGCTGAACAACATGAAGGTCGGGCGGCTGGCGGCGCATATGATCGCCACCGCGGCGCATGAGGCGGGCAAGATCGCCGTCTTTGTCGGCGGCTATCGCTGGCATGGCCACGAATTGCGGGAAACCGGCTTTCGCAGCTATTTCCGCGAATACGCCCCGGAATTCCGCGTGCTTGACACGCTGGTCAACCTCGAGACCCGGCAGCTGACCTACGAGGCGACCGCCGATCTTCTGGACCGCCACCCCGACCTGCGCGGCATCTATTGCGCCGGCGGCGGTATGGAGGGGGCGATCGCCGCCCTGCAGGAATTCCGCAAGCCGGGCGAGGTCAAGCTGGTGGTCAACGAACTGACCCCCGAAAGCCGCGCCGCGCTGATCGCGCACGACCTGACCATGGTCATCGCCACGCCGCTGCCGCGGCTGTGCGCCGATCTTGTCGGGCTGATGACAGCGGCGGTGCAGCAGGGCATGCCGCCGGTCGCCGCGCAGCATTTCCTGCCGCCCGACCTGTATCTGCCGGAATCGGTTTGACGCGATCTCGTCATAACTTGGGCGATTTCTTCGTCAGGAATGATGCGAAACCGGCCCCGTCCGGTTGACGCAAGGCCCCGACTCACATCACGGTCCGCCGCAATCCGAACAGGGTTGGGAGGCCCGCCGTGATCCGCTTTGCCCTGAACCACATGACCGTCGCACGGTTGTCATTCCGCGATCTTGTCAGGTTGGCCGCCGATCTTGGCTGCGAGGGGATCGAGGCCCGCAACGACCTGCCGCAACCCCTGTTCGACGGCATGGCGCCGGCGGATGCCGGGGCGTTGGTCCGCGACCACGGGCTGCGCCTGCTGGCGCTGGCCGAGGTCAAGATGTTCAACGACTGGTCGCCCGCCAAGGCGGACGAGGCGCTGGCGCTGATCCGCATCGCGCAGGCCGCCGGCGCCGAAGGCGTGGCGCTGATCCCGCGCAACGACAACCGCGGCATGGGCAACGGCGAACGGCAGGCGGCGCTGCGCGTCGCGCTCAAGGGGTTGCGGCCGATGCTGGACGACCACGGCCTCAGGGGCATGGTCGAACCGCTGGGCTTTGCCACCTGCCCCTTGCGCCACAAGGCCGAGGCGGCCGAGGCGATCACCAGCCTGGACGCCGCCGGCACCTTCCGCATCGTGCATGACACCTTTCACCACACGCTTGCCGGCGGCGGCCCGCTGTTCCCGGCGCTGACCGGCATCGTCCATGTCTCGGGCGTCACCGACCCGTCGCTGACCACGGCGCAGATGCAGGATGCGCATCGGGTGCTGGTCGAAGGTGCCGACCGGCTGGGCAACATCGACCAGATCGTCGCGCTGTCCGCGGCGGGCTGGGCCGGTCCCGTCAGTTTCGAATGCTTCGCCCCCGAGATCCACGCTCTGGCCGATCCGGCCCCTGCGATCCGGGCGTCGATGGATTTCATCCGCGAGGGGCTGGCCCGCAAGGCCGCCTGACGCGGAGGAACGCGGCCGCGGGAGGGCGGCCGCTCCGGCAGGAAAACGGATGCGCCGGACATCCGACAGGGAGAGAGACCATGAAGAAGACGCTTCTCATCGCCGGCTTTGCCGGGCTGATGTCCACGACCGCGATGGCTGAAACCGTCGGCGTGTCGATGGCGCTGTTCGACGACAATTTCCTGACCGTGCTGCGCAACGGCATCGAAAGCTATGCCGGCACGCTCGACGGCGTCGACGTGCAGATCGAGGATGCGCAGAACGACGTGGCCAAACAGCTGGACCAGATCAACAACTTCATCGCCTCGGGCGTCGATGCGATCATCGTCAACCCGGTCGATACCAGCGCCACCCAGGCCATGTCGGATGCCGCTGCCGCCGCCGGCGTGCCGCTGGTCTATGTCAACCGCCAGCCGATCAACCTTGACACCCTGCCCGACAATCAGGCCTTCGTCGCCTCGAACGAGGTCGATTCGGGCACGCTCGAAACCATCGAGGTCTGCCGCCTTCTGGCCGAGATGGGCAAGACCGACGCCAGCGCCTATGTCATCATGGGCGAATTGTCGAACCAGGCCGCCGTGCAGCGCACCGCCGATATCCATGACGTCATCGCCAACGGCCAGTGCGCGGTGAACCTGACCATCATCGACGAGCAGACCTCGAACTGGCGCCGGGACGAGGCGCAGAACCTGATGACCAACTGGCTGTCGACCGGCGCCCCGTTCGATGCCGTCATCGCCAACAACGACGAAAGCGCCATCGGCGCCATCCAGGCGCTCAAGGCCGCGGGTGTCGACATGGCCGCGGTCGTGGTCGGCGGCGTCGATGCGACCCAGGACGCGCTGGTCGCCATGCAGGCCGGCGAGCTGGACGTGACGGTGTTCCAGAACGCCGCCGGCCAGGGCTCGGGCGCGCTGGATGCCGCGCTGGCGCTGGCGCGCGGCGAGGCGGTGGAACAGTCGGTCTGGGTGCCGTTCGAACTCGTCACCCCGGCGAACATCGCCGACTACCTGAGCGCGAACTGACAGGTCCCCGGGGGGCGGCCACGGCGCCGCCCCCCGGCCCACGCCACGCGGGAAGGGAGATCCCATGGCTGCCACCCAGCAAGGCATCGGCGGGCTGAGTTACGATTCCAGCCGCCGCGCCCGCCCGAACGAGATCAATGTCCTGATCGCGCTTGTCGTCATCACCGCCGCCTTCGAGATCCTCGGGCGGCTGATCTATGGCGACAGCTTCCTGTTCAACATGCGCGAGGACGTGCCGGGCCTGTTCAACACCGCGCGGCTGACGATCATCATCCTGCAGGTGTCGATCACCGGCATCATCGCCATCGGCGTGACGCAGGTCATCATCACCGGCGGCATCGACCTGTCCTCGGGCTCGGTCGTCGGCGCCACGGCGATGATAACGATGAGCTTTGCGCAGACCGCGGTGGTGAACGGCGCGCCGAACCCCAAGGCGATCTTCGGCGACTGGGCGATGGACCTGCCGGTGATCCTGCCGGTGCTGGTGGGCATCGGCTGCGGCATCGTCGCCGGCTTTGTCAACGGCGCGCTGGTCGCCTGGACCCGGATCCCGCCCTTCATCGCCACGCTGGGGATGATGGTCTTTGCCCGCGGCCTGGCGCGCTGGTGGTCGAACGGCAATCCGGTGTCGTTCCCGACCGAAAGCTATGCCGCCATCGGCAAGGGCATGATGCCGGTGGTGATCTTCGTCGCCCTCGCCGTGCTGTTCCACCTGATCCTGACCCAGACCCGCTATGGCCGGCACTGCTATGCCATCGGTTCGAACGAGCAGGCGTCGCGGATGTCGGGGATCAAGGTCGCCCGGCACAAGGCGCTGGTCTATACCATCGCCGGCGCGCTGGCGGCTTTGGCCGCGATCGTTCTGTCGTCCAAGAACGTGACGGCGCAGGCCGGCATGGGGATGATGTACGAACTCGACGCCATCGCCATGGCGGTGATCGGCGGCGTGTCATTGCAGGGCGGCCGCGGCAGCGTCATCGGCACCGTGCTGGGCGCGCTGATCTTCGGCGTCATCATCTCGGGCTTCACCTTCCTGAAACTCGACGCCTATTACCAGGAGATGGTGAAAGGCGTGATCATCGTCGGTGCCGTGGTCCTTGACCAATGGCGCCAGAACCGCAGGGGCCGCGCATGACCGACCTCATCCTTGAAACCCGTGGCCTGACCAAGCATTACGGCGGGGTCCATGCCCTGACCGATGCCGATTTCACCCTGCGCAAGGGCGAACATGTCGCCATCATGGGCGACAACGGCGCCGGCAAGTCGACCTTCGTGCGCAACATCACCGGGGTCGAACGTCCGACCCGCGGCCAGATCGTCTTTGACGGCGAGCATATGGAATTCGCCTCGCCCATCCACGCCCGCGAGGCCGGGATCGAGGCGGTGTTCCAGAACCTTGCCCTGGCCGACGATCTTGACGTGCCGTCGAACCTGTTTCTGGGGCGCGAGAAGGTGCGCTTCAACCTTGGCCCGTTCTCGATCCTTGACAAGAAGGCGATGCGCGAGGCGACGCTGGCGGCGCTGGAAAAGACCGCGGTGAAAATCCCCAGCCTCGCCAATACCATCCGCAACATGTCGGGCGGGCAGCGGCAATGCGTGGCCATCGCCCGCACCGCCGCCTTCCGGTCAAAGCTGGTCATAATGGACGAACCGACCGCGGCGCTGGGCGTGCAGGAAACCGCGCAGGTGGAAAACATTGTCCGCAACCTCAAGGCGCAGGGCGAAAGCCTGATCCTGATTTCCCACAACATGCGGCAGGTGTTCGATCTGGTCGACCGCATCGTGGTGTTCCGCCGCGGCCGGATCGTCGCCAACCTGCGGAAAGAGGATACCGACGGCCAGGATGTCGTCGCCTATATCACCGGCGCCAAGACCGGCGACGAATATGCGGGGGCGCCATGATCCACACCGGAACGCGCGCGCTGATCCTGGGGGGGACGCAGGGGCTAGGCCTTGCCATCGCCGAACGGCTGGCGGCCGAAGGCTGCACCCGTCTTTGCATCGCCGGCCGCGATGCCGCGCGCGGGCAAGCGGCCGCCGCCGCCCTTGGCGCGACCTTTCTGCCGGTCGACCTTGCCGATACCGCCGGCGTCATCGCCTGTGTCGATGCCGCGGCAGCGGCGATGGGCGGGGTCGATGCCCTGGCCATCGCCGGCGCCTCGACCGACCGCGGCTCGATCCTCGACACCACGCCGGCGATGTTCGACGCGATGATCGCCGCCAATACCCGCGGCCCGTTCTTTGCGATCCAGCGGGTGGCGCAACTGGCCCGCGCCGCCGGCCAACCGGCGCAGATCGTCACCATCCTGTCGATGGTGATCCATGCCGGGCAATCGTTCCTTGCGCCCTATTCCGCCTCCAAGGCGGCGCTGGCCAACATCACGAAAAATGCGGCCAACGCCCTGCGCCGCGACCGCATCAGGGTGAACGGCATCAACTGCGGCTGGATGGACACCCCGGGCGAGGATGCGGTGCAGCGCCGCCACCACGGCGCGACCGACGGCTGGCTGGAACGGGCCGAGGCAGCACAACCCTTTGGCAGCCTTGTGAAACCCGCCGATGTTGCGGTATTGGCCGCCTATCTGCTCGGTCCCGCTTCGGGCGTGATGACCGGCTCGCTCATCGACTTTGACCAGAACGTTTCTGGCGCCTACCCGGAATAAGGAACCACGATCATGCCCGTCACTTTCGGCCTTCTCGGCGCCGGCCGCATCGGCAAGGTCCATGCCCGCGCCATCGCCGGCAACCCCGCCGCCCGGCTTGCCGCCGTCGCCGATGCCATGCCCGCCGCGGCGCAGGCGCTGGCGGCCGAACACGGCTGCGCCGTATCCACGATCGAGGCGATCCTGGCCGATGCCGCCATCGACGCCATCATCATCTGCACGCCCACCGACACCCACGCCGACCTGATCGAGGCCGGGGTCAAGGCGGGCAAGGCGGTGTTCTGCGAAAAGCCGGTTGACCTGTCGGTGGCGCGGGTGAAGGCCTGCCTCGCCGCCGTGACTGCCGCCAGGGGCACGCTGATGGTTGGCTTCAACCGCCGCTTCGACCCCGATTTCATGGCGGTGAAGGCCGCCATCGACGCCGGTCGCATCGGCAAGGTCGAGATGGTGACGATTTCCTCGCGCGATCCCGGCGCGCCGCCGGTCGACTATATCGCCCGTTCGGGCGGCATCTTCCGCGACATGACGATCCACGATTTCGACATGGCCCGCTGGCTGCTGGGCGAGGAGGTCGCGACGGTCCAGGCCGCCGCCTCGGTCCTGACCGATCCGGCCATCGGCGCGGCCGGCGATTTCGACAGCGTCAACGTGATCCTGCGCACCGCCTCGGGGCGGCAGGCGGTCATCACCAATTCCCGCCGCGCCGCCTATGGCTATGACCAGCGGATCGAGGTTCTGGGCTCCACTGGCGCCGTGTCGGCCCTTAACACCGCCGAGGCGAATATCGAACTTGCCGACGCCAAGGGGTTCCACCGCCCGCCGCTCCTGAATTTCTTCATGACCCGCTATGTCGCGGCCTATGCCAATGAAATCGCCGCCTTCATCGCCGCGGTGCAGGACGGCGCCCCGACCCCCACCACCGGGCAGGACGGGCTGGCCGCGCTGGTGCTGGCCGATGCCGCGCTGAAATCGGCCACCGAAGGGCGTGTGGTGCAGGTCAGCGAAATCGCCTGACCAGCCTCATTCTTCGTCCCCAAATATCCTCGGGGGGTCCGGGGGGCGAAGCGCCCCCGGCCTCTCCACCAGACCGGACCCCGCCATGACCAGAACCCTCGACGTCATCACCATCGGCCGCTCCTCGGTCGACCTTTACGGGGCGCAGGTCGGCGGCCGGCTCGAGGACATGGGGTCGTTCAACAAATACATCGGCGGCAGCCCGACCAACATGGCCGCCGGCACCGCGCGGCTGGGGCTGAAATCGGCGCTCATCACAAGGGTCGGCAACGAACACATGGGCCGCTTCATCCGCGAGGAACTGGCCCGCGAAGGCGTGGATGTGCGCGGGGTGAAAACCGACCCCGAGCGGCTGACCGCGCTGGTCCTGCTGGGCATTCGCGACGAACATTCGTTCCCGCTGATCTTCTACCGCGAAAACTGCGCCGACATGGCCCTGTGCGAAGACGACATCGACCCGGCCTTCATCGCGCAATCGCGCGCCGTGGTCGCCACCGGCACCCATCTGAGCCATGCGCGGACCGAGGCGGCGGTGCTCAAGGCGCTGCGGCTGGCCCGGGAAAACGGGGCGCAGACGGCGCTGGACATCGACTATCGCCCGAACCTCTGGGGCGTGGCCGGGCATGGCGACGGCGAAAGCCGCTTTGTCGAAAGCGCGCGGGTCACGGCGAAACTGCAATCGACGCTGCATCTGTTCGACCTGATCGTCGGCACGGAAGAGGAATTCCACATCGCCGGCGGCACCACCGACACCATCGCCGCGCTGCGCGCGGTGCGGGCGGTGTCACAGGCCACGCTGGTCTGCAAGCGCGGGCCGATGGGGGCCGTGGCCTTTGCCGGCGCCATCCCCGACAGCCTTGACGCCGGCGAGACCGGCCCCGGCTTTCCCATCGAGGTGTTCAACGTCCTTGGTGCCGGCGATGGATTCATGTCGGGCCTGCTGAAAGGCTGGCTTGACGGCGAAAGCTGGCCGGTTGCCCTGACCTATGCAAATGCCTGCGGCGCCTTCGCGGTCAGCCGCCACGGCTGCACCCCGGCCTATCCGTCGTGGGAGGAGTTGCAGTTCTTCCTGCGCCGCGGCGTGATCACGCCGGCGCTCCGCAAGGATCAGGCGCTCGAGCAGGTCCATTGGGCCACCAACCGCCATGACGACTGGTCGGTGATGCGGGTCTTTGCCTTTGACCACCGCAAGCAGCTGGAAGAGATGCCGGGCGCCACCCCCGACAGGATCGGCGTCTTCAAGCTCTTGTGTCTGCGCGCCGCCCGGCAGGTCGCGACCGGCCCCGGCCACGGCGTGTTGTGCGACGGCCGCCTTGGCCGCGACGCGCTTTACGCGGCGGCGGGCACCGGGTTGTGGATCGGGCGGCCGGTGGAACTGCCCGGCTCGCGCCCCCTGCGCACCGAACCCGAGATCGGCGACGATTTCGGCGGGCTGAACGAATGGCCGCTGGCGCATGTGGTCAAGGCGCTGTGCTTCTGCCACCCCGATGACGATGCGGCGATGTGGGACGACCAGATCGCCACCGTGCAGCGCCTGTTCCATGCCGCGCGGCGCAACCGGCTGGAATTCCTGCTGGAAGTGATCCCGTCAAAGGTCGGCCCGGTGGATGACGACACGACGCCGCGGATCCTCGACCGCTTCTACAATGCCGGCGTCTATCCCGACTGGTGGAAGCTCGAACCCTTTGCCACCGCTACTGCCTGGGCACAGGCCGCCGCGGCGATCCGCGCGCGCGACCCCAACACCCGCGGCATCGTGGTCCTGGGCCTTGACGCGCCCGAGGCCGAACTTGCGGCGTCTTTCGCGCTTGCCGCGCGCGAGCCGCTGGTCAAGGGTTTCGCGGTCGGCCGCACCATCTTTGCCCAGCCGGCGCGCGACTGGTTCGCCGGCCGCATCACCGACGACCAGGCCGTCGCCACGATGGCCGGCAATTACCGCCGTCTCTGCGACCTGTGGGATGCGGCAAGGAGGAACGCATGACCACGATCCGGCTGACCGCCGCGCAGGCGATGGTGAAATGGCTGTCGGTGCAGATGGCCGAGGACGGCCAGCCCTACATCACCGGCTGCTGGGGCATTTTCGGCCACGGCAATGTCGCCGGCCTGGGCGAGGCGCTGGCCGGCATCGGCGACGCGCTGCCCACCTGGCGCGGCCATAACGAACAGACCATGGCCCATGCGGCGATTGCCTATGCCAAACAACTGGGCCGCCGCCATGCGATGATGGTGACGTCAAGCATCGGGCCGGGCGCGCTGAACATGGTGACCGCCGCCGGCGTGGCGCATGTGAACCGGCTGCCGGTGCTGCTGGTGCCCGGCGATGTCTTTGCCAACCGCGGCCCCGATCCGGTGCTGCAACAGGTCGAGGATTTCGGCGACGGCACCATCAGCGCCAACGACTGCTTCCGTCCCGTCAGCCGCTATTTCGACCGCATCACCCGGCCGGAACAACTGCTGACCGCGCTGCCGCGCGCCATGCGCACCATGACCGACCCGGCCGATTGCGGGCCGGTGACGCTGGCCTTCTGCCAGGACGTCCAGGCCGAGGCATTCGACTGGCCCGAGGCGTTCTTTGCGCCCAGGGTCTGGCGCATCCGCCGCCCCGGTCTGGAACAGGCCGAGGTTCTGGCCGTCGCCGGTCTGATCCGCGGCGCGAAGCGGCCGGTGATCGTCGCCGGGGGTGGCGTGCATTATTCCGGCGCCACCGCCGAGCTTGACCGTTTCGCGACGGCCCATGGAATTCCCGTGGTCGAAACGCAGGCCGGCAAGTCGGCCTTGCCATGGGATCACGCCTGGAATTTCGGCGCTGTCGGCGTCACCGGCACCGGCGCGGCGAATGCGATCTGCGAAACCGCCGATGTGGTGATCGGCGTCGGCACAAGGTTTCAGGATTTCACCACCGGCTCCTGGGCGCTGTTCAAGGAACCGGGCCGGCGGCTGATTTCCATCAACGTCGCCGCCTATGATGCGATGAAGCACGGTGCCGAGCCGCTGAACGGCGACGCCGCGCTGGCGCTGGCGGTGCTTGACCACGAACTGCGCGACCATGTGGCGCCGCCGCCGCCCGCCGGGCTCAAGGAACGCTGGTTCGCCGCCGTCGATCCGCTGACCGCCGCGCCCGCAGATGGCAACGCCCTGCCGACCGACCAGCAGGTCATCGGCGCGGTGCAACGCGCCGCCGGCCCCGACACCGTCGTCATGTGCGCGGCCGGCACCATGCCGGGCGAGTTGCACAAGCTGTGGAAGGCGACGGTGCCGATGTCCTACCACATGGAATACGGCTTTTCCTGCATGGGGTATGAAATCGCCGGGGCGCTGGGCATCAAGATGGCGATGCCCGAGCGCGACGTGGTCTGCATGCTGGGCGACGGCAGCTACATGATGGCCAATTCCGAACTGGCCACCGCGGCGATGCTGGGGGTGAAGATCACCCTGGTCATCACCGACAACCGCGGGTTCGGCTGCATCAACCGCCTGCAGATGTCGACCGGCAGCCCGGAATTCAACAACCTGCTCAAGGACGCGCGGGGCGGGGCCAATTCCAATATCGACTTTGCCGCCCATGCCGCGGCGATGGGGGCGGCGGCGGTGCATGTCGGCTCGATCGCCGAACTGGAATCGGCATTGGCGCGGGCGAAACAGGCCGATGGCCCCTTCGTCATCGTGATCGACACCGACCCCTATCCCTCGACCCCTGATGGCGGGCATTGGTGGGACGTCGCGGTGCCCGAAGTGTCAGAGATCGCCGCCGTGCGCGACCGCCGCGCGGCCTATGAGGACAGACAGAAGGAACAGGTGCGGACATGATCCGTTTCGGCACGAATCCCATCGCCTGGGCGAACGACGACGACCAGACCATCGGCGCGGACATTCCCACCGAACGCATCCTTGACGAGGCCGGCCGCCAGATCGGATTCGACGGGATCGAGAACGGCCACCGCTGGCCCGCCGACCCCGAGGCGCTGCGCGCCCTGCTGGCGCAATACGGTCTGGTCTATGTCTCGGGCTGGTATTCGATGAACCTGCTCGCGCAATCGGTCGAGGCCGAGATCGCCGCCGTGCAGGGCGCGCTGGCGCGGCTCAGGCACAACGGCGCCAGGGTGCTGATCGGCTGCGAGACCTCGAACACCGTTCAGGGCGACCGCGGCACGCCGGTGAACGACCGGCCGCATCTGACGGCGGAAGAAATGACCGCCTGGGGCGCCAAGGTCGAAGCCTTTGCGGCGTATGTTGCCTCGCAGGGGATCACGCTGGTCTATCACCACCACATGGGCACCGTGGTCGAAAGCCCCGAGGATATCGACGCTTTCATGGCCGCGACCGGGCCGCATACGCATCTGCTGTTCGACGCCGGGCACTGCTATTTCGGCGGCGGCGATCCGGCGGCGGTGCTGGCGAAACATGTCGGCCGGGTGCGGCATTTCCATGCCAAGAACGTGCGGCCCGCCGTCGCCCGGCGGACCCGGGACGAGGGGCTGTCGTTCCTTGACGCGGTCTTTGCCGGCGCCTTCACCGTGCCCGGCGATCAGGAGGGTGCGGTGGATTTCGCGCCGCTTCTGCAGATCCTCAAGGCCGCCGGCTATGACGGCTGGATCGTGATCGAGGCGGAACAGGATCCGGTCTTGCGCAACCCGCTCATGTACCAGACCCTGGGCCTGGCGACGCTCAAGCGGCTGTCGCGCGAGGCGGGGCTGATCTAGCCGCGGGGCCTGCGGCCGGGGCAGGTGTGGACGAAACAGGGGGGCAGGCATGGCGCAGCTTCTGGTGAAACCGTCGGGTCGGTCCGGCAAGGTGCATGACATCACCCCCGAAAGCGCCGGCTGGGGCTATGTGGGCTTTCAGCTATGGCGGCTGGCGGCGGGTGAGCGCGCCTCGGACCGGCTGGCGGCGGGGCGCGAGGCCATCGTCGTCGTGGTCGAAGGCATCGGCGCCCTGACAGGCGCCGGTCAGGACTGGGGCCGGATCGGCGACCGCCTGAGCGTGTTCGAACGGACGCCGCCGCATTGCGTCTACCTGCCGCCGGGGTCCGACTGGGCCTTTGTCGCGGAAACCGCGGCGGTGGTGGCGATCTGCACCGCGCCGGGGACCGGCGGGCACGGGGCGGCGCGGATCGGGCCGGAAGGGATCGAACTGACACCGCGCGGCAAGGGGACGAATACGCGCTACATCAACAACATCGCGATGGAGGGGCGCGATGTGGCCGACAGCCTGCTTGTCACCGAGGTGTTCACGCCTGCGGGGCACTGGTCCTCCTGGCCGGCGCACCGCCATGACGAGGACGATTTCCCCCGCATGACCTATCTGGAAGAGACCTATTACCACCGGCTGAACCCCGCTCAGGGCTTTGGCATCCAGCGGGTCTGGACCGAGGACGGGTCGCTGGACGAAACCATGGCGGTCGCCGACCATGATGTGGTGCTGGTGCCGAAAGGCCACCACCCCTGCGGCGCGCCCTATGGCTATGACCTGTATTACCTGAACGTCATGGCCGGCCCCCTGCGCAAATGGCGCTTTGCCAACCACCCCGACCACGACTGGATCGCCCAGCGCGACGCCTGACCGCCGCGCGGCGGTCTGCGCCCGTCGCCCGTCGCGTTCCTTCGGGATCGTATCCTGCGCCGGTGACGCAGTTGAAGCACTGATATTCAGTGAAAAGGCCGCAGACGGCACCGGCCGGAATCGTTGGTGCCTGCCCGGTCTGCGGCTGCAGGGATCAGCTTTTCGCGGCGATGTCAGGACCCGGTGGCGGGATGGCGCAATCTCTGTTCGACATGCTGCCAGATTTCGCACAGGCGGTGCACATGGAGATCGTCGAGGATCACCTTTGCAAGCTTGATCGTCGCGGCACGGCGCTGCTCGGGGGTCGTGCCGGTGCCGCAGGTCTGAAGGCCAGGTCGGTGCGTCATGCCAAGCGTGTTTCGCAGGGTGACATCGCGTGTGATGTCCTGCAGCAGAAGGTCGGCTATCGCGTCAAGAAGCAGCGGGTCGGGCTCATCTATCACGGCGCGGCGCAGGTCAAAGATGGTGCGGACGTTCAGCATCTTGAGCGCAAGAAACCGTTCGGGGCCGACCACAGTGCAAAGCTGGGCCTGCGCCACCCAGTCAATGGTCTGGTAGATGCCGAACGGGCTTTCGATATGCAGCATGATCGGATTGAAGGCGGCCAGGTTCTGGACATCGTAGATGTTTGCCTCTTCCAGACGGAATGCGATCAGGGGGTCGATCCCGTCGAGCAGGGTCACGGGGATGACCTTGGTGAACGTCTCGAGCTGGTTGTGGCGCTGCTTGAAGGACAGGCCGCTGCGCTGCAGGACATAGCTGAGCGCGGATTCCGGGATGAAGCCAAAGACGAAGGCGATGATCAACCAGACCGGATTCAGCCCGTCACGGGGATCGTAGGTCGCGGGTGCCGCTTGCGTGCCGGGCAGGGCGCCTTCTGTCATCGGCGCGGGTGGGAACAGCGCAGAGAGGGCTTGCTGGAACGCCTCGGCGCTGGGCACCGAGCGAAAGACGACAATCGCGAGGATGACCGCGAGCACCATGTGGGCAAAGGCGCGCAGAAAGGTCACCGGCGAGAGGTCGAACGTGACGACGGCACGCAGGAACAGCCGAATGGTGAAAAAGTAGGCGCCGGCAAAGGCAAGCCCGACGACTGTCAGCATGTTCGCATGGTGGGCGTCAATCTGGTCCGTTTCGGAAAGAATCGTCTGATCCATGCCGCCCGAAGTGAGCAGGCTGGGCCACAGCCAGCCGCCAATCCTGGCCGCGGCGGCAATTTCGGCTACGGGGGCCAGCAGGATGAAGATGCCGAAGGCGGCAAAAACCATGTAGGGGACCGCGCAGATGATCAGCATCCAGTCCGCGTGCATGAGCATCGGAAACCGCGGTATCCGGCTGACTTCGGCCTCTTCCGGACTGATGTCCAGATCGACGAGGTACTTGCCCTTCACGAACTCGAACGAGGCGAGATCCTTGTCGGTCCCGCCCACGCCCCCGGGCAGGTCATAGCTGTTGGCAAAAAGCTGGATCAGGCTGATGCGGGACAGGCGAACCTGGGTGCGGATCGCAATAATCGCGAAGGGCGTGAGGACGGCAAGGAAAACCGCCGCCCAAACCGGCATCAGGAAATGGGTAAGCGCGGTGAACCATGTCAGGACCACGGCGATCAGGGTGGGCAGGCCGAAAATGACGAGGAGATAGAGCGTGGCGCCGAGGACGCCGCTGAGCAGTCGGTTCATGATCGGCTTTTCTCCTCCTGGTGAAGGGACGCGACATCAATGGAGGTCAGCAACGGCTTGTCGGCGGTCGCTGCGAGCATGGGGTTGCGTCGCGGGGTCACGGCGACGCTGTCAGGGAAGTCGACAATCGGGGGGCCGGGCGGCACGAGACGGGGCGGACGGGGCCGGGGCGGCGCGATGGGCTGCATGTCGATGAAACGGGTGCAGGGGGCCGTGTATTCCGGCCCGTCCGGGGCCCTGCGCATGGGCAAACGCTGCAGGTCGGGATGCGCGCCGTGTCACCGCCCGGGAGCAAGGCCAAGGGCCGCAAGGGTGGCCGCGTTGGCCTGACCCGAGGGCGTCAGCCCGCGACGGCGCTGAAACTCGATCACCATGGCGCGCGTGTTTCGGCCGAAGATGCCGTCGGCCTCGATCTGCATCGGCGCAAGCGCCCTGTTCAGCGCGTTCTGGAGCGCCTCGACCGCGGCGCTGTGGTCGCCGAAGGTAAGGCTGACGGTAACGCCACCTTTCTTGGATCCGAACCGCCCCTCTTTCGCCCAGGTGCGGATCAGCTGATCCGATGCCTCGAAGTGCATGGCATCTTCGGTCGGGAAAGCCGCGCCCCAGAAGAAGCCGTGCCGATTGAAGTGGGGCAAGAGGCTGAACAGACCGCGCTGCGTCCGTCCATCGCCCCGGGGGTCAAGCTTGCCGTCGATCGTCAGGTCGATGGCCGTCCCCCAGGAATGGTTGGAAATGGAGGTGGCCGAGCCGCGCACATAGCGGCAGGCCAGCATCCCCGCACTCCCCAACCGCGCAAGCAGGTCGGGCTGGTCGGCCTGAACATCTGCCAAGATGGCGACAAGGCTGTCGAGCGCGGGGATCAGGCCGCGGGCCTTGAACGGGCCCATGTCGCGGGTTTCGATCTGGGCAAGGATCGCCGGATTGTCCGGGTCCTGCGGTTCAGAGGTGTAGGACGAGCGCGGGTTGCCGATCAGCCCGAGCATCGTCGCGTTGCGGGCGCCGCTGAGGGTGCCGTTCAGACTGCGCCTGTCTTGTGTCGTCAAGGCGCCGAAGGAGACGATTTCCGAATGGTTGGCCATGGCAATATCCATTTGTTTCAGGGCCGTGGGTCAGGTTCCGCGACAGTCAGTCCGGCCCGCGCCGCTGTCGCGATCTGCACAAACTCCTCGATGTCGGATGGCGTGTGGTCAGCCATCACCTGAAGCCGCCAGCGGCAGGCGTTGCGTGAGACCGCGGGAAACTCGACCAGGTTCACGATCCCGCCCGAGGCGATGACGGCAGCGGTCAGGCGCCGGGCCTGTGCATTGCGGCCGATGATCACGGGGGTGATCGGCCCCGGGTCACCGAGGATCTGAAAGCCGGCCGCCAGAAGGCGGTCGCGCAGGTGGCGGGCGTTCTGTGCCAGCCGGGCGCGGCGCTCCTGGCCCTCGGGGCTGGCGACGATGGCAAAGGCGGCAGCGACGGCGGCGGCCTGGACGGGTGACATGGCGTTGGTGAAGGTCTGCGGCCCGGTCATCAGCCGCAGGGCCAGCTTGAGCGCCGGGTGGTTGCTGGCCACAAAACCGCCATTGCCGGCAAAGGTCTTGGAGAAGCTGCCCATGACGATGTCGACATCCCCCAGCATCCCCTGGCGGCCGATCTCTCCCTTGCCGTCGGGGCCTGAGGCGCCAAGATCGTGCGCGACATCGACAAGCAGGGTCGCGCGCCACCGACGCGCGAGTGCCTGCAACGCGGCTATGTCGGGGCTGTCGGCATCCATGCTGAAGATGCCTTCGGTGACGATCAGGATGCCGGCATCCGGGTCTTCGGTGCGGATACGTTCAAGCCGCCGGGCGACGGCGTCTGTCGAAAGATGGGGAAACCGGTGCAGGTTGGGGGTGGCGGCCTGCGCGGCCTCGGACAGGCAATTGTGCGCCAGGAGGTCGATGATGATGTGGTCGTCCGGCCGGACCAGCGCGCGGATTGCGGCATAGCCGGCGCCCCAGCCGGTGGGGAACACGGTCGCATCGGTCGTCCCCACAAAGCGGGCGACGGTCTGTTCCAGTTGCAGCGTCAGCGTCGAGAGGCCCATGAGCGCCCCCGATCCGGCCGAATGCACGCCAAAGGCCTCAGCCGCCTTGACCACGGCGGCGATGACGGCAGGGTGCGACGAAAGGCTGAGGTAATCCTGCGCCGCGAAATTGAGCCCCTCGATGATCCGCCCCGCGCGATCCTGTCCGGTGACGCGGGGTCCGATCCGGCCCGTGTTGGCCTTGCAGTAGGGGTCAAGACCGGCAGACAGGCGCGCGGACAGCCAGTCGGTCATCGGCGACCAGCGATCCAGGAGATCGGGGTTCGCTGGGTCGATATAGTCGGTCGTCACACCTTCGAGAGTGTCGATGGGAAAGGCGGCAACGTTCATTTCTGGCGTCATGTCCTTGTTGCGGGTCCAGTGCGCCTTGGGCGCAAACCGGCCGACGGCACAGGGCGGGCCTGTCCGGGCGATACTGCGGCAAGAGCACTTGGGGTCAGGGTCGGGCGGTCGCTGGTGCGACCTGCATTCAGGACTGACGCAGCGGGGGCGGGCGCGTCAACGGCGCAGATTCGGACCTGTCACGCCCCTGTCACGCTGTCGGTTGCGGGCGTTTCTGCCAACAGACGGCGGAAATCATGCGTCATGACCGCGTTGGGGAGGGGGCCGGCGAAGGAAACCCCCGGCAGCCGCCCGACCAGCCGAAGCGCGTCCCGCGTCTTGCGCAGGGTGCCTGCCGACAGGGCCCTGCGGATGGCTGCCGCCTCGGCCAGGGGCGGATCGGCCTGTTCCAGGATCGTGTCCCAGGTGCGTTGGGTAAAGTGCAGCGCCCGCGCCGCCGACAGCAGCCTGTCGGCCAGGGCAACGGGCAGGCGGCCGCGGCGACACAGGGCGGCGATGCGATCCTCGGCATCGACGAGCGCGACGGTCAGGGGCATGAATGCCAGTTCGGCCGGGCCGTGCAGGACGGCGACATCTGCATCCGCCGTGCGTTTTCCGGTCAGGTAGTCCCGCGAGATCCCGCCGACGGGAACCATTCCGAATGCAGCGCATTCCGCCGCGCGCAGGGCGCCCATGCTGGCCGCCCCCAAGACGGGAACGCCTTGTGACAGGGCCAGCAGGATTTCCTTGTGCCAGACCGACCGGCAGTCGCCAAATACCCCGTCGATCAGCCCGATCCGGCTGGCGCCCGAGGCCAGCGCCCGGGCGAGATCGCCTGCGGCAGCGGGTGGATTGCAGATGATCGTCGCCGGGATCCGGTGGCGAAACCCGGCCAGCGTCGGCCCGGCAAACAGCACCGCCGTCATGCCAGACCCAACATGTGCCGGATCAGCCGTGCCTTTGCCCGCTTGCCTGCCCGGCGGTAACTGGCGTCCCCTCCGGTTTCCAGACCGGGGCAGAGGACGCTGACGCAGGCGACGCCGTCGCCCGGGCGGTCGAGATCGACAACCACGGGTTCCGGCAAGGCCTGCTCGGAAAAGCGGGACAGGATCAGGGCAATGTCGCCTGAGGGAGTGCCGGGCAAGGCCGGGCGCGCAATGCTATTCACCGGCGCGCGGTCTGTTCCTTCTGACGGGTGGTTCTGGGGGGTGTAATCGTCGGGCTCGATGTCTTCTCGCGCGCCCGAAATGTCGGTCAGCCGGCTTTGGATCGCTTCCAGCATCGCATCGCGGGCCGCGTGGTCCAGGGTCAACCGACAGGCAATTCCGCCGAAGGGCTTTCGGCGTGGATTGGTCTCGACAAGATGACACAGGACCGTTGGCAAGCCGAGGTCGCTGGTGATGTCCTGCAGGACGGTCCGCAGTCCTGCCCGGGCCAGATGTTCGGTCAAGAGCGCGATTTCGGCATCGTCCGGCTGCAGGGCAGGGGGCGGATGACCGTCAAGGATGCCGGGCCAGAGATGGGCCAGCGAGAAGGCGTCCTCCTCGACGGCCTCAAGCAGGCCATGCCGGATCGCAGCGGTCCTGTCGCCATGGGCGCCGAGGCCGACAGAGGAAAGCCGGAAATGCGCCAGCCGGGGTTCGGATGACACCCGGAAATCGAGCGATACGGCCGGGAGGGGGACCAGCACCGACGCGCCGGTGGCCAAGCCGCGGGCGGGAAGCCAGTCATAGACGGTTTCCCGTGCCCTTTCGGGATCGGTGCAGCGCATGAACTGGTCAAGCGGCAGCAGCGCCTTGCCCTGTGCCGACAGAGCGATGGCCGTGCCGGTGCAGATCGCCAGCCGCTCGGCGTTTTCGGCGAATGCGCCTTCAAGCGCCTCCATCCGGGCCGAGATCCGCGCCTGTTCATGCGTCAGCCCCTTGCCCTGACTTTGCGACAGCGACCATGCCGCCGGCCTGACCGCGGACCAGACCGGGATGCCGATCACATCAAGGCCGGTCAGGTCGGCGACGCGGGTGATGCCGCTTGCAAAGCGACCCGCCACCTTCAGGAATTGTCGGGCGAGGGCGGCTGCGCCCTTGTCCGCCTGGTGACAAAGTCCAGGAGTTCCGCCGAGACCGGAATGGCAAGGTTGAATTGCCCGGGCGTGCCGTTCGTCGCCTTGGCCTGGGCGAAAACCGGTTCGATTGCCGTCTTGGCGTCCGGGTCCAGACGGGCCAGCCGAAGGGCGATATCCAGAAAGGAAAGCTGCGCGGCATTCACGGCCGGGTCAACAAATTCCCCGAACAGTGATATTGCCTGCACGATATCATGGCGTGAGACGTGCAAGGAAGTTTCATTCTTTCCATCCACAAGTATCAGCGCGTCATCATCTATCACGATCACATAGCATTCCGACATCTTGCCACCCTCCATCATTGGGATTCCGCGATTCGCAAACCTTCCGAATATCTTTGCCTGAAGCTGTCCTGCGCGAGGTTCGGCGAAAGGCTGCCCAGTTCCTCGGCCGTCATGCCGGGAAGCGTGCGCTGCAATTTGCGACTCCATTTCCTGGCCTCGGCCAACCGGCCGGCCAATGCGTAGCTTGCCGTCCGAAGCCCGAGCGCGATGTCCGCCAGGCGCAGTCTGTCGCACCGGTCTGCCGCGGTTGCATAGTCGCCGGCACCAAAGGCGAGGGATGCCCCGACCCACCAGACCTTGTCGGGCGTGATCGGATTGAGGTCGACTGCCATGGCAAACCGCCGTTCCGCCTCGGCGTGTTCGCCAAGATGGCTCAGGGCGTCGGCATATTCCGTCAGCAGGTCGCTGTCGTGGGGGGCAAGTTCCTCGGCCTCGACAAATCCGTCCAGGACCTGATCGAAGCGGCGCTGATAGAGCGCCACGGCGCCGCGTACCCATTGGCCGGTCGCCCCGGCGGGGTCCAGCGAGACCGCAAGGTCGGCACGGGCACGGGCGGTCGCCAGCAGTTCCCCATCCTGCCCGCCGCAGAGGATCCACTCGGTGAAAAGCGTTTCGGCGATGCGGGCATGGGCGGGCGCAAAGCGCGGGTCGATCAGCAGGGCGCGGGCAAAGGATGAGCGCGCCCGCCGGACATTGGGCAGGTCGGACCGTTGCTGATATCCCCGGCCGGTCAGGTAGTGCAGCAGGGCAGACGGCTCGCCGGTAAGGGCCAGTCCCTTTGCCTGATGCCGTTCCATCGCAGCGCCCAGGGAACCGGCAATCCGCGCGACCTGCCGCGCCATGCCGCCGGCCAGCGCATCGCCATCCAGCGGACAGCGGCTGGACCAGACCATGTCGCGGCTGCCTATATGGACAAGTTGCAGGCGCACCGCGTTCGTGGGCCCCGACAGGCTCGCCGCGGAAACCGAGAGCGAATAATCGGCGCGCAGCAGGCTGTTGTCGTCCGGCACGCCGTGCAGGTGCCGCGCCTTGCTGACCGAATAGGGCGCGAGAACGGCAAAGCTGCGCCAACTGGTCAGGGCCGAGGCCAGTTCAAGCAACAGAAGATGGGTCCGAACGGCCGTCTGGCCGGCCGCATCATCCATCGGAGGAGCAAAGATGGCGAGCCGCGCAACGCGGGATCCGGGTGCCGTCTGCCTGGCCGGGATGACTGTCGCGGGCACCTGGTCCTCGGCCTCGAGGACGGCCAGGGCACGGGCGATGTGGCGGCTGATCGCCTGATCGAAGGGTGCATGTCGCCGCAGGACAGCGATCACCGAAAGGGCTGCGTCACGGTCGCTGTGCCCGTGACGGGTCAGCCGGGTCAGAAGGCCCGGACCAGTGTCGCGCAATGTGGCGGCAAGCCGGTCACGCGCCGCCTTGAGCCAGTCATCGAACGGACCCGGCGTCGCCGAAACGCCCTGCAGCAGGTCTGCGTCGCAAAGCCGGAATGCCCGGACCGCGGCGGCGGTGTCGCCACTGGCAATCAGCTGTCTGACCAGCGACAGATCAACCATGGCCGGATCGGCGATCACCAGACCGGTCTTGCCCGCATCGGCGACAATTGCCCCCGAGGCGCGCCGGACCCGCAGCAGCAATTGCCGGAGCGCCGTCCGTGCCTGTTGTGACGGAGCCTCTGGCCAGAGAATCCGCGCCACCACCGCCCGCGGAACCGGTGCGGGCCAAGCATCGGCCAGGATTGCACAAAGCGGAATTGCAGCGGCGGGGAGCCGTTGTGTTTCGGCGAAGGATGACTGCTTTTCAGCGTGAACGCCGCTGGCATCAAAACCGCAATACGCTGTCCCGATAACCGCAACCGCCACGCCTGAAATCCCCAAACCCGATCGAAAGATCGCACAGAGTCGAACGAATGGCGAAGAGATTCTTGTGATCCTTCGGGTCAGGATCCAGTGAACGGGTCAAGGCCGCCCGGTCGGCGCGATTCATGCTCGCGCACTGCCAAGGGTGATGATGACCCCCCGGCCCAGCGGCTCATCCCCGCACTTGCGGGGAACAGATCCATTCCAATCCGCGCCCCGGATACGATCATCGCGCGGAAGCTGTCGCTGATCCTGCCCAGATCATGCAGCGCGACCAGCAGCACCAGCGCATCGCGCAACCCTTGCTCGAACCGGAACGGGGCAAGCAACCGTTCGTCGACCGCCGCGACATCCAGCATGTGGAAAACGGCGAGGTGCCGGACGCCGCCTTCGGTCGGTGCGCTTTTTTGCCGGGCCAGTCAAACAACGCGCCATCGCCTCGCAAGCAATCATCACATCAAACCGAACCACGACCGGACTGCCAGTTCAATCGGTGCGCCGCTATCAGCGCGAGCGGCCGGGCGAACGGATCTATCTGGATATCAAGACGTCGGGGCGCTTGGACCAGCCCGGACATCGCATCACGGGTAGCCGGATGGGTCGAGCCATTGTCTGCCATCGATGACGCTATCTGTCGCGCTTTCGCCGGGGTGCTGGCCGACGAGCGCAAGGACACGACGGCGGGCTTCCTGCTGCGCGCTTTGCGCTGGTTCCGGGACCAGGGCAGCGGGGCCGAATGGGTGGTGCGACTATGGTCCGGCCGGTTCCTCGGCATCCGGCGCATCTTCAGGCGGCCCTGCATACCCGGGACCAGCCGCAAGGCCGGGCGATTGATCCGGACCCTTCTGCGCGAATGTGCCTACGGCCTTGACCATCCTTCGTCACTTGCCCGAAACGCAGGCCTTCAACGCTGACGTGACTGGTTGAACCGGTGATGACCACGCGCAGCCCGCAAGGGCCTCTCACCCCGCAAAGGCGGAACAACCTTCCAGAAACTCACAGCTAGATCACATGCAGCGGCTGGAACACCGGCCCGTTTGCGGTGTCGGCGTAGAAGGCGCGCAGGCGGAAGGCGTGGGCCAGGAGGTCTGCTGTCAGCACCTGCGCCGGCGGGCCGTCGGCCAGCACGCGGCCCTGATGCAGCAGCACCAGCCGCGAACAATGCCGCGCCGCAAGGCCAAGGTCGTGCAGCGCGACCAGCACCGCCCCGCCGGTGGCGGCGCGTTCGGACAGCACCTGCATCGCCGTGATCTGCGCCGCCGGATCCAGCCCGGCGATGGGTTCGTCGGCCAGGATCAGCGGCGTTTCCTGCGCCAGCGCGCGGGCGAACAGCGCGCGGGCCTGTTCGCCGCCCGAAAGCTCGGTGACGCGGCGGTCGGCCAGCGCGGTCAGGCCCATGCGGTCCATCGCGCGCCCGGCGGCATCGTGGTCGGCGGTGCGGGCGCGGCTGCCATGGGGCAGGCGGCCCAGAAGCACAAGCGTCCGCACCGTCACCGGCCAGGCGATGTCGCGCGCCTGCGGCAGCCAGGCGGCGGCGCGGGCGCGGGCCAGCGGCGGCAATGCCGCGAGGGTCGAGGTGCCTTGCGCCGGGATCAGCCCCAGCGCCGCGCGCATCAGCGTCGACTTGCCGGCGCCGTTCGGGCCGATCAGGCCGACGGTCTCGCCCGGCGACAGCGACAGGTCGATACTGCTCAGCACCGGGCGGCCAGAGCGGGCCACCGACAGGCCGGTCAGGGCAAGAAGGGCAGTCATGGTGCGCTCCTCAGCCGCCAGATCAGGTGCAGGAAGAAGGGCGCGCCGACGATGGCGGTCAGCACCCCCAGCTTGAGGTCGCGGTCGGGCGCGATCAGCCGCGTGGCGATGTCGGCGGCCAGCAGCATCACCGCCCCGCCCAGGGCCGAGGCGGGGAGCAGCCGCGACGGCAGCCCGCCGGTCAGCGGGCGCAGCACATGCGGCACCACGAGGCCGACGAAACCGATGGCGCCGGCCACCGCCGTCGCCCCGCCGACCACCGCGGCGCTGCCAAGGATCAGCGTCAGCCGCAGCCGGCCCATGCCGATGCCCAGGCTTTCGGCCGCATCCTCGCCCAGCGTCAGCGCGTCCAGCCCGCGGCCCAGCGTCAGGATCAGCGCGCCGCCGGCGATGATCGGCGGCAAGGCGATCCAGACATGGGTGAAGGACCGGTCGGTCAGGGCGCCCATCATCCAGAACATGGTCTCGGCCGCGGCAAAGGGATTGGGCGACAGGCTGAGCGCCAGCGAGGTCAGCGCCCCGGCAAGGGTGGATATGGCGATGCCGGCAAGGATGATGGTCAGCGTGGCGCCGCGCGGCCCGGCCAGCGCCATGACCAGAACCACCGCCAGCGCCGCGCCGGCCAGCGCGGCAGCGGGCAGGGCCAGCGGCGTCAGCGCCGAAAGCCCGGTCTGCAGCGCGATCACGGCACCCAGCGCCGCAGTGGCCGACGTGCCGATCAGCCCCGGTTCGGCCATCGGATTGCGCAGCCAGCCCTGCATCGCCGCCCCGGTCAGGCCAAGGCCGGCGCCGATGAACAGGCCCAGGATGGCGCGGGGCAGCCGCACCTCCTGCATGACCAGAACCACGGCGGGATTGTCGTCGCGCCCGGCCAGCGCCGACAGGGCCTGCGAAAAGCCGATGCCCGAGGGGCCGATCATCAGCGACAGGCCGAACAGGAGCGCGGCAAGCAGCGCGAGCAGCAGTAAAAGCAGCGGATAGCGCATCAGTCGCGGTCCTCCATCCCCAGCCGGGCCGTCGCCAGCCGGTCGAGCGCGCGCAGCACATGCGGCGCGCCGCAGACCCAATCGGCGTCGGACAGGCCGATGCCGTCACGGCTTTGCATGATCTCGGCAAGGGCCGGGTGGCGCAGCAATTCCTCGGCATTCGAGGTGCCGGGATAGGTTTCGCCGGTGACGATGAACCCTGGCCCGGCAAGGATCAGCTCTTCGAGCGCAAGGCGCCAGCGCCCGGCCAGCGGGCCGTCATCGGTGATGTTGCGGAACCCGGCGCTCTGCATCAATTCGCCCGACAGCGACCCCGCGCCCGAGGTATAGCCGTTGGCGAAATAAAGCGCGGCGGTGGGGCCGTCGCCGGCGGGGACGGTGGCCGCGATGCGGGCGAGCGTGGCGTCGAAATCGGCCGCCATCGCGGCGGCGGCCTCGTCGCGCCCCAGCGCGGCGCCGGTGTCGAGGATCGCCTGCCGCGTCTCGGCCAGCGAATTGACCGGGGCGAACTGGATCACCGGAATCCCCAGCCGTTCCAGCATCTCGACGGTGGCGCGGGTGGTATAGGTGCCGGCCAGCACGAGGTCGGGGTGCAGCATGAACACCTCCTCGGCCTGGCCGTGGTTCACCGGCCAGTCCATCGCCTCGGCCGCCATGGCCGACGACAGCGGATCGCGGGCGATCCACGACACCGACACCAACTGCCCCGGCGCGGCGAGCAGCATCGCCAGCTGGTCGGTGCAGAGGTTGATCGACACCACGCGTTCAGGCGCGGCGGCAAGGGGGGCGGCCATAAGGGCCGCCACCGCCAGCAGGGTCAGGTCAGAACGACGCATGGATCCCGACATAGATCGACCGCCCCGGCGTGCCGTAAGCGGTGCCGAAACTGTCGACGAGGTGGTAATCCTCGTCAAACAGGTTCTCGACCCGGCCATAGGCCGCGATGCCATTGCCGAAATCCCAGGTCACGGCGGCGTCGGCCACGGTGAAATCGGGCAGGTCCGGCCGGTCGGCGGTGTGGCGGATGTCGAACCTTGCGCCCAGCCGGTCGGTCAGATCGGCGGCGATCCCGAGGCCATAGACATTATCGGGCACCGCCGCCCAGGCCACGTCGCCCGCAACCTCGCTTTCGGTATGGGTGTAATCGGCGGTCAGGGTCAGCCGGTCCGACAGCGGCACCGCGGCGGAGACCTCGATCCCCTGCCGGGTGGTGGTGCCCTCGGTCTGGGCCGAGCGATAGGTCACCGGGTCGTAGCCGATCAGATCCTCGACCTGAAGCCAGAAGAGGGTCGCGCGGAAATGGCCGTTTTCGCCGATCCGGCGTTCGACCCCAAGATCGGCACTGGTGCTGGTTTCGGGGTGCAGCGAGGCATCGCCATACAGGGTGCTGTAAAGCTCGAACAGCGAGGGCGCGCGGAACCCGGTGCCGATCTGGCCGCGGATGGTCCAGTCCGGCGAGACGCGCCAGGCGGCGGCCAGCCGGCCGCTGTCAAACCCGCCGGTTTGCGAATGGTCGTCATGCCGCCAGGATGCGGCAAGGTCAAAGTCCGGACCCACCGCCCAGGTCAGTTCGGCAAAGACGGCGGTGGTGCTGGCGTCGGCGGCATCGCTGCTCCACGGGCCGGCTTCCGAGAAGCTTTCGCTGACCCGTTCGGCGCCGAACACCAGCCGGCCGTTGGCCGTCAGGTCAACCGCGCCCTGATAATGCAGCCCGTCGCGGTCGCCGGTATAGGTGGTGGTCGTGCCGTCGGTGCTGGCCCGTTCGATGGCATAGCGGCTGACCGACAGCGTGTGCTCGACCGGCCCGGTGGCGAAATCGGCGGCAAAGCGCAGGCCGTAGCTGTCTGAATCGTTCGTGGCACCATTGTCAGCCGGCGCATAGGTCATCGGATCGAACCCGTCGAATTCGTTGGTCGAGCGGTCGACGAAGCCGGCGAAGGACAGCCGCAGGCCCGGCGTCGCCTGAAGCGCGCCGTTGATGGCGATGCGGGTGCCGTCAAAGCCGTCGGCCTCGGTAAAGCCGGGGTTGTCGATGGCCGAGAATCCTTCGGTCTGCACATGGCTGACGGTCATCGCCACCTCGCCGCGGTCGTCGCGGTAGGTCAGGCCATAGGACAGCGCCAGCGTGTCATAGCTGCCGGTCTCGGCGTCGAGATAATGGTGCCAGCCATCCTCGGTCGGCCTGCGCGAGGTCAGGTTGATCGCCCCGCCCACGGCATTGGCGCCGAACAGCGCGGTCTGGCTGCCGGGCGTCACCTCGATCCGGGTGATGGTGCCGGCGGTCATCGGGCCGAAATCGAACTGGCTGCGGGTGTTCGACGGGTCGGTCACGTCGATGCCGTCGACGCGCACCGCGACATAGGCCTGCGGCGCGCCGCGCAGCGAAAATCCGGTCAGCCCGCCGATGCCTCCGTTCGGGCGGATGGCGATGCCGGGCAGGTGCGACAGCACCTCGGCCACGCGCAGGCTTTCGGTTTCAAGGGTTTCCTCGCTGACCACGGTGACGGTGGTGCCGGTGCGGCCCGGTTCCACGGGTTCGAGGTTGGCGAACTGGATTTCGCCCAGATAAAGCGGCGCGGCGTCCTGCGCCTGTGCCGCCCCGACCGCCAGCGCCGCCACGGCGCCCCCCAGCCACAGGATGTGTCGTCCCGACATGTCACGTTCCTTCCCGGCCCTGTCCGGGCCGCAATAGCGTTCAGTCGCGGAAGGGCAGGCGCCCGCCGCAGGTGAGATGTCACCGCTGCGGTTGCGCCGCTTCCCCGGACGCACCCCGCGCCGGGAATGGGTGATCGCTGCGGCAGGTCTCCTGACTGGCGGGTCAGCGCAGGGGCTGGCCTTCCCGGGCCAATGGCCCAGTGGCGTCGTCAGCCCTGCTCGCCGCCTACAGTTGCGGGGGCAGTCGCGGTCGGGTTTCCCCGCCGCTGTTCCCTTTGAAGCCGCTGACGCGGCACCGAAGCGACCTGTTGATGGCGCCGCCCGCCGCCCAAGTCAAGGCTCTGCGACCGGGATCAGGTCGACCGACTGGTGCAGGCGCTGGCTGCCGGCGATGCGCAGCACGCCGCGCACCGGCGCCACGTCGGAATAGTCGCGGCCGCGGGCGACGGTGACATGGTCCTGCGACACAAGCAGCCGGTTGGTCGGATCGAAATCGACCCAGCCGGCCTCGCGCCCGCACCAGGCCGACACCCAGGCGTGCATCGCATCGGCGCCTTCCAGCCGCGGCTGGCCGGGTGGTGGTTCGGTCCGCAGAAAGCCGCTGACATAGGCCGCCGGGATGCCCAGTTCGCGCAGGGCCGCGATCATCACATGGCTGAAGTCCTGGCAGACGCCATGGCGGGCGGCAAAGGCCTCGGCCATCGGGGTGTCGACGGTGGTGGCCTCGGGGTCATAGCGCATGTCGTCATGGATTGCGGCGTTGACCGCCGCGACGGTTTCCAGCGTGGTCATCCCGGGCCGCGCAATGGCCTGCGCCCAGTCGCGCAGCGCCGGCAGCGGCGCGATACGGGGCGAGGGGGCGAGGAAATGGTGCGGCGCGGCGGCGTCAAGGCTGGTCACCGCCGCGATTTCCGCCGCCAATGCCCCGGCCCCGGGCGAGGCATCGAACAGCGGCGGCATCGGCAGCCGTTCCACCCGCGCGCGCAGGTCAAAGTCGATGCGGTCATGCGGGATGGTGACGGTGACGGCGGTGGTCCGATTGCCGAAAAAGTCGCCACCGTCGCTGCGGGCCGCGGCGCCCGGCCGGATTTCCAGCCTTGCGGCGATGATGCGCTGGCGGCCGGCGATCTCGGCCGGGACCAGGCGCAGCAGATGGCGCCCGCCGCTGACCGGCCCGCCATAGGCGTAACCGATGGTCATGCGCACATCGTAAAGCATCGGCCGCTCCTAGTGCAGATAGGCGTCGGACAGCAGGTCCGACAGCCGGGCCAGGTCGTCGCCCATGGCGATCAGGCGGGCGGGGGTCACCTCCTCGGGCACCAGGACGGCAAGGCCGGCGTCCAGTTGCAGGACCGCCCGCGACAGCGGCGTGTGGCGGCCCGAAGGCTCGGCCCCCGGCAACATGGCGATCTGGTCGCGCAGTTCGTTCAGCTGATAGAGGATCGCGCGCGGGTTCATCGGGTCCAGCGCCAGCAGGTCCACCACCGTCTCGCGCGTGGTGACCAGCGCGTGGCGCCGGCGGTGCGACATGGTGCTGTCGCCGACTTCGACCGCAAGGTCGAGCGCGCCTTCCGGCGCCTCGGACGCGGCAAAACGGGCCAGCAGCGCCGCCATGGCCCCGGCGCGTTCCAGCGAGCGGCCGATGGTCAGGAACCGCCAGCCGGTGAAGCGATACATGTTTTCATGCACCAGACCGGAAAAGCCGGTGATCTTGCGCAGCAGCACGCCCATGGCACGGGCGGCATCGGCGCCGTTGGTGGCACTGCCGGCCAGGCGCCCGGCGCTGCGCGACAGGTCGGCCAGGGCCATCCAGCCATCGACGGAAAAGCGGTCGCGCACCTTGGCGGCGGCGGTCGTCGCGTTCCTGAAGGTGCGGCGCAGGGCGGCGGGGATCGGCTCGTCCGCGTCCACCCCCTGCCAGTCGAGGTATTCCGTCACCCAGTCCACGAGCGGCGTCGGCGCGCCGGCCGATTCGGCCCGTCGTGTCTGCAGCGCCCTGAGAAGGCGCATCGTGCCCTCGGCCCGTTCGACATAGCGGCCCAGCCAATACAGGTTGTCGGCGGCACGCGACGGCAGGACGCCGGGGTCGGGGCGGACATAGGGCGCCTCGGGTGCGGGCAGCAGGCTGAACGGCGTGACCGGGTGCGGGCTGACCACCCAGACATCGGCGACCGATCCGCCCCTTTGCACCGCAAGGGCGCCGGCATCGCCCGGCCGCCCGATGCGGCCATAGCCGCCGGGCATCACCTGCCAGCCGGATCGGGTCCGGGCCAAGAACACCCGCAGTGTCATCGGCCGCGGTTCCAGCCGTCCGGCGACCGGCACCGGCGTCGTGGACAGCCGCACCGCCTCTTGCCCGACCAGCAGGGCGCCATCCAGCCGCAGCCGTTCGGCCAGGGCCGCATCCGGCGGGCTGCGGAACCAGCCCTCCATCGCCTCGCCCGGATGGGCGTCCAGCGCGGGGCGCGTCGACAGGGCGGGGCTGATGGTCAGGGTGGCGGCATTGGCCAGCACATGGTCGCGCGCGGCGGCATCGCCGCACCACCAGGTCGCGATATTGGGGATGCGCAGGGGTTCACCCAGCAGCACCTCGCCCAGCCTTGGGAGAAACGCCATCAGCGCCCGCAGTTCCAGAATGCCCGAGCCGATGGCATTGACCACCGCCAGCGACCCGTCGCGCACCGCCCCGACAAGGCCGGGCGTGCCAAGGGCCGAGCCTTCGGACAGTTCCAGCGAATCCATCCATGCCGAATCGACCCGCCGCCACAGCACGCCCACCGGGCGCGGCCCGCCGACGGTGCGGACCATGACCTGCCCCCCCTGCACCGTCAGATCCTCGCCCTCGAGCAGGGGCAGGCCCAGATAGCGGGCGATATAGGCGTGTTCGTAATAGGTGTCGTTCAGCGGCCCCGGCGTCAGGATCGCCGGCCGGCCGGCGCCGCTGCCGGCCCCTGCGTCCAGCGTGTCGCGGAAGCTGCGGAAAAAGCCGGCAAGGCGGTGGACATGGGCGCCGGCATAGAAATCGGCAAACACGCGCGAGGTGGCGACGCGGTTTTCCAGCGCGAAACCGGCGCCCGACGGCGCCTGCGTGCGGTCGCCCAGCACCCACCAGCCGCCATCGGGGCCGCGCCCGATCTCGAAGGCGACGAAGTTGAGGAAATGGCCGCCGCGCGGGGCGATCCCGACCAGCGGGCGCAGCCATTCGGGGCTGGCCGCGATCAGCCCGGCGGGCAGGTGGCCGCCGGCGATCAGGCGCTGCGGCCCGTAAAGATCGGCCGCCACCTGTTCCAGCAGGTCGGCGCGCTGGGCCAATCCCGCGGCGATGTCCTGCCATTCGGCATCGTCGATCAGCACCGGCACATGGCTGAGTGGCCAGGGCCGTTCGCCGGCATCGCCTTCGCCATACTGGCGGAAGAACACGCCGGCATCGCGCAGGTATTCGTCGCCGCGGGCAAAGCGGCGCGCCAGTTCCTCGGGGCCAAGGCTGGCGTAATGGTCAAGGAAGGCGCGCCAGACCGGCCGGACGCCGCCGGCGCTGTCCACCATCTCGTCGGGGATGCCGGGCAGCGGCCGGTAGGCGGCCAAGGGATCGGCATCGGGCCTTGGCGCCGCGGCGTCGGCCATCAGGTCAGACCCCGGCCGGGCGGCGCAGGTCGAGCGTCATGGGATACTCCGGATGCGGCTGTTCGGGGGGCGGGGCATAGCTGCCGGGAGTGTGGCCGTTTGCCTCAAACCGGGCAAGGCGCCGGGCCTCGGCCTCGTATCCGTTCACCGGGAACGTGTCATAATTGCGCCCGCCGGGATGGGCGACATGATAGGTGCAGCCGCCCACTGCCCGCCCGGTCCAGGTGTCGTAGATGTCAAAGGTCAGCGGGGTCGCCACCGGCAGCACCGGATGCAGCGCCAGCGCCGGTTGCCAGGCCTTGAACCGCACGGCGGCGACCGAGTTGCCGGGGCCGACCTTCTGCAGCGGCATCCGCCGTCCGTTGCAGGCCACCGCATAGCGGCCGGGATCGCTGACCGCGGTCAGTTTTGCCTGCAACCGTTCCACCGAACTGTCGGTATGACGCACTGTGCCGCCGATGGCGCCGGTTTCGCCCAGCACATGCCAGGGTTCCAGCGCCTGACGGATTTCCAGATGCACGCCCTCGAACTCGGCCTCGCCGCAGAAGGGAAAGCGGAATTCGGCCTGCGCCTCGAACCATTCCGGCCGCAGATCGAACCCCTGCGCCTTGAGATCGGCCAGCACGTCAAGGAAATCGGCCCAAAGGTAATGCGGCAGCATGAAGCGGTCGTGCAGCGCGGTGCCCCAGCGGACGAGATTGCCGGTCAGCGGCGCCTGCCACAGACGGGCGATCAGCGCGCGGATCAGCACCTGCTGCGCAAGGCTCATGCGCGGGTCGGGCGGCATCTCGAAGCCGCGGAACTCGACCAGCC
>CAZIOT010000020.1:0-59272 GCA_964540965.1 uncultured Rubellimicrobium sp. | reverse complement strand
ACCAAACGTCAGATCGTAGCTTCCGTCACTGTCCGATTTCCGGGGAGTAGCTCACCTCTATGGCGTTGGCGACTTCTATCTTGCTTCCTTCATGCCGGGTCTCTTCCGCGATACGAATGCCAAGAAGCGCAAGCGCCGCTTGACGTATGAACCACAGCCCGCCAAGCCCCGGGACCGCAGCTTCGTTGTAGAGCATGACTGCCTTGCCAAGCCCGAGTGTCAGTCTTCTGCGAGACGTCTTGACGTTTTCAGGCGCCAGCATGCCCCATTGTATTGTCATTCAAGAATAACTTCCTGTTGGGCGACAGACAGCTGCGCCAGTTCCAGACGCCCGTGGTCTATCCAGAACACGGCCACCCCTTGAAGCGGATGCTGCGGGAACAGTCTTGCCGCAAGGCCGGCATAGGCGGAAAGCTGTGGCCAGTAGATGCCGAAACCCTCTCCTGCACCGCCGGTCTTGTGGTCGATCAGCAGGCATCCTTTCGGCCCGACGGCCAGCAGGTCGATCATGCCGGGGATTTCTGCACCCTCGATCGTGTGTCCAAGCAAGGGGATTTCACAAAGCAGATCGGTGTAGCCATCGGCGGAAAGCCAGGCTTTCAGGGCCCGCGCGCGAGCGGCGACGAGGGATATGGTTGCATCGTCCAGCCCGGTTGCTGACGTCAGAGACGATGTCAGGTCCGGCTTTGTCAGGCAGGTCCGCAGGGCAAGGTGGATCGCGGTCCCACGCGCCGCGTCGCTGACCGTGTGGGGCCATGGTGCACCCAGGACGATGCCCTGGCTCTTGGGGGCGGGCACCGCGGTTGTCGATTGCGAGGGCTGCAACCGCCAGGGTGTCAAGGTCACCGCCGCCAAGGCCGCCGCGCCGCCGAGCCGTGGGAGATCGGTGTTCTCGGTCGCCGAATATTCGGTGAAGCCTGCGTGTTCGGGCAACTGCCTGATGATGGCCGGGCAATCAGTCCCGCCGATGCGCAACATATCGCCACCGATCTGCGGCGCGCAGGTATCTGTGAAAACATGGAAGAGGCACTTTGCTTCCGGTGCGTCCTCGGCGCGCTCCTTGATGAAGCCCGGCCACTCCAGCACCAGCCGGTCGCGTGCCCGCGTCAGGGCGACGTAAAGAAGGTTCTTCGCATTGGCCTCGAAATCTGCGCGCCGATCCTCAATGAACCGCCGCTCGGTTTCGGGCGCAGCAAATCCTGGTGTATGGATCAGCGCGGCCGAGGCCAGAACGGCTTCCATATCATCGATCTTGTCCAGAGCCGTGAACCGGGTCGCAGTGCTACCCGGCCATTCTTCGATCCCGTGGTCGAATTCAGCGACTACGGTGATCGGCCACTCACGACCCTTGGAAGCGTGCCAGGTTACGATCTCCACCGCTTCCGCACTATTGGCAGCAGGGTCGGGGCGGCGGTCGAAATCGCGGTCACCTGCCCGGGCATCGAGCCAGCCCAGGAAAACCTTGGCGCTTTCGCCATGGAACCCGGCAGCGGCCTTAAGGTCGCGATGCGCAGATTCGAAGTCGATGGCTTCGGCTTCAAGCCGCAAAAGGTCCGCTCGGGCCTGTCCCGCGTTGGGTTGACGGTCAGCCCAGAGCCGCAGTCCAGAGGCATTGATCACAAGGTCCACTGCATTGGAAATCGGCACGCGAGCAAGGCGGTCCGACAGGGCCGCCAGCCGCATCAGCACCGGGTCATCCGCCAAACGCCCCTGGACCTGCGCGCTGACGGCTTCTTGCAGGCCAATCGGATCCGGGCCGAGGGTACGCAGAACCAATGCGGAATTCGTATCGGAAGGGTTGGCTGCATAGCTGAGCGCCGCACGCGCCGCTTGAACAACCGGACTGGTCGCCCAGCCATCTTCGGCGATGCGGACAGGAACGCCGCGCGCGCGCAATTCCTCGGCATAGCGGGCTGCGGTAGCGTGCCGGCAAACCAGAAGCGCGATATCAGAGGGGCGGACGGCTCTTGTGGCCCTGGTGTGCCGGTCGGTGATCGTTTCGCCTGTCGTGAGGATGCAGGCGATGCGCTCGGCGATGTGCTCCTGAGGCTTCGAGAAGTTTTTCACCCCGCGCCCTTTGACGATGTTCAGCACTTCCAGCGCGGAACCAGGCACCGGATCGCGGGTCGGGGCCAGAAGATTGTAGTCCGCGCCAAACAGTCCGGTGCCCATGGCATTGACGAAGTCCATCACCGCCGGTGTTGACCGCCAGTTGCGGTCAAGGGGCTGCGTCGCGGCGGGGTTGGCCGATGCAAGGGCTTGCGACAGCCGGGGGTCAGCCCCTTGAAACCCCATGATCGACTGCTTCACATCGCCCACCAGAAGGGTCCGGGGCGCGCGGGCACCCAGCTGCCACAGCAGTGCGAACTGCACCGGATTGGTGTCCTGAAATTCATCGATGATGACGCAGTCGATCTCATTCAGCACAGCTTGACGCACTGTTGGATCGGCGCGCAGCAGCCGTTCTGCACCTGCAATCATGTCGGCATAGTCGATCAGCCCAAGTGCTTTCTTGCGCGTCTCATAGGTCTCCATCACTTCCTGCGCACAGGTGATCAGGCAGCGAAAGTGCAGCTTCGCATCGGCCAATGGACCGGGATGTAAAGGCAGCACCTCCGCAGCCTGCGTGATCGCCAGCGCAAGGTCATCATACCCGTCGGGTGTTCTTGAACTGCGGTTCGAGGTGAAGAGGCTGCGCAGTGACTGCCAGATACTCCAGTCCCGGTCCAGCAGGGTCGGGTCGCGGTCAATGCGGCGAAAGTGGGCAAGGTTCTTTTCCAGCGTCTCGCGGGGGCCCTTTGCGGTGATACCCGCCATACCGCCTTCGGGAAAGGCCGCAAGCATGTTGGAGACCGCCTTTGCCAAGGCATCACGGGCGGCGGCGGGATCCGCGAGCACCTCGCCATAGATCGTATCGAGCCGCGTTAACGCGGGTGCGATCAGGCCCGGATCACGGCCTTTGTCCCCCAGCCCCCGCAACAGGTCGATCATCGACAGGACGCGGCCCCGCAGGGAATCTTCGACCGTTTCGCCCTTTTGCCAGTTCGGCTGATACCCGAACCGCTCAGGTTCGGCCTTGATCGGGTCAAGCGCCTTGGCATGGGCCAGCGCCTGCCGGATCAGCAGGTCCCGCTCGGCATCGCCAAGATGGCGCGGTTGCAGCGAGGCACCCGCTGCCAGCGCATGTTCCGTCAATAATCGCAGGCCCAAACCATGGATGGTAGAGACATAGGCGCGCTCCACAGCCATGGCCTCGGCCACCAGCCCATCAGCAAGAAGACCCGCCCGGATACGTTCGCGCAATTCGCCCGCGGCGGCTTCGGTAAAGGTCACAGCAAGAATACGTTCGGGCCGCACCACGCCGCGCTTCACCCAGTCGGAAAGCTGGGTCTTGATACGATGGGTTTTCCCTGCGCCCGCGCCGGCGGGCACGATGACCAATCCACGGTCCGAGTCTGCTCCGTCCATGGTCATGCCTCCTCGATCTGGCGGATGAACGCGGTAACCAGGGTCAAGCCATCAGTCAGCGCATAAGGTGTGAACCCCGCCTCTTTCTTGAAAAACCCCTCGTCGGCCGAGGTATTCAGCACCACCCGCCCGGCGCCAAGCTGCGCCAACCGTTCAGCAAGCATGGCAACGGCCGCATCATTGACGGCATCGCCCATGTCGCGGGCGGGCGATCCTTCTGCAGGCACAAGGCCGGAAGTTAAGAGCCCGCCATCATTCATCAGGTGATAGGCAATACCCACCTTTCGGCCGATCAGAGGGTCCATCCCATCGCCGTCGCGCCGAGCGGGACGGGCGAGCATGTCACGATAAAGCCCTGCTTGCAGATCCCACCCAGCCTCCATTCGCCTGCGGCGGGCCGATGTGCCACTTTTCTTGTGATCGACGACAAGCAGCGCACCGTCAGGCAGCTCAAGGATCGCATCGGCCTTGCCGTGCAAATTGATGCCATGCGCCTCACCGGCCAGCCAGATCTCGTTGCCGATGATCTTTGCCCCAAGCGCCAGCAGATGTTCGCGCCAGCGCAGCGCTGCCTGAAGAATCTCGCGTTCGAGGCCGCTGCGCTCCATTTCCCATGAGGCGCTGCGCAGAAACCCCGCGTGGCGGGTAAGCGCGCGATCATAGGCATCGGCAACCGCCGCAGCCAGTGCCGCAGGTTCTGGCACAGGCTGATCCTTGAGGAATACATGTTCAAACACGTCATGGGCAATGTTGCCCCTGGCCAGTACGTCAAGTTCCTCTGCGGACCAGGACATGTCGCCCGCACCAACCTCGCCCAGAAGCCAGGCCAAGGGGCTGACCAGAAGCGTTTCAAGCCGCGACGGCGATTGAGGATTGGTTGTTCCATCATCCTTGCGCCGCAGGGCCAACAAGTCGAGGCCGGGGAAAGACAGTGCCTCGGGGAGATCGTCTGGCTCCGGGAGGGGCGGGAGGCGGTGGTGCGTCACAGGCCAATCGCCGGGCGGAAGGCGCGACAAGTCCCGGATCAGATCCTGCGCATCCTCGACGCCCGAGATCGCCCGCGCGACCAGGGAAAGCCCGGCCGAGGGTTGCTGCCGCGCCCCGGACAGATCGCGCCACGGGATCAGAAAGGTCACTGTGCCGGCAACCGCCTGAAGTTGCTGATCGAAAAGGGACAGGCTTTGTGCCAAACCCTCGGCCCGGCCGCGAAGGTGCAGCCCCGTCGTGGCGCGGATCGTGATGATTTCGCTGTCCAGAAACAGGGGATTGGCGCGTGGGCGCGTTGGATACAGCCCATCGGTGAAATCTGTCACGATCAGGTGCCGGCAGGGCCGCCACGGAGTTTCCTGTGCAGACCAGAGGCTGACACCTTCAAGGTTGCGCTCCGGATCGGCACTTGACGGGGATGCAATCTGGATACCGCGCAGGATCGCTTCCCAGTCTGGGCTACCCTCGCCGGGCGGGATCGACAGACGGGCGCGAACCTCGTTCCCCTTCGCAATGCGCTCACAGATACGGTCGATCAGGAAACGCAGTTGCGCAAGGCTGCCCGCCGAGGCGCGAATGTCTATCCAGAGGTCTTTGTGGGCAGGGGTGGGCGACAGGACATCGCCACGAAAGTCACCGCCAATCAGGCATTCCGCAAGGTCGCGCCCGGTCTGTGCGGACCATGGCATCAACGGGGACAAGGCGAGGCTGGCCAGGACCATCGCAGGCGTGGGTGTTCGCTTGGCCAGTGCCAGTTGAAGTGCGGTCTCGCCAATGATGTCGCGCTCGGGCAGGCTGCCGGGAAGCCCGGAAATCGGCACGCCCTGCTCGGCAAAGGCGCGGGCAATCTGGCGCGGGTCACCAGAGGCCAGCACAGCTATCTCCCGCGCCGAGATACCGCTTTCGATCAGGGTACGCGCGCGGGCGGCGGCAAAATCAGCGCAGGCAGCCAAATCGCGCAGACCATAAAAGGCGAGGCTGTCATCCTTTGGCCCAGTCTCGATTGCGGCCTCGGCCACCCCGGCCTGCAAAGCGTGCAGCCTCGACCCTTCTCGCGCCGCGCGCGCCTTAACGGGTGCGTCAACAGCCCCGAATTCCTGCTCAAGCCGGGCGTAAAGCGCCTTCATTGCGGGTGGCGCATAGGGATCGAGCGATCCCTGAACCACCGGCAGCGGGTCAAGAAACCGCCCATGCGGCAGCTCCAGCACATGGCGCACCGGGGCCAGCCCTTCAGGCAAGCTGTCACCCAGCTTGCGCCAGAGTTCGATCAGCGCATCCAGATGTCGTCGTGCGCGACTGTCCTCCATCGGCCGTACCGCCGGGGCGCGCAGATCGGCGGTGGCCAATACCAGACCCTCCAGCGCCGCTGTGACGGCCGAGATCGTCTCGACCGGCGCATTGGCAAGGCTATCCCGCCAGACCGGATCGGGGTTCTCCAAGATCGCCCGCCCGGGCAGCCATTCTGGCGCTTTGGGGGCAAGTGAAACCTCAGCGAGGCCGGTATCGTTCAGCCGGTACTGCAGGCCCGAGCGAGGATCGACGACGAGAAAATGGTAGAACATGAGTTTCGATCTCGGTGCATGAATTGCAGAATGTAACGGGATGCCATTCTGACTCAATGGTTTATACGACCATTCCCGCTCTCTTCTGCACGATCAACAAGCCCGCCTTCGGATGTTTGACCCCGCGATTACCCACCGGGATAGACTTCGAAGAGGTCACGTGCGGCATTGATATCGGATGAAAGCTGCCCGTAATCCCGAACCAACCGCGAGATGATGTCCGCACCTTCGACGATTTCCGCCCACCGGTGCCGAAGGACAGCCGCAGGATCAATCAGACCCAGCATATTGCCAGCAATCGCCGCAGTTGAATCGCTGTCCCCACCATGGGTGGCTGCAATCAGGAGGGCCTCTTCGAAGGAGTTTCCGGCGAGACAGGCATAGAGCGCGATCGACAGGGCCTCTTCCGAGGTCCAGCCACCCCCCAGGGATTCGACTGTTTCCCCAGTACCGTCCCGGGGCGCGCGCAGTGCTGCTTGAATTGCCCGGGCAGTCTCTTCGCCCCCAGTCAGTCGCGCATAGGTCGCTGCCGTCTGGGCTGAAGTCCTTTCCAGATCAGCACCCCCTGCGACATCGGCAAGCATTTCTGCCCAGGCTGCCGCCGCAAGCTGGCCGGTCCGGTGGCCATGCGTCAAGGCGGAAGTCTCAATGGCCAGCGAACGAACCTGGTCGGGGGGGAACATCAGGCCGACCGGAGCAACCCGCATGATGGTCCCGCAACCTTTGCTGTTGTTTCGTGCCGGATCCCCGAAATGGGCGCTCGCCGCCAGGGATGACAGGCAGGTATAGCCAGGCGCGCGGCAGACCCGAAGGCGTGGGTCATTGATCAGCCCGACATTGTCGGTCTGAACCTTCGGAGTGCTGCCTTGAGTTCTGTACCAGCGCAACAGCGCATGATGGATCACGGACGGCGGGTGGCAGATACCCTTCAGAATGTCGCGTACTCGCGCGCGCATGGCCCCCTCGGCCGTGAACAGCGTCATCTGGGTGTCGTCTGTGATGGCGCCGCGCAGCCCCATGTGCGGTGGCGGTTCCGAAATGCCGTCCGGAAAACTACGGCGGATTTCCGCGAGCGACAGGAACTCGATCTCGGCTCCCAGACTGTCCCCGATGGCACCGCCCAGAAGACTTGCATGAAGTCGGACCAACGGCAGCCCATCATGTCGAGCGCAATCGGTCACAAGGCGTTCCTGAACACGCGTCTCGATTGCCCCGGGCCGTGCTGCGCGGACGAGGGTCATGGCCTCGCTCGCTGAACGCCCGCGCTCAACCAGCAGAAGGGCGGCAATCGTTCCCGCGCGTCCCAGCCCGCCCCGGCAATGGACCAGCACCCGGCCGCCATTTTCCAGGATGCGATGAAGCTGGGGCGACACCTCGCGCCAGCGCGCCATGCCCTCTGGCGTCGGCACACCCAGATCGGGGATTGGGAAATGATGCCAGTCCATGCCGCGTGCCCTTACCGCAGCGCCAAGACCCGTGACAGAAAGCAGATCGAATTCAGAATCCTCGATCAAGGTCAGGACTGCTTGCGCCCCCCAAGCCTCTATCACGTCCAGGTCAGCAACCAGATCGCGGTCCCATCCCGCGCCAAAGACGCTGTCGCCTTTCTTGCCTGGGCAAAGGGTTAGACCGAGATGACCATTGCCAACAGGCAGGCTGTCGATGCGAAGGGGGTGGGATGTGCTGTCACGAAGCAAGGGCTGTACTTTCTTTGTTGTTTCAAGCTGAAGTTACCCTTGGGGTGCGTCACTTTCGGTCGTATCAGAAACTGGGTTACCAGAAGCTGCCAAGAACTGCGCCTTGACCTGATCGCCCCACCTCACCAAGTACCATTCCATTTCCTGGCGGCCTCCAGCGCGGAAACGGACCATCAGTGATCCGTCGTCCAGACGCTCGGTCTCCTGTTTCGGATGAAACACATATCCAGCGGCTTCATCGGCGACCTCGGGCAGAAAGCGCCAGACGACGTCCTGCGGTTCTTCGCGCCAGACACCGAAGCTTTCTGACAACCACTCCTGCAGATCGAAACCTTTGGGGCGTTCGTAGACATCGGGCTCCAATGAAATCCGTTCGAAACCAGCCAGCGCAAACAGACGCAGATCGTCCTGATATTCACTCCAAGCCAATAGGTATTGGCGCCCCTGTCCAAATAGCATCGCAATCGGGCCGAGCCGGGTATTTCGTGAGAGTTTTGCCGTGCCGCGCGCGCGATGGTCGGCGGAGACCATTACCCCGGCAAGAATTGACTCCCGAAGTGCGGACAAGATCTCAGAGGGAATTTCTTCACGCGGTCCAGGTCGAAAGGCAACGCCATCGGCCATCAGTTGCGCTTCAAGGTCAGCTGCGATCTTCCGGCGGCGATCCTCGCGAAACATTGCCTGCACCTTTGTCAGCAGGCGCTCCAGCGTGTCTGCCGTCACCTCATCCCCCTCGCGCCGTGCAATGGCGGCTGCGCGGTGCCCGGCGGTCAGTTCATCTAGGGTCGGCTCGACCATCCGGCCCAATGAACCAGGCGGAAAACGCCAGTATTTTCGTCCGCTTTCTCCGGAAATCTCCTCTATCTGGGGGTATGCGTTGCGCACGGCATCGCGCATGCGTTCTGCCGTGCGGCGCGATACGCCGAATTCCCGTTCGATATCGCGAAGGGAAACCCCTTCAGCTGAACCTTGCATGGTCAGCGCCAGCTTTTGCAGATCTTCTTGGCGGGCGTAGCGCATTGGTCCTCCTGGCAAGGCAGAGCCACCATTGCGGTGCAAGACTATGGCGTCAACGGCCAAAACTGATCGGCCGCGCCGCCTCCCATCTTTGGCACAACTTCGCGGGTCAACTCGCGCTGGATGACCTGTGGATCCCAGTTGCCCAGTGCCCGCATCGGCTCTGTTGCACAAGCCGCTTCTTGGCCCCTCATGCTTGCGGGCGTTCCACTCGCCTTGTCCCTCGACCTTGATCCCCCTCGCCGGCTCGCCCGAACCGGTGGCGCTCTCCGGCTCGATCTCGATCAAGAGGCGCAACGGACCCTGCGACCCCCGATGGGCTATCCACGCAAGCCATTGTGCCGGAAGGTGATCGTCGATCTGCCCGAATTTGACACATGTCTCTGAGACGGTAGGTCCGGCAAACAGGAGCGCAGGAATGTGCGGTCAGTCAAGGGCTTTGGGTGAAAGTGAAGGTGGCAACATTTTCTATTGCCACGGTTGGGGTTCACACTTCGATCCCAGCAAGAACAAGATCCGTGCCCTTTCTGCGGTGCGCCCGGTTGACGGCCTCACAGTCGACTACACCCTGCATCCGCAGCTAGTCTTCGAGAGGTTTGCAGCCGGGTTGAAGCGTCATCCCAAGGCGCTTGTCGTCGGAACAAGCCTGGGCGGCTTCTTTGCCGCTTGGCTGGGGGCCGAGTTTGGCCGTCCATTCATTGCGATTAACCCCTCGATCACACCGGGCAGCACTCTGCAGGCTTACGTTGGTCGTGGGGTCAACCACATCGGAGACCCGTATGAACTAAAGGAAGATTGCGTCATGGCTTATGGCGCGCTCAGCTTTCGCTTGGACGGACGGGGCACCATAGTTCTCGATATGGGGGATGAAATCCTGGACGCGCAGGCAACGATTGATCTTATCAAGGGACGGCTGCCCTTTGTTGCCTTCGAGGGTGGATCCCATCGTTTTGACCATATGGCAGAACTGATCGAAAGCCGACCAGACCTGTTCAATACCGACTGAATGCCAGAGAAGTACGCGTGGTCGCAACGCGCCCACACCAACATGGTTTACCGCGACATTGAGGGAGAACCAAATGACCGAAGCGATCGAAACCATCGACGGCATTGCGCGGCGCCTTGGTCGTGACGTGTATTATCTGGCGCTCGTCGACGAAGCCGGTGGCTTCAGGGATATCTGCACTGACGTTTCCGAAATCACAGACTGGCTGGATGCCAGGCAGATCGGTTGGAGTCTTTGTGCGGGCCTCGACGATGATACCGTCTGGATTGAAGGTGGGCCAGGTTGCGTCTTCCTCGATATTCACCCCGATCTTGGGCCTGAGGCAATGGAAATGGTAGAAGCACATTTCATGAATGCTGAGGGCGAGCCCGCCATTCCAGGTTATGTCCCAGCCATGTTGCGGCTCATGAAGGCGCTCGGCTTCGCTTACAGGGACGACCCCGACTATCGGGAGAACTCTTGAGTTCATTTTTCTGAAGGCTTGGCCAGGTTCATTTGGCAATGTGAATTCAAGGGCAAAGTGACACCTCCCGAACTAGGGTCAGGACGGCCCCTGAAGGTCTTCATGACCGCCGGTCAGGTTAGTGACTACACGGGCGCCGCAGCCCTGTTGAGCAGTCTGCCTGCTGCCGAGTGGATGATCGCGGACCGGGGATATGACGCCGACTAGTTCCGGGATGCGTTGAAAGACAAGGGGATACGCCCCTGCATCCCCGGGCGGAAGTCGCGTGGCAAGGCGGTCCGATACGCCAAGCGACGCTACCGGCGCCGCAACCGGATCGAGATCATGTTCGGCCGAGTGAAGGACTGGCGGTGGATCGCAACCCGCTACGACCGATGCGCCAGGACGTTCCTGTCCGCCGCCGCCCTCGTAGCAACCGTCATGTTCTGGCTTTGACGATCAATGAGGGTGGAACTTAGTCGCATGTGGGAAAAAATCCCGCTGCAGGTCAGTGCGTTACCAAGAGAAGACCCGCGCTACGCTGCGCATCATCGTGACAGCGCTCAGCCGGCGGTCAACTCGGCTTCCCTGCTCGCCTCCAACTCGGCCATCATCGCCTCGATCCGGCGTTTGCGGTCGCGGGCTTCGGCGATGAGGGCGGTTATGGTCCTGTGCTTTTCCGCCAGCATGGCCAGCGCGTCGGTGCAGGAGACGATGTGCGGGCCGTCATGGACCTCGACGCTGGCGATTTCCTTAAGCGTAAAGCCCAGATCCTGCGCCTGCTCGATGAAGCGCAGCCGTGCCACCAGATCGGCCGGGTAGTCGCGATAGCCGTTCGCGCCCCGCCCGGCCGGGGGAATGATGCCCTCGCGCTCGTAAAAGCGGATGCGCGAGGTGGTCACGCCGGCCGCGCGGGCGATATCGCCGATTTTCATCTCCGGCCCCCTTGACCTTAAACCTAGGTTCAAACCTTATATGGGGTGCGAGCCGAAGACAAGGATCGCCGAGATGTTCGACACGACCACGCAAACGCCGCTTTTTCAGCCTCTGACCCTGCCCGGTGGACAGGTCATCCCGAACCGGATCGCCAAGGCCGCGATGGAGGAGAACATGGCCGACGCGGGCCACCTGCCGGGCAAGGCGCTGATGGGTCTTTACCGGCAATGGGGCGCGGGCGGGGCCGGGCTGATCCTGACCGGCAATGTCATGGTCGCAGCCGACGCCGTGACCGGGCCGGGCGGGGTGGTGCTGGACGACCGCCAGCCGCTGGCCCCCTTCCAGGACTGGGCGCGCAGCGCAAAGGCGCAGGGCGCCCGGATCTGGATGCAGATCAACCATCCGGGCCGGCAGGTCTTTGCCAAGACCAACCCCGAGGCCATCGCGCCTTCCGCTGTGCCGGTGGAAATGGGGCGCTATTCCAGCCTGTTCCCCAAGCCCCGCGCCATGACCGAGGCCGAGATCCACCGCGTCATCGACCAGTTCGCCACCACCGCCGCGCTGGCCGAAATGGCCGGCTTCGACGGGGTGGAGGTTCACGCGGCGCATGGCTACCTGCTCAGCCAGTTCCTGTCGCCCTTGACCAACCGGCGTCAGGACCAGTGGGGCGGCTCGCTTGAAAACCGGGCGCGGATCCTGATCGAGATCGTCCGCGCCACGCGGGCGCGGGTGGGGGCGGGCTTTGGCGTCGGCGTCAAGCTGAACTCGGCCGATTTCCAGAAGGGCGGTTTCGACGCCAAGGATGCGGCGGTGGTGGTGCGGCTCCTGAATGCCGAAGCCGTCGATCTGGTCGAGATCTCGGGCGGCAGCTATGAAAGCCCCGCCATGCACGGCCGCGCCAAGGATCAGCCCCAAAAGGCCAGCACCGCCCGGCGCGAGGCCTATTTCCTCGACTTCGCCCGCGACATCGTGGCGGTGGCGGCGATGCCGGTCATGGTCACCGGCGGCATCCGCAGCCGTGCCGTGGCCGAGGACGCGCTGGCCCCCGAGGATGGCCGCCCCGGTGTGGCCATGGTCGGGGTCGCGCAGGCGCTGGCCTATGCGCCGGACCTTCCCGACCGCTGGAAGCAGGCCGAGGCGGTGATCGAGGTTCCGCGCGTCATATGGAAAAGCAACCTCGCCAGCATGGCCACAATGGCGCTGACCAAGCTGCAATTGCAGCGCATGGGCCGGGGTCTGCGCCCGACCTTCCGCGCCTGGGCACCCTTGGTCCTCTTGCGCGACCAGTTGCGCACGCGCGGTCTGAACAAGAGCTATCGCCGCTGGCTGGAGGCCCGGACATGAAACGCATCCTGCACGTCGTCACCAACGTCGCCCATTACGAAGATCCCGACCATCCGACCGGCCTCTGGCTGTCCGAACTCACCCACGCCTGGGATGTCTTTGCGGCGCAGGGGTGGGACCAGCGGATCGTCAGCCCCGCGGGCGGACACTCGCCGCTTGAGCCGCGGGCGCTGAAATGGCCGCTGCTGGATGCCAGCGCGAAGGCTTGGCTGAACGATCCGGCGAAGATGGCGCTCTTGGATCAGACCGCCAGCCCGGATCAGATCGACCCGGCCGGGTTCGACGCGATCTATTTCACCGGCGGCCATGCGGTGATGTGGGACTTTCCCGACAGCCCCGGCCTGCAACGCCTGACCCGCGAGATCTGGGAGGGGGGCGGTGTCGTCGGTTCGGTCTGCCACGGCTATTGCGGGCTTCTGAACACCCGCCTGTCGGACGGGCGGCTTCTGGTCGAGGGCCGTCGCCTGACCGGCTTTTCCTGGCGCGAGGAGGTGCTGGCCGGTGTCGCGCGGCAGATGCCCTACAACGCCCAGGCCGAGATGACAGCGCGCGGCGCGCGTTACACCAAGGCGCTGCTGCCCTTCGTCTCCTACACCGTCAGCGACGGGCGGCTGATCACCGGGCAGAACCCGGGTTCCGCCAAGGCGACGGCGAAAGCGGTCGCCCGACACCTGTCCACGCAATCGTGAAACCTCTGGGCAGGCCGCTGAAATGGCTGCCGGCCCGATCTACCGGATACCGGGTCTGAACAGCCGGGGGAAGGTCGCCCCGCAGAACCGATGTGACCTGTGGCCGCGGTTCGGGCCGGTTCGGCGCGATGGCACCCAGAGCCCGCGGATCGCGACAAACCGCGCGCCGCCAAGGCGGGGCGCAGTCTCTCAGCCGCTCGTCACTTTCCCCGGCCCCTTCGCCAGGCGTCTCCGGATCGGAAAGAACTGCAGCCCCAGCCGGTCCGACACGGCCCCCCAGATGCCGCGGGGGGCGAACAGCATCACGAGGATGCTGATCAGGCCAAGCGCGAGAAGGTAGGTCGAGCCGTAGTCGGCAAACAGGGTCTGCAGGGCGAAGAAGACCAGGATGCCGATGATCGGGCCCTCGATCGTGCCGATGCCGCCGATGACCACGATGAAGATGACATAGGCCGTCCAGTCGGTCACGCTGAAGGCGGCATCGGGGCTGATGCGGCCCTTTTGCAGATAGATCAGCGCGCCGGTCAGCCCGGTGCCAAAGGCCGCGGCAAGGTAGACGATCCATTTCATCCGCTGGGCGTTGACGCCGACGGAACGCGCCGCCTCGGCATTGTCCCGCACGGCGGCGAGCGCGAGGCCGGCCTTGGACCGCAGCAGCAGATAGATGCCGCCGATGGTCACGACCGCCAGCACAAGGGCCAGCCAATAGGCCAGCACGTCCTGCGCCGCGGCGGTGCGGATGTCGAACAGCGCCTCGATCATCGCCGTGCCGGTCATGTCGGTCTGCACCGCGCGGGGCAGGGAGGTGCCGGTGCCGCCGCCGACGATCTTCCACTGGGCGATCAGAAGGCGGACAACCTCGGCCACCACCCAGGTGCCGATGGCGAAATAGGCACCATTCAGGCGAAAGGCGAAAAAGGCGGTCGGAATGGCGACGAGAAGGGCGAATAGCCCGCCCAGGGGGATCGCCAGAACCGGATCCAGTTCCCAGGCGATGGCGGCCCCGAACAGGCCATAGGCGCCAAGCCCGACAAAGGCCTGCTGGCCGACGCTGACCAGCCCGCCATAGCCGGCCAGCAGGTTCCAGTATTGCGCAAGGGTCAGCATGGTCAGGATGAAGAACAGATCCTGGATCAGCCCGCGGTCGGCCACCGCCGGCAGGGCGATCCCGGCAAGGACCAGCAGGAGGGCAAGCACCGCGGCGATGCCCGAGGCGCGGGTGCGGGTGGTGACAAGGTGGCTCTGCATCAGTCGAAGGCCCTTGGGAAAAGGCCGCGCGGACGGATCATCAGCACGGCAAGAAAGGCGATGTGGCCCGACAGGATCTGCCATTCGGGATTGATCGACGCGCCCAGCGTCTGCGCGACGCCGATGATGATTCCGCCGACAAGGGTGCCCCACAGGCTGCCAAGGCCGCCGATGATCACCGCCTCGAAGGCATAGATCAGGCGCGCCGGGCCGATGGTCGGGTCGAAATTCGCCCGCATCCCCAGGTAAAGTGCTGCGATGGTGACGATGACCAGCGCAAGGCCGGTCGCCTGCGCGAAGATCGCCTTGGGGCGGATGCCCATCAGGCTGGCCGTGACCGGATCGTCGCTTGTGGCGCGAAAGGCGCGGCCCAGGGCGGTGCGGTAGAAGATCCAGTTCAGCGCGAGGATCACCGCGATGGCCGAGGCAAAGGTCAGAAGCGGCATTATGCCCAGCGTCACCGAGCCAAGCGTGATCGACTGCGTTTCCAGCGCGCCCGCCGCAATGCGCTGGCTGTCGGCCGAAAATCCCATCAGAAGGCCGTTCTGCACCGCGATCGACAGGCCGAATGTCACCAGAAGCGGCGGCAGGATGTCAGGGCCAAGGACGCGGTTCAGCACCAGCCGTTGCAGCGCCCAGCCGATTGCGAACATCACCGGCGCGGCGATGAGGGCGGCAACAAACGGGTTCAGCCCCAGGCTGCCGACCAGCAGCAGCACCACATAGGCCGCCAGCACGATCAGGTCGCCATGCGCCAGATTGACCAGCCGCATGATGCCGAACACAAGGCTGAGACCCGCGGCGAACAGGGTGTAAAGCCCGCCCAGCAGGATACCCTGCACGATGGTATCAAGGCTCATGCCGATACTCCGAAATAGGCGTCGTGGATGGCGTCGCGCGACAGGTCGGACGGGCGGCCCGACAGGGTGACGCGACCCTCCATCATGCAATAGACCCTGTCGGCGACCTTGAGCGCCTGACCGATGTCCTGTTCGACGATGATGACGCTGGCACCGCCTTCGCGGATGCGGGGCAGGGCGGCATAGATGTCGCGGATGACCACCGGGGCAAGGCCAAGGCTAAGCTCGTCGCACAGGATCACGCGCGGATTGCTCATCAGCGCGCGGCCGATGGCGACCATCTGCTGCTGGCCGCCCGACAGCGCGGTGCCGGGGTTGTGGCGGCGTTCGCGCAGGATCGGGAACAGGTCATAGACCGCATCCAGCGCCCACGGCCCCGCCACCTTGCGGCCATGCGCGCCGATCAGCAGGTTTTCCTCGACGCTGAGCGAGGGGAACAGGCGGCGCCCCTCGGGGACCATGACGATGCCGCGGGCCATGACCTGATCGGCCGACAGGGCACCGATGGCCGCGCCGTCGAACACCACCTGATCCGGCGCATTGGTCAGCACGCCCGAGATGGAGCGCATCAGCGTGGTCTTGCCCGCGCCGTTTGCGCCGATGATGGCGACGCATTCGCCGGCGGCCAGATCGATATCCACCCCGAACAGCGCCTGAAAGTCGCCATAGCGGGCGGTCAGGCCGCGGGTCTGCAGCAGGCTCATACCTCGATCCCCAGATAGATTTCCTTGACCTCGCGCAGGGCCATCACGGTATCGACCGGGCCTTCGGCAATGACGCGGCCGAAATCCAGCACCAGAATCCGGTCCACGACCGAGGTCAGGGCGTGCAGGACATGTTCGATCCAGACGATGGTGACGCCGGTGGCATGCAGCGCACGGATGGTGCCGACCAGCGCCGCGCATTCGCCCTCGGTCAGGCCGCCGGCAATTTCGTCCAGAAGCAGCAGTTTCGGCCCGGTCGCCATCGCCCGCGCCAGTTCCAGCCGCTTGCGCCCCAAAAGGCTGAGGCTGCCCGCCGTCTGGTTGGCGCGGTCCAGAAGTTCGGTCTGTTCCAGGATGCGGACGCAATCATCGGTCACCGCGCGTTCGGGCAGTCCGCGGCCATGCGCGGCGGCGACGATCAGGTTTTCCAGCACCGTCAGGTTGCCGAACGGCTGCGGGATCTGGAACGACCGCCCCACACCCATCATGCAGCGTTCCATGGGCGAGACGCGGGTCACGTCGCGGTCCATCAGCGTCACCGTGCCGGCATCGGGGCGAAGATTGCCGGTGATCAGGTTGAACAAAGTCGATTTTCCGGCACCGTTCGGGCCGATGACGCCAAGCGCCTCGCCCGCGCTTACGGCAAGGGAAACGTCGTCAGTGACCTTCAGCGCGCCGAAACTTTTCGACACGCGATCCAGCGTCAGGATCGGCATGGGTTCACTCGCGAAGGTAAGGGGGGGAGGGTGCCAGCCGGCTGCGGCCGACCGGCACCGGGGGGCCTCAGGCCAGGGCTTCCAGTACGCCCTGCGTCGGGATCGACGGTGCCGTCTTGTTGTCGACGACGACAAGATCAAAGCTGCCGTCCCCTTTCCGCCGCCACTGGCCGCCGACCAGCGGTGTCTTGCAGACGTTCGTCGCCGCAAATTCCGGCACGCCCGCGCCGTCGAACGCCACGCGCCCGACAACGGTATCCAGCTGCGTTTCCGCCAGCGCCGTCGCGACGGCCTCGGTGTCAGAGGTATCGTCGACGCGCTTCATCACATCGGCCGCGACCTCGAACAGCGAATGGATAAAGCCGATCGGCTGCGTCCACGGCCGGCCCGAATAGGCGCTGAAATCCGCGGCCAGCTCGGCCGAGGACTTGCCGCTGAGCGAGGAGCTGAACGGGTGCGACGGGGTCCACCACACCTCGTTCGACAGGTTGTGCGCAGATTCGCCCAGCACCTCGACATTCGAGGGATAAAGGATCGCCTTGCCGACCGAGATGATCTTGGGCCGGAAACCCTGCTGCAGCGACTGGTTGCGGAAGGTGGTGAAGTCGGGCGGGATCACCACGCCGGTCACGATCTCGCAGTTCGCGGCCTTGAAGGCGTTGATCTGCGCGCTGAAATCGTCGGTCAGGTTCTGGTAGCGGCCCGGGTCGGTCGTGGTATAGCCCGCGGCAAGGAAACCGGGCGGCACGCCGTTGGCCGGATCGCCCCAGGCGTTGCCGTCGGCATCGTTGGGGAACAGCCCGCCGACCTGCTTGTTGGTCTCAAGCTGGTTCCACATGTTGGTGAAGACGGCGATCACGTCCTCAAGCCCCCAGAAATAGTGGAAGGCATAGTTGAAGGGCTGCCACGATGTCGGGTCGGTGGCGTTGCCCTGCTGGCCGATGAACCACGGCTGCCAGGGTGCCATGGTCGAAACCACGGGAATCCCTTCGCTTTCGCAGACGGTGGCCACCGGGTTGGTGGTTTCCGGGGTCGAGGCGACGACCATCATCGTCACTTCGTCCTGCAGGATCAGTTCCGAGGCGACTTCGGCGGCGCGGTTCGGGTTCGACTGGCTGTCCTTGACGATGACCTCGAAATTCGCCCCGGCCTCGCTGGCAAGGAAAGTTTCGATGTTGAAGGCGTCGCTTTCCGCAAAGCTCGCCAGCGGCCCGGTCTGGGGCGAGACATAGCCGATCTTGATCTTCGCGCCCTGCGCCAGTGCCGGCGCGGCAAGGCCCGAAGTCCCGAGAATCAGGCCGGTGGCCCCGGTCGATCTGATGAAGCTGCGTCTGGTCAGCATTGTTGGTCTCCCTCCCTGGTCTGGGGCAGCGGGCTGGCCCCGCTGTCGCGCCCCCAAGTCTGCCCATGCAGAACCCATGATGTCAATAATAATATATTTTCTGGAAGTAATGCATTTTGTGGGGCTGGACAGGACACATAATGCATGATCTACTAAAAAATATACTATATTGCCGGTGACGCTCTGGGAGGAGTCCAGTCCATGCACTATGAAACCGATGTTCTGATCGTGGGCAGCGGCCCGTCCGGCTCGGCCTCGGCGGCGCTTCTGTCCAGCTATGGCATCCGCAACATGATGGTGTCGCGCGCCGGCTGGCTGGCCGATACGCCGCGCGCCCATATCACCAACCAGCGCACGATGGAGGTGCTGCGCGATCTCGGGCTCGAGGAGGAGGCGGTCTCGGTGTCCTCGGGGCAGAACCTGATGGCCAACAACGTCTTCTGCTATTCCCTGGCGGGAGAGGAGTTCGGCCGCATCCTGTCCTGGGGCAACCATCCCCTGCGCAAGGCCGATTACGAACTGGCCAGCCCGACGGCGATCTGCGACATCCCGCAGACCTATATGGAGCCGATCCTGTTCAAGGCGGCATCCAAGCGCGGCACCAAGGTGCGGATGAACGCGGAATTCGTGTCGCTGGTGCAGGATGACGATGGCGTCACCGCCACGATCCGCGACCGGCTGAACGGCGAAACCTTTACCGTCCGTGCGAAATACCTGATCGGCGCCGATGGTGCCCGCAGCGCGGTGGCCGAATCCATTGCCCTGCCGATGGAGGGCAGGACCGCCCTTTCCGCCTCGACCAACGTGATTTTCGAGGCCGATCTGTCATCCTATGTGACGCACCGTCCCAGCGTTCTCTACTGGGTGCTGCAACCCGGATCGAACATCGGCGGCATCGGTGCCGGCGTGCTGCGCATGGTCCGGCCCTGGCATGAATGGCAGGCGATCTGGGGCGTGGAACTGGAAAAGGCCGAAACCGGCGTCACCGTGGCCGAGGCCGAGACCGCCCTGCGCCAGATGATCGGCGATGCCGACATCCCGCTGCGGGTCAAATCCACCGCCGTCTGGACGGTGAACAACATGTATGCGGCGCATTACTCGGTCGGGCGGGTCTTTGGCATGGGCGATGCGGTGCACAAGCATCCGCCGCTGAACGGTCTGGGGTCGAACACCTGCATTCAGGACGCCTTCAACCTGTGCTGGAAACTGGCGGCGGTGGTGAAGGGGCAGGCGGGGCCGGCGCTGCTTGACACCTATTCGACCGAACGCCAGCCGGTCGGCAAGCAGATCGTCACCCGCGCCAACCGCAGCATCGAGGATTATCCGCCGATCTTCGAGGCGGTGGGCCTGATCGGCGGCGAGGGGGACGCCAATGAACGGATCGCCGCCCGCAAGGACGCCACGCCCGAGGGCAAGGAACGGCGGCGCAGGCTGTATGACGCCATCCAGCGCAAGAATTACGAATTCAACACCCATGGTGTCGAGTTGGGCCAGCGGTATCGCGGATCCGCCGCCGTCGTGCCGGACGGCACGCCCGAGCCGGCCTATACCCGCGATCCGGAACTGTATTTCCACCCCACCACATGGCCCGGCGCGCGCGTGCCGCATGTCTGGGTGGAACACCGCAACCGCCGCGTCTCGACCCTGGACCTGTGCGGGCAGGGACGGTTCACCCTTTTGACCGGCATCGGCGGCGAGGGTTGGGTGCAGGCGGCCAAAGCCGCGTCCGAGGCGCTGGGGATCGAGGTTGCCGCGCTGACCATCGGGCCGTCCGGCTGCGATGCGATGGACATCTACGCCGACTGGTATCGCGCCAGCGAGATCGAGGAAGATGGCTGCATCCTTGTCCGCCCCGATCATCACGTCGCCTGGCGCGCGCCGACGGCCAGCGCCACGGCCACGGCCGATCTGGCGGCGGTGCTGCAAAAGGTGCTGGCGCGGGCCTGAACCGGCGGGGCAGGGGCGGTTCAGACCGCCTCTGCCTCGTGCGCCTTGACGACTTCGGAGGCGATCAGGATGCGGGTCGTCTTTTGCAGATGGTCGCGCAGGGCGGCGCAGGCGATCTCGCTGTTGCGCGCGATGGCCGCGTCGGCAATCGCCTTGTGTTCGCCCTGCAGGTCACGGCCGGCCCGCGCCAGCGGCACCGAGACGCGGCGATAGCGTTCGGACTGGATGAACAGGGTTTCCCGCAGCCGCAACAGCCAGCGGCTGTCGCAGGCGGCGACCAGCGCCTCGTGAAAGCGGCGGTGCGCGTCGGCCCAGATTTCGCTGACCCGCGCCGGGTCGGACGGATCCTGCAGGCTGATCCGCGACAGTTCGAACAGGGTGGCCACGATATTGGCCTCCCACTTCACGTCGCCGTTGCGGATCGCGCTTTCCAGACACAGGCTTTCGATGGTGCCGCGCACCTGGGTGATGTCGCGCAACTCGTCCTCGGTGATCGGGGCGACGCGGAAACCCTTGCGCGGCTCGGCCTCGACCAGCCCTTCCGAGGTGAGGCGCGACAGCGCCTCGCGCACGGCGCCCAGGCTGAAGCCAAGGTCGCTGCACAGGTCGGCGATCACCAGCTTCTGCCCCGGTTTCAGCCGGCAGGCGAGGATTTCCGACCGGATGCGGTTGAACGCTTCGGCGGTAAGGCTTCCACTTTCCGGCTTGGACATACGGCACCTGCTGACGGCTTCGATAATACATTAGACGTTGTTGCCAACCTTATCCACACATGGCGATATGGTTCTCAAGATAAAGTATCGGTTTTAGGATAATATATTTTTCTTGACGACGCCATGCAACGCCTCCTAAGCTGAGGTCATAGCTGCAAGGAGAACGACATGCGCTTCGCGTCCTACCTGATCGCCGGTCGGCCCGGCCTGGCCCTCAAGACCGATGGCGGGTGGCGCGGTCTGGCCGAAGGTGACGCCGGTTTTCCCGGCACGCTGCAATCGCTGATCCGGTCGGGTGGCGATGCCCTGTCCCGCGCCGGTCAGGCGCTGGCGTCAGCGCCGGCGGTCGATCTGGGTGCCGTGACCCTGCTGCCGCCGCTGTCCGACCCGGAAAAGATCGTCTGCATCGGCCTGAACTACAAGGATCACTCGGCCGAAAGCGGTTTCAAGCAGCCGGATTATCCGACGGTCTTTGGCCGCTTCAACTCGAGCCTGATCGCCCATGGCGCGCCGATCCTGCGCCCCGCCTTTTCCGAGCAACTGGATTATGAAGGCGAGCTTGCCGCCGTGATCGGCAAGGCCGCCCGCGACGTGCCCGAGGCCGAGGCGCTGGATTACATCGCCGGCTATTCGGTGTTCAACGACGGCTCGATCCGCGACTATCAGTTCAAGTCGCCGCAATGGACGCCGGGCAAGAATTTTGACGACACCGGCGCCTTCGGCCCCGATTTCGTCACCGCCGACGAACTGCCCCCGGGGTGCGAGGGGCTGCGCCTGCAGACCCGGCTGAACGGGCAAGTGGTGCAGGATGCGTCGATTTCCGACATGGTCTTTCCGGTGGCGAAGCTGGTGGCGATCCTGTCGAGCTTCATGACGCTGAAACCGGGCGACGTGATCGTGACCGGCACGCCTTCGGGCGTCGGGCTGGCGCGCAAGCCGCCCCTGTGGATGAAGCACGGCGATACCGTCGAGGTCGAGATCGAGAGCGTCGGCCTGCTGTCGAACCCGGTCCGCGACCGCTGAACGCTGCGGCCCGGCCGCCGTGGCCGGGCCTGACATTGGGGGAGGAACCCGCCATGACCGCCATCACCGGCAAGGTCGAGATCGTCAAGCGCCCCGGCGAACTGGGCATCCATTCCATGGACACCTTCAACATGGTCGTCCCCGACCTGAAGGTGGCCGAGGATTTCTACAAGAGCTTCGGCCTTGACGTGCGCGAAGAGGGCAATGGCCTGGCCCTGTATACCTTCGGGTCGGACCACCGCTGGGCCAGCATCGGCGAAGCCGGCCGCAAGCAGCTGAATTTCCTGTCCTTCGGCGTCTTCGAAGAGGATTTCGAACCGATGAAGCGCCGGATCGAGGCCGAGGGCATCCGCCTTCTCGATGCGCCGCGCGGTTTCGATTCCAACGGCGTCTGGTTCCGCGACCACAACGGCGTGCTGATCGAGGTGAAAGTCGCGGAAAAATCCTCGCCCAACGAGAAAATGCCGTTCAACATGGCGTCCAGCGCGCCCGGCGTGGCCGGCGCGCCGCAACGGTCGCTGGCGCCCAAGGTGCGGCCCCTGCGCCTTGCCCATGTGCTGATCTTCACCGCCGACGTGCCGCGGGCCATCGACTTTTACCACCGCGTCCTGGGCCTGCGCCTGTCTGACCGCTCGGGCGACGGCATCTGCTTCATGCACGGCATCCACGGGTCGGACCACCACCTTGTCGCCTTTGCCAAGTCGAGCGCGCCGGGCCTGCACCATTGCAGCTGGGACGTCGGCAGCGTGAACGAGATCGGCAAGGGCGCGATGCAGATGGCCGACAAGGGATACCAGAAGGGCTGGGGTCTGGGGCGGCATGTCCTTGGGTCGAACTACTTTCACTATGTCCGCGACCCCTGGGGCAGCTATTCGGAATATTCCGCCGACATCGACTATATCCCCGCCTCCTGCGACTGGGATTCCGGCGATTACCCGCCCGAGGATTCGATCTACCTCTGGGGCCCCGAAATGCCGTCTGACTTCATCGTCAACCACGAGGCGGCCGGCTGACCGGCACGGCCCGACAGGGAGGAGCACGAGATGACCCGTTCCGCCGAGGACGACCGCAAGGCTGTTGCCGAAAGCTATCTCAAGTCGCTGGATGCCGGCGGGGTATCGCCCACCACCGGCCTCGGGCTCTTCGATCACTTCACCGACGATGCCGAGGTCTATTTCCCGAAATGGGGCGTGGCGCGCGGCATCGACGAAATCAAGCGCCTGTTCGGTGACGTGGGCGGTTCCCTGCGGGCGATCACCCATCATTATGACGGCTTCACCTGGTACATGACCGGCACAGATCGTTTCGCGGTCGAGGGCACCTCGCACGGCGAACACCGCGACGGGCCCTGGCAGGCCGGCACGCCGGACTGGGCGGCCGGGCGTTGGTGCGACACCTTCCACCTGCGCGGAGGCAAGATCGCCCGGCTCTACATCTACCTCGATCCCGATTACGCGGGCCGGGATCAGGCGCGGTATCCCTGGATCACCGCCTGACCCCACCCCTTTCCCAGCGGAGCGCGACCACGATGGCGGCACAGGATTCCTTCGACTTCGACGTGATCCAGATCGGCTATGGCCCGGTCAGCAAGGCGTCGGCCCTGTTTCTGGAACGGCAGGGCTGGAAGGTCGGCATCTTTGAGCGGTTCGAAGAGGTCTATCCCCTGCCGCGCGCCGTCTGCATCGACCACGAGCTTTACCGCGTGCTGCATGCCGCGGGTCTGGGCGATGTCGCCACCCGCGTCTGCAACGATGCGCCGACCTATCGCTGGTTCAACGCCGACTGGCAGGAACTGCTGGCCATCGACTGGGCGGCAGGGTCGATCTCGGGCGGGTCCGAGGTGAATTTCATCCACCAGCCCAGTTTCGAATGGGCGATGGACGAACGGGTCAAGGCGAGCAATAACATCGCCCTGCACCTGAATGCCGAGGCCGTGGCCCTGCGGCAGGACAAGGACCGCGTCACCGTCACCATCCGCGACACCAAGGCCGGCACGACCCGCGACTATACCGCGCGCTACCTGATCGGCATCGACGGCGCCAACAGCTTTGTCCGGCAGAACCTGGGCATCGGCCGCACCGATCTGGGGTTCGAGGCCGACTGGCTGGTCATCGACTTTGCCCTCAACAACGGCCTGACCGCCCGCGATCTGGGCATTCCCGAATGCGGCCAATACGCCAACCCGGTGCGCCCGACCACCATCGTCCCCGGCGGCACCGAGGCCGATGGCCGCATCCTGCGCCGCTGGGAATTCATGCGCCTGCCGACCGAGACCAAGGAGGAAATGGTCCGCGAGGAAAAGGTCTGGGATCTGCTCGACGCCTGGATCAAGCCCGATCAGGGCGAACTGATCCGCCACGCGCTGTATACCTTCCGCAGCCTTGTGGCCGACACGTTCCAGCAGGGGCGCATCTTCCTGGCCGGCGATGCCGCCCATGTCATGCCGCCCTTCATGGGACAGGGGATGTGCGCCGGGTTGCGCGATGTCTGGAACCTGTCGTGGAAGCTGGATCTTGTCATGCGCGGCCGGGCGGATGCGTCGCTTCTGGACAGCTACACCCCCGAACGCGCGCCGCATGTGACGGATGTGATCAGGATTTCGATGTTCCTCGGCTCGATCATCTGCATGCCCGACCCGGAGGATGCGCGAAAGCGCGATGCGATGTTCCTGGGCGGCGACGCCCCGAAACCTGCGCCCTTCCCGATCCTGACCGATGGCATGCTCGAACGCGACGGCGCGGGCGCGGTGATCGCGCCGGCGGGCGAATTGTCCTGCGCCGGCACCGTGCGGCACGGCGGTCGGACCGGGCGCTATGACAGCTTCGTCGCGCCGGGCCGGTTCACGCTCATGCTGCAGGATGGGTTTGTCCCCTCGGCCTACGCCCGGGCTATCTGCGGTGAACACGGCGTGCAGATCGTGACCGTTGCCGACCGGCGCAGCGCCGGCGACGACCAGATCGGCGACACGCAGGGCCAGTTCGGCCGCTTCATGGCCGAACGCGGCATTCGCGCCATGCTGGTGCGGCCGGATTTCTACCTGTTCGGCGGTGCTGCCGATCCGGCCCGTCTGGACCGCCTGCTGGCGGAATTCGCCCGGCAATGCCAGGTCAACGGCATGGTGCCCGCCGCAGTCCCAGCCTGAGGGCTGCGCGTTCCGGCGATGGCGAGGTCAAGACTGTCCCCGCCGCCGCGATCCGGATGCAGATGGCTTGACCATCGAGCGGCCCCGGCCGAAGCTGTCCGCCGGGCGCAGACACGGGGCCGACTGGCCGCACAGGCAGGGCATGACAACCGGCATCCATCACGTCACCGGCCTGACACGTCGCGTTCAGGCCAATGTCGATTTCTACGCCGGCTTCCTTGGCCTGCGGCTGGTCAAACGCACCGGCGGCTATGAGGATGCCGAGCAGTTGCATCTGTTCTATGGCGATGCGCTGGGCAGCCCCGGTTCGATCATCACCTTCCTTGTGTGGGAGGATGGCTCGGCCGGCCGCGTCGGGTTAGGGCAGGTCAGCGAGATCGCCTTTGCCGTGCCGCCCGCCAGCATCGGCGACTGGCTGAGCCGCGCCCTGACCGCCTGTGTCCCGGTCGAGGGGCCGCAGCGCGAGTTCGGTGAGACGGTGCTGCGGCTGAAAGACCCCGATGGCATCATCGTCAAGCTGGTGGGGCTGGACCTGCCCGCCGCCGCGCCCTTGCCCGACCCGATTGCGCCGACGCGCATCCGGGCGGTGACGATCCTGACTGCCGATGCCACGGCGACAGCGGATTTCGCCGCCCGCTTTGGCTATCGCCCGGCGGGACAGGCCGGGGCGGTGCGGCGGCTGGTGTCCGACAGCGACGCATTGGATATCCGCGAGGTCGCGGGCTATGTGCCGGGCATCCCCGGCACCGGCACCTTCGATCACGTGGCCTTCCGCGCGCCCGATGCCGATGCCGTGCGGCAGATGCGGTTGGCGCTCAAGGATGCCGCCGACATTACCCATGTTCACGACCGCAAGTATTTCCTGTCGCTTTATGTGCGGGAACCGATGGGGACGTTGTTCGAATATGCCACCGACCGGCCCGGCTTTACCGTGGATGAACCGGCGGAAACGCTGGGGACCGAACTGCTCGTGCCGCCGCAGGACGCCGCCCGCGCCGCCGACCTGCGGGTGATCTTACCGCAATTCGCCCTGCCGGGGGAAGAGCGGATGCCGCTGCGCGACCTGCCCTTCGTCCACCGCTTTCACTGGCCTGCCGACCCCGATGGCAGCACGATCATCCTTCTGCACGGCAGCGGCGGGAACGAGGCCGACCTGATGCCGCTCGCCGCGCGCATCAGCCCGCGCGCCACCTTGCTCGGCCTGCGCGGCCGCGCGACCGAGGAGGGATCGAACCGCTGGTTCCGGCGGCTGGATGAAAAGACCTTCGATCAGGCCGATATCAGCGCCGAGGCGGAGGCATTTGCCGCCTTTGTGGCCGGCGCGGTCCGGGCCTATGGGCTCGACCCGGACCGGATGGTATATCTGGGATATTCCAACGGCGCCAACCTTCTGGCCGCCGCGCTGCGCTTGCACCCCGGCCTGATCCGCCGCGCCGTGCTACTGCGCGCGACCGAGGTGCTGGAAAACCCGCCGCAAGCCGATCTGGCGGGAACCCGTGTCCTGATGGTGCAAGGCGCGCAGGATGCCTTTGCCACCCCTGCGCTGGCGGCGTCGCTGCGCCGGGCCGGTGCCGACCTTGACGAAAAGACCATTCAGGCCGGGCACGACCTTGACCCCGCCGATTTGGGCATCGTGCGGGGCTGGCTGGGCGGATAGGAAAGGGGCGGCAGGATGGCCGCCCCGTTCCGTCACAGATCGCCGAACTTGCCGGCGTTGAAGTCGGTGATCGCCTGCCGGATCTCGGCCTCGGTGTTCATCACGAAGGGGCCATAGGCAGCGACGGGTTCGTCGATCGGCTCGCCTGCCAGCACCAGCACCTTGGCATCGCTGCCGGCGGCAAGCGTCACCGCGCCGCCTTCGCGCGACAGCCGGGCCGCGGCGGGGCCGGACAGATCCTCACCGTTGACGGAAACCTCGCCCGACAGGACGGTGACGATGACGTTGTAACCTTCCACCGGGTTCAGCGTCACGGATTTGCCCGCGTTCAGCCGGATGTCCCAAAGATCCATCGGCGAAAAGGTGGTCGCCGGCCCCTTTGCCCCGTCGAAGGCCCCGGCGATGACGCGCAGGCGGCCCGCGCCGTCGGGCAGATCGACCGCAGGGATCTGCGCATCGGTGATGCCCTGATAGCCGGGGGTGGCGGACTTGTCTTTCGCGGGCAGGTTCACCCAAAGCTGGACCATCTCGAACCGGCCACCCCGGGCGGTAAAGTCGGGGCTGTGGAATTCCTTGTGCAGGATGCCCTTGCCGGCGGTCATCCATTGCACGTCGCCTTCGCGGATCACGCCGCCGCGGCCGGTGCTGTCGCCATGTTCGACCTCGCCGTCATAGACGATGGTCACCGTCTCGAACCCCTTGTGCGGGTGGGCACCGACACCGCGCGGCGTTTTCGCCGGGGCAAAGTCATGCGGCCCGCCGTAATCCAGCAACAGGAAGGGCGTGTTGTCATTGCTGCCGTTCATGTGCGAAAACAGAGAACGGACGGGAAAGCCGTCGCCCACCCAGTGACCGGCGGGTGCAGTGCTTGCGGACAGGATATTTCTCATCTCAACCTCCAGTGCGGGCCGCCTTCCGGCCCCGCTTGACCGGATATCTGGGGGTGTCATGCCGCAGGGCCAAGCAGATCACCGTTCGCGATTTTCGAACGCGGGGTTGCCCCTGTGGCGTCTGGTCGCGATGGCATCCGGGGTTATGCTCGCTCCTGTGTGCAGTGAATGAAGGAGAGCCGCCATGTCCGGCGAAAGGCACGAACCCTCGCTGATCCTGCCCGTCATGGGCCCGTTCTATCGCAGCGTCGCTGAACCTCTGGCGCATCTGGGCCTGCGGGTGCTGGTCGGCGGGCTTTTGGTGATCGAGGGCTGGCCCAAGATCCTGGCCCCCTTTGCCATGTCCGGCTTTACCGAAAGCATCGGCATGTATCCGGGCTGGCTGTGGTCGGCGGTGCTGGCGGTGATGCAGTTCGGCGGCGGCATCCTGATCCTTGCCGGGTTCCTGACCCGCCCGGTGGCGTTGGCCAATGCGGTGATGCTGGCCGTCACCTTGTGGTTCCACGCCACCCACCCCTATGGCGCCGCCATCCTGTCGCCGGATGGCATGGCCGCGCTGACCGCCAATGCGGACCTGTTCACCGAAGATGGCTTGCGCAACCTGGCGGCCGATGGCGGGGCGCTGTTCCTGCATCAGGTGCAGTTCAAGGCCGAGGGCCTTTCCGCGCTGTGGACCGTTGCCGCACTCTTCCTCGCCGCATGGGGCGCTGGCCCCCTGTCGGTTGACCGAACCATCCTCAAGCGGGAGTTCTGAACATGGACGATATCACCATCACCAAGGAAATGCGCGACGACCGCCATGGCCGCTATGTGGCGCGCATCGCCGGTATCGACGCCGAGGGCGAGATCACCTTCACCCGCCGCGGCGAAGGCGTGATCAGCGCCGATCACACCGGGGTGCCCGAGGCCATGGGTGGCAGGGGCGTGGCGCGCAGGCTGCTGGACGCGATGCTGGACGATGCCCGCGCCACCGGTTTCCGCATCGTGCCGATCTGTCCCTATATCTTTGGGCAATATGCCAAACACCCGGAATGGGCGGATCTGTTCACCTCGAAACCGGGAGAGAAGCCGCGGATTTCCGGCTGACCGGCCGGTCCCGTGCAACGCCTTGTCGGCCCGGCGTCTTGCGTTTGCGAACGCGGGCCGGGCGGGCTAGCCTGCCGGCATGCGCTATTCGCTGGACGAGATCGAGACCTTTCTTGCCGTGATCGAGCTGGGCACCCTGACTGCGGCGGGGGCCCGGCTCAACCTGTCGAAATCGGTGATTTCAAAGCGGATCTCGGATTTCGAAGCGGAACTGGGTGCGGCGCTGTTCCGGCGCAACGCCGGCCGGGTCATCCCCACCGAGGCCGCGATCCGGCTGGCCGAGCGGCTGCGACCGGCGGTCGTGGCGCTCAGGGCCGCGACAGAAGGCGCGATTGGCGAGGCAGAGGCAGGCACGCCCCTGCACGGCAAACTGGCCATCACCGCGCCGATGACCTTTGGCACCATGCACCTCAGCCCCGTCCTTGCCAGCTTTGCCGCCGCGCATCCGGGCCTTGACCTGCGCATCGAATATGACGACCGCATGCGCGATCTCGAGCGCGAGGGGTTCGACATCGCCATCCGCATCGGCGAGGCGCGCGACGCCCATCTGATGCAGCGCAAGCTGTACGAGGACCGGCAGGTCGTCTGCGCCAGCCCCGACTATCTGGCCCGCCACGGCGTGCCGCAGACCCCGGCCGACCTGACCGCGCATGAGGTGATCGGCTATGCCCATGTGGGCAATGCACAGCTTTGGCAGTTCCACCAGGACGGGCGCGCCGTCTCGCCCCCGGTGCGGGGCCGGATCACGCTGAACAATGGCGAGGCGATGCGCGATATGGCCATCGCCGGGCTGGGCGTCGCCGTGCTGCCCGCCTTTGTGGTGGCCGAGGCGATCAGGCAGGGCCAGCTTCAGCCGCTCATGCCGGATTTCGGGGCCCGCGCCCTGCCGGTTCTGGCGGTCTGGCCGCCGATTTCTCCCCTGCCGGCCAAGCTGCGGGCGCTGATCGACCATCTGGCCGCCGCCCTTGGCCCGGTGCCCCCGTGGGATCCGGCGGTCTAGATCCCGTCCCGCCGGTGCGGTTCCAGCCAGTCGATCACCGGGTTGATCGGGATGATCCGATGCGGATTGATCGTGTCGTGGCTGAAATAATAGTGCCGCAAGATATGGTCGAACTGCACGGTCGCGGCGACGCCCGGCCATTGATACATCTCGCGCAGCCAGCCCCAGAGGTGCGGGTATTCGCGCAGCCACGCCCGGTTGCACTTGAAATGGGTGTGATAGACCGGATCGAAACGCACCGCGGTCGTGAAAAGCCGCCAGTCGGCCTCGGTCACCTGTCCGCCGGCCAGATAGCGGTTCACGGCCAGATGCCCCTCCAGCCAGTCGAGCGTGGCAAAGACCTCGGCCACCGCCTCGTCATAGGCTGGCTGCGTGGTGGCAAAACCGGCGCGATAGACGCCGTTGTTGAGGCCCGGATAGATGCGGTCGTTCAGCGCATCTATCCGGCCCCGCAGCGCCACGGGGTAATAGTCGTCGCGATTGCCGGTCAGCCCGTCGAAGGCCGAATTGAACATGCGGATGATCTCGGCGCTTTCGTTCGAGACGATGGTGCCTTCTGCCTTGTCCCACAGCACTGGCACCGTGAGGCGGCCCGAGGCCTGCGGATCGGCGCGCAGATAGATGTCGCGCAGATAGGGCAGGCCGAACAGGCGATCGCCGGTCGCGCCGGGGAAATCGGTCCGGAATTCCCAGCCCTGGGCCAGCATGTCGGGATGCACGACCGAGACGCCGATATGCGCCTCCAGCCCCTTGAGCGCGCGAAAGATCAGCGCCCGATGCGCCCAGGGGCAGGCATACGAGACATAAAGGTGATAGCGCCCGCTGTCGGCGGCAAAGCCGCCCCGACCCGTCGGTCCGGGCGATCCGTCCGGCGTGATCCAGTTGCGCCAGAGGGTTGCGCTGCGTTCGAACCGGCCGCCCGATCTGGCGGTGTCATAGCCCTGTTCGCTCCAAACTCCGTCGATCAGCTTACCCATGACGACCCCCGGCGACCCGGGGCGATGGGCGCATGGTCAGGAAGCATTCTGAGGGCGGGGCGGGAAAGACCGGGGGCAACAGGGAAACTCCTTTGGGATTCGCACGCGGGGCAGGGGGCGGCGACCGGTGGAACACTCCCGCCGCAAGAGGCGGGATCGGTGCCGGATTTCCTGAAAATGTGGTGCCACCCGCCCGACTGCAACGACCTGCGCCCTTTTGCCACCGGGGCGCGCGGCAGGTTTCCCGCCGCGCCACCGGTCACGCCTTCGCCTGTCCGGCCGCCCCGTCCCCCGTCAGGATCGCCAGAAACGCCTCGGCCGCGGCGGACAGGCGCTTGCCGCCGGGCCAGGCGACATGCCAGTGGCGTTGCAGCGGAAACCCCTCGGCATCCAGTTCCACCAGATGCCCGTGCGCCAGTTCCAGCAGGCAGGTGCCGCGCGACAGGACCGACAGGCCAAGGCCGGCCATCACCGCCTGCTTGATCGCCTCGTTCGCGCCCATCTCCATCCGCACCGGCGGGGCAAGGCCGGCGGTGGCAAAGAACCCCTCGGCGGCAATGCGGGTGCCCGATCCGGATTCGCGCATGACGAAGGGATGGGTCACCAGATCGCCGGCGGCGATGCCGTGGCGGCCGGCCAGCGGATGGTCCGGCGCGGCGATCACCACCAGCGGGTTGTCGGCAAAGCGCCGGCTATCGGCGCCCAGTTCCGCCGGCATCGCGCCAAGGATGTAAAGGTCGTCCTCGTTCGCGGCAAAACGGGCCAGAAGCTCCTGCCGGTTGCCGACGGTCAGCGCCACCGCGATACCGGGGTGGCGGCGGCAGAATTCGCCAAGAAACGCCGGGACATGGTATTTCGCCGTCGAGACGACCGACAGCCGCAGCCGCCCGCGCACCATGCCGCGCAACTCTGCCAGCCGCATCTCCATCCGGTCGAGTTCGGTCAGAACCTCGCGCGCCGAAGCCAGCACCACCTCGCCGGCCTCGGTAAGGAACAACCGCTTGCCGATCCGTTCGATCAGCGTGCTGCCCAACTGCTCTTCCAGCTGGCGGACCTGGGTAAAGACCGCCGGTTGCGTCAGGTTCAGCGCCTCGGCCGCGCGGGTATAGGACAGGTCGCGCGCCACGGCGCGAAAGATCTGCAACTGGCGCAAGCTGGCAGTCATCATAACCTCTGATGAAGTCCTGATCTAAAAACTATTCATTTTTGCATAGTCCTGCAACCGGCTAGCCTGACCGCGATCCAGAGGAGGACAGCCATGAACGCAGCGCCGAAGAAACGCTACGACGCCGGGGTCAAGGAATACCGCTCGACCTATTGGGAACCGGAATATGCGGTGAAGGAAACCGACATCCTGGCGGTGTTCAAGGTGATCCCGCAGGCCGGCGTCCCGCGGGAAGAGGCGGCGGCGGCGGTGGCGGCGGAAAGCTCGACCGGGACCTGGACGACGGTCTGGACCGACCTTCTGACCGACCTCGACCATTACAAGGGCCGCGCCTACCGGATCGAGGACGTGCCGGGCCACGACGACGCCTTTTACGCCTTCATCGCCTACCCGGCCGACCTGTTCGAGGAGGGTTCGGTCGTCAACGTCTTTACCTCGCTCGTCGGCAACGTGTTCGGCTTCAAGGCCGTGCGTTCGCTGCGGCTCGAGGATGTGCGCTTTCCCATCTGGTTCGTGAAGACCTGCTTCGGCCCGCCGCATGGCATCCATGTCGAACGCGACAAGATGGACAAGTACGGTCGCCCCCTGCTGGGCTGCACGATCAAGCCCAAGCTGGGCCTGTCGGCCAAGAATTACGGCCGGGCGGTCTATGAATGCCTGCGCGGCGGCCTCGACTTCACCAAGGATGACGAGAACGTCAACTCGCAGCCCTTCATGCGCTGGCGCGACCGTTTCGATTTCTGCCAGGAGGCGATCGTCAAGTCCGAGGCCGAGACCGGCGAGCGCAAGGGTCACTACATGAACGTGACCGCGCCGACCATCGAGGAGATGTTCAAGCGCGCCGAATATGCCAAGGAACTCAAGACCCCGATCATCATGTCGGACTACATCACCCTTGGCTGGGCGGCGCATAATTCGCTGTCGCGCTGGTGCCGCGACAACGGGATGCTGCTGCATGTCCACCGCGCCATGCACGCGGTCATCGACCGCAACCCCAACCACGGCATCAACTTTCGCGTGCTGGCAAAGCTGCTGCGCCTTCTGGGCGGCGACCACCTGCATTCCGGCACCGTTGTCGGCAAGCTGGAAGGCGACCGCGCGGCGACCTTGGGCTGGATCGACCTGATGCGCGACCGTTTCGTGAAAGAGGACCGCGCCCGCGGCATCTTCTTCGATCAGGACTGGGGGTCGATGCCGGGGGTGTTCCCGGTCGCCTCGGGCGGGATCCATGTCTGGCACATGCCGGCGCTGGTCGCGATTTTCGGCAACGACTCGGTCCTGCAATTCGGCGGCGGCACGCTGGGCCATCCGTGGGGCAATGCCGCGGGCGCGGCGGCAAACCGCGTCGCTCTCGAGGCCTGCGTGCAGGCCCGCAACGAGGGCCGCCAGATCGAGAAGGAGGGCAGGGATATCCTGACCCGCGCCGCACAGCACAGCCCCGAACTGAAGATCGCCATGGAGACCTGGAAAGAGATCAAGTTCGAATTCGATACCGTCGACAAGCTTGACGTGCAGCACCGCTAGGGGGACCGGCAATGAGCAATGTTCAGGATTACGCATCGCGGCTGTCGGACCCGGCCAGCCGCAAGATGGGCACCTTTTCCTACCTGCCGGCGATGAGCCGCGACGAGATCCGCAAGCAGGTGGAATGGATCGTCAAGCACGGCTGGAACCCGGCCATCGAACATACCGAACCGCAGTTCGCCTCGTCCAATTACTGGTACATGTGGAAGCTGCCGATGTTCGGCGAAACCGATGTCGACGCGATCATGGCCGAGCTGGACGCCTGCCATGAGGCCAATCCGGGCAACCATGTCCGGCTCTTGGGATACAACAACTTCACCCAAAGCCAGGGTGCGAACATGGTGGTTTACCGGGGCAATCCCGTCTGACCGCTGCGGCCGCCGCATGCCGCCTCCGGGCGTGCGGCGGCCCATTTTGGCCAAGGATGCGCCATGAACGACATGTCCGATCCCGTCCTGCAATATCGCGTCCTGTCCGAGCCGTGGTATCGGCCCGCGGGCGATGAGGTGGCGCTGTTCACCGCCGCCTGGGCGGCGCGGATGCCGGTGATGCTGAAGGGCCCGACCGGCTGCGGCAAGACCCGCTTTGTCGAACACATGGCCTGGCGGCTGGGCCGGCCGCTGGTGACCGTCGCCTGCAACGAGGACATGACCGCATCCGATCTGGTGGGCCGGTTCCTGCTCGATGCCGACGGCACCCGCTGGCAGGACGGGCCCCTGGCCTTTGCCGCCCGCCACGGCGCCATCTGCTATCTGGACGAGGTGGTCGAAGCCCGGCAGGACACCACGGTCGTCATCCATCCGCTGACCGACAACCGCCGCGTGCTGCCGCTTGAACGCAAGGGCGAACTCTTGCGCGCGCATCCCGACTTTCTGCTCGTGGTCAGCTACAACCCCGGCTATCAGTCGCTGATGAAGGATCTCAAGCAGTCCACCCGGCAACGCTTTGGTGCGCTTGAATTTTCCTGGCCGGATGCTGACAGTGAAACCGCGATTGTCGCCCATGAATCCGGCGCTGATCCCGCAACGGCGCGCAAACTGGTCGAGATCGGGGCGCGGGCGCGCAACCTCAAGGGCCATGGGCTGGACGAGGGGATTTCCACCCGGATGCTGATCCATGCCGGTAGCCTGATCGCCGGCGGCGTGGCGCCGCGCGCCGCCTGTTCCATGGCGCTGACCTGCCCGATCACCGACGATCCCGACATGCGCGATGCCCTAGATGCCGCCGTCGCCACCTGGTTCTGACAACCCGCTGGCCCTGCTGCCGCCCGATCTCGCGGCAGCGGTCGAACGCTGGCCCGAAACCCTGCTGCCGCCCCTTGCCGCCGCCCTGCCCGAGGCGCGGCGGCGCCTGTCGTCCCGCGGCCTTGACACCTGGCTTCACGCCGCCGATGCGCTGCACCGCCTTGGCCGCGGCGAAGGGCCGGTGCTGGCCTGGATCGATACCGCGCCCCAGGTCGCCCGCGACCTGGGCGAGGATGTGCTGGCCGATTTCGCCGTGGCCTGCGCCGGCTATGCCTCGCGCACCTCGGGGGCGGTGATGGCGCGGATCATCGCCACCTCGGTCACGCCGGCGCGGCGGCTGGGCGATGCCGGGTTGTTCCGCAGCTATCTGCGCTTTCTGGATCACCTGCTGGCGCGTGCGCCGCGCGGGATGCGGCCGATGCTCGACAATCTGGGGCCGCTGCTGGACGTGCTGACGCTGGGCGGCCTGCGCCGCTGGGCCGACTGGGGCGCCGACGCGCACCGCACCGACTATCCCGAACTGGACCGCTATTTCGCGCTGGCCACGCCCGAATCCCGCGCCGTGCTGAAACGCGAACGCAAGGGCACGCTGTTTGTTGATGTGCAGCGGCGGCTGGGCATCTATGCCCGCGCGCTGTGGGGCCGCGATTTCGTCATGGCCCCGACCGACATCGGTGGCGAGGGCGCGCGGCCGGCGGTCGAGGGCTTTGTCCTGCACCTGCCCGATGCGCTGGACGACTGGCAGGGCATCCCGGCGCTAGACCTCTATCGCGCGCAGGTCGCGCATCTGGCGGCGCATCTGGCCGCCTTGCGCAGCGCCCATCCCGGCGACGGGCTGAACGCGCTGCAGATGGCCTGCGTCGGCCTGATCGAGGATGCCCGCGCCGAGGCGCTGGCCATCGCCCGCCTGCCCGGCCTGCGCGCGCTGTGGACCGGGTTCCATACCGGCACCGGCGCGGGCATGACCGGGATTTTCGACCGCATCGCCCGCAGCCTGTTGACCGGCACGGCAGAGGACGACCTGTCCGGCTGGGCGCTGGCGGGGTTCTCGGCGCTGGATCTGTCCGATGCGACGGCATCGCGCCGGTTGGGGCTGGCGCTGGCCGACCAGCTGCGCGGCCAGCCCTTCTCGGCCCATCGTGACCTGCCGTCCTGTCCCTATCGCTGCGACAACCGGGTGCTGTGGGACTATGAGGAGCTTGAGATCGGCAGCGCCGCCGCCCCGGTGCAGGTGCGGCGCAACGTCTCGGTCATGGAGATGGTCAACGAGGTCGAGGTCGAGACCGCGGGCGACGACGCGCAGGAAATCTGGGTCCAGTCCAACGAATTCTTCGACGACGACGGCACCAGTTTCAACAAGCGTGAGGGCAAGGAGCCGGTGGCGCCGCCGGTGTTCCACGACGAATTCGACCATACCATCCAGATGATGCGCCCGGCCTGGGTCACGGTGTTGGAACGCCGTGCCGGAATGGGCGACCCCGACCGGGCCGAGGCGCTTTTGGCCGAACACCACGCGGTGATGGACCGGCTGCGCCACCGGCTCGAGGCGATGCGGCCGCAGGGTCTCCAGCGGCTGCGCAAGCTCGAGGATGGCGACGAGCTGGATATCAACCCCGCCATCGACGCCGCCATCGACCTGCGGCTGCGGCGCCAGCCCGATCCGCGGGTGACGATGCGCCGGGTGCTGCATGTCCGCGACATGGCGGTTCTGGTGCTGCTCGACCTGTCGGAATCGACCAACGATCCCGCCGCCGGCGGCCAGACGGTGCTGGATCTGACCAAGGCCGCCAGCCTGCTTCTTGCCGAGGCGATCCATCGTGTCGGCGACCGCTTCGCCCTTCACGGCTTTTGTTCGGACGGGCGGGCGCAGGTTTTCTACCGCCGCTTCAAGGACTTTGCCCAGCCCTGGGATGCCGCCGCCCGCGCCCGGCTCATGGGGGCCGAGGGGCAGCTTTCGACGCGGATGGGCGCTGCGATCCGCCATGCCACGCTGCAACTGCGCCAGATCCGCGCCGCCCGCCGGCTGCTGCTGGTCATCACCGATGGCTCGCCGGCGGATATCGACGTGCGCGATCCGATCTATCTGCGCGCCGATGCCCGCAAGGCGGTCGAAGAGGCGGCACAGGCCGGCATCACCCCCTTCTGCCTGACGCTTGACCCCGGCGCCGATGCCTGGGCGCAGCGCATCTTCGGTCCGCGCGGGGTGCAGGTGGTCGACCGGGTCGAACGCCTGCCCGACCGCCTGCCGGCGCTTTACGCCGCGCTCGCCCGCTGATCAGGGTATCTCGCGCGGCAGATAGGCCCCGGCAAGCGCCACCACCGCCTGCCAGATGCGCGTGGTGGCGGCCGAAGGCGCCGGCGCCGCCGGACGCACCAGATACCAGTGCCGCATCACCGGCAGGCCGGCGCCGTGCAGCCGCACCAGCCGGCCCGCGGCCAGTTCGTCGCAGACCGTGTGCAGCGACAGAAAGGCGATGCCCAGCCCGGCAATCACCGCCTGCTTGATCGTCTCGTTCGACTCAAGCGCCATCATCGTCGGCGGTTGCCCTTCGGCGAAGCGGTCCAGAAAGCGCATCATCAACAGCCGCGTGCCCGATCCCTCTTCGCGACAAAGAAAGTGTTCGTCCAGAAGCGCGGCTGGGTCGAACCCGTCGCGCCCCGCCAGCGGATGGCCCGGCGGCAGGATGATGCCATGCGGATGCGGGCCCAGCGGTTCGGCCACGACCGCGGGCATCCGCGGCGGGCGGCCCATCACCGCAAGATCGGCCAGCCCCTGATCTAGGTCGTCTATCACCGCCTGCCGGTTGCCCTCGCGCAGGGTCACCCCGATGTCGGGGCAGCCGTCGCGCAGCATCCGCACCAGCCGCGGCGCGAAATATTTCGCGGTGGACACCACGCTGAGCGTCACATGGCCCTGCGACCCCCGCGACAGCGCGGCGATCCCGGCGGCCGCCTGCGACAAATTGGCCTCGACCCGGCGTGCGGCCGTCAGCATCACCTCGCCGCTGGGGGTCAGGCGGAACCCGGTGCCGCCCGGTCCGCGTTCGAGCAGCGCATGGCCGACCTGTTCCTCCAAGTTCCTGATCTGGCTGTGGATTGCCGGCGTGGTCAGATGCAGCGCCCCGGCGGCGGCGGTCAACGACCGCAACTCGGCCACCGCGATCAGGCAGCGCAATTGCTTGAGCGTCAGCCCGGCGGCATCCATCATTAGATTTTCCCGAATGGCTGTGAAGAATTTTTCAATTTCATGGAATTTTCGCCCATGCAAGCTGTTTCACAGGGCAGGGAGGACGCCATGCAAACCGCCATCGACCAATTCGCCGAAGGGGTGGCCCCCGATCTGGCCCCCGATCTGGCCGATGTCCTGACCCGGCTGGCCGGGTTTGCCGTCGCGCTGTCCGGCCGCATCGCCCGCGGCGGCGCGCTGGGCGCCGAGGCCGGCGCGGGCGGCGGCGGCGACACGCAAAAGGCGCTCGACATCATCGCCGACGACCTTGCCCGCGATGCCGTGGCGGGATCGGCCGTGCGCTTTTTCGCCTCCGAGGAACAGGCCGAGGTGGTCGAGATGAACCCCGCCGGCACGCTGGCGCTGGTCATCGACCCGCTGGACGGATCATCGAACATCGACACCAATGTCTCGATCGGCACCATATTCGGCCTGTATCCGGCCGAGGTGACCGGCCCGGCCAGCGTCCTGCGCCCGGCAAATGAGCTTGCCGCCTCGGGCTATGCGATCTTCGGGCCGCAATGCTGGCTGGTGCTGCGGATCGGGGCGGGCCAGACCTGGAAATACCTGCTCGACCCCGATCAGGGCCGCTTCCGGCTGGTCGGTCAGGTGGGTCCGATTCCGGCGGAATCGCCGGAATATGCCATCAACGCCTCGAACTACCGCCACTGGCCGGCACCGATCCGCGCCTATGTCGATGACCGCGTGGCCGGCACCGAAGGCCCGGTGGGGCGCGATTTCAACATGCGCTGGATCGCCTCGCTGGTGGCCGAGACCCACCGCATCCTCAGCCGCGGCGGCATCTTCCTGTATCCCGCCGACCGGCGGAAGGGCTACGAAAGCGGCCGGCTGCGGCTGGTCTATGAATGCGGCCCCATCGCCCATCTGGTCGAAGGCGCCGGCGGGCGGGCCACCGACGGCATCGACCCGATCCTCGACAAGGCGCCCGCAGGCCTGCATGCGCGCACGCCGTTTGTCTTTGGCAGCGCCGCCAAGGTGGCCCGCGTCACCACCTACCACGACCTGCCCGAGCCCGAGAACAAGGCGCTGTTCGGCCGGCGCGGCCTTTTCCGCAGCTGACACCCCCGATCCTGACCCCGCCGGAGCATGACATGAGCAAGACCCACCCCATCATCTCGGTCGTCGGATCCTCGGGGGCCGGCACCTCGACGGTGAAGAACACCTTCGACCAGATCTTTCGGCGCGAAGGCTTTCGCGCGGTGTCGATAGAGGGCGACGCCTTTCACCGCTACAACCGGGCCGAAATGCGGGTGGAACTGACCCGCCGCGCGGCCGAGGGCGATGCCGCCTTTTCGCATTTCTCGTACGAGGCCAATGAACTGGGCGAACTCGAACGGGTGTTCCGCGAATTCGGCGAAACCGGCCGCGGCCGTACCCGGCACTATGTCCATGACGCCGCCGAAGCCGCGCATCACGGGGTGCCCCCCGGCGAATTCACCGCCTGGGCTCCGTTCGAGGAGGACGCGGACCTGCTGTTCTACGAAGGGCTGCATGGCTGCGTCGCCAACGATCAGGTGAACCTGCCGGCGCTGGCCGACCTCAAGATCGGCGTGGTGCCGGTCATCAACCTGGAATGGATCCAGAAGATCCACCGCGACCGCGCGGCCCGCGGCTATTCCACCGAATCCGTCACCGACACCATCCTGCGCCGGATGCGCGACTATGTGCACTGCATCTGCCCGCAATTCACCGAGACCGACATCAACTTCCAGCGGGTGCCGGTCGTCGACACCTCGAACCCGTTCATCGCGCGCTGGATTCCGACGCCGGACGAAAGCCTGGTGGTGATCCGCTTCAAGAACCCGCGCGGCATCGACTTTCCCTATCTGACCTCGATGATCGCGGGGTCGTGGATGAGCCGGGCCAATTCCATCGTGATCCCCGGCAACAAGCAGGATCTGGCGATGCAGCTGATCCTGACGCCGCTGATCGAACGCCTTGTCACCACCGCCCGCAAGCTGCGCTGAGAGGTCTGCCCATGAACGCGCCCCTTCCCGCCGTCGACGAAAGGACCATGGCCAACGCCATCCGCGCGCTGGCGATGGATGCGGTGCAGGCCGCCAATTCCGGCCATCCCGGCATGCCGATGGGCATGGCCGATGTCGCCACCGTCCTGTTCAACCGCTTCGTGACGCTTGACCCGGCGGCGCCCGACTGGCCCGGCCGCGACCGTTTCGTGCTGTCGGCCGGCCATGGCTCGATGCTGCTTTATGCGATCCATCACCTCTTGGGCTATGACGACATGGGGATCGACCAGATCCGCGCCTTCCGCCAGCTGGGCAGCCGCACCGCCGGCCATCCGGAATATGGCCATGCCAGCGGCATCGAGATGACGACCGGCCCGCTGGGTCAGGGCATCGCCACCGCCGTCGGCATGGCGCTGGCCGAACGCCTTGCCCATGCCCGCTTTCCCGATCTGGCCGGCAACCGGACCTGGGTCATCGCCGGCGACGGCTGCCTGATGGAGGGCGTCAGCCACGAGGCCATCGACCTGGCCGGCCATCTGCGGCTGGGCCGGCTGGTGGTCCTGTGGGACGACAACCGCATCAGCATCGACGGCGATACCGATCTGGCGACCTCGACCGATCAGATGGCGCGCTTTGCCGCCTCGGGCTGGCACACGGTCGCTTGCGACGGGCACGACCCCGCCGCCATCGCCGCCGCGATCACCGCCGCGCAGGACGATCCGCGGCCCAGCCTGATCGCCTGCCGGACGGTGATCGGCTTTGGCGCCCCGAACAAGCAGGGCGGGCATGACGTGCACGGCGCGCCGCTGGGCACGGCCGAGATCGCGGCGGCCCGCACCCATCTGGGCTGGCCACATGCGCCGTTCGAGGTGCCCGAGCCCGTCCGCGCGGCATGGCGGCGCATTGCCGCGCGGGGGGCCAGGGCGCGCGAGGACTGGCAGGCCCGGCTTGACGGGCATCCCGATGCGGCGGCGTTCCGCGCGCTTTGCGCCCGCGACGCGGCGCCCTTGTCCGCGGCGATGGCGGCGCACAAGGCGCGGCTTCTGGCCGAACGACCCAAGGTCGCCACCCGCAAGGCCAGCGAGATGGCGCTTGAGGTGGTGAACACGACACTGCCCTTCACCATCGGCGGGTCGGCGGACCTGACCGGATCGAACCTGACCCGTTCCAGGGGGCAGGCGGCGGTCACAGCCGCGGATTTTCGCGGCAGCTATGTCCATTACGGCGTGCGCGAACATGGCATGGCGGCGGCGATGAACGGCATCGCGCTGCACGGGCTTTTCCGCCCCTATGGCGGCACCTTCCTTGTCTTCGCCGACTACTGCCGCCCGGCGATCCGGCTGGCGGCGCTGATGGCGGTGCCCACGATCTTCGTGATGACCCATGACAGCATCGGCCTGGGCGAGGACGGGCCGACCCACCAGCCGGTGGAAACCCTCGCCTCGCTGCGCGCGATCCCCAACCTGACGGTGCTGCGCCCCGCCGATGCGGTGGAAACCGCCGAGGCCTGGGAAATTGCCATGTCGACGACCGACCGCCCGATCCTGCTGGCGCTGTCGCGGCAGAACCTGCCGACCCTGCGCGACACCGCCGACGAAAACCTGACCGCCCGCGGCGCCTATCTGTTGCGCGGCGGTGCGGAGCGCGACCTGACACTGATCGCCACCGGATCCGAGGTAGAGATCGCGACCGCCGCCGCGGCCCTGCTTGCGTCGGACGGCATCCGCGCCGCCATAGTCTCGGCCCCGTCGTTCGACCTGTTCGCGGCGCAGCCCGACAGCTACCGCGACACCGTGCTGGGGGACGCCCCGCGCATCGGTGTCGAGGCGGCGATCCGTCAGGGCTGGGACAGCCTGTTGCGCCATACCGACGGCTTTGTCGGCATGACGGGCTTTGGCGCCTCGGCCCCGGCGCCCGACCTTTACCGCCATTTCGGCATCATCGCCGAAGCGGTTGCGAACAAAGCGAAATCCCTGATCTAAAAGACCGACATGACCGTGAACGTCGCCATCAACGGCTTTGGCCGTATCGGACGCAACATCCTGCGCGCCATCGTGGAATCGGGCCGCCGCGACATTCGCGTGGTTGCCGTCAACGACCTTGGGCCGGTGGAAACCAACGCCCATCTGCTGCGCTTCGACAGCGTGCATGGCCGCTTCCCTGGCGAGGTCGCGACCGGCGACGACTGGCTTGACGCCGGCACCGGCAAGGTCCGCGTCACCGCGATCCGCAACCCGGCCGACCTGCCATGGCAGGGGGTGGATGTGGCCCTGGAATGCACCGGCCTGTTCACGACCCGCGACAAGGCGGCGGCGCATCTGGGCAACGGCTCGCGCCGGGTCCTGGTCTCGGCCCCCTGCGACGGGGCGGACAAGACCGTGGTTTTCGGGGTCAATGACAGCGTGCTGACCGCCAGCGACATGGTGGTGTCGAACGGATCCTGCACGACCAACTGCCTGTCGCCCGTGGCCAAGGTGCTGGACGCCGCCGTCGGCATCGAACGCGGCATGATGACCACGATCCACAGCTATACCGGCGACCAGCCGACGCTGGACACGATGCACAAGGACCTTTACCGCGCCCGCGCCGCCGCGCTGTCGATGATCCCGACCTCGACCGGCGCGGCCAAGGCCGTGGGCCTTGTCCTGCCCGAGCTGAAGGGCCGGCTGGACGGTTTCGCGATCCGGGTGCCGACGCCGAATGTCTCGGTCGTGGATCTCAAGTTCATCGCCCGGCGGCCGACCACCGTGGACGAGATCAACGCCGCGATCCGCGCCGCGGCGGACGGGCCGCTGAACGGCATCCTCGGCTATACCGACCGGCCCAATGTCTCGACCGATTTCAACCACGACCCGCGGTCCAGCATCCTGCACATGGACCAGACCCGGGTGATGGACGGCACGCTCGTCTCGGTGCTGGCCTGGTATGACAACGAATGGGGCTTTTCCAACCGCATGGCCGATACCGCCGTGGCGATGGCCAAGACCCTGTAATTCCCGCATAAAGGTTCGACAGAATGGCGCTTATCACCCTGCGACAGCTTCTCGACCACGCCGCCGAACACGGCTACGGCGTGCCCGCCTTCAACATCAACAACATGGAGCAGGGGCTGGCGATCATGGAGGCGGCCAGGGCCGTCGACGCTCCGGTCATCATCCAGGCCAGCCGCGGCGCGCGGTCCTATGCCAACGACATCATGCTTTCGAAGATGATCGAGGCGCTGGCGGCGATCTATCCCTCCATCCCGCTCTGCATGCATCAGGACCACGGCAATGACGAGGCGACCTGCCTGACCGCGATCCGCCACGGGTTCACATCCGTGATGATGGACGGCAGCCTGATGGCCGATGCCAAGACCCCGGCCAGCTATGACTACAACGTCGCGATCACGACCCGGGTGTCCGATATGGCGCATTGGGTCGGCGCCAGCGTCGAGGGAGAGCTGGGCGTGCTCGGTTCGCTTGAAACCGGCGAGGGCGAGGCCGAGGACGGCCATGGCGCCGAAGGCGCGCTCGACCACAGCCAGCTTCTGACCGACCCCGATCAGGCGGTGGATTTCGTCGCCCGCACCAGGGTCGATGCGCTGGCCATCGCCTGCGGCACCTCGCATGGCGCCTACAAGTTCAGCCGCCGCCCTGATGGCGACATCCTGGCGATGGGCGTGATCGAGGAAATCCACCGCCGCCTGCCGAACACGCATCTGGTGATGCACGGTTCGTCCTCGGTGCCGCAGGAGTTGCAGGACGTCATCAACGAATACGGTGGCGAGATGCCCCAGACCTTTGGCGTCCCGGTCGAGGAAATCGTCCGCGGCATCCGCCACGGCGTGCGCAAGGTCAACATCGACACCGATTGCCGCATGGCGATGACCGCGCAGTTCCGCAAGGTGGCAATGACCAGCCGGCGCGAATTCGACCCGCGCAAGTTCCTCAAACCGGCGATGGATGCGATGCGCGACCTGTGCCGCGAACGGTTCGAGGCCTTCGGCACCGCAGGGCAGGCGAGCGGCATCAGGGTGATCCCGCTTGACGACATGGCGCGCCGTTACCGGGCGGGCACGGTATGAGCCGGCGGATCCTGATCGCGCCGTCGATCCTGTCGGCCGATTTCGCCGATTTCGGGCGCGAGATCCGCGCGATCGAGGATCAGGGCGCCGACTGGGTGCATGTCGATGTGATGGACGGGCATTTCGTGCCCAACCTGACCTTCGGCCCGCCCGCCGTCGCCGCCTTTCGCCGGCATGTGAAGACGGTGATGGATGTTCACCTGATGATCGCGCCGGTCGATCCCTATATCGACGCCTATGCCAAGGCCGGCGCCGATATCCTGACCGCCCATGTCGAGGCCGGGCCGCATATCCACCGCACCCTGCAGGCGATCCGTGCCGCGGGGATGAAGGCCGGCGTGGCGCTGAACCCCGGCACCCCGGCCGCGGCGGTCGAACATCTTCTGGATCTGGCGGATCTGGTTTGCGTCATGACGGTGAACCCCGGTTTCGGCGGGCAGAAATACCTCGACATGACGGCAAAGGTCCGCCGCCTGCGCGAGATGATCGGCGACCGCCCGGTGCAGATCGAGATCGACGGCGGAATGGATCCCGTCACCGCGCCCCTGATGGCCGCGGCGGGTGCCGATGTGCTGGTCGCGGGATCGGCGGTGTTCAAGGGCGGCTCGGTGGATGATCCCGGCGTCTATGGCGCCAACATCCGCGCCATCCGCACGGCGGCGGAAGGGGCGGCCTGATGCCCGTCTCGCCCCCGGTCTGCGATTTCGGCTGGAAGGCGCCCGGTTTCCGCCTGCCGGCGACCGACGGCCGGATCCATGGCCTTGACGACATTGCCGGGCCGAACGGCACGCTCATCATCTGGATGTGCAACCATTGCCCCTATGTCCGGGCGGTGCTTGACCGCATCATCCGCGACGCCGGCGACCTGCAGGCCATCGGCATCGGCGTGGCGGCGATTTCGTCCAACGACGCGGCGCAGCGGCCCGAGGACGGTTTCGAGGCGATGAGGCAGCTGTCGCTGCCCTTCCCCTATCTCTACGACGAAAGCCAGGAGGTCGCCCGCGCCTGGGGCGCGGCCTGCACCCCGGACTTCTTCGGCTTCGACGCGGCGCGCGGCTTGCAGTATCGCGGCCGGCTCGACGCCTCGGGCCGCAACCCGGCGCCCGAGGGGGCGCGGCGCGAGTTGTTTGAAGCGATGGTGCAGGTGGCGCGGACCGGGCAGGGGCCGCGCGAACAGGTGCCCTCGATGGGCTGTTCGATCAAATGGCGGGCGGAATGATCCTGATCTTCGACCTTGACGGAACCCTGGTCGATTCCGCGCCCGACATCCATGCCGCGGCCAACCGGATGCTGGCGGACGAGGGGCTGGAACCGCTCGACCTGGCCACGGTCACCGGATTCATCGGCAACGGCCTGCCAAGGCTGGTTGCGCGGGTGATGGCGGCGCGCGGCATCGACCCCGCCCGGCATGGCGCGCTGACGCAGGTGGTGCTGGGCTATTACAACGCCGCTGCATCGGTCCTGACCCGGCCCTATCCGGGGGTGCCGCAGGCGCTGGACGCCTTGCGCGCCGCGGGCCATGTGCTGGCGGTCTGCACCAACAAGCCCGAGGCGCCAGCGCGGTCCTTGCTGGCCGACCTTGGCCTTGCGCCGCATTTCGCGGTGGTGATCGGCGGCGACAGCCTGCCGGTGACCAAGCCCGACCCGGCCCCGGCGCTGGCCTGCATCACCGCGCTGGGCGGTGGCGCGGCCGCCTATGTCGGCGACAGCGAAGTCGATGCCGCGACCGCCGCCGCCGCCGGCCTGCCGTTCTTCCTGTTCACCGAAGGCTACCGGAAAACCCCGGTTGCCGAACTGCCGCACCGCGCCGCCTTTGCCGACTTCGCCACCCTTCCCGACCTGATTGCGAAGTAGCGGCAGCACAGATCCCGTTTGCGCCGCCATGGGTCCGGCGAGGGCTTGACTTCGATATACGCAGGAGTCCTAATCATATCGTGCGGAGGGCGCGATATGGCGGATCAACTGCAACAGATCATCGCGGGGCTGGGTCGGCTGTCGGCGCTGGGCCGTGCCGGCCTTTGGCAGGCGGGGGCGCCGTTCGGGCTGAACCCGGCGCAGGCCGAAATGCTGGCGCGCATCGTGCAGCGCCCGCAGCGCGCGGCCGATCTGGCGGCGCATCTGGGGGTGTCGCCCGCGTCGGCCAGCGACACGGTGGCCGCGCTGGTGGCCAAGGGGCTGGCCGAGCGCGCAGCCGATCCCGATGACCGCCGCGCCCGGCTGCTCTGCGCCACCCCCCGCGGGCGCGAGGTTGCTGCCGGTATCCCCGCCGCCCCCCCCGCCCTGACCGATGCCATCGCCGCCCTGTCCGCCGCCGACCGCGCGCAGATGCTGGCCAGCCTTCAGCGCCTGATCCGCAGCCTGCAAGAGGCCGGCGCGATCCCGGTGCAGCGGATGTGCGCGACCTGCCGGTTCTTCCGGCCCCATGTCCATGGCGATGCGGCGCGCCCGCATCACTGCGATTTCGTGAACGCTGCCTTCGGGCCGGCCGAGCTGCGGCTGGATTGCGGTGAACACGAACTGGCCCCGGCGACCCAGGCCGTGGCCAACTGGCAGCGCCTTGACACGGCCTGCGCCTGAAGCCGGACGCCCCGCCCGCGGCAACGGACGGGACGTCCTTTTTGTCCACCACCTGGAAAAGACAGGAGACGATCCATCATGACACGACTTCCCGCCCCGCGCCAAGCCGCCCTGCTTGCGGCGCTGGCCGCCCTTCCCGCCGCGACCCTTGCCGATGGCACGCATGACCATTCCGGCGGCATCGCCGCCGAAAGCGGCACGGCGGCGCCCTTTGACATCGTCCACACCAGGATCACCACCGAAGGCAATATCGCGGTCTTCCACATGGCGGTGTCCGGCGCTGCGGGCGAATCGCGGCCCGCGGCGACCGGCGCCCTGGCCGGATCGCAGGTCTTTGCCTATGTCTGGCCGACCAGCCTTGACCCCGCCACCATCGGCTTTGACGCCGGCGCGGGGATCCTCGCGCTGACCGCCACCGCGCATCCCGATTTCGACGACACGCCGTTGTTCGACGAAAACGGCGACGGCGATCTGGGCAATGACGGCGACCTGTGGCACAGCCATTGGGTCGTGCTTGGCCCGGACGAGGCTTGCGGGCCGGGCGCCCTCAAGGTGATCGACATTCCCGAAGGCACGACCCCGTCCTTGCCCGCCACCTGGCCGGGCCTGCCGATCCTGATCGACAGCCCCGGCTGGCAGCCGGTCCTGAGCGCCGAGACCGTCGAGATCCGCGTGCCCTTTGCCGACATCGGCGCGGTCGAGGCCGCGGGCTTTGACGGGGTGACGGCCGGGCTGCGGGTCAGCGCCGATGTCCACGCGCCGCTTTTGTGCGTGACCGATGTGTTCGACGTGGCCTCGGGCGATCTGAGCTTGCCGGGCCGGGTGAACAACTGATCATTTCGGGCGGCGGGCATCCCCCGCCGCCCCCATTCGCATGAGGTCCGCATGACCACGATCCACGCTGCCGAATGGCTCAACACGGCCCAGCCCCTGACGCTGGCGGATTTCCGCGGCCGGGTGCTGGCGGTCGAGGTGTTCCAGATGCTTTGCCCCGGCTGCGTCACCCACGGCCTGCCGCAGGCCGGCCGCATCGCCACCACCTTTGCGCCCGACCGGGTGGCGGTGATCGGGCTGCATTCGGTCTTTGAGCATCACGAGGCGATGACGCCCGTGGCCTTGCGCGCCTTCCTGCATGAATACCGCATCCGGTTTCCGGTGGCGGTGGATCAGCCGGGCAAGCATAATCCGATGCCCCGGACCATGGAGGAATGGCAGCTTGAGGGCACGCCGACGCTGGTGCTGTTCGACCGTCAGGGACAGATGCGGGCGCGGCATTTCGGGCAGGTGCCGGATATGGCCCTGGGCGCGCAGATCATGTCCCTGATGGCGGAGGGCGAGGCTTGACCGCCTTCCGCATCGCCGCCCTGTGCCTTGGCCGCTCCGCCCCCTTCGGTCCGCAGGGCCAGCCCTCGGCCATCGACAAGCGGCCGGTTGCCGGGGCGGTGATGGCGGGCGCCCTGGGGCTGCAAGGCGATGAACAGGGCGACCCGCACCGCCATGGCGGGCCGGACAAGGCGGTGCATTGCTATCCGGTGGCGCATTACCCGCTCTGGGCGGCCGAATTGCCCGCCGGCACCCCCAACCTGCGCCACGGCGGCTTTGGCGAGAATCTGGCCGTCGATGGCATCGACGAAGCCGGCCTGTGCCTTGGCGATCTCTGGCGGGTGGGAGAGGCGCTGATGCAGGTCAGCCAGTCGCGCCAGCCGTGCTGGAAACTGAACCTGCGCTTTGGCCTGCCTGACATGGCCCGCCGGGTGCAGGACACCGGGCGCAGCGGCTGGTATTTCCGCGTGGTCGAGCCGGGCCGCGTGGTCGTGGGGGATGGCGCGGCGCTGGTCGCGCGACCGCAGGCCGACTGGCCGCTCGACCGGGTGGCGCAGGTGCTTTACCGCGACAGGCTGAACCGGACGGCGCTGGCCGATCTTGCCGCCCTGCCCGACCTGCCGGAAAGCTGGCGCCGGCTGGCCCTGGCCCGGCTGGACAGCGGCCGGGTCGAGGAGTGGCGGCAGCGGCTCGAGACGCCGCTGGCGTGACCCCTCAGACGGCAAGGATCCAGAGCGAGGTTGCCGCCACCGCCCCGGCAGAGATCCGGCTGAGCGCCATGGTCGAGCGCGGCGAGGCGACGATCCGGCCCATCAGCCGGGTCAGCAGGATCGTGCCGAAGAACACCCCGCCGACAGCGGCAAGGGTCGCGATCAGAAGCGGCACCATATGTCCGGCCCCGGCGATGCCGGCAGGGGCCACTCCGGGCAAAAGCAGCATGTAGATCAGCAGGGTCGACGGGTTGCCAAGGCAAAGTGCCATGCCTGCGCCGGCAGAGGCCAGCCAGCCGGTCCTGCGGACGGCGGCGGCGCTCAGGTCGGAACGGTCGTTCCACATCTGCACCGCGAGCCACAGCAGGTAGGCGACGCCCAGATAACGGACCAGCGACAGCCATTCCGGCCGCCCGTCCAGCCAGACCCCGACCCCAAGCACGACGGCGCAGACCGCCACCACGTCGCCGGCACAAAGGCCCGCGGCAAAGGCGATGGCGCCTTTGCAGTTGCGGCCAAGCGAGCGGGCGATCAGCACCGCCATCACCGGGCCGGGCGCCGCGGTCAGCGCCGCCAGCGCCATGAAATAGGGGATCAGTGTCGAGTAGTCCATGCCGCCCTCCCGCCGACTGCATCCGTCGGTGTGGGCAGTTGACCTCAGGGCAGGCCCCGGGCCTATCAGGCGATCACCTGAATTTGGGGGCGTTCAGCGGATGCTGCCGGGGTCGAGCAGCCCGGCGCGGACCGCGGCCAGCAGCAGGCTTGCCGTCGAGTTGACGGCGAATTTCCGCATCAGGCTGGTGCGCTGGCTGTCGACCGTCTTGGGGCTGACCCCAAGGCTTTCGGCGGCGCTGGCGTTGGTATGGCCGCGGGCGATGGCCTGCAGCACGGCCAGTTCGCGGTCGGTCAGCACGACCTTTTCTTCGGGCGCCGCGATCATCGCCCGCGCGCTGGCGCCAAGGACGGTCCTGCCGGCGCAGACCTGACGGACGATCCCGACAATCTCGGTTTCCGGGCCATCCTTCAGGCACAACCCGTGAACACCGGCATCGGCCAGCGTGCGCAGCGTCCCCGCCGAGGCGGTGCCGGTCAGCAGGACGAAGCGGGTCTGCGGCGACCAGCGCTTGGATTCCAGAAACACTTCCAACCCGTTGGCGCCGGGCATATTGTAGTCGAGAATTGCACAGTCCGGCCGCGTTTTCCTGATTTCCGCTATTGCGTCGATCCCATTGCTGACGGAGCCAATCATGACAATCTCGTCGAGCGCCGAAAGCGCCCTGGCCAGCCCCCAGGAGACGATGGCATGATCGTCGGCGATCAGGACCCGCTTCTTCACCGGCCGCTTCCCCGCCCCGGCATCCTGCTTGGATACGTCCTCGTGGTTCTGGCGCTGGTCATGACGCTCTCCCACGCGCCGGCCCGTGCCGAGGGTGGCGAACCGCTGGTCCTGACCGGGGCTGCGGATGCGGAAACACTCGGCCAACATCTTGATTACACGCTCGATGACGCTTGGCAACTGACGGTTGGCGACTTCACCGGGCCGACCCCGCCCGCGATGCAGCCGCTGCCGGGACCGATCCCCGATTTCGGCTATACACCGGCGCGCATCTGGCTGCGGCTGGATGTCGTCAACGGCACCCCTGACGTGGGGCAATGGCGCTTTTTCGTCCATGCCAATTTCACCCAGCAGATCGCGCTTTACCGGATCGGCGCCGATGGCGGTGTCGCGACCCTGCTTGACCTGACCGAGGACAGCGCCTTTTCCGACCGGCCCATCGCCAACCCGCAGATGGTCGCCACCTTCGACCTTGCCCCGGCCGAGACGGCGACCCTGGTGCTGTCCTACTACTCGCAAGGCGCGTCGCGGCTCTCGATGTCGATCGAAACCCCCGACAGCTTTGCCGCCCAGGCGGGGCTGAGCGCGGCCAAGAGCTATGCCTTCTATGGCATGATGCTGGTGATGATCGCGCTGGCGACGATCGCGCTGGCGGTGCTGCGCGGCGCGGTCTTTGCCGCCTATGCCGCCTATCTGATCAGCATCCTGACCTATGTCGCCCATGCCGACGGCACGGCGTTCCAGTATGTCTGGCCGGACTTTCCGCGGTTCAACTCCATGGCCTCGGTGGTGGCCGGATCCGGGGTGATGGTGTTCGGGGCGCTGTTCGCCATCACCTTCCTGCAGACCCGCCGCCTGCACCCGGTGATGCATCGCCTGTTGCAGGGCGTGGTCGCGATGGTCGTCATCGTCGATGTCGTCCTGTGGTCGCTTGATCCGCAGCTTCTGAAACGGCTGCTGGTCATCATGATCTCGATCAGCCTGCTTTTCTTCCTTGCCGCGGGTCTTGTCGCGGCACGGCAGCGGTTCCGCGAGGTGCGGTTCTATCTTTTCGCCTGGTGCGCGGCGCTGATTCCCGCGATCCTGTTCACCGCGCGTTATGGCTTCGGCTATGAGCCGACCTTCATCACCACCTATGACGCGGTGCGGCTGGCGCTGCTGTTCGATGCCCTGATGATGGGGCTGGCCATCTTTGACCGCTACAACCACATGCGCCAGATGGCCACGGACGAGACGCTGGCCCATGCCCGGCGCAATGTCGCGCTTGGGCAGCGGCTGGCGGCGCTTGAGGAAAGCTATGCCCAGGTCGCCGCCCGCGCGCGCGAACGCGAGGAAAGCGTCAAGGATACCGTCCACGACCTGCGCCAGCCGATGCACGCGCTGCGGCTGTCTCTGCGGCAGATGTTCGACGCGCAGGCGGGGACGGCGACCGATGCAAGCCAGGTGGAATCCGCGCTGGGCTATATGGAGAAACTGGTGGCCGAACGGCTGGCGGACCGGCCGGGGGCGCCGCCGGCGACCGGGACGGCAAAGGCCGCCGAACCGGGCCTTCATGGTGTCCTGCGCGGCGTGGCCGAGATGTTCGCCCCCGAAGCCGCCGACAAGGGCCTTGACCTGCGGCTGGTGCTGGCGGCGCCCGATGCGCCGGTCGCCGCCTATCCGCTGATGCGCGCCACCGCGAACCTTGTGTCCAACGCGATCAAGTACACGCCGCAGGGCCGCGTGGTGATCGCGCTGCGCCGCCACGGGTCGGGCCATCGCGTCGAAGTCCACGACACCGGCCCCGGATTGCGCGGCGCGGCCTTTGAACAGGCGCTGCAGCGCCACCAGCGCCTCGACCGCGATCTTGCGGTTGCCGAGGGCAGCGGACTTGGCCTTTCGGTGGTCAGGGAAACCGCGGCGGCCAACGGCTGGACGCTCAGCGCCTGCGAAGGGCGGCGGGAGGGGGCAAGCATCCGTCTGGACCTGCCGTAGCGGGCAGGGGAGGGGCGTCAGCCTTTCCCGTCGCGGCGGATCGGGTCGGCCAGCAGGCGCAGGCCGTTCAGCACCACAAGGACCGTGCCCCCCTCGTGCCCCAGAACGGCCAGCGGCAGCGGCAGCGACACAAGAAGGCTTGACACCACCAGCACCGCCATCGCCGTCAGGGCGAAACCCAGGTTCTGCCGGATCACCCGCCGCGTGCGCCGGGCCAGACGGCGGGCGGCGGCCAACCGCTCGATATCGTCCGACATCAGCGCCACATCGGCGGCCTGCAAGGCGACCTCGCTGCCGGCGACCCCCATGGCGATGCCGATATCCGACCGCGCCAGCGCCGCGGCATCGTTCACCCCGTCGCCGACAAAGGCGACCCGTCCGGACCGGGCCAGATCGCCGACCAGCGCCACCTTGTCCTCGGGCAACAGGTCGGCGTGGATGTCGGCGGGCGCAAATCCCAGCCCGGTGCCGATGCGCAGCGCCACCGGACGGCGGTCGCCCGTCATCATCACCAGCCGCGCCACGCCATCGGCCCGCAGCGCCGCCAGCGCCGCCGCCGAACTGTCGCGCGGCTGATCGGCCACCGTCACCGCGCCCAGAACCCGGTCGCCGCGGCCAAGGTAGATCACCGTCTCGGCGGTCTCGGCCAGCGCCCGCAACGCCGGTGCCGTGATCGGCGCGCCCATCCGCGCCGCCATGCGCGGATTGCCGGCCCAGACCCCAAGCCCCGCGGCATCCAGTCCGCGGATGCCTTCGCTGGGCGTCGTCACCAGCCCGGTGACAGAGGCGGGGGTGATGCCGCGCGCCCTCGCATGGCGGCGGATCGCCTCGGCCAGCGGATGTTCGGCCTGCGCTTCAAGGCCCGAGAGCAGGGCAAGGAATTCCGCCTCGGGGACCAGCGCCGCGGTTCCCGTCACCTCGACCCGGCCCGTGGTCAGGGTGCCGGTCTTGTCAAAGGCGACGGTCCCGACCTCGGCCAGAGTCTCGAGCGCGGCGCCGCCCTTGAACAGGACGCCGCCCCGCGCCGCGGCCGCCAGCGCCGACAGGATCGCGGCCGGGACCGAGATCACCACGGCGCAGGGGCTGGCCGCGACCAGCAGCACCGCCGCGCGATACAGCGCCGCTTCCCGGTCCCAGCCCAGCCAGAGGAACAGGCCGAAGGCCAGGACGGCACCCGCAAGCACTGCCACCGTATAACGTTGCCCGAACCAGGCGCTGAACCTTTCGGACGGCGCGCGGGCCGCCTGTGCCGCGGTCACCAGCGCGATCATCCGTGCCACCGTGCTTTCGGCCACGGCATGCGCGACGGTGATCCGCAGCACGGCGTTCAGGTTCACCGTGGCCTCGAACACCGGCGCGCCCGGCCCCTTGTGGACCGGCATCGATTCGCCGGTGATCGTCGCCTCGTCCAGCGCGCCGTCGCCCTCAAGCACCGTGCCATCCGCCGGCACCCGCGCGCCGGGCCGCAGGACCACGATGTCGCCGGCGCGCAGGTCGGCGGCGGCGACCTCGGCCACCGTGCCGTCTGCCGCCTGCCGCAGGGCGGTATCGGGGCGCAGCGCCATCAGCGCCTCGACCGCGCGGCGCGCCCGGCTCAGGGCCCGCATCTCGAGCGTGGTGGACAGGCTGAACAGGGCCAAAAGCACCGCCCCTTCCAGCGCAGCCCCCACGCCGGCAGCGGCCAGCGCGGCGATCACCATCAAAAGGTCGATGTCCAGCACATGCTCGCGCCACAGAGCCGCCAGCGCCTGCCCCGCCGCCGGCACACCACCCGCCAGATAGGCCAGCACCAGCCCCGCCGGCCCCCAGGGACCGGGAACCAGAAAGGCCGCGACCGCGGCCAGCGCAAGCCCGGCCAGAGTCAACGCAGTCAGCGCCAAAGCGCGATCGGGCGGGTCAAGGGTCAAGGTCTGGCGCCTGGCTATGCCGCGGTCGGCAATGGCTGGGAGGGTGGACAATACCCCATCCTGACACAAGACCGCCGGCGGAGAGAACCCGTCCCGCTTTCCCTGCGACGATCAGGCAGCACGGGCGCGCAGGCACGATGCCGGAACCGTCCGGTGGCCGGCCGCGCCGCAAGGACGGCGCAATCCTTGGCCCGTCACGCAGGATCATGCCGGGGACGTCGCGCGCAAATCGACACGCAGTCGCCCCGCGCGTGCCGGCATCAATGCCGGGCGCGACATGGCCTTGAAGGCAAACGCTTTCCCGCTCTGCGAGCCCGATGCGCCGTCGCCCCCGGGTGTTCTGATGAGGGACAAACACCTGATGGCGTCCTGCAACCCCTTGGCGTCGGCGCCCGATGCCAGCCCGGCCGCCCCGTGCTGCTCTGCTTTTCGTGTCAGAACAGGGCGTAGCGCCGTGCCAGCGGAACGCGGGTGGCTGGTTCGCAGGTGATCAGCTCGCCATCCGCCGTCACCTCATAGGTCCCGGGATCGACGGTGATCTTCGGCAGCGCATCGTTCAGCTTCATGTCGGCCTTGCCGATGCCCCGGCAGCGCCGCACCGGCTCGATGCGTTTATCAAGGCCATAGGACAGCACCTGCCCCTCGCTGATCGAGGCCCCGCTGACGAACAGCACCGAGGTTCCCTTCAGCCCCTTGCCGGTCGCCCCGAACATCGGACGCATGATATAGGGCTGCGGCGTCGGGATCGAGGCGTTGGCATCGCCGTTCTGGGCGCAGGCGATGAAGCCGCCCTTCAGCACCATCTCGGGCCGGGCGCCGAAGAAGGCCGGGCGCCAGATGACCAGATCGGCCAGCTTGCCCTTTTCGACCGAGCCGATCAGATGGCCCATCCCATGCGCGATGGCGCCGTTGATAGTGTATTTGGCAATATACCGGCGGATCCGGTGGTTGTCGTTGCCCGGGCCGTCTTCGGCCAGACCGCCGCGCTGGCGCTTCATCTGGTCAGCGATCTGCCAGGTGCGGCTGATGACCTCACCGGCGCGGCCCATGGCCTGACTGTCCGATGTCATCATCGAGATCGCGCCCAGATCGTGCATCACCCCCTCGGCCGCGATGGTGGTGGCCCGGATGCGGCTGGCCGCAAAGGCCTCGTCTTCGGGGATGTTGCGGTCGAGGTGGTGGCAGACCATCAGCATGTCGAGGTGTTCTGCGACGGTGTTGACGGTGTAGGGGTTCGTGGGGCTGGTCGAAGAGGTGAGGATGTTCGGCTCTGAACAGACCCGCATCAGGTCCGGCGCATGGCCGCCGCCCGCGCCCTCGGAATGGTAGGTGTGGATGGTGCGGCGGGCGAAGGCCCTGATCGAATCCTCGACCGAGCAGCTTTCGTTGATCGTGTCGGTGTGGATCGTGACCTGAACGTCATGGTCGTCGGCCATGGCAAGGCAGGTGTCGATGGCGGCGGGTGTGGTGCCCCAGTCCTCGTGCAGTTTGAGGCCCCCGGCACCGGCAAGGATCTGTTCACGCATCCCGTCGGGGCGCGAGGAGTTGCCGCGCCCGGTGAAGACAAGGTTGATCGGGATCGAATCCGTCGCCTGCATCATCAGGCGCAGGTAGTTCGGGTTCGGGGTGCAGGTGGTGGCCAGCGACCCATGCGCCGGTCCGGTGCCCCCGCCCACCAAAGTCGTGATGCCCGAGGCCAGAGCCGTCATGGGCTGGGTCGGGCTGATATAGTGAAAATGGGTATCCACGCCGCCGGCAGTGACGATCATGCCCTCGCCGGCGATGACCTCGGTATTGACGCCAACGATCAGGTCGGGGCTGACGCCGGCCATGACATCGGGATTGCCGGCCTTGCCGATCCCCGCGATCAGCCCGTTCTTGACGCCGATATCGGCCTTGAAGATCCCCGTCCAGTCGATGACCAGCGCATTGGTGATGACCAGATCCAGCGCGACCGAACTGTCGACGCCGGTCGCCATTCCCATGCCGTCGCGGATCACCTTGCCCGCGCCGAACACGCATTCATCACCATAGCTGGTGTAATCCTTCTCGACCTCGGCGATCAGGCAGGTATCGCCCAGTTGCACCCTGTCGCCGGTCGTCGGGCCGAAGATCTTTGCGTAATCGCTGCGTGCGATCCTGTATCCCATGATGTTCTCCTCAGCCCTTGTTCGCGAAGCCGCGCTCGGCGACACGTCCCAGCGTGGCCTTCCGCCCGGCGCTGCCGACCTGTCCATCCGCCAGACGGTTGCCGCCCCGGATCACCCTGTTGCCGGCAATCTCGACCAGGGTGATTTCCCTGGTCTCGCCCGGCTCGAAGCGCATCGAATTGCCGGCCGGAATGTCCAGCCGTTTGCCATAGGCGGCCTCGCGGTCGAATTGCAGGCGCGGGTTTGCCTCGACAAAGTGGAAATGGCTGCCCACCTGAATCGGACGGCTGTCGGTGTTGGTCGCACTGATCGTGACCTGGGCCCGCCCGGCGTTCAGCTCCAGATCAATCTCGGGCGAGGTGACGGTGCCCGCGATCTCGTCCTCGACCGGGCCGAAGAGCGAGGCATCCGGCACCGGCAGGAAACTGCCGTGCAGGGCAAGGGCCAGATCGCCTTCGGCCAGCGTTATCGGGTTGCGCACGGCGACCAGTTTGGTTCCGTCCAGGAAGGTGCCTTCGACATGCACCTCGCCCAGCATCCCGGCGACACCGGGCATCACCTCGCGCAGACCGAGGATCTTGCCGCCCCTGGCCATCAGGTCCGGCACCGAATGCTGCCCGTCGCGGATCAGTTCCAGCAGAACAGTCGAGATGAGGCCTACCGCCTCGGGGTAGGTCAGCCGCAAACCGCGAGCGAGGCGACGTTGGGCCAGAAGCCCGGCCGAGATCAATGCAAGCTTGTCGACTTCATGTGGGGCGAGATGCACCGCAGGTCTCCTGTTCCGATGTCCCACTGGGGTTCGGATCAAGATTGCTGGGGCGGCAGGCATGATGAATTTGAAAAAGGCTCTTGCCGGTGGGGCAAGCGGCACATTCCGGGGGTTAGCCTGCAAGTTGTGCTTTCACAGCCGGCGTATGCGCGAGAATTGGACGCCGCAAGAAGGGCTTCGGTCGCTGCCGTGAGGATGTGTTGGCGGTTTCGCCTGCCCGAGTTCCTGCCACTCACGGCCATCAGGGCGCACGGCAAGACCATTGGCGACGGCATGGCGCTTCTTCTCGAACTCGGCCGGGACGGTGGTGTGGTGGTCCCCTGCCGCACGGTCGCGTTCCGCCGCATCGAGGGGCCAAGGCCCTTGTTCCGGGGACATTGCGCTGCGGGCTGTTTCAAATTTGGCCCGCCGCAGCGCCCCAGCGGCCAGGTGATTTCAGTCGGCGAACGTCAGATCTCCGCCCGCGATTCGGTGCGCCGGGTCTTGTGCTCAAACAAAGGGCTGGGCTGTTCCGGAATGGCGAGGCGGGCAGAGTAGCGGCCGACCCTATCCTTCCGGAGCCGTCGCTGCACCGCCATCGCATCACCGCGTCCCGGCGCCAGAGGTGACACTGGCCTCTTGGGATGAAGGGCTTTCATTTGGAACGAGGAGCTGGATGGTGCTGCAAGAGAGGATTGAACTCTCGACCTCTCCCTTACCAAGGGAGTGCTCTACCACTGAGCTACTGCAGCACTGCGGCGCCTTTTACCCAAGCGTCCGACCGATGCAAGGGCTTTTCGCGCCTTGAGCGCCCCTGCACGGCGCCTGCACGATCCCTACACCCGCCTGCGCTGGACGGGGCCGTGCCCGCGCGGTATCTGTCGCTCATGAAAGCACCCCGTCAAGACCCGCCGTCGCAGACCGAGCGCAAGGACCGCCTCAAGGCCGCGCTCAAGGCCAACATCGCCCGCCGCAAGGCGCAGGCCCGCGCGCGCGAGGATGCGCCCGAGGAGACAGCGCCGGAAAAGGACGAGGAATAGATGGATTCCATCCTTGTCCGCGGCGGCAAGCCGCTGTCGGGGCAGATCCCGATTGCCGGCGCCAAGAACGCCTGTCTGGCGCTGATGCCGGCGACGCTCTTGTCCGAGGAACCGCTGACGCTGACCAATGCGCCGCGGCTGTCGGATATCGTGACGATGAAGGTCCTGCTGGAAAGCCTGGGCGCCGAGGTCACGGCGATGGCCGGCGGCAAGGTGCTGGCCATGTCCAGCCACGGGCTGACCTCGACGCGCGCCGATTATGACATCGTGCGCAAGATGCGGGCGTCGAATCTGGTGCTGGGGCCGCTCCTCGCGCGTGAACACCACGCCACCGTGTCGCTGCCCGGCGGCTGCGCCATCGGCGCGCGGCCGATGGACATCCATATCGACGCGCTGACCGCCATGGGCGCCGAGATCGACCTGCGCGACGGCTATCTGCATGCGGTTGCGAAGGGCGGTCTCAGGGGCGCCCGCGTGCCGCTGCGCTTTGCCAGCGTCGGCGCCACGGAAAACACGCTGATGGCCGCCACGCTCGCCCGCGGCACCACGATCATCGAAAACGCCGCCCGCGAACCGGAAATCGTCGATCTGGCGCAATGCCTGCGCCGCATGGGCGCCCGGATCGAGGGCGAGGGCACCTCGACCATCACCATCGAGGGTGTCGACCGGCTGGGCGGCGCCACCCATCAGGTGGTGACCGACCGGATCGAACTGGGCACCTACATGCTGGCCCCGGTGATCGCCGGCGGCGAGGTCGAATGTCTGGGCGGCCGCATCGCGCTGGTCGAGAGTTTCGTGCAGAAGCTGCACGAGGCCGGGATCGAGGTCGAGGAAACCCACAAGGGCATCAAGGTCCGCCGCAATGGCGCGCGGCCGCGCGCGGTGGATGTGGTGACCGAACCCTTCCCCGGCTTTCCGACCGATCTTCAGGCGCAGATGATGGCGATGCTCTGCACCGCCGAAGGCACCTCGAACCTTGAGGAACGGATTTTCGAGAACCGCTTCATGCATGCCCCGGAACTGACCCGCATGGGCGCAAGGATCGAGGTGCATGGCGGCACCGCCCATGTCACCGGCGTCGACCGGCTGCGCGGCGCGCCGGTGATGGCGACCGATCTGCGCGCCTCGGTGTCCTTGATCCTTGCCGGGCTGGCGGCCGAGGGCGAAACGCTGGTCAACCGTGTCTATCACCTCGACCGCGGTTACGAGCAGCTTGAAGACAAGCTGTCGGCGGTCGGCGCCGATGTGCAGCGGGTCAAGGGCCAATGACCGGAGACGCGCGCTTTGCCGACGGGGTAGAGCGGCCCTTGCGGCTGCGCGCCTTCGATGCCGAGGATCTGGCGGTGATCTCGGCCCTGGTGCAGGACGCGGTGCTGGGCGCCGCCGACCTGCGCTGGCAGCGCGACAAGCGACGTTTCGCCCTGCTCGTGAACCGCTTCCGCTGGGAGGACGAGGCCCGCGCCGCCCGCGCACAGGATTTCGAACGGGTGCGCGCCGTGCTGGCGATCGAGGACGTGACCGCCGTGCAAAGCACCGGCCTGACCCGCGACGGATCGGTGGTGCTGTCGCTGCTCTCGGTCACGTTCGAACCGGGCGAGGACGGCACCGGCCGCGTGCTGCTGACGCTTGCCGGCGACGGCGCCATCGCGGTGACGGTCGAGGCGCTGGAAGTGGTTTTGCAGGACGTGACGCGGCCCTACCGCGCGCCGTCAGGCCGCGCGCCGGGGCACGAGGCGTAGGGTGCAAGGGGGGAGGGCGCCGCCGCGAGGCGGGCCGCGATTGACCCCGTAGCAACTGTCTTTCACGCGGGGAGTCTGGCGTAGTCTTTGCCATCACGAGCC
>CAZIOT010000019.1:0-68449 GCA_964540965.1 uncultured Rubellimicrobium sp. | reverse complement strand
CGTCTCACTCGCATGCGCAATGGCCTGGCTCGCCTAAATGAAGACGCTCTCTAGCCCTTTGCCGCCGCCCGCAGGTGCCGGGCGAAATCCGCCTCGGCCATCAGCGCCTTGCAGCGCGCAAAGCGCGTGTCGGCATAGGCGCGGAAATCGTCGGCCGGATTGGCGTTCGCCAGCTGGAGCAGCCCCCAGAGCGTCCAGAGCAGGTCGCACATCGCCTTGTGGATGACCATGCGGCCGCGTTCGGCCGCCGGCGCCTCGCCACCGAAATAGGCGGTCAGCATCTCTTCTTCCTGCGCCGGGCCGAACCGGCCCTCGACGGCAAGATCGCCCAGATCCCACATCGGATCGTTCATGCCGGAATATTCCCAGTCGACGATCCACATCCGATTTCCGTCATCAAGGAAATTCTCGCACAGGGGATCGCAGTGACAGGCAACCGGTTCCACCGCCGCCGCAGCAAGCACCTGCCGCACCGCTCCGCCCGCCTCGGCCACCACGTCGTGATAGCCGTCGGGCAAGGCGACATCCTTGCCGGCAAGATGGCCGAGATAATCGTCGATCATCGCGAAAAGCTCGAACCGGAAGGGGAACCGGGCGCCGGATCGGTGCAGCCTGTGAAAGACCTGTCCGGCGCGGGCCGGCGCGCCGGGGCGGGTGGCAAAGCCCTCGGGCGTCATCGTCACGGTGCCGTCGATGAAGCGCGTCACCATCAGCCCGCGTCCGGGATCGACGAACAGCACCTCGGGGCTGATCCCGGCACGCGCCGCCTCGCGCGCGGCGACGGCCTCGTTGGCGCGGTCGATATAGGCTTCGGTGCCTTCTCCGGGAATGCGCAGGACATGGGCGCCCAGCCGCCACACCCGGTTTGTCAGCCCGCCAAGGCGCTGCGGCGTGCCGGACAAACCGCCGGGAAGGGGAATCGTCGCGGCAAGGGCGGCAATGTCGTCGGTCATGGTTTCCCCATCCGGTCGGCCTTTCGCGATGACAGCGCGACCGCTAGGATTCGGCAAGCGAAATGGAGGGTTGCGGCGATGGCGACAGGCGGGGACGGGCAGCATGGCGGCCATCTGGGTGCGGTCTATGACGCGAAGGCGCCCGAGGAGGTGGCCGCGCTTTATGACGGCTGGGCCGACAGCTATGACGACGAGATGGCGCGCGCCGGCTATCGCCATCCGACGATCGGGCTGGCGCTGCTGGCGCGGCACCTGCCCCGCGCGGGCGGGCCGGTGCTGGATGCCGGCTGCGGCACCGGGACGCTGGGCCATTGGCTGGGCATCCTTGGTCTGGGGCCGGTGACCGGGCTTGACCTGTCCGAAGGGATGCTGGCCCGGGCGGCGGCGAAGGGCGGCTATGACGCGCTGCACCGGCTGGCCCTGGGCGGGCCGCTGCCTTTTGCCGACGGCGCCTTCGGCGGGGTGATCGCCACCGGCGTCTTCACCACCGGCCATGTCGGGGCCGAGGGGCTGCCGGAACTGGCCCGCGTGACGCGGCCCGGCGGGGTGCTTGTGCTGACGGTCAAGACGACGCTGTGGCACGGCGGTTTCGCCGCGGCCGTTGCCGCGGATCCCGCGCTGACGGTCGCCGAAATCACCGACCCCTATGTCTCGATGCCGGGCGAGGAGGGGACGATCCCCTCGCTTGCCGTCGTGCTGCGGCGGGGTTAGGGGCTGCCGCCGCTGGCGCCACCGGCGCCGGTGGCGGCAGGGCGCCGCAGGGGCGCCTCTGGCGCCGGTGCGGCGCCTTACCGCAAGGGCCGCAGCGTGCCGCGTTCGACGATCAGGCAGGGCAGGACATGGGCGCGGGGGGCCTCGGCCTCGGGGTCGCATTCCGGCCTGACCTGATCCACCGCCAGCGTGATCGCGGTTTCCGCGATCTGCGCCACCGGCTGGGCGATGGTGGTCAGGTCGATGCCGTCCCAGCCCGCCATCTCGCAATCGTTCAGCCCGATGACGCCGACATCCTGCGGCACGCCCAGACCGGCGGCGCGGAAGGCGGCGATGGCCCCCAGCGCCAGCATGTCGTCGGCGCAGAACACCGCGTCGCATCCCCCTTGCGCCAGAACCGCCTGCGCCGCGGCGCGGCCGGCGTCATAGCTCCACGCCGGGGCAAAGGCCGCCGTCACCTCGATGCCGCAACGCGTCGCCATGTTGCGGAAGCCGTTGAACCGGTCGCGCGAGGGCATCGACTTTTCCGGGCCGCCGATGAAGGCCAGCCGGCGATAGCCGCGGTCGTACAGGGTCTTGGCCGCCATGCGGCCGGCCTGCGCGTCGGAAATGCCGACCTGTGCCGCATCCGGGTCGCCGCCGCCGCGCGACAGGGCATGGACCAGCGGCACGCCGGCCGCGCGGAAGGCGCGGCTGACCTGTGGCGGCAGGGCCGTCGAGACGATGATCGCCGCCTCGACCGCATATTCGCGTAAGGACCGCACCGCCGCCTCGGCCCCGCTTTCGCCGGCAAGGTTGATGACCAGCGGGCGATAGCCGCGCTCCTGCAGGCCGCGGGTGAACGCCTCGATCACCCCCAGAAGGAACGGGTTGCCGAAATCGTCGACCACCAGCCCGATCAGCCGCGTCCGTCCCGTGGTCAGCGAGGCCGCCAGCCGGTTGGGCAGATAGCCCAGCTTCTCGGCCGCAGCCCGGACGCGGGCCCGGGTTTCCGCCGAAACCGGCGCGCCTTCCGTATAACTGCGCGACACCGCCGACGCCGATACGCCCGCCGCGCGTGCCACGTCCCGAAGCGTGATGGCCATCCGCTGCCCCCGATAGATGTTGCTGCCGCCTGCCTGCCGCCCGCTTTTCCGCGGTCCGGTCATTTTCCCTAGGGTGAATCGGCCACGATTCGCTTGCAAGCGATTTTTTCACGGCTGAACCCGGTTGCAGCAGCGGCGCCTCACTGGCAGGCAGGGTCTGTGCCAGAAGGAGCGCGAATGTTCGGGTTCACGCCATGGGGCTGGATGCAGACCATCGGCCGCGTCGCGCGGCAGGTCTGGATCGTGTCGGGGCGGACCCATATGGGCCTGATCGCCGCCGGCGTCGCCTTTTATGGCATGTTCGCGCTGTTTCCCGGCATGGCGGCGCTGATCGCGATCTTCGGTTTGATCTCGGATCCCGGCGTGGTGCAGACCGAATTGCAGCTGCTGGACGAACTGATCCCGCAGCCGGCCTATGAGCTGATGACCGCGCAGCTGGAGCGCCTGCTCTCGACCGACGAATTCACCCTGACCTGGACCACGGTGATCTCGCTTCTGGTGGCGCTCTGGTCGGCGCGGGCCGGGGTTTCGGGCGTGGTGCAGGGGTTGAACGCCATCTACGACCTGCCGCAGCGATCGGGCTTCTGGCACGAGGTGGTATCGGTGGCGATGACGCTGATCCTGATGTTCATCTCGATCTCGGCGCTGCTGGTCGTGGTGGTCGCGCCGATCCTGACCGCGCTTTTCCCGCCCTATCCGGCGCTGGCGTGGTTTCTCGAGGTGCTGCGCTGGGCGTCTGCCCTGTTCATCCTGATCTTCGGCCTGTGGATGATCTACACCTGGGGGCCGAACCGGCGGGCGCGGGGCAAGGTCTGGCTGACGCCGGGGGCGGTGGTGGTCGTGCTGCTCTGGTGCGGCGCCTCGGCGGTGCTGTCGTCCTATTTCGCCAATTTCGGATCGTACAACGAAGTCTATGGCTCGATCGGGGCGGTCATCGCGCTGCTGATGTGGCTGTGGGTCAGCGCCTATCTGGTGCTGGCGGGGGCGGCGGTGAATGTGGTGATCGAACGCATCAGCCGCGCCCGCGATGCCCGCGACAGGCCGCGCAACCTGCTGTGATTCCGGCGACTTGTGGCAGGATTGTGACCCGCAGGCCACGATTTGGCCCGGTTGGAATCGGTTGCATCAAAATGCTGACACCTTCGCCAACTTTCCCCCTAGCCACCCCATCTGTCTGTCGCTAGCCTCGGCTCCAATCATAAAACGCGGACGGCCACTAAAGGTCGCCGCATGAGGCGGAGTAGTAGAATGTCAGCGATTGAGTTCGTTGTCCGCAATTCTGCGGGCGCATTGCAGCGTGGATTCGTCGGTGGCGACACCGGGTCGCCGCTCATCCTTGCGCAGGCCGGTTCCGATATCTCGCTCAACCTGGGCCGGGCGGCGATCTCGGCCTACAGGCAGGATGGCGATGCCCTGCGCATCACCCTGACCAATGGCGAGGTCGTCACCATCGACGACTTCTTCGGCCCGAACGGCCAGCCGGTCGCCGATCTGTTCATCTCGACCGACGGGCTTCTGGCCAAGGTCGATCTGGCAGCAGGCGCCGATGGCGCGCAGTTCGCCAACTATGTCGATCAGGACGTGTTCGGCAAATGGTCGCCGGATGACGACCTTTACTTCGTCGGTGGCGAGGATGTCGCCATCGCCACCCCCTATGCCGCGCCCGCCGACGATCAGGTCGGGATGCTGGCCGCGGGCCTGCCGCTTCTGGGCGGGATGGGCCTGCCGATCCTTGGCCTGCTGGGCCTTGGCGCCGGGGCTGCGGTCCTGGGCGGCGGCGGCGAGAAGGGCGAGGAAGGCCCGGTCGTCCGTATCACCTCGGGCACCGTCGCTTCGACGAACACCGTGGTGAACGAGGTCGATCAGGTTGACGGCGCGACCGTCACCGGCACCGGCACCATCGGCGGCACCATCACCGTGGTCGTCTCGGGCCACACCGAAACCACGACCGTGGGGCCGAACGGCACCTGGACCGTCACCATCCCGCCGACCATCTGCATTCCGGGCACCTATGTCACCGGGATCGAGGTGACGATCACCAACGAACACGGCACCGCCAAGGTCATCGACAACCTGCGCATCGACACCGAGGTCAACGTGACCTTCAACGCCGCGATCACCGGCGGCGAAGGCATCGTCAACGCGGTCGAACAGGATGGCCGCGTCACGCTTTCGGGCACGGTCGATGCCGGCGCTTCGGTCACGGTCACGCTGAACGGCCAGACCTTTACCGCCACCGTCACCGGCACCACCTGGTCGCTGCTGCTTCCCGCCGGCTTCCTGCCGGAAGGGGCCGAGCTTACCCAGTCGGCCAGCGTCACCGCGGTGGACGAATTCGGCAACACCACCACCGTCACCGGGTCGTTCCAGATCGACACCGTGCTGAACCTGACCTTCAACGCCGCAGCGACCGGCGGCAACGGCATCGTCAACGCGACCGAGGAAGCCGGCGTCGTCACCCTCTCGGGCACGGTCGACACCGATGCGACCAGCGTCACGGTGCTGATCAACGGCCAGACCTTCAACGCCACGATCTCGGGCGGCGCCTGGTCGCTGGCCCTGCCGGCGGGCTTCCTGCCCGAGGGCGAGACCATCACCCAGTCGGCGACGATCAGCGCCATCGACGATGCCGGCAACACCACCAGCGTCACCGGCAGCTTCGTCATCGACACCGAGATGAACGTGGCGATCAACCCGACCCCGGCGGGCGGCGACTTTGTCGTCAACCATGTCGAACAGGGCGGCATCGTCACCCTGACCGGCACCGTCGATGCCAATCCGGCATCGCTGACGATCACCGTGAACGGCACCGCTTTCACCAATGCCACGGTGACCGGCACCACCTGGACGCTGAACCTGCCGGCGGGCTTCCTGCCCGGCGACAATGTCGAACGCGTGCTTGCGGTCGGCGTCAGCGCGACCGATGTGAACGGCAATACCGCCACCGCAAGCGGCACGGTCGAGCTTGACACCTGGGTCAACACCCTGACCCAGACGGCCGAACCCGGCGGGTCCGACAACATCATCAACCGTGCCGAAGGCGCGGCGGGCCTGACCCTGACCGGCGCTGTCGAATACAATGCGGCGCTGTCGCGGTCCTCGACGGTGAGCGTGACCATCGTCACCGACGAAGGATTCACCCTGACCCGCGCGGCGACCGTTTCGGGCGGCACCTGGACCCTGACGCTGGCGCCGGGCGAACTGCCGGCCGGCGAATACGGCGTGACGGCGACGATCACCGCCACCGACCACGCCGGCAACACCCGCAGCGTGACCGAGGCCTTCACCGTCGACACCGTGGCGCCCGATGCCCCGCTGATCGAGGTCTATGCCCGTGACGGCGCGAACAACACCGTGGTGGGCTTTACCATCCCCACCACCGACGACAACGTCGAGGTTGCCCGCGTCCACAACGGCACCGCGGTCGAGGACGTCGATTTCGACAAGGTGGTCAGCCCGTTCAATGCGGCGCAGACGCTTATCAACTTTGCCTCGGATCCAGCGCCCAACGGCTCGCATCTGGTGCTGACGGCCGAAGACGCCGCCGGCAACCATTCCTCGACCCTGTTCGTTCTGGAAGAGACCGCGACCAATGTCGTGAACGTCACCGCCTCGGGCTATGACGGGTTCGATATCGAGGCCATCGACATGCGCTTTGCGCAGGACTCGAACCTGACGCTGACCGCCGCCGACCTGGAAAGCCTGAGCGCGCATTCCAACACGCTGACCATCCACGGCGGGGCGGACGATGTGGTCAATGTCCTTGGCGCGACCGACACCGGCGGCAACGAGACCATCGCCGGCCGCAGCTATTCGGTCTACAGCTTCGGGTCGAACGGCGGCACGCTGCTGATCGAAGACGGCATCACCGTCCACATCTGATTCCACGGGCGCGGCCGGGCAACCGGCCGTAACCACTGGATCGGATCGGGGCAGGAGGGTCGTGTCATGCGGACGATTTCCGCGGCGGCGGCGCTTTTGGCGGCCACCGCACTGTCGGGGTGTCTGGGTGCGGGCGGCGGCGAAGCCGACGTGTCGCGCAGCGCCCCGGTCACTGAGACAGGAACACTGGCGCCGCGGGTGCCGGTGCTGGACGCAGAACAGGCCGATGGCACCACCTCGGCGCTGATCTCGGACCTGATCGCCCGGCGCTCGGTGCTGGGCGACGGCCCCCTGCGCGACGTGTCGATGACGGTGCTGGCCGCCAATTCGCGCGCGGCCGAGGCCGAGTTGCGGGCCGCGCGGCTGCGGTCGGCGGCCAAGTCGCACAACTGGCTGCCCAGCCTTGGGCCGACGGTCAATCTCACCTCGCTGGGTTCGCTTGTCACCTCGCTGGTGCTCAGCCAGGCGATCCTCGACAACGGCGCCCGCCGGGCCGAGCGCGCCTATGCCCAGGCCGATGTCGAGGTCGCGGCGATTGCGCTGGCCGAGGACAGCAATTCCCGCGTGCACGAGGCGCTTGGACTGTATCTGGCCGCCGAACGCGCCACCGCACGCGCGGCTGTCATCGCCAACGCCGAAGAGCGGATTTCCCACTACCTGTGGATGATGCAGGAGCGGGTCGATGCCGGGGTCAGCGACCGTGGCGACCTGCAGGTGGTGCAGCAGCAGCGCGACGAACTTTTCGCCACCCTGGCATCCGACCGCGAGGCCGCCGCGGTGGCCCGCGCCGAATTGCAGGCGATGGCGGCCGGGCCCATCGACGGCATCGGCGGCCTGTCGCCCGTGGCCTCGGGCGAGGCCCGCGCCCTGACCGTGATGCGGGCCGAGGCCGAGGGCACCCGTGCCACCGCCGAGGCGCAGGTGCTGCGCGCCGGCTATCTGCCGGGCCTGTCCCTGGGCGGCGACATGTCGAACGGCGGGCTGGGCCTGTCGGTCGGCGCGGCCAACGGCCTTGGCTTTGGCCAGGGATCGGCGATCGAGGCGGCGATGGCGCAGGCCGCCGCCGTCGAGGCGCGGATCACCACCGAGGAAGAGGCAACGGCGCGCGAAACCGCCGCGCTGCAGGGCCGGCTCGATTCGCTTGTCCGGCAAGAGGCCGAGGCGCAGCGCATCGCCGCACAGGCACAGGCGAATTTCGACCTGTTCGCCGAACAGCAGCAATCGGGCCAGCGTTCGGTGCCCGAGACGATGAACGTGCTTCAGACCCTGATCGAGGCCCGGCGGACAGCGGCGGGCCTGCAATACGACATCGTTGCGGCGCGGGTGGCAATCGCCGCGCGGCTGGGTGTCCTTGTCGACGGAGAACGGATGTGAAGGGCCCGATCCTTGCCTTCGACGCGGCGGCGGAAAAGCCGGCGCTGCCCTCGTTCCTGCGCCGCAAGGGGCCGGGCGGGGCCGCCGCCACCCCCGCCGAACCCGAGGCCGAGGCCGAGGCGCCGGCGCTGGCCCCCGTCGCCGCGGCGGCCGAACCGCCCCGCCGCGACCTTTTCGCCGCCAAGGCCCGCGCCCGCGCCGATCTGGCCGCGATCTATGCCGGGCTTCTGGGCGTGGAGCTGAGCCATGGCGACCTTCTTGAACGCATGGCGCTTTCGGGCGGCAGCGAAGTCACCCCCGGCGTCATCGCCAACGCCCTGACCGGCACCGGCCTGACCGCCCGCGTGCTGCGCAACGTCAAACCCGTGCCCGGCCTGTGGCCGGCGCTGGCCGAGATGACCTCGGGCCAGGTGGTGCTGGTGCTGGCGCAGGACCGCGACCTCGTGTTCGTCCATGACGCGACCTGCCCCGGCAACCGCGCCGAAGTCCCGGTCGAGGAATTCCTGCCCGTCTATGCCGGCACCGTCATCCGCGCCGAGGCCGGCGTGGCCGAGCTTGCCCGCCGCCATGCCGACAAGGGCGCGGGGCCGCACTGGTTCTGGGGCCAGTTCCGCAAGTTCCGCCGCAACATGGGCGAAGTGGCGCTGGGATCGCTGGTGGCGAACCTGCTGGCCACCGCGGTCGCGCTGTTCTCGCTGCAGATCTATGACCGGGTGATCCCGCACCAGTCGGCCGCGACGCTGTGGGTGCTGGCCATCGGCGCCTTCCTTGCCCTGTTCCTGGAAGCGGCGCTGCGCATCGCCCGCGCCCGGATCATGGATGGCGCCGGGCGGCGGATGGAACTGGGCATCCAGCAGATGCTGATGGACCGGCTGCTGGGGATGAAGTCCGAACACCGCACCCAGCCGGCGCAGCTTGCCTCGGCGGTGCGCGATTTCGGCTCGATCCGCGAATTCTTTACCGCCGCCACCATCGGCACCCTGACCGACCTGCCGTTCATCGCCCTGTTCCTGATCCTTGTCGCCATGATCGGCGGGCCTGTGGTATTCGTGCTGATCGTCGGCGGCGTGCTGATGGTCCTGCCGTCGCTTCTGGCGCAGCGCAGGATGGCGGAGCTGACCAAGGCCACGCAGGGCGCGGGCACGCGGCAGGGCCGCATCCTGAACGAAGTCATCTATGACGGCGACACGATCAAGGCCCACCGCGGCGAGGACCGGTTCCGCCGCACCTGGGGCGAACTGACCCAGCTTTCGGCAGCCGCGACCACCGAACAGCGCAAGCTCGGCTCGATGCTGACCTTCTGGGCCACCGGCGTGCAGCAGGCGACCTATGTCGCCGCCGTGGTCTGCGGCGCCTTCCTGGTGTTCCGCGGCGAATTCACCGTCGGCACCATCATCGCCATCGGCATCCTGACGTCGCGCACCCTGGCGCCCCTGACCCAGCTTGCCGGCACCCTGTCGCGCTGGGCCAATGTCCGCGCCGCGCTGACCGCGCTTGATCAGGTGGCCCTGGCGCCGCAGGATGAAGAGGAAGGCCGGACCTACATGCGCCGGGCGAAAATCCGCGGCGCCTACGAGCTGCGCGAACTCGCCTTCCGCTATGACGAGGATTCGGCCCGTACCATCGACATTCCGGCCCTTGCCATCGAACCCGGCCAGCGCATCGCGGTGCTGGGCGCCAACGGTTCGGGCAAGACCACGCTGTTGCGCCTGCTGTCGGGCCTTTACACGCCGACCGCCGGCCGCGTCATGGTCGACGGGCTGGACATGGGGCAGGTAATGCCGCGCGACCTGCGCCGCGGCATCGGCTGGCTGGGGCAGGAGGTGCGGCTGTTCGCCGGCACCCTGCGCGACAACCTCAACATGACCCTGCTGGAACGCGACGACGACCGGCTGCTTGCCGCGCTCGACTTTGCCGGGTTGGGCGCCCATGTGCGCAGCCATCCCAAGGGGCTTGACCTGATGATCCGCGACGGCGGCGAGGGGCTGTCGGTCGGCCAGCGGCAATCGCTGGGCTGGGCGCGGCTGTGGCTGCAGGATCCGCAGGTGGTTCTGCTGGACGAACCCACCGCGGCAATGGACCAGACGCTGGAAGCCACGCTTGTCGCCCGCCTTGACGGCTGGCTGCGCGGGCGGACGGCGGTGATCGCCACCCACCGGATGCCGATCCTCAACCTGACCAACCGCGTCATGGTCATGCAATCGGGCCGGGTGGTGGTCGACGGACCGACGGGCGACGTTCTGGCGCACCTGTCGCGCGGCAGGGCACAGGCAGCAGCGGGGGCACGGGCATGAGCGTCTGGAGCGAGGATTTCAGCGAAACGCTCGACCGTTCGCGCGGGCCGAGCGTCGTGACATGGCTGGTCGGCGCCACCATCGGCGCCTTCCTGATCTGGGCCAATTTCGCACCGCTGGAAGAGATCGTGCGCGCCGACGGCTCGGTCGTCTCGGGCGACCGGCCGCAGATCGTGCAGAACCTCGAGGGCGGGATTCTGGCGGAAATGCTGGTGCGGCAGGGCGATAGTGTCGAGCCGGGGCAGGTGCTGGCCCGCCTGCAAGGCACCGCCTTTGCCGCCGAGGTGCAGGATCTGCGGGCGCGGATCGACGCGGGCGACATCCGCCGCCTGCGGCTCGAGGCGGAAATGGCCGGGCTGGACAGTTTCGCCGTGCCCGACGACATCGCCGCCCGCGCCGCCGCAACCGTCGCGTCGGAAACCGCGCTGCTGTCGGCGCGCATGGCCGATTACCGCACCCAGACCGAAGGCGCCTTCGCGATCGTCGAGCAGACGCGGCAGGAACTGGCGGTGATGCAGGATCTCTATGACCGGCAGATCGCGGCGCTGATCGAACTGACCCGAGCCACCAAGGCCAACACCGATGCCGAGGCGCGCTACAACGAGATCGTCACCGCCGCCGAACTCGACCGCGCCACGACCTATTCCGAAGTGCTGGCCGATCTCGGCTCGCTCAACGCCGAACTGCGGCTGGCCGAGGACCGGCTGTCGCGCACCGAGATCCTGTCGCCGATGCGCGGCGTGGTCAACGAGATCAAGATCGCCACCATCGGCGGCGTCGTCGGACCGGGCGAAGAGATCTTCGAGATCACCCCCGCGGGCGACACATTGTTCGTCGAGGCGCGGGTGCGGCCGCAGGACATTGCCAATGTCGTGGCCGGGCAGGAGGCGACGATCAAGCTGACCGCCTATGACTACACGATCTATGGCTCGCTCTCGGGCGAGGTGGCCTTCGTTTCGGCCGACACGTTCGACGACGAACGCCGCTCGGACCTGCCGCCCTATTACCGGGTGACGGTCTCGGTCGATCTTTCTCACCTGACCGACCGCCAGCGGGATATCGAGATCCGGCCGGGGATGCAGGCGACGGTGGAACTGCACACCGGCGAAAAGACCGTGCTGCAATACCTGACCAAGCCGCTGATGCGCGGAACCGAGGCGCTGCGCGAACCCTGAGCCTTGCTTGGCGGAGCGCCTTCGGCGCAAGGTCTTTGCCTCGTCGTCGCCTCCGGCTCCTCCTCAGGTTTGCCTCCGGCGGGGATATTTATGGACGAAGAATGAGGAAGAGGCGCGCTCTTTCCTCATTCTTCGTCCCCAAATATCCTCGGGGGGTGAATGCGCCGCAAGGCGCAGAGGGGGGCGGAAGGCCCCCCTTCTTCCTTCGCCGGGCTTCAGCCCGGCGCCCCCTCAGACCAGGACGCCCTCGGGCGTGATCCGCGTCCGTCCGCCCAGATAGCCGTGCAGCGCCGCGGGCAGCGTGACCGAGCCGTCGGCTTCCTGCCCGTTCTCCAGCACCGCGATCAGCGCGCGGCCCACGGCAAGACCCGATCCGTTCAGCGTATGCACGAATTCGGGCTTGCCGCCGCCGGCCGGACGGAAGCGCGCGTTCATCCGCCGCGCCTGATAGTCGCCGCAGGTCGAGACCGACGAGATCTCGCGGTAGCGGTCCTGTCCCGGCAGCCAGACCTCGAGGTCATGCGTCCGCCGCGCCCCGGCGCCCATGTCGCCGGCGCAGAGGACGACGGTGCGGTAGGGCAGGTCCAGCCTTTCCAGAATGGTCTCGGCGCAGCGCGTCATCCGGGCATGTTCGGCCTCGGAAGTGTCGGGGGTGGTGATCGACACCATCTCGACCTTCTCGAACTGGTGCTGGCGCAGCATCCCGGCGGTGTCACGGCCGGCGCTGCCGGCCTCGGACCGGAAGCAGTTGGTATGGGCGACCATGCGGCGGGGCAGGGTGGCCTCGTCCACCAGATCGCCATTGACGGTATTGGTCAGCGTCACCTCGGCCGTCGGGATCAGCCACCAGCCATTCGTCGTCTCATAGCTGTCTTCGCCGAATTTCGGCAGCTGGCCGGTGCCATACATCATCTCGGAGCGGACCAGCACCGGGGTGATGGTCTCGGTCAGGCCGTGGAGGTCGACATGGGTGTCGATCATGAACTGGGCAAGCGCGCGGTGCAGCCGCGCCATCGCGCCCGAAAGCACCACGAAACGCGCGCCGGACAGTTTCGCCGCGGTTTCGAAATCCATGCCGCGGGCGGCGGGGAGCTGGTAATGCTCGACCGGCTGGAAGGCGAAGTTGCGCGGATTGCCCCAGCGGCGGATTTCCACGTTGTCGGCCTCGTCCGCGCCATCGGGCACGTCCGGATAGGGCAGGTTCGGAATGGTGGCGAGAAGGTCGGCCAGCCGCTGGTCCTCGGCGCGGGCTTCCTCGGTCAGCCGCGCGATCTCGGCCTTCTTGTCGGCCACCAGCGCGCGCAGGCGGTCGAATTCGGCCTCGTCGCCGCGTGCCTTGGCGGCGCCGACCTCCTTGCTGGCGCGGTTCTGTTCGGCCGTGGCGGTCTCGGCGGCCAGGATTCCGGCCCGCCGCGCCTCGTCGATGGCCAGGACGCGCGCGGCCATGCCGGTGATCCCGCGACGCGACAGCGCCGCATCAAAGGCGGCGGGGTTTTCACGGATGGCGCGGATGTCGTGCATGATGGCCTCGCTCGGATGGGTGGCGGCGGTATGCCAGAGGCGGCGGCGAAGGGAAAGGCGGTGAGGGCATCGCATGGCGCCCGGCAGGCCGGTGGCGGCCTTGCCCGGTCCGGCAGGGATGGGCCGGCCGGACCGGGGATGGTGCGGATCACGCAGCCGGCAAGCGCCCGCCGTTGCCAATTGCCCCCGGCCGCCCTACAAGGACCGCGATTTTCCCTACCCGCCCGGCCCCAGGTCCGGCCCGATCCCAAGGAACCCCGATGGAAGCCGTCGCCCAGATCCTCCCCCTGATCCTGATCTTCGCGATCATGTATTTCCTGCTGATCCGGCCGCAGCAAAAGAAGGCGCGCGAGCATCAGACCATGCTGGGGGCGCTGCGGCGCGGCGACCAGGTCGTCACCGGCGGCGGCATCGTCGGCAAGGTGACCAAGGTCAAGGAAGGCGAGAACGAGGTCGAGGTCGAGATCGCCCAGGGCGTCACCGTCCGTGTCATGCGCCACACCATCACGGCCGTCCTGAACAAGACCGAACCGGCCAGCGCGTAAGGCAACCCCCATGTATCTCCCGCTCTGGCAGCGCATCACCGTCTGGCTTGTCTGCCTTTTCGGGGTGATCTTCGCCGCGCCGAACGCCTTTTATGGCCGGGTCGAGACCTCGAACGATGCCGAGGCGCAGATCGAATCGGGCCTGACCTCGCCCGAGATCGCGGCGCAGGCGGCGGAATGGCCGTCGTTCCTGCCGGACGGGCTGGTCAACCTTGGCCTTGACCTGCGGGGCGGCGCGCATCTTCTGGCCGAGGTGCAGGTCGGCGACGTCTATGCCACGCGCATGGAATCGCTCTGGCCCGAGGTGCGCGACGCGCTGGTCGCCGAACGCGAGACCATCGGTTCGGTGCAGCGGTCGGAAACCGGGCCGCGGGACGAACTTCATGTCCGCATCTCGCGCCCCGAGGGGATCGCGCGGGCGCTGGAAATCGTCCGTGGCCTGGCGCAGCCGGTCACCACGCTGACCGGGGTCGGATCGACCGACATCACCGCCACCGCCAGCGGCGACACGATCACCATCGCGCTGTCGGACGCGGAAAAGGCGGCGTCGGACGACCGCACCGTGGCGCAAAGCCTTGAAATCGTCCGCCGCCGCATCGACGAAGCCGGCACCCGCGAACCGACGATCATCCGCCAGGGGCAGGACCGCATCCTGATCCAGGTGCCGGGTGTCGGGTCGGTGGACGAGGTGATCTCTCTCATCGGGCAGACGGCGCAACTGACCTTCAACTCGGTCGTCGGCCGCACCGGCGATGCCGAGGCCGCGCCGGGGCCGGGCAATGTCGTGCTGCCGTCGCAGGACGAAGACGGCGTCTATTACATCGTCGAACGCGCCCCGGTGCTGACCGGCGAGGATCTGGTCGATGCCCAGCCCTCGTTCGACCAGAACGGCAATCCGGCGGTCACGTTCCGCTTCAACGCCCATGGCGCGCGGATCTTCGGCGAATATACCTCTGCCAATGTCGGCAATCCCTTTGCCATCGTGCTGGACGATCAGGTCGTCTCGGCGCCGACGATCAATTCGGCCATCCCCGGCGGTTCGGGCATCATCACCGGCAGTTTCACCATCGAGGAATCGACCGAACTGGCCATCGTGCTGCGCGCCGGCGCCCTGCCGGCCGAGCTGATCTTTGTCGAGCAACGCACCATCGGGCCGGAACTGGGTCAGGACAGCATCAACGCCGGGCGCATCGCCGGCATGGTCGGCTTTGCGCTGGTCGCGATCTATATGGTGCTGTCCTACGGCCTCGTGTTCGGCATGGTCGCCAATCTGGCGATGGCCGCCAACATCACCCTTGTCGTCGCCGCGATGTCGATCCTGGGGGCGACGCTGACGCTGCCCGGCATCGCCGGCATCGTGCTGACCATGGGCATGGCGGTGGACGCCAACGTGCTGATCTATGAACGCACCCGCGACGAATTGCGCGAGGGGCGCAACCCGGCACGGTCGATCGAACTGGGCTTTGAACGCGCCATTTCCGCCATCGTCGATGCCAACATCACCTCGCTTCTGTCGGCGGGGATCATGTTCGCGCTGGGATCGGGCCCGGTGCGGGGCTTTGCGGTGACGCTGGGCATCGGCATCTTCACCACGATGTTCACCGCGGTCTATGTCACGCGGATCCTTCTGGTCGCCTGGTTCAACTGGCGGCGTCCGAAAACCCTTCAGGTCTGAGGCCCGCCATGGCGTTCCGTCTGAAACTTGTCCCCACCGTCACCCGGATCGACTTTTTCCGCTGGTGGCGCTGGACCTTTGGCCTTTCCGCCATCCTGACGCTGATCGGCATCGGCTCGATCCTGTATCAGGGCTTCAACCTGGGCATCGACTTTACCGGCGGCACCGCGATCCGCGCCGAATCGTCGAACGCCATCGACCTTGCGCAATATCGCGAGACGCTGGAGGGCCTGCCGTTTAGCGATGCCACCATCACCGAGGTCTTTGACCCCTCGTTCGCCGCCGATCAGCATGTCGTGCAGATCCGCCTGTCAAGCGGCGAGGAGGATCCGGCGCTGTCGGCCGATCAGCTGAACGAAGTCGAGACGGCGCTCAAGGCCATCGACCCGGCGGTGCATTTCACCTCGGCCGAATCGGTGTCGGGCAAGGTCTCGGGCGAGCTGGTTTGGAAGGCGGCGCTGTCGCTGATCGGGGCGACGATCGGCATCATGTTCTATATCTGGCTGCGTTTCGAATGGCAGTTCGGCCTGGGCGCCGCGATCTCGCTCGCGCATGACGCGTTCGTCGTGGTCGGGGTCTGGTCGGTGTTCCAGCTGAAATTCGACCTGACCACGGTGGCGGCGGTGCTGACCATCATCGGCTATTCGGTCAACGACACCGTGGTCGTCTTTGACCGGGTGCGCGAGAACCTGATGAAGTACAAGCAGATGCCGCTGGTGGACCTGCTGAACCTGACCCTGAACGAAACGCTGGCCCGCACGGTCATGACCTCGGTCACCGTGCTTCTGGCGCTGCTGGCCCTGTGGGTATTCGGCGGCGACGTGATCCGCGGCTTTGTCACCGCCATGCTGGTCGGCGTGCTGATCGGGGTCTATTCGACGATCTATGTCGCCTCGGTCGTGGTGCTGCGGCTGGGCGTCACCCGCGACTGGTCCAAGGAAAAGAAGGCCGATGTCGGCCCCTATGCCAATATCGGCAACTGACCGATGCGCATGACCGAGACCAGGTTCGACGGGCGGTTGCCGGTCGATGGCTATGGTCCGGGGTTCTTTCGCATCGGCGGTCAGGTGCGGCGCGGTGCGGTCACCGTGCTGCCTGCCGGTGTCGCCGATTGGGCGGGGTATCACGATACCGCGGCGCTGATCGCCGCGGCGCCGCAGATCGACGTGCTGTTCGTCGGCACCGGCGCGGCGATGCAGCCCCCGCCCATCGCGTTCCGGCAGGCGCTTGAGGCGGCCGGGATCGGGGTCGAGTTCATGGCCTCGCCCGCCGCCTGCCGGTCCTACAACGTGCTTCTGTCGGAAGGCCGCCGCATCGGTCTGGCCGCACTTCCGGTCTGACGGATGCAGGGCCTGTCCGTCACCAACCTGTCGGTCGCCCGCGGCGGCGTGCCGGTGCTGGCCGGGCTGTCCTTTGCCGTGGCGTCGGGTCAGGCGCTGGTGCTGCGCGGCCCGAACGGCATCGGCAAGACTACGCTCTTGCGCACGCTGGCCGGGTTGCAGCCGCCCCTGTCGGGCAGCATTACCGGCGCGGGCGAGGACGCCGCCTATGCCAGCCATGCCGACGGGGTAAAGGCGCAACTGACGGTGGCCGAGACGTTGCGTTTCTGGGCCGACCTCTATCGCCGGCCGCTGTCCGATCAGGTCTTTGCCGATTTCGATCTGACCGGCTTGCGCAACCGGCCGGGCGGCACCCTGTCGGCCGGGCAAAAGCGGCGGCTGGGCCTTGCGCGGCTGGCGGTGACCGGGCAGGCGGTGATGCTGCTGGACGAACCCACCGTCTCGCTTGACGCCGCCTCGGTCGCGGGCTTTGCCCGCTGGCTGCGCGACCGGCATCTGGCGCAGGGCGGCATCGCCGTCATCGCCACTCATATCGACCTTGGCCTTGATGCGCCGGTGCTGGAGCTGACGCCGTTCCGCGCCGCCGCCGATGCGCCGGGCGGCGCCGACGAGGCCTTTCTGTGATCGCGGTCATCGTCCGCGACCTGCGGCTGGCGGTGCGCGCCGGCGGCGGTTTCGGCCTGGGCCTGGCGTTTTTCCTGATCGTCGTGGTGCTGGTGCCCTTCGGCATCGGCCCCGATACCGCGGTGCTGCGCCCGGTCGCGCCGGGCGTGCTCTGGGTCGCGGCGCTTCTGGCCGCGCTCCTGTCGCTCGACCGCATCTTTGCGCTGGATCACGAGGACGGCTCGCTGCCGCTGATTGCCACTGCGCCCCTGCCGGGCGAGGGGCTGGCGCTGGCCAAGGCGCTGGCGCACTGGTTGACCACCGGGCTGCCGCTGGCGCTGGCGGCGCCGGTGCTGGGTGTGCTGCTGAACCTCGCGCCCGGCGGCTATCTGTGGCTGTTCGTCAGCCTGATGACCGGCACCCCGGCCCTGTCGATCATCGGTTGCTTCGGTGCCGCGCTGACCGTGGGCCTGCGCCGCGGCGGGCTTCTCCTGTCGTTGCTGGTGCTGCCGCTCTATGTGCCGACGCTGATCTTCGGCGCCGAAGTCACTCGTCGCGGAGCCGAAGGGGCGGCGGTCGCCACGCCGCTCATGCTGCTTGCCGGGATCACGCTTCTTTCGGTCGCGGCGCTGCCCTTTGCCACGGCCGCCGTGCTGCGGGTCAATCTCAGGTGAGCGGGCATTGCGGCCCGCCCGCTGCCCGCGCTAAGGAAGCACCATGTCGCTTTGGGAATATGCCAACCCCAAGAAGTTCACCGAGACCTTCGGGCCCTGGGTGCCCCGGGTCTATGGCCTTGCCGCGCTTGGCCTTGGCATCGGCCTGATCTGGGGCTTTTTCTTCACGCCCGAGGCCGAGAATTTCGGTTCGACCGTCAAGATCATCTATGTCCATGTGCCCAGCGCCTTTGTCGCCATCAATGCCTGGATCATGATGGTGGTGACCTCGCTGGTGTGGCTGGTCCGCCGGCATCACGTCAGCGCGCTGGCGGCCCGTGCCGCGGCGCCGGTCGGCATGACCATGACCATCATCGCGCTGGCCACCGGGGCGATCTGGGGCCAGCCGATGTGGGGGACATGGTGGGAATGGGATCCGCGGCTGACCTCGTTCCTGATCCTGTTTTTGTTCTACATCGGCTATATCGCCCTCTGGGCCGCGATCCCCGACCCCGATACCGCCGCCGACCTGACCTCGATCCTGTGTATCGTCGGATCGGTCTTTGCGCTTCTGTCGCGCTATGCGGTGCTGTTCTGGAACCAGGGCCTGCATCAGGGCGCCTCGCTGTCGATGGACGCGCGCGAGAATGTCGCCGATGTCTACTGGCTGCCGCTGGTCGTCGCGATGGCGGGGTTCGTGGCGCTGTTCGTCGCGCTGGTGCTGCAACGGACGATCACCGAAATCCGCGTCCGGCGAATTGCCGCGCTGAGCGCGCGGCTGCAACGGGCCGAGGCGTGATGCTGGGGGAATATGCCACCGTCGTCCTGTCGGCCTGGGGCGTGAGCCTTGCGGCGCTGGCGTTGCTGGTCGGGTTGTCCTTTGCCCGCGCCCGCCGGGTCAAGGCCGAGCTTGAAGCCATCGAAAGGCAGCGCGATGGCGGTTAAGCCCCTGTTGCTGATCCCGCCGGTGGTCTTTGCCGCCCTGGCCGGCCTCTTTGCCGCCGGGATGCTGCGCGATGACGACGGGCAACTGCCCTCGACCTTCATCGGCCAGCCGGCGCCAGCGGTCCCGGCCGAAGGGATGGCGGGCACCGTCGCGCTGACCGATGCCAGCCTGCGGACAGGCGAGGTGACCATCATCAACTTCTGGGCCAGCTGGTGCCCGCCCTGCCGCGCCGAGCATCCCGAACTGATGCGGCTGTCCGAACAGGGCTATCGCGTTGCCGGCATCAACTTCCGCGATGTCGCCGACAACGCCGGCGCCTATCTGGCCGAGGAAGGCAATCCCTTCTTCGCCACCGGCTTTGATCCCTCGGGGCGGGCCTCGATCGACTGGGGGGTCACGGCGCCGCCGGAAACCTTCATCGTGGCCGGCGACGGCACCGTGCTGTTCCGCTATGCCGGGCCGCTGGTCGGCAGCGATCTGGAGCAGCGTTTCCTCCCCGCACTCGAGGCGGCGGTGCAAGGGCAGGGCGGTTAGTGTTTGTCCTTGGCATTTCGCAATATTTCTGGATAGCTGGCCGCCCGTAAGACCCGAGCGAGGCACGCGCGCCAGATGGCCGATCTGAGCTGTTTCAAGAGCTATGACATCCGGGGCCGTCTGGGCACCGAGATGGACCAGGCGCTGGCCTACAAGGTCGGCCGAGGCTTTGCCCGGGTGCTGACCCCCGGCATGGTGGTGACGGGGCGCGACATCCGCGAAAGTTCGCCCGGATTGCAGACCGCGCTGATCCAGGGGCTGCGCGACGAAGGCGTCGATGTGATCGACCTTGGCCTGTGCGGCACCGAGGAAGTCTATTTCGCAACCGAGCATTACGGCGCCGGCGGCGGCCTCATGGTCACGGCCAGCCACAACCCGATCAATTACAACGGCATCAAGATGGTGCGCGAAGGGGCGCGGCCGATCTCGGGCGAAACCGGGCTGAACGCGATCCGCGATCTGGTGGCGGCCGGCGATTTCGGCCCGCCCCGGCCCCAGGGCGCGCTGCGCCGCGAGAACCCGCGCGACGAATATGCCGACCGGGTGGTGGCCTATCTGGATCCGGTGGGGCTGCGGCCGCTCACGATTCTGGTCAATGCCGGCAATGGCACCGCCGGCCCGGCCTTTGACGCCATCGCCGAACGGCTGGATGCCATCGACGCGCCCTTTGCCTTTGTCCGGGTGAACCACGATCCCGACAGCAAATTCCCCAACGGCATCCCGAACCCGCTTCTGCCCGAAAACCAGCCGCAGACCGCCGATGCGGTGGTGGCCCATGGCGCCGACATGGGCGTCGCCTGGGACGGCGATTTCGACCGCTGCTTCTTTTTCGACGAAAAGGGCGCCTTCATCGACGGCGAATATGTCGTGGCCCTGCTGGCGCGCGCCTTTCTGGACAAGGAACCCGGCGCCCGCATCGTCCATGACCCGCGGGTGATGTGGAACACCGTCGATGTGGTGACGGCCGGCGGCGGCCAGCCGGTGGTGTCACGCACCGGCCACGCCCATCTCAAGGCGCGGATGCGCGAGGTCGATGCCGTCTATGGTGGCGAGATGTCGGCGCATCATTATTTCCGCGCCTTCATGTATTGCGATTCGGGGATGATCCCCTGGCTGCTGGTCGCCGAACTGGTCAGCCGGTCGGGCAAGCCGCTGTCGGAACTGGTCGCCGACATGCGGGCGCGCTTCCCGTCCTCGGGCGAGATCAATTTCGCCATCGAGGACAAGGAGGCGGCCACCGCCCGGTTCGAGGCCGCCTATCTGCCGCAGGCGCGGGCAAGCGACCGGCTGGACGGCATCAGCCTCGACATGGGCGACTGGCGGGTGAACCTGCGCATCTCGAACACCGAGAACATGCTGCGGCTGAACGTGGAAACCCGTGGCGACCGCGAGCTGCTGGCCGAAAAGGTCGAGGAGATTTCGGCGCTTTTGCGCGGGGATACCGCCTACACCGCGTGACCGGGGGCGAAGTCCATATGGACTTCGCCTGCGATTTCCATATGGAAATCGGCCCGCGTCACGACGCCCGCGCCACCTTCCGGCCGCCCTCGGGCAGCATGACGATACCCTCGAACCGCGCATAATCGCTGATCTTGAGCCAGCGGTGGATGGTCCGCGACAGCACCGGATCGCCCGACAGGAACAGCGCGCCGCTGGCTTTTTCCCGGTCGATGGTGGTGCGGCCCAGAAGGATGCCGTGGAGCGAGACCCGGCTGGTCTCGACATAGAGGTCGATGTCGTAGCCGGGGATCGAGGAGCAGGTTTCGACCGGGAATCCGGGCCGGATGATGGCCCAGTAAGTGTCGTATTCCAGCCCTTTGTCGGCAAAATGGAACTGGATCACCAGCCGCCGGTGGGGCAGGGCCTCGGCGATGAAATGGTTGCGCATCTTCCACATCAGGTTCGATACCGTGGCGGTGCACAGCGCCGTTTCGGCGTCGATGTGGCATTGCGCCCATCGTGCCAGCTCGTTCAGCGCCGGTTCCAGCGCGATCGCCGCATCGGTGCGCAGATAATCGACCGATCCGGTGGCCCGGTCGACGACGCGCTCGACAAATCCCATCGCCTCCAGCTCTTTCAGCCGCCGCGACAGGAGCGAGGGAGAGATGCTGCCGACCTCCCTCCGCAGATCGTTGAATCTCGTGCAGCCGGCCCAGAGGCCGACAAGGATCGGAATCGTCCAGCGCGGTTCGAGCATTTCGCAGGCGCGGGTGATGGGGCAGATCATGCCATAGGGTTTGCCGGACATGGCGGTGCCTCCCTGCCGATCCTCGGACCCTAGCGCGGATGGGGCGGGGCGATCCAGTTCAGAACCTGTAGCGGACCGCTTCAGGTCCCGCACTCAACTTGCCGCCCCCGGCGGCGCGATCCTGACGGCATCCCGTTTGCAGAAGGACAGCCGCCATGACCGACCGTTCCGCCCCGATCCCGCCCTTCGCCTTCATCCTGCGTGCCGTCGGCCAGTTTCTGGTCGCCTTCCGGCCAAGGCCGCAGGCGGCCCCGCACGATCCCGGCCCCGACCGGATGACGGGCTCGGCCCCGTCCTCGGCCGATGCCGCGACCCGGCTGACGCTGGTCGCCTGCGGGCACAGGTTCCGCAGTTAACCCAAGGCATTCGGCCCCGGCCCGAAACCGGGGCCGAATGCAGCTAGGACGCCCGCGCCAGATTCCTCAGCACATAATGCAGCACACCGCCGTTCTTGAGGTATTCGATCTCGACCTCGGTATCGACGCGGGCCTTGACGTTGATCGTCTTGACCGTGCCGTCGGGCGAGGTGATGACCGCCTCGACGATGCTGAGCGGCTTGAAATCGCCGGCAAGGCCGGTGATCGTCACGCTTTCGTCGCCCTTGATCCCCACCGACTTGCGGGTCTGGCCCTCGGTGAACTCGAACGGGATCACGCCCATGCCGACCAGGTTCGAACGGTGGATCCGCTCGAACGATTCGGCGATCACCGCCTTGACGCCCAGAAGGTTGGTGCCCTTGGCCGCCCAGTCGCGCGACGAACCGGCGCCGTATTCGATGCCGCCGAAGATCACCAGCGGCACGCCGGCCGCCTGATATTCCATCGAGGCGTCGAAGATCGAGGTCTGCTGCCCGTCGGGGCCAAGCGTATAGCCGCCCTCGACCCCGTCCAGCATCTCGTTGCGGATGCGGATATTGGCAAAGGTGCCGCGCATCATCACTTCGTGGTTGCCGCGGCGCGAGCCGTAGGAGTTGAAGTCCTTCACCGGCACCTGCCGGTCGAGCAGGTATTTCCCGGCCGGCGTCGTCGGCTTGAACGAGCCGGCGGGGCTGATGTGGTCGGTGGTGATCATGTCGCCCAGCACGGCAAGCACGCGCGCGCCGACCACATCGGAAATCACCCCGGCCTCGCGCGACATGCCGCGGAAATAGGGCGGGTTCTGGATATAGGTCGAGGCCGGCGGCCAGTCATAGGTCTCGCGCTCGGTGACTTCGACGGCCTGCCACTTTTCGTCGCCCTTGAACACATCGGCGTATTTGGTCTGGAACATCTGCCGCGTGACCACGGTATCGACCAGATCGGCGATCTCGCGCTGGGTCGGCCAGATGTCTTTCAGGAACACGTCGCGGCCGTCAGGCGTCTGGCCGATGGGATCGCGGGTCAGGTTGATGTTCAGGTCGCCGGCAATGGCATAGGCCACGACCAGCGGCGGGCTGGCCAGGAAATTGGCCCGCACATCGGGGCTGATGCGCCCTTCGAAATTGCGGTTGCCCGACAGGACCGCGGTCGCCACCAGATCGTTGTCGTTGATCGCCTTCGAGATCGCCGGATCGCCCAAGGGCCCGGAATTGCCGATGCAGGTGGTGCAGCCATAGCCGACCAGGTTGAAGCCGATGGCATCGAGATCCTCTTGCAGGCCGGCGGCCTGGAGGTATTCGCCCACCACCTGCGACCCCGGCGCCAGCGAGGTCTTGACCCAGGGCTTGCGCGTCAGGCCCAGCGCCCGCGCCTTGCGCGCCACCAGCCCGGCGCCGATCATGACATAGGGGTTCGAGGTGTTGGTGCACGAGGTGATCGCCGCGATGACCACCGATCCGTCGCGGATGGTGAAATCCTTGCCCTCGACCGGCACCGTCTTGCGGCAATCCTTCGTGGCCAGGCGGGTGCCGCCTTCGTCCACCATCTCGGCCGCATCGGCCGAGACGTCGATGCCGCGATAGCTTGCCACCACCTCATAGAACTTGCGCGCCGAATCGGTCAGCGGCAGGTAATCCTGCGGCCGCTTGGGGCCCGAGATGGCGGGCACGATCCCGGCCATGTCCAGCTCGAGCGTCGAGGTATAGACCGGCGCGTAATCGGCGCCGCGCCACATGCCGTTTTCCTTGGCATAGGCCTCGACCAGGGCGATCCGCGCCTCGTCCCGGCCGGTATTGCGCAGATAGCGCAGGGTTTCATTGTCGATCGGGAAAAAGCCGCAGGTGGCGCCGTATTCGGGGGCCATGTTGGCAATCGTCGCCCGGTCGGCCAGCGGCAGGTGATCCAGCCCCTCGCCGTAGAATTCGACGAACTTGTTCACCACGCCATGCTTGCGCAGCATGGCGACGACCTTGAGCACGAGGTCGGTGGCGGTGGTGCCCTCGACCATCCGGCCGGTCAGCTTGAAGCCCACCACCTCGGGGATCAGCATCGAGACGGGCTGGCCCAGCATCGCCGCCTCGGCCTCGATCCCGCCGACGCCCCAGCCAAGGACGGCAAGGCCGTTGACCATGGTCGTGTGCGAATCGGTGCCGACCAGCGTGTCGGGATAGGCCACTGTCGCGCCCGACTGGTCGGTGTCGGTCCAGACCGTCTGCGCCAGATATTCAAGGTTGACCTGGTGGCAGATGCCGGTGCCGGGCGGCACCACGCGGAAGTTGTTGAACGCCTTCTGCCCCCATTTCAGGAAGACATAGCGTTCAAGGTTGCGTTCGTATTCCAGATCGACGTTCTTCTGGAAGGCGCGCGGGTTGCCGAAATCGTCGATCATCACCGAATGGTCGATGACCAGATCGACCGGGTTCAGCGGGTTGATCTTCTGCGCATCGCCGCCAAGGCCGATGATGCCGTCGCGCATCGCGGCAAGATCGACCACCGCCGGAACGCCGGTAAAGTCCTGCATCAGCACGCGGGCGGGGCGATAGGCGATCTCGCGGGGGTTCTTGCCGCCCTGCGCCGCCCAGTCGCCGAAGGCGCGGATGTCATCGACCGAGACCGAGAATCCGCCGTCCTCGAACCGCAGCAGGTTTTCCAGCACCACTTTCAGCGAGGCGGGCAGCCGGCTGAAATCGCCAAGGCCGGCCTCTTGCGCAGCGGGGATCGAGTAAAAGGCAAGCGTCTGGCCGCCGGCGGTCAGGCTGCGGCGGGTCTTGGCGCTGTCGTGGCCAACAACGATGGGCATGGGGCGTCCCTTCCTGGCTTCTGGCTTATCTCCGGTCCGGGCGGATCGGCGGGTCGGTCGCGGTATACTATTGCACACAATGCTTGCCAAGGGCGCGGAACGCCCTTTTGCGTGTTGTGGTGCCGCAGTGATGCCGCGTTCGCAGCATCGTCGCAATTCATTGATTGGCAGTTGACCCGGCAAGGCAATAAATCTCGCTGGACCGAAATTGCCTTGGGGAACCCATGCAGCTTGCGCCCGCCTTTGCCGCCCTTGCGGCCCTGTCCCTTGCGGCGGGCATCGCGCGGGGCGAAGGCGCGCCGGTGGTGGTCGAGCTTTTCACCTCGCAGGGCTGCGCCTCGTGCCCGCCTGCGGATGACATGCTGCGCGACCTGGTGGCGGTCGAGGGGGTGATTCCGCTCGCCCTGCATGTCGACTACTGGGACTATATCGGCTGGGAGGACACGTTCGGTTCGGCGCTGTTCACCGCACGGCAGCAATCCTATGCCGTCGCCGCCGGCGAGCGGATGGTCTATACGCCGCAGCTGATTGTCGGCGGCACCGACCGGGTCATCGGCGCCGATCCGATGGCGGTGATGGCCCTGGTCGCGGCCCAGGCCGAACAGGCGCCGATGGTGACGCTGACGCTGGTACGCGAGGGCGGCGGTTTCGTTATCGCGGCCGATTCGGCGGAAAGGCTGGCGCAGCCGGTGGTGGTGCAGCTGGTCCGTTTCCTGCCCCTGGCGCAGGTCGAGATCCTGGGCGGCGAAAATGCCGGGCAGACCCACACCTATGCCAATGTCGTCACCGACTGGCAGGTGCTGGGCGACTGGGACGGCGCCGCTCCGCTGTCGCTGACCACGGAAGCGCCGGGTGACGAGCCGGCGGTGGTGATCCTGCAGGAACCGGGGCCGGGCCGGATCATTGCGGCGGCGGAACTGCGCTGACCCTCCGGCGCTTTTCCGGTTTCCAGCGGCGGTGGACCCAGAACCACTGGCCGGGATGTTCGGCAATCCGCGCCTCAAGCCGCGCGGTCATTTCCCGCATCATCGCCAGCGGATCGCCGGGGGGGATCGGCGCCTCGACCCGGATGTCGAAGCCAAGACCGTCGGGGCGGCGGATGCCGAAATAGGGGATGACGACGGCGCCATAACGCAGCGCCAGATCGGCGGGCGAGGTGGTGGTCATCGCCGGCCGGCCCAGGAAATCGACCGGCACGCCATTGGTGTCATGCACGTCGAACAGAAGCACCGCCATGCCACCGCTGCGCAGGTGGCGGACAAAGCCGGCGGTGCCGCGGCCGCGTTCGAAACTTGGCCCCGAGACCTGTTCCAGGGTGCGGACGTAATGGGCGTTGAAGAAAGGGTTGCCCATGGCGCGGTAGATGCAGCCGATGGTCAGGCCGGCGGCGTCCAGCACATGGCGCGGCGCTTCGTAATTGCCGAAATGGCCGGTGACGAAGATCACCGGCTGGCCGGCGGCATGGGCCGCCCTGGCAGCGGCCAGCCCCTCGCCTTCGGCTGTCGTGCCGGCAAGGCGGGCGGCCAGTTCGGTGCCGGAATAGTTCTCGATCACGGTGCGGCCGAAATTGTCGAGCGCGGCATCGGCCACGGCGCGCCGCCGCGCCTCGGGCCAGTCGGGAAATGTCTCGGCCAGGTTGCCGCGGGCGCGGGCGCGGTATCCGGCCAGCGGCCCGACCACCCGGCGCATAAGCCAGCCCATGAAGCGGACGCGCGCGGCATAGGGCAGCAGGCGCAGGGCGGCGATCAGGCCGCGCAGCGCCTTGTCGGCAATCCAGTCGCCCGGACTGCCCGTGGTCCCCTTGTCCTGCGCCATCGGCCCCCCTGTCGCGGGCAGAGATAGGCGAGGCGCGGGGGGCTGCCAAGACGCAGCGGTTGGCCGGATGCGTCGACGGGCGCCGGCCAAAATTCCAGAATTTTGGCTGGGCCGATCGAAATTCGGGAATTTCGATCCTGGCTCCGTGGACCGGGGGTGTATCCGCACCGTAGCATGCCCCCAAGGGCCGCGGACACCACGGCGTCAGGACGGCCCGGCTAGATCTCCGGCTCCTCATGCTGGATCAGGGTCACCTCGCCGGAATCGGCCTTTTCGCGGATCGCGGCAACGATGGTGCCCTGCGCCCCTTCGCCATCGGCGCGGCGGATGCGGCCGCGTTCGGCGATTTCCTCGCGCAGGGTTTCGGCCATCCGCTGCGACATGTTGGCCAGGATGAATTCGGCCGCCGCCGCATCGGCGCCGCCCTGCGCCAGCGAAAAGGCCAGCGCCGTCACCATCACGGCGTTCTCGATGCCGCGGATCGCGCGCGGCACCTCGACCTTGGTCACCCGTTCGGGGATGTCGGCAAAGGTAAAGATCGCGCGGCGCACCTGTTCGGCAAAGCCTGCATCGGTCTCGGCCAGGGATTCCAGTACCGAATCGCGGGTCGCGGCCTGGCTGAAGTTGAGGATGGCGCCGACGCGCTGCACCGGCGGCACGGCAAAGGCCGGGCTGGCGCGCGGGCCATAGTCCTGCACCAGCGCCTGGCCGATGCGGGCCACGGCTTCGGGCCGGATATCGGCGGTTTGCGACATCGCATAGGTGATGCGCCGGGCCTTTTCGCCGGGAAGCAGCGCCAGCAGTTCGGCCGCGCGGGCGACGGGCAGTTTCGACAGCACCACCGCCGCCACCTCGGTGCTTTCGCGGTCGACCAGCGGCACCAGGTCGGCCGGTGCCATGTCGGCGATCTGCGCCCAGGGATCGGTGCCCCGCGCCTCGGCCGCCTCGCGCTTGAGACGGGCCTGCGCGCCGGGGCTGATCTGGCCCGAGAGCGCGGCCAGCGCGCCTTCGACGCCGCCGACCGCGGCAAGACCGACCTGTTCGATCTCGCGGGCGAATTCCTCGGCCACGGCATGCAGGGTGTCCTTGTCGACCAGCCGCAGCGCGGCCAGTTCGCGGGTCAGGTTGATCTGCACATCCTCGGGCAGGCGGGACAGGGCGAGCTTCTGTCCGTCGGCCAGCAGAAGCTGGACAAGGATCGCCGCCTTGCGCCGTCGGTCGATCAGGCCCGAATCGCGCAGGGGCGGCGCCGGGCGGTCGGACATCAGCGCGGGCGATGCGGTCATGGGGCAGTCTCCGGTTCCCTTGTCTTTCCTGCAGACTAGGGACCGAAGGTGAACAAAGACTGAAGCCTAGCCGCCCGAGGGATGGGTGAAGGTGATCGACATCCGCTTGAGCGCCTCGCGCGTTTCAGGGGCAAGGCCGGCAAGATCGGTGGTGGCATCATGCAGGTCAAGGAACAGCCCCTCGATCTGGTCGATTTCGGCATCGGTGAAATCGCGGTCGCCACGGGTGAACGAGGCGAGGCTCTGGCTGCCGCCGCGGTCGGTGGCAAGGGTAAAGCCATAGCGCATCCCATGCGCCGCCGATTCCGCGAGCATCCCGGCGCTGTCCTGTGCCGCAAGCTCCGACCAGCGCACCCGCCCGGTGTTCGAGAATCCCCACATCACCGTCGGATCCGACATGACATAGCCGCGCTGGGTATAGACCTCGATCCATTCGCGGGGATAGGTCTGGAACAGGAAGGTCGGCGTCGTGAAGCGCACATGTTGTGCGATCGCATAGCCGGTCGGCGCGAGAGCGGTCAGTTTTTCGACTGTGAGTAGGATTTCTGCCTGGTCGTGCATGAATAATTCCGTCCACTCGCTTTAAGGTTGCCCGTGGTGCCGCAAGGCAATATTGCTTCAGACGCGTGTAACAGAGCACAATGATTGTATCACCATATTATGCGAGCGAGGCAGGTGACAAGGGCGGGCAGGGGGCGCCCGGAAGTGGGGCGACAGCATGGCCACATTGCTGAAAGCTGAAACGATGCGGGAACTTGCCCCGGTCGGCTACTATCTTGCGCTGCGCGTGGGCTTTGCCTTCCCTATGGAAGAGATCAACGCCTTTCCCCCGGAATGGGTCGAATACTATACCCGCGAACGCTTCATGCTGTTCGATCCGGTGATCCGCTGGTGTTACCAGAACGCCGGCGCCATCCGCTGGAGCGCCATTCCCGTCGCCGATCCGCGCAACATCATGAACCATGCCCGCGACCACGGGCTGCTTTATGGCGTCGCCATGTCGGTGTTCGACGACAATTCCGCCGGCCTGCGGTCGTTCGGCAGCTTTGTCCGCGCCGACCGCGAATATACCGATGACGAGATGGGCCTGCTCGAGGCGCATGTCATCCAGCTGCATCAGGACCGCGAACCGCCGACCAACCTGACCCAGGCGGAACTCGAGGCGTTGCGCATGGTCAAGGACGGGATGCGGCTCAAGCAGATCGCGCACGAACTGGGCGTGACCGAGGGCGCTGTCAAGCAGCGGCTCAAGAACGCCAAGGTCAAGCTGGGCGCCGCGACCGGCGCGCAGGCGGCGACCCTGGCCCGGGGCTATGGCCTGATCTGATCCCTTTTCCGGTCTGCGAATCGTCGGGGTGATTCGCCCCCCGTGTCGGCAGAATCATGCCGTTGCGCCCCCGCGCAGAGGGGCGTTCGCTGCCCGTTGCCGTCCGCAACAGGAATATTTTCGTCCCGCAAGGGGAAAACACGGCAGAGGTGAATCAACAATTAAGAGATGTCGAGTCTAAATGGACTCTCCACTAAGGAGAGCACGAATGGACCACATCACCTTCAACATGAAATCGCTCCACCTCTACGGGACGGCGTTCTACGACTTCCTGCGCCTGCGCAAACGCTTCTTCGTCGACCAGTTGGGCTGGGACATTCCTCATGACGACGACGTGGAAATGGACCAGTACGACAACCCGCTGGCCTGGTATTCGCTGGTCCTGGTCGACGGCCAAGTCGTGGGCGGGGCGCGGGCGATGGCGACCACTGCGGCCTGGGGCAGCCATACCTACATGCTGCGCGACGCGGTGCAGGGCAAGCTGGTCGACATTCCCGCCGACATCATGGGCGGCGAGGTGGCGAACCCGCGGGTCTGGGAATGCACGCGGCTGGTGATCTCGGACGAGTTGCGCGCCCATGCCGACCGCAGCCTGTGCCTGTCGCTGATCGTCGACGGCCTGATCGAGGTTGCGGGCAATGCCGGCGCCAACCGGCTGATGTCGCTGTCGCCGCTGGCGCTGATGCGGGCGTTGCGGCAACTGGGCTATGCGGCCGAACGCATCGGCGAGCCCTATCGCAATGATGACGGTCGGCAATATGCCGTTCTGGCGATGCCCGCCGGCCGAGATGCCGTCGCCGCGCCGCGGCCGACGCATTTGCCGCAACATGCCGTGGTTCACGCGCCCGCCATGGCGTGATTCCGGATTCCCCTTGCGGGGTCGGCCACCGGGGGGTGGGCCGGCCCGCGGCGGGTCTATGCGCCTTCGGCCGTGCCGAACACCCGCGCAAAGATCGTGTCGACATGTTTGGTGTGGTAGGCCAGATCGAATTTCTCTTCGATCTCGGCAGGCGAAAGCGCCGCTGTCACCTCGGGGTCGGCCAGAAGCTCGGCCTTGAAATCCGCCCCCTGTTCCCAGACCTTCATCGCGTTGCGCTGCACCAGCCGATAGGCATCCTCGCGGCTGACACCGGCCTGCGTCAGAGCCAGAAGCACGCGCTGCGACATGACAAGACCGCTGAATTTGTTGAGGTTCTTCAGCATGTTCCCGGGATAGACCACCAGCTTTTCGATGACGCCGGCCAGCCGGTTCAGGGCAAAGTCCAGCGTGACCGTCGCATCCGGTCCGATGGCGCGTTCGACGCTGGAATGGCTGATGTCACGCTCGTGCCACAGCGCCACATTCTCCATCGCCGGGACCACCGCCATGCGCACCAGCCGGGCGAGGCCGGTCAGGTTTTCGGTCAGCACCGGATTGCGCTTGTGCGGCATGGCGCTTGACCCCTTCTGGCCGGGGCTGAAATATTCCTCGGCCTCAAGCACTTCGGTCCGCTGCATGTGGCGGATTTCGATGGCGAGGTTTTCCATGCTGCTGGCGATGACGCCAAGGGTGGCGAAATACATCGCATGGCGGTCGCGCGGGATCACTTGCGTGCTGATCGGTTCGGGCGTTAGACCCATCATCTTGCAGACATGCGCCTCGACCGCCGGGTCGATATTGGCAAAGGTGCCGACGGCGCCGGAAATCGCCCCGGTCGCGACCTCGGCCCGCGCGGCGCGCAGGCGGGCGCGGTTGCGGTCCATCTCGGCATGGAAGCGGGCGAAGGTCAGGCCCATGGTCGTCGGTTCGGCATGGATGCCGTGGCTGCGGCCGATGCGGATCGTGTCCTTGTGTTCGTAGGCGCGCTTTTTCAGCGCGGCCAGCACCCGGTCAAGGTCGGCCAGCAGGATATCGGCGGCGCGGACGAGCTGGATGTTCAGCGTGGTGTCCAGCACGTCGGAACTGGTCATGCCCTGATGGACAAAGCGCGCCTCGTCGGCGCCGACGATCTCGGCCAGATGGGTCAGGAAGGCGATCACGTCATGTTTCGTCACCGCCTCGATTTCGTCGATGCGGGCCACGTCAAAGGTGGCCTCCTTTGCCTTCCAAACCGCCGCGGCATTCTCTGGCGGGATCACGCCAAGCGCGGCCTGGGCGTCACAGGCATGGGCCTCGATCTCGAACCAGATGCGGAAGCGGGTCTCGGGCGACCAGAGGGCGACCATCTCGGGGCGGGAATAGCGGGGGATCATCGGCAGGACCTCTGGCAGCGGGGACGCGGGCCTTCTAGGATTGCCGGGCACGGGGGGCAAGGGATGCTTGGGCCGGAGGATTTCATCGGCGCCTGGACGGTGGCCCGCCGGATCGACGACCGGCTGGCCGGGGCAGGGCGGTTCGACGGCACCGCGGTCTTTGCGCCGGTGCCGGGGGGCCTGTCCTATGCCGAGCGGGGGATATTGCAGACCGGCGCCGGCGCGTTCGAGGCGCGGCGCGGCTATTTGTGGCAGTTCGGGGCGGAAGGCGTCGCGGTGCTGTTCGAGGACGGTCGGCCGTTCCACCGTTTCACCCCTGCCGGGCGGGCGGCGGGCAGCGACCATCCCTGCGGCGCGGACCTGTATCGGGTGGAGTATGACTTTGCCCGCTGGCCCGAGTGGTCAGCGGTCTGGCAGGTGTCGGGGCCACGGAAGGATTACCGGATGCACACCACCTTTGCCCGCTAGCGGTTTCCATATGGAAACCGCAGCCGAAGTCCATATGGACTTCGGTTTCAGCCCAGCCGCGGGTCGAAGGGGTAGGTCGTCAGGTTCTCGTGCCCGGCCTCGGTGATCAGCACCTGGTCTTCCAGCTTGATCGAGAAATCGCCGCCCTCAGGGCTGACCAAAGCCTCGACACACAGAACCATGCCGGGCTGCAGTTCCACGTCGAACGCGCCGTCGACCCAGCCATCCGGATAGGGCACGAAGGGCCATTCGTCGCAAAGCCCGACGCCGTGCATCTTGCAGGAATATTTCTGCTTCCAGTAGCGGTCGTCCAGCCGGTGGCCGCCGAAGGTCAGGTCGCGGATCAACACCCCGGGTTTCAGCATCGCCATGTTCTGGTCGATATGGTCGCGGGCATGGGCAAAGGCCGCGCGCATCTCGTTCGTGGGCCGGCCGTCGCCGATCCACCAGGTCCGCGAAATGTCGACGCAAATCCCGTAGCAGCCGATCAGGTCGGTGTCGAAGGCGACGATTTCATCGGGTTGCACGATCCGCGGCCCGCATTCCTGGAACCACGGATTGGTGCGCGGACCCGAGGCGAGCAGCCGCGTTTCGATCCATTCGCCGCCGCGGCGGATGTTGCCCTTGTGCAGTTCGGCCCAGATGTCATCCTCGCTGACCCCGCCCCCCGGCACTTCGGCGCGGGCAAAGGCCTCCATTTCCGCGATGGCGCTTTCGCAGGCGTGATGGGCGCAGCGCATGGCGCGGATATCCTCGGGGCCCTTGATGGCGCGGGTGCGCTCGGTGATCACCTCGCCCTCGAGCACCGCGAACCCGGCGCGTTCCAGCGCGCGCAGCCCGTGGATCATGATCTTGTCCACCGCCAGCCGCCGGTTCGCCCCGGCGTGCAGGCGCATCACCTCGTCCACCTGCGCGGCAAAGCTGCGGGCGTCGGCCTCGGTCGCGTCGCCGCTGACGTTGTAGAAGAAGCTGGCGCCATGGCGAAGCTCGGTCACCAGCGGATTGAAGGTCACGAGGAACGGCGAATTGCGGTATTCCCACATCACCATATGGCCGTCGGCGCACAGCAGGCAGGCGCGGAACGGATTGTGGCTGTTCCAGAGCTGCATGTTGGTGGTGTCGGTGGCGTAGCGGATGTTGAGCGGATCGAACATCAGGAGGCCGCCGATGTCGCGCTCTGTCACCGCCGCCGTCAGCCGTTGCCAGCGCCAGAGCCGCATCGCGGTCAGATCGGGCGGCACCAGCCCCGCAGCCTGCCATTCGGCAAAGGCCAGTTGCGTCGGCCCGATTTCCACCCGGTCGTTGTCGTTGGGGCTGCCGTCGGCCAGCCGGTCGCCGCGGTGGGGGTCGATCTTGCGTCTGTCGCTGTAATGCATGGCTGCCTCCGCTGCCCGTGATGCTGGCGCGGAACGGGGCGGCGGGCAGGCCGGAAAGCGACAGGAAACGCCCGATTTCACCGCGGCCGGAACAGGCGGACCAGATCCTCCATCGCCTCGCGCTGGCGGTCGCTGACCTGTCCGTGACCGGCGGCCGCCACATCGCGCAGCACCCCGGTCGCCGGTTCGAACGCCGCCGCGCCCTGCAGGCGGACCAGCCGTTTGCCCAGCCGGGCAAAGCCCGCATCCGGGCCGCCGCATTCGTTGACCAGCCAGCGGCCCAGCACCACAGCCTCTTGCGCCTTTTTCGCGCCATGCCCCAGCCGGTCGCGCAGGCTTGCCATCAGCGCCTCGTGCTGCTGGGTCGACGGCAGGCCGCCCAGTTCCATGAAGGCGATGCCCAGCCCGGCGATGGCGACATCGCCATCGGTCAGGCTGTCGACGGGATGTTCGTTGTAACGCCGGCGAAAGCCGAAGCGGCGGGCGGCCGACATCACGTCGCCCGCCATGTCGGCCAGTTCCCGCGCCGCTCCCACCGCGTTGCGGGCGCGCATGGTCCAGAAGATCACCCCGGCGGCGATGGCGAGAACGGCAAGAATGACGGGCATTGGGGTGTCTCCATGGGTTGTCCGGAGGTTAGGCGCCGGCGCGATGGCTCGCAACGGCTTGCAGGCGGGCTTTGGGGTTGCGATGAAGGGCACATGCCTGATGTGCCATGGATTCTCCCCCTTATCCCGCCCGCCCAGATCGCGGCGGCCGAGGCGCGGTTGCCGCAGATGTATCCGGTGGCGCCCGGCGAATGGCTGCGCGTCGATGCCGCCTGGGCCGCGCAGATCGCCGAAAAGGCGCGGCTGGTGGCGCAGCGCCGTGCCGATGTGATCGGGGTGCTGCCGGGGGCAGAGGCGGCCTGCGACGAACTGCTGGATGCCGTGCTGGCCGAACTGCCGCAGCACGGCTTTGCCGTCGGGCAGGGCGTGACCCGCCCCGATGGCGTGACGGTGGCGGTGGACCGCGACGACCCGCTAGGCACCCTGTCGCGGCTGGTGCAGGAGGATTTCTGCATCCATCAGAAGCAGGGCGACGAACATGTGCTGACCGCGGCGCTGCTGTGCTTTCCCGCCGCCTGGACGCTGGCCGAAAAGATCGGCCATCCGCTGAGGCGGATCCATGTGCCGGTGGCGCGCTATGACGCCGGGATCGCGGCGCGGGTGCAGCGGATGTTCGACATGGTGCCCGGGGATCGGCCGCTGTGGCGCGCCAACCTCTTGCGCTATGACGACCCGGCGCTGTTCCAGCCGCATACCGAGGCGAACCCCCGCCCGGTCGGCCGGCCCACATCCCCCTATCTGCGCAGCGAGCGGCAGACGATCCGGCGCCTGCCGCGGTCCGGCGCGGTGGTTTTCACCATCCACACCAGTCTGGCGCGGGCCTGACCCTCAGGCCGGGACGACGCGGCGCGGGCGGATGCGCGGCTCGGTCGCGGCGGGCAGGCCCAGGATCGTGCGCAACACGACCTGCGGATCGCGGGCGCGTTCGAGGCGACCGCGGGTGATCTCGTAGGCCTGTGCCGACATGCGGGCGATGACGAGCGTGGTATCGCGCGCCTTCATCACCACGCGGCTGGCGGTGGTCAGCGCCGGACGGTCGGCGCCCGACAGGCTGTCGCGGAGAGAGGGCGCGCGCGGGGTGCGGGCGATGGCGGCCGTCTGGTCGACGGCAAAGCGGGCGCGGGCGCGCGGATCGGTCCGAAGCGGCGCCGCGTTGCGGATGTCCTGCGCCGCCGTCAGGCGGTCAAGCAGGGTCTCGTCCAGCGCCTCGGCCGTCTCCTGCCACAGGACGGTGTCGGGATGATGCCGTCCGGCGATGCGTTCGACGATCATCCGGGCGATGGTCGATTGCCGCAGGGCCAGCCCCGGCGCCCCGGTGCCGGGGCCATAGCCGACGCCGACGGTCAGGCTGGCGGCATGGGCGCCTGAAAGGTCGGCGGCGAAGCTGAGGATGATGCGGCTGGCCTGCACGTCCAGCACGGCAAGATCGTCGTGATCCCAGCGCAGGGCGCGCCCCTCTTCGGGGCAGTTGCGGAAGGCGGCATCAAGGTCACCGACAAGCCGCGGGAAGTCCAGCACCGGCGTCCGCGCGAACAGCAGTTGCGCGATGGTATTGGTCGGCCTCACATGGGTCTGGGGCATTTTAGCCTCTGCTCGATTGGTTCCTGGGTCGAGACTGGGGGCCGATTGGGGCGCCAAGACGAAACAATCGCGGAATCGCAGGGACATTGTGGCGGCACCGGCCCCGGTTTCCGCCACAATGACAATTCCATCCTGGAAGCGGGGTTTGTTTCCACCTAGCGGTGGAGTAGCGCCAGAAGCGCGGGGTCGATCCGCCCCGCGGTCGTGCAGGCCCAGGGCAGGGCGCAGCCCGACAGCGCCGCCAATCCAAAGGACCACAGGCCCGCGGTGGCGACAAGACCAAGAAAGGCGGGGGCCCAGGGCTCGGGCTCGGGATCGGCGGGGGCGTCTTGGCCCTGGGTCAGGTCGGTCATTGCAGGATCAGATTCCGATCATGGGCGCGACAGGCGATTGCAGGATGCCGATGGCCGCGCCGATAAGCGCCACGGCACGGGCCGACAGATGCAGGTTTTCACCGCGCAAGAGGCCATAGGTCATCAGCCCGGCACCGACCGGCAGCGACACCGCCATCATCGTCGCGTTCATCGCATGGATCGCCAGGCGCATCTGCGGCGTGGCCCGCGGTGCCCCGTCTCCGTAAAGAGCGGCACGCAGGGCCAGGTTTTCCGGGCAGCCGATGTGCTGGACCTGCGGCGGGGGGGCGGCGGCACGGGACCGGGGCAGGGCACGGCGGCGGCCGCGGCGCCGCGGCCCGCAGGCGCGCGCCTCGAGCGCATGGCGTTCGGCCTCACGCTCGGCCAGCGCGGTCTCGACACGGGCGACGGTGCCGTCAACCAGCGCGCCGTCGATGTCGGCAAAGCGCGGCGCGACCGGCGTTGCGGGCGTCAGTGTGGCGGTCAGCGCGTCAAGCGCATCGGCATCGACGATGCCGCCGACCTCGTGCCAGCGCGTCTCGTCAGGCTGGTGGCGGCAGGCGATGCGGTCGGTGATCATCCGCGCCAGAGCCGCCACGCGGTCGGACAGGGCGCAGGTGCCCGGCATGGGTCCGCAGCCGACCGACACGGACAGGCAGGCGCCCCAGCCGCCGGGCAGCCCTTCGTCATAGCCCAGCACGATCCGCGTCCCCGGCAGGTCGACGGCGGCGACATCCTCGTTGTCCCAGCGCAGCACATGCGGCCGGTCGGTCACCGCGGGCAGGGCCGCGGTCAGTTCGGTGACGAGGCGCGCAAAGTTCAGCGCCGGCGGGGTGACAAACAGCAACTGGCCAACAGAACTGGGGGAGATGGTGGTCATCACGGCCTCCAGAAGGCATTCGGTCCCTGCAATCTGAAGGTGAAATGCGACCAGTTTCGGCAACAGTTGCGGAAAGAAGGTGGTATTCCATCGCGGTCCTGACCTGTTTCCGCCGCAAAGACAAACCGCGGGACTGGTGGCGTTTGTCGCTGCAATCGGTTGCAGCCTGAGGCGCGGCACATCAGGGGCGCCGCAGAAAAGGCGAAAGGCCCGGGCGGGGTGCCCGGGCCTTTCGTTGCCGAACCGGAAACCGGATCAGCAGGAATAGTACATCTTGTATTCCACCGGATGCGGCGTGTGTTCAAAGGCATAGACCTCTTCCCACTTCAGAGCCATGTAGCCTTCCAGCTGGTCGCGGGTGAACACGCCGCCGGCCAGCAGGAAATCGTGGTCCTTCTCCAGCTCGTACAGCGCCTCGCGCAGCGAACCGCAGACGGTGGGGATCTGCGCCAGTTCCTCGGGCGGCAGGTCATACAGATCCTTGTCCGACGAGGGGCCGGGGTCGATCTTGTTGCGGATGCCGTCGATGCCGGCCATCAAGAGCGCGGCGAAGGCCAGATAGGGGTTGGCCGAGGGATCGGGGAACCGCGCCTCGACACGCTTGGCCTTGGGCGATTCCGACCACGGAATGCGGATGCAGCCCGACCGGTTGCGCGCCGAATAGGCCCGCAGCACCGGCGCCTCGAAGCCGGGGATCAGCCGCTTGTAGCTGTTGGTGCCGGGGTTGGTGATCGCGTTCAGCGCCTTGGCGTGCTTGAGGATGCCGCCGATGTACCACAGCGCCTCCTGGCTCAGGTCGGCGTATTTGTCGCCGGCGAACAGCGGCTTGCCGTCCTTCCAGATCGACATGTTGACATGCATGCCGCTGCCGTTGTCGCCCGCGATGGGCTTGGGCATGAAGGTCGCGGTCTTGCCATAGGCCTGCGCGACGTTGTGGATGACGTATTTGTATTTCAGGATCTCGTCGGCCTGCTTGGTCAGCGTGCCGAAGATAATGCCGAGTTCATGCTGCGTGGACGCGACCTCGTGGTGGTGCTTGTCCACCTTCATGCCCATGCGCTTCATCGTCGAGAGCATTTCCGACCGCAGGTCCTGCGCATCGTCGATCGGCGGCAGCGGGAAATAGCCGCCCTTGATGCCGGGACGGTGGCCCATGTTGCCGGCCTCGAATTCGGCATCGCTGTTCCAGGCGGCATCGACGCCATCGACCTCGAAGGACACCTTGTTCATGGCGACCTGGAAGCGGACGTTGTCGAACAGGAAGAATTCCGCCTCGGGGCCCATGAAGGCGCTGTCGCCGATGCCGGTCGACTTGAGATAGGCCTCGGCCTTGAGAGCGGTGCCGCGCGGGTCGCGTTCATAGGCCTCGCCGGTGTCGGGCTCGACCACGTTGCAATGCACGCAGATGGTCTTTTCGGCAAAGAACGGATCGACATAGGCGCTGTCGCAATCGGGCATCAGCTTCATGTCGGACTGGTCGATCGACTTCCAGCCGGCGATCGACGAGCCGTCGAACATGAAGCCTTCCTCGATGAAATCCTCGTCGACCAGATCGGCGACGACGGTCACATGCTGAAGCTTGCCGCGCGGGTCGGTAAAGCGGATGTCGACGTAGTCGGCGCCCTCATCCTTGATAAGATCGAGTAGCTTGTTGCTCATCTCAGTAGTTCTTCCTCTGTGGAATTCTGGCAGGCGTCACAGCGCGTCGTCGCCGGTCTCGCCGGTGCGGATGCGGATCGCCTGTTCAACGGGGCTGACAAAGATCTTGCCGTCGCCGATCTTGTCGGTCTTGGCGGCGCCGATGATCGCGGCAATCGCGCCGTCGACCTGATCGTCGGGCAGGATCACCTCGATCTTCACCTTGGGCAGGAAATCGACGACATATTCGGCGCCGCGATACAGTTCGGTATGGCCCTTCTGGCGGCCAAAGCCCTTGACCTCGATCACGGACAGGCCCTGGACGCCGACGTCCTGCAGCGCCTCCTTGACCTCGTCGAGCTTGAACGGCTTGATGATCGCTTCGATCTTCTTCATCGCGGCCTGCTCCCCCTTGTCCTCGTGTTCGGGCAGGTGAAAACATGGGGGCGTGGCGGGGGCAATGCGGGGTCCGAACCGACTTGCGGCGTCCGGAGGAAATCGCCACGCGTCGACTAAAAAACAGGCAGAGTGATGCGCGAATGGGCTGTTCGAGAACCGGAATGACGGCAAAATGACCGAACTCGTCACCGCTGCCCGGATGCGCGCCATCGAACAGGCGGCGATAGGCGCTGGAGTCGTCACCGGACTGGACCTGATGGAGCGCGCCGGCGCAGGGGTGGTGGCCGCCGTGTTGGCCGAATGGCCAGAGCTTGCACAGGGCAGCCACAGTGCGACGGTCCTGTGCGGACCGGGCAACAACGGCGGCGACGGATTCGTGGTGGCGCGGCTCTTGCGCGACCGGGGCTGGCAGGTGCGGGTGCTGTTTTCCGGCGACCCGGCGCGCCTGCCGCCGGATGCCGCGGCCAACCACGCTCGCTGGACGAAAGGGCCAGCGCCCGCGACCGGGCCCCTGACCGAAGCGGAGCTGCGGCAGGGGCCGGCAAGCGACCTTTATGTCGATGCGATCTTTGGCGCGGGCCTGACGCGGGCCCCGGCCGGCAAGGTGGCGATGGTCCTGTCGCACATGGGCGGCCGCAATGGCGATCGCGGCCATTACCAGCCGCGCACGGTGGCGGTCGACGCGCCGTCGGGGCTTTGCCTTGACAGCGGGCATCTGCCGGGCCGCCCCCGGGGCGACGACACGGACGCCCTGCACGCGGCGCTGACCGTCACCTTCCACGCGCCGAAACCCGGCCATTTTCTGGGCCTTGGCCCTAGGCTTTGCGGGCGGCTGGCGGTGGCCGACATCGGCCTGCGCGACCTGTCGCCCCTGGCCCTGCGCAAGGCCGGGCTGCCGGCCGCGCCGGTCGTCCGGCTGGTGCCGCCGCGCGACGACAGCCCCTCGCCCCTGACGCGGATTTTTGCGCCCGCCCTCGTGCTGGGCAAGGGCCGGGACCACAAATTCGACTATGGCCACGCCGTCATCCTGTCCGGCCCGGCGGAACGGTCGGGGGCGGCGCGGCTTGCGGCCCGCGCGGCCCTGCGGATCGGCGCGGGGCTGGTGACGCTGGCGGCCCCGACCGGTTCTGCGGCCTTCATCGCCCCGGCGCTGACGGCGGTGATGCTGCGCGGGGTGAAGGATGCCGTTGACCTTGCCGGCTGGCTGGCCGGCGATGCGCGCATATCGGCCCTCGTCGTCGGCCCCGGCCTTGGCCTTGACGACCGCGCCGCCGCGCTGGTCGCCGCGGTGCTGGCGGCGCGGCGCAGGACGGTTCTGGATGCCGATGCCCTGTCGCTGATCGCGCAAGACCCCGCGCTGCGCGCCGCCGTCCATCCCGATTGCGTGCTGACCCCGCATGGCGGCGAATTCGCCCGGCTCTGGCCCGATCTGGCCGAAAGGCTCGCCGGGCCTGCCGCGCCGCCGGGGCTGCGCCAGCAGGAACATGATCCCGCCCGCCTCGCCGCCTGGCGGGCCGACGCCGAGGCCCATCGCGCCGCCCTCGCCGCCGAACGCGCGCCGCTCTATTCCAGGGGAGACGCCGCACGGGATGCCGCGCGCGCCATCGGGGCATGGGTGCTACTGAAAGGGGCCGATACCGTCATCGCCGGTCCAGAGGGGCAGATGGTTCTTCATTCCGCGGCCTACGGCCGCGCCGCGCCCTGGCTGGCCACCGCCGGGTCGGGCGATGTGCTGTCGGGCCTGATCGGCGGCCTGATGGCCCGCGGCCAGCCCCCGGCCGCCGCCGCAGAAACCGCCGCTTTCCTGCATGTCGAGGCCGCCCGCGCCTTTGGCCCCGGCCTGATCGCCGAGGATCTGCCCGAGATGCTGCCCCGGGTGCTGCGCGATCTGGGTGTCGGATAGGCCGGTGACTGGCTGGGGGCGCCGGGCTGAAGCCCGGCGAAGGAAGAAAAGGGGGCCTTCCGCCCCCCTCTGCGCCTTGCGGCGCATTCACCCCCTGAGGATATTTGGGGACGAAGAATGGGGAAAGAACAGCTCTTTGCCCATTCTTCGTCCATAAATATCCCCGCCGGAGGCAAACCTGAGGAGGAGGCGAAGCCGACGACGAGGCAAGGACTCCGCGCCGAAGGCGCTCCGCAAGGCAGGATCGGGTCTGGTGCTGACATGTTAGAATGCCAGCGCGGTGGACAGCCCCGCGGGCCTGCGCTACCACTGCCCAAAAGGGGAGGCGTCCGCATGGCCGAAGTGACCATCCGCGACCTGCGCAAGTCCTATGGCGCGGTCGAGGTTCTGCATGGGCTCAACATCGACATCGCCGACGGCCAGTTCGTCGTGCTCGTCGGCCCCTCGGGCTGCGGCAAGTCGACGCTTCTGCGGATGCTTGCCGGGCTTGAGGGCGTCACCTCGGGCACCATCGCCATCGGGCCGCGAGTGGTGAACAATCTGCCGCCCAGCCAGCGCGACATCGCCATGGTGTTCCAGAACTACGCGCTTTATCCGCACAAGACCGTGGCGGCGAACATGGGATTCGCGCTGAAGATGGCGCGGATGCCGAAGGCGGAAATCGACGCCCGTGTCGCACGTGCCGCCGAAATCCTGGGCCTGACGCCCTATCTTGCCCGCTATCCCCGCGAATTGTCGGGCGGCCAGCGCCAGCGGGTGGCGATGGGCCGTGCCATCGTCCGCGATCCGCAGGTGTTCCTGTTCGACGAGCCGCTGTCGAACCTTGACGCCAAGCTACGGGTGCAGATGCGGTCGGAAATCCGTGAACTGCACCAACGGCTCAAGGTCACCACGGTCTATGTCACCCATGACCAGATCGAGGCGATGACCATGGCCGACCGCATCGTCGTGCTGCGCGACGGCCATATCGCGCAGATGGGCGCGCCGCTCGAGCTTTATGACCGGCCGGCGAACACCTTTGTGGCGGGCTTCATCGGCAGTCCGGCGATGAACCTGATCGCGGGCACCGTCTCGGGCGGCACGGTTGTCGCCGGCGACCTGCGTCTGCCGCTGCCGCCGGGCGCCGCGGTGCGCGACGGGCAACGCATCACCTGGGGCATCCGGCCGGAAAACCTGGCCGTCGTCACCGGCGGTCCGGTCGTCGCCAGCGTGGCGGTGGTGGAGCCGACCGGATCCGAGACCCATATCGTGCTGCGCACCTCGGGGCCCGAGATGGTGGCCGTGCTGCGCGACCGCACCGGCCTTGCCCCCGGCGATGCGGTGACGCTTGCGCCGGACCTGTCAGTTGTCCATCTCTTTGACGGCGAGTCGGGAGACCGGATCTGACAGGCGGAACCGGCAGACGGGCCACGGGGGAGGCGACATGCTCAAGGGTATCGACAACCGGCTGAATGCCGATGTGCTGTATGTGCTGCGCGCGATGGGCCATGGCGATGCGCTGGTCATCGCCGACACGAATTTCCCGGCCGATTCCATTGCCCGCCAGACGGTCTATGGCGATCTGTTGCGGATGGAGAATCTGTCGGCGGCCGAGGCGCTGCGCGCCGTGCTCTCGGTCCTGCCGCTGGATACCTTTTTCGAGGATTTCGCCGGCCGCATGCAGATCGTCGGCGAACCTGACACCATTCCGCCGGTCCATGCCGAGGTCCAGGCCGAGATCGACGCCGCCGAGGGCCGGCCGCGGCCGATGATCGGCATCGAACGCTTTGATTTCTACGACCGCGCGCGCGAGGCCTATGCCGTGATCCAGACCGGCGAGCGGCGGTTCTATGGCTGCTTCATCCTGCGCAAGGGCGTGATCCCGCCCGCGGTCTGATCCGGCGATGCGGCCAGCCTGGCCTGCGGTCATGATGATGGCACTGACGGCGGCCTGCGCCTTGCCGCCCGAAATGGGGCCGGCGTCGCCGCGCCTGCCGCAATTGCCTGAACCGTTCCGCGCCCTCTGCCTTTTGGGCATCGTCGCCGATTCGATCCTGCTGCCACCCCAGGCCAGCGGCGCCCCGGCGACCCGGGCGCTGGCCGGGGCCGCGCTGCGGGACGGAACGGTGACATGGCTGGGCCATTCCGGCTTTCTGATCCGGCTGGGCGGGCAATCGGTGCTGGTCGATCCGATCCTGTCGGACCGGCTGGGCACGCCGCTGTCGCCGCCGCGCCTCGCGGCAGCGCCGATTCTGGCGCTCGACCGGGTGGATCTGGTGCTGGTCAGCCACGAGGATCACGACCATTACGACCTGCCGACGCTGCGCGGCATCGCCCGGGCCTTTCCCGATGCGGTGCTGGTCGGGCCACCGGACCTGACCCCCGATCCGGACCTTCTGGGCTTTGCCGCGGTGCTGGCGCTGCCCGCCTGGGACAGCCGCAGCTTTGGCGGGCTGACCGTCACCGCCACGCCGGCGTTGCACTATGGCCGGCGCGACATGATCGGACTGGCGCCGCATCCGGCGCTGGGCTGGGCGCTGCGGGCCGGCGAGGTTTCGCTGTTCCACGCCGGCGATACCGCCCACGGCCCGGTTCATGCTGAGATCGGCGCCCGGCTTGGCCCGTTCGATCTGGCGCTGGTGCCGATCGGTGCCTGGGCGCCGGAACGGGTGGTGGGCGATGTCCATGCCTGCCCGGAACATGCGCTTGATATTGCCGCGGCGGTCGGGGCCGGGCAGGCTGTCGCCATGCACTGGGGCACCTTTGCCCTGTCGCCCGACAGCCCCGCCGATGACCTCATCCGCTTTGCCGGTGCCGCGCGGCCGGGGCTGCCGGCACCGGTTGTCCTCGACATCGGCGAAACCCTCGCCATCGCCCCATGAAGGAGAATGCCATGCCGAAACCCGTCGTCATCCTGGGCGTGTTCGTCGCCGACACCGCCTATCGCGCCGAGCGGCAGCCGAAGCTGGGCGAGACGATCCTGGGTCAGTCCTTCGTTCTGGGGCCGGGCGGCAAGGGATCGAACCAGTCGGTCGCGGCGGCGCGCGCCGGGGCCGATGTGCATTTCCTGACCCGGCTGGGTGCGGATGCCTTTGCCGACATGGCCCGCGCCACCTGGACCCGCGCCGGCGTGACGCCGGTGGTGACCGAGGATCCCGACAGCTACACCGGCGCCGCCTATATCTTTATCGAGGCGGCGACCGGCAACAACGCGATCATCATTGCCCCGGGGGCCGCCGCGCGGATTTCCGAGGCCGATATCGACGCCAACGACCTGCTGATCCGCCGCGCCGGGGTCTTTGTCACCCAGCTGGAACAGCCGCTGCCGGCGGCGGTGCGCGCGCTGCAGATCGCGCGCGAGGCCGGGGTGATGACGATCCTGAACCCGGCCCCCGCCGCCCCGCTGCCGGACGGCATGCTCGCCCTGTGCGATTACGTCACGCCGAACGAATCCGAGGCCGAGGCGCTGACCGGCCTGCCGGTGACCAACGTGGCCGAGGCCGAGGCGGCAGCCCGCGCGCTGATCGCCAAGGGCGCCGGGGCGGCCGTCATCACGCTGGGCGGGCAGGGGGCGCTTTACTGCGACGGGCGGCAGGCGGTGCATGTGCCGGTGTTCCGCGCCGGCCCGGTGGTCGAGACGACGGGCGCGGGCGACGCGTTCAACGGCGGTTTCGCCGCAGCCCTGGCCGAGGGCATGACCCCGGTCGAGGCGGTGCGCTTTGGCTCGGCCACCGCCGGCATTTCGGTGACGCGCGCCGGCACCGCGCCGTCGATGCCGGCAAGGTCCGAAATCGACGCGCTCCTCGCCCGCGGTTCCTGAGCGGCGCGCCTGCGGCGCCGAGTCTTTGCCTCGTCGTCGCCTCCGGCTCCTCCTCAGGTTTGCCTCCGGCGGGGATATTTTTGGACGAAGAATGAACGGGAGAGCCGCTCTTTCCTCATTCTTCGTCCCCAAATATCCTCGGGGGGTGAATTGGCCGCAGGCCAAGAGGGGGGCGGAAGGCCCCCTTTCTTCCTGCGCCGGTCCGGCACGGACCGGCCCCCGCCCTACAGCGCCGCGCGGATCAGGTGCCCCGGCGCAAAGGTCAGCCGCACCTCGGTCACCGGCTGTTCGCCGGCCCAGGTCCGCCGCCGCACGGTGACCAGCGCCGCGGCCGGATCGCAGCCGAACAACGGCGCGAGGTCGCCGGCGGTGCGGGCGCCGACCTCGTAATCGCCATGGGTATAGGGCGCGTGGCCGACCAGCCATTCGTTGGCGCTGACCTCGGTCAGGTCGGCGCTGTCGATGCCCGGCGCCGCGGCGCGGTTGATCCAGCGGTCCTCGTGGGCGTGGACGGCGCCGTCGGCCAGATGCAGCGCCACCAGATGCAGCGCCTTGCCGGGGCCAAAGCCAAGCGCCTCGGGTGGCGCGGCCAGATCGCGGGCGAGCAGTCGGTGGCCGTAGCTGCGGCCCGAATCGCGCACCTCGGCGCGGATCAGCGGCACGGCAAAGGTCGCGCGCCGCACCGGGAACAGAGCCACCCGCGTGCCCGCCCGCCGCCGGCGGTCAAGCCAGCCGGCCTCGGCCAGCGCCTGCAGCGCGCGGTTGACCGTCGCCCGCGCCACGCCGAATTCGGCGGCAAGGTCGGCCTCATTCGGGATCGCGCTGCCGGGCGGCCAGCGGCGCGACTGGATGCGGGCCAGCACCTCGGCCTCGATGTCCTGCCAGCCGGTCACAGCGCGTCCCGCAGCCCGGCCTGCGCCCGCCGCCAGCGCGCGACGATGGCGTCGCGCGCGACATGGCGCCCGCCCGTCACCACATGCCGCCCGGCCGACCAGACCTCGGCCACCATGGCATTGCCGCCGGCAAAGACAAAGCTGTCAAGCAGCGTGTCGCCCCCGCGCCCCTCAAGGTCGACATGGCCAGTGTCGAGCGCCAGAAGATCGCCCCACAGGCCCGGCGCGATGGCCCCCGCGGCCCGGCCGGCGGCCTGCGCGCCTCCGGCGCAGGCGGCCCCGAACAGCCGCCGCCCGGTCGAGAGGTCCGCCGTCGCCAGCGCCGCCCGGCTGCGGTCGCGCAGCCGTTGCGAATGGTCAAGCTGGCGCAGTTCCTCGGCCAGCGACAGCCGCAGGTTGCTGTCCGAACCGATGCCGATCCGCCCGCCGGCATCCATCCAGCGCAATCCGTCGAAGATGCCGTCGCCAAGATTGGCCTCGGTGATCGGGCAAAGGCCGGCGACGGCGCCGGTCGCGGCCAGCGCCAACGTCTCGTGCGGCTGCATCTGGGTGCAATGGATCAGGCACCAGCGGGAATCGACATTTTCCTGCGCCAGCAGCCATTCGACGGGGCGTTTGCCGGTCGCGGCTTGCACTTCCTCAACCTCGGCCATCTGTTCGGCAAGGTGCATGTGGAGGGGACCGGGCAGGTCGGCCACCTGCCGCAGCCCCTCGGGCGCGACCGCGCGCAGCGAATGGGGGGCAGCACCCAGCACCGTATCCGCCGGCAGCGCGGCCAAAGCCGCCCGGCTGGCGGCATGCAGTGCCAAGAACCCGTCCGGCGTGGTGCCAAAGCGGATCTGCCCCGGACCTAGCACCCGCCGGTCGCAGCCGCCGAACTGATAGTGCACCGGCAGCAGGGTCAGGCCGATGCCGGTCTCGGCCGCGGCCGCGGCGATGCGCGCCGCCATCTCGGCCGGGTTGTCATGAGGTTGCCCGCCAGGCTGGTGGTGCAGATAGTGGAACTCGGCCACTGCGCCGAAACCGGCCTCGAGCATCTCCATCTGGGCAAAGGCCGTCACCGCCTGCACATCCTCGGGCGTCAGCCGGTCAAGGAAGCGGAACATCAGCTGCCGCCAAGTCCAGAACGAATCGCGCGGATCAGGGCCGCGCCGTTCGGTCAGCCCGGCCATGGCGCGCTGGAAGGCGTGGGAATGCAGGTTGGCGGGCGCCGGCAGCAGGCAACCGACGCGCTGGCCCTGCGCCGCGGCGCCGGGCGCGACATCGGCGATCCGCCCGTCGGCGCCCAGCGTCACCGCGACATCGCGGGCCCATCCCCCCGGCAAAAGCGCGGTTTCCGCCCAGATCACGGTCATCGCTGCCCCCTTGACGTGTCAATATGTCTATACATAATAGCGCAACCTTCCGCAGAGGCAAGCTATGATCCTGACGAATGCACTGGTCTGGACCGGCGAGGCCGGGGTGCCCGCCGCCCCCGGCAAGGTCCATCTTCGCGACGGGCGCATCGCCGAGGCGGCCGATGGCCCGGTCATCGACCTGGGCGGGCGAATCGTCACCCCGGCGCTGATCGACTGCCACACGCATCTGGTCCACGGCGGCGACCGCGCCGCGGAATGGGCGCTGCGGGTCGAGGGCGCCGGATACGAGGCCATCGCCCGCGCCGGCGGCGGCATCCTGTCGACCGTGCGGGCGACGCGCGGTGAAAGCCAGGAGACCCTCATCGCCTCGGCCGACCGGCGCCTTGCCGCCCTGGCCGCCGACGGCGTGGCGACGGTCGAGATCAAGTCGGGCTATGGCCTTGATATGGAAACGGAATTGCGGATGTTGCGCGCAGCCCGTGCGCTGGATGGCCGCCATGGCGTGCAGGTGGTGACGACGCTTCTGGCCGCCCATGCGCTGCCGCCCGACTATCGCTGCCGCGGCGCCGCCTATATCGCCGAGGTCGCGGTCCCGACCCTGCGCGCCGCCCATGCCGAAGGTCTGGCCGATGCCGTCGACGCCTTTTGCGAAGGCATCGCCTTTTCCGCCGACGAAATCGCGCCGCTGTTCGCCGAGGCCCGCGCGCTGGGCCTGCCGGTCAAGCTTCATGCCGAACAACTGGGCCATTCCGGCGGCGTCGCCCTTGCCGCGGGGCAGGGTGCGCTGTCGGCCGACCATCTGGAACATGCGACCGCGGCGGATGCGGCGCTGATGGCCGCCGCCGGCACCGTCGCCGTGCTGCTGCCGGGCGCCTTTTATGTCCTGCGCGAAACCGCGCGCCCGCCGGTCGCCGCCTTTCGTGCCCATGCCGTGCCGATGGCGGTGGCGACCGACATGAACCCCGGCACCTCGCCGCTCTTGTCGCTGCGCCTTGCGCTGCACATGGCCTGCACCCTGTTCGGCCTGACGGTCGAAGAGGCGATGCTGGGCGCCACCGCCCATGCCGCCCGCGCGCTCGGCCTTTCCGACCGCGGCCGCATTGCCCCCGGGCTGCGCGCCGACCTGACGGTCTGGGACAGCGGCAGCCTTGCCGGGATCATCGGCACGATTGCCGGCCCGCCACCCTATCTGCGCATCACCAACGGGGAAATCCGCCATGCTTGAACCTGGACATACCGATCTGGCCCAGCTCGAGGCGATCTGGCGCGGCGGCCCGGTGCGGCTGAACCCCGCGGTGCAGTCAAGCGTCGCTGCGGCCGCGGCGCGGGTCGCAGCGGCGGCGCAGGGCGCTGCCGCGGTCTATGGCGTCAACACCGGTTTCGGCAAACTTGCCAGCGTGAAGATCGCCGCGCAGGATACGGAAAAGCTGCAGGAAAACCTGATCCTGTCGCATTGCTGCGGCGTGGGCGAGCCGCTGGACGCCCCCACCGTCCGGCTGATGATGGCCCTGAAACTGCTGTCGCTTGGCCGCGGTGCCTCGGGCGTGCGGTGGCAGGTCGTCGCGCTGATCGAGGCGATGCTGGACCGCGGCGTGATTCCGGTGATTCCGGCGCAGGGCTCGGTCGGCGCCTCGGGCGATCTGGCGCCGCTCGCGCATATGACGGCGGTGATGATCGGCGCCGGCCGGGCGACCTTTGGCGGGGCCGAGATGGCGGGTGGGGCGGCACTGACGCAGGCGGGGCTGGTGCCGGTGCGGCTGGGGCCGAAAGAGGGGCTGGCGCTGATCAACGGCACCCAGTTTTCCACCGCCTGCGCGCTGGCCGGGCTGTTTCAGGCGCGGCGCAATGCCGATGCGGCGGTGGTGATTTCCTGCCTGTCGACCGATGCGATCATGGGGTCGACCGCGCCGCTGCATCCGGCGATCCATGCCCTGCGCGGCCATGCCGGCCAGATCGCCGTCGCGGCGCGGATGCGCGACCTGATGGCCGGATCGGCGATCCGCGAAAGCCACCGCGAGGGCGATACGCGCGTGCAGGATCCCTATTGCGTCCGCTGCCAGCCGCAGGTGACCGGCGCCGCGCTCGACCTGATCGACATGGCGGCGCGGACGCTGGAAACCGAGGCGAATGCGGTGACCGACAACCCGCTGGTGCTGGATGACGGCATCGTCTCGGGCGGGAATTTCCATGCCGAGCCGGTGGCCTTTGCCGCGGACATGATCGCGCTGGCGCTGGCCGAGATCGGCGCCATCGCCCAGCGGCGGGTGGCGCTGATGGTGGACCCGACGCTGTCGTTCGACCTGCCGCCGTTCCTGACGCCGGCGCCGGGCCTGAATTCCGGCCTGATGATCGCCGAGGTGACGACCGCGGCATTGATGAGCGAAAACAAGCATCTGGCCCATCCCTGTTCGATCGATTCGACGCCGACCAGCGCCAATCAGGAGGATCACGTCAGCATGGCCGCCCACGGCGCCCGGCGGCTGGCGCGGATGAATGCCAACCTGTCGGTGATCCTGGGGGTCGAGGCCTTGTGCGCCGCCCAGGGGGTCGAATTCCGCGCGCCGCTGGTCACCTCTCCGCCGCTGCAACGGGTGCTCGCCCGGCTGCGGGCCGAGGTGGCGCCGCTGGGCGACGACCGCTACATGGCGCCCGACATCGAAACCGCCGCCGCGCTGGTGCGCGATGGCGCCCTGACAGGGGCTGCGGCATGACCGCGGTTCTGGTCACTGAAGGCGACGGGCCGGTGATCCTGTCGATTCCGCATGGCGCGCCGTTCCTGCCCGCCGATGTGGTGGACGACCTGAACGACCGCGGCCGGGCGATCGCCGACACCGATTGGCATGTGGCGCAGCTTTATGACGGGCTTCTGCCCGGGGCCACCACGGTGCAGGCGTCTTTTCACCGCTATGTCATCGACGCCAACCGCCCGCCGGATGACGCAAGCCTGTATCCCGGCCAGAATACCACCGGCCTTGTCCCCCTTACCGATTTCGACGGGCAGCCGATCTGGGCCCGCGCGCCCGAGGAAGATGACATTGCCGCGCGGCTGGCCGCCTTTCATGCCCCCTATCACGAGGAACTTGCCGCCCAGATCGCTCGTGTCCGCGCCCGGCACGGCGTGGCGATCCTTTGGGATTGCCATTCGATCCGGTCGCGTATTCCGTTCCTGTTTCCCGGCACGCTGCCAGACCTCAGCATCGGCACCGCTGACGGCACCTCGTGCCACCCCCGGCTTGCCGCCCATGTGGCACGGCTGGCGGCCGGATCGCGCTATTCCCATGTCGTCAATGGCCGCTTCAAGGGCGGCTGGACGACGCGGCACTATGGGCGACCCGAAACCGGGGTCCACGCCATCCAGATGGAAATCGCCCAGTCCGCCTATCTGCGGGCCGAGGCGCCGCCCTGGGACTACGATCCCGCCCGTGCCGCGCCCCTGCGTAACGTCCTTGCAGGAATGCTTCATGATATCAGCGCCTTGGCGCCAGAACTTCAGGTGAACCCATGACCCGTTACAACACCCGCGACGTGCGTCCCGCCACCGGCACCGGGCGCACGGCGAAAAGCTGGCAGACCGAGGCGGCGCTGCGCATGCTGATGAACAACCTGCATCCCGATGTTGCCGAAAATCCGAATGAACTGGTGGTCTATGGCGGCATCGGCCGCGCCGCCCGGACATGGGAGGATTTCGACCGCATCGTCGCCGCCCTGCGTGACCTTGAGGGCGACGAGACCCTGCTTGTGCAATCGGGCAAGCCGGTCGGCATCTTCCGCACCCACACGGATGCCCCCCGCGTGCTGATCGCCAATTCCAATCTGGTGCCGCACTGGGCAAACTGGCAGCATTTCAATGAGTTGGACCGCAAGGGCCTGATGATGTATGGCCAGATGACGGCCGGCAGCTGGATCTATATCGGCACGCAGGGCATCGTTCAGGGCACCTATGAGACGTTTGCCGAGGCCGGGCGCCAGCATTACGGCGGCGATCTGACGGGCAAGTGGATCCTCACCGGCGGGCTTGGCGGCATGGGCGGCGCGCAGCCGCTGGCGGCGGTCATGGCCGGCGCCTGCTGTCTGGCGGTCGAGGTGGACGAGACGCGGATCGACTTTCGCCTGCGCACCCGCTATCTGGACGCCAAGGCAAAGAACGTCGACGAAGCCCTTGCAATGATTGCGGAATGGACTGCGGCCGGGCAGGCAAAATCTGTCGGGCTGCTGGGCAATGCCGCCGAGGTGTTTCCCGAACTTCTTGCCCGCGGCATCCGTCCCGATATCGTCACCGACCAGACCAGCGCCCATGACCCGCTTCACGGCTATTGCCCCGCGGGGTGGAGCGTCGCCGACTGGCGCGCGCGGCAGGAAAGCGAGCCGGAAGCGGTGGAGCGTGCCGCCCGCGCCAGCATGAAGGCGCAGGTCGCCGCCATGGTCGCCTTTCACGAGGCCGGGGTGCCGACGCTGGATTACGGCAACAACATCCGGCAGGTGGCCAGGGACGAGGGGCTGGAAAATGCCTTTGCCTTTCCGGGCTTTGTCCCCGCCTATATCCGTCCGCTGTTCTGCCGGGGCATCGGGCCGTTCCGCTGGGCGGCGCTGTCGGGCGACCCGGCCGATATCGCCGCGACCGATGCGGCGATGAAGCGGCTGTTCCCCGACAACGCCCATCTGCATCGTTGGCTGGACATGGCGGGCGAGCGGATCGCCTTTCAGGGCCTGCCGGCGCGGATCTGCTGGATCGGTCTGGGCGACCGGCACCGCGCCGGGCTGATGTTCAACGACATGGTGGCGTCCGGCGAACTCAAGGCGCCGATCGTCATCGGCCGCGATCACCTTGATTCCGGATCGGTCGCCAGCCCCAACCGCGAGACCGAGGCGATGGCCGATGGTTCGGATGCGGTCAGCGACTGGCCGCTCTTGAACGCGCTTCTGAACACCGCCAGCGGCGCCACCTGGGTCAGCCTGCATCACGGCGGCGGCGTCGGCATGGGGTTTTCGCAACACGCCGGCATGGTCATCGTCGCCGATGGCTCGGCCGATGCCGCGCGGCGGCTGGAACGGGTGCTGTGGAACGACCCGGCGACCGGGGTGATGCGCCATGCCGATGCCGGTTATGACATCGCGCGGGATTGCGCCCGCGACCACGGGCTTCGGCTGCCCGGGATCCTGGGCTGATGCGCGGAGTCCACCGGCGGCGCGACCGCCGGTTCAGCCCTTGGAAGAACGGCGGCGGTGAGACGGCCGAGATCCTGGCCTCGCCGCCCGGCGCCGGGCTTGACGGTTTCGACTGGCGGCTTTCGACCGCCATTGTCGCCGCTGACGGGCCGTTTTCGGTGTTTCCCGGCGTCGATCGCGTGCTGACGCTGATCGAAGGCGGGACGATGCTGCTGACCGTCGACGGATCCTCCCAACGGCTGACGCCAGACAGCGCGCCCTTTGCCTTTGCCGGCGATACGCCCTGTAGTGCACTGGTCGAGGGCGGGCCGATCCTTGATTTCAACGTGATGGCGCGGCGGCCGCTGCGGGTGCGGGTGACGCGCGGGCCCCTTGCCGTGCCGGCGGGGCGGCTGCGGTTCCTCTTGCTCATGGACGATGCCTGCGGGCTGCAGCGGCTGGATCTGGTCGATGCCGATGCCGCCGATCCGGCGCTGGTCGCCGCGCTGACGGGCGTGCCGGCGCTGATGGTGGCGATCGATTAGGCCGCGGCGGGGCGGCCCAGACGCTCCATCGCCGCCCATTGGCTCAGGAAGACCTCGCCGGTCAGGTCGTTCAGGAAATGCGAGCGTTGCAGTCGGTCCATCACCGGACCCTTGACCTCGGACAAGTGCAGCGTCACGCCCATGTCGCGCAGCCGGGCGTTGATGGCCTCAAGGCTTTCGAGCGCGGACAGGTCGATGGCATTGACCGCCGAACACAACAGCACGACATGGCGCACCGCCGGGTCGCGGGCGGTGCGGGCTAGGATGTAATCCTCAAGAAAGCGGGCATTGGCGAAATACAGGCTTTCGTCCACGCGCAGCGTGACGACGGCGGGATCGGTGTCGACGGCATGGCGCAGCACGTTGCGGAAATGCTGCGTTCCGGGCACCAGACCGACCTCGGCCACATGCGGGCGCGAGGTTTTCCACAGATGCAGCGCGACCGACAGGCCGACCCCGGCCAGCACGCCGGATTCGACGCCGATGCCCAGGGTGACCAGCATCGTCGCGGCGACGGCGGCGAAATCGGCGCGGGAATAGCTCCAGGCGCGGCGCAGGACGGTCAGGTCGATAAGACCGAGGACCGCGATGATGATCGTGGCCGCCAGCACCGCCTTGGGCAGGAAATACAGGAACGGCGTCAGGAACAGGGCGGCGCCGGCAAGGCCGATGGCGGTAAGGGCGCCGGCGGCCGGGGTGGCGGCGCCGGCGTCGAAATTCACCACCGACCGGGCAAAGCCGCCGGTGACCGGGAAACCGCCGGTCAGGGCCGCACCCAGATTGGCGGCGCCCAGCCCGATCAGTTCCTGATCCGGCACGATGCGCTGGCGGCGGCGTGCGGCCAGCGTCTGCGCGACCGAGACGCTTTCGACAAAGCCGATAAGCGAGATCATCAGCGCCGGCGCCGCCAGATCGCGCAGCAGGGCGGGGTCGAAGGCGGGCAGCGTCAGGGGCGGCAGGCTGGCCGGGATGGTGCCGACGATGGCAACGCCCCGGCCGGCAAGATCAAGGCCCCAGGTCAGCGCGGTGGTGGCGGCAACGGCCGCGACCGGCCCGGCCTTGACCAGCGCGTCAGCCAGCCTTGGCCCGATGCCAAGGCGCCGCAACAGGGGTTTCAGCCCGCGCCGTACCCAGAACAGGAAGGCGAGGGTGCCCAGGCCGATGGCCAGGGTGGCCGGGTTCAGCCCCGGCAGCCCCTGCGCCAGCGCCGCGATTTGCCCGGGCAGGCTGTGGCCCGCCGCCGCGATGCCGGTCAGCGCGCCCAGTTGCCCGATGGCGATGATGATGGCCGAAGCGGCGATGAACCCGGCGATCACCGGATGCGACAGGAAATTCGCCAGAAAGCCCAGCCGCAGCAGCCCCATCGCCACCAGCATCGCCCCCGACAGGAAGGCGAGCGTCAGCGCCGCGACGGCATAGCCCGCGGTCCCCGCCGCCGCGACCTGACCCACCGCCTGCGCGGTCATCAGGGACACCACCGCCACCGGCCCCACGGCCAGCGCCGCCGAGGTGCCGAACAGGGCATAAAGCACGATCGGCAGGATCGAGGCATATAGCCCCGCCTCGGGCGGCAGGCCGGCCAGCAGGGCATAGGCCAGCGATTGCGGCACGAGCATGATGGTGACGATGACGGCGGCCATCACATCGGCGCCGAACGTGGCGCGCGTGTAGCGGCGCCCCCAGTCAAGGACCGGGAGATAGCGGGAAAGCATCGGACAAATCCTTGCGGGCGCTGCGCCCTAGCCCAGGGACAGCGCCTGACCGTAAAGCGTGGTCGAGCGCGCGCCCGACCGGCAATACATGAACACCGGCCCGTCGGTTGCGGCCAGGACGGCGGCCACTTCCTCGGCCTGGCCGGGCAGCGGGCCGGTGGCGCCGGTGAAGGGGATGTGGAACGCCGTCATCCCCGCCGCGGCGGCCGCCGCCGCCACCTGGGCAAAGGGCGGCTGGCCCGGCCCGTGTTCGTCGTCGGGCCGGTTGCAGATCAGGGCCTTGAACCCCGCGGCGGCGATCTCGGGTATGTCCTCGGGCCCGATCTGTCCGCTGACCGTAACGCGGTCGTCCAACTGCCTCATCTCCATCGGTCCGGTCCCTTTCACAGCCCGTTCACGGGCACCTTGAGCATCGGCCGCCCCGACCCGTCGGTCGGAATCTCGCCCGCGCGCATGTTCACCTGAAGCGAGGGGATTATCAACTTGGGCATTGCCAGCGTCGCATCCCGCGCCTCGCGCATGGCGACGAATTTCTCGCGGCTGGTGCCGCCGCCGACATGGATGTTGTGCGCCTTTTCGTCGCCGACCGTGGTTTCCCAGCTGATGTCGCGGCCGTTCGGACCGTAATCGTGGCACATGAACAGGCGCATGGCATCGGGCAGGGCCAGCACCTTCTGGATGCTGTCGTAAAGGACGCCGGCATCGCCGCCGGGGAAATCGGCACGGGCCGAGCCGCCGTCAGGCATGAACAGGGTGTCGCCGACAAAGGCGGCATCGCCGATGACATGGGTCATGCAGGCCGGGGTATGGCCGGGCGTGTGCAGCGCCATGGCGGTCATGCCGCCGATCCGGTAAGTGTCGCCGTCCTTGAACAGCGCGTCGAACTGCGAGCCGTCGCGCTGGAACTCGGTCCCTTCGTTGAAGATCTTGCCGAAGGTGTCCTGCACCACCATGATCCGGTCGCCGATGCCGATCTTGCCGCCCAGCATTTGCTGGATATAGGGCGCGGCAGAAAGGTGGTCGGCATGGACATGGGTCTCGATGATCCATTCCAGCGTCAGGCCGTTGCCCCGGATGAAGGCGATGATCTCGTCGGCGTGGTCATAGGTGATGCGGCCGGCGGCATAGTCGATGTCCATCACCGAATCGATGACGGCACAGGAAGAGGAGGCGGGATCCTTCACCACATGGGAAATGGTGTTGGTCGCCGGGTCGAAAAAGCTCGTCACCTCGGGGTGGACGGCCATGTTGACGGGATGGGCGGTCAAGTTGCGTTCCTTTGCGGTTGCGCGGCCAGCGCACGGCGCCGGTCGAGGGTGCGGATCGCGGCGCGCGCGATCAGGATTCCGGCGATCATCGCCACGGTGAAGATCAGGACCGGGGTCTGCAGGGTCGAAACCACCGGCAAAAGGCCGCCGGGGCAGAACCCGGCAAGGCCCCAGCCGATGCCGAACACGGCCGAGCCTCCGATCAGCCGCGCATCGATCAGGCGGCTCGAGGGCAGGAAATGCCGGCTTTCGAACAGCGGTTGCGGGCGTTTCAGGACGATGCGGTAGCCGACAAAGGTGACGGCCAGGGCCGATGCCATCACCAGGGCGAGCGAAGGATCCCAGGTGCCGGCGAAATCGAAGAAGTTCAGAACCTTGGCCGGATTGGCCATGCCGGATACCACGATGCCGGCGCCAAAGGTCAGTCCGATGAGGAAGGTCGTGATGAGGCGCATCTCAGCCCCCGACCAGATGGCGCATGACGAAAACCGTCAGCGCGGTGAAGATCATGAAGGTGATCGTGGCGGCGATCGACCGCGGCGACAGCCGGGCGATGCCGCAGACCCCGTGCCCCGAGGTGCAGCCCGAGCCGAAGGTGACGCCGATGCCGACCAGCACCCCGCCCATCGCCAGTTGCACCGGCCCGACCGGCACATCGATGGCAGGAAGCTGACCGGCGACAGCCAGGTACAGGAACGGCGCCGTCAGCATCCCGGCAAGCAGCGCCGCGCGCCACAGGAAATCACTGCGGTCGGCGGGGGCGACAAGCCCGGTCAGGATGCCGGTGGCGCCCATGATCCGGCCCAGAGTCGCCATCAGCAGGACAGCGGACAGCCCGATCAGCGCGCCGCCTGCCAGGGCAGCGCCGGGGGTGAATTCGGTAATCATGCGGGCGCACCTGCGCGTCCGGTTCCGGTCATGACGGGTCCTTCCTTGGGTCGTTTGCTCTGGCTGCCCTTGCGGGCGGTCGCAGCTCTCTGGCTGCGCAAACACATTATGAAAATAAAATGTATCGCGCAAGAGGCAAGTTGTCCCCCTTGCCCGCCGGTGGCCCGCACAGCATGGTGGCGGCCGGAGGACCGCCGATGACCGAATACCTGTTCCCGCCGATGCCGCAGGCCAGCCTGCCGGTCGCCGGCACGACCGCGCTTTACCCGGTGCGCCGCATCTTCTGCGTCGGCCGTAACTATGTCGCCCATGCGACCGAGATGGGCGGCACCGTCGACCGCGAGGCGCCGTGGTTCTTTCTCAAGGCGGCGATGCATCTGGTGCCGTCGGGGGCGACCGTGCCCTATCCGCCCGGCACCGCGGATTTCCACCACGAACTCGAACTCGTGGTGGCCCTGGGCGCCGGCGGGGTGCCGGTCGGCCATGCCATCGGCCTCGACATGACGCGGCGCGATCTGCAGGCGCAGTCCAAGGACCTGCGCCGGCCCTGGGACACGTCGAAGGATTTCGAGGGCGGCGCCGTCATCGGCCCCTTGTCGCGCGACTTCCGGCCCGAGGCGCAGGTGATCCGGCTGACGGTCAACGGCAAGGTCCGGCAAGAGGCGCCGCTGACGGACATGGTGTGGGATGTGCCGGGGATCCTGTCGCATCTTGGCCGGCTGTACACGCTGGGCGCCGGCGACATCATCATGACCGGCACCCCGGCCGGTGTCGCGGCAGTCAGCCGCGGCGATGTGCTGGAAGGCACGGTGCCGGGGCTTGATCCGGTGCGGCTGACCATCGGCCGAACGGATCAGCCGAAGGAGACCTCGACCGCGGCATCGCCGATCCGTGCCGGATAGAGGCCGATCCGCTCGCCATTGTCGCCCTGGCCGCTGCGCAGGTCATAGCGGCAGCCAAGCGGGCATTCGATCATCCGCCCCTCGACCAGCCCGCCGGCAAGGGCGGCGCCATCGGCCGGGCAGTCGGCGTCAAGACAATGCGGCTGGCCGTGGTCGTCAAGGCACAGGGCATAGTCGCGGCCGCCATGGCTCCAGCCCACCACATCCTCGTCCTCGAGATCGTCCAACGGGACGGCAGCGATCCAGCCGGTCATCGCATCCTCCTGCCTGTGTCCCCGGTTCTGCCCACTTTCCCGCGCGGCGCAAGCGGTTTATGGACGAAGGCGACCAAGGGCGAGGCGACGAAAGGGGCGGGCGATGAAACTTCTGGACGTGCAGCATCCGTTCTTCATTCCGCTGTGGCGCCGCGTCGCCACCGTGGCCGCCTGCCTGGGCTGGGCCGGGGTCGAGTTCTGGAACGGCAATGCCTTTTGGGGGGTGCTGTTCGGCGGCATCGGCCTGTATTGCGCGCATCAGTTCTTTCTGGTGTTCGACCCCAAGGCGCCGGAACCGCCCAAACCGCCGGCCGACCAGGACTGACGGCCCGCGTCAGTCGCCGCCGCCGTCCGACCCGCCATCGCCGTCCGACGGATCGTCGCGGCTGGTCGGCGCCGGGTCGGGATCGCCGGTCAGCCAGACTTCGGCCGGATCGCGCCGGGCCGCCACCCGCCGCCGGCGCCACAGCACCATCGGCGCGGCAATCGCCACCACCAGCACCAGAACCGCCAGCCCTGTCATCCAGTTCATCCGCGCCTCGCTTTCCAGCGCCGCCAGTCTGGACTATCCCTGCGCCAAGGTGAAGCAACAGGGGCGCCGCCATGCTGAAGGCCTATCGCATCGACGGGCGCCGCCTGATGCCGCTTGATCCGGGCGAAGACCTGACCCGCGCGGCATGGATCGACCTTTACCGCCCGATGGAGGATCAGGTCGCCGCCGTCGCCACGCTGGGGATCGAGGTGCCGACCCTGGCCGACATGGAAGAAATCGAGATCTCGAACCGTTTCTACCGCGAAGGCGGCACCGATTACATGACCGTCGTGGTTCCCGGCCGCACCCCCGAAGGCGGGCAGGTATCGGGGCCGGTCGCCTTCATCCTGAGCGCCAATCAGCTTGTCACGGTGCGCCACCACGCGCCGCGCCCGTTCGAGACCTTCCCCGACCGTGCCGAGCGGTCAAGTCTGGGCTGCGCCGACAGCCTGCGCCTGTTCCTTGGCCTTGTCGAAGAGATCATCTCGCGCCTTGCCGACCTGCTGGAAGGGTCGGGCAAGGAGCTCGACCTTGTTGCCGGCGCGGTGTTCAGCGGCGGGGACGGGCAATCGGCCGAGGCGCTGCAATCGGCACTGCAGGCCATCGGCCGCAGCGGCGAGACGCTGGCGCGGATCCGGCTGGGCCTGCTTTCGATCGAACGGATGCTGTCGATCTTCGGCATCTGGGCCGACGACCGCCCGGTCGGCAGCGCGCTGCATCCGTTCATCAAGGCGCTGATGCGCGACATCCAGGCGCTCGAGGTTCACGCCGATTTCCTGTCGGGCCGGGTGTCCTTGGCCACCGACACCACGCTGGGCATGGTCAATCTGGCGCAGAACCGGACGGTGCGGATCGTCTCGGTGGTGGCGGCGCTGTTCCTGCCGCCGACGCTGATCGCCAGCATCTACGGTATGAATTTCACCCGCATGCCGGAACTGGCGCAAAGCTGGGGCTATCCCGCCGCGCTAGCGCTGATGGCGGGTTCCGCGGCGGTGACCTGGGCCTATTTCAAATGGCGCGGCTGGTTGTAGGCGCCGGAAAATTCGCGAATTTTCCGGTGCGCGCGAATTTCGCGAAATTCGCTCAGGTAATCACATCGGGCGCCGCGCGCCCGGTATGCGCGCGAATCCCGGCAATCGCCTCGGCCGCGGCGATGATCGGCGCCAGCGCCTGTTGCGGGTCGCGGTCCATCCGCGCCGGGTCGGTTTCCACCGTCTCGAGGTAGACACGCAGCGTTGCGCCGACGGTGCCGGTGCCCGACAGGCGGAACACCACGCGGCCGCCGCCGGCAAACCCGATGCGCAGCCCTTGCTGCGCTGAATGCGAGCCGTCGACCGGGTCGTCATAGGCGAATTCATCGGCGCTTTCGACGGTCAGCGGGCCAAAACCCTGGCCGGGCAGGCCGGGCAGTTTCGCCCGCAGCCCGTCATAAAGGGCATTGGCGCGGTCGCTTTCGACATCTTCGTAATCGTGACGGGAATAATAGTTGCGCCCGTAGGTCGCCCAGTGGTCCTGCATCAGCGCCTTGACCGGCTTGCCGGTGACGGCCAGGATATTCAGCCACAACAGCACCGCCCAAAGCCCGTCCTTTTCGCGGACGTGATCCGACCCCGTGCCGGCGGATTCCTCGCCGCACAGCGTCGCGCGGCCGGCGTCGAGCAGGTTGCCGAAGAATTTCCAGCCCGTCGGCGTCTCGTAGCATTGCATGCCCATCGCCGCCGCCACCCGGTCCACCGCGCCCGAGGTCGGCATCGACCGCGCCACCCCTTTCAGCCCGGCGGCATAGCCGGGGGCGAGATGGGCGTTGGCGGCCAGAAAGGCCAGCGAATCCGAGGGTGTCACATACAGGCCGCGGCCAAGGATCATGTTGCGGTCGCCGTCGCCGTCGCTGGCCGCGCCGAAATCGGGGGCATCGGGGCCCAGCATCAGGTCGACCAGCGGTTTGGCCCAGATCGGATTTGGATCGGGGTGGCCCTTGCCGAAATCGGGGCTGGGCGTTCCGTTGACGACGGTTCCAGCGGGGGCGCCTAGGGCGCCTTCCAGAATCGCCGTGGCATAGGGGCCGGTCACCGCATGCATCGCATCGAAGCGCATGGTGAAACCCGCGGCGAACAGGGCGCGGATCGCGGGGAAATCGAACAGCCGTTCCATCAGCGCGGCATAGTCGGCGACGGGATCGACAACCTCGATCGCCATGGCGCCCAGTTGCGTGGTGCCGATCCGGCGCAGGTCCACGTCCTGCGCCTCAAGGATATGATAGGCGTCGATCGTCTTCGTGCGGGCAAAGATCTGGTCGGTGACGCCTTCGGGCGCCGGGCCGCCGTTCGGGGTGTTGTATTTCAGGCCGAAATCGGCGTCCGGCCCGCCCGGATTATGGCTGGCCGACATGATGAGGCCGCCATCCGTGCCGCGCAGGCGGATAAGGTGCGACGCCGCGGGGGTGGACAGCAGCGCATCCTGACCGACGATGATCTTGTCCGCGCCATTCGCCGCCGCCATCCGCAGGATCACCTGCGCCGCGCGGTCGTTGAAATAGCGGCCGTCGCCGCCCAGAACCAGAACCTTGCCCGCGACCCCGCCGATCCCGTCAAAGATCGACTGGACGTAGTTTTCAAGGAAATGCGGCTCCATGAAGACCCGCGTCTTCTTGCGCAGGCCGCTCGTCCCCGGCTTTTGCCCCGGGATCGGCGTCGTCGGCACGGTGATCTTCTGCATGGCTCCTCCGAAGGCTGGCGGTGCTGGTCGCCTCCTGCACCAGCACCACGACCGAATGCGGCGCGACGCGCATCCGGCCGCGCACCGCGCGGGGATCGGCGTCGGGATGGGCGGTGTCGATCCGGCGCGTCCACTGGCAGCCGGGCGGCGTATGGGGCAGGGCGACAGTGATACCCGGCCCGACATTGAACACGACCAGCAGCGCGTTGTCGCGGTCCTCGTATTCGGGCGATCCCGAGGCGGCGCGGATTTCGGCGACCAGATGCGTCAGGCCGCCATCGCGCCAGTCGGCGTCCGACAGCGGCGCGCCATCGGCCTTGCGCCAGAACAGGTCCTCTTTGCCATCGGTAAAGCGGTGGCGCGAATGCAGGAACCGCGTCTGCCGCAGGGCGGGATGTTCGGCGCGAAAGGCGATCAGGCGCCGGACAAAGGCCAGGAACCCCGGATCCTCGCCCTCGTTCTTCGGCCCCCAGTCGACCCAGCCGGTGGCATTGTCCTGGGCATAGGCGTTGTTGTTGCCGCCCTGCGAATTGCCAAGCTCGTCCCCCGCCAGAAGCAGCGGCGTGCCTTGCGACAGGAACAGCGTGGTCAGCAGGTTGCGCCGCCGCAGCGCGCGCAAGTCGCGGATCGCAGGATCCTCGGTTGGCCCGTCGACACCGCAATTGTCGCTGAAATTGGCGGAATGGCCGTCGTTGTTGTCCTCGCCATTGGCGAAGTTGTTCTTGTGGTTCCACGACACCAGGTCCATCAGCGTGAACCCGTCATGCGCGGTGATGAAATTGACCGAGGATGTCGCCGGCCGCCGGTGGTGGTCAAAGCGCAGGGCCGAACCCGCCATGCGGATCGCCAGCTTGCGGATCATCCCCGGCTCGCCCCGCCACAGCCGGCGGACCTGATCGCGATACTTGTCGTTCCATTCGGCAAAGGGCGGCGGGAAGGCGCCTAGCTGATAGCCGCCCGGCCCGACGTCCCAGGGCTCGGCCACCAGCTTGACCCCGCTCAGCACCGGATCCTGGCGGATCGCCTGCAGGAACGGCGCGTCGCGGTCAAAGCCGGTGGCACGTCGGCCCAGCGTGGTGGCCAGGTCAAAGCGGAACCCGTCGATATGGCAGGTCTCGACCCAATAGCGCAGCGAATCCATCACCATCCGCATCACCATCGGGTGGTCGAGGTTCAGCGTGTTGCCGGTGCCGGTGTCGTTGATGTAGTAGCGCGGCGTTTCGGCCAGCCGGTAATAGCTGCGGTTGTCGAGGCCGCGGAACGACATCGTCGGCCCAAGGTGATTGCCTTCGCAGGTGTGGTTGTAAACCACGTCGAGGATGACCTCGATCCCGGCGGAATGCAGGCGGCGCACCATGTATTGCAGTTCGGCAAGGTCGCCGTCGGTCATGTAACGCGGTTCGGGGGCGAAAAAGCCCAGCGTCATATAGCCCCAGTAATTCGTCAGCCCCTTGTCGACCAGCCAGCGGTCGTCGACGAAGGATTGCACCGGCAACAGCTCGATCGCGGTGATGCCGAGTTTCACCAGATGGTCCAGCATCTCGTCCGAGGCGAGGCCAAGGAAAGTGCCGGCATGCGGGATGTCGCTGCGCCCGGCGGTCAGTCCCTTGACATGCGCCTCATAGAAAACCGTTCTGGACCAGGGGGTTGCGGGCGGCCGGTCGTCGCCCCAGGAAAAGGCGGTGTCGGTGACGATGGCGCGGCTCATGTAGCGCGCCGAATTGCGGGTGTCGAAGGTCAGGTCGCCATGTCGCGCCGTGGTGTCATAGCCGAACAGCGCGTCATGCCAGTGCGGATGCCCCGAAATCCGCTTGGCATAGGGGTCAAGGAGCAGCTTGTGCGGGTTGAAGCGGTGCCCTTCGTCCGGGCGATAGGGGCCATGGGCGCGATAGCCGTAATGCTGGCCGGGGCGCAGGCCCGGAAGATAGCCGTGCCAGATGCCGCCCGAACATTCCGGCAGGTCGATGTTGATATGCTCGAACCCGTTGTCGTCGAACAGGCACAGCGTCATCCGCGTCGCATTGTCGGAAAACACCGCGAAATTGACGCCTTCGCCATCGAATGTGGCGCCGAGCGGCTGCGGCCGGCCGGGTCCGACGATCAACGAGGCAGTCATGGCAGGCGGGCCACTTGGGCATAAAGCGCGGCATAGTCACGCGCCGAGGGACCCCAGCCCACAGGTTGGGCCATGGCATTGGCCTGCATCCGCGCCCAGGCCGTGCGGTCGCGCCACAGCGCATGAAGCCGGGTGAAGGCGCCGGTCAGCGCCTCATCGCTGACGGGGTTGAACTGGATGCCGCTGGCCACGCCCATCGCCAGCGCGGCGGGAGAGGCGTTGATGACGGTATCGGCCAGCCCGCCGGTCAGCGCGACGACCGGGATCGTGCCATAGCGCAACCCGTATAGCTGGGTCAGGCCGCAGGGCTCGAACCGGCTGGGGACAAGGATCGCGTCGCCGCCGGCGATCAGGCGGTGGCTCAGCCCCTCGTCATAACCGATGCGGACCGCGACGTTGGGATCGGCGGCGGCGGCGCGAAAGGCATCCTCCATCCACGGCTCGCCCGAGCCCAAGAGCGCCAGTTGCCCGCCGCCCGCAAGCAGTGCGGGCAGGGTGCGGATCAGCAGGTCCAGCCCCTTCTGTTCCGTCAGGCGCGAGACGACGACGCAGAGCGGGCCGTCCGAGTCGGGCAGGCCCATCTCGGCGCGCAGCGCGCTGGTGTTGGCGGCCTTGCCGGCGGCGTCGGAATAGGGGGCGATCAGCGGGTCGGTGGCGGGGTTCCAGACGGTTTCGTCGATGCCGTTCAGGATGCCCGACAGCACACCGCGGCGGTCGCGCATCACGCCGTCAAGGCCCATGCCGAACGCATCCGTCATCAGTTCGGCGGCATAGGTCGGCGACACCGTGGTCAGCCGGTCGGCGCCGACCAGCCCGGCCTTCAGCGCGGAAATCCGGCCCCAGTATTCAAAGCCCTCGCGGGTGAAGCGGTGCCGCGGCAGCCGCAGCCGGGCGATGTGCCCGGCCGGCGCCGGCCCCTGGAAGGCGATGTTGTGGATGGTCAGGATGGTGCCGGCCCGGCCGCCCATGGCGTGCAGGTATTCCGGCACGAAACCGGCCTGCCAGTCGTGGCAATGCACCACCGCCGGACGCCAGCCCGCCGCGCCCTCGGTCGCGATCCGCGCCGCGATCCAGCTTAATGCAGCAAAGCGTTCGGGATTGTCGGGCCAGTCCTTGCCATCGGGGCCCAGGTAGATCGACCCGGGCCTGTCGAACAGGTGCGGCGCCTCGATCACCAGAAGGTCGAGCCCCGCCGCCGTCGCGGCCAGCACCCGGGCCGGACCGCCGAACAGGTCGCCGTCCTCCATCACCGTGCCGCTGGTGCTGACCGCCTTCATCACCGCCGGATAGCCGGGGATCAGCGTCCTGACCGCCACGCCCTGCGCCGCCAGTGCCGCGGGCAGCGCGCCCGTGACATCGGCCAGCCCGCCGGTCTTGACCAGCGGGGCGCATTCCGAGGCAACGGACAGGACGGCAAGCGTCATAGGGCGGCTTCTCTCCGGTCAAGCATGGTCTGGGTGATCAGCGTGACACCCTTTTCGGTGACGCGGAACCACTTTGCATCCTCGACAGGATCCTCGCCGACGACAAGCCCCTCGGGGATGATGACGCCGCGGTCGATCACCACCTTGCGCAGCCGGGCATGGCGCGCGACGGTCACATAGGGCAGCACCACCGCATTGTCGAGAACGGCATAGGAATTGGTATGCACCTGGGTGAACAGCAGCGAATTGCGCACCTCGGTCCCCGAAACGATGCAGCCGCCCGAAACCATGGACGAGATCGCAATGCCGCGGCGGTCCTTTTCGTCATGGATGAATTTCGCCGGCGGCACCGATTCCGCATAGGTCCAGACCGGCCAGTCGCGGTCCCACAGGTTGAGGTCGGGGGTGAAATCGGTCAGGTCGATATTCGCCTGCCAGAAGGCATCGACGGTTCCCACATCCTTCCAATAGGCCGGGGCGCCGGGTTCGCGGACGCAGGACACATCGAAACGATGCGCCATCGCCTTGCCGTTCTTGACGATATCGGGGATCAGGTCATTGCCGAAATCATGGCTGGAATTGGTATCCTCGGCATCGCGGACCAGCAATTCGCGCAGGAAATCCCAGTTGAAGACATAGATGCCCATCGAGGCGAGCGCGAGCGTCGGATCCTCGGGCGTGCCGGGCGGATTGGCGGGCTTTTCCAGGAACGAGGTGATGCGCCCGCTGGCATCGGTCGCCATGACGCCAAAGGCCGACGCCTCGGCCCGGGGCACGGTCAGGCAGCCGATGGTGACATCGGCGCCGCTTTCGACATGCTGGCGCAGCATCACTTCGTAATCCATCTTGTAGATGTGATCTCCGGCCAGAATGATGATGTAATCGACATTGTAGCTGTCCAGAATGTCGATGTTCTGCGTCACCGCATCGGCGGTGCCGCGATACCACATGCTTTCGTCCATCCGCTGCGAGGCGGGCAGGATATCAAGGAATTCGTTGCGCTCGGCGCGAAAGAAATTCCAGCCGCGCTGCATGTGGCGGATCAGCGAATGCGCCTTGTATTGCGTCGCCACCGCGATCTTGCGGATGCCGCAATTCAGCGCGTTCGACAGGGCAAAGTCGATGATCCGCGCCTTGCCGCCGAAATAGACCGCCGGTTTCACCCGGTTGTCGGTCAGTTCGCGCAACCGGCTGCCCCGCCCGCCGGCAAGGACGAAGGCCATGGACCGTTGAGTCAGTCTGCGGTTCTGCACCATGATGCCGGGCCTCCCGATCCCGTTACGCCTGCTGCCGGAAAAAGACCGTGGCCAAGGGCGGCAGCACCGCCTCGATGGACCAGTCGAAACCATTGTGGGCAATGGGTTGCGCCTCGCGCCCGCCCATGTTGCCGCGATTGCCGCCGCCATAGGCGGCCGCGTCCGAGTTGAGCACCTCGGCCCAGAAGCCGGGGCCCGGCACGCCGATGCGATAGGCGCCGCGTTCGACCGGCGTGAAGTTGCAGGCGACCAGCACCGGCGCGTCGCCGTCATCGCCGAACCGCAGCCAGGCATAGACCGAGGCCTCGGCATCGTTGGATTCCGACCAGCGGAAACCGGCGGGGTCGCAATCCCTGACATGCAGGGCGGGCGTGTCGCGATAGAGCGCATTCAGGTCGCGCACCAGCGACTGGACCCCCTTGTTCGCCGGCCGTTGCGCCGCGTCCCAATCCAGTTGCTCGGCCTGTTTCCATTCGTGGCCCTGCGCGATCTCGCAGCCCATGAACAACAGCTTCTTGCCGGGATGCCCCCACATATAGCCGTAATAGGCGCGCAGGTTGGCGAATTTCTCCCAGTCGTTGCCGGGCATCTTCTGCACCATGCTGCCCTTGCCGTGGACAACCTCGTCATGGGAAATCGGCAGGATGAAGTTTTCGGAAAATGCGTAATGCAGACCGAAGGTCATCTGGTGGTGGTGGTATTTGCGATGGATCGGTTCGTGCTCGATATAGCGCAGGGTGTCGTTCATCCACCCCATGTTCCATTTGTAGCCGAAACCCAGCCCGCCATGATCGACCGGGGCAGAGACGCGCGGGAACGAGGTCGATTCCTCGGCCACGGTCATGATTCCCGGCGCCGCGGCATAGACGGCGGCATTCATCCGCTGCATGAAGGCGATCGCCTCGAGGTTTTCGCGGCCGCCATGGGCATTCGGCAGCCATTCACCGTCCTTGCGCGAATAGTCGCGATAGAGCATCGAGGCGACGGCATCGACGCGCAGCCCGTCGATATGGTATTCCTCGAACCAGTAAAGCGCATTGGCGACAAGGAAATTCGCCACCTCGGTGCGGCCGTAATTGTAGATCAGCGTGTTCCAGTCCTGATGGAACCCCTCGCGCGGATCGGCATGTTCATAAAGCGGCGTGCCGTCGAAACGGCCCAATCCATGGGCATCGGTCGGGAAATGGCCGGGCACCCAGTCGATCAGCACGCCGATGCCGGCATCATGCGCGGCCTGCACCAGATCGCGGAATTCATGCGGCGGCCCCATGCGGATCGTCGGCGCATATAGCCCGACCGGCTGGTAGCCCCAGGATCCGTCGAACGGATATTCGCTGACCGGCATGAATTCGAGATGGGTGAACCCCATCCAGCGGGCGTAATTGATCAGATCCTGCGCCAGTTCCCTGTAGGAAAACGGCCGCCCGCCGTCGTCCCAGCGCCGTTTCCACGACGGCAGATGCACTTCGTAGATGGAAATCGGCGCCTCGCGGCGGTTGGCCTCGGCGCGGTGCTGCATCCAGGGCGCGTCGCGCCAGCCAAAGCCCGAGATGTCGCGCACCACGCTGGCGGTTTCGGGCGGGTGCTGGGCGCCAAATCCCACCGGATCGGCCTTGAGTGGCAGAAGCTCGCCATGGGGGCCGATGATCTCGTATTTGTAGGCGGCGCCATCGGCGGCGCCGGGCACGAAGATCTCCCACACGCCGGTGCCGCCGCGCCGGCGCATCATGTGCCGCCGGCCGTCCCAGGCGTTGAAATCGCCGACGACCGAGACGCGCTGCGCATTCGGCGCCCAGACGGCGAAATGCGTGCCGGCGACGCCGTCGAGGGTCATGACATGGGCGCCCAGCGCCTCCCACAGGCGTTGGTGATTGCCTTCGCCCAGAAGGTATTCGTCGAAATCCGACAGCACCGGGCCAAAACGATAGGCATCGTCATAATCCCATTCCGCCCCGGCACCGCGCCCGCGCAGGCGATAGGGCTTGCCCGCCGGCACCTTGCCCCGGAACAGCGGCCCCTCGATCCGGTCGAGCGGATATTCCTTGCGCCCGACCACCGCGGCCAGCGTCTCGGCACCGGGGTCGATGGCGGTCACCCAGGTGGCCCGCCCGACGCGATGCGGCCCCAGCACCGAGAACGGATCGTCATCCCGGGCCGAGGTGAGCCGCAGGATCGTCTCGGGCGTAAGCGGATGGGTCATGGGCACCTCTCACCTGTGCCGCGATCATAGGGGGATTCAGGTCCACGGCAAGGGGCGCTGTTAGCGGTAACGGACTAGGCGGGCCCGGTCAAAGGTCCGTTCGGGCCCAGCACCAGATCGGCGGCAAGCGGGCGGGTGATGACGCGGCGGGCGTTCGGAATGTCGTTGCCCTCGGCGCGGCGGACAGCGGCGGCGCGCGACAGGCCATGGTCCAGCCAGCGCTGGATCAGCCGCTGCCGCAGATCGGCCTCGGGCACGTCGAGCCTGACCTTGAGATCCCAGAGCGCGGCAAGCCCGTCCCAGGGGCTTTCGTCGAAAAGCAGGTAATTGCCCTCGCAGATCACGACCTGCACCGTGTCGGCGACCACCTGCACCCCGGCGATGGCGATGTCGCGGGCGCGGTCGAACAGGGGGGCGACCACCTCTTGCCCGGTCTTCATCCGCCAGACGAGATGCAGGAACCCGCCGGCGTCAAAGGTTTCGGGCGCCCCCTTGCGCGCGCGCAGGCCCCAGGCGTCAAGCACGGCATTGTCGAGGTGAAAGCCGTCCATCGGCACCACCTCGGCCGCGATCTTTTGCGCGTTGAGGCGGCGGGCCACCTCTTGCGCCAGCGTCGATTTGCCGGAACCGGGGGCCCCGGCCAGCGCCAGGATCACCCGCGGCTGTGCGGCAAGCCGGGCATAGACAGCTTCGCAGACGGCGGTGGTGCCGGGGTTCAGGTTCAGGGCCATGGCGTCAGGAATGACCGATCCGGGCGGCGGCGACAACCGCAGTGATGCCGGGCCGGCGGGGGGTGGCCGGTCCTGACGGACCGGGAGGAAGAAAGGGGGGCCGTCTGCCCCCCTCTGCGCCTGCGGCGCATTCACCCCCCGAGGATATTT
>CAZIOT010000018.1:0-77732 GCA_964540965.1 uncultured Rubellimicrobium sp. | reverse complement strand
CACCGAAAACGGCAGGTCGATCAGGGTGATGAGGAACGCCTTGCCGCGGAAATCGTATTTGGTGATGAACCAGGCCGCGGCGATGCCGAAGGCGGCGTTCAGCGGCACGGCGATGGCCGCGATGGTCAGCGTCAGCCGGATCGCAGATTGTGCATCGCGTGACGACAGGCTTTGAACCGCGGCGGACCAGCCGTCGGACAAGGCCTCGGCAAAGACCACGATCAGCGGCGCAAAGACCAGCGCGCCAAGGCCAAGGGCCGCGATGGCGATCAGGGTCCAGCGCAGTCCCGGCGCCTCGGTCGTGACCGGGCGGCGCGGGCGGGCAAGGGAAAGGGTCGCGTCAGACATAACCGATCCTCCGCCGGCTCCAGATCTGGATGAGGTTGATGAGGAACAGCATCGCGAACGAGATGGCGAGCATGGCGATGCCGATGGCGGTGGCGGAGTCGTAGTCGAATTCCTCAAGCTGGATGACGATCAGCAGGGGGGCGATTTCCGACACCAGCGGGATGTTGCCGGCGATGAAGATGACCGAGCCGTATTCGCCGACGGCGCGGGCCAGCGACAGGGCAAAGCCGGTCAGCATGGCGGGCAGCAGCATCGGCAGGATCACGCGGCGCAGGGTATAGGACCGGGCGGCGCCAAGGGTGGCCGAGGCCTCTTCGACCTCGCGGTCGATCTCCTCGATCACCGGCTGGACGGTGCGGGCGACGAAGGGCAGGCCGACAAAGACCAGCGCGATGAAGATGCCGAAGGGGGTATAGGCCAGACGGGTTCCGACCTCGATCCCGAGCGGGCCAAGGACGGTGTTCAGCGCCGGGGCCAAAGTGTCCTTCCACGCGACGCCAAAGACGCCGTTCGGGGCGTAAAGCGTGGTCAGCGCGATGCCCGCGACCGCGGTCGGCAGGGCAAAGGGCAGGTCCACCGCGGCGTCCAGGATGCGGCGGCCGGGAAAGCTGTAGCGGGTCAGCACCCAGGCCAGCAGCGTGCCGAACACAAGGTTGAAGGCCGCGGCAAGGAACGACAGCCGGAACGACAGCCACAGCGCGGCCCAGACGCGGGGGCTGTTGACCACCTCCCAGATGTTGCCGGGGCCGAAAACGGCGCCCTTCAGAAGAAGGGCGCCGAGCGGCAGGATCACCACAAGCGACAGCATCGTCAGGGTGATCCCGGCCGAAAGGCCAAGGCCGGGGATCGGGGATCGGTGGACCAGCGGCCGTGACGGGGCAAGGGCCATGTCAGGGCGCCGTATAGATCTGGTCGAAGATGCCGCCGTCGCCAAAGTGGACAGGCTGCGCCTCGGCCCAGCCGCCGAAATCGGCGATGGTCACCAGATCGAGCGCGGGAAAGCGGGCGACGTCATCGGGGTTGGCGGCCGAGGCATCCCAGCCGCGGTAGTAGTTGGCAAAGGCGATGGCCTGACCTTCGGGGGAATAGAGATAGTCAAGATAGGCCTGCGCCAGTTCGCGTTCGGCGTCATTGGCAAGGTTGCCGTCGACAAGGCTGACCGGCGGTTCGGCCAGGATCGAGACCGAGGGGACGACGATGTCGAATTGATCCTCGCCCAGTTCATCAAGCGCCAGATAGGCTTCGTTTTCCCAGGCCAGCAGCACGTCGCCGATGCCGCGCTGCACGAAGGTGGTGGTCGATCCGCGGGCGCCCGAGTCAAGCACCGGCACATGGGCGAAAAGCTGGCGGACGAATTCCTGCGGATCCTGTCCGTTCTGTTCGGCCCAGGCCCAGGCGGCAAGGTAATTCCACCGCGCCCCGCCGGACGTCTTGGGGTTGGGGGTGATGACCTCGACGCCTTCGGCGATCAGGTCGTCCCAGTCGGCGATGCCCCTGGGGTTCCCCTCGCGCACCAGAAACACGATGGTCGAGGTATAGGGGCTGGAATTGTGCGGCAGGCGGCTTTGCCAGTCTTCGGGGATCAGGTCGCTGTTGGCGGCGATGGCGTCGATATCGGCGGCCAGCGCCAGCGTCACCACATCGGCCGTCAGCCCGTCGATCACCGCCCGGGCCTGCGAGCCCGAGCCGCCATGCGATTGTTCGATCACCGGCGCCGTGTGCCCAAGGGCGACCCAATGGGCGGTGAAGGCTTCGTTGAACTCGCGGTATAGCTCGCGCGTCGGGTCATAGGACACGTTCAGCAGCGTGTCCTGCGCCTGTGCTTGAGGGGCCAGCCCCACCAGCCCGCCAAAGGCCAGCGCCGAGGCGGCAAGGCCAAGGCGCAGGCCGGCAAAGGCCGAAGTGCCGGTCCGGGCGACGGCCCGCTGCGGTTCGATCGGCCAGCCGATCAGAACGCGGCCGCCGGCGTCGACGGCAATGCGGCCATCGGCCAGCGTCTGAAGCTGCGGGCCCTGCGCGGTGATGGCGCCCGAGATGTGAATGGTGCGGATCATGGTGCTGTCCTTGTCGGTCGCGGCGCCGGTGACCACGGCGGCGAAGGGGAAATGGCTGGGGATGCGGGGCGCGGGCTGCGGGGTCATTGCAGCCTCCGCCCGTGGTTCAGGGGTTCGATGCGCGCCTCCCACACTGCCGGGTTGCGCCCGGACAGCAGGTCGGCTGCCGCCTCGTGCGGCTGACGCGAGAACAGCACGACGGGGCTGCCGTTGATGCGCAGCGGCGATCCGGTGCGGCGGTCGATCAGGCTGACGGCACAGACGGCGCCGGCCTGCATCATGGCGGCGGGGGCGCGATGGGCGGTCTGGCGGGCAAGGGTCATGGTCGTCTCCTGTGGCTGTTGGTCGCCATACCCTAAATAACGACAGAGATAGTCGAGTTTATCAACAAAAAAATCACGGCTAAGTTTGTAGGGATTTGAGAATATTATTCCCTCCCGCAGGAGAGGGTATGTCCGCAAATCTGTCGTGAAAGCAGGCGCTTACGACGCCGCCGGCGCGACCGGCATCTGCGAGACCAGCCCCGGATCGCGCAGCATGTCGGCCAGCGTCAGAGAGTCGATCAGCACCAGATAGGACCAGAACACATCGGCAAAGACGCGGCGGATGCGGCAGGTCGCTTCGTCGGTGCAATCGTCACAGCGTTGATAGGCGCGACGCGACAGGCAGGGCAGCGGGGCGATGGGGCCGTCGATCAGGCGCAGCAGCTCTGACACCGAGACATCGCGCGGCGCCTTGATCAGGCTGTAGCCGCCCGACCGCCCGCGGATCGAGGCGATATAGCCGGCATTGCGCAGTTCCAGCAGGATATGTTCAAGGAACCGCTTGGGCGTGTCGGACCGTTTGGCGATGGCCTCGATGGTCAGCGGCTGGGGTTGGGGCAAGGCGGCCTCGTCCGCCAGCACCAGAAGCGCCTTGAGCGCATATTTCATCTTCTGCGTAATCATCTGCCAGCACCAGCACGCCGCACCCGCAGACAACATCGGGTTTTGCGGGCTCCGGTGCAAGGCAGGAATACACGATAAACACTATAGACATTATAGAATAACTCTGCTTCGCTGAGGCCGCGAAGAAGAAGGAGAGACCCATGGGTGCCGATCTGGACCTGATCGACCGCAAGATCGTTGCCGAACTGATGCGCGATGCGACCCTGCCCGTGGCGCAAATCGCCGACCGGGTGGGCCTGTCGCAGACGCCCTGCTGGAAGCGGATCCAGAAGCTCGAGGCGGCGGGCGTGCTGCAGCGCCGCGTCGCGCTGGCCGATCCGGCGGCGATCGGCTTTGGCCTGACCGTGTTCGTGGGGATCGAGGCCGCCGACCATTCCGCCGAATGGCGCGACGCCTTTGCCGCGGCGGCGACGGCGATCCCCGAGGTGATGGAGGTCTACCGCATGGCCGGAGAGCTTGACTACCTGCTCAAGGTCGCGGTGCCGGACATGGCGGCCTATGACGCGCTTTACAAACGGCTGACCGATGCGGTGCCGATCAAGAACCTGACCTCGCATTTCGCGATGGAGCGGCTGAAGTTCACCACTGCCTATCCGATTGATACGCGCAACAGATAGGTGCCATTGCCCCCTTGCATCGCGCGGCCTGCGGCGCGACCCTCGCCCTGCCAAAGGCAATCATCGCGGGGTCGGCATGATACTCATGGTTCTGGGGCTTCTGGTGTGGAGCGGCGCACATCTGTTCAGGCGGCTGGCGCCCGACGCACGGGCGCGGCTGGGCGAACCGGGCAAGGGCGTGGTCGCGGTCCTGTCGCTGGTCGCCATCGTGCTGATGGTCATCGGCTATCGCGGCTGGGATTCGGCGCAGGTCTGGTTCCCGCCCGCGGCGATGACCCACATCAACAACCTGCTGGTCCTGCTGGCGGTCTATCTTTTCGCCGCCTCGGGGATGAAGACCGCGGCGACACGGGTGATCCGCCATCCGCAACTGACGGCCGTGCTGCTCTGGGCGGCGGGGCATCTGCTGGTCAACGGCGACCTCGCCTCGATCGTGCTGTTCGGCGGCCTTGCGGTCTGGGCACTGGTCGAAATGCTGCTGATCAACCGCGATACGGTCTGGGTGAAAAACCCGCCCGCTTCGATGGGGAAAGAGATCGGCGCGATTGTCGGGGCGGTGGTGGTCACCGGCATCCTCGGCTATATCCACACCTTCTTTGGCCTTCTCCCGTTCGGAGCCTGACATGCGCGCCTACCGATTCCTGACCGACGACGACACCTCGGCCTTCTGCCACAAGGTCACACTGGCGCTGTCGCGGGGCTGGGAGCTGCACGGCGGCCCGACCTATGCCTATGACGCGCTGAACGGCAAGATGCGCTGCGGTCAGGCCGTGGTGAAGGATGTGCCGGGGACGGACTATGACCCCGAGATGAAGTTGGGACAACTCTGAGACCTCGTGCCGGCGTCATCACGATTCCCCGGTGACCTGCATCTGCCGAAAGGATGCTGCGGCTCTGGAACGGTGCCGAGTCGGCAATCCGAGGGGCGGTGGGCGGTAAGTGATCACAAGCGAAAAATTTGTGACCACAAAAGCGATTTCACCGAGGGTTTAGCGCGAACATGCTGCATTTGCGGCATTGCAGCGCGTGACTTGGCCGAAAAACGCGCTATGGAATGACGCGACAGCCGAAGCGCGCCCAGCGGACCGGGACCGATCCGGCACAAAGCCAGCGACGAAGGGAATGACATGAACAGCCCAAGGCAGGTAGAACGCCCCCTGTCCCCGTTCATGCTGGGGAAATACTACCGTTTCCAGATGACTTCGATAAGTTCGATCCTGACGCGGATCACCGGCAATGCGCTGATCGTGTCGGCGGCGCTGGCGGTGTGGTGGCTGATCGCGGCGGCGACTTCGGACAGCGCCTTTGCGCTGGCCAATGCGGTGGCGACGGGCTGGTTCGGCGATCTGGTCTTTACCCTTTCGGCACTGGCGATCTGGTATCACTACCTGGCCGGGCTGCGGCATCTGTATTTCGACGCCGGCCACGGCCTTGACGTGCCGACCGCCGAAAAGCTGGGCTGGGCCTGCATCATCGGTTCGGTGGTGCTGACCGCCATCACCGTCTATCTCGTCCAGTGAGGCCGACATGCGCTATCTGACCGCCCGCAAGCGCGCCGAGGGCAAGGGCCCCTCGCATACCGGCACCCATCACCACTGGTCGATGACGCTGTCGGCGGTGGGGCTGGCCTTCATCGTGCCGACCTGGGTCTATGTCTTTGGCCGCGCGCTGGGGCAGGACCGCGCCGGGGTGCTCGAGACCTTCTCGCATCCGTTTCCGGCGATCCTGACCGCGCTTCTGCTGGTTATCGGCCTGCGCCATTTCGCCATGGGCGCCACCACGATGATCGAGGATTACGCCCACGGCACCGCGCGCAAGCTGGGGATCATCGCGGCGATTTCCGCCGCCTGGATCATCGGCGCCACGGGCATTTTCGCGCTGATGAAGATCGCGCTCTGAAGGACCGGACATGACTGCTTATCCCTATGAGACGCATCAATACGACGTGGTTGTCGTGGGCGCGGGCGGCGCCGGCCTGCGCGCGACGCTGGGCATGGCCGAACAGGGCCTGCGCACCGCCTGCGTGACCAAGGTTTTCCCGACGCGCTCGCATACCGTCGCGGCGCAGGGCGGCATCGCCGCCAGCCTGTCGAACATGGGCCCCGACAACTGGCAGTGGCACATGTATGACACGGTCAAGGGGTCGGACTGGCTGGGCGACACCGACGCGATGGAATACCTCGCGCGCGAGGCGCCGGCCGCGGTTTACGAGCTTGAACATTACGGCGTGCCCTTCAGCCGCACCGAAGAGGGCAAGATCTATCAGCGGCCCTTCGGCGGCCATACCACCGAATTCGGCGAAGGCCCGCCGGTGCAGCGCACCTGCGCCGCGGCCGACCGCACCGGCCATGCCATCCTGCACACGCTCTATGGCCAAAGCCTCAAGCAGAAGGCCGAGTTCTATATCGAATATTTCGCCATCGACCTGCTGTTCGACGACAACGGCGCCTGCAACGGCGTGCTGGCGTGGAAGCTGGACGACGGCAGCCTGCATGTCTTTGCCGCCAAGATGGTGGTGCTGGCGACCGGTGGCTATGGCCGCGCCTATTTCAGCGCGACCTCTGCCCATACCTGCACCGGCGACGGCGGCGGCATGGTGGCGCGCGCGGGCCTGCCGCTGCAGGACATGGAATTCGTCCAGTTCCACCCGACCGGCATCTACGGCGCCGGCTGCCTCATCACCGAAGGGGCGCGGGGCGAAGGCGGCTATCTGACCAATTCCGCGGGCGAGCGTTTCATGGAACGCTACGCCCCCACCTACAAGGATCTGGCGTCGCGCGATGTGGTCAGCCGCTGCATGACGCTGGAAATCCGTGAAGGCCGCGGGGTCGGCAAGGACAGGGACCATATCCACCTGCACCTCAACCACCTGCCGCCGGAAACCCTGCACGAACGGCTGCCGGGGATCTCGGAATCGGCGCGCATCTTTGCCGGCGTCGATGTGACGCGCGAGCCGATCCCGGTGCTACCGACGGTGCATTACAACATGGGCGGCATCCCGACGAATTTCTGGGGCGAGGTGCTGAATCCGACCCATGACAATCCCGACCGGGTGCAGCCGGGCCTGATGGCGGTGGGCGAGGCCGGTTGCGCCTCGGTCCATGGCGCAAATCGGCTGGGGTCCAATTCGCTGATCGACCTTGTGGTGTTCGGCCGGGCTGCGGCGATCCGCGCCGGGCAGGTTGTCGACCGCGCTTCGGCGATCCCGACCCCGACCGGGGCGGCGATCCAGAAGTCGCTCGACCGTTTCGACGGGCTGCGCCATGCCAATGGCGCGCTGCCGACCGCCGACCTGCGGCTTGAGATGCAAAAGACCATGCAGGCCGATGCCGCGGTGTTCCGCACCGACAAGTCGCTGGCCGAGGGCGTGGTCAAGATGGAGGCGGTGGCGGCCAAACTGGCCGACATCAAGGTCACCGACCGCTCGATGGTCTGGAACAGCGACCTGATGGAGACGCTGGAGCTGACCAACCTGATGCCCAACGCGCTGGCCACCATCGTCGCCGCCGAGGCGCGCAAGGAAAGCCGCGGCGCCCATGCGCACGAGGACTGGCCGAACCGCGATGACGTGAACTGGCGCAAGCATTCGCTGGCCTGGGTCGAGGGAAGCCGGGTGCGGCTTGACTATCGCCCGGTGCATCTCGATCCGCTGACGACGCAGGAAGAAGGCGGCATCGACCTGAAGAAGATCGCCCCCAAGGCGCGGGTGTATTGATGCCGTCAGGCGGCCACAGCCCGCGGCGCGCCTGCAAAGGGTGCCGGCTCGCCCCGCGGGGACCGACCGGATGAGCCGCGCGCTGGCGGCAACGCAGCGGGGTGCCCGCCGGGTCTCAACCGCCGTCGCCTGGCGGGTGCGCCGGCCCTGGGCCTGGGCGCGTCACCGCGCCGTGGCCGCCGATTGCGCCTTGTGGGTCGACGGGATGGCCAACCGGGGCCGCGATTATGTCCGGGCCGATCTCGAAGTGCTGGCCCGCGACACCATGCGCAAAGCCGTGGGAGACCGCCCGTGACCCGAACCCTGCCTATCGCGCTGCTGCTGATCCTGGCCCTGACCGGCTGCGCCACGCCATATCTGACCCCGGAACGCGCCGCGCAAATATGCGAGGTGCGGGCGCGCGCCGCGCAGGGGCCGACCGGCAGCATCACTCTTGGCGTCAATTCGCGCAGCGGGCCGCTTGCCGGGGCGCAAATCGGCGTGACCAGCGATTTCCTGCAAGGCCGCGATCCCTTGGCCGTCTACGAGGAATGCGTATACCAACGAAGCGGGCAGGCGCCGATACGCCCGCCCAGATTGCGTTGACCGGAAAGGACGTCTTCATGCGCCGCCTGCTTATTGCCCTTGCCCTGCTGCCCTCGGCCGCCCTTGCCCAGTCCGACAGCGACAAGGCCAGCGCCCTGATCTTGCCGATGATCCAGGAAATCCAGCCCGGCCGCGCCGGCGAGATCCTGACCGGCTGCATCCTGCAGTCGGCCACGCCCGAGGAACTGGCCGCCCTTGCTACCGCCCCCGGACCCAGCGCCGCGGTGGGCAACCAGATCAACGCCATCCTTGTCCGCCCGGCGGTCATGGAATGCCTTCAGGCCGCGGCCCAGGGATGAGCGACGATCCCGCTCACGGCGGCGGCTCTGGCCCGCAACCCAGGCGGCGCCCGCTGATCGAGCGCACCGCCGCCGCCGCGCGCGGGGTCTTTCCGCGGACCTGTCCGCTGTGCGGCCATAGCGGCCTGTTCACCATGTTCGGCCACCCGCCGCGCTTTGATGCCCGCTGCGGCAGCTGCGGCTCGCTTGAACGGCACCGGCAAAGCGCCCTGTGGTTCCAGCGCAACGATGTTTTCGGCGCGGACCACCGCGTCCTGCATTTCGCTCCCGAGCGGCAGTTGACCGCCCTGATCCGGCCTGAGGTCGCGGTCTATGAAACCGCGGACCTGTCGCCGCGGCTTGACGTCACCCATCACGTCGAGATCGAGGATACCGGCCTGCCCGGCGAAAGCTATCACCGCATCGTCTGCAACCATGTCCTTGAACATGTCGACGACCGCCGCGCGCTGGCCGAGATGTTCCGCCTGCTGGTGCCAGGCGGCATCGCCTTTGTCATGACCCCGGTGATCGAGGGCTGGGCCGAGACCTATGAAAACCCCGCCGTCACCAGCCCGCGCGACCGGCTCTTGCACTTCGGCCAGAACGATCATGTGCGGCTTTACGGCCGCGACATCCGCGACCGCATCCGCGCCGCCGGGTTCGATCTGAGCGAATTCGTCGCCGTCGAACCCGATGTCGCCCGCTATGGCCTGGTCCGCGGTGAAACCCTGTTCATCGCCCGGCGGCCGGGCTGAGGGCGCGCGATGCGGCAGGTGCACCAGATCGACATGGCCATCGCCCCGGACAAAGCCTGGGTCACGATCATCATGGCCAAAGCCGCGGTCATGGCCGCGCCGTCGCTGCGGCCTGCGGCTGCGGCGATCCCCCGTTTCACCACCCAGTTCCGGCAGGACGCAGCCTGATGCCCCGCCTTCCCATCGGAGATTGACCCATGGTCCAGTTCACCCTTCCGAAGAACAGCCGGATGACCACCGGCAAGACCTGGCCCCGCCCCGAAGGCGCGACCAATGTGCGCAAGGTGCAGATCTATCGCTGGACCCCCGATGACGGGCAGAACCCGCGGCTCGACACCTATTTCGTCGACATGGACAGTTGCGGGCCGATGGTCCTGGACGCGCTGATCAAGATCAAGAACGAGATCGACCCGACGCTGACCTTCCGCAGGTCCTGCCGCGAGGGGATTTGCGGATCCTGCGCGATGAACATCGACGGGATCAACACGCTGGCCTGCATCTATGGCCTTGACGAAATCCGCGGCGACATCCGCATCTATCCGCTGCCGCACATGCCGGTGATCAAGGATCTGGTCCCCGACCTCACGCATTTCTACGCCCAGCACGCCAGCATCATGCCCTGGCTCGAGACGAAAACGAACACGCCGCAAAAGGAATGGCGCCAGTCGATCGAGGATCGCAAGAAGCTCGACGGGCTTTACGAATGCGTCATGTGCGCGTCCTGCTCGACCTCGTGCCCGTCCTACTGGTGGAACGGCGACCGCTATCTGGGGCCGGCGGCGCTGCTGCATGCCTGGCGCTGGATCGTCGACTCGCGCGACGAGGCGACGGGCGAACGGCTGGACGAGCTTGAGGATCCGTTCAAGCTCTATCGCTGCCACACGATCATGAACTGCGCCAAGACCTGCCCAAAGGGCCTGAACCCGGCGGCGGCGATTGCACATATCAAGAAGATGATGGTGGACCGGGTGGTGTAGGGGCGGCGCGCGCCGCCCCTTGCGCCGTCAGGGAGAGACTAGGAAGGCGCCCGCAAAGGCGGAATTGCCGTTCAGCCCGGTCATGTAGCCGGTTGCGCGCTCGGCGCCGATGACACCGATAAGGCTGCCGTCGATCCCGGCATAGCTGGCCGTGCCCGCCAGCGTCAGTCCCGAGATGGTGCCGTTGACCGTCAGGTCGCCGGCGCTGCCGGTCAGCGTTGCCGCGCCGAAATCGGCGAGCAGTGTGATGTCCCCGCCATCGGTGCTGAATTCGTCATCGCCGGACAGATAGTGGACGACTTCGTATTGACCGGTCATCGTCGCGGTGCCGGAGTCGACCAGCGCGCCGGTTGCGGTCCCGCCTTGCACGCCACCGCCGGGGGCCGGAACGCCGTTCGTCACCACGATCCCATAGGTCGAGCCGTTGCCGGAAAACACGATATCCCCGGAAGAGGTGCCCGTGAACGCTGTGTTGGAAGGTGCCTGGCAGGCGGCGGCAGCACAAGCCGCGACCACGGCGGTCGCGACGATACGAAAAGACGACATGAAACCTCCAGAATTGAATTGAGCGAATGAGGAGAACTTACCGGTAAATATCGGAAAGTCACGACAAAAATGGCCCCGGCCCGATTGTCGGGCGGGGCTGCGAGGTGCGGCGGTGGCTGCGGTTCAGCCCTGGGAGAGGCGGGTGAAAACGCCGGTATTGGGGCAGAAATCGCAATCCTCGGCGATCACATCCGGCTGCGCCAGCGCATGCCGGCAGGTCCGCGTCGCGCCGCAGTTGGCGCAGGTCAGCGCGATGTCGCGCGCCTCGGGGCTGAGGTCGAGCGCGTCGGCCGACAGGCCGTGCAATTCCGCCATCTGGTGCATGCGGTCGACCTGCGCCGCCGGCATCGCCGCCAGCCGCGTCAGGTCGCCCCGGGCCACGCCCATCTCGTTCAGCGCATGCGAATCCAGCCCGGCGACTTCGGCCAGGGCCGCCCGCCGCCGCTGCCATTCACGCACATGTTCCATGATCGCCATGATCCATCCTCCGGTCCCTCGCAGCCATCCTGCGATTCGCCGGGGCAGGGCACTTTGATCCGGATCAAACCGGCCTCAGGCAAATGCCGCCTGCAGCGCGATTTCCACCATTTCGGCAAAGCTGCGCTCGCGGTCCTCGGCGGGCAGCGCCTCGTGGGTCTGCAGATGGTCGCTGACGGTAAGGATCGCCAGCGCGCGGCGCTGATAGCGGGCGGCAAGGGTGTAAAGCTCGGCCGCCTCCATTTCCACGGCAAGGACGCCGTGGCGGGTCATCTGTTCGGTCAGGTCGGGGCGTTCGTCATAGAACGTGTCCGACGAATAGATGCCGCCGACATGGGCGCGGGCGCCCCGTGCGGTGGCGGCGGTGACGGCGGCCGACAAAAGCCCGTAATCGGCACAGGGCGCGAATGACAGTTCGCGGAACATGGTGCGCGATGGCGTCGCGGTGGTGCTGGCGGTCATCGCGATAATCACGTCGCGGATCGCGACCTGCGGCTGCATCGCGCCACAGGATCCGATGCGGATCAGGGTTTGCGCCCCGTAATCCCGGATCAGTTCGTTGGCATAGATCGATAGCGACGGCATTCCCATGCCCGAGCCCTGGATCGTTACCGGATTGCCGTGCCAGGTGCCGGTGAAGCCGAACATGCCGCGGGTGCGGTTGACGCAAACGGCATTCTCAAGAAAGGTTTCGGCCGCCCATTTCGCCCGCAGCGGATCGCCGGGCATCAGGACGGTGGGGGCGATTTCGCCGGGGGCGGCGCCAATGTGAAACGTCATGGATATTCTTTCCCTGGAAAGCGGGCCGGAGAACCGGCCCGCCGTATTCGTCAGACTGCCAGATCGGACAAGGACTTGCCCTGCGCCAGGGCCGCGTTGACCCAGTCCGGGCGCCGCCCGCGGCCCGACCACCCCTGCGAGGCGTCGGCGGGGTTGCGGTATTTCGCCGGCGATTTGGCCTTGCGCCCGCGCGAACCGGAAATGCCGGTCAGTTCCGACAGCGAAAATCCGTGTTCCGCCGCCGCGCGTTCGACAGCGTCGAGGGCCGCACGCTTTTCACGGTCGGAAAGCGAGGCGAGTGCCTTGTCGACGTCGCCGCGAAGTTTCTGCAACTCCTTGCGCGATAGGGAATCGAGATCGAACTGCATGTGTGGCTCCTGTGCCGTTGTATTTACCGTGAATTCATCACGCCGTGGCACAATGTTTCGCATCATTGCTGTCGATGCAACGGTGATAAAAGTTATGTCCGGATCTGAGCGGAAATTGTCGATTCCGCCGGCGGTCGTCGCCATGCGGCACTTTTTCCGCCATTGAACGGCCCGTCGTGGGTGCAGATTCGCGTTGCGGCATCAATCACCGCGAAGTCGCAGGATTGTTGCCAACCGGCGATGACCCGGCTGCGCGGATCGGCGGGATTTACCTTCGGCCTGCGCCGGGGCACTCTGCCGCGCATGTTCCGGCCCGTCACCCTGCCGCTCTGGCTGTTCCTGCTGATCGTGCTCTTTGCGGCCGTGACCCTTGCGTCGCATTTCCTGTTTCCCTCGGTGCGGTGGTTCTTCCGCAAGCGGATGGAGCGGGCGGTGGTGCGGCTGAACACGCGGCTGAAGCGGCCGATTGCGCCGTTCAAGCTCGCCCGCCGCCACGACATGATCGAGCGGCTGATCTACGACCCCGCGGTGACCGAGGCCGTCGTCGACCATGCCCGCCGCAACGCCGTGCCCGAGGCGGTGGCTTTCCAGCTTGCCCGCCGTTATGCGCGCGAGATCGTGCCGGCCTTTTCCGCCACGGTCTATTTCAGCATCGGCGCGCGGGTGGCGCGCTGGCTGGCACAGTCGCTTTACCGCGTGCGCGTCGGCAGCGGCGCCGATCCCCTGGCCGATGTTCCCGACGACGCGGCGGTGGTGTTCGTGATGAACCATCGGTCCAACATGGATTATGTGCTGGTGACGCATCTGGTTTCCGGGCAGTCGGACCTGTCCTATGCGGTGGGGGAATGGGCGCGGGTCTGGCCGTTGTCCTGGCTGATTCGGGCGATGGGCGCCTATTTCATCCAGCGTGGCGCGCGCGGGCCGCTCTACCGCCGGGTATTGGAACGCTATGTGCAGATGGCGACCGCGGGCGGGGTGACGCAGGCGGTGTTTCCCGAAGGCGGGTTGTCGCTGGACGGCCGCATGGCGCCGCCGCGCATGGGCATCCTGTCCTATGTCGTCGAGGGCTGGACGCCCGCCGGGCGCGATGTCGTGTTCATCCCGGTGGCGCTGAACTATGACCGGGTGATCGAGGACCGCTTTCTTGTCACCGCCGGGCTGACCGGCGAAAGGCGGTTCCGGCCGCCCGTGACCTATCTGCTGGGCGCCGCCCTGCGCCACCTGGGCCAGCGCCTGACCGGGCGGTTCCGCCGTCTGGGCACCGCCACCGTCGCCTATGGCACACCGCTGCGGCTGACCCAGATGCTGACGGATGGCTGCGGGCCTCCGACCGAGGTTCTGGCGGCGCGGGTCATGGCTGGCATCGCCGCGGTGGTGCCGGTTTCGGCCGTGCCGCTGGTGGCGCGGCTGATCCTGACCGAGGGGCCGCTTGGCCGCGACCGGCTGGTCGCCCGCTTTGCCGAGGTCTGCGCCGCGCTTGCCCCGCGCGGCATTCCGGTGCCGCGCCGCACCGCCGCCGAGTCGGTCGACGAGGCGCTGGCGCTGCTGTCGGGCCGCGGCCTTGTGCAGGTTGGCGATGAGGTTTCTGCCGCCCCCGGCGACCTGCCGCTGCTGGACTATTACGCGGCCTCGATCGCGCATCACTTTGACAGGTCAGGTTTTCCGCCCTTGCCAGAGGCCGCGGCAACCCTCTAACCTGCCGCGGTTGTCATTCACCAACGAACTCAGAGGGGGGAAGATTTTGCGATTTGGAATGATGCTTGGGGCACTGGCGGTCAGCGGCAGCCTTGCGGCCTGTACCGATGTTTCCACCGGCGGCGGCTATGTCTCGGACGGCTACAACCGCAATGTGCTGATCGTGAACCAGAGCGGCCGGACGATCTACAGGTTCTATGGCTCGAACGTCGGCACCTCGTCGTGGGAAGAGGATATTCTGGGATCCTCGGTGCTGCCCTCGGGGCAGGCGGTCAACATCGACTTCACCGACGGCAGCGGGCACTGCAACTTCGATTTCAAGATCGAGTTCCAGGACGGGTCCTGGATCGAGGATTACAACATCAACGTCTGCGCCGTAGGCACCTACTACGTCCAGTGACGCCGGGCCGGGCGGGGTTTTCCCGCCCGGACTTCACCGTGCCGGATCGTAGGCCAGCAGCCGCAGCGCGTTGGCGGTGACCAGAACCGTGGCGCCGGTATCGGCCAGGATCGCGATCCACAGGCCGGTCAGGCCCAGCACCGAAGTCACCAGAAACACCGCCTTCAACCCCAGCGCCAGCGCCACGTTCTGGCGGACGTTGCCCATCGTCGCCCGCGCCAGCCGGATCATCGCCGGCAGGTCGGTCAGCCGGTCGCGCAGGATCGCGGCATCGGCGGTTTCCTGCGCCACATCGGTGCCCGATCCCATCGCCACGCCGACTGTCGCCTGCCTCAGGGCCGGGGCATCGTTGATGCCGTCGCCCGCCATCATCACCCCGCCCTCGGCGCCCAGGTCGCGGATCGCTGCCAGCTTGTCCTCGGGCAGCATCTGGGCGCGGTGGCCGATGCCCAGCGTCCCGGCAATGGCGGCGGCGGTGCGGGCATTGTCGCCGGTCAGCATCACCGCGCCGACGCCCAGCCCGCGCAGCTCGGCCATGGCCTGCGCCGCATCGGGGCGGGCCTCGTCGCGCAGCGCGATCAGGCCCAGAACCCGGTCTGTCGTGACGACGACCACGGTCTTGCCCTCGGCCTCGAGCGCCTCGGCACCGGCCACCGCCAGCCCGAGGTCCGCGGCATGGGCGGGGGATATGACGCCGGTTTCCACGCCGCTGACCGTGGCGACCACGCCCTTGCCGGGCAGGGCGCGGGCGTTGCCGGCGGGCAGGGGGGCGATGCCCCCGGCGGCCGCGCGGGCGATGATCGCCTGCGCCAGCGGGTGCGACGACCCGGATTCGACCGCGGCGGCGCGGGCCAGAAGCTCGGCTTCGGTCACACCAAAGGCCAGGACGTCCGTCACCACCGGCTTGCCGCGCGTCAGGGTGCCGGTCTTGTCCAGCGCGACGGTGCGGATGGTCGCCACAGCCTCGACCACCGCGCCGCCTTTCATCAGCAGGCCGCGGCGCGCGCCGGTCGACAGCGCCGCAGCGATCGAGGCCGGGACCGAGATCACCAGCGCGCAGGGGCAGCCGATGAGGAGCAGCGCCAGCCCGCGATAGATCCACGTTCCCCAGTCGCCGCCGGCCAGCGGCGGCACCACCGCGACCAGCGCCGCGACACCGACGACGGCCGGCATGTACCAGCGGCTGAAGCGTTCGATGAAGCGTTCGGTCGGGGCGCGCGCCTCCTCGGCCTCTTCGACAAGGCGGATGATGCGGGCGATGGTGTTGTCGGCGGCGGTGCGGGTGACGCGGATGCGCAACGCGGCCTCGGCATTGACCGATCCGGCATGGACCGTATCGCCGGGGCCGCGGGTCACGGGCACGCTTTCGCCCGTCACCGGGCTTTCGTCGACGCCGGATGTGCCCTCGACCACCTCGCCATCCGCGGGGATACGGTCGCCGGGGCGGACAAGGACGATCTGGCCGGGGGTCAGGCTGTCGGCCGCGACCTCGTGCAGGGTGCCGGCGGTGTCCAGCAGCGCGCTGCGCGGCACAAGGGCCGACAGCGCCCGGATCGAGGATCGGGCGCGGTTCGCCGCCACCCCTTCCAGCACCTCGCCCACGGCGAACAGGAACACGACCAGCGCCGCTTCCTCGGCCGCGTCGATGAACAGCGCGCCAAGGGCGGCAAGGGTCATCAGGCTTTCGATGGTGAAGGGCTGGCCCAGCCGCAGGGCGGCAAGGGCGCGGCGGGCCACCGGGAACAGACCGATCACGCAGGCGGCGACAAAGGCCCAATGGCCGATGGCGGGGGCGACGACGCCGATCCCCCAGGCGCCGGCCAGAAGCGCGCCGGTCAGCAGCACCAGCCGCCCCTTGCCGGTGCGATACCACGGCAGGCCCCGGTCGGCCGGATCGTCGTGAAGGTGGCCGGGGCCGGCATCGCCATGGTCATGCAGATGGTCATGGCCGCCGTGGTCGTGGTCATGCGGCGGCGGGGCATCGCCCGGCAGCACGAAGGCGCGCTTGCGCGGCGGTTCCTGCCCGCGCGGCGCGATGCCATAGCCCAGCGCGCGCACCGTGGCCTCGACCCGATCCGCCGCCCCGTCCTCGACCACGGCCGACAGCCGTTCCGCCATCAGCGCCACCTTCACCTCGCTCAGGCCGGGAATCCGTTCGACGGCTTTGGTCACCTTCGCCGTGCAGGCGGCGCAATCCATGCCCGTCACCGTCCATTCGCGCCGTTCGCCCATCGCGGCCTCCGTCCTTGCACCTGTCGATTCGGATACCTAATGTCTCTAGCGGCTATAGGTTCAAGAGGGTTTCGATGCTGACCATCGGCAAACTGGGCGAGGCGGCGGGGGTCAAGGTGCCGACGATCCGCTATTACGAACAGATCGGGCTTTTGCCCGAACCGGGGCGCAGCACCGGCAACCAGCGGCTTTACGGCAAGGCGGCGCTTGACCGGCTGGCCTTCATCCGCCACGCCCGCGAACTGGGCTTTCCGCTGGATGCGATCCGCGATCTTCTGTCGCTGTCCGACCGGCCGGACCAAAGCTGCGCTGCCGCCGATGCCATCGCGCGGGTGCAGCTTGCCGCGACCCGCGCCCGGATCGCCCGGCTGCGCGCGCTTGAGGGAGAGCTTGAGCGGATGGTGGTGCAATGCGCCCATGGCACCATCGCCGATTGCCGGGTGATCGAGGTTCTGGGCGACCATGCGCAGTGCGCGCATGACCATGCCGGGACGGCGGCATGAGGGTGCCGGGCCTTTGCGGGCCGCTATCATGAAGGTGACTGTCATCGGCGGCACCGGCGTGTTCGGCAGCCGCCTTGCCCGGATGCTGGTCCGCGATGGTCATGCGGTGACCGTTGCCAGCCGGTCGGGGGCGCAGGCGCTGGCGGAGGGGATCGGCGCCACGGCCCTGACCTTTGACCGCCGCGGCGACCTTGCCGCGTTGATCGGGGCCGAGGCGGTTGTCGATGCCGCCGGGCCGTTCCATGCCTATGGCGACGATCCGTATCGCATCGCCCGCTGGTGCATCGACAATCGCGTCCATTACCTCGACCTGGCCGACGAGGCCGATTTCGTCGCCGGTATCGCGGCGCTCGACGCGGCGGCACGGGCGGCGGGGGTCTTTGCCCTGTCGGGGGTGTCAAGCGTGCCAGCCCTGTCTTCGGCCGCTGTCGCCGCGCTGGCGCGGGGCATGGATGGCATCGACCTGATCGAAGGCGCCATCGTCCCCGGCAACCGCACGCCGCGCGGGCGGGCGGTGGTGGAAAGCATCCTGTTCCAGCTGGGCCAGCCGATCAGCGGGCAAGAGGATGGCGTGCCCTGCACCTGGCGCGGCTGGTCGGGGCCAAGGGTCATCGACCTTGGCCGGGGCATAGCCCGCGTCGCCCATCACCAGCGTCTGCCGGACCAGCGGCTGTTGCCGGGGCACTTTGCCGCCCGCACCGTCACCTTCCGCGCCGGGATGGAGCTTTGGGCGATCCGGGTGCCGATGGCCGTGGCGTCCTGGGGTCTGGCGCGGCTCAACCGGCGCTGGCCGGCGGCGCTGGTGCCGCTGGCGCTGGGCTGGGCCAACCTGCTGCGGCCCTTCGGCAGCGACCGCGGCGGGATGGAGGTTGCCGTGACCGGCCGCGATGGGCGGGGACACATCCGCCGCCGCTGGATCCTGCGGGCCGAACGCGGCGACGGCCCGTTCATCCCCGGCATCGCCGCCCGCACATACCTGCGCGATCCTGCCGCCATCGCCCCCGGCGCGCGGCCGGCGCTGGCCGAATTGCCGCTGGCCGCGCATGAGGCGGCACTGGCCGATCTGGCGGTGACGACCGGGATGCAGGAGGAACGTCCGCTGCCCTTGTTCGCGCAGGCCCTTGGCGCCGATTTCGCCCGCCTGCCGCCCGCGGTGCGGGCGCTGCGCGACCATATCGGCCCGCGCCGCTGGCGGGGCGAGGCCGAGGTGACGCGCGGGCGGGGACTGGTCGCGCGTATCGTCGCGGCGCTGTTCGGCTTTCCGCCCGCCGGAATATCGCCGGTCGAGGTGCGGCTGGCGCCCGAAGGGCGCGGGCTGGTCTGGGAACGCCGGTTCGGCCGGCACGGCTTTCGTTCGCAGGTCAGCGCCGCGCCGGGGCGGATCACCGAACGTATCGGCCCTTTCTCCTTTCACCTTGGCCTGCAGCTGGCGGAGGGCCGGCTTGAATTTCCGGTGACCGGCGGGACACTGCTGGGCATTCCCATGCCGCGCGTGCTGTTGCCGCGGTCCGAGGCGGCCGAATGGGACGAGGGCGGGGTGTTCCATTTCGACGTTTCCCTGTCGCTGCCCCTGGGCCTTGGCCCGCTGGTCCGCTATCGCGGCTGGCTGAAGCGCGCGGTGCCCGAGTTGCCGCTTTCGCCTGCCGGTTCCGCCGCCTAGTCTGGCGCCGATCCCAAGCCCGAGGTGCCGATGCCCGCCGCCCCTGCCGATTCCGCCCTTTATCGCCGGCTGTTCGGCGATGACGACACCGCCGCTCTGTTCACCGACGCGGCCGAGATCCGCGCCATGCTGCTGGTCGAAGGTGCGCTGGCGCGGGTGCAGGGCGCAGCGGGGATGATCCCCGCCGATGCCGCCGCCGCCATCGACCGCGCCAGCCGCGAGGCGCAGGTCGACCCGGCGGCGCTTGCCGCCTCGACCGCGGCGAACGGTGTGCCGGTGCCGGGCCTGCTGGCCGCCTTCCGCAAGGAGGTCGGCGACCCCGGGGCCGCGCAATACCTGCATTGGGGCGCCACCTCGCAGGACATTGCCGACACCGGGCTCGCGTTGCGGCTGCGGCGGGTGCTGGCGCTGTGGGATGCGCGGCTGGCCGGGCTGGCTGCGGCGCTGGGCCGGCTGGCCGCGGAACATGCCGATCTGGCCGTCGCCGCACGCACCTATGGTCAGGCGGCGACGCCGACCAGTTTCGGCGCAATGGTGGCCGGCTGGGGCCGGCCGCTGCTGCGCCACCGCGCCCGGCTGGCGACCATCGGCGCGGATCTGGCCGCCGTTTCGCTGGGCGGCGCTGCCGGTACCCTCTCGGCCATGGGGAAGGACGGCCCGCGCATCCGCGCCGCGTTGGCCGAGGCGCTGGAACTGCGCGACCCCGGCGCGTCCTGGCACGCGGAACGCGACGGCATCGCCGCCCTTGCCGGCTGGATGGCGGGGCTGACCGGAAGTCTCGCCAAGATGGGCGAGGATCTGATCCTGCTGACCCAGACCGGCATCGGCGAGGTGGTGATTGCCGGCGCCGGCGGATCCTCGACCATGCCGCAAAAGCAGAACCCGGTCGGCCCGTCCGTCCTTGTCGCGCTTGCGCGGCAGGTGGCGGCGCTGGATTCTGCGATGCAGGGCGCGGTGGCGCACCGGCAGAACCGCGATGGCGCCGCCTGGTTCACCGAATGGCTGGTGCTGCCGCAGATGTGCATTTCCACGGGGCGGGCGCTGGCGCTGGCGCAGGATCTGGCCGGCCGCATCGCGCCGGATCCGGCGGCGATGGCCCGCGGCCTTGCCGCTGACGCCGGCACCATCGAGGCCGAGTCGCTGAGTTTCGCGCTTGCCCGTATCCTGCCGCGCCCCGCGGCGCAGGAACGGATCAAGGCGCTTTGTGCCGAGGCGCTGGCGACCGGCACGCCGCTGGCAACGCTGGCCCAACGCGACTGGCCGGACCTCGAGTTCCGTGCCGCCGGCCTTGGCACCGCCCCGGACGAGGCGCGGGCCTTTGCTGCCGATACAGAGCGTTAGGGCATATTGCGGCCCATTGTCATATCAGGACTGTTATATCAGGGCGCGGAAATGGAATTTGACAGAGCCTCTACCCGTCCGACATTAGCCGCACGCCCGGCGCATCGGGCCGGAGGGCGGACCATTCGCCCCCGATAGGGAGGACTTCAGAATGCAACTTTCCAGACGGGCCATGCTGGCCCTGACCGGCAGCGTTGTCGCGTTGCCCGCGCTGCCCGCCTTTGCCCAGACCAAGGGCCTGATCGGTATCGCCATGCCGACGCAATCCTCGGCCCGCTGGATTTCGGACGGCGCGTCGATGGTCGAGCAGTTCACCGCCGCCGGCTATGACACCGACCTGCAATATGCCGAAGACGACATTCCGAACCAGCTTGCCCAGATCGAGAACATGATCACCAAGGGCGTCAAGGCGCTGGTGATCGCGGCCATCGACGGCACCACGTTGTCGAACGCGCTGGCCAATGCCGCGGCCTCGGGCATCAAGGTCATCGCCTATGACCGGCTGATCCGCGATTCGGGCGATGTCGACTACTATACCACCTTCGACAACTTCATCGTCGGCGTGCAGCAGGCGGAATCGCTGGTCAAGGGCCTGAACGAACGCTTTGCCGGCGTGAAGCCGTGGAACGTCGAACTGTTCGGCGGCTCGCCCGACGACAACAACGCCTTCTTCTTCTACAACGGCGCCATGTCGGTGCTGCAACCGATGATCGACGCGGGCGATGTCGTGATCCCCTCGGGCCAGATGGGCATGGACGTGGTCGGCACCCTGCGCTGGGACGGCGCAGTGGCGCAGGCGCGGATGGACAACCTGCTGTCCGCCAACTACGGCAGCGCGCAGCTTCACGGCGTGCTGTCGCCCTATGACGGGCTGTCGATCGGCATCCTGTCGTCGGTCAAGGGCGTCGGCTATGGCTCGGGCGACCTGCCGTTCCCGATCGTCACCGGCCAGGACTGCGAAGTGCCGTCGGTCAAGTCGATCATGGCGGGCGAACAGTATTCGTCGATCTTCAAGGACACCCGCGAACTGGCCAAGGTCACCGTGGCCCTGGTCGATGCGGCCCTGTCGGGCGGCGAGCCCGAGATCAACGACACCGAGACCTATGACAACGGCGTCAAGGTCGTGCCGTCCTATCTGCTCGCCTCGCAGCCGGTCGATGCCTCGAACTACGAAGAGGTTCTGGTCGGTTCCGGCTATTATACCGCCGAACAACTGCAATAATGCAGGCGGCGGCCCGGCGCGGATGACGCGCCGGGCCAACACGGGGAGGGGACGATGGCCGCGCTGCTCGAGATGCGGGGAATCGGGAAGAGTTTTCCCGGCGTCCGCGCTTTGGATCATGTCGACCTGTCGGTCGAACAGGGCGAGATCCACACCATCTGCGGCGAGAATGGCGCCGGCAAGTCGACGCTGATGAAGGTGCTGTCGGGCATCTATCCGCACGGCAGCTATGACGGCGAAATCCTGTATGATGGCAAGCCCTTGCAGAACGCGACCATTCGCGACAGCGAGGACAAGGGCATCATCATCATCCATCAGGAACTGGCGCTGGTGCCGCTTCTGTCGATTGCCGAGAACATGTTTCTGGGCAACGAGATCGCCCGCGGCGGCGTCATCAACTGGCCCGAGACATTCGACCGCTGCGCGCGCGAGCTTGCCAAGGTCGGCCTGCGGGAATCGCCGACGACCAAGGTGGAAAAGCTGGGTGTCGGCAAGCAGCAGCTGATCGAGATCGCCAAGGCGCTGGCCAAGGACGTGCGCCTGCTGATCCTTGATGAACCGACCGCCGCGCTTCAGGAAAACGACAGCCAGAAGCTGCTGGACCTGATGCTCGAGCTGAAGGCGCAGGGCGTGACCCAGATCATCATCAGCCACAAGCTGAACGAGATCGGCCGCGTCGCCGACCGCATCACCGTGCTGCGCGACGGATCGACCGTTTCGACCATCGACCGCGCCGACATTTCCGAAGACCGCATCATCCGCGACATGGTCGGCCGCGACATGGCGCACCGCTATCCCGAACGGGTGCCGGATCCCGGCGAGGTTCTGATGGAGGTCAGGGGCTGGAACGTCTGGCACCCCGATGTCCACGACCGGCAGGTGATCCGCGATGCCGCCTTTGACGTGCGCAAGGGCGAGATCGTCGGCATCGCCGGGCTGATGGGCGCCGGGCGCACCGAACTGGCCATGTCGATCTTCGGCCGCTCCTGGGGGCGCGACATCAGCGGCCAGGTGCTGATGAACGGCAAGCCGGTCGACCTGTCCAGCGTGCAAAAGGCGGTGGCGGCGGGTCTGGCCTATGTCACCGAGGACCGCAAGGCGCTGGGCCTGATCCTTGACGAGCCGATCCTGCGCAACACCACCCTTGCCAACCTGCCGGGCGTATCGACCAACGGCATCATCTCGAAGCCGCGCGAACAGCAGGTGGCGGAACGGTTCCGCAAGGCCCTTGGCATCCGCACCCCGCATGTGCAGCAGAAGGTGGTCAACCTGTCCGGCGGCAACCAGCAGAAGGTGGTGCTGTCGAAATGGCTGTTCACCGATCCGCAGGTCCTGATCCTTGACGAGCCGACCCGCGGCATCGACGTGGGCGCCAAGTTCGAAATCTACACGATCATGAACCAGCTTGCCGCCGAGGGCCGCGGAGTGGTGATGATCTCGTCGGAAATGCCCGAGCTTCTGGGCATGTGCGACCGCATCTATGTGATGAACGAAGGCCGTATCCTCGGGCAATTGTCCCGCGAGGAGGCCAGCCAGGAACGGATCATGGCGATGATCCTTGGCGCAAGGGCAGAGGGGAGGGCGGCCTGATGGCCACGACGACGGCAACCACGGGCAGCGGTATCGGCGCCCGTCTGGGCGGGCACCTGCGCGAGAACGGCATGTTGATGGCGCTGGTCGCCATCGTCGCCTTCTTTACCATCGTGCTGCGGTTCCCCGGGATCCTGAACCTGCAGTCGACCTCGGTCGATTACCTCTCGGCGCAGAACATCACCAACCTGTTCCTGCAGAACAGCCATGTCATCGTCATGGCGCTGGGCATGCTCCTTGTCATCGTGGCGGGCCATATCGACCTGTCGGTCGGATCGGTCGCCGGGTTCACCGGCGCTGTCGCGGCGGTGCTGACGGTGAACTACGACCAGCCGGTCTGGATCGTCATCCCGGCCTGCCTGATCGTCGGCGGGCTGATCGGCGCGGCGCAGGGCTATTGGGTGGCCTACTGGCGGATCCCGTCCTTCATCGTGACGCTGGCGGGGATGCTGGTGTTCCGCGGCCTGACGCTGTGGATCCTGGCCGGCCAGAACATCGGCCCGTTCCCGCAATCGTTCCAGTCGCTGGCCAACGGTTTCATCCCCGACCTGTTCGGCGATGCCGACCAGATCCTGCTGGGGCTGGAACGGCTGAACGGCACCGCGATGCTGGCCATCGCCATCGCCGCGCTTCTGATGATCCTGCTCGCGCTCCGCGCCCGCTCGCGCGAGGCCGAGTTCGGTCAGGCGCAGGAGCCGATCGTGATGTTCTGGATCCGCAACATCCTGCTGGTCGCGGCGCTTCTGTTCGTCGGCTGGAAGCTGTCGATCTTTCGCGGCCTGCCGAATGTGGTGATCGTGCTGGCGGTCCTGACCGTCGTTTACGCCTTCTTCACCGAATCGACGACCACCGGGCGGCGCATTTACGCCCTTGGCGGCAACGAAAAGGCGGCGCGGCTGTCGGGGATCAAGACCGATCGTCTGGTGTTCCTCTGCTTCGTCAACATGGGCGCGCTGGCGGCGCTGGGCGGGATGATCGTCACCGCGCGGCTGAATTCGGCCACGCCCAAGGCCGGCGCCGGGTTCGAGCTGGACGTGATCGCCGCCGTGTTCATCGGCGGGGCGTCGATGACCGGCGGTTCGGGCCGGATCACCGGCGTGGTGATCGGCGCGCTCATCATGGGCGTGATGAACAACGGCATGTCGCTTCTCAGCATCGGCATCGACTATCAGCAGGTCATCAAGGGGCTGGTGCTGCTCGCCGCGGTGATCTTCGACGTCTACAACAAGTCGAAATAGCAACCGGGCGTGACGCCGGCCTGACCGTAGTCGCGGCAGCCCACAAGCTGCCGCTTCTCAATCGCTGCCGAACTGGAAGCTGAAGCTGGTCTGCGCCCCGGCGGGCGGGGCCGGGAACGGCGCGGCGCGGGCGACAAGGTTCATCCCCGCCTGGTCGATCTCGGCATTGCCCGAGCTTTGCGCCACGCTGACCGCGGCCAGCGATCCGTCGCCGGCGATGCGGAACGAGATGACCGCCGTGCCCTGCGCGCGGATGCGGTCGCGGCGGACGCGGGACAACTGGCGCATCACCTGGCCGGGGTAATTCTCGGCCGCGGCATTGCCGGCCTGCGCCGCTGCTTCGGTCGCCTGCGTGCCGGCGGCGGCTTCGGTTCCCGATTGCTGGCCGGTGGCGGCGCCGGTCTGGGTGTCTTCGGTGGCATTGCCGGGCGCGGCGGCCTGCTGCGCGGGTTCGGGTGCGGGCTGTTCGCGCGGCTGCTCCTGACGCTGCGGCTGCGGTTCGGGTTCCGGCTCGGGTTCGCGCCGTTCAGGGCGCGAAGGCGGGCGCAGGGCCACGGCGACGGCGCTGTCGGGGTCGGCGGCGGTGACGGTTTCCACCGGCGCGGCGACGGCGGCGGTGACGGCGGGCGCGGGGGTGACGGGATCGGCGGTGCTGACCGGCGGGGCTACGGCTGCGGCCACCGGGACGGCAGCGGCGACCGGATCGACGGGGACGGCGCCCGCGGCGGCGACCGGCACCGCGGCCTCGGGCGCATCGGCGGCGGTCGTGGTCATGACCGGCGGCGCCGGGGTGGCGACAGCGGCGGGCGCGGGCTGGGCAGAGGGCGCGGGCGTCTCTGCCGGCCGGGCCTCGGTGGCTTCGACCGTGGCTGCGACTTCGGGCGGGGAGGGTTCGGTCACCGGCTCCGCAGCGGGCGTCACCGCGGGTTCCGCGACGGCGGGCGCGACCGGCGCGGGCGCCTCGACCGGCACAGGCGCGACCGCTTGCGTCAGGTCTGGATGCACGGTTTCGGCGGCGGGCGCGGCAAGCGACCCGGCGACCTGCACGACAAAGGCATTGCCGACCGCCGCGATGCCGCCCTGCGAGGCGGCCATCATCGCCGTTTCCTCGGTCGGGGCGAACAGCACCGCGAGCGAATGCACGCCAAGGGAGGCGGTCAGCGCGATCAGCGAGGGGCGCCACAGCCGGGCGGCGATGGCGGCCCGGCTGGCGGGGTCGGGCGGCGGCGGCGCGGCAACCGTCTGCCCGGCCGGCGGTGCGACCGGCGGCGCGGGCAGCACCGGCGCGCCCTGCGGCAGCAGGCCACGGCGGGCGCCGCCATTAAAGCGGACCTCTGCCGCGGGCGGGAATGCGGTCAGCGCGTTCACCGGCGCCCCCGATGCTGCCGCCCGGCGATCATCCCAGCAGGTCCACGCCTTCGACGCGCGAGGTCAGGGTCAGCGCCGCGGTGCAGGCAGCGGGATCGACGCCCTCGCCGGTGCAGGCGGTGGTCGCGTTGATCAGCACCTTGCCGATGCCGTCGCAGGTCAGCCCGGCCAGATCGAATTGCCGCACGCGGGGGCGGTCTGCCGGCAGGTCGCGGAAATCGAACAGGGTCAGGCGTTCGACAATGCCGTCGGTTGTCAGGATCACGGTTTCCAGCGCCAGTTGCGTCAGGTCGGTGCCCAGGCCGTTCTGGACCAGAAAGGTCAGGCGGCAGGCGGTTTCGACCGTCTCGGCGCCGTTCAGCTCAACCGAAAGGGCCGGGGCCGGGGCATCCTGGGCGAAAGTGGCGGCGGGCAGCAGGCCAAGAGCAAGCGCAAGGGGGCGGAGCATGGGATACCTCGGATCGGGCAGTCGGGAACGGGTGCGCTGCGGCCGGAAAGCGCCGGCCGGGCCTTGCGGATTGCAGCACGGCGGCACGGCCATGTCATCCCTCCGTCATGGGGCCAGGGCGATGTCCGGGGCTGGCCACATGGCTGGCGGGACGTTTGCGGGTGGCTCTGCGACCGGGCCGACCCGCCTTGCGTCGGTTAGGTTATCTTACTAAAAGCGTCAAGCATCCACGACCCCTCCGCTTCGCCGGAGGGCCAGAATCCAGCCAGTTCCGCCTCCGAAGCGGGATCAGCCAGAGCCGCCGACCGACAAATCAGGTGAACTCATGGCCGATACCCCGTTGCCTCCCCCCGAGGCCCTGCGCGCCGCGCGCGCGGACGACCCCAAGATGCGTGACCGCGACCTTGCCGACAGGCTGGGTGCCCGCGAAGCCCAGCTTGCCGCCGCCTTTGCGGGCGAGGGCGTGACGCGGATCGCCGCCGCGCCGTCGCGGATCCTGCCGCTGGTGCCGGCTTTGGGCGAGGTGATGGGCCTGACCCGCAACGACAGCTGCGTCCATGAAAAGGTCGGGGTCTATACCCCCTATCACGAAGGCCCCCATGCCGGCATCGTGCTGGGCGAGGATATCGACCTGCGGATTTTCCCGGCGCAATGGGTGCATGGCTTTGCCTTTGCAAAGACCGCCGAGGACGGATCGGTGCGCCGCAGCCTGCAGGTGTTCGATGCCGCCGGCGATGCCATCCACAAGATCTTCCTTCGGCCCGGATCGGATATCCTCGCCTGGGACCGGCTGGTCGCCGACCTGCGGCTTGACGACCAGTCGCAGGTCTTGCCGGTCGAGCCGCGCCGCGCGGTCGAGGGGCCGGTCACCGACCCCGCCCGCGCCGCCGATCTGTCGGCGCGCTGGCAGGCGATGACCGACACGCACCAGTTCCTGGGTCTGGTCAAGGATCTGGGGCTGAACCGGCTTGGGGCCTACCACATGATCGGGGCGCCCTGGGCGCGCCCGCTGGGCACCGATGCCGTCGATGCAGCGCTGACGGCCAGCCGCGATGCCGGGATCGGCATCATGATCTTCGTCGGCAACCGCGGCTGCATCCAGATCCATTCCGGCCCGGTGGAGAAACTGGTGCCGATGGGGCCATGGTCGAATGTCATGGACCCCGGCTTCAACCTGCACCTGCGGCGCGACCATATCGCCCAGGTCTGGGCCGTGACCAAGCCGACCGACCACGGCGCCGCCGTCTCGATCGAGGCGTTCGACGCCCAGGGCGGCCTCATCCTGCAGATGTTTCCGATTCCCAAGGCCGGCAAGGACAGCCGGACAGACTGGGGCCGTATCGTCGACGCCCTTCCCACCCTTGATGCCCTTGAGGTCGCCTGATGCGCCATTTCCTGATTGCCGCCGCGCTGCTGGCGGCCCCCGCCGTCCACGCGCAGGAGCGGATCCTTGTCCTTGGCGGTTCGGTGGCCGAGATCGTCTTTGATCTGGGTGCCATCGACCGGGTGATCGCGCGCGACACCACCTCGACCTTTCCCGATTCGATCACGGCGCTGCCCGATGTGGGCTATCTGCGCGCCCTGTCGCCCGAAGGGGTGATCGCCGTCGGCCCTGACCTGATCCTGGCCGAACCCGACGCCGGCCCGCCCGAGGCGGTGGACGTGCTGACCGCCGCCGGCATCCCGTGGGTTTCGGTCCCCGTCGCCCGCGACGCCGCCGGCGTGCTGGCGCGCATCGACGCCGTGGGCGCCGCACTCGGGCTTGAGGACGAGGCCGCCGTGCTTCATGCCGAAACCGCCGCGACGCTCGAGGCGGCCGCGGTCGCCGCCGCCTCGATCCCCGAGGGCGAGCGCAAGCGCGTGCTGTTCATCCTGTCGCTGCAGGGCGGGCGAATCATGGCGGCGGGCACCAATACCGGCGCCGACGGCATCATCGCCATGGCCGGTGGCATCAACGCGATGGGCGAAATCGACGGCTACAAGCAGGTCAGCGACGAGGCCGTGTCGGCCGCGATGCCCGATCTGGTGCTGATGATGGACCGCGAGGGCGATCTTTCGGTCGCCAATGACGAGCTGTTCGCGTTGCCGGCGCTGCTGCCGACCCCGGCGGGGCAGAACCGCGCGATCCTGCGGATGGACGGGCTGTTCCTGCTCGGCTTTGGCCCGCGGGCCGGCGAGGCGGCGCTGGAACTGCACAACGCGCTATACGGCGCAGGCGAATGAGCGTGGTGGCCGGGGCCGCCGGGCCGGCTCTTTTACCGCGCGAACGCCGGGCCCGGCTGGTCCGGGTCGGCATCTATGCCTTCTTCGCGCTGGCGGTGTTTGTCAGCGTGTCGACCGGCGCCTCGGGCACTTCGGCCTGGGCGACGCTGGGCCAGTGGTTGCGTGGCGAGGAAATGGCGGTGGCCGACCGGGTGGTGCTGTTCGACATCCGCCTGCCGCGGCTGGCGCTGGGCATCCTGGTCGGCGCCTCGCTGGCGGTGGCCGGGGCGGTGATGCAGGGGCTGTTCCGCAACCCGCTGGCCGATCCGGGGCTGGTCGGCGTCAGCGCCGGCGCCGGGCTGGGGGCGGTTGTAACCATCGTTCTGGGCGGGCTGTTGCCGGTGGCCCTGCGCGACATGATCGGCACCTGGCTGGTGCCGCTTGCCGCCTTTGGCGGCGGGCTGGTCACCACGATCCTTCTATATTCGGTCGCCACCCGGTCGGGGCGCACCTCGATCGCGACCATGCTTCTGGCCGGGATCGCCATTGCCGCGCTTGCCGGCGCGGTGATCGGGGTCATGGTCTATATCGCCGATGACCGGCAGTTGCGCGACCTGACCTTCTGGGGCCTCGGCTCGCTTGCCGGGGCGACCTGGACCAAGGTCGCGGCCGCGGCGCCGGTGATCATCCTGGCGCTTGCCGCCTCGCCCTTCCTGGCCCGCGGCCTGAACGCGCTGGCGCTGGGCGAGGCGGCGGCCAGCCATATGGGCGTGCCGGTGCAGCGGCTCAAGTCGGCGGCCATCATCACCGTCGCCGCGGCGACCGGCGCCTCGGTCGCGGTGTCGGGCGGCATCGGTTTCATCGGCATCGTCGTGCCGCATCTGCTGCGGCTGGTGAACGGGCCGGACCACCGCTCGCTGCTGCCCGATGCGGCGGTGCTCGGGGCCGCGGTGCTGCTTCTGGCCGATGCCGTCAGCCGCACCATCGTCGCCCCCGCCGAAATGCCCATCGGCGTTATCACCGCCGTGCTGGGCGCGCCGGTGTTCCTGTGGGTTCTGCTGCGGCAACGGGGGCTTGTGGATCTGTGACTGTCGAAGCGCGCAACCTGCATGTCACCCTTGGACGCCGGCCGGTGCTGCACGGCGTCGATTTCACCGCCCATGCCGGGCAGGTGACGGCCATCGTCGGCCCCAACGGATCGGGCAAGACCACGCTCCTGCGGGCGCTGATCCGCGACCTGCCCTCGCGCGGGCAGGTCCGGCTGAACGGCCGCGACGTGGCGGCGATGAAGCCGCGCGATCTGGCGCTGGTGCGCGGCGTGCTGCCCCAGGCCGCCATGCTGGCCTTTCCCTTCACCGCGATCGAGGTGGTGCGCCTTGGTCTGCAGGCCGGTGCCGAGGGCTGGCGGATCGGTCTCGCGCAAGAGGCGCTGGACCGCGTCGGCCTTGGGGACAAGGCGCATCGGTTGTATCAGGAACTGTCGGGCGGCGAACAGCAGCGGGTGCAGCTTGCTCGCGTTCTGGCGCAGGTGCCAAGATCGCAACGCGACGGCGCACCCTGCTGGCTGTTTCTGGACGAACCCGTCGCCAGCCTTGATGTCGGCCACCAGCTTGCCGTGATGGAGATCGCGGCCGATTTCGCTCGCGGCGGCGGCGGTGTGATCGCGGTCATGCACGACCTCAACCTGTCGGCGATGTTTGCCGGGCGGGTGGCGCTGTTGTCGGATGGCCGGGTCATGGGCGAAGGCACGCCCGAGGCGATCCTGACCGACGCCAATCTGGCGGCGGCCTATCACTGCGCGCTGCGGGTCAACACCGCGCCGGCGGCCGGGCGCTGGATCCTGCCGCAATCGGCGGCGGCGTCCTGACCCTGTTCATTCTACGTCGATAAATATCCCGGGGGTGCGGGGGCTGGCCCCCGCTCTGCCGCCGGGACCGGCGCGCCGCTGCCGGCCTGACCCCGCCCTTCAGGCGGTGCCGCGGCTGACGATATGGTTGTCCCAGGCCGTCTGGTGCCGGGCGATCAGGCGGGGCACCCCGCCCTCGACCGCGATCAGCGCGCCGCCGCCGTCGCTGGTCATCAGGGCCGGGCCCAGCGGCGCCGCGCCGCAGATGTCGGCGCGGGCGAAGGCGTCAAGGAAGGTGCCGTCGGTGGCAAACCTCTGTACCCGCCCGCCGCGGGGCGAGGTGATGGCGACCGATTGCCCGTCGCCGGCCAGGGCCACCGATCCGGCATAGCCGTTCATCAGCGCCGCCTCGGCCGCGGGCGCCTGCGCCAGAACCGGCGCGCCGCCGTGCCAAAGGCCAAGAAGCGGCGTCACCTGATCGGGCGGGCCTTCCCATTGCATGGCAAACGCGACCATTCCGTCGCCGCCCACCGCAAGATGCCGGATCGACAACTGGTGCAGCGCGGGGTCAAGCGTCACCTGGTCGACCAGCGCGCCATCGCCGGTCAGCAGCGACAGGTTCGGCCGCATGTCGGGGATGTTCAGTTTCGTGCGGTCGGTCGGGTCGGTGGCGATGCCGCCGTTGGCGACGATTATCCGGTCGCCGTCCGGCATCAGCCGCAGTTCATGCGGGCCGATGCCGCCGGTCGGCGCCTCGCCGATGCGGCGCCAGGTCGCGCTGTCCCAGAAACCGATGACGCCGTCGCTGGTCTCGGCCACCTGTTCCGAGGTGGCCAGCCGCGCGCCGCCGTCAAGGAAGACGCCATGGCCGTTGAACTGCCGCCCCTCGGGCGGGGTCAGTTGCGCGGTGACGATGCCGTCGCGGCAGTCAAGGACAAGGGCAAAGGTGCCGGGGCGGCGGGCAAAGAACACCGCCACCGGATCTGCCGGATGGGCGGCGCCGGCATGGCCGCGGGCGGGCAGCGGGATGCGGAAGGAAAGCGAGCCATCGGCGCGGAAGCCGTAAAGCGCCTGCGATCCGTCGGGGTCTTGCGCCGCGGCAAGGAAATCGGGGCTGCCGGCGGCGGCCCAGCCGGTCACGGGCGTGGCGGCGGCCAGAAGCCCGGCAAGGAAACCGCGTCGTGTCGTCATTTTGCGTGACCTTTCCGTCTGGCGCAAAAAAGCCTTCAAAAGGCTTTTGCCAGGACCCTTCAGAAGGGTCCTGGATCTCAATCCCCGTCCTGCGCGTTGAACCCGACGCTGACGCCCCAGATCGCCGGCAGGTCGGTCTCGATCGCCAGACGCAACGCGGTGATGCGCTGGTTGAGGATTTCCAGGCGCAGCCGTGCCGTCGGGTCGGCGATGTCCTGAAAGCCGGGGTCGGCCACCGCGGCGGCGGCGCGTTCGACCTGATCCAAGGCGCTGGCCGCAGCGGCGATCTCTTGCCCGGCCAGAAGCCGCGCCATGGCGTAGTTCGCCCGCGCGCTGGCCAGCGCATTGGCCAGCGACCGCGCCGTCCGCCAGCTTTCGGCGCGGGTCGGGCGCGGGCGTTCGAAGGTGCCCAGCGGGCGGGCAAGCCTTGTGTCGGTGGTCAGGGTCAGGCCGGTGACGATCTGGGTGTAAAGCGCCGCCCGCGCCTCTTCGGCATCCAGATAGGCGATATTGCCGGCGGCACCGGGGGTTTCCAGATCGGGGGCAAAGGCGCGCCAGCCCTGCGCCAGCGCCTCGGCCTGCGTGCGCAGGTCGGCGGTCATGGTGCGGACAAGGGTGCAGGCCGGGTCGGCCGGGCCATAGGCGAAATCGGGGTCGCCCAGCAGCAGGTCAAGGCCGGGAAAGCCGCGGGCGGCAGCGGATACGCTGGCGAAGGCGGCCGGATCGGTCAGTTCCGGCCCGCCTTCGGCCAGGATCGCGGTGAGCGCCCGCGCGCCGCTGCCACGTTCGTCGGGCCAGAAGGCGATGGTCAGCGGCGCCGCCTCGGACGGGCCAAGGCGCAGGTCGGCGATCTGCATCCAGGCGTCGTAGGCCCGGTCATAGACCGGCAGAACCGCCGTCCGGCTGCAATCCTCTGCCGCCGTGATGGCCAGATCGGCGGCGGCACCGGCAAAGGCTTCGACGCCGGGCAGGATATGGGCCTCGACCACCTCGGTCACATCGGCAAGGGCGGGGGCTGCGACGAACGCGAGGGCGAGGGCAAGCGGGGTGCGCGGGCGCGGCGCCGCGGCAGAGAGCAGGGTGAGAAGGCCCATCCTACAGGCTTTCCAGATAGCGGATCAGGGCGGCGCGGTCCTCGGACGGCATCGCCACCACGGCGTCGCGCTGCGCCTGCGCCTCGCCGCCGTGCCACAGCACGGCTTCCAGCAGGCTGCGGGCGCGGCCGTCGTGCAGATAGGTCTCGGCCCCGGTCACCTGCCCGTTCAGCGCCGTGCCCCACAGCGGCGCGGTCCGCCATTCCTGCCCGTCGGCGACGCCCTCGGGCCGGTTGTCGGCCAGACCCGGCCCCATGTCGTGCAGAAGGAAATCGGAATAGGGCCAGATCAGCTGAAAGGACTGGGCGTTGCCCTCCTCGAGCCGGGCGGTGACGAATTTCGGCACATGGCAGGATATGCAGCCGGTGACATAGAACACCTCTTTCCCGCGCAAGACCTGCGGGTCGTCGATGTCGCGCCGTGCCGGCACGGCAAGGTTGCGCGAATAGAAGGTGACCAGATCCAGCGCCTCGGCATCGGCCTCGGTGACGCGGACATCGCCGTCGCCCATGGGCGCGGCGCGGCAATCCACCTGCGCCTCGGTGCAGTCGCCCCAGGGCTGCGGATGCAGCGGGGTCGAGATGCCGATGTCGCCGGCAAAGGCATCGGCCGATTGCTGGCGCACCGTGGGCGTGCCGGCCTTCCAGCCGAAACGGCCCAGCATCGGCGTGCCGTATTCCAGCGAGGGGACGATGCTGGCGCGGCCGGAAATGCCGTCGCCGTCCTGATCGTCGGGGTCGGCATGGGCAAGGATGTCCTCGGCCGGGATCGCCTCGACCAGGCCAAGGCCGATCATCTGCGGCGCGACGCGCGGCGACAGCATGGCGCCGGGCGCCAGCGGCCCATAGCCCAGATCGGCGGCGGCATAGGTCGGCACCCGCAGGCTGGCGGTTTCGCCGTCCGACAGGTCGACCACATGTTCGGCATAGGTCACGTCAAAGCGGTATTCCGCGTGCAGGCCGCTGGTGGCGTAGTCCTGCAACTGGCCGCCATAGACCGGATCGGGCAGGGTCGGGTGCCAGCCCTCGATGCCCATCGGCGCCTCGCCCCCCGGCACCGAGACGCGCAGGAAGATCGACACCGCGTCATCCTCGGGCGATTCTGGCGGGTGGCCGCGGCCGTCCTTGATATGGCAGGACTGGCAGGCGCGCGCGTTGTAGAACGGCCCCAGCCCGTCCGAGGCCTGGGTCGAGGTCGGCGCCTGCACCCACAGCTTGCGGAACAGGCCGTTTCCGACGCGGAACGACAGTTCGCCATCAAAGCCGACATTGGCCGAGGGCTGCGAAAAGGCATCGGCGGTCGGCATGGCGCGGACGGTGCCGGCCCCGGCGGGCTTGTCCTCGAACGGTTCGGGGGTGGTGAAATCTTCGGTCGGCGCCACCACGGCGGCGATGCGGTCACGCTCGGCTTCGGTGCGGGGCGTGACCGTCAGATGCAGGTCCGTCAGGACCGGAAGCGCGGGCTGGCCCAGGGCCACGCCCGCTGCCAGCAGAGAGACCAGCCAGAGGCTATTCGGCCTCGTCCACCTTTGACGCATTGAGCTGCGCATAGCGCTCGGCTCCGAGTTTGTCGTGCAGGTCAAGCTGCGTCTCGAGGAAGTCGATATGGCCTTCTTCATCGGCCATCGTCTCCTCGAACAGGCGCATCGTGACGTAATCGCCGACGCTGTAGCAGTAATCGCGGGCCTCTTTGTAGAGGGTCCGCGCCTCGCGCTCTGCGGCAAGATCGCACTCCAGCGTTTCGCGCGGAGTCTGGCCGATGCGCAGCGGGTCCAGCTTTTGCAGGTTCGGATGACCTTCAAGGAAGATCACCCGCTGGATGAACTTGTCGGCGTGGTGCATCTCCTCGATGCTTTCCGCCCGGCTTTTCCTGGCCATATGGCCAAGGCCCCAGTCGTCCTGAAGCCGGAAATGCACCCAATACTGGCTTACGGCGGTCAGTTCCGACCGGATGCCGGCGTTGAGATAGTCGATGACCTTGGGGTCGCCTTTCATGGGGGTCAGCCTCCTGCGCTGGTCCGCGAGCGCAGCCCGCGGAGGTTCACAGGCACCTCCATATTAGAATTGTTCCAAACTGTGGAGAGGAAAAGCGGCATGCAGCTGCCGCAGTCGGCCTTTTTGCCAAGGGCCTTGTAGATGCGGCCCGGCGTGATGATCGTCTGCGCATCCGCCGCGCGCATCCAGTCGATGGCGGCATTGATGTCGCGGTCGCTGATGTTCTGGCAGTGGCAGACGATCATCGCCTTGATCCTATTGGAAAACCGCGTCGGGGTTGTCGAGGCTGTCGGAGCCTTCGAAGGCAATCGGTTCCACCCCCAGGGCGGCGACGATGCGCTCGATCGTATGGGTCTGGTCGATCAGGCCGTTGACGGCGGCCATCACCAGTTCCTCGCCCTCGGCATTGTCGGCGGCCAGCATCTGGTCGTAGTGCATCCCGCCTTCGGCGGCGGCGACGATTCCCGACATCGCGGTCATCGTGGTGTCCAGCTTGCCGCGCATTTCGGCGTCAAGCGCCGGGTCCACCGCGGCGACGAGATCGGCCAGCGACGGTCCTTCGACGACGGTTCCGTCGATGCGGGTGTACTGCCCGATATAGACGTTCTGCACCCCCAGCGCGTCGTTGTAGTGGCTGGCATGGGTGTTGTCGCTGAAGCAGTCGTGCTCTTCCTCGGGGTCGTTGAGCAGAAGGCCAAGCCGCATCCGTTCGCCGGCCTGTTCGCCATAGGACAGGCTGCCCATGCCGGTCAGCATGGCGATGATGCCGGCGGCGGGATCGGCCTGCACGGCCTGCCGCGCGGCGCCGCCATCGGCCCAGTTGGCGGCCATTTCCTCAAGATCGGTCACCAGCAGCGACGCGGCGGCTGAAAGATAGGCGGCGCGGCGGTCGCAATTGCCGCCCGTGCAATCATCGCCCTGCAGGTAGTCGGTAAAGGGACGGTTGCCGGCGCCCGGCCCGGTGCCGTTCAGATCCTGCCCCCAAAGCAGGAATTCGATGGCGTGATAGCCACGGGCGACATTGGTTTCGATGCCGTCGGCCTCGTTCAGGGTGTCGGCGATCAGGGCCGGGGTGATCTGGCTCGCGTCGACCTCTTGCCCGGCGATCAGCACGGTCGGATTGGCGATGACATCCAGCGCGGCATATTCGTTTTCGTCGGTCGGCCCGCCGTACGAGGCGTCGACATAGTCGATCAGCCCCTCATCCAGCGGCCAGGCGTTCACGCGGCCTTCCCAGTCGTCGACGATGGCATTGCCGAAACGATAGGCTTCGGTCTGCTGATAGGGCACGCGGGCGGCGATCCAGGCGGCGCGGGCGGCGTCGAGCGTGTCCTGCGTCGGCGTCGCGACCAGCATCGCGATCGCGTCCTGCAGGGCGCGGGCGGTGGTCAGGCTGTCCTCATAGCCGGCCTGTGCGATGTCGGCATAGGTGTCGAGCACCGCGGCGCGGTCGTCCTGAGCGATGGCCGGCAGCGCCGGGGCGATCAGGGCGGTGGCAATCAGCAAACGGTGCATCGGTCATCCTTCATGTTGCGGGCCCTTGGCGCGCAAGGCCCCGGCAGAGGTTCAAAAGTATTCCTGACAAAAACGCCCCGCGCCGTCAATCCCGACAAAATTTCTTGGACAAGTGGTCGCAGTCTTGACTCCCGGCGGTGTACAAGAAAAACAGTCAACAATTCGCGACCTGACCGGAGACCTGGGATGCGCAGCCTGTTTCCTGCCGCTGTTGCCGCTGTTCTGCTGACCACGACTGCCGCATCGGCACAGGACTTTCCCCAGACCTTCGAACATCGCTTCGGCACCACGGTGGTCGAGGCCGCGCCCGAGCGGGTGGTGACGCTCAGCTATACCCATGACACTTGGTTGGCGCTGGGCGTGGTGCCGGTGGCGCTGCGGCTGTGGTTTGCCGATGGACCCTACGGCACCTTTCCCTGGGCGACGCCGCTTCTGGGCGATGCGCAGCCGGTGGTGATCGAGGGCGATGTGAACATCGAACAGATCGCCGCGTTGGACCCCGATGTGATCGAGGCGGTCTGGGCCGGTATCACACTGGAAGAATACGACCTGCTGTCGCAGATCGCGCCCGTGGTGGCGGCCGAGGGGCAATATGCCGATTTCGGCACGCCCTGGGACGTGATGGCGGTGACCATCGGCCGCATCGCCGGGCAAGAGGCCGAGGCGCGGGCGATGGTCGATGCCGTCAATGCGCAACTGGCCGAAGTTGCCGCCCGCCATCCCGACTGGGCCGGGCAGACGGCAACGCTGGCCTGGGCCTCGACGGACGGGCCGGGGATCTATCGGTCCATCGACACGCGGGCACGGGTGGTCAATGCGATGGGCTTTGTCACGCCGCCGGCGGTGGATGCCGCCGGACCCGAATCCGAATTCTACGCGCCGCTGTCGGGCGAGGATCTGTCGCCGCTCGATTCGGACCTGCTGCTCTGGGTGGTGGGCGAGGGCGAGGAGGCGCTGGTCCGCGACCTGCCGCTGCGCCTGACCCTGCGCGCCCATGCCGAGGGCCGCGAGGTTCTGGCCACCCCCGACATCGCCACGCTTCTGTCGGTGTCGAGCGTGCTGAGCCTGCCCGAGGCGATCCGCCTGCTGGAACCGCTGATCGCCGCGGCCATGGATGGCGATCCCGCGACGCCGGTGCCGACATCCGTTGCCGCCGGCCTTGCCCCGTAGGGATGCCATGATGCTGCGCCTTGCCCTCACCGCGCTGTTCCTGTCCTCGACCGCCGCGGTGGCCGAGGACTGGCCGCGCAGCTTTGAACACCGCTTCGGCACCACGGTGCTTGAAGCGCCGCCGGAGCGGGTGGTGTCGCTGTCCTACCAGAACCACGACAATTACCTGGCGCTGGGCATTGTCCCGGTCGCCCTGCGGTTCTGGTATGGCGATTATCCGGGTGGCGTCTGGCCCTGGGCGCAGCCGGCGCTGGGCGATGCCGCGACTGTGGTGCTGACCGGCGACATCAACCCCGAACAGATCGCCGCGCTGGACCCCGATGTGATCGAGGGCATGTGGTCGGGCATGACGGCCGAGGAATATGCGATCCTGTCGCAGATCGCCCCGGTGATCGCCGTCGGCGCCGAATTTGGCGACTATGCCACGCCCTGGGACGTGCTGATCCGCACCACCGGCCGCATCACCGGGCGCGAGGACGAGGCGCAGTCGCAGCTTGACGCGATTTCCGCCCGCATGGCCGCCACCGCCGCCGACAATCCCGACTGGCAGGGCCGCAGCGTTGCCATCGCCAGTTTCTGGGAAGGCTCGGTCGGCATCGGCGCGCCCGAGGACATCCGCATGTCGCTTTTGGCGGCGCTGGGGCTGACGGCCACGCAGGCGGTGCAGGACATGGCCGAACCCGGCGCGTTCTCGGTCGATATCTCGCCCGAGGATCTGTCGCCGATCGACGCCGATGTGCTGATCTGGTTCGCCGATTCCGGTGCCGGCGACGGCATCCGGGCGCTGCCGCTGCGGCCGCAGATGCGCGCCCATATCGAGGGGCGCGAGGTGGTGGCCGACGACCTGCTGGTCGGGGCCTTCAGCCACGCCAGCCTGCTGTCCATCCCCTATGCGCTGGACCGGCTGGTGCCGGAAATCACGCTTGCCATCGACGGCGATCCCGCAACGGCCGTCCCTTCGGCCGTCGCCGCGGGCTTTGCCCCCTGACCCCCCATACCGGAGCTTTCGCCATGCGCCTGACGCTTGCCACCGCCGCCCTGCTTCTGTCCACGACCGCACTGGCGGCGCAGGACTTTCCCCAGACCTTCGAACACCGCTACGGCACCACGGTGATCGAAGAGGCGCCGGAACGTGTCGTGTCGCTGTCCTACCAGAATGCCGACAACCTGCTGGCGCTGGGTGTGGTGCCGGTCGGTATCCGCTACTGGTATGGCGATTATCCGAACGGCGTCTGGCCCTGGGCCGATGCGGCGCTGGGCGACAACCGGCCCGTGGTCCTGACCGGCGATGTCAATATCGAGGCGGTCGCGGCGCTGGAGCCGGACGTGATCGAGGCGCTGTGGTCGGGCCTTACGCAGGAACAATACGACCTGCTGTCGCAGATCGCCCCGGTGGTGGTGGCCGAGGCGCAGTATGGCGACTATGGCACCCCCTGGGATGTGATCATCCAGACCACCGGCCGCATCACCGGGCGCGAGGCCGAGGCCACCGCGCAGCTTGACGCGCTGAAGGCCGGGATGGCCGGGATCGGCGCCGCGCATCCCGACTGGGCGGGCGCGACCATCGCCATCGGCAATTACTGGGACGGATCGGTCGCCACCTATGGCGACGACGACATCCGCATGACCCTTATGCACCAACTGGGACTTGCCACCGCGCCGGGGGTGCTGGCCACGGTGCCGGATGGCGAATTCTACATGAACCTTTCGGCCGAGGATCTGTCGGCGCTGGATGCCGATGTCCTGATCTGGTTCGTCGAACCGGGCGACCTTGGCACAGTGGGCGCCCTGCCGTTGCGGACGCAACTGGATGCCCATGCCGAGGGGCGGGAAATCCTGTCCGACGACCTGCTGACCTCGGCCTTCAGCCACGCCAGCCTGTTGTCGATCCCCTACGTCCTTGACCGGCTGGTGCCCGAGATCGAACTGGCCATCGACGGCGATCCCGCCACGCCCGTCCCCTCGGCCGTCGCCGCGGGCTTTGCCCCCTGAACCCCCATAACGGAGCCCCAGCCATGCGCCTGACGCTTGCCACCGCCGCCCTGCTTCTGTCCACGACCGCACTTGCGGCGCAGGACTTTCCCCAGACCTTCGAACACCGCTACGGCACCACGGTGCTGGAACAGGCCCCCGAGCGGGTGGTGTCGCTGTCCTACCAGAACCACGACAACCTGCTGGCCTTGGGCGTGGTGCCGGTCGGCCTGACCTACTGGTACGGCGACTATCCCCATGGCGTCTGGCCCTGGGCGCAAGAGGCGCTGGGCGATGCCGATCCCTTCGTCATCCAGGGCGATCTCAACATCGAGGCCATCGCCGCGCTGGAGCCCGACGTGATCGAGGCTGTCTGGTCGGGCATCACCGAGGAAGAATATGCGCTTTTGTCGGAAATCGCGCCGGTGGTGGCCGCCGAGGCGCAATATGACGACTTCGGCACCCCCTGGGACGTGATCGCGCTGACCACGGGCCGCATCACCGGCAAGTCCGCCGAGGCGCAGGCGCAGGTCGATGCCATCCGCGCCCGTCTGGCCGAGGCTGCGGCCGCGCATCCCGACTGGCAGGGCGCCAGCGCCGTCGTCGCCTATTCCTGGGAACCGCAGCGTCCGGGCGCCTATTCGGGCACCGACATCCGCGTCACCCTCTTGGCCGATCTGGGTTTTGTCACGCCGCAGGCGATCGTCGACGCCTCGCCCGTGGGGGAATTCTATGCCGACATCTCGGCCGAGGATCTGTCGCCGCTCGATGCCGATCTGCTGGTCTGGGTCACCGATACCGCCACGCCGGACAATATCCTTGACCTGTCGCTGCGGTCGCAATTGCGGGCGCATCTTGAAGGGCGCGAGGTCTATGCCGATGCGCTGCTGACCTCGGCTTTCAGCCACGCCAGCCTGCTGTCCCTGCCCTATGCGCTTGACCATCTTCTGCCGCAGATCGATCTGGCGATGGACGGCGACCCGGCGACGCCGGTGCCGGAATCGGCGGCGGTCGGACTTGCCCCCTGACGCATGCCCCTCGGCAAAGACCTGACATGACCCTTCGCCTTGCCCTGTCCTCGGCCTCTGGCAACGCCAGCCTGTTGTCGGTGCCCCGAACGCTCGACCGCCTGCTGCCGGAAATCGCGCTGGCGATGGACGGCGATCCGGCGGTGCGGGGCGCGGTCGAGAACGGGCCGGGACCGGCGCAATGATCCGAGCCGCTGCCCCTGATGCCGCACCTGCCGGTCGATGCCGTGACGATGCGGCCGGCCGTGGCCCGCTTTCCTCCGGCCCGTTGCCGACCCCGGTCTGCGACGGTCCGCCCCCCGATCAAGGCAGCCCGCGGGCGACCCAACAACGCCGGCGCGCCCCCGGGCGCGGCCGGCCCAGCCTGCTGACTTGAGAGATATTCCCATGCGCCTCGTCCCCCTTGCCCTTGTTGCCGCCCTGTCCGGCACGGCCGCGCTGGCCGAAGGTTTTCCGGTGACGCTTTCCCATGCCTTCGGCGAAACCACGGTGCCGGCGCAGCCGGAACGGGTCGTGTCTATCGGCCTGAACGATCAGGACTTTCTTTACGCTTTGGGCGTGGCCCCGGTCGGCGTGCGCGAATGGTGGGGCGAGCAGCCCTATGCCACCTGGCCCTGGGCCGAGGACGAGCGGCTGGCGCTGGGCGCCGAACCCGCCGTCCACGGCGCGGGCGACCTGAATGTCGAATGGGTGGCCAGCCTTGAACCCGACCTGATCGTCGCCGTCTATTCCGAGGTCAACGCCGAAACCTATGCCCTGCTGACGGAAATCGCCCCGGTGGTGCTGCGCGGCGCCGAATTCCCCGAATACGGCGCGCCCTGGCAAGAGCAGTTCCGCCAGATCGCGCTGGCGACGACCGGATCGACCGCCGCCGCCGATGACAGCATTGCCGCCATCGACGCCGCGACCGAGGCGCTGCGGGCCGCCAACCCCGGCTTTGCCGGCCATACCGGCACTGCCGCCGATTACCGCGACGGGCAGTTCACCCTTTGGGCGCGCGAACATGCGCCGACCCGGTTTGTCGAAAGCCTGGGCCTGACCTTTCCCGAAGAGCTGAACGCGCTCGCCGGGCCGGACGGGTGGATTTACCTCTCGCCGGAAAACATCGCGCAGATGGATCTGGACGTGGTGATCTGGCCGAACGGCAAGGCGGACGAGATCGGCGCGCTGAGCGTCTATGACAGCAGCCGCATGGGCCGCGAGGGCCGCTCGGTGTTCCTGTCGGGCGAGACCGGCACCCTGCCGGCGGCGCTGTGGTTCCAGACGCCGCTGTCGATTCCCTATGTGCTCGAACGGGTGGCGCCGATGGTCGAAGCCGCCCTTGACGGCGATCCCGCAACCGTTGTCGAGGCCGAATGATGCTGCGCCTGTCCCTTCTGGCCCTTGTGCTTGCCACGCCGGCACTGGCGCAGGATTTCCCCGTCACCCTTGTCCATGAAATGGGCGAGACGACGATTGCCGCCCGCCCCGAACGGGTGGTGTCGATCGGGATGCACGAACAGGACATGCTATACGCCCTGGGCATCGCCCCGGTCGGTGTCCATGAATGGTGGGGCGAACAGCCCCATGCCACCTGGCCCTGGGCCGAGGACGAACGCGCCGCTTTGGGCGCCACGCCCGAGGTGTTGACCGGCTGGGAAATCAACATCGAATGGGTGGCGGCGCAGGAACCCGACCTGATCGTCGCGACCTATTACTCTGACCTCACCGCCGATGAATATGCCATGCTCTCGGCCATTGCCCCGGTCATCACCGCGCCGCCGGGCTACGACGCCTGGGGCCAGCCATGGCAAGAGGAAATGCGCCTGATCGGGCGGGCCACCGGCACCGCCGCCCGCGCCGAAGAGATCGTCACCGGGATCGAGGCGCAGTTCGCCGCCGTCCGGGCAGAATATCCGCAACTGGCCGGCGCCTCGGCCGCGGTGGTCTATTTCTTTGACGGCCAGCCGCTGACCTATCACACCGGCGACGTGTCGCATCGCTTTCTTGCCCAGCTTGGGCTGGTGGTGCCGCCCGATTTCGATGCCATGGCCGATGAAAGCGGGACCATCACCCTGTCGGTCGAGGATCTGTCGCCCATCGACCTTGACGTGGTGATGTTCCCCGAGGAGCCGGTCGCCGACGGCCCGCTGTCGCAGGTGCCGACCTATGGCGCGCTGCGGTTGGCGGCCGAGGGGCGGGCGGTGAACCTGGGCGGCGGCGACCTGTCGGCCGCCTTCGCCTTCCAGACGCCGCTGGCGCTGGGCTGGCTGCTCGAGGTGCTGCCGCCGATGCTGGCGCAGGCCGCGGACGGCGATCCGGCCACGCCCGTCACCCTTCCCGACCTCTGACCGAAAGCGAGCATTGCCATGACCCGTCTGTCCCTGACCGCTGCCCTGCTGATGTCCGCCGCCCCGGCGCTGGCGCAGGATTTCCCGGTGACGCTGGACCATGAGTTCGGCAGCACCACCATCGAGGCGCGGCCCGAACGCATCGTCAGCGTCGGCGTCCACGAACAGGACTTCCTTTACGCGCTGGGCATCGCGCCGGTCGGTGTCCACGAATGGTGGGGTGAAAAGCCCTATGCCACCTGGCCCTGGGCCGAGGACGAGCGCGCCGCGCTGGGGGCCGAACCCGAAGTGCTGATGGGATTCGAGATCAATGTCGAATGGGTGGCGGCGCAGGATCCCGACCTGATCGTCGCCAGCTATTACGGCGACCTCACGCAAGAGGAATACGATCTGCTGTCGCAGATCGCCCCGGTCATCACCGCGCCGCCCGGCTTTCCGCAATGGGGCGCGCCCTGGCAGGCCGAATTGCGCCTGATCGGGCAGGCGACCGGCACCGGCGCCCGCGCCGAGGAGATCGTCGCCGATCTGGAAGGGCGGATTGCCGCCGCCCGCGCCGAATATCCGATGCTGGAAGGCAAGACGGGATCGACCGGCTATTACTATGACGGCGTGGTCATGACCTACAATTCCGCCGATACCGCGCAAAGGTTCCTTCAGGACTTCGGCATCGTGATCCCGGCGGAATACGACGAACTGGCGGTCGAGCGCGGCAACGCCGATTTCTCGGCCGAACAGTTTGCCCATATCGACCTTGACCTGTTCATCTTCCCCGACGAGCCGTCGACCGGCGGGCCGTTGTCGCAGGTGCCGACCTATGGCGCGCTGGGCCTTGCGACCGAGGGCCGGGCGATCAACCTGGGCGGCGGCGATCTGGCCGCGGCGCTGTCGTTCCAGACGCCGCTGGCCATCGACTGGCTGACGCAGGTGCTGCCGCCGATGATGGCCGCCGCGGTCGACGGCGATCCGGCGACGCCGGTGGTGCTGCCGGAATGACGATGGCCGGCCCCGCGCCACAGGGACGCGCAGCGGCGCTGACGCGGCGCGGGGCGTGGCTGGTCGTGCTGGCGGTGCTGCTGGCCGTCACCGTCCTTGCCTCATACGCGCTGGGGTCGCGGCAGGTGCCCCCGGCCGAGGTGATCCGCGCCTTCCTGAACTTTGATCCGCAGAACACCGACCATCTGGTGGTGCGCGACCTGCGCGGGCCGCGGACCATGCTGGGGCTGGCGGTCGGGGCGGCGATGGCGGTGGCGGGCGTCATCATGCAGGGGCTGACGCGCAACCCGCTGGCCGATCCGGGGCTGATGGGGGTGAATGCCGGCGCGGCGCTGGCGGTGGTGCTGGCGATCCGCATCCTGCATGTCACGGCGATGGGCGATCTGATCTGGTTCGCGCTGACCGGCGCGGCCATCGTCACCGCGCTGGTGCTGCTGATCGGGATGCGCGGCAGCGGGCAGGCCTCGCCGGTGCGGCTGGTGCTGGCGGGATTCGCGCTGACCGCGCTTCTGGGCACCTTCACCTCGGGCATCCTGCTGACCTCGCAAGAGACGTTGCAGGTCTATCGTTTCTGGGCGGTCGGATCCCTCGCGGCCAGCGATGATGCCCGGCTTCTGGGCGTGCTGCCGATGATCGCCGGCGGAGCCATCGCCGCCATCGCCTGTTCCGCCGGGCTGACGGCGCTGTCCCTGGGGGACGAGACCGCCGCCGGGCTGGGGGTGCGGGTGATGCCGGTGCGCATTCTGGCGCTGGTCGCCATTGCGGGCCTGTGCGGTGGCGCGGTGGCGGCGGCCGGGCCGATCACCTTCATCGGCCTTGTGGTGCCGCATCTGGCGCGCTTTGCCGTCGGAGCCGACATCCGCTGGCAACTGCCGGCGGCGGCGCTGGCCGGGCCGGTGGTGCTGCTTCTGTCCGACATCGCCGGCCGGATGATCCTGCCGCCGGGCGAGATTCAGGCCGGGATCATGGTGGCGCTGATCGGCGGGCCGTTCTTCGTCCATATCGCGCGACGGGCGACGCGCAAATGAACCTGGCCCTTGGTCCCCTTGCCATCGCCCTGCGCCCGCGCACCCTGCGCGTGGCGCTGGTTCTGGCGCTGCTGGCGTTTCTGGCGGCGGTCGCCGGTGTGGTCTGGGGCGATTACCCGCTGACGCCGGACCGCATCCTTGCCACGCTGACCGGCGGCGGCGAACGGATGGAGAATTTCGTCCTCTGGTCGCTGCGCATCCCGCGGCTGCTGACCGGGCTGGCCGCCGGGGCGGCCTTCGGCGTGGCCGGGGCGCTGTTCCAGTCCATCGCCCGCAATGCGCTCGCCTCGCCCGATGTGGTGGGCTTCAATGCCGGGGCGGCGCTGGGGGCGGTGGCGGTGATCGTGCTGCTCGATTCGGGCGGCATCGGGGTCACCGCCGGGGCGATTGCCGGCGGGCTGGCGACGGCGATTGTCGTCGGCGCGCTGTCGTGGCGGCGCGGCCTGCCGCCGGAACGTCTGGTGCTGGTCGGGATCGGCGTCGGACTTACCCTTTATGCGGTGTCGGACCTGCTTCTGATCCGCTCGGACATCTTCGACGCGGCCGAGGCGGCGGCCTGGCTGACCGGATCGCTGAACGCCAGCGGCTGGGACGAGGCGGCGCGCGGCGGCGTGGCCGTGCTGATCGCTCTGATCGCTGCGCTGGCGCTGTCGCGGCCGCTCGACGCGCTGGCGATGGGCGAGGATACCGGCCGCGGGCTGGGCATCGCGGTGACGCCGGTCAAGGGCTGGGCGATCTTCATCGGCGTGGTGCTGGCGGCGATGGCGACATCGGTGGCCGGGCCGGTGCCCTTTGTCTCGCTGCTGGCCGGGCCGGTGGCGCGCTATCTGATCGGGCGCGGTGGGGCGGCGCTGTTCACCGCGGCGCTGGTCGGCGCGCTGATCCTGACGCTGGCCGATCTGGCCGGGCGGCTGCTGTTCGCGCCGATGCAACTGCCGGCGGGGCTGTTCACCGCGGCCGCGGGGGCGCCGGTGCTGCTGTGGCTGATGTGGCGGCGGCCGCGGCAAGGGTGATTGCGATTCCCGATGAATTCTGTCATCCATTCGCCGCAGCCGATGCGGGAGTGGCAGATGTTTGACCGGGGCATGACAGAGCCGCGCCTTGCGGGACGTAGCCTGACGGTCGGCTATGGCGAGGCGCCGGTGCTCAAGGGCGTCGATTTCGCGGTGCCTTCGGGGGCGATGACAGTGCTGGTCGGGCCGAACGGCTGCGGCAAGTCGACCCTGTTGAAGACGCTGGCGCGGCTCTTGCCGCCTGACGCGGGCGAGGTGCATCTGGACGGCAGGCCGATCCGCAGCTGGCCCACGCGCGAGGTGGCGCGGCGGCTGGCCCTGCTGCCGCAGGGGCCGGTGGCGCCCGACGGGCTGACGGTGCGCGAACTGGTCGGGCAGGGGCGCTATCCGCACCAGTCGTTCTTGCGGCAATGGTCGCCCGACGACCGCCGCGCGGTGGATGCGGCGCTGGATCTGACCGCGCTTGGCCCGTTGGCCGAACGCCCCGTTGCCAGCCTGTCGGGCGGGCAGCGGCAGCGGGCCTGGATCGCGATGACGCTGGCGCAGGAAACCGACCTGATCCTGCTGGACGAACCGACCACCTTCCTTGACCTCAAGGTGCAGATCGACGTGATGTCCTGCCTTGCCCGCATCGCCGCGCAGGGCAAGACGCTGGTCGTGGTGCTGCACGAACTGAACATCGCCGCCGCCTTTGCCGACCATCTGGTGATGATGCGCGACGGCCGGATCGTGGCCGAGGGCGCGCCGGGCGAGGTGATGACCTCGGACAACCTGCGCCGGGTCTTTGACCTTGAGGCGCAGGTGATCGCCGATCCCGAAAGCGGCAAGCCGGTCTGCCTGCCGCGGCTGGCGGCCTAGACCCGCAGGAATGCCGACCGTTGCGCCGCGGTGGGCGATTGCCCACCCTACTCGCGCACCACGAAATCCTTGACCGTGGTTTCGACCACCTCCCACGTCCCGGCGAAACCCGGCCGCAGGACAAAGCTGTCGCCGGCGCGGACGATGCGGGCGGCGCCGCCGTCCTCGGTGATGACCGAAAGGCCCGACAGGATTCGGCAATATTCCCATTCGGTATAGGCGATGCGCCATTTCCCCGGCGTCGACCGCCAGACGCCGCAGTAAAGGCCGTCACGCTCCTCGATCGTCCAGGTGGTAAAGCGGGGCGCGCCTGCGATCAGCCGGTCGGGCGGCGGGGCGCCCGCCTCGCCCTCGCCCCGCGGCGTGATCGAAAGGAAAAGTCCCGTCATCGGCCATTCCCTGCATCAGGTCGGAAAAACCCACGCGAATCCGGCTTCTCCCCCTTTGCAAGGTCGGGCATCATCCCCCAATTATCAACCAGTCTATTGCACGAGAGGAGAGGACGATGGCCGATTTCGATGCCCAGATCCGCGAGAGCCAGGATCAGGTTGCCGCCGCGCAGGCGAAGATCAGCGATCTGACCGCGCGGATCGAGACGGCGCGGCAGAAGATGGCCGCCGGCACCGATGCGACCATCGACATCGAGAACGCCTCGCTGGCCGAGGTGCATCAGCATACCGAGCTGATGAATGCCAACATCGCCGAACTCATCATGGGGCTGGACGATGTGACCGCGGCGTTCTCCAAGGATTTCGACGAGATGCGCAACAAGACCGGCTGGGAAAGCGTGGTCGGCATCTTTTCGCAGGCCAAGGCCGATTCGATGCGGCAGGAACGGATGCGCACCGCCTCGATCGACGACAAGCTGCAGGATCTGATCTCGAAATCCGACATCATCGTCCGGCTGCTCGACGGGCAGCTGAAGATGCTCGAGGAACAGAAGGTCAAGGTCGAGGGCAACCTGTCGACAACGCTTGTCGAACGCGAACAGACGGTCGGCGACCTTGAGGCGGTCAGGGCCGAGATCCTGGGGATGGACCCCAAGGTGATCGAGCTTGAGAACAAGATCAGCGTGGAGCAGGACGCCGCGGCGCGGACCAAGCTGGAAACCGATCTGGCGGAACTGAACACCCGCTTCAACGCGCTGAAGCAGGATGAACAGGTCAAGCTGGCCAAGTCGCAGACGCTGGAACGTTATATCGAAAAGGGCAAGACCTGGATCGACAGCCTGCAGAACCAGGCGGCGACGCAGATGGTGCTGATCAACAAGCTGCAGACCGACACGCGGCAGCGGGTTGTGCTGTATGATGCGCTGTCCAAGTCGCTGAAGACCGCGCAGCAGCAGGACGTCGCGCACCGCATCAACGAGATCGGGGTCAAGACCGATCAGGAGGCGCAGACCGCGATGGCCGCCATCGGCGCCGCGACCAATGCCAAGATGGCCGACATGCTGGAAGCGCACGAGGACCACATGGTCTTTGCCCGCGAGGTGCTGGAAGCCAAGGCCAAGGCCGACGAACGCTTCATGCGGCGCTTTGCCAAGATCGTGGAAAAGCACGACAAGAACCTTTACGGCGCCGAATGACCTTTGCCGCCCAGATCCGCCGGACGGTGATCCTTGGGCTGGCGCTGATGGCGCTGGGACTGGCGGTGCTGGGTCTGGGCCGGCTTCTGTCGGGCGGGGTGCCGCAGGGGCCGCTGGCCCTTGCCGCAAGCGCGGCGACGATGGCCGGGGCGGTGGTGCTGGTTCTGGGCGTGGCAGGCCGCGCGGCGCAGCGGTGGCTGTGGCGATCGGCCTTTGCGCGCTCTGCCCTGACCTTTGCGGGGCGGCGCTACGGCGACTATCTTCTGTCGGGTCGCCTGTCGGGGCTGTGGCGTTGGTGGCTGCATGTCGATCTTTCGGGGAATGACCTTGACCGCATCGGATGACCTGACCCGCGACCATCACCGGCTGGACGACACCCGCGCCACGCGGCGTTATCTGGCGAAATTCGCCGCGATCACCGTCCACCTTGGCCGCCTTGCCGCGCAGATGGAGGCAGAGGGCCGCCTGACCCGGCCCGAGATCGAGGCGGTGGGGCGCTATCTGGTCGGGCTGGGCCTGACCTTTCGCGCCCTTGGCTACAAATACCATTTCGCCGGACGCTGGACCCATGCCGACAGCCTGACTTTCGACCGCCACGAAAGCGGATTTCCGGTATTTTCCGAACTGCTGGAAATGGCCAACGACGCGCAGCAGGCCGACAAGAGGCTGGCCGCGCTTGCCGGGGTCGAGGCGCTGAAGGACGAGATGGTGCGCTCGATCCTGTCGGATCTTGCCGTGCCGACCCGGCTGCAATTCGCGCTGAGCCAGCGGCTTTATTACGAGGAACTGCTGAAAGGCAGCCTGTTCTGGGCCCGCAACGACCCCGAGGCCGTCTGGCTAGGCTCAAGCGGGCCGGGCGCCGAAAGGCGGCGCTACCTGCTGCGCTGGGCGGTCTATGACACTTCGGTCAACCTGCCGGTCATCTATCTGATGGAGGTCGAGGATACCGGCCGCACCGGCCTGCCCAAGGATTCCCGCCGCTGGCCCGAGGTGCAGGCCCATCTGATGGCGCAATCTGTCGGCGCGCTGAAGCTGGTGACCATCGCCACCGGATTCGACAGCGATTTCGAGGATGTGCATCCCAAGCGCCTGCGCCGGTTCCACATCGGTCCGATGTATTCCAGCGCCTTCACCGTGCAATCCGGCCCGATCCACGACGTGCTGACCCGCGCCAACCCGCCCGAGGGCGAGGATTGGGCGCTGGTCTGGACCGAGGAGGAACTGGTCTCGGAACGGGTGGAACAGGTGCGCTCCGGCTGGTTCGGCACCGAGGACCGGCAGATCTTCGCGCTCGACCCCTTTGCGTCGGGGGGCCCGGGCGACATCGGCGCCACCCGGCTGGAACGTTTCGTCATGCTGCCGGAACGGCCCTATCAGTCGCTGGCGGAACTGAACCCGCCGGGGTTTTCCGGCGTGCGCAAATTCGTCATCGGCGCCGGCGGCCGGATGCTGAGTTATCGGTAGGGTTGAATCGGGGGGTATGGTTAGCTAGATTAGCTAGGGGTCAAGGAGGCTGTCATGCAATACAATGTCCACGCCGCGAAAACCAACCTGTCCAAGCTGATCGACGCCGCCCTCGCCGGCGAGGAAATCATCATCGCCCGCGATTCGGTGCCCGCGGTGCGGCTGGTCCCGGTCGAGAGGAAGCGGTTCAAGTTCGGCGTGCTGAAAGGCATCGTCACGACCGTTCCCGACTTTTTCGAACCGATGAGCGAAGAGGATTTGCAACTATGGGAAGGCGGCGGCGATGACCCGTCTGCTGCTTGACACCCATGTCTGGGCCTGGGCCGCGATCGACGACCAGATGCTGTCCCGGGATGCCGCACGGGCGATCGAGGACGCGGCGGAAATCCTGCTCAGCCCGGTCAGCCTGTATGAGATCGGCCAGAAGGTGCGGCTTGGCAAATGGGACGAGATGATACCGGTTGTGGAGCGGATGTGGGACATCCTGTCGGCGCAGGGCACGGTCGTCGCCCCCCTCACCGCCGAAATCGCGCTGGACGCCGGGCAGGATCCCTGGCCGCACCGCGACCCCTTTGACCGGGTGATCGCGGCGACGGCGCGGCTGCAGGGGCTGGTGCTGGTGACGGCCGACCGCGCGTTTTCAACCGCGCCGGGCGTGCGGACGATCTGGTAGGAAAGGCACGAGATGAGCGAGACCGGCGATCAGATGGAATTGCGCGAAGAGGATGTGCGCAAGCATTATCCTGCCGCCTTGGCGATGCTGACCGGCTTTGACCACGCGCCGCGCATCGGCAAGCCGGCCGAGGTTGCCACCGAACGCTCGCCCGGCGTCAGCGTCACGCGCAGCCCGTTCCGTTCGACCACGCCGGGGCTGGTGACGCAGCGGCTGGCGCGGCCCGAACCGGTGCAGGTGCTGGGCCGGATCGAGGCCGTGCCCGGCGGTGACGGCATCCTCAGCCCCGCGGTGGCGGCGGTGCAAACTGCGCTGCGCCGGGCGCTGGCCGTCGCGCTGGCCCTTGGCGAACAATTCGCCGCGCGCACCGGGCTTGCCGACCTAAAGCGCGCCAATCTGGAAGGGCGGCTGCCCGGCGACCGCAAGGCCGAGTTTTCCGAACTCCTGACCGCCGAGGCACTGGTCGTGCTGCATGTCTTCGGCAACGCCACCGCCTTTCTGCTGGCGCCGCAAGCGGGCGAGGAGACGGTGGAAATCGGCGCCGTGGACGAGGTGTTGACCGACAACAGCCAGCTTGCCCTGCATGGCGCGCTCTGGGAACTTGATCAGGACATCGCCGCCTTTGCCACGACCGAGCCGCGGCTGGTCGCCACCGTGCTGGACTTTGCCGAAGCCCTGATGGCCCGTGTCGCCGCCCGCGCCGAAGCCGCGCCGCGGCTGGCGCCCTTTACCGGCGCGAGCTGGAAGGTCGCGGCCGACGACCTGTCGATCCGCGGCTTTGCTCCAGCGCGCAAGACGCGCGGCACCACGCTGACCATGACCTTCAAGAAGCCGACCGAGGTGGTCGGCAACCATATCGCCAAGTATCAGGCGATGCGGCTGGCGAAAATGCTGATGGCCTATGATTTCGAGCGTCGGCTGAATCCCTTTGCCGAACTTGGCGGCTTCATCTTCACCTTCATGGGCGATGGCGCGCCGGGCACCGGCAAGACGACGCTGATCCAGATGATGGCCGGGCTGATCAACGACTATTGCAGGGTCGCGGGCTATACGTTCCGGTATCAGAACCTGTCCACGGACAATATCGACAGCTATCAGGGCAAGTCGGCGCAGAATGCGCGGGCCTTCATCAACAACATCATCGACCCGGCGGTGATCGGTTTCGGCACCATCGACGATATCGACATGCTGGCCGGCAAGCGCGGTGACCGCCAGTCCAGCGCCGGGCAACTGGAAATCACCGCGGTGCTGATGGATGCCTTCGCCGGGGCCAATACCGTCGTGCGCGGCAATTGCACCTTCGGCATGTTCTCGAACTACCCCGAGAATGTCGACGACGCCCTGCGGCAACGGGCCGGGGCGCGGTTTCTGGTCGACGGGCCGCAAAGCCGCGCCGACTATATCGACATCCTGGCGCTGCTTCTGGGCAAGGCGCACCAGATTCCGCTGGGCGATCACGATCTTTTCGCCGCACAGCAAATCCAGCGCGCCGTGGCCGACAGTTTCGCCAGCCACGCCCGCCCGAAAGAGGAGGCGCTGATCTCCGTCTGGGACCGGGTGATGGCGCAACAGGGGCAACCCGACACGATCGCGAAACTCGGCACCTATCTGAAGGCGATTCAAGAGGCCGACGCGCGGTTCACCGGCCGGGCGATCAAGAACATCACCGATGCCATCAAGGTGCGGTCGATGGATTTCGAACTGCCCGACGAATGGATGGAAAATCCCGACCTGTTCCTGCGCAAATCCTATGACGACAAGAAGGGCATGATCGAAGCGTTGCGCAAGCCGATCACCGTCGAGGTGGTGGTGCAGGAAATCAACCGCTACGCCGATTCGGAATTCCGCTATGCCGACAATTCCGACGAGGCGGCGGTGACGAAACTGGTGCGCGATTTCGGCATCACCGACGAGGCGAAGCGGCGCTATCTGGCGGGGAAGGGCTGATGTTCGATGACGGCCTGATCTTTCCTGCACTGGCGCTGGCCCTTACCGGCTGGCTTGTGCCGCGGCTTTTGTCGCGGATATGGCCCGAGGGGGTCAAGCCGTTGTTCGTGCTGGCCTTTGTTGCGACCCTGATCCTGATCGTGCTGTCGGCGGCGCTTTTTGTCGGGCTTTACGTCTGGGGCGGCGTGCCGATTGCCGACGTGTTTTCGCTGGGCTTTGCCGCCGTCGCCGTGCATTTCGGCCGGCTGGCGCTGATTTCCGCCCTGTTCTGGGGACCGATGCTGATACTGTCGGTCGCCGGCCTGCCGCGGCACTGGGTGAAGGAGAGATGGTGAATACGTGGCTTGAATCCATTGAGGCGTGGCTATCGAGCCACCAACTCCTTTCTTTTTCGATTATTACACCAGTCGTTTCTTTCCTTATTGCCTATTTCACTGCACGTCAGGCGTTCTTTGCTCAGATAAGTGAAAATACCAAGGGGAGAACGTTCCAGTCGACGACGCAACTTGCGGAATTTCGTCAGGAGTGGATAGATGCCTTGCGAGACGACATGGCCGAATTTGCCGCACTTTCCAGCATGAGCTTCAAGGGCGATGCACCGATTGAAATAGTTAGTAGGTTTGTCCATCTTGGTATGCGTATCAGGCTCAGGATGAACAGGGATGATGCAGATTATGATGAGTTAACCCAAGTATTGCAGATGGCGGAGGCTGACATGATGGGTCAGTTGCACGAAAGTAGAGCGCATCGCCCAATCATATTGATATGTCAATCGATTCTAAAGCGTGAATGGGAACGGTTGAAGTCGGACTTGGTTGCGGTGAACAAGGCATGAAACGCCTGATCGAAAAAGGCCTCATGTTCGGCAACCTGATCGCGGTGGACAACCCGGTCTGGGTCGACCGCTATAACCGCGCGCTGAAACATCTGACCGGCAAGACCACCGCGCTGACCGATTTCCACATCGACATTTCCGGCTATTCGCCGGAAATCGGCGACGAGTTCGACGACGACCTTTACATCAACCATGCCGGGCTGAACCGGCAGTTCATCCTTCTGACCACCGATCAGAAAACCGCGCCGCTGCTCAATGCGCAGTTTTCCACCTCGCGCGGGATCCTGCGGCAGTTCATCACCGAAAACGAACCGCAGCTTTTCGCCCTGACCGCCCGCGATGCGGTGGCGGGGGAGCTGGTCAATTCCGTCTATGCGGTCGATACGCCGGCGAAACTCTTCGACATCCGCCGCGTCACGGTCGAGGCCGATACCACCTCGGGCACCGTCGCCACCGCGCAGAAGCTGACCACGCTGATCGACCGGTTCAAGACCGGGCCGGATGCCTGGTGGGACGATGTGCTGATTGCCGAGATGATCGAACTGGCCAAGGTCACCGGCGATCTCACCCGCAATCCTGTGGCGCTGCGGCAGATGACCTTTTCGCAGGACAATTTCTGGACCGGGCATTTCGGCGGCCTTTACATCTTCCGCAACCTTGACCGGCCGGCGGCGATTTCCGCTGCGGACAAGTCGGCGCTTGGGCCCCTGCCGATTGCGCAGGTGATGGATTTCCGCGACCGTTCGATGATTGCGCGCTGGTTGCGCGACAATGACCTTGCCGAACCGATCGTCGAGGCGCGGGGGCTGGATGCCGCTGCCGTGCTGCACCAGAAGATGGATTTCATCGTCGCCGAGGTCGCCGGGACAATGGGCGAGCGGCTGGAAGGCGCCACCCGCCGCGACCTGCGGGCGCTGGGGCGCAAATATTCGGGGCTGCTGCCGGCCGAATGGCAGGGCCTGGCCGCGCTGGCGCGCTGGGCCGAGGATGGCGGCCCCTGGCCCAAGATCACCTCGGATCATCCGGCCTATTTCTATTCGCTGCGGGCCAAGCCGCATCCCGATGCCGATCTGGTCAACCGCCTGCTGTCGGAACTGTCGCCGCTCGACGTGCGACAGTTGTTCATCTGCGCGAAAGAGGCGTTCTATACCGCCTATCTGTCCTGGCCCGACCAGAAGCGTGCCTATGTCGCCGATTTTCTGGCCCGCGAATACATGGTCGACAAGGCCGGCACCCGCGCCGCCCTGTTCGGGGCGGAACCGGCGATGGCCGAACCGCAGCCGACGCGCGTGACCGAGGCGATGGTCGATGCGGTCGGTCCCTGGGGCCGGGTAAGGAGATAGCGATGTTCGGCTGGGTCTGGCTTATCCTTATCGTGTTCGTCGGCATGACCGTGGTCTATACGGTCGTCTCGCTCTATTCCCGCTCGGTCCGCAAGGAAAAGCTCGAGCGCCTCTGGGACGAGGCTCCGCAGTCGGCCGATCCCGGGGCGCGCGATGCCTTCATCGCCCGCGGCCTGGCCGAATACCGCGGCAGCCTGCGCCGGCGGCTGATCCTGCTTGTCTATGCCGTGCCGGTGGTGTTCATCCTTGTGCTGGTCTGGCTGACCAACGCCAATTGAAAGGGCTGCCCATGCGCCGCATCCGCCTGATCCTTCGCGTGTTTGTGCTGCTGATTGCCGGCCTGTTCCTGCATTACGTCCTGCCGCAGCATGACGTTGCCCGCATCACCGGGACCGAGATCATGCGGCAGGACTTTTCCACCTGGAACCACTGGTTCTATGCCCAGGCCGACAGCGGCAACGTGCAGGGCACCACGCGCGACGTGCGGCTGATCAATACCGTGCGGCAGCGGACATGGCTGTTCGGCCTGATCCGCGGCGGCGACCAGACCATGGTCTATCGCAACGAGGATACCGGCTGGATCTGGCCGCCGTATTTCAAGTTCGATTCGTCCGATCTGCAGGCCGAGGCGCAGGATCTGACCTCGACCGCGGCCGAGCCGCAATGGGTGGTGATCCGCCACTACGGCTGGCGCAACCGGTTCCTGACCATCTATCCGAATGCGACGGCGATGTGGGCGATCCCCGACGACCGCCCCGCGGCCGAGCGGGCGACGCCCCCCGATTACCGCGTCATCCCGTGGTTCAACATCTTCTTCTTCCTGTTCCTGGCGCTGGTCTGGGGGTTCATCCAGATCGTGTGGAAACAGTTCCGCCAGCGCACCGTCGATCCGACAGTCGCCCGCGTGGGCGAGACCTGGGACGGGATCGAGGCGAATGTCACCACGCAGCAGGGACGGTTCCGGCGCTGGCTGGACACCTGGCGGCGGAAGAAGTGAGGGGGCGGTGGGCGATTGCCCACCCTACGCCGCCTGTCGGGTAGGGTGGGGGATACCCCACCGCGGCGAAAGAAGCGACGCGACCCTGCCCGCCGTGCCGGTCTACTCCCCGTAGGGCACCCAGATATTCTTGACCTCGGTCGCCTGTTCCAGCCATCCGCGGCCCTCGGCGCGGCTCCAATCCGTCGTCCGGCCGTTGTTGACCCAGGTCCGCTTGAGGTTGCCGGCCGATTTCGCCTCGATCACCCTGGACAGGTCCGAGGACGAGAACGACCAGACCGCATCGACATCCAGATGCGCCGCCAGATGCGGGGCCAGTTCGGCATGGCTGCCGGTCAGGATGTTGACGACCCCGCCCGGCACGTCCGAGGTTTCGAGCACCTGATAGAAATCGGTCGCGGCCAGCGGAAAGGCCTCGGACGCGACAAGGACCGTTCGGTTGCCCATCGCGATCGCCGGTGCCATGACCGAGATCAGGCCCAGCAGCGGCGCTTCGTCCGGGCATAGTGCGCCGATGGTTCCGACAGGTTCGCGCATGGCCAGCGCCACGCCGCGGATCGGCACGCCATGCGCCTGACCGTCGAATTTGTCGGCCCAGGCGGCATAGGTGAACAGGCGGCGGATCGACTGATCGACCTCGGCCCGCCCGTCGCCGCCGGTCATTGCCCGCAGGCGTTCGGCAAACTCACCCGCCCGCGCCGACAGGTTTTCGGCGATGAAATACAGGATCTGCGCCCGGTTGTGCCCGGTCGTCTTGCCCCAGCCCCTGGCGGCATTCGCCGCCTCGACCGCGTTGCGGATGTCCTTGCGGTTGGCAAGCGACACATGGCCCAGAAGCGCACCCTTGGGCCCGTGGACGGCGCGGGAATAGCCGCCATCGGGCCGCGCCTGCTTGCCACCGACATAGAGCTTGGCGGTCCGGTCCAGCGGATCGACCGGTGCCCCGTCCCCGGCAAAGGGTAGGACCGGCTTCAGCGCCTTTGCCGCGCCCTTCGGCCGCGTATAGGCGGCCAGCCCCTCCCATCCGCCCTCGCGGCCGAAACCGCTTTCGCGCACCCCGCCGAACCCGGCGGCGGCATCGAACAGGTTGGTGGCATTGACCCAGACCACGCCCGCGGCCAGCTTCGGCGCAATGTCGAGCGCGAGGTTCACATTCTCGGTCCAGACCGTCGCGGCAAGGCCGTAGCGCGTGTTGTTGGCCAGTTCCACCGCCTCGCCCGGCGTGCGGAAGGTGGTGGAGACGAGGACCGGACCAAAGATCTCTTCCTGCATCAGCACCGCAGCCGGCGACAGCCCGGTGATCAGGGTCGGCGGGTAATAGCAGCCGATCGCCGGCACCTCGATCGGGGCGACATAGCGTTCGCCTTCGGTATTGGCGTCGACCATGCGGCTGATCGCCTGCAATTGAACCGGATCGACCACCGCGCCGATGTCGATGCACTTGTCCAGGGGGTCGCCCAGCCGCAGATGCGCCATCCGCGCCTTGAGTTTCGCATGGAACCGGTCGGCCACGCCTTCCTGCACCAGCAGGCGCGATCCGGCACAGCAGACCTGCCCCTGGTTGAACCAGATCGCATCGACCAGCCCCTCGACCGCGCTGTCAAGGTCGGCGTCGTCAAAGACGATATAGGGCGACTTCCCCCCCAGTTCGAGCGTCAGCGCCTTGCCCGACCCGGCCGTCGCCTCGCGGATGCGGCGGCCCACGGCGGTGGACCCGGTGAAGGCGATCTTGTCCACCTCTGCCGCCACGATCATCTCGCCCACCGCGCCATCGCCGGTGACGATGTTGATGACGCCGGGCGGCACCCCGGCCTGATGGCTGATCTCGCCGAACAGAAGGGCGGTCAGCGGCGTGTATTCGGCCGGTTTCAGCACCACGGTATTGCCCATGGCCAGCGCCGGGGCGACCTTCCAGGCGAGCATGAGCAGCGGGAAATTCCACGGGATGATCTGCCCGCAGACGCCCAAAGCCTCGCGGTCGGGCAGTTCGCTGCCCATCAGCTGCGCCATGCCGGCGTGATAGTAGAAATGCCGCTGCACCAGCGGCACGTCGATGTCGCGCGATTCCCGGATCGGCTTGCCGTTGTCGAGCGTTTCCAGAACGGCGAACATCCGCGATTGCTTCTGCAACAGCCGCGCCAGCGCATAAAGCACCCGCGCCCGCCCGTGCCCGCCCAGCCGCGCCCAGCCCGGCTGCGCCCGCCGCGCCGCCCTGACCGCGGCATCGACATCGGACTGCGTCGCCTGCGATACCTCGGCCAGCACGGCGCCGGTCGCCGGGTTCTTCGTCTCGAAGGTCTCGCCCGGCTTCGTGAACCGCCCGCCGATCCAGTGACCAAAGCGCCCGCCGTGGCCCTTGATCCAGTCCAGCGCCTCGGCCGCGCTTTCGGGGGCCGGGCCATAGTCCATCGACCGGAAGATTTCCTTCACCGACATGGCCTTGTCTCCCGCGCCCTGTTCATTCTTCGTCTACAAATATCCCACGGGGGTCCGGGGGTGTGAAACCCCCGGCGCCCTCCGCTAGGCCATCGCGTGCCGGTAGGTCGCCGAATAGGCGCCGGTGACGTGATGTTCCAACTGCCGCTCGATATCGCCCAGAAGCGAGGAGGCGCCAAAGCGGAACAGGTCCGGCATCAGCCAGCGGTCGCCCAACTCGTCCTTCATCAGCGACAGATAGACCAGCGCGTCCTTGGCCTTGGAGATCCCGCCCGCCGGCTTGTAGCCGACCTTGACGCCGGTCGCGTCCTGATAGTCGCGGATGGCGCGGATCATGGTAAGCGTCACGGGCAGGGTGGCGTTCACCCCTTCTTTCCCGGTCGAGGTCTTGATGAAATCCGCCCCCGCCATCATGCAGACCAGCGAGGCCCGCGCCACGTTGCGCAAGGTGCCCAGTTCGCCGGTGGCCAGGATCGCCTTGACATGCGCCTGCCCGCAGGCGGCCCGCATCTCGCGCATTTCGTCATACAGCGCCTGCCAGTTGCCGGTCAGCACATGACGGCGGGAAATCACGATGTCGATTTCCGCCGCCCCGGCGCGGACGCTTTCGCCGATCTCGGCGATGCGCAGCGGAAAGGGCGACAGGCCCGCCGGAAACCCGGTCGAGACTGCGGCGACCGGGATCCCCGACCCCTCGAGCGCCTCGACCGCGGTCGCCACCATGTCGTGATAGACGCAGACGGCGCCGGTGGTCAGCCCGGTCATCCCCAGCCGGTCCAGCAGCCAGGGCGCCACCGGCTGCCGCGCCTTGGCGCACAGCCGACGCACCCGGCCCTCGGTATCGTCGCCCGACAGGGTGGTCAGGTCGATCAGGCTGATCGCCTTGCACAGCCAGGCCGCCTGATAGTCCTTCTTCACCGATCGCCGCCCCGGCAGCGTTGCCGCGCGCCGTTCGATGGCCGAGGTGTTGGCCTGCACCCGTGCCACCCAGTCCAGGTCCAGTTCGGTGCCGGCATTGCGCGGCTCGTGGACCTGCGGCAGATGCGCCGCCCGCGTGGCGGTCTCGGTCAGGGTGGTGGTCATGCGGCTCCTCCGGCTTCGACGGACGGTGACACGGGGCGCGGGCAAACGCAAGGTTTGACCATTTGGTCAAATCTCAGGCCAGCTTGCCTGCCTGCAAGGCGGCAAGGATCCAGTCCCGCCAGGTGGTATCGCGCCCCTCGACCTCGGGTATCACGCGCGAGGCCTCTTGCATGAAGAACAGGTAGTCGCGGCCCATCTCCTGCCCGCGCCTTGTGTGCATGTCGAGCGCGACATCGGGGATTTCCGGCAACCGTTCCCCCAGTTCGACCGAGCGTTTCGCCCAGTTGACCAGATCGTCGCTGGTGCGGTCCTTGGCCGAAAGCGCGATACGGCGGATCGCATGGGCGGCGAACAGGAAGCGGTCGCCATCGGGCCGCGGATAGCGGGCGTGCTGGCGATACAGCGTCTCGACCAGCACCGGCAGGGCGGGGTCGCCCAGGCCGACATCCTCGACCGCGATCACGCACAGGCGCGACCACAGCTTTTCCTCCATCTCGGGCGAGGTCAGGAACATTTCCCAGCCCAGCAGCACGGCGTTTTCCAGCATGCCTCGGCGCAGGCATTTCTGCAGGGCGGAAATCACCTCGTCGCCGGCAAGGCCGTGGGCGGTGGTGGTGTTCTGCCACGGATCGGGCGGCTGCTGGACGGTGATGGCCATGGGATGCTCCTTCGACTTTGGCAAAGGTTAGCGCGGCATCACGCCGGTTGCACCACCTCGGCCTGATGGGCGCGGCGGTATTTCTGCGGCGTGGTGCCGTGGTGTTCGCGAAACAGCTTGTGGAAATGCGACAGGTTGGGGATGCCGCAATCGGCGGCGATCTCGGCCAGCGTGTCGGTCGACCCGGTCAGCCGCCGCGCGGCAAAGGCCATGCGGCGGGCGTTGACAAAATCCGACGGGCTTTGGTCAAGGAAGCGGCGCAGGGTGCGGCTGACATGCGGATGCGCGCGGCCGGCGACACGGGCGAAACCGGCGGCGCCGTCGCGGAACACCCGCGGATCGGCGGCCGCGGCGCAGGCGGCGGCCAGCCATTGCGGCGCCCCGGCGGGCAAGGCGACGGTATCCTCGATCAGCGCGGCGCACAGCGGCAGCAGGAACGCCTCGGCCCCAAGCGCATCGCGCGCGCCGCGTTCCAGCCGCAACGCGGCCTGGTTGAGGTCGGCCATCTGCCGCGCGTCGCGGGCGATCCTGGCTGGCTGCGGCGCGGCGGACCAGAACAGGTTGCCGGCCAGCCGCGGATGCCGCGCACCCATTGCCGCCACCGTCTCGGGATGGAGGGTGACCGAGACGACCAGCGTGCCCTCGCCCCGGCCCTGAAGCGCGTGGCGGTCGCCGGGGCGCAGAAAGACCAGCGTGCCCTCGGGCAGATCCTCGCGCCCCTCGGGCAGGTGGTGGCGCAGCACGCCGTTCTGCACCCACAGGAGTTCGTGGAAATCCTGCCCGTGCAGCGCCGCCGGACGCGCCGGCGCCAGCGCGGCGCGTGTCAGCAGGATCGCATCGCCAGCGGGCAGGATATCGCGGTGGTGCAGAACCGAATCGGCCATGCCCTCCCTTATCATGTCGGCACAAGTGCCGGGAAACCGGCAGTTTGTCGCCCCTCCCGCGGCCGCCGGCATCCGGCGCCTTGCAGGGATTCTGCACGGGCTGGCTGGTGCGACCTGCACGGGCAGGGGCGATCAGGTTCCGCAGCACAGGATGGAGGATGCGATGCAGGTTCCCGCAAGATCCGGGCAAGGGGCGGCGGGGCCGTGGCTGTTGGCCCTGCCGGCAATGGTGGCGGCGGGTGACCTGATCCTGTGGCAGGTCGGAACGCCGCGGCTGGGACTGGCCGCCCTGACCCTTGGCATCGGGCTGGTGGCGCAGGCCGCTGCCGGCCCGCCGTCGCGCAATGCGTTGCGCATCGGCTGGCCGCTGTTCCTACTGTGCCTGCTGCCGGTGGTCGAGGAACCGACGCCCCTGTCGCTGACCTTCCTTGTCGCCGGCACGGCGCAGCTTGCCGCCTGGATCGCCGCCGGCGATGCCGGCTGGCCCGGCATCCGCGCCGCGCTGCTGCTGCCGTTCCGCGGGCTGGTGCAAGCGGCGCGCGATATCGTCGCGCTCGCCCGCGGCCCGCGCGGCTGGACTGGCACCGAGGGGCGGATCGGGTCGCTGTTGCGCGACTGGGCGCCGGCGCTGGTCCTGGGTCTGGTCTTTGCCGGGCTGATCGCGCTGGCCAATCCGGTGGTGGACCGCTGGGTGCAAGGCCTGGGCGGCTGGCGGTTCCTGCCCGATCTGTCCCTGTCACGCCTTGTGCTGTGGGTCATGCTTGCCGTCGCACTCTGGCCCTTCCTGCGGCTGGGCCTGATCCCGCCGCGGGCCGCAGCGCCACCCCGCCCGCCGGCGATCGTCGCTGCGATCCTGACCGAAGGCGCGGTCACGCGGGCGCTTTACACCTTCAACCTGCTGTTCCTGGTCCAGACGGCGATGGACCTGACCTATCTCTGGGGCGGTGTGCACCTGCCCGCAGGGATGACCTATGCCGAATATGCCCATCGCGGCGCCTATCCGCTGCTGGCAACCGCCCTTTTGGCCGGGGCCTTTGCCCTGCTGGCGCAACCGCATCTGGGCGGGCGGCGCGACCTGCGGATGCTGCTTCTGCTCTGGGTCGGGCAGAACCTGCTGCTCGTCTGTTCCTCGCTGCTGCGGCTTGATCTTTATGTCGGCGGCTACGGCCTGACCCGGCTGCGGTTTGCCGCGGCAGTGTGGATGGGGATCGTCGCCATCGGCCTTGCGGTGATGCTGGTGCAGGTGGCGACCGGGCGGCGACCGGGATGGATGATCGCGCGGTCGGCCGTGGCCGGGGCGGTGACGTTATGGGCCGTGTGCTTTGTCAATGTCGACGGGCTGATCGCCCGGACCAATCTGGCGCTGTTCGGCGACAGGGCCGATTTCGGCTATCTCTGCCACTTGTCGGATGGCGCGCTGCCGGCGCTGGCGGATTGGACAAGCGTTTCTGGGCAGAACGGGGTCATGCTGTGCCACGACCTGTTCTGGTATGTCACGCCCGAGATCCGCGAGCCGCAGGACTGGCGCGAATGGGGCTTTCGCAACTGGCGCCTGCGCCATAGCCTGACCGGCGCAGGAGGAAACCCATGACTGCCACGCTTCTTGTCGTCGACGACGACCCCCAGATCCGCGACGTGCTGCGCATCGCCATGGGCCAGGCCGGTTTTCGCGTGGCCGAGGCCGCGGACGGCACCGCCGCCCTTGCCGCGGCGACGAAATTCGCCCCCGACCTGATCGTCCTTGACATCGGCCTGCCCGAACTTGACGGGCTTGAGGTCTGCCGCCGGCTGCGCCGCACCTCGCAGGTGCCGATCCTGTTCCTGACCGCGCAGGATGACGAGGTGGACCGGGTGGTCGGGCTGGAACTGGGCGCCGACGACTATGTGACGAAACCGTTTTCGCCCCGCGAACTGGTGGCGCGGGTCCGCGCGATCCTCAAGCGGACGCAAGGGGCCGAGACGGGCGGACAGAAGCGCGGAGTCCTTGAAGTCGACCGCGACAGCCATGCCTGCCGGGTAAATGGCGCGGCCGTGGCGTTGACTGCGCGCGAGATGGAACTCTTGTCGCGGCTGATGGCGCGGCCCGATCATGTCATGGCGCGGCCGCAACTGGTCGATGCGATCTATGGCACCAATGTCAACGTGAGCGACCGAACGGTGGACAGCCACCTGCGCAATCTGCGGGCGAAACTCGCCGCCGCCGGCTGCCCCGATGCGATCGACACGGTGCATGGCGTCGGCATCCGGATGGGTCCATGCCGGGGCGGATAGAGCGCAAATGGCGCCCCACCCTGTCGCTGGTGTTCGTGCTGACGCTGGCGGCGGTGGTGGCGACGCCGCTGCTGACGCTGGTGGTGCTGCGGCTGGGCTTGCCCGACCTGCGCTATCGCTATGTCGTGGTCATTCTTGTGCTGGTGGTGGTGGCGACGACGCTGGTGCTGGGCTGGATGCTGTGGCGCATCCTGTATCGGCCGCTGCGGGCAATGGCGGCGCAAAGCCTGGCCATCGCCGCCGGCACGCCCGGCGCGCTGGACGCTTTGCCGCACTATGGCACCCGCGAAACCGAACGGCTCGGCGATGCCCTTCTGACCATGGGCCGCACCCTGCAGGGGCGCGAGGCGGTGCTGCGGTCCTATGCCGACCATGCCACCCATGAACTGAAATCGCCGCTGACGGTGCTGCGCGGCGCGGCCGAACTGCTCGAGGCCGACGACCTGTCGCCCGAAGACCGCCGCCGCCTGCTTGACCGCATCGACGAGGCGGCCGACCGCATGACCGCGCTTCTGGACGCGCAACGGGCATTGGCGCGGGCGCAGAACCCGATGATGGCGGGGGTGGCGAGGGTCTCGGTCCTGTTGCCGGGGCTGCGGCGCGATCATCCGGGCATCGCGCTCGACCTTGAATCGGATGCCGAATTGCCGCTGTCGGCCGAGGGGCTGCGGCTGGTGCTGGACCATCTGATCGGCAATGCCGCGCGGGCCGGGGCTGGGGCGGTGGTGCTGACGGCAACCGACGACCGGCTGACGGTGCAGGACGACGGGCAGGGCATATCCCCCGGCAACCGCGAGCGGATTTTCGATCCGTTCTTCACCACCAACCGTGCCGAAGGCGGCACCGGCATGGGCCTGCCCATCGTGCGCCGCATGCTCGAGGCGCATGGCGTGACGATCCGGCTGGCCGAATCCGAAACCGGCGCGCGGTTCGAGATCGGGTTCTGAGGCGGGGTTGGGCCTGCGCGCGGGTCGCCGCCGCCCGCCCTATCCCTTCTTCCCGGCCATCGCCTTGATCGCGGCGACGCCGGATTCGCCCAGCGGCACCACGGCGAAGGGGCCGCCGACGCGGGCGATGGCCTTGTCCTGGGCATCGACCGGGGCGGCCTTGGCCATGATCGCCGGCGCCCAATCTTCGGCATTGTCGACAGGGCGGTAGCCCAGGAACGGCACGCGGGCGTTCGATACCGGGGCGCGGGTATTGGCGCTGACGCCATAGGCCACGGTAAAGCCGACAATCGGCGTGTCGATGGCGCGCTGCACGAGTTGCACCATGTCGCGGTGCGACAACCAGGTTCCCAAAGCGCGGATGTTCTGCGGTTCCGGTGTGCAGGACAGGATGCGCAGATGCGCCGATTCCAGCCCGCGCTTTTCCCAGTACATCCGGCCCAGATCCTCGGTAAAGCACTTGGCCAGGCCATAGAACGTGTCGGGGCGATGCGGCACATCGGTGTCGATGCCGGCGCCGGTCTCGTGCATGCCGACGGCGTGGATGGACGAGGCATAGACGATCCGCCGCGCCCCCGCCTGCCAGGCCGATTCCCAGATGTTGTAGGACCCGACGAAGTTCGGCCCCCAGATCTGTTCGAACGGCACCTCATCGACGATGGCGCCGAAATGCACCACCATCTCGACCCCCTCCATCAGGGGGGCGACCTGATCCATCCGGGCAAGGTCGGCCTGCACGAAGGTCTCGTTCGGCAGCAGGGTCGCCGGCGCCTCGGCGATGTCGGTGGACAAGAGCACCTCGCACATCTTCGACAGGGGTTCGCGCAGCGAGGTGCCAAGCGAGCCGCGCGCGCCGGTCAGGACGATTTTCTTGAGCATCGGGGTTCCTTCAGATGATGGCGCGTTCGCGCAGCGGCGTCATGGTCACGATCCGGTCATAGCCCAGGGGCGACAGGTCGAGCGTGGTGTAACGGCCATGGATGACCTGTTCGGCAAGGCCGCGGCCCACGGCGGGGGACTGTTGCAGGCCGTGGCCGGAAAATCCGTTGCAGAACAGGAAATTGCCGACCTCGGGATGCGGGCCGATCACCGCGTTCTGGTCCAGAGTGTTGTAGTCGTAATGCCCGACCCAGGTGTTGATGACCTTGATCCGCTCGAACGCCGGGACGCGGGTGGCGATGGCGGGCCACATGTGTTCTTCCCAGATCGTCTCGTCGAAGGTGAAGTCGCCGACATCCGGCACCGGATCGCCGGCGGTCGGGATGCCGCCGGCCATGAAATAGCGGCCATCGCTGCGCATATGCGCGCCCGAAGGGTCGATGGTCAGCGGCAGGTCGCGGCCAAGGGGCGTGGCGCAGTCGAAAATCCAGGTATTGCGTTTGCGCGGTTCAACCGGGACGGACAGCCCGGCCATCCGCGCGGTCGCATTGCCGCGGGTGCCGCTGGCGTTGACGATCCAGCCGGCGCCGATGGTTTCGCCGCTGGCAAGGGTCACGCCGGTGACGCGGCCTCCGTCGCGGCGGATCGCTGTCACCTCGTTGTGAATGTATTCGACACCGCGGGCGCGGGCCTTGCGCCGATACCAGTCGAAAATCGTGCCGCCGTCGAAATAGCCCTCGTCCCGGGTGTTGAGCGAGCCGAGGAGGATGCCGTCGAGATTGTAGAACGGATATTCGGCGAGGATCTGGTCGGGCGTCAGGATCCGCGTGCCGGCGCCCAGCGCGTTCTGCATCTGCGCATTGTCGCGCAGCACATCGGCGAATTCGGGCGTGTCGGCCAGATAGAGATAGCCGAAATTCTGCAGCGTGATCGGCGGGGCGGCGTCATCCTCCATCCAGCCGGCGAAATTGTGGATGAAATCGGCGCCGAACTGCGAGATGCGGACGTTGATCTCGGACCCGAATTGCTGGCGGATGCAGGAATTCGTCGCGGTGGTGGCGGCGCGGGCATAGGTCGGGTCGCGTTCGACGACCAGGACGCGGCCGGTGAAATCGGGGTTGCGCGACAGCCAGAAGGCGGTCGAGGAGCCGAGCATGGCGCCGCCGATTATGACGACATCGTAGTTCGTGTGGTTCGGCGTGGTGGCAGCCATCTGGCGTTCCTTCGGGTGGAGGGCGCCGGGGGGTTTCACACCCCCCGGACCCCCCGTGGGATATTTGTGGACGAAGAATGAAAGGGCCTAGTCCGTCAGTCCATAAAGGTCGCGGGCGGTGGCGGCGCTGATATAGCCCTTGCGCAGATCGTCGCGCACCTTGTCGCGCGGGCGGTCGCGCGGATCGCCGATGCCGCCGCCGCCGGGGAAGGCGAGCCGCACGGTAACCCCGGGGGGCACGGCGAAGCGGCCCTTGCCGGGCATCGCGCTGCCGTCCGACAGGGTGACTTCGGTTGCGCCGCCGGGACCGGCACCGTCGATGCCGCGGGCGGGATATTTCGTGCGGTCGAGCATCGAGGAGAACTCGAACTGCCAGCCGTCGCGGGCGCCGACCTCCATATACTGGCCAAGGCCGCCGCGGTGGGTGCCGGCGCCGCCGGAATCGGGGCGCAATTCCTTGCGCCAGATGATGACCGGGCCGGCATGTTCGGTCGCCTCGACCGGCATCGTCATCACGCCCGAGGGGAAGGCGGTGGACGACATGCCGTCAAGCCCATGCCGCGCGCCCGATCCGCCCGAGTTGAAGCACAGGACCTCGGACCGGCCGGTCCCGGCGGTTTCGCGCAAGCTGACCTGGAAATTGCACAGCGCGCCGGCGCCTTCGGCGGGGATGCCGGGCAGGATCTGGCGCAGGGCGTCGAACACCGTGTCGGGGATCATGTGGCCGATGACATGGCGCAGGGCCACCGGCGCCGGGCGCCGGGCGTTGACGATGGAGCCTTCGGGGCTGGCCACCACGAAGGGGGCAAGGCTGCCGGTGTTGTTCGGAATGTCGGGGGCGACGGCGACCTTGACCGCATAGGCGGCATAAGCGCGGGTATAGACGGCGGGGACGTTGATCCCCTTGGGGTCCATGCCCGAGGTGCCGGCAAAGTCGATCAGCACGTCGTCGTCGCGGGTTTCCACCGCGGCGCAGAGACGGATCGGCGTGGCATAGCCGTCGATCATCATCTCGCCCTGGGCCCTGGCGCGGGGCAGGGCGGCGATGCGGTCGCGCGTCGCCCGTTCCGAGGATCCGATGACGAAATCGGCCAGATCCTCGATATCGGCCAGCCCGTATTCGGCCATCATGTCCGACAGCCGCCGTTCGCCGACATTGTTGCAGGCGGCAAGGGCAAAGATGTCGCCCGTCACCTGCTCGGGCTCGCGCACGTTCTGCTTGACGAAGGCGACCAGCGTTTCGTTCACGCGGCCGCCGCCGTGGCCGTCGCCCTCGATCATCCGCATATGCGGGATCTGCAGCCCTTCCTCATAGACCGACCCGGCCTCGGCGCCGAAACCGCGGCCGCCGATGTCGACGATATGGGCGGTGCAGCCGAAATAGCCGACATGGGCGCCGTTGTGGAAGGCGGGAGAGACGACGGTGATGTCGTGCAGGTGGCCGGTGCCAAGCCAGGGGTCGTTGGTGATATAGACATCGCCCTCGCGCATCGTGTCGGGGCCGATAAGGTGCATGAAATGCGCCACCGCCTCGGCCATGGCGTTGACATGGCCCGGCGTGCCGGTGACGGCCTGGGCCAGCATCCGGCCGCGCAGGTCATAGACGCCGGCGGACAGGTCGCCGGCCTCGCGCACGCTCGTCGAAAAGGCGGTGCGGATCAGCGCCTGTGCCTGCTCCTCGACGATGGAGATCAGGCGGTTCCACATGATCTGGCGGGCGACGGTCATGCGTGCCTCCTGATGTCGATGGTGCCATCGGCGCGGCCGGTGGCGGTAAAGCCGGCGGGCAGGATCACCGTGGTTTCGCGTTCGGTGACGATGGCGGGGCCGGCAACCTCGGTCCCGTCCTTCAGGTCGTCGCGGCGCACCACGGCAGCGGGCGCCATGGCGCCGCCGGTGTAAAGCGGGCGGCTGCCGGCGGGGGCGGTGCTGCGCGTGGCGGGGGCGGGCACCGGCGCCGCATCGGGCATCGGCGTGGTGGCGTTCACCGCCCAGACGGTGATCTCGATCGGCAGGCCGGCTACCGTGCGGGCGAACAGCGCGGCATAGTCGGATTCAAAGCGCGCCTGCAGCGCGGCGGCAGTCGGCGCCGCGGCAAGGTCCGGCGACAGCGCCACCGGGATTTCCCAGCCTTGCCCCTTGTAGCGCATGAACAATTTAGCCTCGGACAGCACCTGCGCCGCCGGGTCGCAGTCGAGGACAAATCCCGTCGCCTCGGCCGCCAGCGCGGCGATCAGGTCGCGGGCGACAGTTTCGTCAAAGGCATCCAGCCGCATGTAGACGGATCGCGTCGCCTCGAACGCGTAGGGGGCGCGCAGGAAACCGATGGCCGATCCGACGCCGGCGCCGGGCGGCACCAGCAGGCGGTCGATGCCCAGTTTCTCGCACAGCCGGCCGGCGTGCAGGGGCGCCGCGCCGCCGAAGGCGATCATCGTGTAGCCGGCCAGATCCTCGCCATTTTCAACGGCATGGACGCGGGCGGCGTTGGCCATGTTTTCCTCGACCATCTCGGACACGCCAAAGGCCGCCTCGACCGGATCTAGGCCCAGCCGGTCGCCGACATGGCCGGTCAGCGCCTGCGCCGACAGCGCCGGATCAAGCGGGATGGAACCGCCGGCGAAATCGGCAGGGTCAAGCCGGCCCAGCGTCAGGTCGGCGTCGGTGACAGCGGGGCGGGTGCCGCCGCGCCTATAGCAGGCGGGGCCGGGTTCCGATCCGGCGCTTTCCGGGCCGACCTGCAGCCGGCCCAGGGCATCGACATGCGCGAGCGACCCGCCGCCGGCGCCGATTTCCACCATGTCGATGACCGGGATCGAGATCGGCATCCCCGACCCCTTCTTGAAGCGATACGACCGGGCGACCTCGAACACGCGGGCGGTTTTCGGGGCGAAATCCTTGATCAGGCAGATCTTGGCCGTGGTGCCGCCCATGTCGAAGGACAGCACGCGGTCGGTGCCGTGGCGCCGCGCCAGATCGGCGGCAAAGATCGCGCCGCCGGCGGGGCCGGATTCGACCAGACGCACCGGGAATTGCGCGGCGGTTTCCAGCGAAATCACGCCGCCGCCGGAATGGATCAGGAATACCGGGCAGGTCGCGCCCTCGGCGGCCAGCCGTTCGCGCAGGCGGCCAAGATAGCTTTCCATCATCGGCCGGACATAGGCATTGGCGCAGGTGGTGTTGAACCGTTCGTATTCGCGCATCTGCGGCGACACGTCCGACGACAGCGAGATGGCGACCCCCTGCAAGCGGGCGCGCAGCACCTCGGCCACCAAGCGTTCATGCGTGGGGTTGAGGTAGGAATGCAGGAAACCGACGGCGATGGAATCGTAATCGCCCAGCCGGTCGGCAAGGGCCTCGACCGCGGCGCGGTCGAGCGGGACCATCACCTCGCCCCCGGCATTGACCCGCTCGTGCAGGGTAAAGCGGTCCTCGCGCGGGATCAGCGGCAGGGGAAGGGTCAGGTTCAGGTCGTATTGTTCGAACCGCGATTCGGTCCGCATCTCGATCGTGTCGCGGAAACCTTGCGTGGTGATGAAGGCTGTCCTGGCGCCGCGCCGTTCGATCAGCGCGTTGGTGGCCAAGGTGGTGCCATGGATCACCCGCGCCAGCGACGACGGCGCGACCCCGGCATCGGCGCAGACGATGCGCAACCCTTGCAGGATCGCGTCCTCGGGCGCGGCATAGGTCGTGAGAACCTTGGTCGAAAACATGCGGCCCCCGGTTTCGAGGACCACATCGGTGAATGTGCCGCCGATATCGACACCGAGATGCGCTGTTTGGGTCATGGCGCGGACGCTAGTGCGGGCGCGATGGGAAGGGAAGATCGGAGTCGACACTTTGCCCGCCGCGCGCGACTGTGGCGCGGGGAGGCGCCATGGAAAACCACCGGATCTATACGATGGCCTTTGCCAAGGTCTATCCGATGTATGTGGCCAAGGCCGAGCGCAAGGGCCGCAGCGCGGCCGAGGTCGACGAGATCATCCACTGGCTGACCGGCTATGACGCGGCCGGTCTGGCGGCGGTCCTGGCCGATGCGCGCGATTTCCGCGCCTTCTTTGCCGAGGCGCCGGCGATGAACCCGGCGCGCGAGTGGATCACCGGATCGGTCTGCGGGGTGAAGGTGCAAGAGATTGCCGACCCGCTGATGCGCGACATCCGCTATCTGGACAAGCTGGTCGACGAACTGGCGGCCGGCAAGCCGATGGCAAGGATTTTGCGGCAGGCATAGCGGAACGCAAAGGTTGCGCCGCGGGGCCAAAGCCGGGATCATCGGCCCACCATACGCCCGGAGGGCCTGCCCGTGGACTATCTTGTCCTTGTCGCGATTCTCTTCGGCGCCGCCTTTGCGACGAATGCGGTGCCGCATCTGGCCAGGGGGCTGACCGGATCGCCCTTCCAGACGCCCTTCGCCTGCCCGCCGGGTGTCGGGCTGTCGCCGGCCCGGACCAATGTCCTTTGGGGCATGGTCAACGTTGTGGTGGCCTGGCTTCTGCTGGTGCCGGTCGCGGGGTTTGCGGCCGGGCACTGGCCCCATGCCCTTGCCTTCGGGCTGGGCATGCTGGGCATGGGCCTGCTTTTGGCGCGGTTTTTCGGCCGGCTGCATGGCGGGAACGAGCCGCCCCCGTAGGGTGGGCAGGCGCCCACCATGGCGGCGACGGCGGGCAGCGGTGGGCTTTGCCCACCCTACGCGATGCCGACCTTCAGGGCCTTTTCCGACTCGAGATAGACGAAGCCCCAGGCCGGCAGCTTGACCACTTCGTCCTTGAGCTTGCCGGCAGCCGGGCCGGTGACTGTCGCCTTGCCCTTGACCTTCAGCTTCACCGCCTTGTCGGAGAGGTTGAACAGCGCAGTGATGCGTTGGCCCTTCACCTCGCGCACCACGCCCAGCACAGGTTCGGGCAGGTCAAGGAAGGTTGTCCGCCCCTCGCGCAGGGCGCGCGTCGCCTTGCGGAACGCCAGAGTGCTGCGATAGGCGGCCAGCACCGAATCGTTCTTGCCCTGTTGCAGGTCCAGCGCATGCGCCACCTGCGGCGGCTTGACCGGCAGCCAGGGCGTGCCGGTGGTGAACCCGGCATTCGGCGCGGTCGAATCCCAGGTCATCGGCGTGCGGCAGCCGTCGCGGCCCTTGTCCTCGGGCCAGAAGGCGATGCGGGCCATGTCCTGCAATTCCTCGAACAGGACATCGGTTTCGGTCTGGCCCAGCTCTTCGCCCTGATACAGGCCCAGGGTGCCGGGGAACGAACAGAGCATCGCGATCGACTGTTTCGCCACCGCATCGCTGTCACCGCCGGCGGGCGTCCAGCGGCTGACGTGCCGGGCGACATCGTGGTTCGAGAACGACCAGCAGGGCCAGCCATCGGGGGCATGTTCCAGAAAGGTCTCGATGCAGCGGCGGAAATGGCCGGCGGAATGGTCGTGACTGAGCATGGCAAAGGAATAGGCCATGTGCAGCCGGCCCTTGCCGGTGGTGTATTCGCCCATGATCTCGATCTGGCGCTGGCCGCCCTCGCCGACCTCGCCCACCATCATCGTCGGGCCGAATTCGTCGCACAGCGCGCGCATCCTCTCCAGCACGGCGATGTTTTCGGGCCGCGACTTGGAATAGAGGTGGATCTGCGCCTCGTACGGATTGCCGGGGAAATGGCCCAGCTGCCAGTCGGAGGCCGGATTGTCACGCAGCCTGGCGTCGTGGACATAGTAGTTGACGGTATCAAGGCGGAACCCGTCCACGCCGCGTTCCAGCCAGAACCGCATCGTGTCAATCAGGGCATCGACCACGGCGGGGTTGTGGAAATTCAGGTCGGGCTGTTCGGCAAGGAAATTGTGCAGGTAATACTGATGCCTGCGGGTGTCGAAGGTCCAGACCGAGCCGCCGAACACCGAGGGCCAGTTGTTCGGCGGGGTGCCGTCCTGTTTCGGATCGGCCCAGACATACCAGTCGGCCTTGGGGTTGTCGCGGCTTGACCGGCTTTCGGTGAACCAGGGGTGCTTGTCGGACGAATGCGACAGCACCTGGTCGATGATGACCTTCAGGCCCAGGCGGTGCGCCTCGGCCGTCAGATCCTCGAAATCGCCGATGGTGCCGAAGATCGGGTTGACGCCGCAATAGTCGGACACGTCATAGCCCATGTCGCGGTCGGGCGAGGTAAAGAAGGGCGACAGCCAGATCACGTCGACGCCCAGGCCGGCAATATGCGGCAGCCGGGCGATGATGCCCCTGAGGTCGCCGATCCCGTCGCCGTCCGTGTCCTGAAACGACCGCGGATAGACCTGGTAGATCACCGCGTCACGCCACCATTCGCGCATCACAATCCCTTTCGCCGTTACCCTTGGCCATACACGGGCCGGGGCCGGGGTGAAAGCGTCAGTGCAGAGTGCGGTTGCGTTCGCTGCGCAGGCACAGCCGGCGCAGCGCCAGCCCGGTCGCCTCGGCCGCGGCGACGACGGCGGGGGCGCGATCGGCGCGCACCATGGTCATTGCCAGCATCAGCGCGTCCTCGCGCTCGCCACTGGTGGCCGACAGGATCAGCGTCGCCAGCGCGCATTCATCGGCGCCAAGGCAGGGGCAATCCTGCCCGTGCCGCATCAGCGGCCGCCGCGCGGCGGTGGTGCACAGGCCGCACAGCCGGTTGAACGGCGCCTGCGTGCCGGGGTCGAGCAGGGTTTCCACCCCCGCCGGGCCGGTGTCGCACCAGCGGCGGAAGCCAAGCACCGCCAGCCGTTCCGGCGCGGCAAGGTCGTCGAGATGGCCGACCGGCGCGGCCCCCGGGGCGTGGCTCATTTGGTCAGGATCAGCTTGCCGGCGCGGGTGATGCGCAGCGTATAGATCGCCTCGCCCAGCCGGATATAGCCGATGCCGCCGGCGCCGGTCAGCACCGTGGCGTCATTGATCGGGGCGCCGCCCTGGGTCTGGACGGGCGCAGAGGCCTGGGTGAAGCGCGCGAGGTCGTTCATGGGAAATCCTGTCGCTGGGGCGGTGACGCTGGCGATTCGGGGCTTCCCCATGATCGGGGTGGCTGGAATAGGAATTACCTGACAGAAACGCTAGGGATCGTCAAGCAAGGGATTTCCACGGCTTGCGGGTTTTTGGGCGGGCGTGCGGTGGGCGATTGCCCACCCTACGAGCCGGGCGGAAGAGGGGTGTCGTTTCAGATGGATTCGGCGCGACGGCGGACCGCTACCCCGTCTGCGCGGGACCGCGGCCAGACCCGCCCCCGCGCGACCGGACGACGCCCTATCCCCGATGCGCCCCGTCGGCCAGCGCCCGCACATAGGCCATCACTTCGGCCACCGGCCGCCCCTTGGCGACCTCGCTGACGATGGCCGAGCCGACGACGCAGCCGTCGGCGACGCTGGCGATGGACTGCGCCACCTCGGGTGTGCGGATGCCGAAGCCGACAATGACCGGCAGGTCGGTCTGCGCCTTGATCCGCGCCACCTCGGGGCCGACATCGGTGGCCTGCGCCTCGGCCGCGCCGGTGATGCCGGTGATCGAGACGTAATAGACAAAGCCCGAGGTGTTGCGCAGCACGGTCGGCAGCCGCGCGTCATCGGTGGTCGGCGTCGCGAGCCGGATGAAGTTCAGCCCGGCGGCCTGCGCCGGCAGGCACAGTTCGGCATCCTCCTCGGGCGGCAGATCGACGACGATCAGCCCGTCGACGCCGGCGGCCCTGGCATCGGCCAGGAAACGGTCGACGCCGCGCGAATGGATCGGATTGAAATAGCCCATCAGCACCACGGGCGTCAGGTCATCGACCGCCCGCAACTCGCGCACCAGCCCGAGCGTCTTTTCCAGCGTCATGCCGTTGGCCAGCGCCCGCTGCCCCGCCGCCTGGATCGTCGGGCCATCGGCCATCGGGTCGGTGAAGGGCACGCCCAGTTCGATGATGTCGACGCCGGCGCCGGGCAGGCCCAGCACGATGTCGCGGCTGGTGGCGTAATCGGGGTCGCCGCCCATCACATAGGCGACAAACGCCTTGCGACCCTCGGCCTGCAATGCCTGAAACCGCGCCTCGATCCGTGTCGGCATCCGCCCCTCCATCCATTGCCTGCGGGTTTGGGCCAAGGAGGGGCGGAAATCAATGGGTTCAGGTGGCGGCAGCGTCCAAAGATACCATCCAGGACACGCCGAACCGGTCGGTCAGCCCGCCGAACAGCGGCGCCCAGAAGGTCTCGGCCAGCGGCATCCAGACGGTCCCGCCCTCGGCCAGCGCGTCGAACACGGCGCGGGCGCGGTCGGTCGTCGGGGCAGAGTGGTAGATGGTGCCGTTGTGCCCGCTCCATTCCATCCCCGGCGGCACGTCCGAGGCATAAAGCACGGCCCCCGGCCCGGTGGTGAATTGCGAATGCATCACCAGGGCCGCCGTCTCGGGCGATTTGGGGTAATTGTCGGGGGTGTCGCCAAAGCTCATGACCGACAGGTCGGTGGCGCCAAAGACACCGGCGTAAAAGGTCATCGCCTCGCGGCAGGTGCCGTCGAAGTTGAGGTAGGGATTGAAGCTCATGTCGCCTCCTGCAGGGCCGAGATGATCCAGGCGGTGCCGAAACGGTCGCGGACCATGCCGAAGGCGGGGGAAAAGAACGTGGGCTTGATGTCGTCGATGATCGCGCCGCCTTCGGCCAGCAGGGCAAAGACGCGGTGCGCCTCGTCCGCCGTGGCGGCCGATTGCATCACGCTGAAACCGGCGGGCGGGCTGCCGGTCACGCCGGGGGGATAGTCCGAGGCCATGAAGGTGCCGTCGCCGATGGTCACCTGGCCATGCATGATCCGGTCGCTGGACGCCCACGCCTCGGGCGCGCCCGGCCCGTCGGCATAGCGCATGGTCTGCAGACCCGTGCCGTTGAAGATCGCGGCATAGGCGGCCAGCGCCTCGGCACATTGGCCATCGAAATGGATATAGGGAATCGTCGGCATCTTGTGTCCTCCTGCCGCCATCCTGCACCCGTTCCACCGCCACGGAAAATCGCGAATTTCCACGGCCCCCGGTTTTGTCGCGAAAAACCGCCCGCCTTGCCAGCACGTCGCGCCCGCCGTAAGAGCGGCCCGTTCAGGGACAAGGAGCGGATCATGGGCTTTCGCATGGGGATCGTCGGGCTGCCGAACGTGGGCAAGTCGACGCTTTTCAACGCGCTGACCCGCACCGCGGCGGCGCAGGCGGCGAATTTCCCGTTCTGCACCATCGAACCAAACGTGGGCGAGGTCGCGGTGCCCGATCCGCGGCTTGACCGGCTGGCCGCCATCGCCGGCTCGCGCCAGATCATCCCGACGCGGATGACCTTTGTCGACATCGCCGGTCTGGTGAAAGGCGCGTCCAAGGGCGAGGGGCTGGGCAACCAGTTCCTGGCCAATATCCGCGAGACCGACGCCATCGCCCATGTCCTGCGCTGTTTCGAGGACGGCGACATCGTCCATGTCGACGGCCGCGTCGATCCGGTCGCCGATGCCCAGACCATCGAGACCGAGCTGATGCTGGCCGATCTCGAATCGGTCGAACGGCGGCTTGCGAACCTTGGCCGCAAGCTGCGCGGCGGCGACAAGGAGGCGCTCGACCAGGAGCGTCTTCTGAAGGCGGCGCAAGAGGCGCTGTCGGACGGTCGCCCGGCGCGGACGGTCAAGGTGGCCGAGGATGATGCGCGGGCCTGGCGGCTGTTGCAGCTTCTGACCGCCAAGCCGGTGCTTTATGTCTGCAACGTGCAGGAAAGCGCCGCTGCCGCCGGCAACGAGTTTTCCGCGAAAGTGGCCGAGATGGCCCGCGCCGAAGGCAACGCCCATGTGGTGATCTCCGCCCGGATCGAGGAGGAGATCAGCCAGCTTCCGCCCGAGGAACAGCAGATGTTCCTTGAGGAAATGGGCCTGCACGAGGCCGGGCTCGACCGGCTTATCCGCGCCGGCTACGACCTGCTGCATCTGGAAACCTATTTCACCGTCGGACCGAAAGAGGCCCGCGCCTGGACCATCGCGCAAGGCACGCTTGCGCCGCAGGCCGCCGGCGTGATCCATGGCGATTTCGAAAAGGGTTTCATCCGCGCCGAGACCATCGCCTATGACGATTATGTCGCCCTGGGCGGCGAGGCTGGCGCGCGCGAGGCCGGCAAGCTGCGGCTCGAGGGCAAGTCCTACGTCGTGCAGGACGGCGATGTGATGCATTTCCTGTTCAATACCTGACCGGCGATTCCGCCTGAAAATCGCCGTGATCATCCGGCAGCAGGGGTTTCTAAACTTCTTGCCGCCAGATTGGCCGTCATGACCCCGCCCGTTGCCCTTCTTGCTGCCGTTGTCCTTGCCGTTGCGCTGGTCCTGCTGCTGCGCCGGCTGGCGCCACCGGCGCGCCGCCGTCGCGATCCCGGCCCCAACTGGATCGCCGTTGACGGATCAAACGTGATGTATTGGGACGCCGCCCTGCCGCGGATCGAAACCGTCCGCGCCGTGACCGACGACCTGCGCCGCCGCGGCTTTGTCCCGGTGGTCTGGTTCGATGCCAATGCCGGGCATCACCCACCATTGAATTTATTGGCTAATTCGCCTTTTCGGCGGTCTGGCCCCCCATCTGGCCCCCCAGGCCCTCGATGATTGCCGTCAGGTCTGCGACCTTCACAAAGCTCGACCGGCCGTGCTTGTGGAGCGTGACACGCCCCTCGTTGACCCAGCGATAGAGGGTGGAACGATGGATCCCGAACACCGGCTGGACGTGCGAGGCGCGGACGAAGATCGGTTGCAGGGCGGTCATGGGCGATTCTCCGTGAGGCAAGGTTCGGGGTGCGCCCCGGCATCGGTCAGTGCCGCCGCGCGCAGCCAGTCGCGGACGGCTCCGAGAAGGGCGTTCCGCGCGGCCTGTTCGGTCTTGGCGGCATAGACGGCGGAATGGGCGCCGCTTGGTGTTGGAAGCCACAGCGCCCACCCCGCGTCGGGGCGGCCGGGGAACACCGCGCCGACCTCGACATGGCCCAGCCGGGCTGCGATCCGGCCGCCGGGATAGTCCTGCTGCCAGGTGAGGCGGGGCAGGGCCGCGTCAGTGACCTGCCACGGGATTTTTCCTCAATCTGCAATTGGAGTCCGGCCCATTGAGAGGACGGACGATGAAGAAGGCACGACTGACGGATGAGCAGATCATTGGCATCTTGCAGGAGCATGAGGCTGGCGCGACGTGCGCTGATCTCTGCCGCAAGCATGGGATGTCGGAAGGCACGTGTCTCAGCCTGGAAGGCGAGGTATTCCGAGATGACGGTTTCGGAGGCTAGGTGTTTGATCCCACGGTTTGATGGTGCGATCTTTTCGGTGGGATGGAAGGAAGCACTATGGGACAAGTTCGTCACGGGAGCACCATGATCGAGCCAGCGCGGCGCCACCGGTTCGAGCCCGCTGGCGAGGGCACGCCGTCCGAGCAGCAATACAGCGATCGCAAGCTTGGCTCTCGCAGCTGAGTCGTGAGCTGGGGATCAACCCCAAGACGGTGGCGAAGTGGCGCAAGCGCGCGTCGGTCGAGGACATGAAGACCGGGCCGAAGGAACCTCGCTCGACGATCCTGACCGAGGAAGAGGAGGCTGCAGTCGTCGCCTTCCGAAGGCATACGCTCTTGCCGCTGGACGACAGCTCTATGCCCTGCAACCGTCGATCCCGCACCTGACACGCTCAGCGTTGCACAGGTGCCTGCAGCGCCATGGTGACATCGGCCGATCCGTCGTGATCTCGGCACGCGCCTGTCCCTTTATCTCGGCATACACAGCGCTCTGCGCCTTATCTTTGGTAACGACCGTGACCGCCTCTACGGCTGGATGCGGCGCGGCAACTCTGCTTTCGGAGGGGCCTCGGCGTTGGAGGTAATCTGCAATGGGCAGATGCTCGACCTCTGACGGGTGCGGCAATTCCTCCACGGGGCCTGTGTCACTCATCGCGAAATCTAAGCCGAATCACGGCGTCTCTCGAACCCCAGAGTTGGCCTCTCAAAGCGTGCCAATGGTTCTGGGCCAGCAGAATGGGGCCAATTTCGGAGGCCTATGCACCGCTTACAATACATCTGCAAAATCTGGACATCAGAACCGGATCGATTCATCCTCGATCCGATCCACCGGATGCCGGGACTGAACAGCTAGAGGGCGTCTTCATTTAGGGGATTCCCCGTTGCCGTGAGTTCTGATTCAAG
>CAZIOT010000017.1:0-96249 GCA_964540965.1 uncultured Rubellimicrobium sp. | reverse complement strand
TTGAATCAGAACTCACGGCAACGGGGAATCCCCTAAATGAAGACGCCCTCTAGCGGCGCAGGGCGGGTGTTTCGACCGTCAGGCCGTTGCCGCGGGCCGAAAGGTAAAGCTCCAGATCGGCCCACATGGGGTCGCCTTCGGCCGGCGGTTCGGCGCGCACCGATTCGTGGCACCAGCGGATCATGCGGTCGACCGAGCCGATGTCCTGCCAAAGCTGGCGGTAGATCGGAAAGCCGTTGACCTGCCCCTGGCTGACAATCTCGCCCCGCAGGCGGTTGCCTTCGTTGCGGACATGGCAATCGGCGCAGGAGAGGTCGAGTTGCCCGCGCGGGGTTTCATAGTAGATGCGCCCGCGTTCAAAGGCCGCGGCCGCCGGACCGTCAATCGCGACCGAGACCGGCAGGCCGCGCGACTGGTGGCGGATCCAGGTCGTCAGGGCGACAAGATCGGCGTCGTCATGGGCATAGGCCGGGGCGTCCTGATTTTCGGTGCGGCACAGGTTGATGCGGTCGGTCAGGGTCAGGATGCGCTGTTCGTCCCCGGACCACAAAGGATAGCGCGCGCCGACGCCCACCATCTCGGCGGCGGCATGGCAGCCGGAACAGCCGGCGCTGTCCCAGATGGCGGCGCCCTGATCGACCCAGAGCATCCCCGGATTGGCGAAATCGTCGTCCTGAAGCGCCTGTGTTTCCGGCATGAGATAGTCATAGCCCGAGACCGGCGCCTCTTGCGCTGCGGCCGGTGCGGCCAGGGCCAGGGCCAGGGTGAGGGCCAGCGCCCTCATGTCACGGTCAGGGTCGCGCTTGCCGTGGTGACGGTGCCGTGCTGGTCGATCCATTCGAAATCGACCGGGCCGGTGGCGGTGGCGACAAGGCTGAAGGTGAAGATCGGATTGGCCGAGATGCCGGGTTCAAGCCGGACGCGGATCACCTCGTCCCCCAGATAGCGGCAGGTGAAATCGGTGATGATGTCGACCGGGATCACCGTGCCCTGGGTGGTATAGGAATAGCCGTTGTCCATCGGATGCATCACCATGGCGCGGATTTCGACAAAGGCGCCGGCGGTGGCCTGATCGGGAACGCGGATGCGGGTGTTGAACATCAGAACTGGATCTCCAGCGTGGTGCAGGCGCCGACGACCACGCGGATTTCCTGCGCGGCGCGGATCAGCGTGCCGTCCGCCGCCTCGGCCACGCAAAGGATGGTCTGGGTGCCGTTCAGGCGGATGTTGGTGGTGACGCGGGCCTCGGCCGCGGCCGGGCCGAAGGCGGCTTCGAACACCTTGGGGCGGGGGTTCATTTCGGAAAACAGCGCCACCCGCAGGATGCGGTCGGCGGCGGCCATCGGCCGGTCGACGCGGATGGTGATCGGCACCGAATTGCCGGTTTCGGCCAGGGGCGGCGCCTCGATTGTGATCGGGCCGTCGCTGACGGGCCGGTCGCCGAAGGTGGCAAGGATCGCCGCGGCAACCTCGTCCGGCGTGGCAAAGGCGGGCAGGGGCACGACGGTGATCGCGGCCAGCCCGGCCAGAAAGGCGCGCCGCCCCGGTGGTGGGTTCTTGGTCATTGGAGCCCCGCTAGATAGGCGGCGATATCGGCGATCTCGTCCCCGGTCAGGATCGGCCGGCCGCGATAGGCCACGGCGACGCCGGTCAGCCCTTCGGTCACGCCAAAGGCCGGCATGATCGTGTCGGGCATGAAACGGCGCGGGTCGGTGATGATGGCGACAAGATCGGCCTGCGACCAGCGGGCGCCGACGCCGGCAAGGGAGGGGCCGATGTCGCCCTGCGCCGCATCGGGCAGGCCAAGGCCGGGGATGGCGTGGCAGATGGTGCAATTGCCCTTCTCGGTCGCAAACATCAGTTGCGCGCCGCGCGCGGCGTCCTGCGCCGCGGCGGTCTGGGCCAGCACCAGCATCAGCCCCAGAGTTCCGATGTGATCGTATCGAACCATGATTCGGCAAACGCCGCCTCGGCGGAATGGGTTGCAGCATCGGCGCCCAGCGCCGTGGTATTCGGCGCGGTGCCGATCGAAGCGATGCCCTCGGGGCGTTGTTCATAGACATCGGCGACGGAAAAGCCATAGCCGGGCGCGGCCAGACTGTAGCAGGTGTTGAGAAGCTTGTGCGCCACCGGGTCTGCGCCGGCGATCCGCGCGGCGATGGCGGCGGCGCAGGCCATACCCTGCTGGTGGGCGCTGAAGCCCGATTTCGGCATGTCGCCGGAAATGGCGGCATCGCCGATGACATGGACGCCCGGCGCGACGGCGGATTCAAGGGTGACGCCATCGACCGGGCACCAGCCAAGCCCCTGATCCAGCCCCGCCGCCACCGCGATCGCCCCCGCCGTCTGCGGCGGGATGATGTTGGCGACAGCCGCCGTCACATCGTCGAACGCGGTCGAGACGCGCATGCTGGCAGGGTCGACCGACAGCACCTCGCCCGATTCCGCGCCGGGAATGCGTTCGATCATGCCGGGGTAAAGCGCGGCCCAGGCCTCTTCGAACAGGCCCTGTTTCGAGAAACCGTCCTGCGCGTCGAGGATCAGGATCTTTGACGCCGGTTTCGCCGACTGAAGGTAATGCGCAATCAGCGAGGCGCGTTCGTAGGGGCCGGGGGGGCAGCGGAAGGGCGGGCGCGGCACGGCGATGACCACGGTGCCGCCATCCGGCATCGCCTGAAGCTGACCGCGCAGCAGGCTGGTCTGCGCCCCGGCGGTCCAGGCATGCGGCATGACCTGCGCCGCATCCTCGGAATAGCCCTCTATGGCGCTGTAATTCAGCGCGATCCCGGGCGAGAGCACGGTGAAATCGGCGTCGATGACGGTGCCATCGGCCAGCGTCACCGCGCGGGTCGCCGGGTCGAGCGCGGTGGCCTCGGCCTGCACCACGGCGATGCCGGCGCCGGCCAGCCCGTCATAGCCAAAGGTGATGCGATCTTCGCCCCAGAGGCCGCCAAGGACGCCGTTCGAGAACGGGCAGGAATGGATTTGTGGCGCGCGGTCGATCAGGGTCACGGCCACCTCGGGCGCCAGCCGGCGCAGGGTGCGGGCGACGGCGGCGCCGCCAAAGCCGCCGCCCAGCACGGTAACGCGCGCCGGCGCGGCCTGCGCCAGCAGCGGCGCGGCAAGGGGCAGGGTGGCCAGACCCTGAAGCAGGCTGCGGCGGGCGATCCTCATGGCGTCACCTTCGCGAAATAGGCCGCGAGTGCCGCCAGTTCCTCGGGCGTATAGCCGGACACAAGGCGCGGCATGATCGTGCCCGGACGGCTGCCGTCGGCAAATCCGGTCAGCATTTCCGACAGGTCTGTCTCGGTTCTTCCTGCCAAGGCCGGGATCGCGCCCGCGTTGCGCCCGTCGATGCCGTGGCAGGTAAAGCAGGCCGGCGCAAGGGCGGCGCCGGCGGTGTCATCCGCAGCAAGTATCTGTGGCAAAAGGGATAAAACGACGATGGCGGCAAGGGATAACCTCCCTCTCTGGTGGGTCTGGCTGCGCATTGGCTGACCTCCCTAGGGCGCACGGCCTTACGCCGGGGCGGAAAATGGGACAGAGTGCCCGTTTTCTCTTGCCTTTAGGGAAGGCCAACCGCAACATTCTGTCAAGTGCGGTGTGAGGAGCCGTAGCGCCGTCGTGATGAGCGGCCCGCTGCGGATACCGTTCGAACCTGAGGAGGAACCCGTGTCGTATTCCCTGAACATCAACGGCCAGACCATGGAGGTCGATGCCGCGCCCGAAACGCCGCTGCTCTGGGTGCTGCGCGATCATCTGGGGCTGACCGGCACCAAATTCGGCTGCGGCATCGCGCAATGCGGTGCCTGCACGGTTCACGTCGACGGGCAGGCGCTGCGGTCCTGCCAGATCCCGGTCGATTCCCTGGCCGGTGCGGAAATCCGCACCATCGAGGCGCTGGACCCGGCGGGGCAGCATCCGCTGCAGACCGTCTGGGCGGAAATGAACGTGCCGCAATGCGGCTACTGCCAGTCGGGGATGCTGATGGCGGCGGCGGCGCTGCTGGAAGCGAACCCGAATCCGACCGATGACGACATCGACCTGTATGTCGACAACATCTGCCGTTGCGGCACCTATCCGCGTGTTCGCGCCGCGATCCATCGCGCCGCCGAAATCATGCGGACCTGAGGGGAGGGCCAGAGATGAACGACGCATTCACCCCCAAGATGAACCGCCGCGGCTTCATGGTGTCCGTGCTGGGCGCCGGCGGCGCGCTGGTCATGGGCACCAGGCTCCAGGCCGGCTACACCGATGCCGCGCCATGGGGCACCGAACAACCCGCCGGCACCACCGAATTCACGCCATGGATCGCCATCCAGCCCGATGGCAAGGTCATCGTCTATGTCGCGCATCCCGACATCGGCAACGGCGTGCTGACGCAGGCGATTTCCTATGTCTATGAGGAGCTTGCCCCGCGCTGGGATGATCTCAAGGCCGAATATGCCTCGCCCAACCGCAACTGGAAGCAGGGCAATTTCTATGGCAATGTCGGCGGACCGCTGGGCTATTTCTCGGGCCGGTCGACCAGCCAGCCGCGGCGCGATGCCTATCTGGGCGCTGCCGCCGGGGCGCGTGAACGGCTCAAGGTCGCGGCCGGCGCCGCCTGGGGCGTGGATGCGGCCGAGATTACGGTGGCCGAAGGCGTGCTGACCCATGCCGGCAGCGGCAATTCGGCGCCCTTCACCGATTTCCTGGCCGAGGCCGCCGCGGTGACATTCGAGGCCGAACCGACCCCGAAACCGCGCGAGGAATGGACCTTCCTGGGCAAGGAATCCCCGCCCAAGATCCAGATCCCGCAGATCACCAACGGCACCGCGATCTATGGCATGGACGTGCGCCTGCCCGACATGGTCTATGCCGCGCTGCGGCAAAGCCCGGTCATGGGCGGCCGGCTGAAATCCTTTGATTTCGAGGCGATCCGCAACATGCCCGGCGTCCGCGCCGCGGTCGAGATCACGCCGACCGACCTGGCCGAGCCGAACAGGGTCGAACCGCCGTTCCCCTTTGGCGTCGGCCCGGTGCAATCGGGGGTCGCGGTCATCGCCGACCATTACTGGCAGGCGCGCACCGCGCTGGATGCGATGCCCATCGAATGGGACGACGGTCCGGGCGTGAAATGGACCGACACCAAGATGATGAACGATGCGGCGCTGGCCGCGGTCGAGACCGCGGGCGATGTCCTGCTTTCGGTCGGTGATGTGAATGCCGATTTCGAAAAGGGCGGCACCATCGTCGAGGCGCGCTACCTCACGCCCTATTGCGAACAGATGCCGATGGAGCCGCTGAACGGCACCGCCATGGTGACCGAAGACCGGGTCGAGATGTGGCATCCGTCGCAGCATACCCAGATGGCCTGGTCGATGGCGGTGCAGCAGACCGGCGTCAACCCCGACAATATCGAGGTTCACCAGACCTTTGTCGGCGGCGGGTTCGGGCGGCGGGTGTTTTCCGACGATGCCCGCACCGTGGTGGCAGTGGCGCAGCAATACCCCGGCGTCCCGGTCCACACGATCTGGAGCCGCGAGGAAGCGACCCGGCAGGGGCGCTATCGCCCGCTGATGGCCGGGATGCTCAAGGCGCGTCTGGGCGAGGACGGGTTGCCGACCTCGCTTCTGGCGCGCGTGTCGGGGGGGCCGGGCTTTTTCAGCATGGGGATCGGTGACACCGCCTTTCCGCTGGTGCTGGAAAACGCGCAGGTGGAATCGGTGGTGGTGCCCGATTTCCACGTCCTTACCGGGCCTTACCGCGGCCCCGGCTATAATTCGACCATCTTCTTCGTCGAAAGCTTCATCGACGAGATGGCGAATGCCGCCGGGCAGGATACGCTGGACTACCGCATCGCGCTCTATTCCAAGTGGTCCGATCCCGGCTGGGTCAAGATCCTCGAGGAATTGCGCACGCAATCGGGCTGGGGCACACCGCTGCCCGAAGGGCAGGCCCGCGGCGTTGCCATCGGCAACTGGGGCATGGGCGGGCGGTCCGAACATGGCACCACCCTGGGCGCCGTGGTCCATGCCGAGGTGACGCGCGAGGGCAAGCTGACCGTCCACCGCGTCGACGTGGCCTTCGATTCCGGCCGGATCATGAACCGCGACGCGGTGCAGGTCGAGCTTGAGGGCGGCACCCTGTTCGGGCTGAACATGGCGCTGAACGAAGGGCTGAACATCCGCGACGGCCGCATCGTCGAAGGCAATTACGACGAATATCCGATGCTGCGGATCGGCGACATTCCGGAAATCCACGTCCATTTCGGCGGCCTGACCGATGCCGACCGCTATGACGAGATCGGCGAGCCGCCGATCGGGCCGGTCGGCCCGGCGCTGGCCAACGCGATCTTCCAGATCACCGGCAAGCGGATCCGGACGCAACCCTTCCGCGAACACGATCTGAGCTGGGGTGGTGCGGCCTGAGGGCCGCACCCCTTTCCAAGCCAAGCTGAAACGCCAGCCAAGAACAGGTCAGGACAGTGAAAAAGCTCTGGATTACCCTAGGCGTCATCGTCGTCGCGGTGGCCGCCGTCTGGTGGTATGTCACCCGCATCCCATCCAGCCCCTTCGACGGCGTGGCCGAGGCACCGACGGTCACGCTCGAGGAAGGCGAATATGCCGCAAGGCTGGCCGATTGCGTGGCCTGCCATTCGACCGAGGACGGCGCCCCCTTTGCCGGCGGGCTGGAAATGGGCACGCCGCTGGGGTCGATCTTCGCGACCAACATCACCCCCGATCCCGAGCACGGCATCGGCAACTATACCCTTGCCGATTTCGACAATGCGGTGCGGCGCGGCGTGGCGCCCGATGGGCGGCGGCTTTATCCGGCGATGCCCTATCCGTCCTATGCCAAGCTGACGGATGCCGATGTGGCGGCGCTTTATGACTACTTCATGAACCATGTGCAGCCGGTGGCGGAACCCAACCGCGAATCCGAGATCCCCTCGCCGATGAACCTGCGCTGGCCGCTCGAGTTCTGGAACGTGCTGTTCTACGACAGGGGCACCTATACCCCCGATCCGTCGCAGGACGAGGCGTGGAACCGCGGCGCCTATCTGGTCGAGGGGCCGGGCCATTGCGGTTCCTGCCACACCCCGCGCACGCAGCTGATGAACGAAGTCGCGCTGGACCATACCGACCCGCAGTTCCTGTCGGGGGCGCTGCTGGACGGCTGGTATGCGCCGCCCCTGCGCAACGGCATGAACATCGGCCTTGGCCGGTGGAGCGAGGAGGACATCGTTGCCTATCTGCGCGATGGCCGCAACGTGCATGGCACGGTGTTCGGCAGCATGATGGAGGCGTTCAACAACTCGACCCAGTTCATGACCGACGAGGATTTGCAGGCCATCGCGCATTTCCTGAAATCGCTGCCGGGCGATCCCGCCACCGACACGCCCCTGTGGGAGTATCAGGAGGCGACGACCGAGATGCTGGCCTCGGGCGCGGGCGATCCGGGGGCGGCGATCTATCTCAACCGTTGTTCCTATTGCCACGGTCGCGACGGGATGGGGCAGGGCAGCTTCCTGCCGCCGCTGGCGGGGGCAAGCTCGCTGATCGGGCCCCATGCCGACAGCGCGATCAACATCGTGCTGAACGGCGCCGGCCGCGTGGTGTCGAACGGGGTGCCCGACAGCTACCGGATGCCGCCGTTCCGTGTGCCGCTGACCGATGCCGAAGTGGCCGAGGTGGTCAGCTTCATCCGTCAGGCCTGGGGCAATTCCGGCGCGGCGGTGACGACGGAACAGGTGCGCACCCTGCGTGAACGCACCGATCCGACCAGCGACGAGGTGATCGTGCTGCAAATGCGGTAGGGGCGTGCCCCTGCACCGTGCCGGAACGCCCTGGCGTTCCGGCCATTTCCGGCGTCGCGCGCAGCACCGCGCCGCGCCGCAACCGGCCAAATCCCCGGCAACTTCCTTGCCCGCCCCACGGCTTTCGCTGGCAATTCGCGCCATTTCTGCTGCAGTTTGCCGGTGCCTGCCTCTCTTGCCTTGCCAAGCCGCGGGACTCGCACCAGTTAGGCGTTTCAGCAAGAGTTGAACGAAACCCGCATGCCAGCGGGTCTGGGGACATGGAAGGGACCGGGATGGCCGCGACGCCCGCCGCGCAGGATCCGCGCAACGAAAAACCGGAATGGGCGATGAGCCGCCGCCAGCGCGAAAACGCCCGCCGCAAGCGTGCCGGGCTAAAACCGCTGAGGCCAATCTGGCCCTGGGTGCTTCTGGTGCTGGTGCTGCTGGGTGCCGCCGGTGGCTGGTATTACAAGACCCAGATCGAACCGACCCTGCCGGTGGCCGAAGTCGCGGCCCCTGAACCCGAAGTCGAGATCGACAGCCGGATGCAGGTCAATGCCTTTGAATACGCGACGGTGGCGCCGCAGACCCTGCTTCGCACCGTCCGCGTCACCGGCACGATGCAACCCTCGCAAAAGGCCGAGATCGCGGCCGAGGCCTCGGGCCGGGTCGATACCGTCAGCCTGCGCCCCGGCGACCGGGTGGCGGCGGGCGATGTGCTGCTTCAGGTCGATGTGGAGCAGCTTGCCCTGCAACTGGACCTGCAACGCTCCAATGCAGAAGCGACGCGGGCGCAACTGACGCTGGCCGAAGCGCAACTGGAACGCTCGCAGGCGTTGGTCGAACGCGGCGTTGCCACCACCTCGGACCTTGATCAGGCCCGCACCAGTGTCGAAGGTCTGCGGGCGCAGGTTTCGGCGCTGAGCGATCAGGTCGCGGCCGCCGAACTCAGCCTGTCCAAGGCGACCGTCACCGCGCCCTTCGCCGGCATCATCTCGGCCCGCAGTGTGGAACCGGGGCAGATCGTCACCACCGGCACGCCGCTGTTCACCGTCGTGGACCTGAGCACGGTCGAACTGGTGGGCAATGCCGCGATCAGCGCCGGCGCGCTGATCGCGCCGGGCCAGACCGTCGCCGTGTCTGTCGACGGCATCGGCGGCGCGCCCTTCGAAGGCACCGTGGCGCGGATCAATCCGCTGGCGACAGAAGGCTCGCGCACGATCCCGGTCTATGTCACCATCGCCAACATGGACGGCCGGTTGCTGGGCGGCATGTTCGCCACCGGCGAGATCGTCGTGGCCGAGGCCGTCGACGCCATCGCCGTCCCGGCCGAGGCGCTGCGCGAGGATCGCGAGGGCGCCTATGTCGTCACCATCCGCGACGGCGCCGCACAGCGCGCCGCGGTCGAGACCGGCGATACCTGGGCCGGCGATCTTGTGCAGATCACCGCCGGCCTTGCCGCCGGCGATGTGGTCATCACCGCGGCCCTGCCCGAACTGGCGCCGGGCGATGAAGTGGTTCTGGTGGAGTAGGCGATGTTCCTGACCCGGATTTCGATCGCACAGCCGGTTTTCGCCACCATGGTCATGGTGGCGATCCTGGTTTTCGGCATCTTCTCGTTCCAGCGGCTGGCCATCGAACAGATGCCGGACGTCGATTTCCCGGTGGTCGCGGTCGTCGTCGCCTATCCCGGCGCGGCGCCCGAGGCGGTCGAGGCCGACATCATCAAGCCGATCGAGGATGCGGTCAGCACGATTTCCGGCCTTGATACGACGCAGAGCATCGCCCAGTCCGGTCAGGCGATGGTCATCATGATGTTCGACCTCGAGGTCGATTCGCAGACCGCGGCGCAGGATGTGCGCGACAAGATCGCCCAGATCTCGGGCACCCTGCCGGACAATTCCAACGATCCGGTGACGCTGCGCTTTGACCCTTCGGCGATGCCGATGATCTCGATGGCGGTGAGTTCGGCGACGATGTCGGAACGCGACCTGACCACGCTGACCGAGGATGTGATCGCGCAACGGATGCTGAACATCCAGGGCGTCGGCTCGGCCTCGGTCGTCGGCGGTGTCGACCGGCAACTGAATTTCCTGATCGACCCCGACCGGCTGAACGCCTTTGGCATTTCGGTGGGCGAGGTGCTGGCCGCAGTCAGTGCGGAAAACCGCGACATTCCCGCCGGTTCCATCGAACAGGGGCGCGAGGTGCAGTCGATCCAGGTCGAGGGCCGGATCGAACGGGCGCGGGATTTCCTTGACATCATCGTAGCCCGCCGCGGCGATCAGCCGGTTCGGCTGGGCGATGTGGTCACGCTCGAGGACGGGCAGAGCGAGTCGAGCTCGCTTGCCCTGCTGGACGGGACCCCGGCACTCGCGGTCGACATCATCAAGCAGCAGGGCGCCAATACGGTGGAAATCGCCCGGCAGGTGCGCGCCGCGGTCGAGGATCTGAAGGCCAACGAACTGCCCGAGGACGTGACCATCGAGATCGTCCGCGACAATGCCATCGAGGTCGAGCAGAGCTATAACGGCGTGCAGAACATGCTGGTCGAGGGCGCGCTTCTGGCCACGGCGATCGTGTTCCTGTTCCTCAACTCCTGGCGCTCGACCGTCATCACCGGGCTGACGCTGCCGATTTCGGTGATCGGCACGATGTCGGTCCTGTGGTTCCTGGGTTTCACCCTGAACATGATGACCATGCTGGCGCTGTCGCTCGCGGTGGGCCTGCTGATCGACGATGCCATCGTGGTGCGCGAAAACATCATGCGCCATCTGCACATGGGCAAATCGCACCGGCAGGCGGCGCTGGACGGCACCAATGAAATCGGCCTTGCGGTGCTGGCGACCACGCTCTCCATCGTCGCGGTGTTCCTGCCCGTCGCCTTCATGGAAGGCATCATGGGCCGGTTCTTCCTGCAGTTCGGCGTCACCGTCTCGGTCGCGGTTCTGATCTCGCTGTTCGTGGCCTTCACGCTGGATCCGATGCTGTCGTCGGTCTGGTATGACCCTTCGGCCGACCCCAACCGGCGCAAGGGGTTCATCTGGCGGACGATCAACGTCTTCGACATGTTTTTCGAATGGGTGGCGCGGGTCTATATCCGGGTGCTGAAGTTCTGCCTGCGCTTCCGCAAGACCACGCTGGTGATCGCGCTGGCGGCGTTCTTTGGTTCGTTCACGCTGTTCCCGATGGTCGGCGTCGAATTCGTGCCGAATGTCGACAACAGCGAATTCCAGGTCACCATCGAAACCCCGGTCGGATCCTCGCTTGACTATACGGCGTCGAAGATCCGGCAGGTCGATGCCATCCTGCGGCAGTTTCCGGAGGTGACCGGCACCTATGCCACCGTCGCCTCGGGCACTTCGACCGATGGCAATACCACGGCCTCCATCGCCGTGTTCATGGTCGAGCAGCACGATCGGGTGCGCAGCCCCGGCGACATGTCGGTGCCTGTGCGCGAGGCTTTGGCCGCCATCCCCGGCATCACGGTGACGGTCGGCATCGCCAACGGTTTCGGCCAGGTGGCGGCGCCGATCGACATTTCGCTGTCCGGCCCGTCCTTTGTCACCCTGCAACCCCTGTCCGAGGAACTGATCCGCCGCCTGCAAACCATCGAAGGCGTCGAGGATGTGGAATCGAGCCTTGATCTGGCGCAGCCGATCCTGGGCGTGCGGGTCAACCGCGACCTGGCAAGCGATCTTGGTGTCTCGGTCGGGCAGGTCGGCGCCGCGCTGTCGCCGATGCTGGGCGGCGAGGCTGTGGGTGACTGGACCGATCCCGCCGGGCGGACCTATGACCTGAACGTCCAGCTGCCCGAGGCGCTGCGCAACGATGCCGAATTGCTGGGCGCCCTGCCCATCGCGGTGTCGCAGGCGGGCCAGGGCATGATCCGCCTTGACCAGGTGGCCGAGGTCGTGCCCTCGGTCGGGGCATCGCAGATCGACCGGCTTGACGGGCAGCGGCGCATCAATGTCACCGCCAACCTGTCGGGCAAGACCCTGGGCGAGGTGCTGACCCAGATCCAGGCGGCGATGAACGCGCTCGACCTGCCGCCGGGCTACAAGGTGTCGACCGGCGGCGATCAGGAAAACCTGGCCGAATCCGCGTCTTCGGCGGGGGCGGCGCTGCTTCTGGCGGTGGTGTTCATCTATCTCGTCCTCGCCTCGCAATTCGGGTCGTTCCTGCAACCCATCGCGATCATGGTGTCGCTGCCGCTGTCGCTGATCGGGGTCATGGTCGGGCTCTTGGTCGGGGGGTCGACGCTGAACATCTACTCGGCCATCGGTTTCATCATGCTGATGGGGCTGGTGGTGAAGAACGCGATCCTGCTGGTCGACAACGCCAACCACCACCGCCGCGACGAGTCGATGAACCTCTATGACGCGCTGGTGCTGGCCGGGCGCACCCGGTTCCGGCCGATCATCATGACCACGCTGGCGATGATCTTTGGCATGTTGCCGCTGGCGCTGAACATCCACGAGGGCTCGGGGCAGAACGCGCCGATGGCCCATGCGGTGATCGGCGGGCTGATTTCCTCCACCATCCTGACGCTGGTGGTGGTGCCGGTGGTGCTGACCTATATCGACGGCTTTGGCCGGCTGGCCGGGCGGATCATGCCCAAGGCGCCGCATGACGAACCCGAAGGAGTAGCGGCAGAATAAAGCCCTGAAAATTATACAATTTTCAGGGCGGCGAGGAAATTCTCGAATTCCCTCGCTCTCGCCTCAGGCCGCCAGGAAATCGCCAATGGCGGTGACGGTGGCCGGGTCTTCCTGCATGGCGAAATGGCCGGTGCCGTGGACGATATGCACCCGCGCATTGGGGATCGCCGCCGCCCAGACCCCGGCTTGCGAGGCCGGCAGCAGCCGGTCCTGATCGCCCCAGACGATCAGGGTTTCATTCGGAATCCGCGACAGCCAGCGGCCAAGGTTCGGGTGGCCCATGCCATGGACCTTGAGGATATTGCCGGCGGCGACGCCTTCCTTTTCCCGCGCCGCGCCAAAGGCCTCGGGCGCTGGCGCATCGCTGCCGCCGGGGAAATAGCGCAGGGCGACATCGACCTTGTGGGCCAGATAGCCGGGCAGATCCTGCGGCGCCACCGCCGCCAGATCGGTCGCCGGATGGTCGGGGTGGTTCAGGCCCGCCGGGGCGTTCAGCACCAGTTTCGCGAACCGCTCACCGGCAAAGGCCGCGGTTTCCGCCGCCATCCAGCCGCCCATCGAATGGCCGACAAGATGCGGCTTTGACAGGCGCAGCGCATCCAGCAGGCGCAGGTTGTGGATCACCATGTCGGCCATGCCGGCGACATGCGGCGCCGGGCCCGAGTCGCCGAAACCGGGGTGGAAGGGCAGGTAGACGCGGAACCTGTCCGCCAGTCCGCGGGCCCAGTCGTAACCTTCCAGCGTGGCGATGCCGTGCAGCGCCAGCACATCGGGGCCGCGGCCGATGGCCTTGACCACGGTCTCGACGCCATCGACATTCAGGGTGAGGGTTTCGAAATCCATCCTATCCTCCGGGTCAGGGTTCGGCCTGAATCAGGACCTTGCATTGCGTGGTGCGGCGGCGCAGCGCCTCGAACGTGTCCGGCACGGCGTCGAAACCGATCCGCCCGGTGATGAGCGCCTGCGGCCGGAACCTGCCCGGCCCAAGGGCGTCCAGCGCCATGCGGAATTCTTCCATGTTGAAGAACACCGCAAAGATGATCTCGGGTTCCTTGTGGATCGCGGCGAAGGGATCCCATTGGTCGCCGCCGACGCACAGGCCTACCGCCACCACCTTGCCATGCGCGCGGACCTGGCTGATGGCAAAGTCGATCAGCCCCTTCTTGCCGACGCATTCGAACACGATGTCGGGCGGGCCGCCGGTCAGCGCGGCGAATTCGGCGGCCAGGCCGGGGCCCGAGACGGCGAATCCGGTGGCGCCGACGGCGGCGGCCCGGTCCTGCTGATAGCGGGCGATGTCGGCGACGACGACATGGGCCGCACCCAGGCGCCGTGCCCAGAAGGCGACGAGCAGCCCGATGGGACCGGCGCCCAGGATCAGCACCCGGTCGCCCGGCGTCAGCCGGGCACGATGCACGGCATGCAGGCCGACCGACACCGGCTCGGCCAGCGCGCCTTCGGCGGTGGGCAGGTCGTCGGGCAGTTTCACGCATTGCCGGGCGGCAACGGTGGTCAACTCGGCATAGCCGCCGCCGATGAGGCGCATCTCCTTGCACCAGGCGGGGTCGCCGCGGCGGCAGGCGTCACAGGCGCCGCAGCCGCGCATCGGCGCGACGGCGACCCGGTCGCCCGGTTTCAGGTCGCGCACCGCCGCGCCCACCCGTTCGACGGTGCCGGCAAATTCGTGGCCCAGCACGACACCCTGCCCGACGCCGAAGGTCACCGGATCCTCGGTGATATGCAGGTCGGACCCGCAGATGCCGCAGGCGGCGACGCGCAGCAGGACCTCATCCTCGGCGGGTTCCGGCGCCGGCAGGTCAGAGACCCGCAGCGGAATGCCGACGCCATCAAAGATCGCGGCCTTCATTTTGTGCCTCCCATCAGGCGGCGCCGGGTCGGGAACCAGGGCGCATCGACCATCTTGCAGATCAGGCCCCAGAGGCCGCCCTTGGCGAACAGCGCCATGAACAGCGTCGCAAGGCCAAGGACGATCAGGTAGCTCGCGCCGTATTCGCCGAACCAGCGGTCGGCGAAGAAATAGATGAAGGCGCCGATCAGCACGCCCTCGATGGACCCAAGGCCGCCGACCATGACGATGAAGATGGCGATGTTGCCCCAGTTGGCGTCATAGGCCGAGGGCGGGTTGATCCGCAGTTGCGCCATGAAATAGACCGCGCCGGCAAAGCCGGTGCCGGCCGCGGCGGCGATCCAGATCAGGAAGCGCAGCTTGTTGACGTTGACGCCCTGGCTGGCCGCGGCCACCGGATTGTCGCGCATCGCCGTCAGCGCCAGCCCGTAGCGCGACCTGAGCAGCCAGTAGCTGCCACCGATGGACACAAGGATCAGCAGCGCGCACAGGATCGAAACCCCGACCGCCCGCTGGTCGGCGCTGTAATCGCCCATCACCCGCAGGCTCATGCCGGATCCGGCGTTGACATAGGGAAAGATCGATGTGGCAAGCCTGACCACCTCGGCGATCACCCAGGTGCCGATGGCGAAATAGGCGCCCTCGAGCCGGTGCAGCAGACCATAGGTCGGCACCGCCAGCACCATCGGCGCCACGACGCAAAGGACCACGGCGATGAACGGGTTCAGGCCCCAGAGCTGTGCCATGATGAACATGAAATAGGCGCCGGTGCCGACGAACATCTGCTGGCCGACGCTGACGATGCCGCCATAACCGGCCAGAAGGTTCCACATCTGCGCGATGGCGATGTAGCAGCACAGCTCGACCATGTCGCGGATGAAGCCCTGGCTGGCCCAGAGCGGCATCAGCGCCAGCGCGGCCAGCGCCAGGACGAACAGCACCATGGCGACGATGCCCGAGCCTGTCTGGCGCTGGACGCGGATGCCGGCAAGCGGTTGCGGAATGGTGGTCATGGCCTACTCCCTGCCCAGAATGCCCTGCGGGCGGATCGCCAGCACAAGCAGGAACACCAGATGGCCGGCAAGGATGCCGAAACCGGGGTCGATGCGGAAACCGATGGACTGGCTGATGCCCAGCACCATGGCGCCAAGGAACGCCCCCCAGATCGAGCCCATGCCGCCGATGATGACGGCTTCGAAGGCGTAGATCAGCTGGAACGGCCCGTCCGACGGGGCGACGGTGGAGCGTAGCGACTGGAACACCGCGGCAAAGCCCAGGATGCCGACCGCGACCGCGGTGGCCCCGGCATAGACCGAGCGGGGGTTGACGCCGGTGAGGGCCGCGGCCTCGACATCGGCCGAGGAGGCGCGCAGCGCCCGGCCGAACCTGGTAAAGCGCAGCACGGCGTCAAGGCCGCCGGTCAGCAGTGTCGCGGCGATCAGCACGATCACCGGCAGCACGCCGATGAACAGCGGCCCGACCTGGAAGGAGGCCTGTTCGATGCCGCCGCCGGGCAGCGACCGCGTGTCGGCCGACCAGATCGTCAGCATCAGGTTCTGCATCGCGACCGACAGCCCGAAGGTCGCGATCAGCGACGGCAGCGGGTCGGCGCTGACCACGCGGTTCAGGATTGTGCGTTGCAAGGCCCAGCCCAGAAAGGCGCCAACCACCACCAGCAGCACCAGGATCGCCCATGGCCCGATGGCCCAGGTCGTCGCCGCCGAGATCCCGGTCAGCGCCAGCAGCACCATGAGGTCGCCATGGGTGATGTTGACGATCTTCATCACGCCGAACATCAGCGCCATGCCCAGCGCATATTGCGCATAAAGGCCGCCAAGGAGGATCCCCTGGATCAGCCCGTCAATCCACAGCATGGGAGGCTCCGAAATAGGCTTCGCCGATGGCGTCGCGGCTGATGTCCTGTGACGCGCCGGTCAGGGTGACGCGGCCCTCGAGCAGGCAATACAGGCGGTTCGACTGCGATTTCGCCAGGCCCACGTCCTGTTCGACAAGGACGATGGCGGTGCCGGCGGCGGAGATCGACGGGATCGCCTCGTAGATTTCCTTGACCACCTTGGGCGCAAGGCCAAGGCTGATCTCGTCGCACAAAAGGACGCGCGGCTGGTTCAGCAGGGCGCGGCCGATGGCGACCATCTGCTGCTGGCCGCCCGACAGCGACTGCACCGGGGTGCGCCGCTTTTCCCGCAGGATCGGGAACAGGCCGAATACGCGGTCCAGCGTCCAGCCGCCTGTCGGCGCGGCGCCGGCGCGGTCGATGGCGATGCGCAGGTTGTCCTCGACCGACATGCCGGCGAACAGGCGCCGCCCCTCGGGCACGATGGCGACACCCTGTCCGACAATGCGGTGCGGCGGCTGGCCGCCGACCTCGGCCCCGTCAAGGCGGACCATGCCGGGGGCGACCTTGATAAGCCCCATGATCGACTTGAGCAGCGTCGACTTGCCGGCGCCGTTGGCACCGATCAGCGCCACGACCTCGCCCGCGGCGACATGAAGGTCGATGCCGTAAAGGGCCTGGAAATCGCCATAGCGGGCGACAAGCCCATGGGTGGAGAGAAGCGGGTTCATGCCTCGATCCCCATGTAGACCCGTTTCACCTCGGGGTCGTTGATGATGTCCTGCGGCAGCCCCTCGGCGATCTTTTCGCCAAAGTTCAGCACCATGATCCGGTCGGCGACGGCCAGAAGCGCGTGCAGGACATGTTCGATCCAGACGATGGTGACGCCGCGGTCGCGGATGCGGCGGATCAGGGCGACCAGATCCTTGCCCTCTTCGTCGGTCAGGCCGCCGGCGATTTCGTCCAGCAGCAGCAGTTTCGGGTCGGACGCCAGCGCGCGGGCCAGTTCCAGCCGCTTGCGGTCAAGCAGGGTAAGCGATCCGGCCATCTTGTTGGCCTTGTCGGCCAGTTCGCAATCGGCCAGCACCTGCGCGCAAAAGGCATAGCTGTCCTTTTCCGACCTGCCGCCACCGAAGGTGGCGGCGACAAGCAGGTTTTCAAAGGTGGTCATCCCGCCATAGGGCCGCGGGATCTGATAGGTGCGGCCGATGCCCATCTGGCAGCGGCGATAGGGTCTTTCGCCCTTCATCGCCTGCCCGGCAAAGGTCATCGACCCCTGATCGTTGCGCAGGTCGCCCGAGATGAGGTTGAACAGCGTGGTTTTCCCCGCGCCGTTCGGGCCGAGGATGCCCAGTACCTCGCCCGCCCTCACCTCGAAGCCGACCTCGTTCAGGACGCGGAAGGCACCAAAGGACTTGCCCAGGCCCTGCGCCGAAAGAAGAACCTGTTGGTCCATCGGTGCCTTCCCCGACATGCCTTATGCCGACCAGGGCATCGGCACCAACGCCTGTTCCGGTTCGAACAGCTGGTTGACCGAATTGTCGACGATCTTGAGGTCATACATCCACTTCTCGCCCTTGACCCACTGGCCGCCGAAGATCGGCATGGTGCAGACGTTGGGATGCGGGCCGGCGCCGAACGAGACGTTGCCGCAGACGGTTTGCAGGTTGGTCGCCACCATCGCGTCGCGGTTGGCGGTGCGGTCCAGCGGGTTGGCCGAACGCTTGAGGATGTCGATCACCACTTCCCAGATCGAATGGGAATAGCCGAGCGGCTGCGTCCATTGCCGGCCGGTCTCGGCCTCCCAGGCGTCGGCGATCTCGCGGCCGACCTGGCCGGTCAGCGTCGACGGGAACGGGAAGGCCGGGGTCCACCAGACTTCGGACGACATGCCTTCGCCAAGGGGGCCCAGCGCCTCGACCCCGCTCGGGAACAGGAGGGCGGCGGCGACGGTCATCGCCTTGGGCTTGAACCCCTGCTGCGCGCACTGGTTCACGAAGGTGCGGAAGTCGTCCACATAGGTGATGCCGCCGACGATATCGGCACCCGCTTCCTTGAAGGCATTGATCTGCGAGGTGTAGTCGTTGGTCCGCGGCTGGAAGTAGCCGGGCACCGTCACCTCATAGCCGGCGGCACGGGTCGGCGCCGGCAGGCCGTAGTCGTCATTGCCCCAGGTCTCGCCATCCGCGTTCTGCGGGAACAGCATGCCGACCTTCTTGTTGGTCTCAAGGCTGTTCCACAGGCCGACAAAGGTGTTCAGCGCCTCGTCCAGCCCCCAGAAATAGTGGTAGGTCCAGTTGAACGGGTTTTCCGCCCCGCCGCGGGGAAAGATCACCGCCTGCCAGGGCGCGCCGGTGGAAATGCACGGGCATTCATAGAGTTCCGCCTGATCGGCGACCGGCGACACGGTGTCGGTGGTGGCCGAGGGGGCGATGATGTGGACTTCGTCGTTCAGGATCAGGTCGCCGGCGACTTCGGCGGCGCGGTTCGGGTCGGACTGGCCGTCGCGGACCAGGATCTCCACGTCATAGTGGCCGGCCGCGGTGTCGAGGCCATCGGCCAGCATTTCCTGCACCTTCTGCGTCGCCCAGCCATCGGTTTCACCGAACAGGGCCAGCGGGCCGGTGGCGGGGGTGACGAAGCCGATCTTGATCGTGCCGGCACTTTGCGCGCGGGCGATCATCGGCGCCGACAGGGCCGAGGCGGCGACGCCGGCGCCGATGCCCTTGAGAACCGAACGGCGCGAGGTCGGGCCGCCGAACGGGGACTTGCGAATGGTCATGGGTTCCTCCCTTTGGATTCCAGTCTTGCCGGTTGTTCCGCCGTCGCCTCCTCTGCGCCGGCGGCAGGTCTTAGGTGAGTCGCCGCAGCGCGCCGCCGTCGATGACAAAGGCGGAAGCGGTGACATAGGCCGAACAGGGCGCGGCCAGATACAGCGCAAGGCCCTTGATATCCTCGACATCGCCGATGCGGCCGATCAGCGACTGTTCCTCGAACGCCTTGCGGTCGGCGGGGTTCTTGAGCCGGCCGCCGGCGATATTGGTCATGAAGGGGCCGGGGTTGATCGAATTGATCAGGATGCCATAGGCGCCCAGTTCCATCCCCATGTGCCGGACAAAGTGGTCCACCCCCGCCTTGGCCGGCATGTACGAGGTGCCGACGATGCTTTCGTTGATCATCGAGGCGATCGACGAGGTGACGATGATCCGGCCGCCGCCCGCCGGCTTCATGTGGCGCACGGCGTTCTTGACCGTGGTATAGACCGAGGTCAGGTTCAGTTCGATGCCGCGGTCCCACTGGTCGTCGGGGATGTTCTCGATGGCGCCATCGGGGTTGCCCTCGCCTTCGGGGGTCAGGAAACCGGGGCCGGGGTCGATGCCGGCATTGGCGAACACCACGTCGATGCGGCCATGTTTCGCGGCCACCTTGTCGAAACCGGCGGCCATCGCCGGCCGGTCGGACACGTCGACGATCTGGCCCCAGCAATCGCCGCCGGCGGCGGTGATCGCGGCGCAGACGGCATCGGTCGTCGCCGGGTTCACGTCAAAGATGCAGACGCGGGCGCCATGTTCGGCCATCACCTCGGCATAGGCGCGGCCGATGCCGCTGGCACCGCCGGTGACGATCACCGAAAGACCGCGCACGTCGAACATCTCTTGCAGAGACGCCATGAAACCTTCCTCCCGTTCGGGCGGTTCTTCGGCATGGCACAGCCATCAGGCAAATCGCGGGGATTTGCCTTTTGGGCCCAGGAACATCCCGGGCACGACGACATACCTTGCCTGAACCGCCGGGCTCCCTCCCAGAAGCCGCCGTTGTGGGGAAAGGATAGGATGGTCGGCCCCAAGCCTGTCAAATGCGCGTTGAAACAGAATTGCGCGGCCGATGAAGTTGGAGCGGAAATTGTTTTATAACAATGAGTTGATTGTGATGACACGCAGGCGGCCCGACCTGTCCCTTGCGCAAGTCTTTCTGAAATCCGGCAAGCCTGTTGACGAAATCATCAAAGCCGGTCCAACCTGCCGGCCTGCGCCGACAAGGGCAGGGCACCGGCAGGGGGGAAAGCGATGCTGCGACCGTCGCTCGAATCGTCCGCACTTCTGGACCGCGGCGGCAAGCCCACGGTGCGGGAACTCCTGCAAAGCCTTGTGTTCAATCCGTCCGACGGCACCATCCGCCTGCATGGCGACCGGCTGGTGATCCAGCGCGCCGCGGTGAACCACGAGATGCGGCGCGAACTGACCCGGCTTCTGGGTCGCGACGAGGCGCGGGTGTTCCTGATCCGTCTGGGATTCCTGTCCGGGCAGGCCGATGCGCGGTTCATCCGTTCTGCCTGGCCGAACCTGTCGATCGGCGATGCCTTTACCGCCGGGCCGCGGCTGCACACGTTTTCCGGCGTGGTGCGGGTGGAAACCGTCCACAACGACTTCGACTTCCGCAAGAAGCGGTTTTCCGGCGATTTCCTCTGGCACGATTCGGTCGAGGCGGCGGATTTCCGGCGCCAGCACATCACCACATCCGAGCCGGTGTGCTGGACGCAGCTTGGCTATGCCTCGGGCTATGCAACCGAATTCTTCGATACGCTGATCGTCTACAAAGAGGTCGAATGCGCCGCCGAGGGCCATCGCTGCTGCCGCGTCGTCGGCAAGCCGGCCGAGGTCTGGGGGCCGCAAGACCCCGAGGTGATGCTGTTCCGCGACCGTATCGCCCGCGTCGATGACGCTGCGGTGCCGGCGCGCAGGCAGGCGCTGGCGCGCGGCCTCGAAGCCGGGATGACCACCTTTGACCGGCTGTTGCTGGCGCCGGTGGCCGGCCAGCTGGGCCGGCTCGCGCAGACCGCGCTGCCGGTGCTGATCTGCGGGCCGGCGGGGTCGGGGCGGTTCCGCGCCGCGCGCCATCTTCACCGCGCGGCGCAGGTGGCGCAGGCCGGCCTGCGCCGCGTCGCCGCCGACACCCTGACGCCCGAGGCGCTGGCGGACCTGCTGCCCGAAAGTGGGCGCGGACGGCGGCGGACGGCGCCGGAAACGCTGGTCATCGACGACATCGAACGGCTGGCGCCCGCGGTGCAACAGACGCTGGTGCGCGAACTGGACGAGACGCTGGCCCTGGGCGGGCTGCGGCTGGTGGCGCTGACCGGGCTGCCGGCGGCGGCGCTGGTGCAGGACGAACGGCTGATGCCGGCGCTGCGCTATGCGCTGGCGGTGGCGCCGGTGGAACTGCCGGGCCTTGCCGACCGCCCCGCCGACCGCGGCCCCCTAGCCGAGGCGCTGCTGCCCGCGCTGGTCGACCGCATGGGCGCCGCGGGCACGGTGCTGGATGCCGAGGCGCGGCAGGTGGTGGCGGCGCATGACTGGCCGGGCAACCTGCCGGAAATGCGCGCGGTGTTGATGGCCGCCCTGGTCGAGGCCGAGGCCGGGCGGGCGCTGGGCGCGGCGGCGCTGCGCCGCGCCATCGCCCGGATCGGCCGGCCAGCGGTGGCGGTGCCGGCGCCCGGCGGCTTTGCCGGCTGGCTTGATGGCGCCCTTGCCGGCGACGGCATCGCGCTCGAAGAGATCGAGCGCCAGATCTACGATGCCGCCGTCGCCCGCACCGGCGGCAACCTTTCGGCCGCGGCCCGGCTTCTGGGCATCAGCCGGGCGCAGCTTTCCTATCGCCTGGGCGCAAAACGCGACCCTGCTTGACCTGAATCAAAGTCGGCAGGCACTTCGCATGGCATTTCCGGTGCGACGAACGACGCCGGGACCGGAACGATGAACTACGAAGCCTTCTTCAGCGGCGAACTCGACAGGCTGAAGGCGGATGGCAATTACCGGGTCTTTGCCGATCTGGAGCGCAAGCGCGGTGCCTTTCCGGCGGCGGTGAACCGCAAGGGCGATGCCGAGCGGCCGGTGACGATCTGGTGTTCGAACGACTATCTGGGCATGGGCCAGCATCCGGCCGTCCTTGCCGCGATGCATGAGGCGGTGGACCGGGTCGGCGCCGGCGCCGGCGGCACCCGCAACATCTCGGGCACCACCCACGCGCATGTTGCTCTGGAGGCCGAGCTTGCCGATCTGCACGGCAAGGAAGCGGCGCTGATCTTCACCTCGGGCTATGTGTCGAACTGGGCAACGCTCGGGACGCTGGGTGCGCGCATTCCGGGGCTCGTCATCCTGTCCGACGCGCTGAACCACGCCAGCATGATCGAGGGCATCCGTCATTCCCGCGCGAAATATGTGGTGTGGAAACACAACGACCTTGCCGATCTCGAAGCCAGGCTGCGCGAACTGCCGGCCAATGCGCCAAAGCTGATCGCCTTTGAATCGGTCTATTCGATGGACGGCGACATCGCCCCCATCGCCGAAATCTGCGATCTGGCCGAACGTTACCACGCCATGACCTATCTGGACGAGGTGCATGCGGTCGGCATGTACGGCCCGCGCGGCGGCGGCGTTGCCGAACGCGAGGGGCTGATGCACCGCCTGACGGTGATCGAGGGCACCCTGGGCAAGGCGTTCGGCGTCATGGGCGGCTATATCGCCGCCTCGGCCGCGCTGGTCGATTTCGTCCGCTCTTTCGCCAGCGGTTTCATCTTCACCACGGCGCTGCCGCCGGCGGTGGCCGCGGGCGCGCTGGCCGCGGTCCGCCATCTCAAGGCGTCGGGCGCCGAACGCGCGGCGCAACAAGCCCGCGTCGCCGAAGTCAGGACAAGGCTTGACGCGCTGGGCATTCCGCATCTGCCGAACCCCAGCCACATCATCCCGGTGATGGTCGGCGATGCCATGAAGTGCAAATGGATCTCGGACATGCTGCTGGACCGCTTCGGCGTCTATATCCAGCCGATCAACTATCCGACCGTGCCGAAGGGCACCGAGCGGCTGCGCATCACCCCTTCGCCGGTGCATTCGGCCGAGGATGTGGCGCAACTGGTGGGGGCGCTGGGCGCGCTCTGGTCGCAATGTCATCTGGCACGGCGCCGCGAGGCTGCCGAATAGCCGGACAGCCGTCCCTCGATGCGGGGGGAAGACGTGTCGGGACGGCGGGAAAGGGGGCTTCACGGCCCCCTTTTCACGTCATTCGCTGCCGGCGGCGGTTTCCTCGCGCTGCATGAGCGGCGGGCGGCCTTCGCGCGGCGGCCGGCCGATGACCTCGCGCAACTCGTCCAGTTCGATGAAATTGTCGGCCTGCCGGCGCAGGTCGTCGGAAATCATCGGCGGCTGGCTGCGGATGGTCGAGACGACCGAGACGCGGACGCCACGGCGCTGCACCGCCTCGATCAGCGGGCGGAAATCGCCGTCGCCGGAAAACAGCACCATGTGGTCGATATGCCCGGCAAGTTCCAGCGCATCGACGGCAAGTTCGATGTCCATGTTGCCCTTGACCTTACGCCGGCCCTGGCTGTCGGTGTATTCCTTGGCCGCCTTCGTGCGCATGGTGAAACCGTTGTAGTGCAGCCAGTCGACCAGCGGCCGGATCGGCGAATATTCGTCGTTTTCCAGCAGCGCGGTATAGTAGAAGGCCCGGACCAGCTTGCCCCGGCGCAGGAATTCGGCGCGCAAAAGCTTGTAGTCGATGTCGAAGCCGAGGCTTTTGCCCGCCGCGTAAAGGTTTGCCCCGTCTATGAAAAGCGCGAGACGGTCGTCACGATAGAACATGATCCAAATCCCCTGATCCGCGAATCCGGCCCTGCCAATCCAATGTGCCGCCCGCTCTCCCACAGGCGGCGAAATCCGGTCCCGGGCCGTGAATGAGTCCGTCCGGGGATGGCATGAGGATAGGACTGACGTGTCCGGAATCCTACAGAATTCTACGCGCGGGCCTGCGCGTTCCGTCGCAGGGCGGTCAAACGCCCATCATCGCCTTGAAACGGTCGTCGCGCACATCGACCAGCACCTCGTTCAGGCCGCGCCCGGCAGAAGAGGCGATCCAGGCCAGAACGCTGGCCGGCACATCGGGGTGCACCAGATCGCCTTGCGGGATCTGGCTGATCGGGTTCAGGCCGGCGCCGCGGATTTCGCCCTGCATCATGGTGTCGGTCGGCGGGATGCCGCAGAACACGGTGCGCACGCCTTGCGGGCCCAGCTCCTTGTCCATCATCAGCGACATCATCCGCGCCGCGGCCTTTGAGGTGCAATAGGCGGTCCAGCCCTCCATCGCGGTGGTCGCGGCGCCGGTGCCGGCGTTCAGCACCAGCCCCTGCGAGGCCTTGAGCAGCGGCAGGCAGGCGACGGTCATCCGGTGCAGGCCGATCACGTTGACCTCGAACGCCGGCAGCAGCGAATCAGAGGTCAGGTGTTCCAGGTGGCCGATGGGGGCGATGATGCCGGCATTGTTCACCAGGACGTCCAGCCGGCCGCCGAATGCCGTCACCTGCGCCACGGCCGCGGCGACACTGGCGCTGTCGGTAACGTCGAGCGGGAAGGTGATCGCGCCCTTCAGCGCCTCCATGTCCGCCGCGCCGTAGAAACCCGCAAAAACGCTGGCGCCGCGGTCGACCAGCAGCCGGACCAGCGCCGCGCCGATGCCGCGCCCGGCGCCGGTGACAAGGATCACCCGCCCGGAAAGGTCGGGAACGGGCACAGGGGCGAGGTTGAACATTTCTCTTGACCTTCGATTTGGTTTGCGTCGTTAATTGGTCTGACCAATTTCTACGGCGCCGGAGGAGACCTGTCAAACGGTCTGGCGCCTTCCCGGGGGGAGCTTATGACCAAGATCGCGCGGATCGAACCGATTCCGGTCGCCTATCCCGACCCCAACGATTTCAACACCGTCCGCCGCACGGTTCTGGTGCGGGTCGAGACCAGCGACGGCGTGGTCGGCTGGGGCGAATGCATCGCCATGTGGCCCGAGGCCTGCAAGGCGGTGGCGACGGTGATTTCCGAGGGTTTCCTGCCGCTCTTGCAGGGCAAGGATGCCGACGACATCGACGGCAACTGGACCGCGATGCGCCGGCATGTGTTCTGGTATGGCGAAGGCGGCATCGCCAGCATGGCGATTTCCGGCATCGACATGGCGCTGTGGGACATTCGCGGCAAGGTGGCGGGCAAGCCCCTGTATCAGCTGTTCGGCGGTCTGGCGCAGGACCGGCTGCCGGCCAATGCCAGCGCCCATGTCAACAAGAAGGGCGAGGCCGCCTGCGTGGCCGAGGTGGTGGGGTTCTTTGAGGCCGGGTTCCGGTCCTGCAAGCTGGGCTTTGCCAAGAAGGGTGAATCGAACATCGGCGGCGACCCCGATACCGATGTGTCCTTCATCCGCAGCCTGCGCGCCGCCCTTGGCGATACGGCGGAAATCCTTGTCGATATCGGCAACGGCGTGCGCTGGGACGTGGATACCTCGATCAGCGTCGGCAAAAGGATGCAGGACTACCGCATCGGCTGGTATGAGGAACCGCTTTATCCGACCGATGACGCCGGCTATCGCCGGATGCGGGCGGAAACGACCCTGACGCTGGCGAGCGGCGAGCGCGAATTCACCGAGGCCGGCTATCGCCGGCAGATGGAATTCATCCAGGCCATCGACGTCTATGGCGTCGATCCGGCGCGGGTCGAGGGGATCACCGGGTTCCGCCGCGTCGATGCGCTGTGCAGCCAATATGGCAAGAAGATCAACGCCCATGCCTGGTCGACGGCGATCACCACGGCCGCCAGCTTGCATTGCTCGCTCGCCTCGCCCAATGCGCTGATCTTTGAATACAAACCCTTTCCGGTCGTGGTGCAGGACGCCATCGTCGCCGAAAAGCTGTGGCACAAGGACGGCTGGGCCTATCCGATCGAGGCGCCGGGCCTTGGCATCGAGGTGATCGAGGCCGAAGTGCGGAAGATCGCGGCATGACCCGCTGGGGGATCAGCCGGCCAAACGAGGATGACATCCGCCAGGGCGGATTCTCGACGCCTTGGGACGCGCCGATGATCCCGCCGTTTCCGTTCCGGTTCCGCAACGCGGAAATCCTGACGCTGTATTGGCGGACTGACCGCGCGGCCTGCGATTTCCTGCTGCCCCCGCCGATGCAGGCGACCGGCGATGTGGCCTGCGTCCATATCTACCGCATGAACGACACCGACTGGCTTGGCCCCTATGCCGAGGCGAATGTGATGTTCGGCGCGCGGCTGGGCGACAGGGAAGGGGCCTATTCGCCGTATCTGGTGCTGTCGTCGGACGTGGGCGTGGCCCATGGGCGCGAAATCCACGGCCAGCCGAAGAAACTGGGTGAACCGAAGATCGAATTCCGCGGCGACCTGATCGTCGGCACGGTCGAACGCAACGGCATCGACGTGCTGACCGGGACCATGGCCTACAAGCAGCGGCGCTGCGATCCCGCGGAAATGAAACCCCATTTCGACTTTGCCACCAACATGAACCTCAAGGCGGTGGACCATATCGACGGCACCCCGGCCATCCGGCAACTGACCTCGCGCCGGCTGGCCGATGTGGTGGTGCACGAATGCTGGACCGGCGCCTGCACGGTCGAACTGCGCGCCAATGCGCAACTGCCGGTGTTCCGCCTGCCGGTTGTCGAACCCCTGGTCGGCTTCTTCTGGAAGGCGGATTTCACGCTGGTTCCCGGCGAAGTCATTCACGACTATCTGGAGGGCGGACGATGAAGGTCGTCGTCACCGATTATACCTTTCCCGGCCTTGAGCAGGAAGAAACCGCCGCCCGCGACAACGGCGCCGAATTCGCCCGGTTCCAGTGCCGCAGCGCCGATGAGGTGACGGCAGCGGTTGCCGGCGCCGATGTGGTGGCGGTGCAATTCGCGCCCTTCACCGCGGCGGCTGTCGCGGCGGTGAAACCGGGGGCGACGGTGATCCGCTACGGCGTCGGTTACGACAATATCGACGTTGCGGCGGCCCGCGCCGCCGGGCTGAAGATCGGCTATGTGCCGGATTACTGCGCCGAGGAGGTGGCCGACCACACCGCCGCCATGGTGCTGACGATGCTGCGCAAGCTGCCGCAACTGGACGCGAGCGTGCGGCGCGGCGAATGGGCGGCGGTGAAATACTCGAAGCCGATCAAGCCTTTCGACCAGACCATCGTCGGCTTTTTCGGCCTTGGCGCCATCGGGCGCGAAGTGCTGCGGCGGTTGTCCGGCTTTGGCTTCCGCTTCATGGCCGCCGATCCGGGCCTGTCCGAGGAAGCGGCCGCCGCGCTGGGGGTGGAAAAACTCTCGGCCGAGGCGATGTTCCGCGCCGCCGATGTGGTGTCGCTTCATGCGCCCGCCACGGCGCAGACCACCGGCTATGTCAACGCGGCACGGCTGGCCACGATGCAGCGCCATGCCCTGATCGTCAACGCCGCGCGCGGGCCGCTGATCGTCGAAGCTGATCTGGCCGCCGCGCTGACCGAGGGCACCATCGGCGGCGCCGCGCTTGACGTGTTCGCGACCGAGCCGCTGCCCGAGGGTAGCCCGCTGCGGCAGGCGCCCAACCTGATCCTGACGCCGCATGCGGCGTGGTATTCCGATGCCGCCATCGGAAAGCTGCAGGGCCTTGTCGCCGCCGACATTGCCCGTGCGCTGCGGGGCGACAGCCCGCGGCGTCCGGTTCCGTAAGCCATACGGCGCGGGGGTTCGGGAGGGGACCCGCCGCCGTCGACACCACCCCTCCGGGAGGAAAGTGAATGACGATGATGAAAATGGGCCTTGCTGCGGCCCTTCTTGCCTCGACCGCCGGCTATGCCGCTGCGCAGGCGATCACGCTGGAAGGCGGGCAGGACGTGGACATGGTTCTGCTGCCCAAGTTCCTCGGGATTCTCGTGTTCGATCAGGCCAATCAGGGCGCGCAAGCGGCGCATGCCGAACTTGCCAACCCCGGCGAACTGCTGTTCCAGGGACCGACGCCGGAAAACTCGGTCGCGGGCCAGATCGAGATCATGACCACCGCCGGCACCCAGGGCGTCGGTGCGGTCATGCTGTCGAACAACGCCGGCGACCAGATCGCCCCCAGCGCCGAGGCGGCACAGGCCGCGGGGACCAAGGTCGTGACCTGGGACAGCCCGATTCCGTCGGGGGCCGGGGAATCGGTGTTCGTGGCGCAGGTCGATTTCGGGTCCATCGGCGTGGTGATGGCCGACATGGCCCTGTCAATCCTGGGCGAGGACGGCGGCCAGATGGCGGTGCTGTCGGCGACCCCGGATGCGGCGAACCAGAACGCCTGGATCGCCTCGATGCAAGAGGCGCTGGCCGCCGATCCGAAATATGCCGCCATCGAACTGGTCGACGTGGTCTATGGCGACGACCAGTCCGAAGTCAGCTACAACCGCGCGCTGGCGCTGGTCGACAGCCACCCCGACCTTGAACTCATCATGTCGCCCACCACCGTCGGCATCCAGGCCGCGGCCAAGGCGATGCAGGACGAGGGCCTGTGCGAGCAGGTCAAGATCTCGGGCCTGGGCCTGCCGTCGGAAATGGTCTCCTACACGATGAACGGCTGCGCGCCGGAATTCGCCCTGTGGGATTTCCGCGACCTTGGCTATCTGACCTATTATGTCGCCTATGGGCTGGCGACCGGGCAGCTGGCCGGCGAAATCGGTGAAACCTTCACCGCCGGCCGGATGGGCGACTACACGATCGAGGCCGACCCCGGCCGCGAAGGTGCCCTGCGTGTCCTGATGGGGCCGTTCACCGTCTACACCGCCGAAAACGTCGAAGCGGCGGCGCAATAATCGCGCAGGTTGCAAAACCACAGGACGGGGGGCCATCGGTGCCCCGTCCAAACCGCCCCAGGTTGGAAAAGGACAAGGCATGGATACGCCGGTTCTGTCGCTGAAGGACGTGTCGAAACGGTTCGGCCAGACTGTCGCCCTGTCGGGCATGTCGCTGGACCTGAACCGGGGCGAGGTTCACGCCATCGTCGGCGAAAACGGCGCCGGCAAGTCGACGATGATCAAGATCATGACCGGCGTCCACCAGCCGACCTCGGGCGAGATCCTGATCGATGGCACCCCGCGTGTCCTGCCCGGCACCCGCGCCGCGCGCGAGGCGGGGATTGCCGCGATCTTTCAGGAACCGATGGTGTTTCCCGACCTCGACGTGGCCGAGAACATCTTCATTTCCGCCACCGATCAGGGGCTGATCCAGAAAACCGGCGAGTTGCACCGCCGCGCCCGGGCGCTGATCGACCGTATCGGCATGACGCTCGACGTGGGGCGCATCGCCTCGGGCCTGACCCTGGCCGAACAGCAGGCGGTCGAGATCGCGCGGGCGCTGTCGCAGGATGTGCGCGTCCTCATCATGGACGAACCCACCGCGTCGCTGTCGGCGCATGAGGCGGGCGAATTGCGCCGCATCGCCCGGCAACTGGCCGACGAAGGCGTGGCCGTCGTCTACATCTCGCACCGGCTGGAAGAGATTTTCGAGGTGGCACACCGGGTTACGGTGATCCGCGATGGCAGCCACATCAGCACGAAACCGATTGCCGAGGTCACCTCGGACGGGCTGATCGCCGATATGGTCGGGCGCGAGGTCGGCAATTTCTTTGCCAAGGGGCCGTCGACCGCGACGCCCGAGGTGATCCTGTCAGTCAAGGAGCTGGCCTGCGGCGACATCTTTCGCGGCATCAGTTTCGACCTGCACCGGGGCGAGGTTCTGGCCATGGCCGGGCTGATCGGCGCCCGGCGCACCGATGTGGCGCTGTCGCTGTTCGGCATCCGTCCCGCCACCGGCGGCACCGTCACCTTCAAGGGCGCCCCCCACGCCCCCCGCGACGCGGCCGAGGCGATTGCGGCCGGCATCGCCTATGTGTCCGAGGACCGGCGCAAGCTGGGCCTTGCCATGCCGATGCCGATCTTTGCCAACATCACGCTTGCCACCCTGGACAAGGTGCTGACCCGCTTCGGCCTTGTCGACCGGGCGCGGGAACATGCCGTCGCCGAAAGCCACCGCAAGCGGCTGAACATCCGCACGCCGGATGTGGATGCCGCCGTGGGCAACCTGTCGGGCGGCAACCAGCAAAAGGTGATGCTGGCCAAGTGGCTGGAAATGCATCCCGATCTTCTGATCTTCGACGAGCCCACCCGTGGCATCGACGTCGGCGCCAAGGCCGAGGTCCATGATCTGATCCGCGAATTTGCCGCTGCCGGCGGTGCGGTGATCGTCATCTCCTCCGACCTGCCCGAGGTTCTGGCGATGGGCGACCGCATCCTTGTCATGCGCGAGGGGCGGCAGATGGGCATCCTGCCGCATGACGGCGCGACCCAGGAAAGCATCATGCGCCTTGCCACCGGCGCCAGCAGCGAGAAAGCCGCATGAGCCGCCTGTCCCCGCAAACCCTGCGCCTGATCGCGCTTCTGGCCGTACTGGTGCTCGTCGTGGCGTTCTTCTCAAGCCAGATCCAGGGCTATTTCAACGCGCGCCTGTTCAACCGCATCTCGTCGTCGGTGGCGATCATGGCGCTGATCGCCTGCGCGCAGACGCTGGTCATCGTCACCCGCAACATCGACCTGTCCATCGGCTCGGTGGTGGGGTTCACCGCCTTTGCCGCCGGGCTGATGGTCGCGGCGCATCCCGGCATGAACGGGGTGGTGCTGGCGCTGTATGCGATGGGCGTCGGCGCCGTATTCGGCATCATCAACGGCTTGCTCGTCGCCTATGCCCGGGTGCCGTCTATCATCGTCACCCTGGCGACGATGGCGATCTTCCGCTCGGCGCTGGTCGAGTTTTCCGGCGCGCGGTCGATCACCACGGCGAACCTGCCGACCTGGCTGACCGATTTCCCCAATACGACGCTGTTCACGGTGGCCGGGCTTGAATTCCGCGCGGCCTTTGTCCTTGCCGTCGTCGTCGTCCTTGTCGTGCACCTGGCGCTGATGCGGCTGCGGCCGGCGCGGCAGCTTTACGCCGTGGGGTCGAACCCCGAGGCGGCCGAGATGGCGGGGATCAACCGCAAGCTGGTGGTGTTCTGCGCCTTTGTCGCCGCCGGGGCGCTGGCGGGGCTGGCCGGGTTCATGTTCCTTGCCCGCTTCGGCAACATCACAGTTGTCGCCGGCCTTGGGTTCGAACTGAAATCGGTCGCAGCCGCGGTGGTCGGCGGGGTCAACATCAACGGCGGCTCGGGTTCGGTCATCGGCGCGTTGATCGGCGCGGTGCTGGTCGATGTCATCGATTCCAGCCTTGTGCGCTGGGAACTGGTCAGCGAATTCTGGCGCGAGGCGGTGCTGGGCGTCCTGATCCTTGCCGCGGTCGCCGTCGACGCCATCCTTGGCCGCCGGCTGGTTGCGATGCGGATCCGGCGCGAAAGGGAGAAGCGGCAATGAACGCGCTGAAACGCCTGCAAAGCTGGGAAGGTTTTCTGGTTTTCGTGCTGGTGCTGGTGGTGCTGCGCAATACCGCCATCGCCCCCGAATTCCTGACGCCGGGCAATCTGGTCAACCTGTTCCAGCTGTCCATCGAGAAGATCATCGTCGCGCTGGCGATGACGCTCATCATCGTCAATGCGGAAATCGACCTGTCGGTCGGGTCGATGATGGGGCTGGCGGCCTGCGGTTTCGGCTATATGACCGAAAGCGGCGTCGCGCCCGGGCTGGCCATTGTGGTCTGCCTGCTGATCGGTCTTGCCGGCGGATTCCTGAACGGCTGGTGCGTGGCGCGGCTGGGCCTGCCCAGCCTTGTCGTGACGCTGGCCACGATGATCGGGTTTCGCGGCGCCGCGCGGATCATGGTCGAGGATCGCGGCATCACCGATTTCCCCGACTGGTTCGATGCGCTGGGCCAGAGGGGCCTGATCGGGCCGGTGCCCTTTGGCCTGATCGCCTTTGCGGTGCTGTTCGTCGTCTTCTACATCCTGCTGCAAAGATCGGGTTTCGGCCGCAAGACCTATGTCATCGGCACGTCGAAAGAGGTGGCCGAATATGCCGGGATCAATACCGGGCGGCACAAGATCGTGCTGTTCTGCATCTCGGGTATTGTTGCCGCCTTTGCCGGGCTGCTTTATGCCGCGCGGGTCGGCGCGGTGCGCGGCGATGTCGGATATGGGTTCGAACTGGATGTCATCACCATGGTGCTTCTGGGCGGGGCGAGCATCTTTGGCGGATCGGGCACGCTGGTCGGCACCCTGCTGGCGATCCTGATCGTGCTGTCGCTCCGGAACGGCATGGCGCTCGACAATATCACCGGCCATATCCAGACCGGGGTCGTGGGCCTTTTGCTGATCGCCTCGGTGCTGGCGCCGCGGTTGCGGCTGCCGCAATTCCTGCGGGCGCGGACATGAACGGCCCGCATCCCGCCTTTGACCAGCCGATCGAGCGCGAGACCGTCGCCGAACAGGTGGCGCGGCGGATCATGACCATGGTCACAGCCCGTGCGCTGAAACCCGGCGACCAGTTGCCGCCCGAGCGTGATCTGGCCGAAAGCCTTGGCGTCTCGCGCCCGTCGGTGCGCGAGGCGATCCGCGGCCTGTCGATCCTGGGCGTGGTCAAGTCGCGGCAGGGTGGCGGCGCCTATATCACCGACCTCGACGCCGAGGCGCTTCTGGGGCCGATCCGCTTTTTCCTCAGCCTCGAGGATGTGAATATCCGCGAGCTTTACGATGCCCGCAGCCTGATCGAATCCGATGTGGCGCGGAGGGCGGCGGTGAACATGACCGCGGCACAGCTGGACGATCTGGCGGCGATCCTGATCGCGCAAGAGGCGACCTTGCGCGATGCGCAGGCGTTCCGCGTCTCGGACTTTGCCTTTCACGAGGCGATCTGGACCGGCTGCGGCAATGCCTTTCTGCGGCGGATCGGCGAAAGCCTGAATGTGCTGGGGCTGGAATTCCGCCGCCGAGCCTCGGAAACCGCCGGCGTGCTGGAACAATCGTTCCGCGACCACCAGCGCCTGCTGGACGCGCTGCGCGCGCGCGACCCCGATGCCGCGGCGCGGGCCGCCGAACTGCATATGCAGAACGTCTATCAATCGACCATCGCCTGAGGAGGGAACATGACCGCACGGATCGGAATCGTCGGCATCGGCTGGTGGGCGACGCAGATGCATATCCCGACGATCCAGTCGGGCAAAGATGCCGTTGTGGCCGCGATCTGCGATCTGGACGAGGCGCGGGTCGCGGCCGTGGGCGACAGGTTCGGCATCGCCGGCCGTTACACCGATGTCGACACGATGCTGGCGACCGAGGCGCTGGACGGCGTCATCGTCGGCACGCCCCATGTCCACCACGCCGGCCCGGCGATTGCGGCGCTGAACGCGGGTTGCCATGTGCTGGTGGAAAAGCCGATGGCGACCAGTGCCGCCGATGCCCGTGCCATCGCCGCCGCCGCCAACCGGGCCGAACGGCAGGTCATGGTGCCCACGGGGCTGAACTTCACGGCCTATACCGCGAGGGCGCGCGACTGGGTGCAGTCGGGCCGCATCGGCGAAGTGCGCCATGTCGTCTGCCAGATGGGCAGCCCGCTGGATGACCTGTTCTCGGGCCGGCCGATGCTGGAAACCGCCGATCACATGTTCCGCCCGCCGGCCTCGACCTGGGCCGATCCGAAAAAGGCCGGTGGCTATGGCTGGGGGCAGATGTCGCATTCGCTGGCCTGGCTGGCCTGGGTGACGGACCTTGGCTATCAGTCCGTCTTTGCCATGGATGTGAAATCGCCGGTGGGCGTCGATTACTATGACGCGGCGACCGCGCGGCTGACCAATGGCGCGACCGTCGCCATTTCCGGCGCCGCGACGGTGCCGAAACATGTCGGCATGCACACCGATGTGCGGCTTTACGGCACCGAGGGCATGGTGGTCTTTTCCAACCTGCCGGCGCTTCTGGAACTGCGCCGTCACGACGGCGACGATGCCGCGGTGCCGATGACCGATTTCGAGGGGCTATATGACGGCGGCCTGCCGGTGCGGGTGTTCGCGCAGCTTTGCGCCGGGCAGGAGGTGGTCAACGCCTCGGACGCGATCTGCGGCGTCCGCGTGACCGAGGCGCTGGACGCGATGTATCGCTCGGCCGCCAGCGGTCAGGTCGAGGCGGTGTGATGCATCTCTCGCTTGCCTGCTGGTCGTTTCCGGCGCTGACGCTGGCCGAGGTGGCGGGGGTGGCGCGCGCGCTCGGGATCGGTGCGCTGGATGTCGGGCTGGCCGGGCGGTCGGCGCTGTCGCTCGACCTGATCCTTACCGATCCGCTGGGGGCTGCGCAGGGCTTGCGCGGGCTGGGGATCGGCCTTGCCAATTACTATCACGTCTTTGGCGCCGGTCTGACGGGGCGCAACCTGTCGCTGCCCGGAACGATTGACGCCAATGCCCGCGATCTGGAACGGGTGCTGACCTTTGCCGACGCCGCCGGCATCGGCAGCGTGTTCATCCTGCCCGGCGTGGTGAACCCCGGTCAAAGCCGCGATCAGGCCGCGCGGACGGGGATCGAAAGCCTGACCGCGCTGGCCGAGGTCGCGCGGGGGTTCACCGCCGCTCTCTGCTTCGAGCCGCATGTGCAAAGCTGGTGCGAAAATCCCGCCTTGGCCCGGGATGCGGCCGAACGGTCCGGGGTGCGCCTTGCGCTCGACTATGCGCATTTCGCCTGCCTCGGCCACCGGCAGGAGGAAATCGACCCGCTGGCCGCCCTTGCCGCCCATGTCCACCTGCGGCAGGCCAAACCCGGCGCCCTGCAGGCGAAATTCGCCCAGGGAACCCTGAATTTCCCCGCGATGTTCGGGACATTGCGCGATGCCGGCTATGGCGGCGCGCTGGCGCTCGAGGCGGTGCATCAGGATTATATGGGCACGCTGTTCGATGACGTGATGACGGAAACCATCGCGCTGCGCGATGCGTTCAACGACTGGAGAGGGTGATGCCGGGATATGCCTGGGTTCTGGAAGTGCGGCCGGGTTATGAAGAGGAATACAAGCGCCGCCACGACGAAATCTGGCCCGAGATGCTTGCCGCGCTGAAAAAGGCCGGCTTCCGCAACTACAATATCTTTCGCCACGGGCTGACCTTGTTCGGCTATTTCGAATGCGACGATATCGAGGCGATGAACAAGGCCATCGCCGCCGATCCGGTCAATGCGAAATGGCAGGAATGGATGGCGCCGATCATGAAGATCGACGTGGATCCGCAGACGGGCGCGGCGTTTTTGCTGCCGAAGCAGTTTTATATGGCGTGAACTAAAGCCTTTCCAAATCAACAGCAAAGCGGTCGTTGCTTAATCTGGCTCGAAACCAGCATGAGGAAGGATAGAGTGGAGCCGCTGCCTTTCGGAAGGAATTGGCAACGTCGGCATCGTATCGTGCGCCAAATACAACCGCTCGCACGTCATCTACATGGAAAGAATTGTATTCGACAGGCGCATCTGGACTGAAACCTTTTCCTCCGACAACTCGCCATTCATTTTCGTAGCTCCAATCCAGTGATTTTGTCATAATGACGCGATCGATAATCTTGCTGGTCATCTCGTCACTGGAAAAGTCCAATTGACCGGTAAACATTTTTGAAAATTCGTCAGGCTCTAAAAATGAAGGGATCGAGGTCTGATACTGAACTGGCGCCGCCAATCGAAACTGACTGTCAGGACTGTTGGCTCCGAAAACAATCAGCACACCCTTATGGCTGTCAGCGTAGTGCGACCACATAAGAATATTGTCGAAGGACCTAGTCAAACAAAGAATTTTTGATTGCTGTAATCCAGAAACGAATTCGTCGAAGAACTGTTCGCGTATCCTGCCGGACGCTGTGAGACTTTCCTGAGCGCCGACAAAAATTTCGTCAAGAACCTGTTCAATGTCAAGTCGGTTCGTCCGGACATGATCCGCTAGGCCAGCCATTGTCCGAGCAAAAGGATTATTCGGAGCGCTCACTCTAGAACGAAGTAATACAAGATCGCTGAAAGCGTCACGCAATAGGGTCTTTAATGCGTCATCAAACAGTGGGGCGTGAAGCTTGGCTTGACTGTCGAACGGGTCATTGAATGCGCCGGGGCGGGTCCACTTTAGTGAACCTTTGCTCAGTATCGCAAGGGCGGATTCAGCGCTCGCGAACTTGCCGAAGTTGGCATCGCCAAGTTCGGTGTTCCAGCAAAGACCCATATTACGCCTGCAACGCCCTGACCCCCACCTCGCCCTCGCTGCGCGCCTGCATTGCCTGTGCGACGGCCAGCGCCGCGGCGGCGGTGGTGAAATAGGGGATCTTGTCGTATAGCGCGACGGCGCGGATTTCGCGGCTGTCGCCCACCGACTGCGACCCCTCGGTCGTGTTCATCACCAGCGCCACATCGCCGTCCTTGAGCCGGTCGACGATGGTGCGGCCGCCCTCATAGACTTTGTTGACCTGTTCGCAGGGAATCCCGTGCGAGGACAGCCAGGCGGCGGTGCCGCGGGTCGCCAGAACGGAAAAGCCCATGCCGACCAGCAGCTTGGCGGCCTCGGCCATTTCGCGGCCCTTGTCGGCATCCTTGATCGAGATGAAGGCGCGGCCTTCGGTCGGCAGGACCACGCCGGCACCCATCTGCGCCTTGAGGAAGGCGCGGGCAAAGCTGCGGTCCCAGCCCATGACCTCGCCGGTGGACCGCATTTCCGGGCCAAGCAGCGTGTCGACGCCGGGAAAGCGGGCAAAGGGCAGCACGGCTTCCTTGACGCTGAACCAGGGCACGTTCGGGGTGCAAAGGGTCATCGGGTCGGCATAGGGCAGGGGGGTGTCGTAGCTGACGTTTTCATACGCCGGGCGCTGCGGGAAATTCGTCAGCGGCTCGCCGGCCATCAGGCGGGCGGCGATGCTGGCGATGGCGCTGTCGGTGGCCTTGGCGACGAAAGGCACGGTGCGGCTGGCGCGCGGGTTGACCTCGAGCAGGTAGATGGTGCCGTCCTTGACCGCGAATTGCACGTTCATCAGGCCGACGACCTTGAGCGCGAGGGCCAGCTTGATCGTCTGCGCCTCGATCTCGTCCAGAACGGCGGCGGGCAGGGTATGGGGCGGCAGGCAGCAGGCAGAATCGCCGGAATGCACGCCGGCCTCTTCGATATGCTGCATGATGCCCGCGACATGGACGCGGGCGCCGTCGCACAGCGCATCGACGTCCACTTCGGTCGCGCCCGACAGATAGCTGTCAAGCAACACCGGGCTGTCGCCCGAGACCTGCACGGCGGTGGTGATGTAGCGGTTCAACTGGTCCATGTCGCGCACGATTTCCATCGCGCGGCCGCCAAGGACATAGGACGGGCGGATCACCAGGGGAAAGCCGATCCGTTCGGCGATCGCCACCGCCTGCGGCCCCGAGGAGGCAATGCCGTTGACCGGCTGCTTCAGGCCAAGGTCATTGACAAGCTGCTGGAAACGCTCGCGATCTTCGGCAAGGTCGATGGCGTCGGGGCTGGTGCCGAGGATCGGGATCCCGGCCTCCTCAAGCGCATTGGCCAGTTTCAGCGGCGTCTGCCCGCCGAACTGGACGATGACGCCGTGCAACGTGCCGTTCTCCTGCTCGACCCGCAGGATCTCCATCACATGTTCAAAGGTCAGCGGCTCGAAATACAGCCGGTCCGAAGTGTCATAGTCGGTCGACACGGTTTCCGGGTTGCAGTTGATCATGATGGTTTCGAAGCCGGCATCGGTCAGGGCGAAACAGGCGTGGCAGCAGCAATAGTCGAATTCGATGCCCTGGCCGATCCGGTTCGGGCCTCCGCCCAGAATCACCACCTTCTTGCGGTCGGAGGGCCGCGATTCGCATTCGACCTCGCCCATCGCCGGGGCTTCATAGGTCGAATACATGTAGGGGGTCTGCGCCTCGAACTCGGCGCCGCAGGTGTCGATCCGCTTGAACACGGCGGTGACGCCCAGATTGGCGCGGGCCCGGCGCACCTGGCCTTCGTCGCGCCCGGTCAGTTTCGCCAGCCGGGCGTCGGTAAAGCCCAGCATCTTCAACCGGCGCAGGCCGGATTCGGTCAGCGGCAGGCCGTCCTTGCGGACCATGGTTTCGGCGTCGACGATCTCGCGGATGCGGGACAGGAACCACGGGTCATAGGCGGTGACGGCGTTGATCTCGTCATCACCCAGGCCGTGGCGCATCGCCTGCGCAATGGTGCGCAGCCGGTCGGGGGTGGCCCTGGACAGGGCGGCGGTGATCGCGGCCTTGTCAGGGGCGCCGGGGATGTCGATCTCGTCAAAGCCGGTCAGGCCGGTCTCAAGGCTGGCCAGCGCCTTTTGCATCGATTCATGGAAGGTGCGGCCGATGGCCATCGCCTCGCCCACCGATTTCATCGCGGTGGTCAGCTCGGGTTTCGATCCGGGGAACTTTTCAAAAGCGAACCTCGGGATCTTGGTCACCACATAATCTATGGTGGGTTCGAAGGACGCCGGTGTCACTTTCGTGATGTCGTTGTCCAGTTCGTCCAGCGTGTAGCCGATGGCGAGCTTGGCCGCGATCTTGGCGATGGGAAAGCCCGTCGCCTTGGACGCAAGGGCCGAGGACCGCGACACCCGCGGGTTCATCTCGATCACCACCATGCGGCCATCGGCGGGGTTGATCGCCCATTGCACGTTCGACCCGCCGGTTTCGACGCCGATCTCGCGCAGGACGGCGATCGAGCCGTTGCGCATGATCTGGTATTCCTTGTCGGTCAGGGTCAGGGCCGGGGCCACGGTGATCGAATCGCCGGTGTGGACGCCCATCGGATCGACGTTCTCGATCGAACAGACGATGATGGCGTTGTCGGCCTTGTCGCGCACCACCTCCATCTCGAATTCCTTCCAGCCCAGAAGGGATTCGTCGACAAGGATCTGGCCCACGGGCGAGGCATCCATGCCGGACCGGCAATAATGTTCATATTCGGCGCGGTTGTAGGCCACGCCGCCGCCGGTGCCGCCCAGGGTAAAGGCGGGGCGGATGATGGCGGGCAGGCCGATGTCCTCGAGCGCGTCGAGCGCCATCTGCAGGCCGGCGCGCAGGTCCTTGCGGCCGCGCGAATCCAGCGGCGCGGTGACGATGGTGGCGCGCGGGTTCTCGAGCCCGATGCGGTCCATCGCCTCGCGGAACAGCTTGCGGTCCTCGGCCATCTCGATGGCCTCGCGCCGGGCGCCGATCATCTCGACCCCGAAGCGGTCGAGCACGCCCATGTCTGCCAGGGCCAGCGCGGTGTTGAGCCCGGTCTGCCCCCCCATGGTCGGCAACAGCGCGTCGGGCCGTTCCTTCTCGATGATCCGGGCGACCACTTCGGGGGTGATCGGCTCGATATAGGTTGCATCCGCCAGCCCCGGATCGGTCATGATCGTCGCCGGGTTCGAGTTGACGAGGATGACGCGATACCCTTCCTCGCGCAGGGCCTTGCAGGCCTGTGCTCCGGAATAGTCGAACTCGCAGGCCTGGCCGATGACGATGGGACCGGCGCCGATGATGAGAATCGAGGAAAGGTCGGTTCTTTTCGGCATGGGAGTCCCCTGACAGCGGCGGCGCAAATTGACGGGCGTTATAGAGAGGCGGGGCATGGGCGCAACCCCGAACGGCGGTCGTTTTTGGGTCATGACGCGCCCCTTTCCCGCTGGCGGCGCGGCGGGGCGCGCCCTAGACCGGGGGCCATGGAAAAACCGGCGCAGATTCTGGTGGAACACGGGCCCGGCGGGGTGCCGGCGCTGTTTTCCGGCGCGCGCGACCTGGTGGTCGCGCGCGATGCCGCCGGGGTGCTGCCGGCGCTGGCGCGGCTGGATGCCGCGCGGGCGGCGGGCGGCTGGGTTGCCGGATGGATCGCCTACGAGGCCGGACTTGCGTTCGAGCCGCGGCTGGCGCCGCTGATGCGCGGGACGGGGCCCTTGCTGGTCATGGGCATCTTCGACGGGCCGCTTGACGGCGGCCCGATCCTTGCCCGCGCGGCCGGCGAGGGGGCGGCGACGCGGATGGAACGGCCGGTGCCGGACATCGCCCGTGGCGAATACGACCGTGCGATGGCGCGGGTGAAGGACTATATCGCCGCCGGTGACTGCTATCAGGTCAACCTGACCTTTCCGATGCGGGCGCGGCTGGTGCAGGGCACGCCCCTTGGCCTTTACGGCGCCCTGCGCCGCACCGGGCCGGTGCGGCAGGGCGCCTTTGCCGACCTTGGCGCCGGGCCGGTGGTGGTGTCGCGCTCGCCCGAGCTGTTCTTCCGGCTGGATGCCGGGGGCCGCATCACCGCGCGGCCGATGAAGGGCACGCGGCCGCGCGACCCTGACCCGGGCCGGGACGCGACGATTGCCGCCGAACTGGCGGCCAGCGCCAAGGACCGCGCCGAAAACCTCATGATCGTCGACCTGCTGCGCAACGACATCGGCCGGCTGGCGCGGATCGGCTCGGTCCGGGTGCCCGATCTTTTCGCGGTCGAACGCTATGCCACCGTGCATCAGATGACCTCGACCATCACGGCCGAATTGCGTGACCCGCCCGGGCTGGCCGCGCTGATGCCGGCGCTGTTTCCCTGCGGTTCCATCACCGGGGCGCCGAAAATCCGCGCGATGGAGATCATCCGCGAGGTCGAGCCGCACCAGCGCGGCGTCTATTGCGGCGCCATCGGCTGGATGGCGCCCGACGGCAGCGCCGATTTCAGCGTGGCGATCCGCACGCTGTCGCTGACCGGCGAGGATATCGTGATGAACGTCGGCGGCGGCGTGGTCGCCGATTCGACCGCCGAGGGAGAATGGGAGGAGGCGTTGTGGAAAGCGCGCTTCGTGACGGCGGCACTGATCCCGCGCTGAGGTTGATCGAGACCCTGCGCGCGGATGCCGATCCGGCGCGCCTCTCGCGCCATCTGGCGCGGATGGCGCGCGGGGCGGCGGCGCTGGGCTGGGCGTTTGACGCCGCGGCGGCGCGGGCGGCCATGGCCGCCCATGCCGCCGCGCCCGTCAGGCTGCGCCTGACGCTCGACCGCGGCGGCAGTATCGCGGTCGAGACCGCGGCCCTGCCGCCGCCCGCCGCCGACTGGCGACTGAAGGTCGCCGGCCGGCGGCTTGCCTCCACCGACCCGTGGCTCGGGCTGAAAAGCACCCGCCGCGCCGCTTATGACGCCGAACGCGCCGCGCTGCCGCCCGGCGTCGACGAGGCGATCTTTCTCAACGAACGGGGCGAGGTCTGCGACGGCACCATCACCACGGTGTTTTTCGACCGCGGGCAGGGGATGCGGACGCCGCCCCTGTCCTGCGGCCTCTTGCCGGGGGTGCTGCGCGAGGAACTGGCCTGCCCCGAGGAGGTGCTGCTGGCCGATGATCTGGGTCGGGTGCGGCTTTGGGTCGGCAATTCGCTGCGCGGGCTGATCGCGGCGGGCCTTTAGGCCCGGCCGGGTTCACTCGGCGGCGTGGGCCAGCGCGTCGGTCCCGTCCTGCCGGTAGAGGTATTCCCGTGTCACCGGCACCGACAGCATCTGTCTGGACAGCTGGTATTGCTGCACCATCAGCCGGCCCGAGGTGAAGCTCATCTCCATCGACAGCAGGTAGAACCGCCACATCCGCTTGAACCGGTCGTCCATCGCCGGCGGCAGCCGGTCGATATTGGCCATGAACCGGTCATGCCAGGCCGCCAGCGTCCTGGCGTAATGCAGGCGCAGGAATTCGATATCCTCGATCCAAAGCCCGGCCCTTTCGATCCGCGGCGCGGTGTCGGACAGGGCCGGGGTATAGCCGCCGGGGAAGATGTATTTCAGGATCCAGCTGCTTGACGCCTGCGGGATGCCGTTCTGGCCGATGGTGTGGATCAGGGCGACGCCATCCTCGGTCAACAGATCGCGGACCTTGTTGAAAAAGGTCTGGTATTGCGGCACGCCGACATGTTCGAACATGCCGACGCTGACGATGCGGTCGAAGGGGCCTTCGACCTTGCGGTAATCCATCAGGTGGAATTCGACCTGACCCGCCAGCCCCGCCGCCTGCGCCCTGGCGCGGGCGACCTTGAGCTGCTCTTCCGACAGGGTGACGCCCACCACCCGCACGCCGAAATCGCGCGCCAGCGTCAGCGCCATGCCGCCCCAGCCGCAGCCGATGTCCAGCACCCGCAGCCCCGGCCGCAGCAGCAGCTTGCGGGCGATATGCTGCTTCTTGGCCTCCTGCGCCTGTTCCAGCGTCATGCCGTCATGGCTCCAGTAGGCGCAGGAATATTGCCGGTCGCTGTCGAGGAACAGTTCGTAAAGCTCGGCCGACAGGTCATAGTGATGGGCGACGTTCGATTTCGACCGCCCCGCCGGATTGATCATCATCAGGTGGCGCAACAGCGACCGCGCCCAGCCGATCGGCCGCTGCCACAGCGGCAGTTGCGTGTCGCGGTAGATGTTCTGCGCCAGCAGGCGGAACAGCCCGCGCAGATCGTCATTCTGGATCAGCAGCTTGCCGTCCATATAGCCTTCGCCCAGCCCCATGTCGGGATCAAGGCACAGCTTGCGCACGATGGCCGGGTCAGTGATGCGGATCGCATAGGGCGGCGCTGCGGGATCGCCGGCCTCGATCACCTTGCCCGAGGGCAGGGTGACGGCAAGCCGCCCCCGGGTGATGAACCGCTTCAGGAAGATTTCAAGGGCGCGATCCCACATGGCTGCCTCACATGTCCTGTCCGGGCCAGGGGCATCGCGGGCTGGCGCACCGCAGGTCGCTGGCCGTTCCAAGGGCAGACTATGGGCACGGGCGAGGTGATTCGCAAAAGGCTTGATATCGGCAAGGTGCCATAAGCTTCATTTTCGTTAACATTATCATGACTCCCGCGCGAATCTTGTCCCGTGCTGCAACCGTGCCGCAGTTGGCCGGCCCGCGACCTCTGCCTTGACTTCCGTCCGCGCGCGCGATGTATCGCGCGGGACATTCGCCGACCGAGGGACGGTCAAGGAGGCCCCGATGCATCGCTACCGCAGCCATACCTGTGACGAGTTGCGCCTGACCGATGCCGGCCATGACGTGCGCCTGTCGGGCTGGGTCCACCGGATCCGCGACCATGGCGGCATCCTGTTCGTCGACCTGCGCGACCATTACGGCATCACCCAGGTACTGTGCGACCCCGACAGCCCGGCCTTCCGCGAGGTCGAGAAGCTTCGCTCGGAATGGTGCGTCCGCATCGACGGCGTGGTCAAGGCGCGCGACGAAGGCTTGCGCAACCCGAAACTCCCGACCGGCGACATCGAGGTGTTCATCCGCGACGTTGAGGTGCTGGGCGCCGCTGCCGAATTGCCCTTGATGGTGTTCGGCGATCAGGAATACCCCGAGGAAACCCGGCTGAAATACCGCTACCTCGACCTGCGGCGCGAGGACATGCAGCGCAAGATGAAGCTGCGGTCGGACGTGGTGGCCTCGATCCGGCGGCGGATGTGGGATCAGGGGTTCCGCGAATACCAGACGCCGATCATCACCGCGTCCTCGCCCGAAGGCGCGCGCGATTTTCTGGTGCCGTCGCGGCTGCATCCGGGCAAGTTCTATGCCCTGCCGCAGGCGCCGCAGCAGTTCAAGCAACTGCTGATGGTCTCGGGCTTTGACCGCTATTTCCAGATCGCGCCCTGTTTCCGCGACGAGGATCCGCGCGCCGACCGGAGCCCCACCGACTTCTACCAGCTTGACCTCGAGATGAGCTTTGTCGAGCAGGCGGACGTGTTCGCCACCGTGCAACCGGTCATCACCGGGATTTTCGAGGAATTCGGCGGCGGGCGGAAGGTCGATACAGACTGGCCGCTTATTTCCTACCGCGATGCGGCGCTGTGGTATGGCAGCGACAAGCCCGACCTGCGCAACCCGATCCGCATGGCGGATGTGAGCGAACACTTCCGCGGCTCGGGCTTTGCCGTGTTCGCGAAACTGCTGGAAACCGCCGGCAACGAGGTGCGGGCGATCCCGGCCCCGACCGGCGGCAGCCGCAAGTTCTGCGACCGGATGAACGCCTTTGCGCAGAAGGAAGGTCTGCCCGGGATGGGGTATATCTTCTGGCGCGAGCGGACCAATCCCCTAGTCAAGGGTGCCAAGAGCCTTTCAACCCAAATACAGCTATTGTTCGGAACTGCCGAGGAAAGGGCGCGTGCAGCAAAAGCGTTGCGGGAAGCGTCTTTTGAAAGAGCAGAAGCTTTTCCTGAGCTCACGGCGGAACAGTCGGACGCGTTGATTGATCGTATTGACCGCCTGCTCGAAGCGGGAAGTGTTGACGAAGCAGAACTGCTACGTGAAGCCTATTTTGGTGACAGAGAGGCCGCCGGACCGGTGGCCAAAAACATCGGGCCGGAGCGGACCGAGGCCATCCGGCGAGAGCTTGGCCTTGGGATCGGCGACGCCGTGTTCTTCCTGGGCGGCAAGGCGCAGGTGTTCGAAAAGATCGCCGGCAAGGCGCGCAATGTCATCGGCGAGGAACTGGGCCTCACCGAAAAGGACCGTTTCGCCTTTGCCTGGATCGTCGATTTCCCGATGTATCAGAAAGACCCCGAGACCGGAAAATACGATTTCGAACACAACCCGTTCTCGATGCCGCAAGGTGGCCTCGAGGCGCTGGCGGGCGATCCGCTTGCCGTCCATGCCTATCAGTATGACCTTGCCTGCAACGGCTATGAACTGGTGTCGGGCGGCATCCGCAACCACAAGCCCGAGATCATGTTCAAGGCGTTCGAGATCGCCGGTTATGGCGAGGACGAGGTGAGGAAGCGGTTCGGCGGCATGGTCAACGCGTTCCAGTATGGCGCGCCCCCGCACGGCGGCTGCGCGGCGGGGATCGACCGCGTGGTCATGCTGCTGGCCGACGAACAGAACATCCGCGAGGTGATCCTGTTCCCGATGAACCAGCGGGCCGAGGATGTGATGATGGGTGCGCCTTCGGAACCCACGAACGAACAGTTGCGCGACCTGCGCCTGCGCGTGATCCCGGCCGAGGCATAAGGCGCGGCCGCGCACGATCCGGCGACGGGCGACCGCGCCCCCTTTGCCGCGGGGATGGGCGGCCCCATATTGGGGCGGCCCCTTGCCGCGCAGGCCGCCATGCCCTTTGTTCCCGAAATCGCCGCGATCCGCTTTGGCACCGGCCTGTCGCCGGTGATCGCCCCGCCGGCATCGGCAGGCGACATGATCGCCCGGCTGACCGGGCCGGACCATATCGCGCGCGACTTTCCCATTCCGCAGTTTGCCGATGCCACACCGACGCCCGGCCAGTTCCGCGCGCTCAGCCGGCTGCGCCGCGACGACGACCCCGCCATCTCCGCCGCCGCGCAAGAGGAACACGACCGCCTGACCGCCCGCGCCAATGCGCTGCGGCTGGCGACCTTTGGCGCCACGCTTGCCCGCTGGGTCCATACCGCCGATGGACTGCGCGAACGGCTGGTGGCCTTCTGGGCCAACCATTTCACCGTCCGGTCGAAAAGCGGTCAGACCGCTCATCTGGTGACGCCCTTTGTCGAGGAGGCGATTCGCCCGAACATCACCGGCCGCTTCGCCGACCTGCTGGCCGCGGTCATCACCCATCCGATGATGCTGGCCTATCTCGACCAGACCGATTCCATGGGGCCGAATTCCGATGCGGCGCAGCGCCGCGACCGCGGCCTGAATGAAAACCTCGCCCGCGAATTGCTGGAACTGCATACGGTGGGCGTCGATGGCCCCTATGATCAGGACGACGTGCGGCAACTGGCCGAGCTTCTGACCGGCCTTGGCTGGGACATGGACGCCGGCCGCACCGTCTATCGCCCGGCCTATGCCGAGCCGGGGGCGGAAACCGTGCTTGATACCGCCTATCCGGCGCGGGCCGACCTGTCGACCATCCGCGCCGCGCTGGAGGGGCTCGCCGCGCATCCGGCCACGGCGCGGTTCATCTCGGTCAAGCTGGCGCGCCATTTCATCGCCGACGATCCGCCCGAGGCGCTGGTCGACACACTGGATGCCGCGTTCCGCGACAGCGGCGGCGACCTGCTTGCCGTTGTCACCGCCCTGCTTGAACATCCTTTGGCCTGGGCCAATCCCGCCGCCAAGGTGCGCATGCCGTTCGAATATGTTGCCGCCGGCCTGCGGGCACTGGCGGTGCCGCCCGCCGTGCTGATCGAAACCGATGTGCGAGAGTCGCGGCGGCGGTTCCAGATCCCGCTGACGGTGATGGGCCAGCCCTGGGAACAGGCGCCGGGGCCGGACGGCTGGGCGGACGAAGCCGCGGCCTGGATCACGCCGCAATTCATGGCCGGCCGTATCGAATGGGCGATGCGGGCGCCGGTGGCCCTGCTGCCCGACCTGCCCGACCCGCGCGATTTTGTCGCCGCGGCGCTGTCGCCGGTGCCCGATCCGGTCGCCTTCGCCGCCGCCGCGGCCGAGGACCGGCCGACCGGCATCGGCGTCGTGCTGGCCTCGGCCGCGTTCCAGAGGAGATGAGGATGAACCGTCGCCGTTTCCTGACCCGCGGCCTGGGCTGGGGCTGTTCGCTGGCGGCAAGCCCCTTTGTCACCCCGATCGCGCTCGCGTCGGCGCCGTGGGACGAACGGCTGGTCGTCATCGTGCTGCGCGGCGCGCTGGACGGGCTGGACGCGATCCGGCCGGCGGGCGATCCGCTGCTTGCCGGGCTGCGGCCGACGCTGGTGGCGCAGGCGGTGCCCGATCTTGACGGGTTCTGGGGGCTGCATCCGGCGCTCGACCCGTTGCGCCCCTTGTGGCAGGCCGGGCAGTTCGGCGCGGTCCACGCCGTCTCGACCCCCTATCGCGACAAGCGCAGCCATTTCGACGGGCAGGACATTCTCGAGGCCGGGACCGACTCGATCGTCGCCGGCACCTCGCGCGATGGCTGGCTGAACCGGCTGTTGCAGGCGGTGCCGGGGATCGAGGCCGAGACCGCCTATGCCATCGGCCGCGAGGAGATGAAGATCCTGTCGGGTGTGGCGCCGGTCAGCCGCTGGTCGCCCGATGCCAGGCTGGGCCTGTCGCCGGCGGCGCGCAGCCTGATCGACATGGTGACACATGACGACCCGCTGTTCCGCGATGCGACAATGGCGGCGCTGGGCATCGTCGACGACCTTGCCGAGGAGGGCGAGATGACCGGCGGATCGGCCGGGCATCTGCGGCTGGCGGAATTCGCCGCCGGGCGCCTGCGGCGCGAGACGCGGATCGTCTCGTTCTCGCTGTCGGGCTGGGATACGCATGGCGCGCAGGCCAACACGCTGACGCGGCCGCTGACCGCACTGGCCGAAACGATCCTGGCGCTCAAGGACGGGCTGGGGCCGGTCTGGGACCGGACGGCGGTGCTGTGCGTCACCGAATTCGGCCGCACCGCCCGCGAGAACGGCACGCGGGGCACCGACCACGGCACCGGCGGCGCGATGCTGTTCGCCGGCGGCGCGTTGGACGGCGGGCGGGTCATGGGCGACTGGCCGGGGCTGGCCGGGCTTTACGCGGACCGCGACCTGATGCCGACGCGCGACCTGCGCGCCCATGTCGGCTGGGTGATGCGCGGATTGTTCGGTCTGCCGCGCGGGGTGATCGAAGGCGCGGTGTTTCCGGGCCTCGATCTGGGCAGCGATCCGGGGATCGTGCTGTAGCGGGGCATCTGGCCGGATCAACCGGGCGATGCTGGCCCGGTGACGCCGCCGGTTCCGCCCGCTAGGGTCGCCCTCAGCAGAAGGCCGAACAGGAGGTTGCCCGATGTCCGATGCCCGTTTCGGTTTTCCCGTCCCCGGTTGGACCCCGCCGCCCCGCCCCGGCCCGGCGGTGATCGAGGGGCGGCATGTCCGGCTGGAACGGCTGGATCCCGCGCGCCATGCCGCCGAGCTTTTTGCCGCCAACAGCGCCGATGACGCGATCTGGGATTATCTGCCCTATGGCCCGTTCCACGATCCTGTCGCCTATCGCGATTTTCTGGCCGGGATGGCGGAAAAGACCGACCCCTGGTTCTATGTCCTGCGCGACAAGGCCACCGGGCTTGCCGCCGGGGTGGCGGCCTATCTGCGCATCGACCCCAATGCCGGGTCGATCGAGGTCGGGCATATCTGCCTGTCGCCGGCCATCCAGCGCACCCCCGCCGCGACCGAGGCGATGGCGCTGATGATGGGCTGGGCCTTTGACGCCGGCTATCGCCGCTATGAATGGAAATGCGATGCCGCCAACCGGCCGTCGCGGCGGGCGGCGGGCCGGCTGGGCCTGTCTTACGAGGGCATCTTCCGGCAGGCAGCGGTGGTCAAGGGCCGCAACCGCGACACCGCCTGGTTCGCGGCCATCGACAGGGAATGGCCGGCGCTGAAGGCGGCGTTCGATCGCTGGCTGGATCCTGCGAATTTCGATGCCGCGGGGCGGCAGAAGCTGGCGCTGACCGCGCTGATGCAGCCGATCCTGGTGGCCGAGGATCCGGCGGGGTAGGGGCCCTGGGCGGGGTTATCGGTGAGACGATCCCCGCTGACCCGGTGCCGCAGCACGTTTTCCGGACGGAAAACGCAGGCAGAGCCCGTGCGGGCTCTGATCCGGTTTCCGGACGGAAACCGGCGGCGCCAGACGACCTAGAACCCCGGCGCCGCGCGCAGCCGCGCCCTGACCAGTTCCGCCAGCCGCGCCCTTGCCGGATCGACGCCGCCGCCGCTGCGGGCGGCGGCAAGGTCGGCGACGGCGGCGGAAAGCGGCCTGTCGCCGGCGCTGGCGGCGACACCGCCCAGAAACTGCGCCAGATAGTCGAGCGAGCGGCCATCCGGCGCCGCCAGCACGCCCGCGGCATGATGCAGGTCGTCGCGGAAGGCCACGGCATCGGGGATGATCCGCTCTTCCTCAGCCTCTCGCCGCAAGGCCGCGCCGAGGATCGCTGCCTGCACCTGTGCGACCGACCCCAGCGGCTTGAGCAGGAAGGCGTCGGCGCCGGCGCTTCGTGCCGCGGCCTCGGCCCCTGGATCGCCGCTCATCCCCAGAATGCGGTCGATGCGGGGATGGCCGGCGGCAAGGTCGCGGATCAGGTCCAGCCCGGAACCATCGGGCAGGCCCAGATCGATGATGACGCAGCCAGGCCGGTAGACGGCCAGGTGGCGCCGCGCATGGGCCAGCGTATCGGCGCGGCGCAGGCGCGCGCCCGACCGCTGGCAGATCAGGCGCAAAGCCTCGGACGCGAAACGGCTGTCCTCGACCGCGAGGATGGTCAGGCCGGCAAGCGGGCGGGCAGCGGCGGGCAGGCGGGCGGAGAACGGATCGTCCATCGGCGATTCCCCTTCGGATGGATGGCAGCCCCGGCACTTTGTGCCGATTCCGGTGAACGAAGGATTAAGCGCCGCGACGATCGGCAGCGGCACCGGCCCTTGCGGTGCCCCGCCCGCCGCCCGTAAAGAAGGCCATCGCAGCGCGGAGCCCTTCATGATCGGACGTCTCAACCATGTCGCCATCGCGGTGCCGGACCTTGCCGCCGCCGCCGAACAGTATCGCGGCACGCTTGGCGCCACCGTCCAGCCGCCGCAACCGCTGCCCGAACATGGGGTGACCGTGGTGTTCGTCGACCTGCCCAACACCCGCATCGAACTGATGCAGCCGTTGGGAGAGGCATCGCCGGTCGCCGCCTTTCTGGAGCGCAATCCCGCCGGCGGCATCCATCATATCTGCTATGAGGTCGCCGATATCCGCGCCGCCCGCGACCGGCTGACCGCCAGCGGTGCGCGCGTCCTGGGCAGCGGCGAGCCGAAGATCGGCGCCCATGGCCATCCGGTGCTGTTCCTGCATCCCAAGGACTTCAACGGCTGCCTGATCGAGCTTGAGGAGGTCTAGGCCCATGTCCATCACCTCGGCCATCGTGCTGTTCGCCGTGATCTGGTTTCTTGTCTTCCTCATCATCCTGCCGCTCAGGCTGACCACGCAGGGCGAGGCGGGCCATGTGGTGCCGGGCACCCATGCCTCGGCCCCGGCCAATCCGCAGGTCGGCCGCAAGGCCCGGATCACCACGCTTGTCGCGGTGGTGCTCTGGGCGATCCTCGCGGCGGTGCTGATGTCGAACCTGATCTCGGTCGAGGATTTCGACTGGTTCGACCGGATGGACCGCGTCAGCGCCGACGCGCCGGCGGGATAGCGCCCCGGCCACTCAGCCCGTGATAGAGGTGGGTAAAGGTCGCGGCGCCAAGCACCGGGATGAAGAGGTTCACCAGCGGGATCGACAGTGGCAGCGCCATCAGGCAACCGGCCAGCCAGATCGTGCCTGCATTGCGGCGGCGCAGGGCGCGGGCGCCTTCGCGCCCCTCGCGGCGCAGGGCGGCGATCTGGAAATATTCGCGCCCGAGCAGCCAGCCGTTCATCAGGTAGAAGACGACCGGATAGCCGAAGGGCAGGATGCCGGCAAAGAACAGCGCAATCAGGTTGGCGGCGATCATCAGGCCCAGAAAGCTGACGGTCTCGACCACGCCCTCGAGGAACCCGACGCGCGGCACGGGCGGCAGGTCGGGGTAGTACTCCGCCTCGACCGCATCGGCGACGTCGTCGAGAAACAGCGAGGTGATGGCCGAGGCGACGGGGATCATCAGGAACATCGACAGGACGAGGATCACCCCCAGCCCGACCCAGCCCAGAAGGTCGCCGGCCCAGCCGACCTGCCCGAAGATCGGCAGCACGAAACTGCCGGGGTCGAGCCATTCGAGGAACCAGAGAAAGCCGGCGTAGAACAGGATCAGCAAGAGCACGGTGATGCCGAGCCCAAGCCACAGCACCCGCCGGAACCTGCGGTCGGCAAGTTGCGCCAACGCGCGGCCGAAAGCTGTCAGGATCACGTCGTGGCCCAGGTGGTGATGGCGGCGATGTCGGGCCGCGGACGGTCGGGGAAATCGGCGCTGGCGGTGCCGATATGGATGACGCCGGCCACCCATTCGTCGCCGCTCAGGCCAAGGCCCTCGGTGGCAAAGCCGGCGTCATAGACCGGCCAGCCGGTCAGCCAGTTGGCGCCCCAGCCGGCGGCGGTGGCGGCGGCGATCAGGGTCATGCAGACGGCGCCGGCCGAAAGGGTCTGTTCGATGGCCGGGATCCGGTCGGTGCCGCGCGGACAGCCGACCACGACCACGGCCAGATCGGCATCGCGGTATTGCGCGACGGATTTGGCGATCCTCTCGTCCTCGACCCCCAGCGCCGCCCCGCGGACGGGCACCAGCGCGGCCAGCCGGTCGAGTGCCGGCCGCGTCAGCACGATGAAGCGCCAGGGCACCAGCTTGCCATGGTCGGGGACGCGGGCGGCGGCGGTCAAGAGGGTGACGATCTGGTCATGGGACGGAATCGGCAGGGTCAGGCTGCGCGCCGGGCGCGACTGGCGGGTCAGAAGCAGGTCGAGGGCGGCAGGATTGGGCGCAGGCATGGACGACTCCGGTTGCGATTGCCGGCAAGGGTAGGGGGTCGCGGCGGCGACCGCCAGAGGGGGGTGGTGAGAGGCGCCGGGGGTCTCGCCTCCCGTTGGCTGTTTGCGCCGGAATGAGACAGGGGCGGGCAGTTTCCGGATTGCGACAGGGCATGTCGCGGATGGCGGGGCGGCGGCGGCGGGCGGCTTGCTAGCGAAAGCCATGATCGGGGATTTCGATGTCATCGTCGTCGGCGCCGGATCGGCCGGCTGCGCGCTGGTCTGGCGGCTGTCCGAGGATCCGCGGCTGCGCATCCTCGTGCTCGAGGCCGGCGGCAGCGACCGGCGGCTGTTCGTGCAGATGCCGCTGGGCTATGGCAAGCTGTTTTACAACCCCGCCGTCAACTGGATGTATCGCACCGAGCCCGATGCCGGCCTTGCCGGCGCCGCCGACCACTGGCCGCGCGGCAGGATTTTGGGCGGATCGTCGGCGATCAATGCCATGGTCTGGATCCGCGGCCATCAGGGCGATTACGACGACTGGGCGGCGGCGGGCAATCCCGGCTGGGCTTTCGCCGATGTCCTGCCCGATTTCCGCGCCATGGAGCATAACGAGGCCGGCGCCGACGACTGGCGCGGGCAGGGCGGGCCGCTGTTCGTGTCATCGAACCGCGGACTGGTGCATCCGCTGGTCGAACCCTATCTGGCGGCCTGCGAGGCGGTGGGCATCGCCCGCAACGCCGATTTCAACGGAGCGGTGCAGGATGGCGCCGGCATCTACCAGATGACCATCCGCGGCGGCCGGCGCAATTCGGCGGCGCGGGCCTTTCTGCGGCCGGCGATGCGGCGCGGCAACGTCACGGTGCTGACGCGGGCGCAGGCGACGCGGGTGCTGTTCGACGGGCGCCGCGCGGTGGGGGTCGAGTATCGCCGCGGCGGGGAGATGAGAAGCGCGCGGGCGCGCGAGGTGGTGCTGGCCGGCGGCGCGGTGAACACGCCGCAACTCCTCATGCTGTCGGGGATCGGGCCGGGGGCGGCGTTGCAGGCGATGGGCCTGCCGGTGCTGGTCGACAATCCCAATGTCGGCCGGCATCTGAGCGACCATCAGGGCCTGAACTACAGCTACCGCATGAAGGTGCCGACGCTGAACGATGTGCTGCGGCCGTGGTGGGGCAAGTTGCGCGTGGGCGCGCAATGGCTGCTGACCGGCGGCGGGCCCTTGTCCCTGTCGATCAACCATGGCGGCGGGTTCTTCCGCACCTCGGCCGATCTGCCGCGGCCGAACATGCAGCTGTACATGCAGGCCTTCTCGACACTGATCCCGCGCGACGGAGAGCGGCCGGTGCTGACCCCCGATCCGTGGCCGGGGTTTTCGCTGGGACTATCGAACTGCCGGCCGACGTCGCGGGGGGAAATCACGCTCGTCTCGCCCGACCCCTTTGCGCCGCCGCGGATCGTCGCAAATGCCTATGGCACCGATCACGATGTCGCGGAAATGCTGGCGGCGGTGAAGATGCTGCGCCGCATCGCCGCCGCGCCGCCCCTGGCGCGGCTGATCGACGCGGAACTGCGGCCGGGGCCGGAGGTGGTGTCCGACGCGGCGCTGGTTGCCGATTTCCGCGCCCGGTCGGGGACGGTCTATCACCCGTCCTGCACCGCGCGGATGGGGCCGGAGGCGGCGACTGCGGTGGTCGATCCGCGGTTGCGGGTCCATGGCGTTGCCGGGTTGCGGGTGGCGGACGCCAGCGTGTTCCCGACCCTGCCGGGCGGCAATACCAATGCGCCGGCGATGCTGGTCGGCTGGAAGGCGGGCGGGTTCATCGCCGGGTAAGGTGGGTCAAGACCCACCCTGCAACGCCGCCGCCATCGCCGCGATCCGGCTGTCGATGAACGCCTCCATCTCGGCCCCGGGCTGGCGGCGGGCATAGGTTTCGGCCATCGGGTCGGGGGCGATAACAGTGCTAGCCGCCAGTTCCGCGATCACCGCATGGCCGCAGAACGGCACATAGGTTTCCGAATACCCGCCCTCGTGCACCAGCACGAGCCGGCCGGAACACAGGTCCGCCGCGGCCTGCATCACCTGTCCCGTCATCAGCCGGAACGTCTCGGCCGTGGCCAGCATCCGGCCCAGGGGGTCGTTCACCGCGGCATCAAAGCCGCAGGCGACGATGATCGCATCGGGGCGGAAGGCGCGGATCGCCGGCAGGGCCAGCCGCTCCATCGCCGCAAGATAGCCGCGATGGCCGGTGCCGGGCGGCAGCGGCAGGTTGAGGTTGAACCCGGCGCCGGCGCCGGTGCCACGGTCGGCAAAACCCCCGGTGTCCAGCGGATAGTTGTTCTCCTGATGGATCGAGATGGTGAGGACCGAGGGGTCGTCATAGAATATCGCCTCGGTGCCGTTGCCGTGATGCACGTCCCAGTCAAGCACGGCGATGCGCAGGCCGGGATCCCGCGCCTGCGCGGCGCGGATCGCGATGGCGACATTGGCCAGCAGGCAGAATCCGTTGGGCCAGTCGGGCAGGCAATGGTGGCCGGGCGGGCGCGACAGGGCATAGGCATTGTCGAGCGTTCCGGCGATGACCTCGGCCAGCGCGGCGGTGGCAAGGCCGGCGGAAAGGGCGGCGATCTCGAACCCGCCGGGGCCGAAAGGGGTGCGCAGGCCAAGCTCGCCGCCGCCGGCATCCGACAGCGCCCTGAAGGCGTCGAGATAGCTTGCCGGGTGGACGCGGAGCAGGTCGTCGCGGCTGGCCACGGGCGCCCCGCGCGGGATCAGGTCGCGCATCAGGCCGGTGACCTCGATCAGGTTCTTCAGCCGCCGCTTGGTTTCGGGGTTTTCCGGCAGGCCGCCGGTCGCCGCCGGCTGCACCAGCCCGCCGACCGGGAACATGCCGGCATAATTGCCGCCGGTATGCCAGAAGCAGCGTTCGTCGCTGAAAAATCCGGTGCGCATTCCATCCTCCGTTTCGGTGGACTATCCTGCGGGCAAGGGGCCGGGGCAAGCGGGGCTGGCATGGCGCGGGACGATCTGCCGGATCTTTCGGCGCTTGCGCTGCCGGGTGCGGAAATCGCCGTGCGGGTGACGCCGCGCGCCGGGCGCGAGGCGATGACGGTCGAGGACGGGGCAATCCGCATCCGGGTGACGGCGGTGCCCGAGGACGGCAAGGCCAATGCCGCGGTGCAACGCCTGCTGGCGCGCGCTCTTGGTGTGGCGCCGGGGCGGCTGGCGCTGGTGCGCGGGGCTGCGGCGCGGGACAAGGTGTTCAGGGTGGCGGGGTAAGGTGGGTCTTGACCCACCCTACTGATCCGCGTCCTTCTGCCGATAGATCCCCTCGGGCAGGTCCAGCGCCGCGATCAGCTCTTCGACCTGCAACGGCGACAGCGTGATCTTCATCACCGAATCGCTGCGCGGGTCGTATTGTTCGAAGGTCACGCAATCCTCGAAGGCGGTCACCGTCACATCCTCTTGCAGGGGGGCGGGGCCTTCGTCGGTCAGGGTCACGACCGTGGCGTCGAAATCATGTTCGATGGACAGCATGGCGCCAGACTAGGCCGTCAGGCCGCGCCGGGCAAGCGGGCGGCACTGGCGGGCGGGCGGCCGCCGATCACGGCAACGGCACTGGCCGCTGGCGGCGCGCTTGCCTAGAATGGCGCGAATGGTGCCGGCGAACGGTGCCGCGAGAGAGCAGCCCGCCGCCCGATGCCCCTGTCCCTTCGTCCTGCCGCCGTGGCGGCTGCCCTTATGGTTTCGGCCTGCGCCGCGCCGCAGCCCGCCGTGGTGGTGCCGGTGGCGATGCAGGCCGCGCCCGAGGTCGATCTTTACGCGCAGGCACGGCTCTTCATCGCCACCGTTTCCGCGGTCGAACCCGTGGCCGAGCGCGAATGCCGGGCCCTTGCCCCGCGGGCCGACTGCGATTTCCGCATCCTTGTCGACGACCGGCCGGGGATGCCGGCCAATGCCTTCCAGACCGTGGACGACCAGGGCCGGCCTGTGATCGCCTTTACCCTTGCGATGATCGCCGAGGTGCGCCACGCCGACGAACTCGCCTTCGTGATGGCGCATGAGGCGTCGCACCATATCCTTGGCCATCTCGACAGCCAGACCCGCAACGCCACCATCGGCGCCGCGGTGATGGGCGAGATCGCCTCGGTGATGGGCGGCGGTTCGGCCGAGGCGATCCTCAGCGCCCAGCAACTGGGTGCCGAGGTGGGGGCGCGGACCTATTCGCAGGAATACGAGCTTCAGGCCGACCGGCTGGGCACGGTCATCGCCTTTGATGCCGGGTTCGATCCGCTGGTGGGCGCCGGGTTCTTTGCCCGCATCCCCGACCCCGGCAACCGTTTTCTGGGCACCCATCCGCCCAATGCCGCGCGGATCGCTGTGGTGCGGCAGACCATGGCGCAACTGCTTGCCGGAACCTAGGTTCCGGCAAAGGTGCCCACGGTGATGGCGGCAAAGAAACATCCCGAGGCGGCCAGCACGAAGGCGTGCCAGATCGCATTCGAGAATTTCAGGCTGTCCCAGTTGTAGAAGATCACCCCGGCGGAATACAGCAGCCCGCCGCACAGGATCAGGATCGCCACCGCCGGCGGAAAGGTCTGCACCACCGGCCAGATCAGCAGCACCGACAGCCAGCCGAGCCCGAGGTACAGGAACGGCCCGAACCGACCTGGATTGCGCCATAAGGCCAGCTTCATCGTCAGCCCGACCAGAGCGAGAAGCCAGACCACCGCCAGCACCACCCAGGCAAAGGCCGAGCCGATCAGCGCGACAATCGGCGTATAGGTCGCCGCGATCTTCACATAGATCGCGGCATGGTCGATGCGGCGAAAGATCGGCCGCGGCCCTTCCCAGGGCGTCATGTGATACAGCGCCGAGGCGCCAAAGCCCAGGATCAGCGCCGCGCCGTAGACGGCGATCGCCGTCACCGGCGCGTCATCGGTCAGCCGCACCGCAAAGACCAGCAGCAGGACGGTGCCGATGATGGCAAGGATCACGCCAAGGGCGTGGACCGTGCCATCGGCGATCCGTTCGGACAGGGCATAACGGGGATAGCTCCAGTCGCTCATGTGACGATCCTGCGCCTGTGGATGATTCGCCGCAAAGGGTAGCGTGGCGTCATGCACAGAACGGTGAAGGCAGCGTCCGGAAACAATCCGGCTGCTACAGCCCGAGTTCCCGGCGCGAGGCCTGCGCCAGTGCGATGACCAGATCGTCGGGAAGCGGCTTTTTCGCCGAAAAGGTGATGCCGGTCTTTGTCGTCTTCAGCCCGGCGGCGGCGATGTCGCCCTCAAGGGCGGCAATCGCGGCCTTTTGCACATAAAGCCCGCATTGCCGGCTGAAGGCGGCATAGCCGGCCACGACCGCGCTGCCCTGGCCAAATCCGGGCATGTCATAGCGGATGATCTCGGGGATGCCGGGCAGGGCGCGTGACAGGACTGTCCGCAGGTGGCGCAGGAGCGGGCGCTGCTCTTCGGGCGCGGCGGCGATATAGGCGTCGTGATCGGCAAAACCGGACATGCGCGACTATCGGCCCGCAGCGGGCCAAAGGGCAAGCCCTTCGTCCCCTCCCTCTGGCCAGCCGCACGGCCAACCCCTAGGCTGCGGGGGATGGACAGCAACGACCTCTGGAACGCCGACCGCGCCCGCCGTTATGACACGCCGGGCGAAGGGGCCTTTGCCGATGCGGTCCTGACCCCCGCGGTCGAATGCCTGGCGCGGCTGGCGGCCGGCGGCGCGGTCCTTGAATTCGCCATCGGCACCGGGCGGCTGGCGCTGCCCCTGGCCGCCCGCGGGGTGGCGGTCAGCGGCATCGAACTGTCGCCCGACATGATCGCGGTGCTGCGGAGCAAACCCGGCGGCACGGCTATTCCGGTGGTGCAGGGCGACATGGCGACGGCCAGCGCGGGCGCCGGGTTCGCGCTGGTCTGTCTGGCCTACAACACCATCGGCAACCTGCTGACCCAGCCCGAACAGGTCGCCTGTTTCCGCAACGCCGCCCGCCATCTGCGGTCCGGCGGCCGGTTCGTCGTGGAAAACATGGTCCCCGACCTGCGCCGCCTGCCGCCGGGGCAAGAGGCGGTGGTCTTTGCCGCGACGGATGGCTACGTCGGCCTCGACACCTACGATCCGGTGGCGCAGCGCCTGACCTCGCACCATTTCACGATGGCCGCCGACGGCACGGCCCGGCACGAGATCATGCCGCAACGCTATGCCTGGCCGGCGGAACTGGACCTGATGGCGGAACTGGCCGGGATGCGGCTGGAAAGCCGCTGGGCAGACTGGTCGGGCGCGCCCTTTGCCGCCGAATCCCGGTCCCATGTCTCGGTCTGGCGGTTGGCGTAGGAGACGCGCGTTGCCGCCGGGGCCAGGCCAAAGGCCATATCCCGGCGGCAACCCGCAACGATCACAAGGTCGGATACAGCGGAAAACGCGCGCAAAGCGCCGCGACTTCCCCCTTCACCCGCCCCTCGACCTCGGCATTGTCGTCGCCGTTCGTCGCCAGCCCGTCCACGACCTCGACGATCCAGCGGGCGATCTGGCGGAATTCGGCCTCACCGAAACCGCGCGTCGTCCCGGCCGGGGCGCCAAGGCGGATGCCCGAGGTGACAAAGGGCTTTTCCGGGTCGAAGGGCACGCCGTTCTTGTTGCAGGTGATATGGGCGCGGCCCAAAGCCGCCTCGGCCGCCTTGCCGGTCACGCCCTTGGGCCGCAGGTCGGCAAGGCACAGGTGGTTGTCGGTGCCCCCCGACACGATGTCGATGCCGCCCTTCATCAGCTCGTCGGCCATCGCCGCGGCGTTCGCCTTCACCTGCGCGGCATAATCCTTGAACTCGGGCCGCAAGGCCTCGGCAAAGGCCACGGCCTTGGCGGCGATGACATGCATCAGCGGGCCGCCTTGCAGCCCCGGAAAGACGGCGGAGTTCATCTTCTTCGCGATCTCTTCGTCATTGCACAGGATCATGCCGCCGCGCGGCCCGCGCAGCGATTTGTGCGTCGTCGTCGTCACGACATGGGCATGCGGAATAGGCGAGGCATGGACACCCCCCGCCACCAGCCCGGCGATATGGGCCATGTCGACATGCAGGTATGCCCCCACCTCGTCAGCAATCGCCCGGAACGCCGCCCAGTCCCATTCGCGGGAATAGGCGGTGCCGCCGGCGAGGATCAGCTTCGGCCGGTGTTCCAGCGCCTTGCGCCGCATCTCGTCCATGTCCAGCCGCTGGTCCTGCTGGCGCACGCCATAGGACACCACGTTGAACCACTTGCCCGACATGTTGACCGGGCTGCCATGGGTCAGGTGGCCGCCCGAGTTCAGGTCAAGGCCCATGAACGTGTCGCCCGGCTTGAGCAGGGCCAGAAACACCGCCTGGTTCATCTGGCTGCCGGAATTGGGCTGGACATTGGCAAAGTTGCAGCCGAACAGCTTTTTCGCCCGCTCGATGGCCAGCGTCTCGGCCACGTCGACATACTGGCAGCCGCCGTAATAGCGTTTGCCCGGATAGCCTTCGGCATATTTGTTGGTCAGGACGCTGCCCTGCGCTTGCAGCACCGCAAGGCTGACGATGTTTTCCGAGGCGATCAATTCGATCTCGTCGCGCTGGCGGCCCAGTTCGGCGGTGACGGCGGCGGCAAGCTCGGGGTCGCGGTCGGCAAGGGATTGGGTGAAGAAACCGGCATCGCGGGGGGCGGTCATCGGGCGGTCCTCTCGGGTGTCAGGGTCGAGCGTCTGATAGCGCGGCCCCCGGCGGCAGGAAAGCCGGGATGCGACGCTTTTCGCGGCGGAACGGCCGCGCCGGTTTCCGATCCGCAGCGCGATGGCGCCATTGCGGCAAGCCGCATGATTTGCGGGCAGATACGCGGATGTCGCATACACAATGCCCAATCCTCGCGCTATCAGGCGGCGGTATGCCCTCGAATCGGGCAAAGTGATGAAGGAACGACCCTTGGCCACGATCGACGACAAGCTGCAACCGATCCTTACCGAAGTCCTGCGCCGCAACGCCGGCGAGGCCGAGTTCCACCAGGCCGTGCGCGAGGTGCTGGAAAGCCTTGGCCGCGTGATCGCCAAGCAGCCGCACTACCTTGACCAGGCGCTGATCGAACGGATCTGCGAACCCGAACGCCAGATCATCTTCCGCGTGCCGTGGACCGACGATGCCGGCCGGGTGCATATCAACCGCGGCTTCCGGGTGCAGTTCAATTCGGCGCTTGGCCCCTACAAGGGCGGCATCCGCTTTCACCCCTCGGTCAATGTCGGGATCATCAAGTTCCTCGGCTTTGAACAGACCTTCAAGAACGCGCTGACCGGCCTGCCCATCGGCGGCGGCAAGGGCGGTTCGGACTTTGATCCCAAGGGCCGGTCGGACGCGGAAATCATGCGTTTCTGCCAGTCGTTCATGACCGAACTGTTCCGCCACCTTGGCGAATACACCGACGTGCCGGCCGGCGACATCGGCGTCGGCGGCCGCGAGATCGGCTACATGTTCGGGCAATACAAGCGCCTGACCAACCGCTACGAGGCCGGGGTTCTGACCGGCAAGGGCCTGTCCTATGGCGGTTCGCGCGCGCGAAAAGAGGCCACCGGCTATGGCAACACCTGGTTTGTCGAGGCGATGCTGGCGACCAGGGGCCAGACCTTTGACGGCAAGCGCACCGTGGTGTCGGGGTCGGGCAATGTCGCGATCTATACGATGGAAAAGGTCGCAGGCCTGGGCGGCACCATCGTCGCCTGCTCCGATTCGGGCGGCTATGTCGTGGACGAAAACGGCATCGACCTTGCCCTGGTCAAGGAAATCAAGGAGGTCCGCCGCGAACGGATTTCCGAATATGCCAGGCTTCGCGGTGCGGGCGCGCATTATGTCGCCGGCGGTTCGATCTGGGATGTGCCCTGCGATGTCGCCATGCCTTCGGCCACCCAGAACGAAATCCACGGCAAGGATGCGAAACGGCTGGTGGAAAACGGCGTGATCGCGGTGGGCGAGGGGGCGAACATGCCCTCGACCCCCGATGCCGTCCGCATCTTCCAGGAGGCGGGCGTGCTCTTCGCGCCGGGCAAGGCCGCGAATGCCGGTGGGGTCGCGACCTCGGCGCTGGAAATGCAGCAGAACGCCAGCCGCGATTCCTGGACGACCGAGGTGACGCAGACCCGGCTTGCGGGGATCATGCGCTCGATCCACGACATCTGCGCCGCCACGGCCGACGAATACGGCGCCCCCGGCGACTATGTGCTGGGCGCCAATATCGCGGGCTTTGTCCGCGTGGCCGAGGCGATGGACGCGCTGGGCGTGATCTGAGAAGGCAGAAAGGGCGGTTTACCGCCCTTTCTGCGGCGCGGCGATTGCAAAGCCGCGCCGCAGCCCCTATGTGGGCAGTGCGAATCTACTTTCGAACCTGTCCCTGACGGCTCAGCTTTCGATCTTTCAGCTTTGCCGGGCCGCCGCATTCCGTGGGCGGCGATACATCAAGGGAACAACACGATGGCCAATGGCACCGTGAAGTGGTTCAACGCAACCAAGGGTTTCGGTTTCATCGCCCCGCAGGGCGGCGCGAAGGACGTGTTCGTCCATATCTCGGCGCTGGAACGCGCCGGCATCCGCAGCCTGAATGACGGCCAGGCGGTGACCTTTGAGCTGGAACGCGACCGCAACGGCCGCGAATCGGCGGTCAACCTCGCCCTCGCCTGATCTTCGGGCCAGGACGCAGAATCGGGGCGGGACGGGCGCAGGCCGGTCCCGCCCCTTTTCTTTTCGGGGTCGGTGGCTCGTGGCCGGGATCGGTCATCGCCTTCCCTCATCTTCGGGACGATCATGTTGCGGCCCTTGCCTCCGATCGGGCTGGCCTTCCCCATCCGCGATGCCGTCTGGTCCCCGTTCGGCCGTGGCGATTGCAGCGCCATTTGCGCCGGCAGCAGCCGGCGGGCTGAGCGCCGCTTGCCTTCGAGGGCCGCCTGCCCGACAACTGCGGCATGACCCTGCGCATCGCCTTTACCGCCAGCGACTCGGGCCCCGCGCAAGAGGCGGCGGTACGGCTGTCTGCCCGCTATGGCGATGTCGGGCTGGACCGGGCCGATGTGATCGTCGCACTGGGCGGCGACGGCTTCATGCTCCAGACGCTGCATGCCACCGAAACCCGTGACGTGCGGGTCTATGGCATGAACCGCGGCACGGTCGGCTTTCTGATGAACGCCTATGCCGAGGACGACCTGCCCGAACGCCTTGCCGCGGCCGAGGAGACTGTCATCAACCCGCTGCGTATGCGCGCCACCACCGTCGATGGCCGCATCGAGGAGGCGCTGGCGATCAACGAGGTCAGCCTGCTGCGCGCCGGGCCGCAGGCGGCCAAGCTGCGGATTCTGGTCGACGGCCGCGAAAGGCTGGACGAACTGGTCTGCGACGGCGCGCTGGTGGCGACGCCGGCCGGATCGACGGCCTACAATTATTCGGCGCATGGCCCGGTCCTGCCCATCGGCTCGGAAGTGCTGGCCCTGACCGCCATCGCCCCCTTCCGCCCCCGCCGCTGGCGCGGCGCGCTGCTGCCCAAACGCGCGCAGGTGGTGTTCGAGGTGCTGGACGCCGCCAAGCGCCCGGTGATGGCCGACGCCGATTCGCGCCCGGTCCACAACGTCGCGCGGGTGGAAATCCGCTCGGACCCCGAGGTGCGGCACCGGATCCTGTTCGATCCGGGGCATGGGCTCGAGGAACGGCTGCTGCGGGAACAGTTCGTGTGAGGGAGACCCCTTGTGCCCTATGAACTGACCGGGCCGTTCAACGGCTTGACGATGACCGGCCTGCATACTTCGCTGCGGCCGGGCCGCATCACCGATCCGCGTCAGGTGCTTTGCCCGGCCTGCGGCCAGTTGCTGAACCGCTGGGATGTCGACTGGGACATTGCCGACAAGCCTGAAAAAGGCCCGCCGTTTTCTACCACGGCGGACGGGTTCCACATTGCCAGCCCCTCGTTCCGCCGTCGGTATGAGGAAGAGGGATTTCAGGGCCTGGCCTTCCGTCCGCTGTCCAGCGGATATTTCGCTGTCCGTCCGGTGCGGTGGATCGACGTGGTGGTCACACTTGTCACCGAGGAGGAATTTGCCCCGCTCGGACACAAGACGTTCCCTGCGCTTTTCCAGCAAAGCGGGTCATTCCTCATGCTGCGTCCCGTGGATCGCTGCCCGGAATGCAGCGAATGGCGGGCGAACCTCGGCGTCGGCACAATGGTCATCGCGCCGGGGCAAAGGCCGCCCGCAGACCGCGAAATCGTCGGCACGACCTGTCTGTTCGGCAGCGACAACATACTGAGCTATCGTCTCATCATCGGCGATGGGGTGCGGGCGGTGCTGAAATCGCCGCGGATGGCTGCGATCTCGGTCTACCACAAGGTGCTTCTTGCGGATGATCCCGCCGTGCTGACTGCCCCCGAACCGCTGGTCGGGCGGCGGTGCGTGGCGCCGGCGGGAGCGCATATGCGCCGGGCCGCCCCGCCGTAGGCAACATCCTTGCGCCCGGCCTGCCCGTTTAGCGCAATCATGTCGCAGGCGGCGTGAAATCCGTTGCATGATTATCATGAGGCGCACTAAAGGGCAGGCAGCGAGGGAGTGTATGCCATGGGATACCGTGAGGAATACGACCGCTGGGCGGCCGATTCCGAGGCTTTCTGGATGGAAAAGGCCGAAGCCATCGACTGGGACCGGAAACCGACGCGCGCGCTGTTCGCCGAACGGGACCCGTTCAACGAATGGTTCGCCGACGCCCTGGTCAACACCTGCTGGAACGCGGTTGACCGCCACGTCGCCGCCGGCCACGGCGACCGGCTGGCGATCATCCACGACAGCCCGCTGACCCATTCGAAACGGACGCTGACCTATGCCGAACTGCAGACCCGCGTCGCCACTCTGGCCGGGGCGCTGAAGGCGCAGGGCATCGGCAAGGGCGACCGCGTCATCATCTACATGCCGATGGTGCCCGAGGCGGTCGAGGCGATGCTGGCCTGCGCCCGTCTGGGCGCCATCCATTCGGTGGTGTTCGGCGGCTTTGCGGCGCCGGAACTCGCCGTCCGCATCGACGATGCCAAGCCCAGGGCGATCCTGGCCGCAAGCTGCGGGATCGAGCCGGGGCGGGTGGTGCATTACAAGCCGCTCCTTGACGCCGCCATCGACCTTGCCACGCACAAGCCCGATTTCTGCGTCATCCTGCAACGCGAGCAGGAGGTGGCGCAGCTGACCCCCGGCCGCGATCTGGCCTGGCATTCGTTCCAGTATGGGGTGGAACCGGCGGATTGCGTCCCGGTCGAGGGCAACCATCCGGCCTACATCCTTTATACCTCGGGCACCACTGGCCAGCCCAAGGGCGTGGTGCGGCCGACCGCCGGGCATCTGGTGGCGCTCGACTGGACCATGGACGCGCTATACGGCGTGAAACCGGGCGAGGTGTTCTGGGCGGCATCGGACGTGGGCTGGGTCGTCGGCCATTCCTATATCTGCTATGCGCCGCTGATCCACGGCTGCACGACCGTGATCTACGAGGGCAAGCCGGTGGGCACCCCGGACGCCGGCGCCTTCTGGCGGGTGATCGCGGAACATGGGGTCAGCGTCCTTTTCACCGCGCCCACCGCCTTTCGCGCGATCAAGCGCGACGACCCCGAAGGGGTTCTGGTCGGCAAATACGACCTGTCCTCGCTGCGGGCGCTGTTTCTGGCCGGCGAACGCGCCGACCCCGACACCATCCGCTGGGCCGAGGCCAAGCTCTCGGTGCCGGTCATCGACCATTGGTGGCAGACCGAAACCGGCTGGTGCATCGCCGGCAATCCCCTGGGGCTTGGCGCGCTGCCGGTGCGGGTCGGCTCGCCCACCGTGCCGATGCCGGGCTATGACGTGCATGTGCTGGACGAGGCCGGGCACGAGGTGGCACCCGGCACCCTTGGCGCCATCGCCATCCGCCTGCCCTTGCCGCCGGGCACGCTGTCGACGCTGTGGAATGCCGATGACCGCTTTCGCAAGTCCTATCTCACCACCTTCCCCGGCTATTACGAGACCGGCGATGCCGGGGTGAAGGACGAGGACGGCTATCTGTGGATCATGGCGCGCACCGATGACGTGATCAATGTCGCCGGCCATCGCCTGTCGACCGGCGCGATGGAAGAGGTGCTGGCGGGCCACCCCGATGTCGCCGAATGCGCGGTGATCGGCGCGGCGGATGCGCTGAAGGGGCAGGTGCCGGTGGGGTTCCTGTGCCTCAACCGCGGCTGCGCCCGCGATCCCGCGGTGATCGTGGCCGAGGTCGTGCAGCGCGTCCGCACGACCATCGGCCCGGTCGCCGATTTCAAGCGCGCCGTGGTGGTGGACCGGCTGCCCAAGACCCGCTCGGGCAAGATCCTGCGCGCCACCATGGGCAAGATCGCCGATGGCGAACCGTTCCGCACCCCGGCCACCATCGACGACCCGGCGGTGCTGGACGAAATCCGCGCGGCTCTGGAGACCATCGGCTACGCCGGCGCGCAGGCCTGAGGCGCTTGGGGCATAAGCGGCGGGGTCAGCCCGCCGCAGCCCGGGGCATTTGTGCCAGGATGAGAATTCGGACGGCGGCGCCCGCGCCCCGCCGTCAGCCCAGAACCGGCATCGGCGCCACCCACCAGCCCTGTTCGGCGATCTGGATCGCCTTGGCCACCCGTTTCGCCGTGGCAAGGTCGCGGCAGAGGCCATAGCAGGTTGCCCCCGATCCCGACATTCGCGCCAGGGCCACGCCGGGGGCGGCGGAAAGCCGGGCCAGCACGGCGGCGACCGGCGGGGCGATGGCGATGGCCGCCGGCTCCATGTCGTTGCGCTGGGCGGCAAGCCAGCCGGCGAAGGCATCGAAGCCGCCATTTTCGGGCGGTGCCGTCAGGGGCGGGTTGTCGCGGCGGCCTAGCCCGGCAAAGACCTCGCGCGTCGGCAGGTCGAGCCGCGGGTTGACCAGCACCAGCGCGGCGCCGGGCAAGGCAGGCCACGGCGCCAGACGTTCGCCGGTGCCGGCCATCCATTGCGGCGCGGGCGCGGCAAGGCAGACCGGCACATCGGCACCCAGCGCGCGGACCGCCGCATCGCCGGGGTCAAGCGGCGGCACCTTCCACAGGGTGGCAAGAAGGCGGATCGCCGCCGCCGCATCCGACGAACCGCCGCCGATGCCCGCGGCATGGGGCAGGGCCTTGGTCAGGCGCAGGCTGGCGCCGGCGCTGACGCCGCGCGCCGCGGCCAGCGCATGGGCGGCCTTCAGCACCAGATTGCGGTCGTCCGAGGGCACCCCGGCCGCGAAGGGGCCGGTGACCGCAAGCGTCAGGTCGCGCGATGGCGTCGCCGAGACCTGATCGCCCAGACCGCCGAACACCACCAGCGAATCAAGCAGGTGATAGCCGTCGGCCCTTTGCCCCGTGACATGCAGGGCAAGATTGACCTTGGCCGGGGCAAAGCCCCTATCCACCGGATCCCGCCATGTCCACCGGCTGCGCCGCGTCCAGAAGCCCGTGGTCTAACTTGGCGCGGATCCGCTCGGCATCGGCTTCGGCCGGGTCGAAGGACAGCGCCCGGCTCCACTGGAACCGCGCCTCGCGTGCGCGGCCGACGGCCCAATAGGCGTCGCCCAGATGGTCGTTGATCGTGGCATCGCCCGGTTCCAGCGCCACGGCGCGTTCCAGCGTCTCGACCGCTTCGGGCAGGCGCCCCAGCCGGTAATAGGCCCAGCCAAGCGAATCGACGATGGCGCCGTTCTGCGGATCGGCATCGGTGGCGCGGCGGACCATCTCGAGCGCCTGATCCAGCTTCTCGCCGCGTTCCAGCAGCGAATAGCCGTAGAAATTGAGCACCGCGGGCTGGTCGGGCGACAGGTCCAGCGCGCGGGTGAAATCGGCCTCGGCGGCGGTCCAGTCGTCCTGGCGGAACGCCAGGGTGCCGCGGGCGTAATACAGCCTCCACAGCGTCGGGTCGCCGGCGGGGGTCAGGGCGATGGCGCGGTCATAGGCGGCGATCGCCTCGTCCGTCCGCTCGCCCAGCCGCAGGAAATCGGCCAGCCGGATCTGTGCCGGCAAGAAATCGGGCCGGTCGCGGGCAAGGCGGTCCAGAACCTCGGTCCCGGCCGACAGTTCGCCCAGCTTGCGCAGGGCCTCGGCCCGGCCCAGTTCGGCGACGGCAAAGGCCGGGTCGTCGGGCGGGATTTCGGCAAAGGCGGCGCGGGCAAGGTCGTATTGTTCAAGCCGGTCGAGGATCTGCGCCACCAGCAGCCGCGCCTCGGTAAAGTCGGGGCGCAGGGCAAGGGCGATGCGGCCGTGGAACAGGACGTTGGAATCCTCGGTCTCGTCGACGATGGCGCCGGCGACGGTGTAATAGGTCTCGGCCAGCCCGTCGCGGGCGTTGCGGACAAAGGTCCAGGGCACGGTTTCACCGGCGGCAAGGCGGCTGCGCAAGGCGTCAAGCACCGGATCGGCGCCACCCGGAAAACTCGCGTCGATCAGTGCCACGGCATCGCCGGCGCGGCCAAGCTGGCTTAGCACCTGGGCATGGGCCAGGACCGAACGGCGCGAACGGATCATGCCCTGTTCCGGGGCCATGGCAAAGATCGCGTCGGCGCCTTCGTAATCACCGGCCGAGGCAAGGGCGAGCGCCTTGAGGTACAGGCCGAAGGGCCGCATGCCGCGGGTGTCGGCAACCGCATCAAAGGCGGCAAGCCCCGCCTGTATGTCGCCCGCCCCGATCAGGGCCCAGCCACGCGTCAGCCCGTCGGTCAGCTGGCTGACCGAACGGCCGGCGTCGAGATCGGCAAGGATGCCGGCCCAGTCGCCGGCTTCCGTCAGCGTCGCGACATGGACCATGTTGGCCAGTTGGCTGCGCCAGCCCTCGGCAATGGCGCGTTCGGCCAGCGGCGCCGCGGCGCCGATCTGGCCGGTGCCGACATAGGCGGCGAGCGCGCTGTTCACCAGCGCCGGATTGTCGGGATCGGCGACGATGGCGGTCAGAAGATAGGTGGCGGCGCCGGTGAAATCGCCCGACCGCAGCGCCGCGCGCGCCGCCAGATAGGCGCCGGCATCGGGCTCGGCCCGTGCCGGGACCGCCGTCAACGCGGCCGCGAGTGCCGCCGCCAGAACCGAAACCCGCCCCACCCGCATCATCCCGAACGCCCCTGTCTGTCCGCAGGGCAGAGTAGGGGCCGCCGCCGCCCGCCGCAATGCACGCCCCGCGCGAGAAGCCGCCGATGGCGGTTTCCCGCGTTCACATGTTCGGGGGAGGTGGCAGAAGGGTGAGCAGCAGGGCAATTGCGACAACGATCACCGCTGCCACAAGCGCGACGTCGGCCAGATGCCACCGGGCATGTGGCCGCTGGATGCTGTAGGGCGGATAGGGATAGCTCCAGCGCCCGTCGCGTGCGGCGCGGGCCAGATCGTCAAGGCTGATCGGCAGGTCGGGCAGCCTCCGCCCGTCCGGGCCGACCGCGCGCCAATGCCGGAATATGGGCGGTTCGTTCAGGTTGACATGCAGTTCGGCGACAAAGCCGCTGAAATCCGTGCCAAAGCGGTCGGCCATCCAGTCAAGGAATTCGGACGCATCGTCGCCGGCGAGGCGGAGGCTGCCGAAGATGTCGGCCTCGGCCTTCGGCGACAGGTCGCGCACACCGGCATGGGCAATCAGGGCGGCGCGGATTTCCTCGCGCACCTACATCACATGTTCGGGTAATTCGGCCCGTCGCCGCCCTGCGGCACGGTCCAGGTGATGTTCTGCGACGGATCCTTGATGTCGCAGGTCTTGCAGTGGACGCAGTTCTGGAAATTGATCTGGAACCGCTTTTCCACGCCGTCGTCCAGCACCTCATAGACACCGGCCGGGCAATAGCGTTGCGCCGGTTCGGCAAATTCCGGCAGGTTGACGCGGATCGGGATCGTCGGGTCGTTCAGCCGCAGATGCGCCGGCTGGTTTTCGTCGTGGTTGGTAAAGCTGAAGCTGACATTGGTCAGCCGGTCGAAGGACAGTTTCCCGTCGGCCTTGGGATAGTCGATCGGCTTGTGATCCGCGGCCCTGCCGGTGGCCTGGGCATCGGTCTTGCCATGTTTCAGCGTGCCGAAGGGCGAGACTTTCAGGAGGGTGTTCAGCCACATGTCCAGCCCGCCAAGGCCCATGCCGACCACCAGCCCCAGCTTCGACCACAGCGGCTTGACGTTGCGCACCGGTTTCAGGTCGCGGCCGATGGGACCGCTGCGCACCGCGGCGTCGTATTCGGTCAGGCTGTCCCCCTCGCGCCCGGCATGGATCGCGGCGGCGGCGGCCTCGGCCGCGGCGATGCCCGACAGCATGGCGTTGTGGTTGCCCTTGATCCGCGGCACGTTGACCATGCCCGCAGCGCAACCCAAGAGGACGCCGCCGGGGAACGACAGATCGGGCAGCGATTGCCAGCCGCCCTCGGTGATGGCGCGGGCGCCATAGGCGACACGCTTGCCGCCCTTCAGCAGGTCCGCGATCATCGGGTGATGCTTGAAGCGCTGGAATTCCTGATAGGGCGACAGATACGGGTTGCGATAGTTCAGATGGACGACAAAGCCGACATAGACCTGATTGTTGTCAAGGTGATAGCAGAACGACCCGCCGCCGGTGCGGTTGTCGAGAGGCCAACCCATCGAATGGGTGACGCGGCCCGGATGGTGTTTCGCCGGGTCGATCTCCCACAGCTCCTTCATGCCGATGCCGTATTTCTGCGGCTCGTGCCCGGCCGACAGGCCGAATTTCTCGATCACCTGTTTTGACAGCGATCCGCGCACGCCCTCGGCCAGCATGACGTATTTGCCGTTCAGCTCCATCCCCGGTTCATAGGCGGGGCCGGGCTGGCCGTCCTCGGTCTTGCCGAATTCGCCGGCGACCACGCCGCGGACGCGCCCATCCGCGCCCCAGACGATTTCCGAACAGGACATGCCGGGGAAAATCTCGACGCCCAGTTCCTCAGCCTGACCGGCCAGCCAGCGGCAGACATTGCCCATGCTGACGATATAGGTGCCGTGGTTGTCCATCAGGGGCGGCATCAGCAGGTTCGGAATGCGAATCTGCCCGGCCTGCCCCAGCACATAGAAGCGGTCCTCGGTCACGGGCACGGTGACGGGGGCACCCTTGGCCTTCCAGTCGGGGATCAGCGCATCAAGGCCCGAAGGGTCAAGCACCGCGCCCGACAGGATATGCGCGCCGACTTCAGACCCTTTTTCCAGCACAACCACCGACAGGTCGGGGTCGATCTGTTTCAGCCGGATCGCCGCGGACAGGCCCGCAGGGCCCGCGCCGACGATCACGACGTCATAATCCATTGCCTCGCGTTCAACGGTCATGTCCGGTCCCTTGCCGCTGGGGAAATATTCTTGCGTGCTGACTAACCCATGCCCCTGCCGCAGGCAATATTTCCGCTGCGGCGCAGGACCGGCGCAATAGCCGGTTCCTATGGCCGCCCTTGACTTCACACGCGCGCGCGGCCTTATGAACGTCCGATTGCAAGCGCCGCCGAAGGTTCCGCCATGGACAAGATTCCGCTGACCCGTGCCGGGTTCGACAAGCTCGACGCCGAACTCAAGCACCTGAAATCCGTGGAACGCCCGGCGATCATCGCCGCCATCGCCGAAGCGCGCTCGCATGGCGACCTGTCCGAGAACGCGGAATATTCCTCGGCCAAGGAAAAGCAGAGCTTCATCGAGGGTCGCATCAAGGAGCTTGAGGGCGTGATCTCGCTGGCCGAGATCATCGACACCGCGAAACTGTCGGGCCCGATCAAGTTCGGCGCCACCGTGACCCTGGTGGACGAGGATACCGACGAGGAAAAGACCTGGCAGATCGTCGGCGAATACGAGGCCGACATCGAGAACGGCAAGCTGAACATCAAGTCGCCCATCGCCCGCGCCCTGATCGGCAAGGCCAAGGGCGACAGTGTCGAGGTCCGCACCCCCGGCGGCGAGCGCGCCTACGAAGTGCTGTCGGTCCGCTATTCCTGAGCCGGGGCCGCGCGTCAGGGGAACCGCCATGCCCGACATCCCCCCCGGATTGCCGCTGCGCCCCGAGGAACCGCGGCTGACGCTGGTCGAGGCGGTGGCGGCCGCGGCCAGCCTGCTCTGGCTGGTGGTGACCGGCGGCATCCTGTGGTTCGGCGGATCGGGGGCCGAGGGGCTGCGCGGCGTCCTTGTCCTTCTGGTCATCGTGCTGCCGGTGGCGATGATCTGGGTCGCGGCCACGGCCGTCCGCTCGGCCCGGATCATGCGCGAGGAATCGCGGCGCATGGCGGTCGCGGTCGAGGCGATGCGTGCCGCGATCATCGCCGACCGCCAGGCGCGCGGCGCGGTCTCGGGCACGCCCGCTGCGGCAGCGCCCCCGCCGCCGCCCCCGCCGCGTCCGGCACCGCTGGTCCGCCCGCCCGAGGAACAGCAGTCGCTGGCCCTTGCCCCGGCGCCGGGCGACGACGCGCCGCCGCTGTCGGTCGGCGATCTGGTCCGCGCTCTCAACTTTCCCGAGAACGATCAGGACAGCGAGGGGTTTGCCGCGCTGCGCCGCGCCCTGCGTGACCGGCGGGCGAAACAGCTGATCCATGCGGCGCAGGACGTGCTGACGCTGCTGTCGCAGGACGGCATCTATATGGACGACCTGCGCCCCGACCGCGCCCGGCCGGAAATCTGGCGCCGCTTCGCGCAAGGCGAACGCGGCCGCGCGGTGGCGCAACTGGGCGGCATCCACGACCGCTCCTGCCTTGCGCTCGCCATGAACCGGATGCGCGAGGACACGATCTTTCGCGACACCGGGCACCATTTCCTGCGCCTGTTCGACCGCATGCTGACCGCTTTCGAACCCGAGGCCGCCGACGGCGAAATCGCCGCCCTGTCCGAAACCCGCACCGCAAGGGCGTTCATGCTGCTGGGGCGGGTGACGGGGGCGTTTGATCAGGCGTAGCGTATGGGGATGGGTAGGGGCGCGATGCGGAACCGCGCCCCCCCCCCCGGCGCTCCAGTCGACCTTTGGGTCGTAATCTTCCGCGAAGTTCCGCGCCCCTTCGGGCAGGGGCCCCAAGGTTACTTGGTCGAGATGAGGATTGCAGGTCGGGCGGTGCCGCGCCGGGGTTGCCCTGCATGCCGATGCGAACGAACAGAAGGAACGGCGGGGCGCAGGTTCTGAAATGTGTCACGCGCCAGTCCGGGCAACGCTGGACGACCTGCCCGTGGCCGCTGGCCGAAGGCAGGCCCCGCGCCCGGTCAGCGCGGGTTATCCCTCACGCGACCCGCCGCACCATCGTCGTCGCGCCGCGGAATCCGAACACCCAGCGCAACAGGCCGGTGGACTGGCTGGCCACCGCGCTGAAGCCTTCGCGTTCATACAGCGCACGCGCGCGGGTGTTTTCCTCGATCACCTCGAGGCGCAATTCGTCATAGCCGCGGGCCTGCGCCTCGGCCGCCAGCGCGGCAAGGAGCTGCGTGCCGATGCCGCGGCCGCGGGCATGCGGGGCGACAAAGATGCCGTCGACCAGAAAGCGGCGGTTTTCCACATCGCTTTGCAGCAGCCCCAGCAGCGTCATCCGCCAGGCCGCGCCGGCCCAGCCATAGACCTGCGCCATCGCCCGCCAGCCGCCGACGACCAGCGCCCCCTGCGGCGTCTTGAACCCGGCGACGCCGATGATGCCGCCATCGGCGGCACGGGCGCAGATCGCATTGTCGGGCGACAGCGTGGCGGCAAGAAAGTCGAGCGCCCGGTCGCGCGGCCCGAGCGCCCGGCCAAGCTTGCGGCCGAACGCCTCCCAATAAAGGGCGGCGACTGTCGCCCGGTCGCGGTCGTGAAAGCCCCTTTCGATCTTCATGGCCGCATTTGGCCATATCGGCGGCGCTCTGCCAATGGGCTGGGCGGGACAGTCGGGACATGTTGTCGGGCGGCGGCAATGTTGCCGCCGAAGGGTGGGGCTTTCGGCAAAGGGGCGGCTGCAGGCTATCGCGCCCACGGCCCCGCGCCTTGACCGCCCCTTGCCCATGGTCGTCGTAACGCTTGGTGACGGGACCGGGCGGGTACCGCCGCCGCGACGGGAGGGCTTTCCGAACCCGCCCGGCCGGAAATTACCTTTCTGTGTTCCGGCGATGGTCCCTCAGCACAGGTCGCCGGGGTGGTTGATGTTGAGGAAAGGGTCGGACCCTTGTTCGGAAAATCCCACCGCGACAAGGCCGATGGTTGCCGCAAATCCCCGCACCCGGCGGTCGCCGCGGTTCAGCGCGGCGCGCAAGGGGGCGGCGGCTTGCGTGGGCCAAAGCGCCACGGTCGGGTGCAGCGCCCCATCGGCGCCGGCGGCCACCGCGACCTTGCCCGGGTCGGTGACCGCTAGGCGGGCCGCCAGATCGTGGGGCAGGTCCGGCGCATCGGTCGGCACCGTCAGCACGCGGGGTAATCCCCGGGCCGCGGCCCAGTCCATCGCCGCCAGAACCCCGGCAAGCGGGCCGGGGTTGTCCGGCACCGGATCGGCCAGCACCGGCAGGCCAAAGGCGGCAAAGCGGCCGGGGTCGCCATTGGCATTCAGCGCCAGCGGCCCCACCTGCGGCGCGATCCGCGCAATCACCGCCCCCAGCAGCGTGCCGCCGCGCCACGGCAACAGCCCCTTGTCGCCGCCGCCCATGCGGGTGGCGAGCCCTCCGGCAAGGATCACGGCGGGAAGCGCAGTCATGCCGGCAGGGTGGGCGGGGGCGCAGGGATCGTCAAGGCGCCGGGGGATGGTTCGCCGGATTGAAGAGTGCGAAACGCCACCCGACCGTCCGGCGGTCAGGTCCGGCGGAATGAAATCCCTATTAGGGGGTGACCCGCCGCACTGATCGGTCGGCGCTTGCGGTTGGCTGTTTCGCGCAGCATCCCCGACGGTGTGAACCCGAAAAGGCTTCCGAGACCCCTGTTTGCGATAGCCTTACAATCCGCCTCCCGAGAGAGGGGAAAGGCTCATCGACGCTATCGTGACGGCGTTCATCCGGTTTCGATCCGTCCCCGCCCACGACGCCGCACTGCACGGTGATTGCGGCACATTCCCCCGACCGGATTCCCCCGCCGCCGCCGAAACCGGCAGATTCCCGTTCTCATTCCCTTGCCATCCCGATACCCAGTGCCGGCCAGCCGGAGTGTCCGTGATGCCGTCCGTAGCCCCTGTTCCACAGCGTGCCGCCTTTCTGGCCGGAGTCCGCGACGGGTTGCCGTTCCTTGTCGTGCTTGCCCCTTTCGGCCTGCTGTTCGGGGTGGTGGCGACCGAGGCCGGGCTGGATCTTCTGTCCGCGCTGACCTTTTCCGTCGTGGTCATCGCCGGGGCCAGCCAGTTCACCGCCTTGGCCCTGATGCAGGATCATGCGCCGGTGCTGATTGTGCTCGCGACCTCGCTGGCGGTGAACCTGCGGATGGCGATGTATTCCGCGGCGCTGACGCCGCATCTGGGGCAGGCGCCGCTGTGGCAGCGGGCGCTGGTGGCCTATTTCCTGGTCGATGCCACCTATGCCTGCTCCGCCGCCCGGTTCGAACGCGAGACCGGCTGGGATCTGCGCCGCAAGATGGCCTATTTCTTTGGCGCGGCGCTGCCGGTCTGTCCAACCTGGTATCTGGCCACCATCGCCGGCGCGCTGATCGGTTCGGGCCTGCCCGAATGGCTGGCGCTCGATTTCGCGGTGCCGATCTGCTTTCTGGCCATGGTGGCGCCGATGCTGCGGACCCTGCCGCAGGTGCTGGCGGCGATGACCTCGATCATCGTGGCGCTGCTGCTGGCCTTCCTGCCATGGTCGACCGGCGTGCTGGTCGCCGCGGTCGCCGCGATGGCGGTGGGAGCCGAGGCAGAGCGGCGCCTCGCCCTGCGGGTGCCGGCATGAGCGGGGTCGAGGTCTGGACCGTCATCATCGTGCTGGGTCTGGGCACGTTCCTGATCCGGCTGTCGTTTCTTGGCCTGATCGGGCGGCGCCGGATGCCGGACTGGGTGCTGCGTCACCTGCGCTATACCGCGGTCGGCGTGTTGCCCGGTCTGGTGGCGCCCCTGGTGCTGTGGCCCGCGGCGACCGGCGGCCAGCCCGAGCCGGCGCGGCTGGCGGCGGGGATCGCGACACTTGCCGTCGGGCTGTGGACGAAATCGGTGCTGGCGGCGATGGCCGCCGGGGCGGCGGTGCTTTACGGCGTGCTCTGGCTGACGGGCTGAAGCACGGCCACGACATCCTGCTGATAGGCGGCGGTCGCTGCGGCCTTCCATTCGTCGTCGTCGGCGTAAAGCAGGTCGGCCGTCACGCCGGGCAGGCGGGCGAATTGCCGCATCAGGTTGTCGGGAAACAGGCTGGGCCGCAGGGTTTCGAAACCGGGCAGGGTGCGCAGCACCTGTGCCGTGACGCGGGTGCATTGCGTCTTGCCCACCGGCCCGGCGGTCTGGACGGCGCGCAGGGCGGCCTCGGCCACGGCGGGGCTGACGGTGCGGGTCAGCTTGACCATGTGATAAGCCTCGCTGCCCTGAAACGTTTCATAGGCGGCGACGACCGCATCCGTGGCGCCGAACACCACATCGTTGCGTTCGGCCACCGCATCGTTGCGGAAACTGCCGGCGGGATCGAAGATCACCCTCTCGCTGGCGGTGATGAGCAGCCCGGTATGGGCGCCGTTGCGGGTGTCGTTGTTCAGGCTGGTGTAAAGCGCGATGGCCGGCGGGCCCGAGGCGACATGGCGCACCCGTGCCACGGCATCGTCGGGCGCCCAGACTGCCTGCCCGCCGCAGCCCGCCGCGGCCAGCGGCAGGCCCAGCATGACCGCGCGGCGCGACAGCATCAGGCGTTGACGAGCGCGATGAAGACCAGCAACACCAGAATCACGATCGCGCTGCGCGTCACCAGCTTCATGAACCCGGAAAATGTCTTTTCCTGATTGGTGATGTCCATGGTGCCGGGGACAAATTCGTGGTCGGCCATCGGTCGCTCCATTCCGCGTGCTTCGGTCCCGGTTAGCCGATTTGCCGCTGCCTGTCACGGGGCGATCTGGGGGGCGGCGGCGGCGTCCTCCTCGATTCCGGCGGCAAGGCGAAAGCCGATCCGCCGCGGCGGATCGTCGGGCGCCGCCGCCGGCACCGCGCGCAACAGCACGTTCAGTTGCGTGACATGCTGGACGATCTGGCTGCGCAGGCCGTCGTCGCCGCGGCCGTAGAAGGTCAGGATGTCGGGGTCGAAATAGCCCAGCCCCTCGATCCGCAACACGCCGGCATCGCTGCCGGCAAAGCCCATCGCCACCTCTTGCCCGGCGCCAAGCTGTTCCTCGAAATGGCGGATGTAGAGCAGCACCCGTTCATAGGCCCAGCGGGCCGGGCTCTTGCCGCCGCCGCCGTCCTGCATCGCCGGCGGCAGGTTTTCCTCGCAATTGCCCGAGGGGCAGTCGGGGTCGACATGCACCTCGGCCAGAAGCGGCAGCACGGCGTTTTCGGCGATTTCGGCAGACGAGGCGATGAGGTCGGTCATGGCGCCATGGTGACGACGCCCCGAGCCTGTGGTCAAGTGCGCTGCCAGAGCCAGGCGCCATCCGGGGCGATCTCTGCCCGGGCGCGGCCGGTGGCGGTCAGGTGGTTGAGATGGCCCAGAGCCTCGGCCAGGGCCAGGCCGAATTCGCCTTCGTCGATCGGGCGGGCGAAAAGGGCGGCAAAGCAGTCGACGGCGCGGCGCGGTTCGGTCAGGAAGGCGGCCAGCCGGTCCAGGGCTGCCGCGTGCTGCGCCTGCATCTGCGACAGGCGGAACGGCAGGCCGCGATAGGGCAGCTTGTGGCCCGGCAGCACCAGCTGGTCGTCGCGGGCAAATTCCGCCAGCCGCGTGCACGAGGCCAGCCATTCGGCGACCGGATCGGCATCGGGTTCGGTGGCCCAGGTGCCCAGATTGGGGCTGATGCCGGGCAAAAGCTGGTCGCCGCCGATGACCAGATCGCCGCTCCAGAACGTCGCGTGTTCGGGGGCATGGCCGTCGCCGGTGTGGATCAGCCAGTCGCGGCCGCCCATGCGGATCGTTCCGCCCTCGGCGATGCGGGTATGGGTGGCGGGAAGCAGGCCGCAGACGTCGCGGAAAGTCCAGTGCCGGGCGGCGCTGCGGCGGGCAATCGCGGCGTCGTCCAGACCGGCGCGGCGCCACCAGGCGATCTGCGCGGCAAGCGCCGGCTCCGGATCCTCGAGCATCAGCATCCGCGCCAGGAGAAAGGCGGTGCGGGTCATCACCAGTTCGGCTCCGCGTCCGGCGAACCAGGCGGCAAGGCCGATGTGATCGGGGTGGTGATGGGTGACAAGGATGCGGCGCACCGGACGCCCCGCAAGCGGGCCGGACAGGATGCCGGTCCACAGCTCGCGCGCGGCGGGTGTGTCAAGGCCGGGGTCGATCACCGTCCAGCCGTCGCCATCGTCCAGCGCCAGCGCGTTGACATGGCCGGGCGGCATGCGCAGCGGGATGCGCAGCCACAGGACACCGGGGGCGACCTCGAGCGCCGCTCCGGGCTCGGGGGCGGCGAAAGGGTGGCTTATGGCGTCGGCTCGGCTGTTCACATCATCAGATTCGCTAGGGACAGGTCGGTGACCGTTGTAGCAGCATCGCGGACCTGCGCCACCAGCCCGGCATGTTCGGGCAGAAGGCGGCGGATATAGAACGCGGCCAGCGGCCGCCGCGCCGGATCGGCCAGCGCGGCCTTGAGATGGGCCTGCCCGCCCAGCACGCGGGCGAAGGCGCGCAGATAGGCTGCGGCCGCGCCGCCGCGGTCGGCGGCCGGTCGGGCGATAAGGCCCTCGGTCGCCTCGCGCAGGGATTCCGCCGCCTGCCAGACCGGGTCGGCCAGATCGGGCAGGGCGCTGCGGGCGTTTTCCGCCGTCTCGCAGATGTCGTCGATCAGGCGCTGCGCCGCCTCGCCCTTGTCGGCCAGCTTGCGGCCGACAAGATCCATCGCCTGGATGCCGTTGGTGCCTTCGTAGATCTGCGTCACCCGGACGTCGCGTGCGAATTGCGCGGCGCCGGTTTCCTCGATGAAACCCATGCCGCCGTGGATCTGGATGCCCAGTTGCGCCATGTCGGCGCCGGTATCGGTGCCAAAGGCCTTGGCGATGGGGGTCAGGAACCCGGCCCGCGCCGCCCAGGCCTCTTCGCCGGTGGCACTGGCCATGTCGATGGCGACCGCGCAGGACAGCATGATCGCGCGGGCGGTCAGGATTTCCGCCTTCATCGTGGCCAGCATCCGGCGCACATCGGCATGGTCGATGATGGCCGCACCCAGTTGCCGGCGGGTCTGCGCATGGTCGAGCGCCTGCTGGAACGCCGCCTCGGCCACGCCGACGCCTTCGGCGGCGACACCGATGCGGGCGTTGTTCATCATGGTGAACATCGCCGCCATGCCGGCATTCTCCTCGCCCACCAGCCAGCCGGTGGCGCCTTCGAAGGCCATCACCGCGGTCGGCGATCCGTGCAGGCCCAGCTTGTGTTCCAGGCTGACCACGCGCAGGGCGTTGCGGGCGCCGGTCTCGGGCAGGTCGCGCGGCACCCAGAACAGGCTGATGCCGCGGGTGCCGGGCGCGGCACCGGGCAGACGGGCGAGCACAAGGTGGCTGACATTGCCGACGAAATCGCAATCGCCCCAGGTGATGAAGATCTTCTGCCCGGTGATGCGATAGCTGCCGTCACCGGCCGCCTCGGCGCGGGTGGTCAGCGCACCGACATCCGAGCCCGCCTGCGGCTCGGTCAGGTTCATGGTGCCCGACCATTCGCCCGAGATGAGCCTGGGCAGCACAAGATCCTTCATCCATCCGGGGGCGTGGTGTTCCAGCGCCTCGATCTGGCCCTGGGTCAGCAGCGGGTTCAGTTGCAGCGCAAGGTTGGCGCCGGCCATCGCCTCGTTCACGCAGGTGGCAAGGGCATGGGGCAGGCCCATGCCGCCGTGATCGGGGTTGGCCGACAGGCCGATCCAGCCGCCCTCGGCGATCTGGCGATAGGCTTCGGCAAAGCCGGGGCTGGACCGGACGACGCCGTTTTCCAGCCGTGCCGGGGTCAGGTCGCCGGCGCGGTTGGTCGGCGCCAGCACATCGTCGCACAGCCGCCCGGCACCATCGAGGATCGCGGCGACCGTCTCGGCCCCGGCCTCGGCGAAACGCCCGGTCGCGGTGACGGCGCCGTAGCCGGCGACGGTGTCCAGCAGGAAGCGGTATTCGGCAACGGGAGAGCGGAAGGGCATCGGTCTTACCTGCGGTCGGTCCGGGTCGCGGCGGCCTTCACAGGGCCGTCCGACACGGTTATGTGCGCTTGGGCCGGCAAAGACCATGCCCGGCGGAAAGTCCGGAACGCTACGTCATGACCGCGCCGCTGCCCAGATTCGCCCCCGATGCCGCCGGCCTTGCCGCCGCGGCGGCGGTGCTGCGCGCCGGCGGTCAGGTCGCGTTTCCGACCGAAACCGTCTATGGCCTTGGCGCCGATGCCCGCGACGACCGGGCCGTCGCCGGCATCTATGCCGCCAAGGGGCGGCCGTCCTTCAATCCGCTGATCGTGCATCTGGCCGATGTGGCCGCGGCGCGGGCCATCGCCCGGTTCGACGACCGGGCCGAGCGGCTGGCCGCCGCCTTCTGGCCCGGTCCGCTGACGCTGGTGCTGCCCTTGCGGCCGGGCGCCGGGATATCGCCGCTGGTCACGGCGGGGCTGGCCACGGTGGCGCTGCGGGTGCCGGCGCATCCGGTTGCGCGGGCGCTGCTGGCCGCCTTCGGCGGGCCGCTTGCAGCGCCATCGGCCAATCCCTCGGGCCGGGTCAGCCCGACCACCGCCGACCATGTCGCGGCGGGGCTGACCGGCAGGATCGGCGGCGTGGTCGATGGCGGCGCCTGCGGCGTCGGCGTCGAATCGACGATCATCGGGCTGGACGGGCCGGCGGCGCTGTTGCGCGCCGGCGGGGTGGCGGCCGAGGCGGTCGAGGCGGTGCTGGGCGCACCGCTGGCCGCCGGAGGCGATGCCGCGGCGCCAAGCGCACCGGGCCAGCTCCTTTCGCACTACGCCCCCGCCGGGAGGCTGCGACTGAATGCGACGGCGGCAGAGCCGGGCGAGGTCATGGTCGGCTTCGGCGCCGTGCCGGGCGACCTGACGCTGTCGGCCGCGGGCGACCTGACCGAGGCGGCGGCGAACCTGTTCGCCGTGCTGCACCGGCTGGATGCGATGGGGGCAAGCGCGATCGCGGTGGCACCGGTGCCCGACGTCGGCCTCGGGCGGGCGATCAACGACCGCTTGCAGCGCGCGGCGGCGCCAAGGGCGAATTTCTAGAAATTCGCCAGCCTGCTGAAATTCATATAAATTTCAGTCAGCGATGCGCCCGGCGCAGATCCTCGACCTCGCGCCGCGCCTCGCGCAGGCCATCCATGGCGGCGCGCAGTTCGGCTTCGGTCTGGTTCAGTTGGTTCGAGATCTCGGCCTCGCGCTGCTGCAGGTAGGTGATCGCCTGGTCGCGGGTTTCCTCGGCCTCGTGCAGGGCCTGCGCCATGCGGTCAAGCTCGCCGATGTCGGCCTTGGTGACGCGGGTGAAACGGTTGATCAGCCAGAAGGCGAACCAGCCCAGCGCAAAGGCGATGAAAAGGATCGCCGCGATGGCGATGATGAATTCCGACCTGTTCACGCTTGGCTCTCCCCCTTGTCCCTATTCACCCGATGCGGCGCGTTCGGCAAGCCCCTCGGGCCGCGCGGTGATGCGGGTGTCGGGCCGGTCCGGCCCGCCGGTTCCGGCATTGGGCACTTCGGGAGGCGCCTCGGGCGCTTCGGCCGCGGCCGGTGTGGCGTCGATCAGGCTGAATTCAATGCGGCGGTTGGCCTCGCGGCCGGCTTCGGTCTCGTTGTCGGCGATGGGGTCGGCCTCGCCATAGCCCACCGCCTCAAAGCCGCCGACCGGCACCCGGCGGGCGCGCAGGGCGTCCAGCACCGCTTCGGCGCGCTGCTGGCTGATGGCAAGGTTCGATTCGTCGCGGCCCTGGCTGTCGGTATAGCCGGCGATGCGCAGCCGCAGTTCGGAACAGGCGCGCAGGATGCCGGCGATGTCCTCGATCACCCCCAGCCCGCCGGAATTGATCGCGGTCGCGCCGGGGTCGAAGGTGATCTTGCGGTCCTCGCTTACCGCGGTGATCTGCGCCACGCATTCCTCGGGCGTCGGCAGGGCGGCGATCGGGTCCAGCGCCTCGTCATAGGTGACGTTCAGCGTGAAATCGGCGTCCTGCCCCAGCTTGTCGATGAGAAGGCGCGAGATGGCGTCATGCGCATCGGGCTTGCCGGTGCGGCCGGCGACGGTCAGCCCGTCGGGCAGCACCCGCACCGCCCCGTCCTCAAGCCAGGACAGCGCCTCGAGCCCCGCCAGCACGCGCACCGGCCAGCCGGCGGGCAGGCCGTCGGGGGTGATGCGGGTCGCCATCGTCACCCTGTCGGCGCCAAAGGCGGCCTGGGCATAGGTCTGGGCGGCGGTGTTCATCAGGTCGTCGGCGACGCGGCCCTGCAGGGTGACGCCGCTTTCGCCCAGCCTTGCGGTGAATTCCGGCGGGCCGGCGTCGCGGGCATCGGGCAGTTCCGGCAGGGTGGCTGTCAGCAGGTAGATGTCGGGCAGGGCGTTCTGCAATTCGCCCACCACCTCGTCGAACAGCGCCGGATCGGTGCCCTGGGCGGCAACAAGGGTGACATCGGCATCCGAGAAGGTCAGCGTGCCGCCGCCAAGCCGCGCCAGCGCGGCGATGCCGCGGGCGGTGGCCTCGCCCCAGGTGCGCGACGGCACGCCAAGGGCTAGGGTGCAATCGCCGCCGGCCGCCATGCCGGCGGCCGAGGCGGCGGCCAGGATCTGCGTCCTGGACTGTTCGGTATCGGCGGCGCAGGCATCGAAACGGGCGCCGTCGCCGTCGATGACGAACCGCAGGGTAAAGGGCGTCACCACCGGGCGCGGCGCGTTGATCGTCAGGGTCAGGGCGACATCGCCCGGCGCGATGCGGCCAAGGTCGGATTCCAGCCGCTGCTGTTCCTCGCGGCTGGATGCGATGGCCGTCACGTCGACCGCGCCGGCGGCGACCGAGATTTTCGACCGTGGCAGCCGCGCCAGCGCGGTCATCGCATAGTCAAGCGCGGCGTCCCAGCCCTCAGGCGCGGGATAGGAGGCGGTCTGGAGCAGGTCCGCGACCTCTTGCCCGGCGGCGGCTTCGGCGATGCGCGCGGTCAGCGCCTCGCGGTCGGTGGCGGCGGGAATCAGGCCGACCAGCGACACACCGCTGTCGTTGCGCAGGATCTCGATGGCGAATTCCGGCGCCACGATGGCGGCGCTTTCGCGCACGCGCATGTTGTCGATGACCCGGCTGGCATCGACCACCGTGCCGGCGGCGGCGATGGCGCGCAGGCGGCCGCCTTCGGACGGAGCCTCGCCCTCGATGACGATCTGCAGCCCGTCGCCAAGGACCGAGGCCCAGTCATGCCCGCCGTCGATCAGCGCCTCGCGCACGGCGATGACCGACCGCTCCTCGACCACGCGGACAAGGGTGCGGGCGGCAAGCCAGGCCACCAGCGCGGCAAGGGCAAAGGCAAGGACGGGTATCAGGATCGACTTGAGGCGCATCGGGTCCGTGCTGCCGTTGAAACTGCCCTTCCCTTAGGCCGGGGAACCGGGCCGCGCAATGCGGCGCCGCTACACGAAGAAGGCAACGGCGAAAAACGGCACAACCAGCAGGCCGGCGCTGCGGTTGGACCGGAACAGCCGCAGAAGGCCGGCGGTATCGTCGGGGTCAAAGCGGACAAGCTGCCACATCAGGTGCCACCCCAGCGCCATCGGAGCGCCCAGCGCCACGACCAGCGACAGCACCGACCGCTCGTGCGCGGCCAGGATCACCGCGGCGCCCATCAGCGCCACGGTGGCGACAAGGAACCGGCGCAGCCAGCGCGGGCTGTCGCCCCCGAACAGGCGGGCGGTGGATTTCACCCCGATCAGGGCGTCATCCTCGGCATCCTGATGGGCATAGATCGTGTCGTAGAACAGCGTCCAGGCGATGCCCGAGGCATACAGCACCAGCGCCGGCCACCCCAGGCTGCCGGCATGCGCCGCCCAGCCCAGCAGCGCCCCCCAGTTGAAGGCGAGGCCAAGGAACACCTGCGGCCACCAGGTGAACCTCTTGGCAAAGGGATAGACGGCCACCGGCACCAGCGCGAGGATGCCAAGCCAGATCGCCGCCGGCGGCAGCGTCAGCAGGATGGCGAAGGCAAGCGCGGCTTGCCCCGCCATCCAGGCCAATGCGCCGCGCACGGTGACCTGCCCCGAGGGGATCGGCCGCAGCGCGGTGCGCGCGACGCGGCCGTCGATGTCGCGGTCGGTGATGTCGTTCCAGGTGCAGCCGGCGCCGCGCATGAGGAGGGCGCCCAGCGCGCAGGCAACCGCGATCCACAGATCCGACCAGCCCGCCCGCCCGTCGGCAAGCATCGCCAGCAGGAGCCCCCACCAGCAGGGGATGAGCAGGAGCCAGGTTCCGATCGGCCGGTCAAGCCGCGACAGCCGCAGCCAAGGCCGCGCCCAGGCCGGGGCGGTGGTGTCGACCCAATGGCCGCGCACGGCATCGGCAACCGGGCCGACCGCATCGCGCCCCTCTGGTGCTGCCGGGTCTATGGCCATATCTCTGCCCCATGCCATCCAAGGTTCGCCTGTTTCTAGACCAGCCCCTCGCCCAAGGGCAAACGCTTCCCCTTGACGGGGATGCGGCGAATTACCTGTTTGCGGTGATGCGGCTGGCGCCGGGCACGCTTGTTTCGGTGTTCAACGGACGCGACGGCGAATGGGACGCCGCGGTGACGCCGCAGGGCAAGCGCGGCGGGCATGCCACGATGCAGGCCCGAACCCGGCCGCAGACAATGCCGCCCGACCTGTGGCTGCTGTTTGCGCCGGTCAAGAAGGCCCGCACCGATTTCATCGTTGAAAAGGCGGTCGAGCTGGGGGTGGCCCGCATCCAGCCGGTGACCACCGATTTCACCAATGCCGAGCGGGTGAACGTCGACAGGCTTCAGGCCCATGCCCGCGAGGCGGCGGAACAATGCGGCGCGGTATTCGTGCCTGCGGTCGCAGCACCCGTCCGGCTGTCGACCCTGCTTGACCGCTGGGACGACCGGCCGCTGTGGTTCTGTGACGAGGCGCTTGCCGGGGCGGGGGCCGCGCCATCGGGGCAAGGCCCCGTCGGCGCGGTGCTGATCGGCCCCGAGGGCGGCTTTTCAGCCGCCGAACGGGGCCGGCTGCGGGCGGCGCCCTTTGCGACCGCGGTCGCATTGGGGCCGCGCATCCTGCGCGCCGATACCGCGGCCGTCGCGGCGCTGACGCTGTGGCAGGTGACCAACGGGGATTGGCGATGAGGCCGGCGGGTGAGGCCGACATACCGGCGATCCACGCCTTCCTGTCGGCGCGGATCGAAGGGTCGATGTTCCCGCTGGCCAATCTGGCGCGGGCCGGGCTGGGCCACGCCGCGCCCCATGCCATGCGGTTCTGGCTTGCCGGCGATCCGCTGACCGGCGTCATCGGCCTGTCGGGTGCCGGCATGGTTCTGCCGCAGATCGACCCGGCGCAGGCCGCGCCCGCGGCGCGGGCACTGGCCGGGCTGACCGTCACCGGGCTGGCCGGGGACAGCGCGCAGCTGCGCGCGCTGATCCCGGCGCTGGGCCTGACCGCCGCACCGGTGAAGCTGAACCATGACGAGCCGCAGTTTTCGCTGCGCCTGGCCGACCTCGTGCAGCCCGATTGCGCCGGCTTGCGCCTGGTCCCGGTCACCGATGCCTTGCGCGACATGCTGACCGGCTGGCGTGCCGCCTATGATCTCGAGGTGCTGGGCGGCAGCCCCGACACGGCTCGGGCCGAGGCAGAGCGCACCGTCGACGCCTGGATCGCCGCGGGGCAGCACCGTGTGCTGCTGCGCGGCGATGATCCGGTGGCGCTGACCGGCTTCAACGCCCGCCTGCCGGACATCGTGCAGGTCGGCGGCGTCTGGACGCCGCCCGCGCTGCGGCGGCAGGGCCTGGCGCGCCGCGCCGTGGCCCTGCATCTGGCCGAGGCGCGGGCCGGGGGCGTGACGCGCGCCACGCTGTTTTCGGCCTCGGACCATGCCGCCCGCGCCTATCGCGCGCTGGGCTTTGCACAGACCGGACGTTTCACCCTGACCCTGCTGCGCGCCCCGCAGGAGGTGCGCCCTGTCTGATTTCCTGCGCCCCGCCGCCCTAGCCAGCCTCAGCCGCTTCAGCGGCGTGCTCGTGGCGCTGGCGCTGGCGGCCATCGGGCTGTGGTGGGGGATCGGCTCGGGCGGGCTGGTGCGGGTCGCCGGCTGGCTGCTGGTGGCGCTGGCCGTGGTGCTGCTGTGGTCCGCGGTGCAGCGCCTGCGCTTTGCCACCGGCCCCGAGGCGCCGGGCGTGGTCGAGGTCGTCGAGGGTCAGGTCAGCTATTTCGGTCCGGCGGGCGGCGGCTTTGCGGCCCTGGGCGAGGTCGCCGAGATCCTGCTTGCCGAACGCGGCGGGGCGCGGGCCTGGGTGCTGCGCACGCCGGGTCAGGGCGATCTTGTCATCCCGCTGGGCGCCACGGGCGCCGAATTGCTGTTCGATGCCTTCGGCACGCTGCCGGGCCTGACGGGGGGTGCCCTTGTCGCCGCCGTGGAGCACGGGGCGGCAACCGGAACCGTCCTGCCCGCCCTGCGCCCCGGCGCCCCGCGGCTGCGCCGCATCTGGCGCCGCCCGCCGCGCGCCCTGCGCTGAAGGAAAAAGGCCCCGCGCCGGGGTGGCACGAGGCCCGAATTGTGCTGAAAGTCGTCCACCACTCACGTCTGGCCGTGCACGGCCCTGTGCACTCCAGCCTACTGCGACAGAAGGTCGCGCATAACTGTCACCAGTGACAGGAAACCGCGCCTGCCGATCACAAATCCTGCAACCGATTGCGCCGTCAGCCGCCCAAAAGCCCGCCGCGCAGCGCCATGGCCACCGCCTCGGCCCGGCTGCGGGCGCCCAGTTTGCGGCGGGCATTGGCCAGATGGAAGCGCACGGTGCGGATGGTGATGCCGGATTCGGCGGCGATGCCGGCATCGTCCAGCCCGCGCCCGACCGCGCGCAAGAGCGCCGCCTCGCGCTGGGTCAGGGTCGATTGCGCGCCGGGCCGGAAATCGGCGAGTTCGGCCAGCCGGGCAAAGGCGACATGGCCCAGCAGCCCGAGGATGCCGCGCTGGCGCAGGTCCGGCCCCGGTCCGGGGCCATGGAACATCGCGACGCCGCGCGGCCCCGCCGGGCCGTGGATCGGCACGATCAGCCCGGCGCGTCGTTCGGCCCCCGCCGCAGCAAGCAGGCGCCGGGTATCGGGATGCGGTGCGAAACCGGCGCGGCCGTCCATCATCTCGTCCACCGTCACCGGCCATGCGTTCAGCGCCACCACCTGCGGCACCGGATTGGCGGCGGCAAAGCCTTCGGATTCGTAACGCTCGCGCCAGCCGCCGGGCCAGTTGTGATGGCGGAACGCCGGCAGGATCGGGTGGCCGGGCGGCACCACGCCGCCGATGAACCAGAACGGCGTGCCCTGCCGCCCCGCCGCGCGCCCGATCTCGACCGCCGCCTCGGCGGCCGAGCCGGCGGCGGGGATGCGGGTCAGAAAGCCAAGCTCGTCGCCATCGGGCATGTCAGTCGCGGCAGACGCCGTTCTGATAGCTGCCGACCTGCCGCACCACCTCAGAGGGTGCCGGTTCAAGGCGAACACCGCTCAGCTCCGAACGGATCACCCGGCGCACCAGATCGGTCAGCGTGGTGACAAGATAGCATGACACCCGCGGCTCTTCGTGGCTTAGGCCGACACCGCTGTCATCGGTGAGAAACAGATAGCGCCCGCCGGTCAGCGCCGCGGCCTGCCGCATCAGGAATTCCGCCTCGGTCGCGACACCGGATGCCCCCAGTCCGAAGATCTGCACCTGCCGGTCGGCCGCAGCCTGCGCGGCGGCAAGGTAACGGCCGGCATCGCCATCATGCGGCGGGGCGTCGGCGACGTGGAACAGCAGCCGTTCGCCATTGCCGCGGCGCCAGCCCAAGTCGACGGCGGCGGCAAGGGCATCGGCGGCGGCCTCGGGGTAATCGCCGCCGCCAAAGGCGCTTTGCGCGCGCAGTTCGGCCCGCATCGTCGCGCCGCTGCCGGTGAAATCATAGCGGCGGACGACAAAGGCATCGCCATGGTCGCGATAGGTGACAAGGCCATAGCGGATGTCGACGCCACCGGCGCCGGCGGCCGCGCTGCGCACCGTGCTGACCAGATCGCGCACCAGCCAGTCCAGTTCGTCGCCCATGCTGCCGGTCACGTCGACGGCGAAGACAAGGTCAAGGAAATCGGGACTGCCGGCGCCGAAGGGCAGCGTGACCGCCTGCCGCGGCGCATTCGCGGACAGGGTGGCGACTGTCGGCTCGCCCGTGTCGGGAAACACCCGCATCTCGACGCTGGCGGGCGCTCCGGCGCCAAGGGCGGCCGGAAACACCGTGACATTGCCGTCGGTGCCGGAATAGCCGTCCCAGAACGGTTCCGCCGCGCCGGGCAGGCGCAGGGTGACGCGGCGATGCGCCGCCGGCTGCCCGTCGGGGCCGGTCACCCGCGCCGCGAACGACCGGCCCAGCGCCAGACGCGGCATTCCGGTGCCCGCATTGTCAAGATAGCGGGCAAAGGCGGCAAGGTTCAGCGTGTCGTCGATGTCGCCGGCGGTCAGCACCCCGGCGCGGACAAGGCCGCTGCCCCCTGCGGGAGAAACCATGGCCGAGTCGGGGGCGACGGGGGCAAGGGCAGGCTCGGCCATCACGACGACTGTCGTGTCGGCCGAGGCCGGGGCACGGCTGCCGACCTCGGCCGGGCGCGCGGGGGTCAGCGTCTCGGGCATGGGCGCCGGGCCGCCACAGGCGGCCAGCAGGGCGGCGAAGGCGAGCAGGGCAAGTCGGCGCATCGGCGGAACCTCGCAACGATCCTGCCCTCAGCCTAGCCGGATTGCCGCCCCCGGCGATAGCGCCTTGTCGCGGCCCAATGTCGCCGGTGATTGCGCCCCGTTGACTTCCCGCCGCCGACGCGACACCAGATTGCGCCTGACGATCCGGCGAAAGAGGCGGCCCCATGTCGATACCACAATCTGGCGGCGGGCCGATCGAGGATCGCTCGCAGCTTGCCGGTTTTCTGGCCGCGGGCAGCAAGCCCGCGGACGCCTGGAAGATCGGCACCGAGCACGAGAAATTCGGCTGGCTGGCCGATTCGCTCCTGCCCTTGCCCTATGACGGCCCGCGCTCGATCCGGGCGATCTTTGACGCGCTGGTCACCCGCGGCTGGGAACCGCTGTCCGAAGGCGACAGGATCATCGGCCTGAAAAAGGACCGCGCCAACATAAGCCTTGAACCCGGCGGCCAGTTCGAGCTGTCGGGCGCGCCGCTTGACACCCTGCACGACACCGATGCCGAGCTTGACGCCCATTTCGCCGAAGTCGGCGCGATCGCCGGCCCGATGGGCGTGCGGTTCCTGTCGGTCGGCGCGGCGCCGGTCTGGAGCCATGCCCAGATGCCGGTGATGCCGAAGGGGCGCTACCGGCTGATGACCGATTACATGGGGCGCGTCGGCACCCATGGCACGCAGATGATGTATCGGACATCGACGGTGCAGGTGAACCTCGACTTCGGGTCCGAGGCCGACATGGTAAAGAAGATGCGCGTCGCGCTGGCGCTGCAACCGGTGGCAACCGCGCTGTTCGCCTCGTCTCCGTTCTTCGAGGGGCGGCCGAACGGCTATCGGTCGTGGCGGTCGCGGATCTGGCGCGATCTGGACGCCAGCCGCACCGGCATGTTGCCCTTCGTCTTCGAGGACGGTTTCGGGTTCGAGCGGTATGCCGACTGGGTTCTCGATGTGCCGATGTATTTCGTCTATCGCGACGGCACCTATATCAACGCCCTGGGCCAGTCGTTCCGCGATTTCCTTGACGGGCGGCTGCCGGCTCTGCCGGGCGAACGGCCGACGCTGTCGGACTGGGCCGACCATCTGACAACGGTGTTCCCCGAGGCGCGGCTCAAGCAATATATCGAGATGCGCGGCGCCGACGCCGGGCCGCGGCCGATGCTGACCGCTCTGCCGGCCTTCTGGGTCGGGCTGATGTATGATGCCGGCGCGCTGGATGCCGCCTGGGATCTGGTGCGCGGCCTGGATGCGGCCACACGGCAGGGGCTGCGGATCGCCGCCTCGGAAAAGGCGCTGGCGGGCGAGGCGAACGGGGTGCGGCTGGCCGATCTTGCGCGCGAGGCGGTGCGGCTGTCGACCGCCGGGTTGCAGGCGCGGCGGCGGCTGGATGCGGCGGGCCGCGACGAAAGCCGCTATCTGGCACCGCTGGCCGCCAGCGTGGCCAGCGGCCGGGCGGTGGCGGACGATCTTCTGGACCTGTGGCAGGGCGAATGGGGCGGCGATCTGGACCGGATCTATCCCGCCTGCAGCGTGACCTGAGGCCGGGCTACAGCACCAGCATCGCCAGGCTGCCCCAGACCCCGGTGCCCAACGCGGCAAAGGGGATGATCCACCAGCCCGCCGGGACGCGCGCGGCCTCGGGCGGGTCGGCGAAGGGGCGCTGCAGCGGGGGGCGGGCAGGGATTGCTGTCATGGACATATCCGGTCGGGGTCGGCCCTGACTGTGCCGGCCAATTATGACCAAACCCTTAACGCCGCGGCGCGCACAGCACAATCGCACCGTGTGCGCCTCTGCGGCAAACCGCCTATGTCAGGCCTTTTTCCGCCCGATCCGGGGTTCGGTTCCGGCGCGCAGCCTGCCGATATTGGCCCAGTGGCGGATATAGACCAGCACGGCCAGGGCCAAAGCCAGCAAGACAACCTCGCCACGGTGCAGGAACACCGCCCAGATCGGGGCAAAGCCGGCGGCGCTCAGCGCGGCCAGGCTGGAAAAGCGGAAGATCGCCGCGACCACGGCCCAGGTCAGGCAGGCCGCCAGCCCCACCGGCCAGGCCAGTGCGATGAGCAGGCCAAGGAAGGTCGCCACGCCCTTGCCGCCGCGGAAGCCCAGCCAGACCGGAAAGCAATGGCCCAGAAAGGCCATGCCACCGGCGACCTGCGCCGCGTCCTCTCCGGCCAGCCAGCGGGCGACCAGCACGGCGATGGCGCCCTTGCCGCCGTCCAGAAGCAGCGTCGCCAGCGCGGCGCCGCGATGGCCGGTGCGCAGCACATTGGTCGCGCCGATATTGCCCGAGCCGATCTGCCGCAGGTCGCCCAGACCCAGCGCGCGGGTGATGACGATGCCGAACGGGATTGACCCGAACAGATAGCCGACCAGCGCCCAGACCAGCAGCACCGGCACGGAATGCACGATCTCAGGCATCCTCGCCCCCCCAGACACGGCGCCCGGAAACCCAGGTGCCCTTGACCTTTCCCTGCAATGTCGCTCCGTCGAAGGGCGTATTGCGCGATTTCGATTGCAGTTTCGTGCGGTCGAGCACGAAAGGCGCGTCGGGATCGAACAGCACCAGATCGGCCGGCGCGCCCTTGGCCAGCCGCCCGCCGGGCAGGCCAAGCCGCCGGGCCGGGTTCAGCGACATCGCGCGGAACAACCGGGGCAGGGTCAGGTGCCCGCCATGGACCAGCCGCAGCGCCGCGGGCAGCAGGGTTTCCAGCCCGACGGCGCCGGCGGCGGCCTCTTCGAACGGCAGGCGTTTCGATTCCTCGTCCTGCGGCGTGTGCATCGAACCGAGCACGTCGATGGTGCCGGCGGCCAGGGCCTCGACCATGGCCAGCCGGTCCTCCTCGGACCGCAAGGGCGGGGTCAGCTTGAAGAAGGTGCGGTAGTCGCCGACATCGAATTCGTTCAGCGTCAGGTGGTGGATCGACACGCCGGCCGTCACATCCAGCCCGGCGGCACGGGCGCGTTCCAGCCGCGGCAGGGCGCGGGCGGTGGTGATCTGGTCGGCGTGGAACCGCGCGCCGGTCATCTCGACCAGCGCCAGGTCGCGGTCAAGCGCCATGCGTTCCGCCATCGGATGCACCGAGGGCAGGCCGCGCAGCGAGGCGAACTTGCCATTGGTCGCAACCGCGCCCTGCGTCAGCGAGGGATCCTGCACATGGCCGACGACCAGCGCGTCAAGCGAACGGGCATAGGTCAGCGCCCTTGCATAAATCCGGCTGTCGGCGACCACGGACAGGCCGTCTGAAAAGGCGACGGCGCCGGTGTCTTTCAGAAATCCGATCTCGGTCATTTCGCGGCCCTGCCGGCCCTTGGTCAGGGCTGCCATCGGGCGGACATGGACCAGACTGTCGGCCTGCGCCCGGCGCAGGATGAATTCCAGCGCCTCGGGCGTGTCGATGGCGGGGTCGGTGTCGGCGCGGGTGACGATGGTGGTGACGCCACCGGCGGCAGCGGCGCGGCCGGCGCTGCGGAAGCTCTCCTTGTGTCGCGCGCCGGGTTCTCCGACCTTGACGCCCCAGTCGACGATCCCGGGGGCAAGGCACAGGCCGCGGGCGTCGATCTGCGCCAGCGCACGGAACCGTTCCGCGGCCCTGGGCACCGGATCGGTGATGATGTCATAGATCAGCCCGTCGCGGACGATCAGATGGCCGGTCGTCTCGGTCCCGGCCTCGGGATCGATCAGGCGGGCATGCAGGAAGACGGTGTCGGTCATTGCCGTCCCTCCACCGCCGCCAGACCCCGCGCGGCGCGCAGGTTCGTGACCAGCAGGTCCATCGCCGCCATCCGCACCGCCACACCCATTTCCACCTGGGTCTGGATCACCGAGCGGTTGATGTCGTCGGCGATCTCGCCGTCGATCTCGACGCCGCGGTTCATCGGGCCGGGGTGCATGACGATGGCATCGGGCCGCGCATGTCGCAGTTTGGCGGCGTCAAGGCCGTAGCGATGGTAATATTCCCGTTCCGACGGGATGAAACCGCCGTCCATCCGTTCCTTCTGCAGCCGCAGCATCATCACCACATCGACGTCCTTCAGCCCCTCGGCCATGTCGTGGAACACCTCGCAGCCCAGATCGGCGATGCCGGGCGGCAGAAGGGTGGGCGGCGCGACAAGCCGCACCCGGTTTTCCATCTTGCCCAGCAGGATCAGGTTCGACCGCGCCACCCGGGAATGGGCGATGTCGCCGCAGATTGCCACCGACAGGCGGTGCAGCCGGCCCTTGGCGCGGCGGATGGTCAGCGCGTCCAGCAGCGCCTGCGTCGGATGTTCGTGGCGGCCGTCGCCGGCGTTCAGCACCGTGCAGTTGTGGACCTTCTGCGCCAGAAGCTCGACCGCGCCCGATTGCGGATGCCGCACCACCAGGATGTCGGGCCGCATCGCGTTTAGCGTCAGCGCGGTGTCGATCAGTGTCTCGCCCTTCTTCACGCTCGAGGTCTGCATCGACATGTTCATCACATCGGCGCCCAGCCGCTTGCCGGCCAGCTCGAAGCTCGACTGCGTGCGGGTCGAATTCTCGAAGAACATGTTGATCTGGGTCAGCCCGTCCAGCACATCGCGGCGGACGCGGCCCTGCCGGTTCTGGTCGGCATAGCTGTCGGCCAGATCCAGCAGCGCGGCGATCTCGACGGGGTGCAGCGGCTCGATCCCCAACAGGTGCTGCGCGCGGAATGTCATCGGGGCCTCCGTCAGGGAACAGTGGTGCTTTAGCCCCAGAACCGCGACAGCGTAAGTCACCTAACCTTTGAAAACCTGCTTTCGGTGCCATTCAAGGTAGGCCGGGTGGGGACGAAGATGGGCCTCTCTGGGAAGGATAAGCTGCCGATCCGGCGTGAGCAGGCGCTCGGCAATGTCCTTGGCGACACTATCCCCTGCGACAAGGATAGAATTGTCTTCTCCGACGCCGATCAAGCCGCGGTCGAACATCCAGTGCAGGGTGCCCGACAAAGCCAGCCCGTTGCTGACCGAATCGGGGCCGCGCTGTTCGACGGGCACGATATGGGCGGCTTCGACCTCGGCCCGACCGCCACCGTTGCGCAGCTCAAGGCAAGATAATGCACAGCGCGCACCATAGGCGCGCTTGACCTGTCGGGCAAAGCTGGCCTCGCGAAAGGCACGCGACATAATCACCCGTTCCCGGAGCGGCCCGTTTCCAGGCGGGACAAAGGGCGTGGCCGGTTCGGCGAATCCGGGCTGTGCAGGTGCAGGCGCGATGGAGTCGGTCGACCGGGGCAGGGCGTCGGGCCCGGCGACCTCGCGCATACCAGCCGTGACGATGGCGGCGAAATCGGCATCCGATATGGGCCGGATCGAGGTTGTATTGCTGCCACCCATGATCGGCAGGCCCGTCTCGTACGGCTGGCCATTCTCTTTCAGCCGCGGAACCAGTGTCTCGAAATCCAGAAGCGAGCCGCGGTCGAGGATGGCAAAGCTGTGCGACGAATCCACCGGATCGGGAACGATCTTCTCAACCCGTTGAACGGCGTAATAGCCGCGGCCAAGGCCCCGGCGCCCTTCGTAGAAGATCACCCAATCGTTGACCGTAGTCAGGGCATTCCTCAAAAGCCTGTCGTTGGGGAAGTGATACACTTCCCCGGTCGATCCTGATAGGCGCTATGCGACGAAGCGATGAAAACGGCCTTGGCCATGTGGCGGCGGTCTTTTTGCCTAGTAGTCGCGCAGCGCCACCATGCCGAAGTCGCACATGCGGCGGCAGTCGGTCGCGTCGCGGCCCGACCATGCGGGATCGAGGACGAAGGCCGAGCCCGGCCCGTCGAACCGCGGATCGTCGCAGTCGTCGTCGTTGGGGTAGTCGCCCGAATCATCGCCGAAATTGATCGCGGCGCATTGCGTGGCGGCCTGCGCTGCGCTCCATGACCACAGGGTGACGCGGCCGGCGTCGAATTCGCTGCGGCAGTCGCTGGCGTCGCGGCCGATGTTCTCGCTCGTCAGGCCGTTGGCCATGCCGAAGCCGACAAAGCGGCGGTCGTCGCATTCGCCGTCGTTCGGCCAGCGGCCGCTGTCGTCGCCGAAATTCACCCCGCCGACCACCAGTCCCTGCGGCTGGGCCTGCCCCGGCGGCGTCTTGCCCGGCGCCGGGGTGGTCGTGGCGCCGCCGATCAGCGTGATCGTGCCGGCGTTGAAGGCGTTGCGGCAATCGGTGGCATCGGCGCGGATATCCCTGTCCAGAAGCGTCGTCGTCGTCATGCCCGGACCCTGAAAGCGCGGGTCGTCGCATTCGCCGTCATTGGCCCAGGTGCTGGTATCGGCACCGAAATCGGGCGTCTGTGCGGCTGCGGGCAGGGCGGCGAGGCAGGCCAGAACGGCAGCGGGCACCAGACGGACAAGGCGGGACATGGCATTCTCCTTGCGATGAATGAGCCAAGGCTATCCGCCACCTCAGCCGTCTGGCAACCGTCTTGGGCCGGCGGATCGTGCGGCAGAATGACGATGCCGGGCCGCCCTACAGCAGCGGCATGCAGATCAGCGTCACCAGATCGGCCGGAGCGGTGGTCGCCATGTCCGAGACATACATCTCGAACGGGGCCCGGTCGGCCGGCACTTCGCCCGAGGACGGCAGCCATGTGCCGTAAAGATAGGCCCAGGCCTCGGGGATCTGGGTGAAGGGGCCGGTCAGCGTCAGCACCGCATGGCGGCCGCCGGCCAAAGGCACGCGGTCGAAACCCTCGGGCACCTCAAGCCCCGGTTCCACGACGCAGCCGGCATGGGCGCGCAATTCGGAATCGGGCACCTGGCCGGGCGAGTCATAGTAAATGCCAACCCCCTCGCGCGTGTGGCCGTTCAGGGCCGAGGCGGCAAGCCGGCGGTCCAGTTCATAAAAGGTGGCGCCGATCCCGCTGTAGGGCCCCTGATGGGGCAGCGCGGCCATGACCATATCGGGCAGGGTGCGGATTTCGACGGGGAACATGGGCAGATCTCCTTTCGGTGGGGACAAGAGCGGCGGGGCCACCCGGCCCGCGTCGCGCATCTGTTGCGGCGTCATGCCAAAGGCGGCGCGGAAGGTCCGCGCGAAACTGTCGGCATTGGGATAGCCGACCGCCGCCGCGATCTGCGGCAGGGGCCGGTCGGACATCGCGACCAGCACCGCCGCCCGGTTCATCCGCGCGCGGCGCACGGTCTCGGCCAGGGTCTCGCCGGCGATGCCGGCATAGACGCGGTGGAAATGGAACCGCGACAGCGCAGCGACATCGGCCAGCACATCCAGGGACAGGTCGCCCGACAGATTGGCGCGGATATGATCGGTCACACGGTCGATGCGCTGGCGGTATTCGGTCATGCCGGCTTTCTGCCACGTCGCGGCCGACAAGTCTTGCTGACTTGCGCGCGGGGCGGGTCGCGGCCATATACGGACCCAAGCCAAGCCGGAGTGCGGGATGAACTACCTCGAATTCGAAAAACCCCTCGCCGAGATCGAGGGCAAGGCCGAGGAACTGCGCGCCATGGGCCGCGCCAACCCCGAGATGGATGTCGAGAAAGAGGCCGCCGCCCTTGACCGCAAGGCCGAGGACCTGCTGGCCCAGCTTTACGGCGACCTGACGCCCTGGCGCAAATGCCAGGTCGCCCGCCATCCCGACCGGCCGCATTGCCGGGACTATATCGAGGCCCTGTTCACCGACTGGACGCCCCTGGCCGGCGACCGCGGCTTTGCCGAGGATCATTCGGTGATGGGCGGTCTCGCCCGTTTCGACGGCAGGCCGGTGATGGTGATCGGCCAGGAAAAGGGCCACGACACCAAAAGCCGCATCGAACGCAATTTCGGCATGGCCCGGCCCGAGGGCTATCGCAAGGCGATCCGGCTGATGGATCTGGCCGACCGCTTCAAGGTGCCGGTGATCACGCTGGTCGACACGCCCGGCGCCTATCCCGGCAAGGGCGCCGAGGAACGCGGCCAGTCCGAGGCGATTGCCCGGTCAACCGAGAAATGCCTGTCGCTCAAGGTGCCGACGGTCTCGGTCATCATCGGCGAGGGCGGGTCGGGCGGAGCTGTGGCGCTGGCGACCGCCAACCGCGTGGCGATGCTGGAACATTCGATCTATTCGGTCATCACGCCCGAGGGCTGCGCCTCGATCCTGTGGAAGAACGCCGACAAGGCGCAGGAGGCGGCGGGCGCGCTGCGGCTGACGGCTCAGGATCTGAACGAACTGGGCGTGATCGACCGCATCATCCGCGAACCTGTCGGCGGTGCCCATCGCGACAAGGCCGCAACCATTGCCGCGGTGCGCGAAACGCTGGCCGGCTGGCTGGCCGAGATGACCGGCAAGCCGGGCAAGGAGTTGCGCGACGGCCGCCGGCAGAAATTCCTGGCCATGGGCGCGCGCGGCCTTGCGGCCTGAACCGGCGGCACTGGCGCTGGCGCTGATCTGCGGCGCGGCTTCGGCCGAGGGGCTGGACGGGCGCAGCGTGCTGTTCCGCGTCGAAAGCTGGGACGATCCGGCGGCGCCCTATCTTGTCAGCAGCGACTATGCCGGCGTGGTCGGGCCGGGGCCGGAATTCGGCATGCTCCGCGAACATGGCGATGGGCTGGCCGTGGTGCCGGTGACCATCGACCTGTCCGAGGGGCGGATCGACTTTTCCTATCCGGGGCAAGAGCCGTCGCAATTCGCCGTGGCCCGGTTCAATGGCTATGTCCTGACCTTTCCGGCGACCTGCACCGTGGTCGCCGATGCCGCGGTCGACACGGCCACGACGACCCTGTCCCTTGCGCCCGACGCGCTGACCATCACGCCGCGGGGCCTGACGCTGAACGTCTCGGGTCTTGCCTTTGATGCGACCACGACCATCGGCCTGCTGGTCGATGTCACCGATTGCCCGATGTCCTGACGCCTTGCCGGCGCCGTGATTTTACCCCGCCTTCACCCGAATCAGCCACTAGCCGAGACTGGTAGGCAACGGTGAGGTGCAAGTATGCCGGTTACGAATGTCATCGTGAACGGGGGCTTCGATCAGGGCTCGACCGGTTGGTCGGGCACCGACATCGAGACAAAACACACCGAAAATGGACCTGTCACGTATTTGTGCCGCCCCCAGTGCTCGTTTAGGCCACCTGGCGT
>CAZIOT010000016.1:0-100518 GCA_964540965.1 uncultured Rubellimicrobium sp. | reverse complement strand
CCTGGAACTTCAACCCGTCAAGCTGAAACCAGGTGAGGCGGCGCCGCCGCTTACACTCACTTCGCAGTAACCGTCGGGAGAACCTTCCTAATCTCGAGCTTGAGTCTCTCCGCTCTTGGATCACGCATTGCGCGTGTCAGCCAACTTACAAATTCCCGCTTATTAGTGCCCTTAAGGTGCCTTGCGGCCAATGCAAACAGAGCCTTGTTATCAAAGTTCGCCAGTAACGCAGGTATATCAGAATTGTTTAGTGCCTCATTTACTCGATTGCGCGCACCCTCAGCAACTCCCTCAATGTCAAACGCAGACACCTCTTTGTCAAAGATCTTTTTCAGATCTTCGGTCGTTGCGGCGGTCGTCAAATCCATTTTCTTTAGCGCACGATCAATGCGCCTAAGGCAAAATCGCATCACGACGGCATCTATCTCCGCTCTCCGCGAAGCGAAGTCGATAATCTCCCTCGCAAGTGAATCTAATTTGCAACCAACTTCATCACCTTGAAACTTCTCCTCCTCCAAGATCGCAGTTGCTACATCCGGAAGCAAGAATAGATTCTCAATCTCGGAAACTGGCAACACCTCAACCCCCAACTTCGCAAGACGGTCTTTCTCTCCATTGCTGTAGTCGTCCGCATCCACGATACCAGCACAAGTGATGCGCGTAAGATCAGCATTGCTGCGCATTGTTGTAACTGCACGAAATACATCCTCGCTCGACCCTCGCGGCACTACCGTCCACTCGGGGTAGCAAGCTCGATAAATTGCAACATCTAAACTGGCTCCGGTGCCTTCGACAAATAGGATCGGCTTTCGGCTGCCAAGTATCAGCGTCGCAATATCTTCCGAAAAGCCGGTATTTTCCGGAACTGACTCGATATCCCATTGATCAGGCGATTGATATCGCTGGATGACAAATTTCTGACCGGGCCGCGACGCCGCAAACTCTAGATCGTGCGTGATAACCAAGAATGCACAATCCGGTCGCGCGGCTTCAACTTCGTCCCATAGCCTCCCCAGGATTGCCCGATGGACGTGCAACTCCGGTTCGTCAAATATAAGGACGGAGTCAGGTACCGCAACCAGCACTTGCCCGAGCATGTAGAAGACAGAGCGCTCTCCATCGCTCATTTGCGCGGCACCATAGAAATTGCTGCCGTCTGCGGTTACACTGATATCATCTCCAGTTATCTTCAATGCGCGGTGTGGCAAGACCTTGCCCCAGATCGCTGTAAGCTTCTGAAGAAGTGTGTGCGCAGGCCTATCGGTAATACCGGCATGAACCGCATTATGAGTTTGCAACGCAATATTTGATTGATCTGCAAACAGTGTTTGGACGAGGAAGTCGAAATCGTTCAACAGAATAGTTTCGCTTTTTTGCGCCCATCTAAAGATCCTTCGATAGGAATCTTCTTGGCCAGCTGCAGTATCCGCATTACCGAACCTTAATCCGGCTCGCGCCCTCCCCTCACTTATCTTTTCGACCGATGGATTTAAACTCAGAGATCGATGCGCGGAGATGCGGTGAGCTTTTTCGCCTAGATCGCTCTCAGCCTTGACCGCAAGCCGGGTCTTGCCACTCCCATTCGCGCCTACAAAGAAAGTGGACGAGCCCGAATGCAGTAACAAATCGGTTGACACTTGCGATGTGTTGCGGACGCTCAGTGAAAAGTCCATCTGGGTGACACCGTACAAACTCTGGTATTTGTCTTGACTCTAGTGTGCAGCCTTTACGCCGGAATGCAATGGCGCGAGTGATACTTCCATGCTCACAGGAATGCCACTCCACGTGCGATGGTCGCGATGTACAACGGTTTTGAACACGCGCCGTCAAAGTCGATCAATACCTTCACCTTGTTCTGCCCCCTTGCACCCCGCCCCCTCCCGCCCTACATTCCCCCTGCCGCCCGCAAGGACGGCTATGGACATAAACGCGCACGGAATAACCGGATCGGACCCGGGGGCGGTACCCGGCGGCTCCACCATGACACACCCTTGTTGGGGGTATGAGGGGGCCGAAACAGGATCGACGAACGTCTAAAGGTGTTTGCTTTGTCCCGGTGAGCTACCACCGTTATCGGTGCAAATTGCATAGTTGCCAACAACAACAATGCTCCGGTTCGCGCTCTGGCTGCGTAAGCAGTCCGGGTTGAACCAAACCTAAGTCCTGTCGGGTAGCACCGGCAGGCGGGGTCCGCAGGCACCTGGCAACAGAAGCCTGCACCTTTCCCCTCACCCCCCCCCTTTCGCGCGATGCCGCGTGCCCTTCCCTCTCCCGCCGAATCCCGTATGGTCGCAATCAACCAGACCGGAGGGCACCCCGCGTGACGCGCAGCATCGACTATGGCAACCTGATGCACCGGGCCATGCGCGGCCTGATCCAGGAGGTGCTGGCCGGGGTGCAAAGGGGTGGCCTGCCCGGCGCGCATCACTTCTTCATCACCTTCGACACCATGCACCCGGATGTGGAAATGGCCGACTGGCTGTCCGACCGCTATCCGACCGAGATGACCATCGTGCTGCAGCACTGGTTCGACGGGCTGGAGGTGACGGACGAGGGCTTTGCCGTCACGCTGAATTTCGGCAACAACCCCGAACCGCTCTACATCCCCTATGACGCGATCAAGACCTTCGTCGATCCGTCCGTCGAATTCGGCCTGCGGTTCGAGACCCAGGCCCATGACGCCCCCGACGACGAGGACGAGGCGCCGATGACCGAAATGGCCGAACCCGAGGACAAGCCCGCCCGGACCGAGGCCGAGGTCGTCAGCCTGGACAAGTTCCGCAAGTAGCTTGCGCTAACGGCGTTGCCGGTTCGCGCCGGCGCGGCTAAACGGCATCCGACTGCATACCGGAGGCTTGGCCCATGACCGCGACCAGAACCGAAACCGACAGCTTCGGACCACTTGAGGTTCCCGCCGACAAGTATTGGGGGGCGCAGACCCAGCGCTCGGTCATCAATTTTCCCATCGGCTGGGAAAAGCAGCCGGTGCCGGTGATCCGCGCCCTTGGCGTCATCAAGAAGGCCTGCGCGCTGGTCAATATCGCCCAAGGCGACATCGACCCGGCCCTTGGCCGCGCCATCGCCGATGCCGCGCAAGAGGTGATCGACGGCCGGTTCGACGACAACTTTCCGCTCGTCGTCTGGCAGACCGGCTCGGGCACCCAGTCGAACATGAACGCCAACGAGGTGATCTCGAACCGCGCCATCGAGGTACTGGGCGGGGTGATGGGGTCGAAAAAGCCGGTCCACCCCAACGACCATGTCAACATGGGCCAGTCGTCGAACGACACCTTCCCGACCGCGATGCATGTCGCCATCGGCATGCTGGCGCGCGACGTGCTGATTCCCGGCCTTGAAAAGCTGTCCACCGCGCTGTGGGCGAAATCGGCCGAGTTCAAGGACATCATCAAGATCGGCCGCACCCATACGCAGGACGCGACGCCCTTGACGCTGGGGCAGGAGTTTTCCGGCTATGCCACCCAGGTCGACAAGGGCATCGCCCGCGTAAAGATGTGCCTGCCCGACATCTACGAACTGGCACAGGGCGGCACCGCCGTCGGCACCGGGCTGAACACCCGTGTCGGCTGGGACACCCGCGTCGCGGCCGAGATCGCCAGGATCACCGGCCTGCCCTTCGTCACCGCCCCGAACAAGTTCGAGGCGCTGGCGGCGCATGACGCGATGGTCATGTTCTCGGGCGCGCTGAAGACCGTCGCCGCGGCTTTGTTCAAGATCGCCAACGACCTGCGGCTTCTCGGCTCCGGCCCCCGCTCGGGTCTGGGCGAGCTGATCCTGCCGGAAAACGAACCCGGCTCGTCCATCATGCCGGGCAAGGTCAACCCGACCCAGGCCGAGGCGCTGACCATGGTCTGCGCCCATGTCATGGGCAATGACGCGGCGGTGGGTTTCGCCGGGTCGCAGGGGCATTTCGAACTGAATGTCTACAACCCGATGATGGCCTATAACGTGCTGCAAAGCATGCAGCTTCTGGGCGATGCGGCGTCCAGTTTCACCGACAACATGGTGGTCGGAACCCAGGCCAATGTCGCGCGGATCGAGCGGCTGATGAAGGAATCGCTGATGCTGGTGACGGCACTGGCGCCTACCATCGGCTATGACGCCGCGACCAAGGTGGCCAAGACCGCCCACAAGAACGGCACGACCTTGCGCGAAGAGGCGATCGCGCTGGGCTATGTCGATGGCGAGACCTTTGACCGCATCGTCCGCCCCGAGGACATGGTGGGGCCGAAGGGGTGAGCGAGCCGGTCAACCTCAACCGCGCCCGCAAGGACCGCGACCGCGCCCGGGAAAAGGCACAGGCCGATGCCAATGCGGTGAAATTCGGCCGGACCAAGGCCGAACGCCTGCTTGACGCCGCCCGCGCCGAACAGGCGAAACGGCGGCTCGACCAGGCAAAGTTCGAGGAATGAGCGCCCCGGCCTCCGGGCGGCCGGTCAAGCATTCGCTGACGCTGCACGGGCATCGCACCAGCGTGTCGCTGGAAGAGGCGTTCTGGTCGGCATTCCGCCGTCTGGCCGGGACCGAGGGCAAGGGCCTGAACGCCCTTGCCGCCGAGATCGACGATGCCCGCGGCGATATCGGCCTCGCCTCAGCGATCCGACTTGCGGTGCTGGAGGCGGCATTAACCGGGCGTTTACGGTAACGGGGTGAAGATCGGGGCATGACCGAGTATCGTGCCCTTCTTCCGCCTGAACTCTGGCTCCAGCAGGTGTTCGAGGCAAAATCCGCCCGCGAAGGCGGCGTCGTGCGACGTTCGCTTCGCGACATCGACCGCACCATCGGCAGGTCCGCCTTCCTGTCCAAAATCGAGCGCCGCGGTTTTCAGGCCATCGAGAACTGCGGTCAGGTCGTGATCTTCTGCAATTCCGCACCGGTGCGGCGCTTGAGGTGAGGGCGCAAAAGCCTTCAGAAGGCTTTTGCCAAAAGTTTTCTGAAAACTTTTGGCGCCCTACCCGCGCCGTTCCACCCGCAGCCAGATGCCGTCCTTTGCCCGCGTCGTCAGATGCGCCACCGGCACCGGCACCCGCCCCTCGACCACGGAAAAGCGCAACTGCCGGCACAGCATGGCCAGCATCAGCGGCCCTTCCACCATGGCGAATCCGGCGCCGGTGCAGACCCGCGGCCCCGAGGAAAACGGCATCCAGGCCTCGCGGGCCGACAGGCGGCCGGCCTCGGTCTCCCAGCGGGCGGGGTCGAAATCGTCGGGGCGGTCCCACAGGCGTTCGTGGCGGTGCAAGTGCCAGGGCGACAGCACGACCTGCGCGCCGGGTTTCACCGCGCGGCCACGGAAGTCCTCGGGGCAGGTCGATTCGCGCACCATCATCGGCACCGGGGGATACAGCCGCAGCGCCTCGCGGAACACGTCGCGGGCCACGCGCAGGCGGCCAACGGCGGCGAAATCGGCGGTCAGGCCCTGCGCTTCGGCCGCGACGCGGTCCTGCCAGTCGGGGAACAGGGCCAGAAGATACAGCGCCCAAGCCAGCGCCGAGGCGCTGGTTTCATGCCCGGCCAAAAAGAAGATCGCCACCTGGTCGACCATCTCGGCCGGGGCGAAACGCTCGCCGGTCTGCGGATCGGCGGTGGTCATGATCTTGGTGGCCAGGTCGTCGGGCGCGGTGCCGGCGGCAATCGCCGCCGCCCGTTCCGCCACCAGCCCGGCGATCAGCCGGCGGATCAGCCGTGCCGTCCGCTTCGTCTCGCGCGAGAAAAAGCGCGGCATCCAGCGCGGACCGGGCACGAAGGCGGCAAGGTTCAGGATCGGCTGGCTTTTCTGATGTGCCTGAAAGGTGCGGAACACCTCTGCCGCGGTGGCGTTCTCGATCGGGATCGAGAACAGGGTGCGGAAGATCACATCGGCGGCGGCATGCGAGGCCTCGGGCTCAACATCATGCGGGGCGCCGTCGGCCATGCGGTCAAGCCGGGCACAGGCCGCTTCGCCCGCCGCCCACATCGCGGCAAAGGTGTCGCGCAGGCGGCCGCCCTCGAACGCGGGGTCGATGATGCGGCGCTGGCGCTTCCACAATGCGCCATTGGTCAGAAAGACCGAATTGCCCAGAAGCGGGCGCAGTCCGGCGCTGATCCGCCCGGATTTCGGGAAATCGTCGGGCCGGTCCTTGAGCACCCGTTTCACCAGTTCGGGGTCGTTCACCAGATAGGAGCGGAAGAACGGCGTGCGGAATTCCGCCATCCAGGCACGATAAAGCCGCGCCGGCTGCGCCGAGAGGATGTCGGCGCGAAACAGCCGAACATAGCGCCAGAGCGAGACCTTGTCGGGCCGGCTTGGCGGTTTCGGCGGCTGGAACGGGCAGCGCGATGCGTCGGTCATGCCGCCATTGACGTATACTTGGAGGCGGGCACGTCGATGCGCGATTTCGACGCGGGCCGGTCGCGATAGCGTTCGGCAAGGGTCAGGGGTCCCGCGGTGATGCGGAAATAATCGTAGTCGCCGGGCCGGTCGAAGGCGCAAAGATACTGGAAATGCAGGCGAAAGAATCGCCAGCGCAGTTCTTTCCAGCGTTCGGGCGAAAGTGTCCGGGTGAATGCGGCCGAAACGACCAGCGGCCAGATCTTGTCATCGGGTGCGACCCCCGACACGGCGACCGGATCGCACAGAGCGAAGGCGCAGCCATCGCCCGGCGCCGTCACGTCGACCCAGGTCACCTGTCGCGCTGCCGAAAGATAGGCCAGATCGGCGCGCAGCCGGTCGGCCCGCGGCAGGAAGGACAGCATCGGCACCACCTGTCCAAGGGTCAGAAAGCCCAGCGCCGGCCCGTTGACCGGCACCCTGCCGGCGCGGATCAGGTCGGCAAGGATCGAGACCCCCAGATGCGCGCCCGAGGAATGGCCGACGACCAGCACCTCGTCGTATTCCTCGGCCAGCGCCGTCGCGATCGCATCGCCGAAGGCGGCCATCCGCTGTTCGAGTTCCGGCGGGTTGGCGCCGCCGCGGCGGGCGGAATAGGCGTAGTCGTGCATCAGGTAATAGGCGAAGAACCGGCCGTCCTGCCGCTTGAACCAGCGCAGGACCATGACCAGCACGACCAGCGCCACCGGCCAGCGCAGGAACGGCGCCACCGGCCCCAGACCCCAGCCGGCAAGGCCGGCAAGCGCCCGCACCCCCTGCACCACCAGCGCACCCGCAACGAGGCCGGCCGCGGCGGCCAGCAGCAATTGCAGGATCAGCATCGCCACCGGATAGAGCGCCGCGATCACCGGCCCCTTGCGCAGCCACATCAGCCGGCGCAGCGCGCCAGAGGCGATATAGGTCCAGGCGGTGCGCACAAGTTGCAGATAGGTCGCCGGAATCGTGTTCGACATCGAACCGCGGACGATGTCGGACCAGACCAGCACCTCGACATCGGCCTCGACCGTGGCGCCGTCCTGCATCGAGGCGACATGCCAGCCATAGGCGCCGCCCGACCGTTTTGCCGCCAGCGCCAGCGCATAGCCCGAGATCCCGGCCTGCGTCGCGCCTTCCTTGCGGTAAAGTTCGCGGTAGCGGCGCGGATGAATCGGGTCGTAGCCGGGAATGTAGAACACCCGCCGCCGCGCCACCGCCCTGTCCGCCGTATCGGTCATGACCCGACCCTAGCCGCGGATCGCGGCGGAATTAAGCCCGCCCTTGACGGGGCCAGCGCCCGCGTTTAGGTCGGGATCGTCGCGGGTGTAGCTCAATGGTAGAGCAGCAGCTTCCCAAGCTGAATACGAGGGTTCGATTCCCTTCACCCGCTCCAGCCCCCTGCCTTGCCCATGCTGACGGCCAGTGCCCGGGAACCGCGGGCCGCGTCCCCGGGTTACCCCTGCAAGGAGGCCCGACCATGACCCGCAAGCCCGAGACCGACAGCTTTCACACCGCCAAATCCGCGCAGGAGGCGCAGATGAAGGCGCTGAAGAACGTGCAGAACCCGCAGGTGCTGCACAAGGCGAATGTGCCCAATGCCGGCGGCCAGAACCGCGAGGCGGGCGACCGCCGGGCCCGGCAGAACGACCGCGCGACGAATGGCGGCGAATAGGCCGGCCCGCTGAGGCTTTCCATCGGGAACCGCTTCCGCTACGCCCCTTGGCGAACGGAAAGGAGTTCCCCATGAGCGAGATCAAGCGCATCAACCCCGGCGCCCGCATGTCCGAGGCGGTCATCCACAACGGCGTTGCCTATCTGGCCGGTCAGGTCGGCGCACCGACGAAATCGGTCACGGAGCAGACCGAGGCCGTGCTGGCCGAGATCGACCGCATCCTTGCGCTGTGCGGCACCGACAAGTCGCGACTGCTGACCGCGCAGATCTGGCTGGCCGATATCGCGACCTTTGCCCAGATGAACGAGGTCTGGGACAAGTGGGTCTCGGCCGGCAACACCCCGGCGCGCTGGACCGGCGAGGCGCGGCTTGCGACCCCGGATTACCGGGTCGAGATCATCGTGACCGCGGCGGTCTGACGCACCGTCCGGCGCAAGAGCCCTGCAAGGCCCCTGCCCTTTGCCTCATGCCGCCCTCTGCATCCCGGGGGGCGGCATTTCGCTGCCTTGCCAAACCACGGCCACCGATTATCTTCGACCTCGGGCAGCGTCGCCGCGTCAAAACGCCTGGACGGAGGATGTGATGGTCAGCCTGAACGAGATTCGCCACGCGATGGAACCGTGGTGCGCCCGCGATGACCGCATCGCCTGGGCAAGCTATCTGGGCAATTTCGCGGTCTACTTCGGCACGCTGGCGCTGGCCCTGTTCGGCGGCCTGCCGCTTTGGGCGGTGGCGGTGCTGATCGTGGTCAATGCGCTGTCGGGGGTGCGGCTTTATGTGCTGCAACACGATTGCGGCCATGCCTCGCTTTTCAGGTCGCGGCGGCTGAACGACCTGGCGGGCCATGCCCTGTCGACGTTCACGCTGACGCCCTACCGGACGATGCAATACAACCACAACCGCCATCACGCCCATATCGGCGACCTTGACCACCGCGAAACCGGCGAGGTGCATACCATGACCGTCGCGGAATGGCAGGCGGCGGGTCCGGCAGAGCGGCTGCAATACCGGCTTTATCGCAATCCGCTGATCATGCTGCCGCTGGGCGGCATCCTGACCTATGCCATCCGCTATCGCTGGCCCAAGAATGCGGCGAAGGTCGGCGTCACCGGGGTGATGCTGTCGAACCTCGGGCTGGCGCTGTGGGTGGCGGCGATCTGGGCCGTGGCCGACTGGCGCGGCGTCTGGATCTATTTCGCCACGGTGGTGGTCGCCGGCACGGTCGGGGTGTTCTCGGTCTACCTCCAGCACAATTTTGAGGAAACCTACTGGGACCGCAAACCCGACTACAACGTGCGCGATGCGTCGTTCCACGGCTCGTCGGTGGTCAATCTCGGCTGGTGGTATGATCTGGCAACGGCGAACATCTCGTATCATTCGCTGCACCATTTCAATCCGCGCATCCCGTCCTACCGCCTGCGCCGCTGCTTTTTCGCGCTGCGCGACCAGTATGGCATCCCGTCGATCGGCTGGGCCGGGGCGCTGAACGCCTTCACGCTCAAGCTGTGGGACGAGGAACGCGGGCGGCTGGTGCGGTTTCCGAAGAAGGACGGCGCAGAGGCACAGACCGCCTGAGGGCGGCGCGGGCGGCGAGCGCCGGGGGCCAGCCCCCGGACCCCCGGGATATTTGTGGACGAAGAATGAGAGGAGCGGCGCGCAGGTGTCACTGGCCGCGCGCAACGGGGTGGCGCAGACTGGCCCTTGCAACCGGGTCAGCCGCGGCCGGCCAGCGCCTCCTCCAGCAGGGAGCGCACTGCTTCGGCGGGGACATCGCGGGTGACAAAGGCGGCGCCGATGCCGCGGGCAAGGATGAAGGTCAGCGTGCCGTCGACGACCTTCTTGTCCTGCCCCATCAGCGCCAGAAGCGCCGCGGCATCCGGCAGGTCGCCGGGAATGTCCGCCAGATCGGTGCGCAGGCCCATGGCGCGGAAATGCGCCCGCACCCGCGACGGGGTTTCCTGCGCGCAAAGCCCCAGCCGCGCCGACAGGTCAAAGGCCAGCGCGCAGCCGATCGACACGCCCTCGCCATGCAGCAGCCGGGCGGAATAGCCGGTCGCCGCCTCGAGCGCATGGCCGAAGGTATGGCCAAGATTGAGGAGCGCGCGTTCGCCCTGTTCGGTCTCGTCGCGCATGACGATGCCGGCCTTCATCTCGCACGACCGGGTGACGGCATGGACGCGGGCGGCGGCATCGCCGGCCTTCAGCGCCGGGCCCATCGCCTCGAGCCAGTCAAAGAAGGCGGCATCGCCCAAGAGGCCGTATTTCACCACCTCGGCATAGCCGGCAAGGAAATCGCGTTCGGGCAGCGTGGACAGAAGCCCGGTATCGGCGATGACCAGCGCCGGCTGGTGAAAGGCGCCGACAAGGTTCTTGCCCTGCGCGGTGTTGATGCCGGTCTTGCCGCCGACCGAACTGTCGACCTGCGCCAACAGCGTCGTCGGAAGCTGCGCGAAACGGACCCCGCGGCGCACCACGGCGGCGGCAAAGCCGGTGAGATCGCCGATCACCCCGCCGCCAAAGCCCAGCACAAGGTCGCCCCGTTCGACCCGCGCCTCGAGCAGCCATTCGACGGTGCGGATCAGCCCGTCCCAGCCCTTGGTCTTTTCGCCGGCGGGCAGGATCAGCGCCTGATGCGCGATTCCGGCGCGGTCAAGTGCTGCGGCAAGCCGCGGCAGATGGCGGGCGGCGACGGTTTCGTCGGTGACGATGGCCACGCGGGCGCGGCGCAAAAGCGGCGCCAGCGCGGCCCCGGCGTCGTCGATCAGCCCGGCGCCGATCAATATGTCATAGGCGCGGCCCGGCAGGTCCACACGCACCTTGCGTTCAGGCGTCATCGAGTTTCTCCACAAGGTCGGGCCGTCCGGCCAGCGCGGCGATCACCCGTTCGGCGGTGTCGTCGATGCTGAAGCCCGGCTCGGTCGGGACCGAAAGGTCGGCCAGCGCATAGACCGGCACCCGTTGGGCGTAAAGCGCGGCCAGGGTCGCCCTGGGATCGGCGGTGCGCAAGAGCGGCCGGGTGTCCTTGTGCCGGACCCGCTCCCAAAGCGTGTCGAGTTCCGCATTAAGCCAGACAGATACCGCCAGCCCGGCGATCAGGCTGCGGTTGCGTTCCTGCATGAAGGCGCCGCCGCCGGTCGACAGCACCGCCGGGGCGCCCGACAAGAGACGGGCGATGACTTCGGATTCGCGGTCGCGGAAGAACGCCTCGCCATCGCGGGCAAAGATCTCGGCGATGGTGGCCTGGGCCGCCTCCTCGATCGCGGCATCGGAATCAAGGAACGGCACGTCAAGCCGCGCCGCCAGCGCGCGGCCCACCGCGGTCTTGCCCGAGCCCATCATGCCGACCAGCACCACGGGCCGCAAAAGCCGGTATCTGTGCCGCGGCGCCTTGTCCGGACGCCGACCCTGCCGCTCCATCCGCCCCCCCTTTGGCATGCCCTTGCCAAAGCCGTGATTTCGCCCCTGAATGGCGTGATCTTCACGGAAAGACCATATATAAATGCCGGGAAACGGCGCCGCACCGCGGCATCGCGATGGACCGGGCAAACCCGGCCGCAACCGGCAGAGCGGAAGAACAGGCGGGACAGGACGATGTGGCGGCTTATCAAGATATTGATCTTTCTGGCGATCCTCGGCGCGCTTGGCCTGATCGCCTTTGCCTATGTCGGGCCGATCCTGTTTCCGGCCGAATTTGCCGCACCGCAGCAAGAGGTGACGCTGCCGGTGACGCTCGATCTCGACTAGGACGGTTTCCCATGCGACCGGCGGCATTCCTTCTGACCCTCGCGATCCTGCCCGCCGCTGCGGCGGCGCAAGAGGCCGAGCCGCTGTCGGCCATCGACTGGCTGTCGCAAAGCGTGGAGAGTGCGGCCGCGGCCCAGACCAACGCCCGGCCGCAGCCGCAGCCCGATGCCAACGAGCCGCCGGTGGCCGAAGGCGCCGGTTCACCGGAAATCACCGTGCGGCCGCTGGATGCCGCCGATCCCGATGGCATCGGCCTGTTGCCGCAATCGGTGACCGGGCTGCCGCCGACGCTGTGGTCGGCCAGCAGCGCCGATGTGCTGGCGACGCTGGTCCGCGCCGAAAGCACCGAGATGCTGCCGGCCCTGCGCGACGTCTTCGTCTCGCTTCTGGTGGCCGAGGCGGATGCCCCCCTGGGCGGCGGATCGGGCGATTTCTTCCTTGCCCGGATCGACCGGCTTCTGGACCTTGGCGATCTTGAACCGGCGCAGGCGCTTCTGGAAAAGGCCGACCGCAGCAACCCCGAGGTGTTCCGCCGCTGGTTCGATGTCACCCTGCTGACCGGGACCGAGGATGACGCCTGTGCCTTCATGCAGGACCGGCCGGCGCTGGCGCCGACCTTTCCGGCGCGGATCTTCTGTCTTGCGCGGGGCGGCGACTGGAATGCCGCGGCCCTCACGCTGTCGACCGCCCGCACCCTGGGCGACCTGACCGAGGAGGAAGACGCGCTTTTGACCCGCTTCCTCGACCCCGAGGCGTTCGGCGGCGAGGCGCCGCTGGCCGCACCCTCGCGCCCGTCGCCGCTGCTCTATCGCCTGCGCGAGGCGATCGGCGAGCCGGTGTCGGCCGCCACCCTGCCCCGCGCCTTTGCCCATGCCGACCTGCGCCCGGTCGCCGCATGGCGCAACCAGATCGAGGCGGCGGAAAGGCTGGCCCGCGCCGGGGCGGTGTCGCCCAATGTGCTGTTCGACCTGTATCTGCGTCAGGTGCCCGCCGCCTCGGGCGGGATCTGGGAACGGGCGGCCGCGATACAGACGCTGGATCTCGCCCTTACCCAGGGGCCGGACGCGGTGGCCGCGGCCTTGGCCCCGGCCTGGGCGGCGATGGCCGCGCCCAGGGCCGAAACCGCCTTTGCCGCCTATTACGGCGAAAGGCTGCTGGCGGCCGGCCTGACCGGCGATGCCGCGGCCCTCGCGTGGCGGATCGCGCTCTTGTCGCCGCGGTATGAGGAAGCCGCGCTCTCTGGCGTGCCCGAGGGTGCGGGCAACGCCGTGCTGGCCGCGGTGGCCCGCGGCGCCGTCGACGGCGTGACCGGCAGCGACGAGCGGGAAACCGCGGTGCTGGCCGGTTTTGCCTCCGAGCCGGCCCCGGCGATGCTGGCGCTGCTTGCGGACGGCAAGCTGGGCGAGGCGATACTCCGGACGCTGGGCGCCATGGGCGAAGGCGCCGAGACCGATCCGCTGGCCATGACCGAGGGCATCGCGCTCCTCCGCCATGTCGGACTCGAGGATGCGGCGCGCCGCACGGCGCTGGAATACCTGCTGCTTGGGCCGGCGGGATGACCTCGCCCGCCGCCGAAAGGGCGATGCCGGACTGGATTTCCGCATTCCTTGAGGCGGCGGCGGCGGAACTGGGTGCGGCGCGCAACACCCTGCTGGCCTATGGCCGCGACCTGAACGACTTTGCCGGCTGGCTGGCGGCGCGGCAGGGGCATTTCTCGGGTGCCGACGCCGATGCCATAGAATCCTATCTGGCCGCCTGCACCGATCAGGGCCTCAGCCGCGCGACCCGCGCCCGGCGGCTTTCGGCAATCCGCCAGCTGTACCGCTTTGCCTTTGACGAAGGCTGGCGCACCGACAATCCGGCGATCCGGCTGAAGGGTCCGGGGCGGGCGCAGCACCTGCCCGGCACGCTGACCGTGCCCGAAGTCGAGGCTCTGATCCGCGCCGCCCGCGACGGCCGCCGCGACCCTGCCCGCAACACCTGTCTGATGGAACTGCTTTATGCCACCGGCATGCGGGTGAGCGAGCTGGTCGGTCTGCCGGTCGCCGCGGTGCGCGGCGATCCGCGAATGCTGCTGGTGCGCGGCAAGGGCGGCAAGGAGCGGCTGGTGCCGCTGTCGCCGCCGGCGCGCGCGGCGGTGACGCTGTGGCTGGCCGAACGCGATACGGCCGAGGCCGCGGGCCGCGCCGAGGGCCGGCCGCCCTCGCGCTTCCTGTTTCCGGCGCGCGCCAAGGAGGGACACCTGACGCGGCAGGCGTTCTTCGTCCTGATCAAGCAACTGGCGGTGGCGGGCGGGGTTTCCCCCGACAAGGTGACGCCGCATGTGCTGCGCCACGCCTTTGCCACCCACCTGCTGGCGGGCGGCGCCGACCTGCGTTCGATCCAGACCATGCTGGGCCATGCCGATGTGGCGACGACCGAAATCTATACCCATGTGCTGGACGACCATCTGCGCGACCTGGTGCTGACCCGGCATCCGCTGGCGAGGGCGCCGAAGGACGAATAGGCCGCGATGCCGCACATTTGCCCGGCAATTGTGCACAAGTAACCCGCCTACGCTGCCTTGCAGCATCCGCGCGGCGGGCGTAGCGATGCGCCGGAAGTCGCGAAAGGGCCGGCCATGACACTGAACCTGACGATCATCACCGGATCGACGCGGCCGGGGCGCAAGGGGCCGGCGGTGGCCGCATGGGTGGCCGCGGCGGCGGCGGCGCAGCCGGATTGGGCGGTCGCGACCGTGGATCTGGCCGATCTTGGCCTGCCGCTGCTGGACGAGCCGGGCCATCCGGCCCGCGACCCCTATACGCAGGACCATACCCGGCGCTGGTCGGATCTGGTGAAGCCGGCCGATGCCTTTGTATTCGTGACCCCGGAATACGACTTCTTTCCGCCGGCGACGCTGGTCAACGCGTTGCAGGTCCTGTTCCACGAATGGCGTTACAAGGCGGCCGGGGTGGTCAGCTATGGCGGCATTTCGGGCGGGTTGCGCGCGGGGCAGCAGTTGCGCCTGCTGATCGCCAACATGGGCATGATGCCGATCCCGCAATCGGTGCCGGTGCCGATGCTGGCCAATCACCTTGGTCCGGACGGGTTCACGCCCACGGCCGAGATGTCGGCCGGGCTGACCCTGATGCTGGGCGAACTGGCGAAATGGGCCGGGGCGCTGAGGGGGCTGCGGGGGTGACGGCAAAAGCCTTTTGAAGGCTTTTGCAAAGAGTTTTCAGAAAACTCTTTGCCGCCTACCGTGAGCGGAAGATCGTCCCGAAAATTCCGCGGACGATCCGCCGGCCCGTCGTCCCCTTCAGCTCTTTCACCACCGCCGTCGCCAGCGCATCGCCAAAGCCGCCGCCCGAGGATTGTCGCGACCGGCTGCGCGGCTGGGTCGGTTCCGCCTGCCGCGACCGGCCGCCGTCATAGCGGCGGGCATGGTTCAGGCCGTCGTCCTGCTCTTCGGCCGCTGCGGCCTGTTCCGCCGCCTCTGCGGCACGGCGGGTCAGGATTTCATGTGCGGAATCACGGTTCATCCGCGCCTCGTATTTGCCGCGCATGGGCGAGGCGGCGATGATCTGCCGCCGCAGCCCGGCGTCCACCGGGCCAAGCTGCGACGATGGCGGGCGGATCAGAGTCCGCTCCACGACCCCCGGCACGCCCTTGGCGTCAAGAAGCGAGGTCACCGCCTCGCCCGTGCCGACTTCCATGATCGCGGTCGCGGTGTCGAAGGCGGGATTGTCGCGATAGGTCTGCGCCGCCTTTTCCAGATCCTTGCGGTCCTTGGCGGTATAGGCTCGAAGCGCGTGCTGCACCAGGTTGCCCAGTTGCGCCAGCACCGAATCGGGCACGTCCGCCGGGTTCTGGGTGACGAAGAACACGCCGACGCCCTTTGACCGGATCAGCCGCGCCACCTGTTCCACCTTGTCGACCAGCGCCTTGGGCGCGTCGTCGAACAAGAGATGCGCCTCGTCAAAGAAGAAGACCAGTTTCGGCTTGTCCGGGTTGCCGACCTCGGGCAGCACCTCGAACAGTTCCGACAGCAGCCAGAGCAGGAAGGTCGCATAAAGCCGGGGCGAGTTCATCAGCCGGTCGGCGGCAAGGATGTTGACGATGCCGCGGCCATCGGCGTCGCAGCGCATCAGGTCGGCCAGCGCCAGCGCCGGTTCGCCGAACAGAAGCGCGCCACCCTGGTTTTCCAGCGTCAAGAGCGCGCGCTGGATCGCGCCGACCGAGGCCGAGGTGACATTGCCGTATTGCAGCGACAGATCCTTGGCGTTCTGGCCGCACCAGAGCAGCAGGGTCTGCAGATCCTCGAGGTCTAGCAGCGCCAGCCCCTGATCGTCGGCGACCCGGAACGCCACATTCAGAACGCCTTCCTGCACATCGGACAAATCCATCAGGCGGGCGAGCAGGAGCGGCCCCATCTCGGCCACCGTGGTGCGGACCGGGTGGCCCTGTTCGCCGAACAGATCCCAGAAGCAGACCGGAAAGGCGCTGTAGGTCAGGTCAAGCCCGATGGTCGCGGCGCGCTTGGTAAAGGAATCGTGCAGTTTGGCGGTGGCGCTGCCCGGAGCCGCCATGCCCGACAGGTCGCCCTTGATGTCGGACAGGAACACCGGCACGCCCTCGGCGGAAAAGCCCTCGGCCAGGATTTGCAGCGTCACCGTCTTGCCGGTGCCGGTGGCGCCGGCGATCAGCCCGTGACGGTTGGCAAGCCCCAGCAAGAGATCCTGCGCCTGCGCATAGCCCTGCCCGCCGCCGCCCACGAAAATCCGGTCGCTCATCACTTGGTCCTCTTGCCCGTGCGCGGCCAAAATACATTCTTAACCCTTCCATGCCAGAGTGATTGCACGGCTGCGGCGGCCCCTGGTGCCGCGGCGGACGTGACTTCCTCCCTGTCGAACTGGCCGCGCCCGCATGGCGCGGCCCTTTTTCCGTAAGCAGTCGCCGGGCCGCTCACGATCCCGCGATTTTGCGGTTGACGCCGGCCGGGGCTTTGACTAGCGTCCCGCGCATTAGGTCGGCCAAGTCCGGCAGGGAGAACAGGAAAAAGGGGTCGCCGCTCGGCCCCTTTTTCTTGTTTCCTGACATATCAGGCGCTTGCGACCGAAAGCTCATGTGGTGCCGCGGCTGCCGCGCACCGCCTTTTGACCTGACAGCCCGCCCTGCGCATGATAAGGCCCGGTGCAAACTGCAACGGACCTTTGACATGCGCCCTACCCTTTCCCTGCTGACCGCCGCCGCTCTGATCGCGCTTGGCGCCCCGGCTTTCGCGCAGGATGCGACGACCACCGAACCGGCCGCCGAAGAGCAGACCGGCGACCTCGGCCTTGACATGGGCACCTCGCCCGGCGCGACCGACGGCGGGTCGCTTCAGGCCGGCCAGTTCTACATCCGCGAGGAGTTCGGCGACTGGGCGATGCGCTGCGTGGCGATCCCCGATGGCCCCGATCCCTGCGAGCTGTATCAGCTCCTGAACGGCGCCGATGGCCCGGTGGCCGAATTCAGCGTCTTTCCGCTGCCCGAGGGGGGTCAGGCGGTGGCCGGGGCGACCGTGGTCGCGCCGCTCGAGACGCTGTTGACCGAGGGGCTGGTGCTGGCCGTCGATGGCGGCGCGCCGCGGCAATACCAGTTCAGCTACTGCAACCGCGCCGGCTGCATCGCCCGCATCGGCCTGACCGCCGATGATCTGGCCGCCTTCAAGCGCGGCAATGCCGCGAGCCTGCGGATCGTCCCCGCCGCGGCCCCCGACCAGCCCTTCGACCTGGCGATTTCGCTGACCGGCTTTACCGCCGGCTTTGACGGCAGCGCGGTCTATGACCAGGCGGGCGCCCCGGCCGAGGGTGAGCCGGTGGTGACCGCGCCCGAGGCGACGCCCGACGCCGCGCCGGCCGAGGAAGCCCCGGCGACCGAGGCACCGGCCGAAGGCAACTGAGGCAAAGACCAGAACGCCGCCCCCCCGGGGCGGCGTTTTCGGTTGCAGGCGGCGAAACCGTCCGCCTTACGCCGCCTTCAGCGCCAGCACCGCATTCAGCCCGCCAAAGGCAAAGGCATTGGACAGCACCGCGCTGACCCTTTCCTGCCGCGCCACATTCGGCACCACGTCCAGCGCGCATTCGGGATCGGGTTCCTCGTAGCCGATGGTCGGTGCGATCACCCCGTCACGCAGCGCCATCAGGCAGGCGAGCAGTTCGACGGCACCGGTGCCGCCGATCAGATGGCCGTGCATCGACTTGGTGGACGAGATCATGAGCCGGTCGGCAGCGGCGCCGAAGGCATGGCTGACGGCGGCGCATTCGGTCTTGTCATTGGCGGCGGTGCCGGTCCCGTGGGCGTTGATATAGCCGACGTCCGACGGGTTCAGCCCGGCGTCGCGCAGGGCGCCGGCAATTGCCCGTTCGGCCCCGGCCGCCTGCGGCATCACGATGTCGGCGGCGTCCGAGGTCATGGCGAATCCCGCCACCTCGGCCAGAATGTCGGCGCCGCGGGCGCGGGCGTGGTCCCAGTCCTCGAACACGAACACCGCCGCACCCTCGCCCTGCACCATGCCGTTGCGGTTGGCGCTGAAGGGGCGGCAGGCATCCCTCGACATGACGCGCAGCCCCTCCCATGCCTTGATGCCGCCGAAGCACAGCATCGCCTCGGACCCGCCGGTCAGCATCACCTCGGCGGCGCCGGAACGGATCATCTGGAACGCCAGCCCCATCGCGTGGTTGGAACTCGCGCAGGCGGTGGCGACGGTGAAGGACGGCCCGCGCAGGTCGTATTCCATGCTGACATGGCTGGCCGCGGCATTGTTCATCAGCTTTGGCACGATGAAGGGATGGACGCGGTTCTTGCCCTCTTCATATACCACGCGATAGTTTTCGTCCTGCGTGGTCAGGCCGCCGCCCGAGGTGCCAAGGATCACCCCCGACCGCAGCGACAGGGCATCGCCAAAGACCACGCCCGACTGCGCCACCGCTTGCTTCGCCGAAAGCAGCGCGAATTGCGTGAAACGGTCGTAAAGCGCGACCTGCTGGCGGTTGAAATGCGCCGCCTCGTCATAGCCCCTGACCTGCGCGCCGATCTGCACCGTCAGCCGGTCGACATCGCGGATATCCAGCGGGCCGATGCCGCACTGCCCCGCGGCCAGCGCCGCCATGGTCGTCGGCACATCCAGCCCGAGCGCGTTGATCGTCCCGGCGCCGGTGATGGCAACCCGCCTCAAGACCCGGCCTTTTCCGCGATCAGCCGTTCGACCGCGGCGATGATCGCAGCGACCGAGGAGATGTCGAAATCGCCGGCATCGGGGGCATTGGCGTTGAACGGCACGGTGATGTCAAAGGCCTCTTCCAGCGCGAAGATGCTTTCGACAAGGCCAAGGCTGTCGATGCCAAGGTCGGCCAGCGTCGAGGTATCGGTCACGTCCGATGGTTCCAGCACGGCCTGCTGGGCGATGATGGCGATCACCTGATCCCTGACGCTCATGTCCGTCCCCGCGTTTCTGGCCCCGCGTTTCTGGCGGTTCTCTAGTCGGTCTGGCCGTCATTGGGAACCGCTTTGTCGGAACCTGACAGACGTTTGAGCAGCCGCGGCAACCGGCGCAGCGCCTTGTAGCTGTCGACATGGGCCGCCATCGGCATCGCCGGATACCCCATGACGACACGGCCCGCCGGCAGGTTCGACAACACGATGCTGCCGCCCCCCAGCACCACGTCGTCACCGATCCTCAGGTTGTCGGCGATGCCGGACTTGCCGCCGGCGACCACGCGGTCGCCGATCACCGTCGATCCGGCGACGGCGGATTGCGCCGCGAACAGACAATGCCGGCCGATCACCACGTTGTGGCCGATCTGGCAAAGGTTGTCGATCTTGGTGCCGTCGCCGATTTCGGTCGGGCGGATGGTCCCGGCGTCGACGGTGGCATTGGCGCCGATTTCGATGTCATGGCCAAGGGTTACGCCGCCCAGCGAATGGATGCGGTGCCAGGTCGGGTCGCCGCTGGCGGCCCATTCGCCCTCGCCCAGGGTCTTGCGGGCCACTTCGACATGGGCCGTGGATTCGGTGACGAAGGAAAAGCCGTCGCCGCCGATCACCGCATTGGGCTGCAGGATCACGCGGTCGCCGATGGTGACGCGCGGGCCGATGCGGACGCCGGACAGGATCAGGCCATCGGTGCCGATCCGCGCACCGGGGGCGATGCTGACATGATCGGCGATCCGCGTGCGGGCGCCGATCATCGCGCCGGCGCCGATGACGGCAAAGGCGCCGACCGAAACGCCTTCGCCCAGAACGGCATCCGCCGCGATCTCGGCCCTGGGAGAAAGGCCCGGCGCCAGCCCCGGCCCCGGATCCATCATTTGCGTCAGACGCGCCATCGCCAGCCGGCCGCGCGGCGCAAAGATTGCGGCCTTCAGCCCCAGCGCCCGCCAGTCGGCCTCGGGCCAGACCAGCGCCGCCAGCGCGCCGCCCTGCGTAAGGGCCGCGCCCCAGGCCGGCGCGGTGGCCAACGCCAGATCGCCCGGACCCGCCGCAGCCGGCTCGGCCGCGCGCGACACTTTCAGGCTGCCGTCGCCCTCGAACACCGCACCCAAGGCCGCGGCGATTTCCGACACCTGCCAGACCATGCGCCCCTCCGCCCTGGACGGCGAAGGACTAGCCCTGAACGCCGGGAACCGCCACCCCCTCGGCCGCCAGCGCCTCCCAGATGAGGGCGTCGCGACCATAGACATCGCGGCGGAATTCAAGCCGTCCGTCGACATTGGTAAATGCCGTGCGGTAATCCAGATGCACCGGCACCTCCCGGTCGAGGTTCACCCGCGTCTCGGCCCCGCTGCGGACAATGGACTGGAAATAGCCCTCGGGGTCGTCCATCTGCGGCGCCAGCAGCACATAGGCAAAGTCATAGGGATCATCCAGCCGGATGCAGCCATGCGAGAACGCCCGCACTTCGCGCTGGAACAGGTCCTGCGAGGGGGTGTCGTGCAGGTAGATGTTCCACGGGTTGGGGAACATGAACTTGACCAGCCCGAGCGCATTCGACGACGACGGCGGCTGGTGCATCGCGAAGGGAAAGTTGCGGGCGTTGTAGGCGCCGAAATTGACCGAGCCGCGGTCGATGACGCGGCCGTTGCCGTCGGTGATGCGCAGGTGGCCGGCGGCGCCGGCGTTGCGCTGCAACTGCGGCAGGTATTCGTTCACCACGATGGACCGCGGCACATACCAGCTCGGGTTGATGACCATGTATTCCATCACGTCCGAAAACTCCGGACTTTGCCGGTCGCCGGAATGGGCGCCGATGACGGAACGGGTCTGGAAGGTCACGATGTCATGATCGACGATCTTGGCGGTGAAATCGACAAGGTTGACCCAGATATGCCGCTCGCCGCGGGTGTCGCCCAGCCAGCGTTCCCGCTCCATCGCGACGATGACGGATTGCAGCCGCTGTTCGGCGGGGATGTTCAGTTCGGCGATGGTGCCTTCGCCGGCGACGCCATCCTGGATCAGGCCATGGCCGGCCTGAAAGGCGCGCACGGCCTCCGCGATGGATTCGTCATAGGTCGCGGTGACCGAGGGGGCGAGATACCCCATCGCCACCAGCCGGTCGCGCAGGGCGATGACGGCGGCGCCGCTGTCGCCGGGCTCCAGTCGGCCGGCCGCGACCTGCGGCCCCCAGCCGCCCGTCGCGATCAGGCCCTCAAGCCGCAGGCGGGCGGCCAGCAGGCGGGCGTATTCCAGCGAATGCGGCGCCAGATCCTGCAGATAGGTCAGGGGCTGGTCGCTGGTCGCCAGCCCGTTCAGCAGCGCCAGCGGGTCGCGCAGGGCGACCTCGCGGTGGTTCAGCGAAATCACCTCTGACGGGGTCAGGATGCCGGTGCCGATGTCGGCGGCATAGCGCAGGAACAGGCGCGACAATTCGACCTCGACCGCGCCGCGGTCGGCGGCGGTCACCGCGGCCTGCATCCGCGCCATCAGCGCCGGGGCGTCATAGCGCCCGGCGGGCAGGCCATGGGCACCGGCCTGCGCCACCACCGTCAGCAGCGCGTTGCGCCGGTCGATGGCAGCGGCATCGCTGCCGGTCCACAGCCCGGCGAAATCGCGGCTGCGATAAAATGCCGCGAGCGCGTCGTCGGTCGCGGCCCCCTCGGCCACGGACTGGCGAAAGGCGGTCAACTGTGCGGCGGCGGGCATCGCCATGGGCAGGGTCAGCGCGGCAAGAAGCCCGGCGTAAAGACCACGACGAAGGCGGGAGGGGGCAGCGTTCACGGTCATGTGAGGTCCGGCAGCAAGGAAACGATACGGGTCAAGGACTTGGCCAAAGGCTAGCCGCGATCCGGCCGCCGCGCCAGCCCCGGCCGGCCCCTGCCCCGGTTTCGCCACAATTCGTGCAACCGCGCCACAGAGTCGCAGGGGCCGGCGCCCGGCCCTGCCCCGCCTGCACGAAATCTGCGCAAGTTCCTGCCGATTTGCGATTTGGCAACGCCCTTGCGGTTAATCAGAGGTTGGACGCGGAATCGGTTTGTGCCATAGTGACGCCACATCTGGGGAGATGACCAATTCCGCCCGTGAAAACATGGGCTTCGATGCAGGCGACGGGACAGGCGCTGACATGACTCATATGCAACAAACCGGGATTTCCCGGCGTGGACTCCTTGGTGTTTTCGCCGCCATGACGGTTGCCGCGGCCCCGACCTATTCCAATGCCTTCGGCCTGCTGCGCGGCGCCGGGGACATCCGCAAGCTAAAGATGTATTCCGGCCGCACCGGCGAAAGCCTTGAAACCGTCTATTGGATCGAGGGCGAGTATATCGGCGAGGCGGTGCGCGAGGTCAGCCTGTTCATGCGCGACTGGCGCAACGGCCAGGCCGTGAACATGGACACCCGCACGATGGACATCATGGCCGCCTCGCACCGCCTGCTCGACGTGAGCGCGCCCTACATGCTCCTGTCCGGCTATCGTTCGCCCGAGACGAACGCGATGCTGCGGTCGCAATCTTCGGGCGTGGCGTCGAATTCACTGCACATGCGCGGCCAGGCCGCCGATCTGCGGATCGACGGGCGCAGCGTCAACCAGATCGCCCGCGCCGCGGCCTCGTGCCAGGCGGGCGGCGTCGGCCGCTATTCGGGGTCGAACTTCGTCCACATGGATTGCGGATCGGTCCGCACCTGGGGCAGCTAGGGCGACACCCGTCACGGAATGACCAAAGGCGCGGTGGCCCGGCCCCCGCGCCTTTCTGTTTGGCGTGAGCGGATGTGACTCCCCATCGTTCGGGTGGACAAAGCCGGACTCCCGCGGCCGCAGGCTGCCCCCTGTCAGGATCGCGGGTCAAGCCCGGCGATCACCCGATGCAAAAGCGTGATGAATGTCGCCTCCTCGTCAGCCGACAGGTTGCGGAGGGCGGTGGCGTTGACCTGAATGGCGGCGGCTTCGGCTGCATCCAGCGCGGCACGCCCCTTTGCCGTCAGCCAGATCCGTTGCGCCCGCCCGTCATGTGGATCGGGGCGCCGCTCGATCAGGCCGTCACGCTCCATCCGCGACAGGGTGGCGGCCACCGTCGGCTGTTCATAGCCAAGCAGTTTCACGAGGTCGCGCTGGGTCAGCCCGTCGCGGTCCCACAGGTGCAGCAGCAGCGGAAACGGCCCGGTGCTGATGCCAAGCGGCGACAACCCGGCATCCAGCGCGCGGGCGAACAGCCGGGCCGCGTGATTGACCAGATAGCCGGCCGAAAGGTTGCGATCGAAAGCCATGCCTCCTTCTAACTTGAATAGCACGCTATGCAATGATACATAGCGTGCTATGTAAATTGGAGGTTCCCATGCACAAGATCGTTCACCGGGTCGCAGGCATCGGCGCGCTGGCGCTGATCGTGACATTCTGGACATCAACCGTCATCGTCGAGCTGGTCGGCAGCCATGCCGCCGTTGCCGCGGTCAAGACGGCAATCCTTTGGGCGCTGCCGGTCATGGTGGTGCTGATGGCGGCCGCCGGCGGCTCTGGCATGGCGATGGCGCCCAGGGCACGGGCCGGCGTCTTGCTGGCCAAACGGCGGCGGATGCCGTTCATCGCGGCCAACGGACTGCTCGTGCTGGTCCCGTCGGCCATCTTTCTGGCGCTGCGCGCCGGCGCCGGGCAATTCGACACCGCCTTCATGATTGTCCAGGCCGTGGAACTGGCGGCAGGGGCGGTGAACATCACCCTTCTTGCGCTGAATGCGCGGGACGGATTCGCCCTGCGCCGCCGCCGCCCGGCCAGAGCATGACCGCCCTCAGGCCCCCATCAGGATCCGGCTTTCATAGGATTTCAGCGTCACCCGCGCCGCCGGATAGGCCAGCGCCGGATCGGCCAGGCCGTCCAGTTCCGGGAACAGGCGCATCAGCTCGTCACGCTGCGGCGCGTCAAGGCCGCCAAGGGTGCGGTCGCCGGGCTGAAAGCTCTCGCTCCAGGCGCCGTTGCCCAGCACGATCTCGTGACGGTCGAACATGAAATGCAGATAGGTGACGGGTTCGGCCGGGCCTTCGGCGATGCCGGGCAGGCCGATCAGGGCTATGGCGGGGACCAGCACCTCGGGTTCGCCGAACAGCAGTTCGGCCCGCGGCCCGCTGACCAGCATCCGATGCTGGCGCGACACGACAAGATCGCGCACCGGCAGGCCGTTGCCCAGCGCGCCCGCCCGGATCACCACGGGGCGCAGGGATGCATCACGCTCGGCGGCCGACCGGGAAATCCGCTTGCAGCCGATCCAGCGCACGGGCTGGAACCCGTGGTCGCGGGTCAGGATCATGTCGCCGGGCCGGATCTGCCCGGCGCGGATCTCGCCGCCGCGGGCCTGGATGCGGGCGGCAGGGGTGAAACAGGGGACCAGATTCTCGATGTCCTCGAACACCAGCGTGCCGGTGATCTGGCCGTTGGCATCAAGGAAATTGACCACGCCGGAATGCGGGTCCGAGGGGTTCAGGATGACCCTGAGCGGCCCCATCGAGGAAAGGTCAAGCGTGTCGTAACCCGCGCCGCCATGGACATATTCGCCGGCACCGGCGACGAAGGCGTCGTTGCCGGCGCCGCCATAGAAACTGTCGGCGCCCGTGCCGCCCTGGAACGAATCGGCGCCGTCGCCGCCGTAAAGCAGGTCGTTGCCAGCCCCGCCCGACAGCAGGTCATCGCCGGCGCCGCCATAAAGCGTGTCGCGCCCGTCGCCGCCTGACAGCGCGTCATTTCCGGTGCCACCATCGACCAGGTCGTTGCCGGTGCCGCCGTCGAGCGTGTCGTCGCCCTCGCCGCCCGACAGGATGTCATTGCCGGCGCCGCCATCGGCAACATCGCTGCCCTCGCCGCCCGACAGCGTGTCGTTGCCGCTGCCGCCGCTCAGGCTGTCGTTGCCGGCACCGCCGTCAAGCGAATCGTTGCCGTCGCCCCCGTCCAGCAGGTCGGCGCCTTCTCCGCCGTCGACGGTATCGTTGCCGGTGCCGCCATAGACGCTGTCGGCGCCCTCTCCGCCGTCGACGCTGTCCTCGCCCGCGCCGCCCAGGACGGTATCGTTGCCGACCCCGCCATACAGCGTGTCGTTGCCGCCCATCCCGTCGATAAAGTCGTTACCCGCCCCGCCGTAGAACAGGTTGGTATAGACGTCGCCCGAGGTGCCTTGCTGGTCATAGCCGATCAGCGTGTCGCTGTAGGCAGAACCGATGATACCGTCGATGCCGTTCAGCACATCGCCCTGGGCATGGCCGCCGCTGGCCGTCCAGGTGTCGAGGTTGACGTTGACCGCGGCGTTCGACTGCGAATAGTCGGCAAGGTCCAGATCCTCGCCGCCCGACAGATAATCGGCGCCCAGCCCGCCGGCCAGGATGTCGTCGTCGTCGCCGCCGTAAAGGCTGTCGTTGCCGTCGCCGCCGGTGAGATGGTCCGCGCCGGTGTCGCCATACAGCACATCGTTGCCGGTGCCGCCGTCGACGGCGTCATTGCCGGTGCCGCCATAGGCGGTGTCGTTACCGGCGCCGGCCGTGATCTGGTCATTGCCGGCATCGCCCTGAAGAAAGTCGTTGCCGGTGCCGCCATCAAGCGAATCGTCACCCGCGCCGCCATAGAGACTGTCGTTGCCGGCGCCGCCGTCCAGCGTGTCATTGCCCGAGCCGCCATAAAGCCGGTCGTTGCCGGTGTCGCCCGACAGGCTGTTGGCGCCTGCGTCGCCGGTCAGCGTGTCGCTGTATTCAGAGCCGATCAGGTGCTCGACATCGCTCAGCCGGTCATTGGCGGCATGGCCGCCGCTTCCGGTCCCCGCCGCAAGGTCGACACTGACCCCGGCGGTCGAGCCCGAGTAATCCGCGATATCGTTGCCGCTGCCGCCGTCGATCGTGTCGGCCCCGGCGCCGCCGACCAGCCAGTCATCGCCGGCACCGCCGTAAAGCGTGTCGTTGCCCGCGGCGCCGGCCAGGGTGTCGTTGCCGGAATTGCCGGTCAGCACGTTGGCGGCGGAATCGCCGATCAGGAAATCGTCATGGGCCGAGCCCGACAGGTTCTCGATCCCCGACAGCGTGTCGCCCTGCGCGTCGCCGCCCGCGGCCTGTCCGGTTGGCAGCGTGACCCCGACCAGACCACCCACCGCCGACAAGAGGTCGCCAAGCAGACCGCCCGCCGACAGGTTGATCTGCACCGCGGCGGAACTGTCGTCATATGCGGCGGTATCGGTGCCCAGGCCGCCCGACAGCACATCGGCGCCGGCACCGCCGTTCAGCGTGTCGCTGCCGTCGCCGCCCGAAAGGTTGTCGCTGCCGTCGCCGCCGTCCAGAAGGTCATCGCCGGCATCGCCGATCAGCGTGTCAGAGCCGGCCGCCCCGAACAGCGTGTCATTGCCGGTATCGCCGTCCAGCCAGTCGTTGCCGTCCTCGCCATGCAGGGTGTCGTCATTGGCGCCGCCGCTAAGGGAATCATTGCCGGTGCCGCCGAACAGGACATCGTTGCCGGCGTCGCCCGCAAGGCTGTCGGCGCCCTCGTCCCCCGACAGCGTGTCGTTGCCGTCGCCGCCCGACAGGTAGTCGGCGGCATCGCCGCCTTCGAGCACATCGGTGCCCCCGCCGCCATAAAGCGAATCCGACGCCTCGCCGCCGTAGAGAAAGTCGTTGTCGTCCTCGCCATAAAGCAGGTCGGTCCCGTCGCCGCCATGAAGCGTGTCGATACCGTCGTCGCCCAGAAGCCGGTCGTTGCCGTCGCCACCGTCAAGCGTGTCATTGCCAAGGCCGCCGTCGAGCGTGTCATTGCCGGCCGCGCCAAGCAGCGTGTCGTTGCCGGAACCGCCGGAAACGCTGTCATTGCCGATGCCGCCGGTAATGGTGTCGTTGCCATTGCCGCCGTAAATCCGGTCATTACCGGCGAGACCATCCATCGTGTCATCGCCGCTGCCGCCATACAGCGTATTGTTACCGCTGTTTCCGGTATAGGTCGCCATGCCCGCACTGCCCCGGGCCGGTCTTGACTGCCGGCCTCATCATGCTCGACATGCGGCAGAATTGTGGCCGAATTGGGGCAAAGCCTACCGGGCGATGACGAGATCGGCGCGCAGGCCGCCCAGACGGTCCGATTCGCCCAGTCGCAGGGTGCCGCCATGGCTGCGGGCGACATCGGCGACGATGGCAAGGCCAAGTCCGACACCGCCGCTGCCGTCCTGATTGCGGGCCGGATCCAGCCGGACAAAGGGCCGCACCGCCTCGTCCCGGCGGTCGGCGGGGATGCCGGGCCCGTCATCCTCGACCGTGATCCGGGCGCTGCGTTCGCCCCAGGCCAGGCCGACCTCGACGCGCGAGCCATGGCGCAGGGCGTTGCCGATCAGGTTCGCCACCGCGCGCCGCAGGGCCAGAGGCCGGACGCGGATCGGCGCCGGGTCGCCCTCGGGCGGCAGGACGGCGACATTCTGCCCGTCGCGGCGGCAATCGGCGGCAGCCTGTTCGACCACACTGCGCAGATCGACGAATTCGGTCAGGTCGCTGGCATCGCCGCGGGCGAAATCCAGATAGGCATCGACCATGCGCGCCATGTCGTCGACATCGCTGCGCAGCGCCGCGGCCTCGGGGTCGTCGATCAGCGACAGGGCCAGCCGCATCCGGGTCAAGGGCGTGCGCAGGTCGTGGCTGATGCCGGACAGCATCATGTTGCGCGCCTGCGCCTGCCGCTCGATCCGGCCGCGCATTTCCAGGAATGCGGTGCCGGCCGCCCGCACCTCGGCCGCGCCGCCCGGCCGGTAGGGCACCATGCGGCCCTTGCCGAAATCCTCGGCCGCGGCGGCCAGCCGCTTGATCGGCCGCAGCTGGTTGCGCAGGAACAGATAGGCGATGCCGGTCAGGATGACGCCGAACACCATCATGATGACCAGAAGCTGGTGCGGATTGGACGCCGACACCCGCTTGCGCGGAAATTCGACCGCGACCGGGCCGGCGTCGGTGCCGATCGTCACCGCGACGCTGGCGGTGCCGTCAAGCCGCGCCGATTGCAGGTCGGGCAATTGCGCCGCCAGTTCGCCCAGCACCACTCCTCCCGACAGGTCATAGAACAGCCGGCGCGAGGGCGGCGGATCGGGATCGGCGGGCACGGTCAGCGTCAGGCCCAGCGCCGTCGCCATATCCCGGGCCGCCGCCGGATCCATGGGCAGGGTGCGGGCGACCAGCGCGATCTCGTCCACCACGGAACGCGTCATCTGTCGCGTCACGTCGTTGAAATGCCGCTGGATGAAGCCGACCGAGACCACCAGTTGCAGCGAGACGATGGGCAGGATGAGGATCAGCGCGGCGCGGCCGTAAAGGCTGCGCGGAAGCATGCGTTTGAGCCAGCGCCAGGACATGGCGCAAGGCTAGCGCGGCGCATCGACGGGGGGAAGGGTCGTGCGCGGGGCGCGGGTCGGGCGTCTTTCGGCGGACGTATTCCCGGTCGCCTCACCACTGGACGCGCGCGCCCTGCCGCCGCAGAAAGGGGCCATGTCCTTTGCATCCTCAGCGCCAGTTCCCGGTCAGCCGGTCGTCCTCTTGCCGGGCGTCCTGCGGCTGACCGCGCCGAACCCCTCGCCAATGACCCATACCGGGACGAATTCCTACCTAGTGGGCGACAGCCGCCCGCTGGTGGTCGATCCCGGCCCGGCCGATCCGCACCACCTTGCGGCCCTGATCGCCGCGCTTTCCGGTCGGCAGCCCGAGGCGATTGTCGTCACCCACGCCCATCGCGACCATTCGGCGCTGGCCCCCGCGCTGGCGCAGGCGACGGGCGCCCCGGTGGTGGCCTTTGGCCCGGCGGGCGCCGGACAAAGCGTCACCATGCGCGATCTGGCGCAACGCGGGCTCGGGGCGGCGGGCGAAGGCGCGGATACGGGCTTTGCCCCCGACGTGACGCTGAGCGATAGCGAGGGCCTTGCCTTTGACGGCGGCAGGCTGACCGCGCTGCACACCCCCGGCCATTTCGGCAACCACCTGTGCCTGGCCTGGGGCAAGGTGTTGTTCACCGGCGACCATGTCATGGGCTGGTCGACTTCGATCGTGGTGCCGCCCGAGGGCGACATGGCCGATTACCGCGCCAGCCTGCACCGGCTGGCCAAGGGGCACTGGCAAGCAGCCCTGCCCGGCCATGGCGAACCGATTGCCGACCCCGCCGCCCGCATCGCCGCATTGATCGCCCATCGCGCCGCGCGCGAGGCGGCGATTCTGGACGCGCTGGCCGCAGGGCCCGCCGATCTGGCCGGTCTCACCCGCCGCGTCTATGCCGATATTGCCCCCGCGCTTTGGCCGATGGCGGCGCAGAACACCCTTGCCCATCTGATCGAACTGGCCGGCGCGGGCCGGATCGTCGCCCCCGGCCTGCCTGCGCCCGGCACCGTCTTTGCCCTGACGGACCACCCCTGAAAATCCGCCCGCCCCCTCTTGCCGCCCCCGAACAGGGTTGCTATAGCCCCCCTCGTGTTCCGGCGTAGCTCAGCGGTAGAGCAAGCGACTGTTAATCGCTTGGCCGTAGGTTCGATCCCTACCGCCGGAGCCAAATCCCCCCAGCCTCCCCATGGGTTGACATGTTTCCCCTTGTGACCGCTACACTTGGCGGGAACCGGGTCGGGAGCCCGGCGTTCCTACGGCAGGCACTTGCCGTTGGCGCCGATGCCTGACAGGTCTGGGGAATGTTTGCCGGGGGGCCTTGTTGACCATTACCGCTTCCGCCGACCTGATCGCCTGCCCGACCTGCGATGCGCTCTATCGCGTGCGTCCGGTCGGCAAGGGCGAGCGTGCGATCTGCGGCCGCTGCCATGCGCTGCTGATCGCGCCGCGCGCCCGTGCCGGGATGACAATCATCATGCTCGCCAGTGCGAACATGGTGCTGATCGCCGGCGCCGTGGCCTTTCCGTTCCTGTCGATCTCGACCACCGGCCTGTCCAGCAGCGCCTCGCTGATCGAGGTTGCCCTGGGCTTTTCCGGCGGGCCGCTGGTGGCCCTGTCGCTCGCCACGCTTGGCCTGATCGTGCTGGTCCCGCTGATCCGCGCGATGCTGCTGGTCTATGTCCTGACGCCGGTGGTGTTCGACCGCGCGCCGCACCGCCATGCCGCCGCGGCGTTCCGCTGGGCCGAATGGCTGCGGCCGTGGTCGATGGCCGAGATCTTTCTCGTCGGCTGCGCCGTGGCGCTGGTCAAGGTCGCCGATCTTGCCACCGTGCAGTTCGGCCCCGCCTTCTGGATGCTGGTCGTGCTGGTGGCGCTGGCGATCCTGCAGGACCGCACCCTGTGCCGCTGGTCGGTCTGGTCCTCGATCAGCCCGCAGGGCGCGGCATGACCGCCCTCGCCCTGACCGCGCGCGAGGCCGGGCTGGTCGGCTGCCGGGCCTGCGCCCGCGTCTGGCCGATGGGCACGGCGCGGTGCGGGCTGTGCGGTGCGCGGCTGGTCAGCCGCGATCCGCGCAGCCTGAGCCGGGTCTGGGCGTGGTGGACCCTGGGCCTGATGGCCTATGTCCCGGCGAATCTCTGGCCGATGCTGCGCACCGACACGCTGATCGGCCATAGCGAAAGCACCATCATCGGCGGCGCCGTCGAACTGGCACAGCATGGCGCCTTCGGCGTGGCGCTGATCGTGCTCATCGCCTCGGTCGCGATCCCGATCGCCAAATTCGCCTGCATCTTCTATCTGGCGCTGTCGACGCAGCGCGCCACCGGCCTGAGCGCGGCGCGGCGCAGCCAGCTTTACGAGATCGTCGACTATATCGGCCGCTGGTCGATGATCGACGTGTTCGTCGTCGCCCTGCTGACGGCGCTGGTGCAATTGTCGGTCGTGGTGTCGATCCACCCCGGCCCGGCGGCGCTGTCCTTTGCGGCCAGCGTGATCTTCACCATGCTTTCGGCGCAATCCTTTGATTCGCGCCTGATCTGGGACGGTATCGAAGAGGCCGAAACCGGATCCGGCGCGGGCAAGGGCATCCCCGCATGACCGACCTGCCGCCCGACATCCCCGTCGCCCCCGCCCGCCGCAGCCTGTGGGACCGGGTGTCGATCGTCTGGCTGGTGCCGCTGGCCGCGCTGGCGGTGGCGCTGGCCGTCGGCTGGCAAAGCCTGTCCAGCCGCGGCCCGCTGATCGAGATCGCCTTCACCGACGCCTCGGGCATCGCCCCGCGCGAAACCCAGCTGCGCTTTCGCGACGTGGCGGTGGGCGTGGTCGAAAGCCTGCGCTTCACCCCCGAATTCGACAGGGTGATCGTCTCGGTCCGGCTGGAACCGGACGTGCGCGACCATGTCGATGCCGATGCCTCGTTCTGGGTGGTGCGGCCGCAGGTCACCGCGCAGGGCATCACCGGGCTCGAGACCGTGCTGTCGGGCGTCTATATCAAGGGCCAGTGGGATACCGAGCCCCGCGGTTTCCAGCGCACGTTCGAGGGACTGGGCGAAGAGCCGCTGCTGTCGGCCGACGAACAGGGCACGATGGTGCTGCTGCGGGCAACCGACGGCGGCCTCGGCGGCAATGTGCCGCTGCTTTACAAGGGTATCGAGGTCGGACGCGTCGGCCCCGCCACCGTCACTTTCGACGGCTCGGCGGTCGAGGCCGAGGCGGTGGTGCTGGAACCCTGGGATGCGCTCCTGACCCAGACGACGCGGTTCTACAACGTCTCGGGCTTTTCGCTGTCGTTCGGGGCCAACGGCGCCGCGATCAACTTCGATTCCGCCGCCTCGCTGCTCGTCGGCGGCGTCAGTTTCGACACCTGGGTTTCGGGCGCCCCCCTGGCGCAGGAGGGGCAGGTTTTCACCGTCTATGCCGATGCCGAAACCGCGCGCGCCAGCGTCTTCAGCCCCGATGCCGGCGAGCCGCTGATGCTGACCGCGGTGTTCGAGGGCAATGTCACCGGCCTGGCCATCGGCGCCGCGGTCGAGATCGACGGGCTGCGCATCGGCGAAGTCACCGCGCTGACCGGCATCGTCGACGAGGCCGCCTTCGGCGACGCAAGGGTGCGGCTGCTGACGCAACTGGCGGTGCAGCCGGCACGGCTGGGCATCTCGGCTACCGACGGCACCGAAGAGGCGCTCGAGATCCTGCGCGACCAGATCACGGCCGGGGTCCGGGCACGGCTTGTCACCGCCAGCCTGCTCAACGGCGCGCTCAAGGTGCAACTGACCGCGGTGCCCGGTCTTGATCCGGGCGAAATCGACATGGCCGCCCAGCCCTATCCCGCGCTGCCGGTGGCCCCGTCCGAAATCGCCGACATCCAGGCCACGGCGCAGGGCACGCTCGACCGCATCAACAACCTCCCGATCGAGGATCTGCTGGCCTCGGCCAAGGCCTTTCTCGACAATGCCACGACGCTGGTGGCGGGCGAGGACACCCAGGCGCTGCCCGGCGACGTCCGCCGCGTCATCGCCCAGATCGAGGCGCTGACCGGATCGGACGGGGTGCAGGCCCTGCCCGCCCGCCTTGATGCCGCCGCCGCCGACCTGCAGACGACACTGGCCGAGGCGCGGCAACTGCTCGCCGGGCTGAACGAAGGCGACGGCGCGGCGCGGCTGCTGGCCACCGTCGATTCGGCGCAGGCGACGCTGGAACAAATCCGCATCGCTGCCGGCGACGTGCCCGATCTGGTGACGCGCATCGACGCCTTCGTCGCCCGCGCCGATGGCCTGCCGCTCGACCGGATCGCGACCGAGGCCGAGGGCCTGCTGGCCGAAACCCGCGCGCTGATATCCGGCGAAGGGGTGCAGGCGCTGCCGGCACAGGTGTCCGAGGCGGTGGCCGCCCTGCGCGCGGTGATCGACGAGGTGCAGGGATCGGGCGTCGTCGCCAATGTCGACGGCGCGGTGACCGAATTGCGCGGCGTCATCGCCGATGTCGGCACCGCCACCGCCGACCTGCCCGAACTGGTCGCCGATGCCCGCGCGGCGATCGACACGATCCGCAGTGCCACCGCCGATCTGCCGGCGCTGGTCGCAAATGCCGATGCCGTGGCGCAGGCGCTGGCCGATGCCGACCTGCAGGGCACCATCGCCGGCGCCCGCGACCTGATCGCCGGCATCGGCGATTTCCTGGCCCAGCCCGAGGTGCAGGGCCTGCCCGCCACGATCAACGACACCGTCGCCGGCATCGGCGGCATGGTGGACGAGCTGAACGACGCCGGCGCGGTGGCCTCGCTCAACACCGCCATCGCCTCGGTCGAGGATGCGGCGGAACAGGTCGCCACGGCGACGCAGGGCCTACCCGGCCTGATCGACCGCGCCGAAACCGTGCTGGGCGCGGCCGATACCGCCCTGTCTGGCCTGTCGGACCTGGGCCAGACCATGCGCGACGTGCGCAGCGCCCTGCGCGAGATCAGCCGCGCCGCTGATGCCGTCGCCTCGCTGGCAACCCGGCTGGAACGCAGCCCCAACGCGCTGATCTTCGGGAACTAGGGATGCAGCATCGCCTTGCCCCATTCCGCCCGACGACCCCGGCCAGCGCCCGCCCCCGGCGCAAGGCCCGTTTCGCTGCGTTGCTCGATGCCCCCTTCCACCCTTCTCCCTCGCCTTTGCCCAAATACCCCACGGGGGTCCGGGGGTGTGAAACCCCCGGCCTCTCCGCCTGCCCGCCGCCGGGCCTCATGTCCCATTGACCGGAATTCCCCCATGCGCGCTGCCCTGATCGCCCTGCCTCTCGCCCTTCTTGCCGCCTGCTCCGCCCCGCCCGACCGGCTGGCGCCCCCGGTCGTCACGCCCGAGGGCACAGCGCGCATCGCCTTCGCCTCGGTCGAGGTGCGCGACATGTCGCTGCCCGCCTATGCCCAGGATGCCGAGGTCTATGTCGAGGGCGCCGACGGGCTGATCCGCCGCGCCGACCGCCTGCTCTGGGCCGACGATCCGGTGCGGGGGACGACCCTCGATCTGGTGCGCGGCCTTGGCGCGCTGACCGGGGCGCGGATCGCCGGTGAACCCTGGCCCTTCGACGGCTATCCCGACGCGCGGCTGGAAGTGCGGATCGAGGAATTCGTCGCCAGCGAAGCGACCCAGGGCTTTCGCGTCTCGGGCCAGTATTTCGTGGCCGACCTGAGCGGCGCCGGCCGCGACCGCAGCCGCCGCTTCGCGATTTCGGTGCCGCTGGCCAGTTTCGCCCCCGCCGCCATCGCCACCGCCCGCGCCACCGCAATGGCCGACCTCGCCCGGACCATCGCCGAAGACGGGCTGCACTGACAGGCGGAAAGTAGCGGGTTTCTTGGCGGTTTCTTGGCGGACGCCAAACCATCGCGCCGCCAAGTCACTGATCTGATTGGCGCACCCGACACGATTCGAACGTGTGGCCTTTGCCTTCGGAGGGCAACGCTCTATCCAGCTGAGCTACGGGTGCGTTGCAGGGTCTATAGCGGCTTGGGCCGGGGGCCGCAACCGGTCAATCGTCCGGTGCGGCACGGCGTTTCAGCCGAAAAGATCCCGGCAAAGATCCAGCGCATCGACCAGCGCGTCCACCTCCTCGACCGTGTTGTAGGCGGCGAAAGAGGCGCGGCAGGTGGCGGTTTCGCCGAAGAAGCGCAACAGCGGCATGGCGCAATGGGTGCCGGCGCGCACCGCGATCCCGCGCTTGTCGAGGACGGTGGAAATGTCATGGGCATGGGCCTGCCCGGCGATGGTGAACGAGAATATCGCCGCCTTGCCCGGCGCATCGCCCTGCACATTCAGCCAGTTGCGGTCGCGGAACCTGGCGCGGGCGTGGTCGCGCAGGCCCGCCTCGTGCGCGGCCAGGTTGGCGACCCCCTTGGCCATCATCCAGTCCAGCGCCACGCCCAGACCGATGGTCTGGACGATGCCGGGTGTGCCGGCCTCGAACTTCATCGGCGGCGCGGCCCAGGTCACCGTTTCCTTGGTCACGGTGTCGATCATGTCGCCGCCGCCAAGGAAGGGGCGCATTTCCGCCTGACGCTCGCGCCGGATGAAGATCGCCCCGGAACCGCTTGGGCCATAAAGCTTGTGCCCGGTAATGGCGTAGAAATCGCAGCCCAGATCCTGCACATCGACCGGCAGATGCACGGCCCCTTGCGAGCCGTCGACCAGCACCGGCACGCCGCGGGCGCGGGCACCGGCGGCGATGGCCTTCACATCGACCACGGTACCGGTGACGTTCGAGACATGGGTGACGGCGATCAGCCGCGTGCGCGGGCCGATGGCGTCGATCACCGCCTGCGGATCAAGGCTGCCGTCGGGCGCCGGATCGACCCACCGCAGCACCACGCCCTGCCGTTCGCGCAGGAAATGCCAGGGCACGATATTGGCATGGTGTTCCAGGGTGGACAGCACGATCTCGTCCCCCGGCAGCAGGCGCGGCGCGGCCCAGCCGTAGGAGACAAGGTTGATCGCCTCGGTCGAGCCCGAGGTAAAGACGATCTCGTCCTCGTGGCCGGCGTTCAGGAAGCGGCGCAGGATGCCGCGGACGCTTTCGTATTTCTCGGTCGCGAGGTTCGACAGGAAATGCAGGCCACGGTGGACATTGGCATATTCGTCGGCATAGGCGCGGGTGATCGCGTCGATCACCACCTGCGGCTTCTGCGCCGAGGCGCCGTTGTCGAGATAGACCAGCGGCTTGCCGTTGACCTGCCGCGACAGGATGGGAAATTCGGCGCGCAGTGCCATGACATCAAGCATGCGACGCCTCCTGCCCGCTGACGCGCAGGCCGATAGCCCAGAACAGGATCAGGGCGCCCAGCCAGATCACCCCGACCGCGGTGACCGCCGGCCCCGGCCCGGTAAAACCCAGCACCAGTCCGTAAAGCAGCCCGGCGGGTGCCGCGGCCAGATAGGCCCAGAACAGCGCCAGACGCCCGCCATAGGCGGTGGTGCCCTGCCCGGCCAGCCGCGCCAGACCCCAACCCAAAGCGGCGATGCCGTAGAAAAGCAGCGGCGCGATCATCATCAGCGCGAAAAACGCATAGCTCGCGTCGCGGGAAAAATCGCCACCCGACAGCACCGCATCGCGCTGGATCACCGGCAGGCGGCCGATGAACACCAGCAGGCAGCCGGCCAGCAGAAAGGCCAGCGCCCGATCCTCGCGCTGGCCCGCCGACAGCAGGCCGCGCACCACCCCGGCGGGACGGATCCACATCCGTGCCATGTCAGTCGTGACGGACATGCCTCACCCCCGGTGCCGGTCGAGCCAGCCTTCCAGCCGCTGCCCCAGATCCGCGGCCAGCCTCTCGTCGGCGATTTCGGCCAGGGCCGCGGCGACAAAGGCCAGCACCATCAGGTTCTGCGCCTCGGCCAGGGGCACCCCGCGCGAGCGCAGGTAGAACAAGGCCGTGTCGTCGATCGCGCCCGAGGTCGACCCATGCGAGCATTTCACGTCGTCGGCGTAGATTTCCAGCTCGGGCTTGGCCAGGAACACCGAATCGTCGTCAAGCAGCAGCGACTGGCTGATCTGATAGCCATCGGTCTGCTGCGCGCCGGGTTTCACCAGGATCTTGCCCTGAAAGACGCCGGTGGCGCCGTTGCGCAACACCTTCTTGAACACCTGCCGGCTTTCGCAGCCGACGGCATCATGGGTGACGAACACCGTGTCGTCGTGGTGGAAATCGGCGCCGTCGCCCAGGGCGGCACCGCCGACATGGGCATTGGCGCCGTCGCCGGTGATGTCGATCGCCACTTCGTTGCGGGTCAGCCGGCCGTTGACTGTCAGGGTAAAGGACTTGAACACCGCCCTGGCGGCGACGCGGGCAAAGACATGCGTCACCGCGCGGCGTTCATGGTCGCGGCCCTGCGTGCGGATATGGTGGAACTGGCCACCCTCGGCCACATCGACTTCGGCCACCTTGTTGAACCGCGCCGCCGCCGGCCCGCTTTCCAGCAGCGTCAGCGTGGCGCCGGGTTCGACGCGCACCAGATGGTGCAGCGTGGCGTCCGACGCGGCCTCGCGGTGGAGATAGACCAGATGCACCGGGCGGGCGACGGCGGCGGTGGCGCGCAGCACCACGCCTTCGCTGGCAATGGCGGTGTTCAGCGCCGCCAGCGGCCGTTCGACGGGGTCCTGCCCCCGCGCCTCGAACCGGCCATAGAAATCGCGCGCCCAATGGATGTCGCGGCCCAGCACATCGGATAGCAGCGCGATTTCCAGCCCGGTTTCCGCCAGCGGATCCGACAGGGCGGCATCGAAGCGGCCATCGACAAAGACCAGCCGCAGCCTGTCGATGCCGTCAAAGGCCGGCGCCTCGTCGCTGTCGTCCAGCACGGCGGCGGGCGCCGCCTGCGGCGTCACCAGCGCGGCGGGGTCGGTATAGCGCCAGTATTCGTCGCGGCGGGCCGGCAGGCCCATGGCGCGGACCCGCGCCAGCGCCTCGGCCCGCGCGGTCGCGGCCCAGCCGGCGCCGTCGGGCAGGACCAGACCGTCCAGCCGCGCCGTCGTGGCGTCCTGTTTCAGCTTTGGCAGCGCCATCACGCCACCTCGCCCAGGATCCCGGCATAGCCGTTGTGCTCGACCTCGAGCGCCAGCTCGGGGCCGCCCGATTTCACGATGCGGCCATCGGCCATGATATGGACCACATCGGGGCGGATATGGTCGAGCAGCCGTTGATAATGCGTGATGACCAGAAAGGCGCGGCCGGCGTCGCGCAGCGCGTTCACGCCATCCGACACCAGTTTCATCGCATCGACGTCAAGGCCCGAATCCGTCTCGTCCAGGATGCACATCCGCGGCTCAAGCACCGCCATCTGCAGGATTTCGTTGCGCTTCTTCTCGCCGCCAGAAAAGCCGACGTTCACCGGCCGCTTCAGCATCTCGGCGTCGATCTTCAGCGATTTCGCCTTTTCGCGCACCAGCTTCAGGAAGGCGGCGGAATCCATCTCGGCCTCGCCGCGCGCCTTTTTCTGCGCGTTCAGCGCGGTGCGCAGGAAGGTCATGTTGCCGACGCCGGGGATTTCCACCGGATACTGGAAGGCCAGGAACAGGCCGGCAGCGGCGCGCTCCTCGGGCTCGAGCGCCAGAAGGTCGGTGTCGCCCAGATGCGCCGAACCGGAGGTGACCTCGTATCCATCGCGGCCCGACAGCACATAGGACAGCGTCGACTTGCCCGAGCCGTTCGGCCCCATGATGGCATGGACCTGCCCGGCATCGACCGTCAGGCTCAGCCCCTTGAGGATTTCCTTGCCGCCGTCCTCGAGACGGGCATGCAGGTTGTCGATGGAAAGCATGGGAAGACTCCTTTCCCGCTATTGCTTGCGGGTGAACTGGTCGATGACGAAGGCCAGATCGGCCGGCGGCATCGCCATGGGTTTCAGGTCGAAACGCGCCATGCGCCCGTGCATCTGGACGGGGCGGGCATAGCGTTCGACCTCGTGATAGGCGGGGCGGTCGGCGTAATCGTCCCAGAGGACGACCACCGGCCGGCTGATGCGGAACAAGGCCGCAAGGAAACAGGCCGCGCGAAAGCGGCCGTCGATCAGGATCAGGTCGGGGTGGACGAAATCCGCGCGGTCCCAGACCGACAGCGGATAAAGGTGATACAGCGGCCAGCCGCCCTGCCCCTGCGGCATCCCCCATCGCCCGGTCGGCCCGGTATCGACGAAATGCAGGTGCAGGTCGGCGGCCGGCGGGTTGCCGCGGAACCAGTCGGCCAGCCCGTCATGCCAGTCGCGATCGTTCTCGACCGAAAAGACGGTCTTGCCCGGCAAGGCCGCCGCCAACGCCGTCGACCCGCCCGAGCCGTATTCAAGGATGACCCCGGCGGCGCCATAGGCCGCCCGCACCGCCGCGGCCTCGGCCGCGGGCAGCGTCAGGGCCGGCGCGTTGGTCAGCGCCGGGGCCGGGCGTCGCGCCGCTTCAGCCAAGCTTCACCGCCGTTCCAGAGGCCGAGACCATCAGCATGTTGTTGATGACCTCATAATCGAGATCGACGCCGACCACGGCATCCGCGCCGAGCCTTTGCGCCGCCTCCTGCATCTCGGCCAGCGCGGTGCGCCGCGCCTTGCCCAGTTCCTCCTCATAGGCCGCCGACCGCCCGCCAACGATGTCGCGGATGCCGGCAAAAAGATCGCGAAAGATATTGGCACCAAGGATCGCCTCGCCGGTGACGATACCAAGGTATTGGCGCGCGGGTCGGCCTTCGACGGTCGGGGTGGTGGTGACGATCATAACCTTTTCCTCTTCTGCAACCGTCTCACGGCTGCGTTCCGAAACCGAGGGCATCAAGGCTCAGGGCACCCAGCAAAACGCCCCCGATCATTGCCCAGGTAAGGACAAGCGGCGGCCTCGCCCAGAAGGACGAAAAGACGGCGCGGCGCCCGCGGTTCATGAACATCGGGTCACCATCGCGGAACGACTGCCGGATCAGACCTAGAATAGCCCGACCGAAAAGAAGCCCTGTCAGAATAAATCCGGCGATGCCGATCCCGAACACCACCATATTTCCCTCATCTCCCAAGGTCAGCGCCGCGCCGAAGGCACCGCCAAGGCAGAACCCGACCACAAGGCAAGCAATCGGACCAAGACGCATTGCCAGCCCGTCGAACATCGCAAACGGATTACCCAACGCTCCCCTCCAGCGAAATCGCCACCAGTTGCTGCGCCTCGATGGCGAATTCCATCGGCAGGGCCTGCAACACCTCCTTGCAGAAACCATTGACGACAAGCGCCACCGCCTCTTCCTCGCTCATCCCGCGCGAACGGCAATAGAACAACTGGTCCTCGGCGATCTTCGATGTCGTGGCCTCGTGTTCCGCCTTTGACGAATTGTTGCGCACCTCGATGTAAGGCACGGTATGGGCGCCGCATTGATCGCCGATCAGCAGGCTGTCGCATTGCGTGTAATTGCGGCTTTCCTTCGCCCGCGGATGCATCGACACCAGCCCGCGATAGGTGTTCTGCGCCTTGCCGGCCGAAATCCCCTTGGACACGATGCGCGATTTCGTGCGCTTGCCCAGATGCGTCATCTTGGTGCCGGTATCGGCCTGCTGCATGTTGTTGGCGATGGCGATGGAATAGAATTCGCCCTGGCTGTCATCGCCGCGCAGGATGCAGGACGGATATTTCCAGGTGATCGCCGATCCGGTTTCAACCTGCGTCCACATCACCTTGGCGCGGTCACCGCGGCAATCGGCCCGCTTGGTGACGAAATTGTAGATGCCACCGCGCCCTTCCTCGTCGCCCGGATACCAGTTCTGGACGGTGGAATATTTCACCTCGGCATCTTCCTCGATGATGATTTCCACCACCGCGGCATGAAGTTGCGCCGTGTCGCGCTTGGGCGCGGTGCAGCCCTCGAGATAGCTGACGTAAGACCCCTTGTCGGCGATGATCAGCGTGCGTTCGAATTGCCCGGTGTTTTCGGCATTGATGCGGAAATAGGTCGAAAGTTCCATCGGGCAGCGCACGCCGGGCGGCACATAGACAAAGGAGCCGTCGGAAAACACTGCCGAATTCAGCGTCGCATAGAAATTGTCACTGGGCGGCACGACGCTACCCAGGTATTTCTTCACCAGATCGGGATAATCGCGGATCGCCTCGGAAATCGGGCAGAAGATCACGCCGGCCTTCTTCAATTCCTCCTTGAAGGTGGTGCCGACACTGACCGAATCGAACACGGCATCGACGGCGACCTTGCGCTCGGGCTGATCCTCGACCCCGGCCAGGATCATCTGTTCCTTCAGCGGAATGCCCAATTTCTTGTAGGTGGCAAGCAGTTTCGGGTCGACCTCGTCCAGGGATTTGGGCTTGACCGCCATGCTTTTCGGCCGGGCATAGTAATACTGGCCCTGAAAGTCGATCTCGGGGTAATTCAGCATCGCCCATTTCGGCTCTTCCATCTTCTCCCAGCGGGAAAAGGCGGCGAGGCGCCAGTCGGTCATCCATTCCGGCTCGCCGTTCTTTTTCGAGATGAGCCGCACGATATCGGGATTGACGCCGATCGGGGCGTAATCCGTCTCGATCTCGGTCTCCCAGCCGTATTTGTATTTGCCCGACAACTTGTGGACGGCGGCAACGGTGGCTTCGTCCACGCCGTCGCGGACCTCGATCTGGTCGATTGCGTTCATCGCATTTCCTTCCGTCATGCCGCGCGGCCTTTGGCCGTCCTGCGTTTCGCGCACCACGCCCCGGCAAAGCGCAGCACATCCTCTTCCGTGGTCCCAAGGCCCAGCGAGACCCGGATCGCCGATCCCGCCTCGACCTCGTCAAACCCCATCGCCCGCAGCACCCGGCTGACCCGGACCTTGCCGCTCGAGCAGGCGGATCCGGCGGAAACCGCAAAACCCGCCAGATCCATCGCCATCACCTGCGTCTCACCCTTCCAGCCGGGGGTCAGCATCAGGCTGGTGTTGGGCAGCCGCGCCCCGCCTTTCCCGACAAAAATAGTCGCAGATTCGGCGGCTGCAATGGCCGCTTCCAGCAAATCGCGCAAGGCGGCAATGCGTTCCCAGGAACCCGACGCAAGGTCACGTTCCGCCGCCTCGGCCGCGGCCCCGAAACCGGCGATGCCGATGACATTCTCGGTGCCCGAGCGGCGGCCCATTTCCTGCCCGCCACCGCGCTGCAGGGGCACGATGTCGATGCCGGGCTTCAGGATCAGGGCGCCGACCCCCTTCGGTCCGCCCAGCTTGTGCGCCGAGATCACAGCGGCATCCGCCCCGCTCCAGGCAAAGGAAAACGGCAGGCGGCCCAAGGCTTGCGTGGCATCCAGCAGCAGCGCCCGTCCGGCCAGATCGCCGCGCCGCCATAGGCCGGCCCCGTGCTCAGGCAAATCGTCCACCACCCCGGTCTCGCCGTTGCCCAGCCCGACGGCCAGCACGCCGTCGCCGCCGGTGTGATGCGTCCAGAGGGCATCATGCGCCAGCGGCTCGACCGTGGCGCCGCCGGGCCAGCGCGACAAGACCGCGGCGGCCTCGGTCGCGCCCGAGGTGAAGATGACCCCCGACGGATCGCAGCCCAGTGCCGCCGCCACCTGCGCCCGCGCTCGCTCGACCACGGCGCGCGCCGCCCGCCCCTCGGCATGGACCGATGAGGGGTTGCCCGTCACCTCCATCGCCGCGGCCATCGCCGCCCGCGCCTCGGGGCGCAGCGGCATGGTGGCGTTGTGGTCAAGATAGACGCGCGCGGTCACGCCAGGAACTCCCAATGCCTCATTCTTCGTCCATAAATATCCTGCGGGGGTCCGGGGGTGCAAAACCCCCGGCGGCCTCCACCGGCGCCTAGTCGACGACCTCGAACAGCGACGGCACCGCCGGGCACGGCGCCAACTGGTTCTTCACCACATCCGACAGCCGGGTCTGGTGCAGAAAGACATAGACATGCGCCGACAGCCCCTCCCACAGGCGGTTGGTCAGCGATTGCGCCCGCGTCCCCGACATCGCGCCTTCGGCACCGGCGCCCTTGTGCAGCGCCGAAATCGTCTCGTCCACCGCGGCCAGGATCTCGGACACCCGGATCTCGGCCGGCGCCCGGGCAAGGCGATAGCCGCCACCGGGGCCGCGGGTCGATTCGACCAGATCAGCCCGCCTCAGCTTGACGAACAGTTGCTCCAGATAGGGCAGCGAGATGTCCTGCCGCTTGGCGATTTCGCCAAGGTTGACCAGCGCCCCCGCGGGTTGCAGCGCGAGGTCGGCCAGTGCCACCATCGCATACCGCCCCTTGGTCGAAAGTTTCATTGCCGTCTCCGATGGCCCGTGACGGGAATCTTGCCCCGTCCATTGACGTGATGCCCGGCGCAGATTACCTCCGCACCCGACAGGCTGGGGCGAGACCCTGGCGTTTAGAAGCGTTCTAAGGTAGCCAACGCTTTCCGTCAAGAAAGCCCGGCGACTTTCATCAGGTGGGAGTGACGATGCCCGAAGTGATCTTTCCCGGTCCCGAAGGCCGGCTCGAAGGGCGTTACCATCCGCAAAAGGACCGCGACGCGCCCATCGCGATCATCCTGCATCCGCATCCGCAGTTCGGCGGCACGATGAACAACCGGGTGGTCTACAACCTCCACTATGCGTTCCATGACCTCGGCTTTACCGTGCTGCGCTTCAACTTCCGCGGCGTCGGAAGGTCGCAGGGCGAATACGACCAGGGCATCGGCGAGCTGTCGGATGCCGCCTCGGCGCTCGACTACCTCCAGTCGATGAACACCAACGCCAAGCATTGCTGGGTGGCGGGCTTTTCCTTCGGCGCCTGGATCGGGATGCAGCTCTTGATGCGGCGGCCGGAAATCACCGGCTTCATCTCGGTCGCGCCGCCGGCGAACATGTATGATTTCAGCTTCCTTGCCCCCTGCCCGTCCTCGGGGCTGGTGATCAACGGCTCGGCCGATCGGGTGGCGCCGCCGGCCGATACCGTCAATCTGGTCAACAAGCTGCACGAACAGAAGGGCATCACCATCACCCATACCGTGGTCGAGGGTGCCGGGCATTTCTTCGAGGATCCGCATATCGAGACCCTGACCGGAACGGTCAAGGATTATGTCCGCCGCCGTCTGGGCGAGACGTCACGATGAGCGCGATCACCGAGGAACTGGCCGACCGGCTGGCGCAAGAGGTCATCGCCGCCGCCGAGGAACTGGGCGACGACCAGCTGATCGCCGAGGTGTCAAAGGTGATCGGCGCGGCCTCGACCACGACGCAGGAAGCCTTCATGACGGCGATCCGGGTGCGGCTGTCGGAACGCCGGGCGCGCAAATACCTGGCCGACCGGCTGGCCAAGGGGCCAAAGAACCCCGGCGGGCCCAGGGTGGAACTGGGGTCGAAACCCATCCTCGACACGCCCGAGGACAATCCCGGCGGGCATTGACGGAAATTCTAGAATTTCCGGAAGACTTTGAAATTTCCAGAAATTTCATTGCCCGGGGGCCGCTGATGAACGAATCTATCCCCGCCCGCCTCGCCTTCCTGCACGAGGCCGCGAAACTCAGCCATGTTCTGCGGGCCACGACGCTTTGCGACGGCACAAGGCGCGAGAATTCCGGCGAACACTCTTGGCATGTCGCGCTGGCGGCGCTGGTTCTGGCCGATCTGGCCGCGCCCGGGGTGCGGATCGACCGGGTGATCCGCATGCTTTTGATCCACGATCTGGTGGAAATCGACACCGGCGACACGCCGATCCACGCCGCGAACGGGCAGGCGCATGGCGGGGCCGATGTGCTGGCCGCCGAACAGGCCGCCGCCGACCGCATCTTCGGCCTTCTGCCCGCCGCCCAGGCCGCCGAATTCCGCGCCCTGTGGGAAGAGTTCGAGGCCGCCGCCACCCCCGACGCGATCTTTGCCAAGAGCATCGACCGGGTGCAGCCGGTGCTGGCCAACCTCGCCGCCGGTGGCGGGACCTGGACGGAATATGCCGTCACCCGCGAGCAGCTTGAGACCCGCGTCGGCAGCAAGGTCGCCCGCGGCGCGCCGGCCCTGTGGGCGGCGCTTCGCGGGCGGCTGGACGGCTGGTTCGGCACCGCCTGACCGATCCGCCGCGGCGCGGCCGCCGTCCATTCGCAGTTGAGGCAAAGCGGCGCGGTATACCTTCGCATACCGCCTTCCCCCGCCCGCGGCTTTCCGCTAGACAGCGGCAGCGAATCCGAACCCGAGGACCACCCCCATGTCGAAGATCAAGGTAGCCAACCCCGTCGTCGAACTCGACGGCGACGAGATGACCCGGATCATCTGGGACTTCATCAAGAAGAAGCTGATCCTGCCCTATCTCGACCTCGACCTGAAATACTACGACCTCGGCATCGAGGAGCGTGACCGCACCAACGACCAGATCACCGTCGATGCTGCCAACGCCATCGCGCAATATGGCGTCGGGGTGAAATGCGCGACCATCACTCCCGACGAACAGCGGGTCGAGGAATTCAACCTCAAGCAGATGTGGAAATCGCCGAACGGCACCATCCGCAACATCCTTGGCGGCGTGATCTTCCGCGAGCCGATCATCTGCAAGAACGTGCCGCGTCTTGTCCCCGGCTGGACCAAGCCCATCGTCGTCGGCCGCCACGCCTTTGGCGACCAGTACCGCGCCACCGACTTCCGCTTTCCCGGCAAGGGCAAGCTCACGCTGAAATTCGTCGGCGAGGATGGCGAGACCATCGAACGCGAGGTGTTCCAGTCGCCGGGCGCCGGCGTGGTCATGGGCATGTACAACCTTGACCAGTCGATCATCGACTTCGCCCGCGCCTCGCTCAACTACGGGCTGGTCAAGGGCTGGCCGGTGTATCTGTCGACCAAGAACACCATCCTCAAGGCCTATGACGGCCGCTTCAAGGACCTGTTCGCCAAGGTCTATGCCGAGGAATTCGAAGATAAGTTCAAGACCGCCGGCATCCATTACGAACACCGGCTGATCGACGACATGGTGGCGAGCGCGCTGAAATGGTCGGGCGGCTATGTCTGGGCCTGCAAGAACTATGACGGCGACGTGCAGTCCGACACCGTGGCGCAGGGGTTCGGCTCCTTGGGCCTGATGACCTCGGTTCTGATGACGCCCGATGGCAAGACGGTCGAGGCCGAGGCGGCGCATGGCACGGTGACGCGGCATTACCGCGAACACCAGAAGGGCAAGGAAACCTCGACCAATTCCATCGCCTCGATCTATGCCTGGACCGGCGGGCTCAAGCATCGCGCGACGCTCGACAACAATGCGGCGCTGATGAACTTTGCCGAGACGCTGGAACGGGTCACGGTGCAGACGGTCGAGGACGGCTTCATGACCAAGGATCTGGCGCTTCTGGTCGGGCCGGACCAGAAATGGCTGACCACGATGGGCTATCTGGAAAAGGTCGACGACTACCTGAACCGGGCGCTGGCCTGACGGTCAGCGGCGGCCGGCAAGCCCGTCCGCCAGCTCTGCGATCCTCAGCGGCACGGCGGCGCGATCGTCGCCGTCCGCAAGGAACCAGACCGCCGAAAGCGCCGCCTGCACCAGCACCGCGTCCAGAACCGCGGCGCGGTCGATGCCGGTTTCGGCCAGGACAATTCCCAGCCGCGCGGCGAACCTGTCGCGGGCCACCGCCGTGCCGGGGTCGGCAAGGTCGGGATTGCTGAACAGCGGCGCAAGGTCAAAGACCGCGGGGCCGATCACCCCCTTGGGGTCGATGGCAAGCCAGCCGTGCGGGCCGAAATCCAGCACATTGCCATGATGCAGGTCGCCGTGCAGCAGCACCGGATCGGCCGCGATCAGGGCATCGGCACGGCCGGCAGCCAGCGCGAGGATGCCGCCCTGCCCCGCCGCCGCGCGCAGATCGGCAAGCCAGTGCGACAGCGGCACGGCATGGGCGCTGAAGGCGCCGTTGCCGTGCAGCCGGCGCGCGGTGGCGCAGAGCACGCGCGTCGCCGCGCCATCCTCGCCGCCCTGCGCCATGCGGATCAGCGACCGTTGGCCTTCGGCGCGCGGCATCAGCAGGGCGCCACCGTCGCGGGCCAGCACCGCGACGGCGCCCTGCCCGCGCCAGGCCTCAAGCACCGCCATGCCGCGGATTTCGCCCGGATCGGCGGTCAGTTTCAGCATTGCCGGCCGGCCGGCGGCGATGACCGGCCAAAGCAGCGCGCCCGCAGTCTCCACTGGCGGGCCGTCCGCGGTCAGGCCCCAGCGCGCCAGCCACGGCGCCGGGTCGAACCCGCTATCGGTCGACATGGCCCAGATCGCGCTCGGGCCAGACCCTGTCGCGCAGGATCTGCTTGAGCTGTTTCACATCGGGAAAGCCACCAATCGCCTTGCGGTCCCAGACCTGCTCTCCATCGACCGAAATGGTGAAGATGCCGCCGGTTCCCGGCACCAGCGTCACCGATCCGATGTCCTGCCCGAAGGTCGACAGCAGTTCCTGCGCCATCCAGGCGGTGCGCAGCATCCAGTTGCATTGCGTGCAATAGGTAAGGGTGACGGCGGGTCTGCGGTCGGACATTCTGCGCTCCGGTTCGGTCGGGCGCAGCCTAGCGGCGCGGCACGCCGGGCAAAAGCGTCGACCGCGCGGGGGAACCTTTCCGTCCGCCTCACGTTCGGGTGACAGGCGGCATTCACGGCCGCATGTCTGGAAGGGTTACTGCATGAACAGCATCATCTATCTTGTCGGTCTCGTGGTGATCGTCCTCGCGATCCTGTCCTTCATCGGCCTGAGGTAGGGAGGCGAGCACATGGAACGCACCGAAGCTCTGACCGCCGCCTCGGCACCCGTGGTGCCGCTCGACCGATCCTATATCGACTGGCCGGCGGTGCTGGGCGGCGCCGTGGTCGCCGCCGCCACCGCGGGACTTTTCACCGCCTTTGGCGCTGCCCTGGGCCTGGCGACGATCTCGGCCGAGCCGGGCGAGGGCAGCGGCATGTTGTGGATGGCGGTCACCGCCTTCTGGATCGTGGTGTCGCTGATCGCCGCCTTTATGGCCGGCGGCTATGTCGCCGGCCGGATGCGCCGGCGCGTCGACAGTGCCAGCGCCGATGAGGTGATGGTGCGCGACGGCATGAACGGCCTTGTCGTCTGGGGCATCGGCACGTTGCTGGCCGGCTTCATGGCGGCCAGTGCCATCGGCACCGCCGTCACCGCCGTGGGCAATGTCGCCGGCGGCGTTGCGCAGGCGGCCGGGGCTGCGGTCGGCGGGGTGGCGCAGGCGGCGGGCACCGCGGTCGGCGGCGTGGCACAGGCGGCGGGCACCGCGGTCGGCGGCGTGGCACAGGCGGCGGGCACCGCCGTTGCCGCGGCAACGGGGGATGACGGCACGGCCGATTGGCTGAACGACACGCTGATGCGTCCGATGCTCGACGGTGCCACCGCCGGCGCCCCGGTGACGCCTGCGACCCCGGCCGAGGATCCGGCCGAACTGTCGCGGCAGACCGGCGCGATCCTTGCCAATGTGCTGCGCACCGGCGAAGTCAGCGATGACGAGCGTGCCTTCCTTGTCGCCGCCACCGCCCAGCGCACCGCCCTGCCCGAAGCCGAGGTCGAGGCCCGCGTCGAAGCCGCGGTGACCGGCGCGCAAGAGGCGAGGGCCACCGCCGAACAGGCGCTGGCCGATGCCCAGGCCGAGGCCGAGCGCCTTGCGACCGAGGCGCAGGACGCGGCGATTGCCGCGGCCGAGGTGGCGCGGAAAAGCGCGATCCTCACCGCCTTCCTGCTGACCGCCGCCGCGCTGATCGCCGCCGCTGCCGCGATTGCCGGCGCGACCCGCGGCGGGCGCCATCGCGACGAGGGCACTGTCTGGGGTGGCTTCACCTACCGTTTCTGACCCGCGCTGCCGTGGCGGAAGGCGAACCGTTGCCGGGTCGCCTTCCTGCTGTCCGGGGTCGTGCGGCCGGGACTACAGGCGGGGATACAGCCTCTCACCCCTTTCGGGCAGGCCGAGGTCGCGGCGCATGTGCCCGGTCAGCGGCAGGTCCGGCGGGCGGGTCTTGCGGAATGTGCCGCGCAGCATTGCGGCAATCGCCGCGGCCAGAACCTTGCGCGCGCCATGCGCCGCAAGAACCGCGTCGATCGAGGGCAGCGGGCGCACCGCTACTTGCAGACGGTCATAGGTCATCACTGTTCCGGCCCCGCGGGCCGGCCTTCTGTTGGTTTGGGTTGGACCGGAACGGCCGGACACGGGAACGGCCAGACATGGCACTTCCGTAGTCAGGCTTGCGTCACCGGGGGTTCAGGAAAGGGGCGATCCGCCCCGACGACAGCTCAGGCGCGATCGGCGCCAAAGACCCGGACAAGGCGGGTGCAAACGATGCTGAACATGCGGCGCCCTCCTCTGTCGGTTGCTCCGGGTGCGTCCTTGTGTCGCGGACAATCGATTCGGACAAGCCCGAAATGACCCGACGGCAGCGCCGATACCACCTGCGGCATCGGCGCAACAGCGGCGGGCCAAAGGTCAGCAACATTGACCAATAAGGCCGGGCGGAGTAGTCAGAGCGCCATCACCCTTGCCTTCAGGCCCACCGATGTCGCTGCCCCTGACCGGATAGCCCGACCCGAACCATCACACCGTGGTCGAGGACGCACAGGGCATTGCCTATGGCGTGACCATGGCCGCCTTCGGCATCACCGTGCTGACGCATCTTGGCCTTGTCACCGGCCAGACCGCCGGGCTGGCCGTGCTTTTGTCCTACCTGACCGGCCTCAGCTTTGGCGTGGTGTTCTTCGTCATCAACCTGCCGTTCTACTGGCTGGGCTGGCGGCGGATGGGCTGGCGCTTTACCGCCAAGACCTTTGCCGCGGTGGCGGGCCTGTCGGCGCTTTCGGCGGTGATGCCGGGCTGGATCGGATTTTCGCAGCTGAACCCGTGGTTCGGCGCGGTGCTGTTCGGGCTGGCCTCGGGCTCGGCCTTGCTCGCGCTGTTCCGCCATGGCGCAAGCCTGGGCGGCGTCGGCATCCTTGCCCTGATCCTGCAGGACCGCACCGGATTTCGCGCCGGGCACACCCAGCTTCTGTTCGATGCGGTGCTGTTTCTGCTGGCGCTGACCGTGCTTGACCCGGCGCGCGTCGGGCTCAGCTTCCTTGGCGCGCTGGTCGTCAATCTGGTCATCGCCATCAATCACCGTCGCGACCGTTATGTCGCGACTTGACCGCCGGCCCCGCGGCGCGCAAGGCAGGGCATGACCAACACCTATCTTGTCCTGCTTGTCGCGATCGTGGCCGAGGTCATCGCCACCTCCTCGCTGCGCGCCAGCGCCCAGTTCACGCGCCTTGGACCCAGCGTGCTGGTCGTGCTTGGCTATGGGCTGGCGATCTACCTCTTGTCGGTGTCGGTCCGCAGCATGCCCACCGGCATCGTCTATGCGATCTGGTCGGGCCTTGGCATCGTGCTGGTCGGGATCATCGGCCTGTTCATGGGCCAGAAACTGGACCTGCCGGCGGTGGTCGGCATGGCGCTGATCGTGGCCGGCATCCTGGTCATCAACCTGTTTTCCGCCACCGCCGGCCATTGACCCGCTTTCTGCTGGCGTTCCCTGCGCCTGCGCGATAAGGCCGCCGCAATCCCCGATCCGAGAGAACCCATGGACTTTCGCAATATCGCGATCATCGCCCACGTTGACCACGGCAAGACCACGCTGGTGGACGAACTGCTCAAGCAATCCGGCACCTACCGCGAAAATCAGGCCGTGACCGAACGGGTCATGGATTCCAACGACATCGAACGCGAACGCGGCATCACCATCCTGGCCAAGGCGACCTCGGTCGAATGGAAGGGCACGCGGATCAACATCGTCGACACGCCCGGCCACGCCGATTTCGGCGGCGAGGTCGAGCGGATCCTGAACATGGTCGACGGCGTCTGCCTCTTGGTCGATGCCGCCGAAGGGCCGATGCCGCAGACGAAATTCGTCACCTCAAAGGCGCTGGCACTGGGGCTGCGGCCCATCGTGGTGGTGAACAAGGTGGACCGCCCCGACGGCGACCCGGACAAGGCCCTGTCCGATGTCTTTGACCTGTTCGCCAACCTTGGCGCCGATGACGACCAGCTTGATTTCCCGCATGTCTATGCCTCGGGCCGGTCGGGCTGGGCCGACCTGACGCTGGACGGGCCGCGCAAGGACCTGTCGGCGCTGTTCGACCTGATCCTGGCCCATGTCCCCGCGCCCCGCCAGCTTGACCAGCGCGACCAGCCGTTCCGCATGCTGGCCACCACGCTGGGCGCCGATCCGTTCCTGGGCCGGCTGCTGACCGGGCGGGTGGAATCGGGCACGCTCAAGGCCGGCGATACCGTCAAGGCGCTGTCGCGGTCGGGTGAACGGATCGAACAGTTCCGCGTGTCGAAAATCCTCGCCTTCCGCGGCCTGTCGCAGACCGCCATCGACCTGGCCGAGGCCGGCGACATCGTGACCCTGGCCGGCATGGCCAAGGCCACCGTTGCCGACACGATCTGCGCCCTGGAAATCGACATTCCGCTGCCGGCGCAGCCGATCGACCCGCCGACGATCTCTGTCACCTTCGGCATCAACGACAGCCCGCTTGCCGGGCGCGACGGCAAGAAGGTGCAAAGCCGCGTCATCCGCGAACGCCTCATGCGCGAGGCGGAATCGAACGTGGCGATCAAGGTCACAGACACGCCGGGCGGCGAGGCGTTCGAGGTTCACGGCCGCGGCGAACTCCAGATGGGCGTCCTGATCGAGAACATGCGCCGCGAGGGGTTCGAACTGTCGATCTCGCGCCCGCGCGTCATCTTCCGCGAGGAGGACGGCAAGCGCATGGAGCCGGTCGAGGAAGTGACCATCGACGTGGACGACGAATTCACCGGCGCCGTGGTGGAAAAGCTGACGGGCCCGCGCAAGGGCGAACTGACCGACATGCGCCCCGCCGGCGTCGGCAAGACCCGGATCATCGCGCATGTGCCGTCGCGCGGCCTGATCGGCTATCAGGGCGAATTCCTGACCGACACCCGCGGCACCGGCGTTCTGAACCGCATCTTCCACGGCTGGACCCCGCACAAGGGCCCGATCCAGGGCCGGCGGCAGGGTGTTCTCATCAGCATGGAGGACGGCACCGCCGTCGCCTATGCGCTGTGGAACCTCGAGGATCGCGGCCGGATGTTCATCAACCCGCAGGATCCGGTCTATCAGGGCATGATCATCGGCGAACATTCGCGCGACAACGACCTTGAGGTGAACCCGCTCAAGGGCAAGAAGCTGACCAACATCCGCGCCTCGGGTACGGACGAGGCGGTGCGGCTGACGCCGCCGGTCATCATGTCGCTGGAACAGGCCATCGCCTATGTCGACGACGACGAACTGGTCGAGGTGACGCCGAACGCGATCCGGCTGCGCAAGCGGTTCCTTGACCCCAACGAACGCAAGCGGCAGGCCAAGGTCGCCAGCTGAGGCGCAAACCTGACCACTGGCCAGGAGTTTTCTGAAAACTCCTGGCAAAAGCCTTCAAAAGGCTTTTGCGCCCCGCACCGGAAACCTGCATGAGACTGTCGCGTCAAATCCACAACATCACCGCCGGCGGACCTGACGGCTGGGATCTGTTCCGCCGCGCCCGTGCGCTGATCGCCGCGGGCGAGCCGGTGATCGAGCTGACCATCGGCGAACACGACATCCGCACCGATCCCGTGATCCTTGACGCCATGGAACGGTCGGCGCGCGGCGGCCACACCGGCTATGCCTCGATCCCCGGCATCCCGGCGCTGCGGCAGGCGGTGGCGGCGCGCATCGCCGCCCGCACCGGCGTGCCGACGGCGGCCGACAACATCCTGATCACCGCCGGCGGGCAGTTCGGCCTTTTCACCGCGCATAACGCCGTCTGCGACCCCGGCGACCGCGCCCTGTTCATCGACCCCTATTACGCCACCTATCCCGGCACCATCCGCACCGCGGGCGCGGTTCCGGTGCCGGTGACGGCACTGGCCGCACACGGTTTCCTGCCGCAGGAAGCGGCGCTTGACGCCGCCGCACCCGGCGCGCGGTCCCTGCTCATCAACTCGCCCAACAATCCGACGGGCGCCGTCTATGACCGCGCGACGATGGAGGGCATCGCCTCCGTCTGCCGCCGCCACGACCTCTGGCTGATCTCGGACGAGGTCTATGACAGCCAGGTCTGGGACGGCGATTTCATCAGCCCGCGCGCCCTGCCCGACATGGCCGAGCGCACCATGGTCGTCGGATCGCTGTCGAAATCGCATGCCATGACCGGCAGCCGCATCGGCTGGATCTGCGCGCCGGACCATGCCATCGGCCCGATGCTGGATCTGGCGACCCATTCCAACTACGGCATCCCCGGTTTCGTGCAGGATGCCGCGCTGGCCGCCCTTGCCCTGCCGCCCGCGTTCGAAACCGCGGTCGCCGAACCCTTTCGCCGCCGCCGCGACATCGCCGCGCGGCTGATCGCCGGGCAGAACGTGGTGCGCGCGGCGCCGATGCAGGGGGCGATGTATGCGCTCCTTGACATCCGCGCGACGGGGATGAGCGGCGAGGATTTTGCCGGCGCGCTGCTGGACGCCGAACGTATCGCCGTCATGCCGGGCGAAAGCTTTGGTGCCGCGGCGGCGGGGCATGTCCGGGTGGCGCTGACGGTCGAGGACTCAAGGCTGGAAGCGGCGCTGGCCCGGCTTTTGGCCTTTGCCGCGGCGCGGGCGGTCCGGTAAGGCCCGCGCCCCCGGGGCAGCGGAATTTCCCGGTTGCAAAGCGGGCGGCGCGGCGGCAATCCTGCCGCCGACGCAACGGCGCCGCCCCGCGGGGCAGCATCGGAACGCAGGGCGAAGGCGCCGCTGGCGCGCGCCCTGCCCGGCCCCGGCGGACTTTTGGGAGGAAGGCTGCCGGGGCACCCCGCGAACAACAGAAAGGCCGGTCGGACAAGCCGGCCGGCCCTGACGGACCCCGCAACTGGAAACGGGGCCGCATGCGGACGGCCCCGGGGGGCCGGTCCGCAGACCCTAAAACGCGTAGGACACCCGCAGGCCGATATTGGTGCCGGTGATGTCGACGCCCGAGTCGGCGAAATCGTCGAACTGGTACTGGTTCGCCTCGACCCCGATCCGCCAGGCATCGTTCACCGCATAATCGGCGCCGATCCCGTAAAGATAGCCGGTATCGCTGTCCTCGACCGCGCCGGAGGTGGACAGTTGCGCGCCGCCGAGGGTGACGTAGGGCAGCAGGCGGCCGGCATCATAGCCCAGCCGCAGCTTGGCCGAAATCAGGCTGTCACCGTCGATATCGAACATGTCCGAACCGATGCCCGAGACCATGTCATAGCCCAGCTCGCCGCCGACGACGAGGCGGCCGAAATCGTGCAGATAGCCACCGTAAAGGCCATAGGTCTCGCCGGTCAGCCCGTCCTCTGCGCCAAGGTCGCTCTCGCCCTGGAAGTCGCCATAGCCCAGCTGGGCGCCGGCATAGACGCCCGACCAGTCGGCCGTCGTGACGGGGGTGGCGATCACGGCCACCGGCGCCTGCACCACGGGTTCGGGCGCGGCCGGGGTCAGGCCGCCGGCAAAGGCGGGGGCCGAGACCGCGGTCAGCGCCGCGGCCATCATCGTCGGTTTGAACATGGACTTCTCCTGTATCTCGTTCGGGTGCGAACCTCTGCGTGTCCGGCCCGCGCCTGAGGTGGGCCGGACCCGCGCGGGTTCAAGCGTTCTCACGCAAACGCGAAGGGGTTCCGTCGGTTCCGGCGCCGCCTCTCACGCAGGAGTGACGGGTCAGGGTTGGCTGATGGTGCCGCCGCCCACCGCGGCGCGCACGCCGGTGGTGCCGGGGGCCGAGGTCGGCAGGCCACGCGCCACCCGCACGGCAAGATAGGCAAAGGCCTGCGCCTCGAGCATGTCACCGTCAAGGCCCACCGCCTCGACCGGGCGCACCTCGGCATCCAGCGCGGCCGAAAGCATCGCCATCAGTGTCGCATTATGCCGGCCGCCGCCGGTCACCAGCACCTGCGACGGCGGCTGCGGGCAATGTTCCATGCCGCGCATCACCGCCGCGGCGGCGCAGGCGGTAAGGGTGGCGGCGGCATCGGCATCGGACAGGCCCGCAACCTCGCCCTGAAGGCCGGACCAGGCATCGCGGTCGAGCGATTTGGGCGGGATGCGCCAGAAATAAGCGTGGTTCAAGAACCTTGTCACCACGCCGTCGTCGACCGCCCCTTCGGCGGCAAGCGCGCCGCCCGCATCCTGCGCCAGCCCGCGCCGCGCCTGCATCAGGTCGTTCAACGGTGCATTCGCCGGGCCGGTGTCAAAGGCAAGAAGCGCGCCATCCGCCTCGGGCGCGGCTGCGGCGGGATCGACCCAGGTCAGGTTGCCGACGCCGCCAAGGTTGAGAAAGGCAATCGGCGCCTGCGCGCCGATCAGCCGCGCCAGCGCGAAATGGAAGAACGGCGCCAGGGGCGCGCCCTCGCCGCCCAGCGCCACATCGGCCGAACGGAAATCCCAGACCACCGGCCGCTTCAGCGCACGCGCCAGCCAGGCACCGTTGCCGACCTGCAGCGTGCCGCGCCCGCGCGGATCATGCGCCAGCGTCTGGCCGTGATAGCCGACGATCTGTCCCGCCGGAAACCCGGCCAAAAGCTCGGCATGGGCCAGATCGACCAGATCGCCCGCCGCGACCACCGCCTCGCCGCTCCACCGGCCCAGCGCGGCGCGCAGCACTTCGCGTTCGTCAGCACCATAGGGCCGATAGCCGCTGTCGCCGAAACCGAACACCGTCTCGCCGTCGGTATCGACCAGCGCCGCGTCCACGCCGTCCAGCGAGGTGCCCGACATCGCGCCCAGCGCCCAGATCCGCGCTGTTCCCCGCGCCAACATCCGCTTTCCCTTGGCCCCCGCGCCGCCTATAGAGTGCGCCGACCTTAGAGCGGTCCGCAAGTCAGGGAAAGATCATGACCTATCACCCCCGGTCCGACTTCATGGCCACCGTCATGGCGCGTGGCTTTCTGGCCGATTGCACCGATTACCAGGCGCTGGACGAGGCGCTGTCGCGGGGGGTCGTGACCGCCTATATCGGCTATGATGCGACAGCGCGGTCGCTGCATGTCGGGCATCTTCTGAACATCATGCTTCTGCGCTGGTTCCAGAAGACCGGGCACCGGCCGATCACCATGATGGGCGGCGGCACGACCAAGGTCGGCGACCCCTCGTTCCGGTCCGAGGAACGGCCCCTGCTGACGCCGGCGCAGATCGACGACAATATCGCCGGAATGCGCACGGTGTTTGCCCGCTACCTGCGCTATGGCGACGATGCGCAGGGCGCGCTGATGCTGAACAATGCCGAATGGCTCGACCGCCTGAACTACCTCGATTTCCTGCGCGACATCGGCCGCCACTTCAGCGTCAACCGGATGCTGTCGTTCGAATCGGTCAAGTCGCGGCTGGACCGCGAACAAAGCCTGTCCTTCCTCGAATTCAACTACATGATCCTGCAAGCCTATGACTTTCTGGAGCTTCACCGCAGGCATGGCTGCCTGCTCCAGATGGGCGGATCGGATCAATGGGGCAATATCGTCAACGGTGTCGACCTGACCCGCCGGGTTCTGGATGCTGAGATCTTTGGCCTGACCACGCCGCTTCTGACGACATCGGACGGGCGCAAGATGGGCAAGTCGCAGGGCGGCGCGGTCTGGCTGAACGGCGACATGCTGTCGCCCTACGAATTCTGGCAGTTCTGGCGCAACACGACCGATGCCGATACCGGGCGTTTCCTGCGCCTGTTCACCGAATTGCCGCTGGACGAATGCGACCGGCTGGGCGCCCTGGGCGGGTCCGAGATCAACGCCGCCAAGATCATCCTTGCCAATGAGGTGACGGCGCTGCTGCACGGGGCCGAGGCCGCGGCCGCGGCCGAGACGACGGCGCGGCAGGTGTTCGAACAGGGCGGCATCGGCGGCGACCTGCCGCGGCTGGTGCTGAGCCCGGCCGAGGTCGGCGCCGGGATTTCGGCGGCGCAGCTTTTCGTCCGCTCCGGCCTTGCGCCTTCGGGGAAAGAGGCGAAACGGCTGATCGAGGGCGGGGGCGCGCGGATCGACGACGAACCCGTGACCGATGCCGGGCGCATGTTCGACACCGCGGCACTGGCGCATCCGCTGAAACTGTCGGCGGGCCGCAAGAAGCACGCGCTGGTGGAACTGGGCTAAGGCGCGCCACATCGCGGTCAGAGCCCAAGCAGACGGGCGACGACCGCGATGACCACTCCACCGGGCAGCGCGACCACAGCGGCGATCAGGGCGGCACCAAGCGGCGTCAGGCGCGGGGCGGGGGCGTATGGCTTCATGCCGCCATCAAAGCGGACATGGGTTGCGATTCGGTTAAGCGCCGGCCGCACGGCGCGTGCAGAAATCTGCGGGGCGTTAACCGGATCGAAACCCGCGGCTGGTTCAGTCGCCGCATGACCATCGCCCTGCCCGCCCTGTCCCGCCCGTCACTGTCCCGCCGCTCCGCCCGGCGCGCCCTGCCCCATGATGGCGCCGAAACTGCCAGCCTGATGCAGCACCCTCTCTTTGCCGCCACCCTTGCGCGGCTGGGGGCGGCGCCGGACTGCATCGAAACGCCGGATGGCCCGGTGATTCTGACCCTGCGCCGGCTGGGTCCGTTGCGCATCGCCGCCGCGCTGCGCGCGCCGCCGCTGTCGGAACCCGCGTTGCGCCTGCTGCGCGGCCACGGCCTGCGGCTGTGCGAACCTGAACCCGAGGCTGCGGCCGCCCTGCGCGGGGCCGGCTTTCGCCAAGTGATGACGGCGGCGCATATTGCCGAACTCGACCTGACCGGCAGCGCCGCCGACCGGCGGGCGCGGATGGCGCGCAAGTGGCGCGGTCATCTCAACCGTGCCGGACGGGCCGGGCTGGCCTTGCGCGACATGGCCTTTCACGGGGCGGCCGCCGACTGGCTGATCGCGCGCGAGGGCGCCATGCGGGCGGCGCGGCGCTATCGCGCGCTGCATCCCGATTTCGCCCGCGCCTGGGCGGCAGCCGATCCTCGGGCCGCGCGCCTTTTCGTCGCCTATCTCGACGGCAGCCCGGTTGCCGCCATGCTGATGCTGCGGCACGGGCGCCGCGCGACCTATCACATGGGCTGGTCCGGGCCGAAGGGGCGATCGGTCAGCGCCCATCACCTGCTTCTTGCCCATGCCGCGGGCTGGCTGGCCGAGCGCGGAACGACACGCCTTGACCTTGGCACGGTGGACAGCCTTGGCAACCCCGGCCTTGCCGCCTTCAAGACCGGATCCGGCTCCAGCATCCGCGCACTTGGCGGAAGCTGGCTTGCGATACCGGGGTTGTGAGCGCGTGGTGGGATCGGGGTTCGACTGCGCCGGGGTGCGAAAGGGCCAAGAGGCAGGAATCGCCGGCTTTCCGGTGCGTCTTGCGATGGCAAGAGCCCGGCGATGTGGCCGCACGGGACCGTGGGGCTGTCATCGCATCTTGCGTGGATCGGCCCCGGGCGGCGTGGTCGGGTTGACGACTGCGCAGCGTTTCGGCGCAACTCGCCATGGTCGGCGCCGTGCGGTACGAACCCCAGACAAGCGTAGGCGCGGGCTGGGTGCCCCAGCATTTCGGGCTAACCTGTTCGCACGCGGCAGCAATTTCAGCAGGCTATGTTCCCCGCTTTTCTGGCGAGCTTGTGCGCAAGCGGCAGTTTTGGGAGCGGGCTGTGTGCCCCGCGGCGATCTTGTGCGGAAAACGCAGCAAGGGCAGCGGGCGGTGCTGCGCCGGCCGCGACCCGCGGCTAGGGCCGCGAACCATCGCCGTCCGCATTGTGCCGATGCGGGGGCGTCCCAGGCTGCGGATTGCGGCAGGCGTGATCACCCCTTCCGAACGCATCCCGGCCCGCGCCGCGACAGCCGGCCAATGTCCCTCGCGCATCCTTCGCAACCCCCGGCGCCGCCGACAATCTTCCCTTTGCCGCCCGATGCCGCTAAGCGTCGGTCCTGTTCGGGAAGGGGGGCGGATATGGCCGGAAACATCCTGTCGCGCTGCGAGGAGCGGGGTTTGCGCCTGACCGACCAGCGCCGCACCGTGGCCCGGGTGCTCGAAGCCGCCGACGACCACCCCGATGTGGAAGAGCTTTACCGGCGCGCCGCGGCGCTGGATTCGGCGATCTCGCTGGCCACCGTCTATCGCACGGTCAAGCTGTTCGAGGAATCGGGCATCCTTGACAAGCACGATTTCGGCGATGGCCGCGCGCGCTATGAAACCGCCGACCGCGACCATCACGACCATCTGATCGACCTTGCGACCGGCGAGGTCATCGAATTCGTCGACCCCGAGATCGAGGCGCTGCAGGAAAGGATCGCGCAGCGCCTTGGCTATCGGCTGATCGGCCACCGGCTCGAGCTTTATGGCCGCAAGCGCGGCTGAGACCGGCGGGTTCTAGACCGCCAGCCCGATGACCGCCGTGGCGCGAAAGCCGGTGGTGGCATCGCCGGTCACCGTCAGCGTCATCGCCTGCATCTGCGCCGCCGAATTGTCGGCAAAGATGTTGTCCGACGACAGCGACACGCGCGAGAACGGGCCGGTGCTGCCGTCATAGCGGGCGTCGGCGGCATAGACCTCGGCCAGCCCCGCCTCGGGCAAGGCGAATTGCGAGATGAGGAGCGAATCGCGGCCCGTCACCGCCGCGGCGGCGCTTGCGAAGACCTCGAAATGGAAATGCGGCCAGCGCCCCTCGTAACAGCCGGGCAGGATCGTGGTGAACCGCACCACGCCGGAATTGTCGGTGATCTGCATGCCGCGCAGCCAGTTCGCCTCGGGTACGGTATACAACGAATAGCGCCCGGCGGCGTCGCAATGCCAGATATAGAAGGGCAGCCCGCCAAGCGGCGTGCAGGCGGCGTTGACGTTCACCACCTTGACCTCGACCTCGAAGGGGATGCCGTCGACGGCGCCGGTGTAATCACCGAAGGATTGGGTGATGTCGCTGCGCACCACACCCGACTGGTCCAGGACGTTGACGGTCTGGCCGTCGCGGACATTGGTGCCGTCGGCGGGGTAAGGTCCGTTGGTTTCGCTGGTGGGCACTGTGCAGACCTCGCCATCGGCGCCGGTGGCGGTCTGGTCGGGCTGCGGGTCCGAGGCCGGCGGACCGCCCTGCGCCATCGCCGCACAGGCGGCCAGCGTCGAGACGCCGCCAAGGCCAAGCACGGCCAGCATGCCCCGCCGCCCGATCATCCGCGACATGTCCAGGTGAAAGCCCCCGTCCGGGGCGCGATCGTCATCGTGATGGTGGCTCATGGGCTTCCTCTTGCGTGTCCGTGTTTGCACCGGGGCCGGGCTTGTCGCCGGCGGTTCGCTGCATCATACGCGGGGGCAGCCGCCCTCCGTCGCAAAGGACCGCCCCATGACCGCCCCGTTGCGCGGAATCCTGCTGATGGTCCTGTCGATGGCCGGCTTTGCCATCGAGGACATGTGCATCAAGCTGGCCGCGGCCGACCTGCCGACCGGAGAGATCCTGCTGATCCTGGGCGTCGCCGGCACCGGCTTTTTCGCGGCACTCTGCAAGGTGCAGGGGCGGCCCGGCCTGCTTGCCCCCGGGGTGCTGCATCCCGCGGTCATCGCCCGCAATCTGGGCGAGGTCGCCGGCACCGCCGGTTTCGTGCTGGCGATCACGCTGGCCGAACTGACCACCGCGACCGCGGTGTTCCAGGCGCTGCCGCTGGCGGTGACGCTGGGTGCCGCGGTGTTTCTGGGCGAATCCGTCGGCTGGCGGCGGTGGAGCGCGATCACCGTGGGCTTTGTCGGCGTTCTGGTGGTGATCCGGCCGGGTCTGGACGGGTTCGAGCCGGCGGCACTCTGGTCGGTGCTGGCGGTCGCGGCGCTGGCCATGCGCGATCTGGCGACGCGGCGGGTGCCGGGCCGCATCCACACGCTTCAGCTGGCCGGATGGGGCATGGCGGCCGTGGCGGTTCTGGGCGCGGCGATGCTGGCGCTGACCGGCGGCGCCGCCCTGCCCACGCCCGCCGCCACCGCCTGCCTTGCCGGGGCGATGACCGCGGGATTCCTTGCCTATTGGGGCCTGACCGAGGCGGTGCGCATCGCCGATGTCAGCATCACCACGCCGTTCCGCTATGTCCGGCTGGTCTTTGCGCTGATGATCGGCTGGGCGGTGTTCGGCGAACGCCCCGACCTTCTGACCTGGACCGGCGCGGCGCTGATCGTCGGATCGGGCCTTTACACGCTGGCGCGCGAACGCCGGTCAAGACGGCTTTCCAGCACCCGCGTCGCGGGGTAAACGGGGGCCGACCATTTCAGGGAAGGCCGGCCATGAGCACGATCATCGACATCCACGCCCGCGAGATCCTCGACAGCCGCGGCAATCCGACCGTCGAGGTCGATGTGACGCTCGAGGACGGCACCATGGGGCGCGCCGCTGTGCCCTCGGGCGCCTCGACCGGCGCGCATGAGGCGGTGGAGCGGCGCGACGGCGACAAGGCCCGCTACAAGGGCAAGGGCGTGCTCGAGGCGGTGGCCGCGGTGAACGGCGAACTGGCGGAAAACATCATCGGCATGGACTCGACCGAACAGGTCGAGATCGACACGCTGATGATCGAACTGGACGGCACCCCGAACAAGGGCCGCCTGGGCGCCAACGCCATCCTCGGCATCTCGCTTGCCGTTGCCAAGGCGGCCGCCGATTTCACCGCGCAGCCGCTGTACCGCTATGTCGGCGGCACCTCGGCCCGCGTCCTGCCGGTGCCGATGATGAATGTCATCAACGGCGGCGAACATGCCGACAACCCGATCGACATGCAGGAATTCATGATCCTGCCCGTCGCGGCCGAAAACATCCGCGAGGCGGTGCGGATGGGGTCGGAAGTGTTCCACACGCTGAAGAAGGAACTCCACGATGCCGGTCTGGCGACCGGAGTTGGCGATGAGGGCGGCTTTGCGCCGAACCTGTCCTCGGCCCGCGCCGCGCTCGACTTCATCCTCAAGGCCATCGAGAAGGCAGGCTACCGGCCCGGCGAAGAGATTTATCTGGGCCTCGACTGCGCCGCGACCGAGTATTTCAAGGGCGGCAAATACGAGATGGCCGGCGAGGGCCTGTCGCTGACGCCCGAGGAAAACGTCGATTTCCTCGCCCGTCTTGCCGCCGACTATCCGATCATCTCGATCGAGGACGGCTGTTCCGAGGATGACTGGCACGGCTGGAAACTGCTGACCGACAAGCTGGGCGACAAGGTGCAGCTGGTGGGCGACGACCTGTTCGTCACCAATCCGGCGCGGCTGTCCGAAGGCATCCGCAAGGGCGTGGCCAATGCCATGCTGGTCAAGGTCAACCAGATCGGCACCCTGACCGAGACGCTGAACGCCGTCGACATGGCCCATCGCGCCGGCTATCGCAACGTGATGTCGCACCGTTCCGGCGAGACCGAGGATGCGACCATCGCCGATCTGGCGGTGGCGACCAACTGCGGCCAGATCAAGACCGGCTCGCTGTCGCGGTCGGACCGGCTGGCGAAATACAACCAGTTGATCCGGATCGAGGAAATGCTGGGCAGCACGGCGGAATATGCCGGCCGCTCGGTCCTGAAAGGCTGACGGTGGGGGGCTGGCCCGGCGCGATCCTGGCGCTGGCGGCCGAGGTGGTGGCGATCTATGCCTTTGGCGCGCTGGCCTGGCATTGGCCACCGCCCGGCAGCGACGAGCGGCTGCGCTGGGCCCTGGCCGTTGCTGCCGGCCTTGTGGCGGCGGTCCTCTGGGGCCGTTTCGCCGCACCCAAGACACGCCGGCGGCTAAGAGGCGGCATGCTGTTCCTGTTCAAGGCCGCGTTCCTTGGCAGCTCGGTCGCCGCCTTTGCCGTCCGGCACAGTTCCGGCGCGGCGCTGGTCTTTGCCATCGCCGTCGGACTGCATCTGTTGTTGTTGCTCGCCTTCCGCGACGTGGAGTGACCGTCATGCAAAGCCCCCTCCTGCGCAGCCGCGCCGAATTCCTTGCCCGGGTCGCGCGCTATTCCGTCTTTGCCGCCGGGCTGTTCTTCTTCAGCTTCGGCATCGGCATCCTTGGCTACTGGCATTTCGCCCGGCTGGGCTGGGTCGATGCGGTGTTCAACGCCTCGATGATCCTGACCGGCATGGGGCCGGTCGATGCGATGCCCGACGATGCCGCGAAACTTTTCGCCAGCGCCTATGCGATCTATGGCGGCGCGGTCTATCCGGTGGTGGCCGCCCTGATCCTGTATCCGCTGCTGCACCGCATGCTGGCGCTGCTGCACCTAAACGCCCTGGCCAGCCGGATCGAGGACGAGACCAAGTGACCGCCGATCAGATCATCGCCACCCTGCACCTGGAACCCCATCCCGAAGGCGGCTGGTTCCGCCAGACCTGGGCGGCCGACAATCCCGGCCGCGCCACCGGCACCTGCATCTATTTCCTGCTGAAAGCAGGCGAGCGCAGCCATTGGCACCGCGTCACCGACGCGACCGAGTTCTGGATCTGGAACGCCGGCGCGCCGCTGGCCCTGTGGCTGGCGGAAACCGCCTCGGGCCCGGCGGGGCGGCAGGTACTGGGTCCGGATCTTGCGGCGGGGCAGCGGCCGCAGGGCATGGTGCCGCCCGACTGGTGGCAGGCGGCAGAAAGCCTGGGCGACTGGACCCTGCTGACCTGCACCGTCAGCCCCGGTTTCCGCTATGACAGTTTCGTGCTGGCACCGGCCGGCTTTGGCATCCCGCGCGCATGACGGTCGAGATCGACGCCCGCGACCTTTTGTGCCCGCTGCCGGTGCTGAAGGCGCGCAAGGTGCTGGCCGGGCTGCCGCCCGGCACGCTGGTGCGGGTGCTGGCGACCGACGGCATGGCCCGCATCGACCTGCCGCATTTCTGCGCCGAGGCCGGACATGATCACCTCTCCCTGACCGAGGACGGCGGCGTGCAGGTGCATGTGATCCGGCGCGGCGAGGGCGTCGGCGGGTAGTTGCCCGCCCTGCGGCGCCGGCAACCCTGACCCCCTGCCCCAGAATGAAAAAGGCCGGGTTTCCCCGGCCCCTTTTCCTAGCCTTTCGACCACCAGCCGCGGCGGCGCGGACGGTCGGGGTCGCGAACTGCCGCGGGTGCGGGTTCCGGCGTGGTCGAGGTCAGCACGACTTCCTCGCTGAACTCCACCACATCGGCGACCGAGGTTACCGGCGCCTCGACCAGTTCCGCGACCTCGACCACCGGGTCCACGACGGCCGCGGGCACCGGGCCGGGTTCCGGCAGATCGGCGGCATCGGCCACCGGCTCGGGCTCGGGCGCGTCAGGGGTCTCCGCCGCCACGGCCTTCTTGCGCGACCGGCTGCGCGCCGGTTTCGGCGCGGCCTCGGCCGGAGTTTCGGCGGCGGCATCCGCCGCCGGTTGGGCGGCCGGCTTGCGGCGCGTGCGGGCGGGCTTGGCCGCAGGGGCCGGGGCCGGTTCGGCGGCTACCGCTTCCGGCATGACCTCGGCAACCGCTTCAACGGCCGCTTCCGCCACGGCTTCGCCGGCCGCCGCCGGTTTGCGCCGGCTGCGGGTGCGGCGCGGCTTCTCGGCGACAGGTTCCGCGGCTTCGGCGACCTCGGGTTCGGCGGCCGGTTCGGGCGCCTCATCGGCGCCACCCTCGGCCTCGTCTTCGCCGTCGCCCTCGGCATCCGTGCTGCCGGCCTCTTCCGGGCGGTCGCCATTGCGACGGCGACGGCGGCGGCGACGCTTCTTCTTCGGCTTGTCGCCATCCTCGCCCGCAGGCTGGGCCTCGGCCGTCTCGGACGCCTCGGCCGTTTCCGGCGCCGCGTCTTCCTCGGCCTCATCGGCCTCGATGATGTCCTCGTCCTCCTCGACCAGATCGCCCATCAGGCTGGCATTGCCGGTGATGGCGGTCGGCGCTTCGGGGATGGCGCGGGTCGCGGTCTTGAACTTTTCCAGCGTGAAATCGGGCGAGACCAGATGCAGGTCGGCCTCGATCCGCACCGCCATGCCGTAACGCTGCTCGATCCCGGCGATATGTTCGCGCTTGTGGTTCATCAGGAAGTTGACGATGCCGACCGGCGCCTTGACCAGCACCTCTTTCGAACGCCCGCGCACGCCTTCTTCCTCGAGCTGGCGCAGGATGCCCAGCGACACGTTGTCGTCCGAGCGCAGAAGGCCGGTGCCGTGGCAATGCGGGCAAGGCTGGGTCGTGGCCTCGAGCATCCCCGGACGCAGCCGCTGCCGGCTCATCTCGAGCAGGCCAAAGCCGGAAATGCGCCCGACCTGAATCCGCGCCCGGTCGGTCTTGAGCCGGTCCTTGAACCGCTTTTCGACCGAGGCGTTGTTGCGCCGTTCGTCCATGTCGATGAAGTCGACGACGATCAGCCCGGCAAGGTCGCGCAGCCGCAATTGCCGCGCGATCTCGTCCGCGGCCTCGAGATTGGTCTTGAGCGCGGTCTGCTCGATCGACCCTTCTTTCGTCGCCCGGCCCGAGTTGACGTCGATGGCAACCAGCGCCTCGGTCACGCCGATGACGATATAGCCGCCCGAGGGCAGTTGCACCGTCGGGTTGAACATGCCGGCAAGATAGCCCTCGACCTGATGGCGCGCGAACAGCGGCATCGGATCGGCATAGGGCTGCACCGCCCGGGCATGGGACGGCATGATCATCTTCATGAAGTCCTTGGCGGTGCGATAGCCCTCGACCCCCTCGACGATCACCTCGTCGATGTCCTTGGAATAAAGGTCGCGGATCGACCGCTTGATGAGGTCGCCTTCCTCATAGATCTTCGCGGGCGCGATGGATTTCAGCGTCAGTTCGCGGATCTGTTCCCACAGCCGCTGCAGGTATTCGTAGTCGCGCTTGATCTCGGCCTTGGTGCGCTGGCTGCCGGCGGTGCGGATGATCAGGCCGGCGCCCTGCGGAACATCAAGTTCGCCGGCGATCTCCTTGAGTTTCTTGCGATCCACGGCATTGGTGATCTTGCGCGAAATGCCGCCGCCGCGGGCGGTGTTCGGCATCAGCACGCAATAGCGGCCGGCAAGCGACAGATAGGTGGTCAGCGCGGCGCCCTTGTTGCCGCGCTCCTCTTTCACCACCTGCACCAGCATGATCTGGCGCACCTTGACGACTTCCTGGATCTTGTAGCGGCGCATCCGCGGCTTCTGCCGGGGGCGCATGTCGAGGGTGTCGTCCTCCTCGGCGACCGTCTCGATAGTGTCGTCCTTTTCGACGACATCAAGGTTGCCGCGATCCTCGCCGGCATCGGGGGTCTCGGGCAGCGCCTCGTCGGCGGCGGGGGTGTCGACCGGGGTGTCGGCGACGGTCGCCATCGGCGACAGGCCCTCGGGCGCGCCTTCGACATCGGCGTCCCCCTCGCCAAGGTCGATCATCTCCATGCCGGCGATCTCGACCGGGGCTTCGGCATCGCCCTCGGTAGCGGGTTCGGCGGTGGCGACGGCATCACCATTGGCCGCTGCGGGCCGGGTGCGGCTGCGCGTGCGCGACCTGCCGCGCGAACGCGAACGTTCCTCGTCCTCCTCGTCCTCGCTGGCGGCAAGGGCGCGTTCCTCGGCCAGCAAAGCCTCGCGGTCGGCGACCGGGATCTGGTAGTAATCGGGATGGATTTCCGAAAAGGCGAGGAAACCGTGGCGGTTGCCGCCGTAGTCGACAAAGGCCGCCTGCAGCGAGGGCTCGACCCGCGTCACCTTGGCAAGGTAGATGTTCCCGGCAAGCTGGCGTTTCGCCGCCGCCTCGAAATCAAATTCCTCGACCTTGTTCCCGTCCACCACCACGACGCGGGTTTCTTCCGCGTGCGTGGCGTCGATAAGCATTTTCTTGGCCATGTGTTCCTTGTCCACGGCAACGGCGTCGCACCCCCGGAGGGGCTGCGGCACGGCAGGCGTGGTTGACTGGGGCGATGCGCGCGCAAGGCAGAATGGCGTCCCGTGGAGTGGATCCGGACCGGGCGTCTGCCGTCATGCCTCTTTCGCGCGCGCGTTGCATCGCGGTTCTTCTCCGGCACCGTGCGGTTGCGCGATGCCCGTTTTTAGACCCTGACACGAAATTATCGCGCCACGGCTATGGTTGCTGCCCCGGGGTGGGGGCGATTTCAGTCCGGCCCTTCGGCGGCGGAGATGGTCCTGCCAATGCCTAGGGCGGAAATTCCGATGAAGGCGAACGGCCCTGCGGCCGCCCGGTCCCTGACTGTCACATTAGGGAGGGGGGCGCGCTTGCACAATGGGCAAATTTCGGGCGGTTCCCCGCAGGGCCGGCGCGGTCAGGCGGGCGAAAGGTCAAGAAGCAGCGGCCGGTGATCCGACAGCACCGGCGCCCCGGGCACCGCAAACGCCCGCACCCGGCCCGGATCCGAGATCAGCAGGTAATCGGCATGGCGCACGGGTTTGTCATATAGCACCGTGCGCGTGTCGCCATGTCCGCCGGCGGTGACAAGGTCGGTCAGGCCGGCCGCGCGGGCGGCAGTGAAAAAGCTGTTGTCCGGCAAGAGGTTGAAATCGCCGGCCAGCACGACCAGATCGCCGGGCCGCCGGAACGCCGCAAGCTGGTCGAACACCGCTTTCGTCTGCGCCTGCCGCGCCGGGCTGTCGCCCTTGCCCGCCGGATCGCGCAGCCCGTGGAAATGCCCGACGACCGCGGCGCCCATGCCCGGCGCCAAGATGCGGGCCATTTGCAGCGCGCGCGGCACCGGTTCGGGCCCCCAGCCGTCGGCGCGGAAATCCCCGTGGACAAAGCCCGCGTGCATCGCGGTCACGGCGACCTCGGGCGCGGACCACAGGCCAAGGCCGTGGTCGGTCAGCCAGAGGCGGCCATCCTCGCCCGCCAGCGGGCCGCGGGCGGCAGGGCTGAACCAGCCGCGCCAGCCGGGCAGCAGGGCGGCAACATCGGCGAACAGATCGCTGCGCTGCGCCAGATCGCGGAACGGGTCCTTGTAGCGCAGCCAGCCCGGCGCCGCGAGATCCACGGGGCGGATCACCTCTTGCAGGCAAAGGACCGCAGCCCCGCTATCCGGCAGCCAGTCCTGCAGCGCGGGCCAGCAGGCGCCGCCCCAGGCATTCAGGCTGACGATCCGCATGGGTCAGAGGTAGTCCGACCGCTGCAGATTGTATTTCGCCATCTTCTCGTTCAGCGTCCGCCGCGGAAGGCACAATTCCTCCATCACCGCGGTGATGGACCCCTTGTGCCGGCGCATGGTGTTGTCGATCAGCATCCGCTCGAACGCATCGACAAATTCCTTGAGCGGCTTGCCCTCGGTCGTCATCGCCGGCCGCGCATTGTCGGCCTCGTCCGTCATGAGAAGCGAGGCGATCGAGCCCGAGCCGCGGCGGTTCTGCAGCACCGCCCGTTCGGCGACGTTGATGAGCTGGCGGACATTGCCGGGCCAGGGCGCCTGCAACAGCTGCGCCGCCTCTTGCGCCGTGACCTGCGGCGCGTCGCAGCCGTATTCCTCGGCGAATTGTTCGGACAGGCGGGTGAACAGGGTCAGGATATCCTCGCCGCGGGTGCGCAGCGGCGGCACGGTGATGCGCAGTGCGGCAAGGCGATAGAACAGATCGGGCCGCAGCACCGATTCGCAGGTCTTGTCCTGTTCCTGAAGGTTGCAGATGGCGACGATGCGGGTTTCGGCCGGGCTGCCCTGATCGTTGATCGCGGTCAGGATCCGGGCCTGCGCCGCGGGGGTCAGCGCCTCGATATCCTCAAGCACCAGGGTGCCGCCGCGCGCCTCTTCCATGGCGGGGACCGGCTCGCCCTCGAGAGCGGGGCCGAACAGGCGGCGCGACAGGGTTTCCTCGTCAAAGGCGCCACAGGACAACAGCACGAATTTCTTCGAGGCCCGCGCGCCCACCGCATGCAGGGCATGGGCGACCAGGGTCTTGCCGGTGCCGGTCTCGCCCTCGATCAGGACATGGCCATCGGCCTGGCCCAGATCGAGAATGTCCTCGCGCAGCCGGACCATGGGTGCCGACTGGCCGATCAGCTTCTTGATGATCGCGCCGCCGTCCGACAGTTCGCGGCGCAGCGCCCGGTTGTCGAGAGCGAGGCGGCGCGCCTGCGTCGCCTTCTTGGCCAGTTCGGTCATCCGGTCGGGGTTGAACGGCTTTTCCAGAAAGTCGAAGGCGCCGATCCGCATCGCCTCGACCGCCATCGGCACGTCGCCATGGCCGGTGATCATGATGACGGGCAGCGTGGAATCGACCGATTTCAGCCGGCGCAGAAAGGCCATGCCGTCCATCCCCGGCATCTTGATGTCGCTGACCACGATGCCGGGATAATCGGCGTTCATGGTCTTGAGCGCATCTTCGGCGCAGGCGAAGGTTTCGGTATCGAAACCCGACAGCGCCAGCCACTGGCTGATCGACTGGCGCATATCCTTTTCGTCATCGACGATGGCGATCTTCATGGCCTTGGTCATCGCATACCCTTCGTGCTGTCTATTCCGCCGCCGCGACCCGGCCGGTCGACGGGGCAATGCCGGAGCCCTGCCCCGGTTCCCCGCTCACCCCCCGCCACAACGGCAGGACGATCTCGAACACCGCGCCGCCGCCGGCGACATTCTGCGCCGTGAGCCTGCCGCCAAGATCGGTAACGATCCCCGACGAGATGGCAAGCCCCAGCCCGACGCCGTCACCCGGCGCCTTGGTGGTGAAGAACGGCTCGAACAGATTGTCGAGGTCGGAAATGCCCGGACCGTTGTCACGAACGGTCAACTTCACCTGATCGCCCGCAACCAGCATCATGTCGATGGCCGGTTCAACGGTATCCTTTGTCGCATCAAGCGCGTTGCGCAGCAGGTTGACGATCACCTGTTCAAAGCGAAGCCGGTCGCCCATCACCATCACCGGCTCGGGCGGGACGGCGCGGTTGATCGCGACCTTGCGGGTCTTCAGCTGCGGTTCCATCATCGCCAGCGCCGAGGACAGGGCATTGCGGGCATCGAAAGGCTCGAACGCCTCGCCGCCCTTGCGGGCATAGGATTTGAGCTGCCGCGTGATGGCGCCCATGCGGTCGATCAGGTCGTCGATGCGCTGGAACGAGGCCAGGACCTCTTCCGGCCGCTTGCGCTGGAGGAGGAGGCGGGCGCCGGCAAGATAGGTCTTCATCGCCGCAAGCGGCTGGTTCAACTCGTGGCTGACCGCCGCCGACATCTCGCCCAGGGCCGCCAGTTTCGACGATTGCGCGATGGTGGTCTCGGCCACCTGCAGGTTGCGTTCCACCTTTTCGCGTTCGGCGATCTCGCGTTGCAGGCGGGCGTTCAACTGCCTGAGTTCGGCCGATTCGCGCTGGAACAGCCGCATCCGCGACAGGTTCTTGCGCGACGACACCCAGAAACCCAGCGCAAGCAGGATGGCAAAGCCCATGATTTCAAGGGCAAGGATGCCGTTGACCTGTTCGCGGACCGAGGCATAGGCGGTAAAGCTGACAATGCGCCAGCCCTGGAACGGCACCCGCATCTCGCGCCGCAGCACCGCCTCGCCCGAGAGATAGGCATCGGCCGGCAGCACCGCCCAGTCCTGCGTCACCCGCAGCGCCCGTTCGATGGCCGAAGGGGCCGATTGCTGCGCCAGCGCCGTCGCCTCGTCCCGGCCGCGCCAACGCGGCGCGGTGGCCAGGATGATGGTGCCGGCGCTGTCGGTAACAAAGACCGCATCCTGCGTTCCGGCCCAGGACCGTTCCAGCCGCGCCAGATCGACCTCGACCGCCATGACACCGATGGGGCCGGTCGCGCCCTCGATCTTGCGGGAATAGAGAAAGATGAAGCCGCCGCTGCGGTTGGGCTCATAGGTGAAGACGGTGCGCGGCGCGCGCATCGCCTCGACGAAATGGCTGGCGTCGCGGTGGCTTTCCCCCAGCCGGGTGCGGTCGGTCGCCGCCACCACCCGCCCGTCGTTGTCGAACAAGAGCAGCGAGGCGGCGCCGATCTCCTCGACATAGGACAAAAGCCGCTGGGTCGAGAGCGAGAAATCCTGGGATTGCAGCGCGCGGATCAGTTCGGGATCGCGCGCCAGTAGCTGCGGCACGATGGAATTGCGCTGGAGTTCGCTGACCAGATTGCCGGCATAGATGGTCAGCCGCACCTCGGCCCGGTTGCGGGTGGTCTCGGTGAACCTTTGCGTCAGAAACTGGTTGGTGAAAAACACCGTCGCCAGCGCCAGAAGACTGAACAGCACCAGCCCCGCGCGCCACAGCAGCCGCGGCAGACGACGATCGGGACGGCGGGGCAGGCTTTCCGGCATGGGCGGATCTTACGGCCTTGGCCCGACGGCGACAATCGCCGGCGCCTCAGGCCGTTGCGACTTCGCCGATCAGGGCGCGGAAAAGCGCCTGCCCGTCGGTGCCGCCGTGTCCCGCATCCACCGCCCGTTCGGGATGCGGCATCAGCCCCAGCACCCGGCGGTTTTCCGACAGCACCCCGGCAATGTCCCCGCGCGAGCCGTTCGGGTTGTCGGCATAGCTGAACGCGATGCGGTCCTGATCGCGCAGCGCGGCATGGGTCGCATCGTCGACATAGTAGTTGCCGTCGTGATGGGCGACGGGAAAGGTCACGCCCTGCCCCCTGGCCCAGCCGCGGGTAAAGGCGCTGTCGGCGGTGGCGACCGTCAGCCGCGCCGGCTTGCAGACAAAGGCAAGGCCGGCGTTGCGCATCAGCGCACCCGGAAGAAGGCGCATCTCCGTCAGCACCTGAAAGCCGTTGCAGATGCCAAGGACATAGCCGCCGCGGGCAGCATGGGCAGTCAGCGCGCCGGCAATCGGCGATTGCGCCGCGATGGCGCCGCAGCGCAGGTAGTCGCCAAACGAAAACCCGCCCGGAACCGCCACCAGATCGGTGCCGGCGGGCAGCGCGTCGTCCTTGTGCCAGACCATGGTCACATCTGCGCCCGCGGCGCGCAGGGCAACGGCGATGTCGCGGTCGCAGTTCGACCCCGGAAAGACAAGGACGGCGGCTTTCATCGGCGGCTCCTCAGTTCAGGCAATCGGGGCTGGGTCGGCGCGTCAGGCGATCTCGACGCGGTAGCTTTCGATGACGGTATTGGCGAGCAGCCTTTCGCACATCGCCTTGACCTCGGTCTCGGCGGCCGCGCGGTCGGTGGCGGCAAGGTCAAGCTCGATCACCTTGCCCTGGCGGACGCCGTTGACGCCCTCAAAGCCCAGGGTGCCAAGCGCGCGGCGCACCGCCTCGCCCTGCGGGTCGAGGACGCCGGTTTTCAGCATCACGGTGACAAGGGCTTTCATCGGCGCCTCCGGCATCTGGGGATGGCGCCCCATAGCGCGCGCCCCGCCCCGCCGCAAGGGAAGGCGGGCAGGATCCGGGGCGCGGCCCCGGCTCAGTTGATCAGCGTCGGCTTCATCCGGTGGGTGGTGTTCTGCGGCAGCACGCCCAGACGCCGCGCCACTTCGGTATAGGCGTCGGTCAGGCTGCCCAGGTCGCGGCGGAACACGTCCTTGTCCAGCTTGCGCCCCGTTTCGATATCCCACAGCCGGCAGCTGTCGGGGCTGATCTCGTCGGCCACCACCAGACGGTGGAAATCCCCGTCCCAGATCCGCCCGACCTCGATCTTGAAATCGACGAGGCGGATGCCGACGCCATGCATCACGCCCGAGAGGAAGTCGTTGACGCGCAGGGCAAGGCTGACGATGTCGTCCAGATCCTGCTGCGCGGCCCAGCCGAAGGCGACGATATATTCCTCGGGCACCAGCGGATCGCCCAACTTGTCGTCCTTGTAGCAGAATTCGACGATGGGACGCGGCAGTTGCGTGCCCTCCTCCAGCCCCAGCCGCTTGGCCATCGACCCCGCGGCATAGTTGCGCGTGATGACCTCGAGCGGGATGATCTCGACCTGGCGGACAAGCTGTTCGCGCATGTTCAGGGTGCGGATGAAATGCGTCGGCACGCCGATCGCATTCAGCCCGGTCATGAAGAATTCCGACAGGCGGTTGTTCAGGACACCCTTGCCCTCGAACACTTCCTTTTTGGCGCCGTTGCCGGCGGTGGCGTCGTCCTTGAAATACTGGATCAGCGTCCCCGGTTCCGGCCCTTCGTACAGGATCTTTGCCTTGCCCTCGTAAATCTTCTTGCGACGCGGTGCCATGCCTGCTCCTCAATGGGAAATGCCCGCGGCCGGGGGTGCGGCGCAGGCATTCCGTTGCGCTCCCCTTACAGGATGCCCCCCTTGCGGGCAAGTCACCCCGCGGGCATATGGAATGCAACACGACACCAGCCGGGAGGCCCCCATGACGACCTTCGACGATCGCGAGAACGCCTTCGAGGCCAAGTTCGCCCATGATTCCGAAATGCAGTTCCGGGCCGAGGCGCGGCGCAACAAGCTTTTGGGTCTGTGGGCCGCCGGCCTCCTGGGCAAGACCGCCGACGAGGCCGATGCCTATGCGCGCGAGGTCATCAAGTCCGACTTCGCCGAGGCCGGGGATGCCGATGTGCTGCGCAAGGTCGCGGGCGACCTGTCCGGCAAGGCCGACGAGGCGACGGTGCGCGCCAAGATGGCCACCCTCATGGCCGAGGCCAAGGCGCAGTTGTTGAGCGAAAGCTGATCCCTCCCCTCGCCCGAAGGCCAAATTCCATGACCGATCCCCTGTCCCGCCTGCTGGCCGAACGCGACTGGATTCTGGCCGACGGCGCCACCGGCACCAACCTGTTCAACATGGGCCTGACCGCCGGCGACGCGCCCGAGATGTGGAACGTCGAACATCCCGACCGCATCCGCACGCTTTACGCCAACGCGGTCGCGGCGGGATCGGACCTGTTCCTGACCAATTCCTTTGGCGGAAATGCCGCCCGGCTCAAGCTGCACAATGCGCAAGGTAGGGTGCGCGAGCTGAACCGGATCGCCGCCGAGATCGGCCGCGATGTCGCCGACAGTGCCGGGCGGAAGGTGATCGTCGCCGGCTCGGTCGGGCCGACGGGCGAGATTATGGAGCCGATGGGATCGCTGACCCATGCCGTCGCCGCCGAGATGTTCCACGAACAGGCCGAAGGCCTGAAAGAGGGCGGCGCCGATGTCCTCTGGCTCGAAACCATCAGCGCGCCCGAGGAATATGCCGCCGCGGCCGAGGGTTTCTCGCGCGCCGGCATGCCGTGGTGCGGCACGATGAGTTTCGACACCGCCGGGCGCACCATGATGGGGGTAACGTCGGCCGAGATGGTGAAACTGGTGCGGCGGCTGGACTATCCGCCGCTGGCCTTTGGCGCCAATTGCGGCACCGGCGCCAGCGACCTGATGCGCACCGTGCTGGGCTTTGCCGCCGCCGGGCCGGAACTGCCGGTCATCGCCAAGGGCAATGCAGGCATCCCGAAATACCACGACGGCCATATCCATTACGACGGCACCCCGGCCCTGATGGCGGATTATGCCGTGCTGGCCCGCGATGCCGGCGCCACCATCATCGGCGGTTGCTGCGGCACCATGCCCGAACACCTGCGCGCGATGCGCGAGGCGCTGGAAACCCGGCCCCGGGGCGAACGCCCGACGCTGGACGCGATCACCGCGGCGCTGGGGCCGTTTTCCTCGGCCTCGGACGGGACCGACGGCTCCGGACCGGCGGCGCGGGAACGCTCGGGCCGGCGGGCGCGGCGCGAATAGGATAGGCGCCGGTCCCCGCGCGTAGGGTGGGCAAACGCCCACCTGCCCCCTCAATGATACCGGAACTCTCCGGTCACATGCCGCCATTCGCCCGGCCCGATCATCTTGCGATGGACGAAGCGCACCGAATGCAGCGGGCCGTCGATTTCCGTCTGCCAGTATTCGATGAAGGCGAACAGCCGCGGATGGTCGGGGGCAAGGTCATAGTCCTGCCAGACGAAGGTGTTGAGGACACTGCGGTAATCCGGCATCCGGTAATAGAATTCCGCCGTGGTGAGGCCATAGCCCCGCAGCATCAGGTCGGTTTCGGACGGCCCCTGCGCGCCCATGATGTCCTGCCTTTCCGCCCCCCTTGGCACCATCCCAGCACAGATCCGTAAACAGGCAATGAAAACATCCTGTTGGCCAGTGCGAGGGGCGAGTGCCATTGCGCCACGGCCACAATGATTGCCCCCACCCATAGTGGGTGCTATACACCGGCGACCCATATGCAGAGCGGCGCGGCCGCAGGGAATGCGACGTGAACGATACGCCCGAAGCCCCTGAAAAGGATGACGAAACCCCGCACCGCCCGGTGTGGGACGGTCCCTCGGTCTCGATCGAGAAGGAACTGGCGACCTCCTATCTCGACTACGCCATGTCGGTCATCGTCAGCCGGGCGATCCCCGACCTGCGCGACGGGCTGAAGCCGGTCCACCGCCGGGTGATCTATTCGATGCATGTCGAAGGCAACACGCACGACAAGTCCTATCGCAAGTCGTCGCGCCCGGTCGGCTATGCGATGGCGAATTTCCACCCCCATAGCGACAGTGCTATCTATGACGCGCTGGTGCGGATGGCGCAGGGTTTCTCGATGTCGCTGCCACTGCTCGACGGGCAGGGCAATTTCGGCTCGATGGACGGCGACCCGCCGGCGGCGATGCGCTATACCGAAGTCCGCATGGACAAGCCGGCGGCCTTTCTTCTGGCCGACATCGACAAGGATACCGTCGATTTCCAGGACAATTACGACGGCAAGGACCGCGAACCGACGGTGCTGCCGGCGCAGTTTCCCAACATGCTGGTCAACGGCGCCGAAGGCATCGCCGTCGGCATGGCGACCCGCATCCCCCCGCACAACCTGGGCGAGGTGATCGACGCGACGCTGGCGCTGATCGACAATCCCGACCTCTCCTCCGAGGATCTGATCGCCTGGGTGCCCGCCCCCGATTTCCCCACCGGCGGCCAGATCATGGGCCGGTCCGGCGCGCGCAAGGCCTATCTTGAAGGCCGCGGCAGCGTCATCATCCGCGCCACGACCCATACCGAGGAACTGCGCAAGGACCGCTGGGCGATCATCATCGACGAGATCCCCTATCAGGTGAACAAGGCGGTCATGATCGAAAAGATCGCCGAGGCCGCCCGCGACAAGCGGATCGAGGGGATCGCCCATGTGCAGGACGAATCCGACCGCGACGGCGTGCGGGTGGTGGTCGAGCTCAAGCGCGACGCCACCGCCGATGTGGTGCTGAACCAGTTGTTCCGCTTTACCCCGATGCAGGTCAGCTTTGGCTGCAACATGCTGGCGCTGAACGGCGGCCGGCCCGAGACGCTGACCCTGCGCGCCTTCCTCACCAATTTCCTCGACTTCCGCGAGGAGGTGGTGGCGCGGCGCACCGCCTTTGAACTGCGCAAGGCGCGCGAACGGGCGCATATCCTGTGCGGTCTGGCCGTTGCCGTGACCAATGTGGACGAGGTGGTTGCCACCATCCGCCGGTCAGCCGATGCCGCCGAGGCGCGCGAGGCGCTGATGAGCCGGCGCTGGCCGGCCCATGACATCGCCGAATATATCCGCCTGATCGACGATCCGACCCACCGCATGAACGAGGACGGCACCTACAACCTGTCCGACACCCAGGCGCGCGCCATCCTTGACCTGCGCCTGCAACGCCTGACGCAACTGGGCGTGCAGGAGGTTGCCGAGGAATTGCGCGAACTGGCAGCGAAAATCCGCGACTACCTGGATATCCTCGGCTCGCGCGAACGCATCCTCGACATCATCCGCGGCGAACTCAACGCGGTGAAATCGGCCTTAGCCGTGCCGCGCCGGACCGAGATCACCGATTGGGCCGGCGATCTTGAAGACGAGGATCTGATCGAGCGCGAGGACATGGTCGTCACCGTCACCGCCGGCGGCTATATCAAGCGCACGCCCTTGACCGAATTCCGTTCGCAGGCGCGCGGCGGCAAGGGCCTGTCGTCGATGCAGACCAAGGACGACGATGCGGTGACGACTCTGTTTGTCGCCAATACCCACACGCAGCTTCTGTTCTTTACCACCGACGGCATGGCCTACAGCCTGAAATGCTGGCGGCTGCCGCTGGCCGGGCGCACCGCCAAGGGCAAGGCCATCGTCAACATCCTGCCGATCCCGCAGGGCATTTCGATTGCGGCGATCATGCCGGTGGACCGCCCGGAAGAGGAATGGGACGACCTTCAGGTGTTCTTCGCCACCTCGGACGGCGATGTGCGCCGCAACGCGTTGTCGGATTTCACCAATATCAACCGCCGCGGCAAGATCGCGATGAACCTGCCCGAGGGCGTCAGCCTTATCAACGTGCGGACCTGTTCGGAAAGCGACGACATCCTGCTGGTGACGGCGATGGGCCGCGCCATCCGGTTCCCGACCACCGAAGTGCGGGTGTTCAAGGGCCGCGATTCCACCGGCGTGCGCGGCATCCGCCTGGCCAAGGGCGACCGCGTGGTGTCGATGGCGGTGATCCGCCATTTCGAGGCGACACCCGAAGAACGCGTCGCCTTCATCCGCATGAAGCGCGCGGTGATGGGCCAGACCGATGACGAAGCCGTCGAGGTGGACGAGGACGAGGGCCCGGTCGAGGCCGGCGCGCTGCCGACCGACCGCTATGCCGAAATGTCCGGGGCCGAAAACCTGATCCTGACCATCACCGCCCGCGGCCTGGGCAAGCTGTCGTCCAGCCATGACTATCCAGTGCGCGGCCGAGGCGGCCAGGGCGTCACCGCCTTTGAAAAGACCCTGCGCGGCGGCGAACTGGTCTCGGCCTTTCCGGTCGATCTTGCCGATCAGGTGATGCTGGTCACCACCGCCGGCCAGTCGATCCGCGTCCCGGTCGAAGGGATTTCCTTCCGCTCGCGTTCCGCCGGCGGGGTCAGGGTGCTGAACACCGCCGCGGACGAAGAGGTCGCCTCGGTCGCGCGGATCGAGGATCAGGGCGAGGAATAGACCGGCGGTTTGCTGCCGCGCCGCTCCGCCCCCCGTCCCCGCCGCTTGTCCGGCGGGGATTTTTCTGGCAAACTTACCACCAATGGGGCCAGGCAGAACGATCCCCACCAGAAAAGGCATCGGGCATGAAGATTTCCTCTATCGTTTTCGCGTCGGCATTTGCCGCCGTTCCCACCCTCACGCTTGCGCAGGGCTTTGTCGGCGCCGAGATTTCGGGCAGCATGCTGGCCTATTCGTCCGACACCGACATGGGCGAGACGAATTACAACGGCGGGCTTGAATTCGGCATCGTTCCGGGGATCTCGGTCGCCGCCGATTTCGCCTATCACGGCTTTCGCGGGCTGGATGGCAATTCCAGCACGCTGACGGTACATGGCCTTTACGACCTGTCTCCGACCGCCACCGTCGGCCTGTTCTATGGCCAGGACCGCCGCGACGGCGGCGACAGCGACCTGTACGGGATCGAGGGCGCCACCACCCTTTCGGGCATTTCGGTCGACGGCTATCTTGGCCGCTACGAGGGCGATCTGGGCGAAGGCACGCTTCTGGGCGTCAACGGCGCCTTTGCCTTCACCGATGCGATTTCCGCCACCGCCTCGGCCGGGATTGTCAATGCCGACGAAAACTGGAAACGGCTGTCCATCGGCGGCGAATACCAGTTCGGCAACGGTCCGACCGTCTTTGCCGAGGTCGGCAAGTTCGACGGCGATGTCGATGGCGAGAATTTCATCTCCATCGGCGCGCGGATCGAACTGGGCCAGGGCACCACTTTCGGCCCGCGCGGCATCACCGAGATCCTGCCCGGCTTCTGAGCCGCGCTAACCGAATCGCAACGTCTTGGGCGGCATCCTGCGCGAAACAGGAGCCGCCGATGACGCTGTACCACTGCCTGATCGACTTGCGCAGCGATGCCCGCGCGCTGGCCTTTGCCGCCGCCTGCGGTCACTGGCTGGGCCTTTTGCAGGACCGCGGCCTTGTCGCCCGCTGGCGCCTCTTGCGTCGCACGCTGGGGCTGGCCTCCGGTCCGCATTCCGATTTCGTGCTGGAAATCGAGATGAAGGATCTGGGGGCTCTGGCCGATGCCTTTGGTGCGCTGGGCCAGATGGATGACGACGCCATGCGGCGCTATGACCAATTCCACCAGATGATCGGCCGGGCCGAGGTCGGGCTCTATCGCCCCTTCCCCGATACCGAGGGCCGCGAACGCATCGCCCTGATCTGACCCCGGCCCGTTGGCGCCGGTCAGCAGATGCCGCCGGTGGTCTGGCCTGCGGGCCAAGGCTTGCACAGCGGCGCGGCGGGTGATTTGTGTCGTGCCAAAGCCATTTCCGAATGTCCGCCATGCGCAACCTCCTCGCGACCCTGATCCTTGCCGCTGTCGTTCCCCCGGCCTCGGCACAGGGCATCGACGCGCTTCGCGCCGAGCTGTCGTTTTCCGGCCTGGCAAGCGAAGGCGCCCCCCTGGGCGGCGGGTCGCTGCGGCTGGACGGGCATTACGGTTTCGGCCGCACCGGCCTGCAGCTTTCGGCCGGGTTCGAGGGGCTGGAGTTTTCCGACCGCTCCCTCGACGACCTTGAGGCCGCGGCCTTGCGCCTGATCCTGACCCGCGACGTGACGCCGGATCTGCGGCTGGGCGTCTCGGCCGGCGTGACGGGCGGCGATGAACCGACGGCGGCGCATCTGTCGCTTGGCCTGCATGCGCTCTGGCACCCCGAGGGGTTTCGTCTTTCGGCCGATCTCATCAAGGGGCTGGACGACAACGGCACCAATGGCGCCATCATCGCCACGATCCACGCCGAACAGGACCTGCGCCCCGGCGTCGTGCTGCGCGGCGAGTTGTTCCGCCGCTCGACCGATGACGAAGGCGACGACCGCGCCGTGGCCCTGCTGGGGCTGCGCCATGATTTCAGCCCGCAGTTCTACGGCTTTGGCGACCTGTTCCGCTCCAGCGCCGATGATCTGGCCTTCGTCAACGACGGTCTGCGGCTGGGCGCGGGCTGGCGCTGGTCCGAACGGGGCACGGTCTATGCCGCCCTGACTGGCAAGGCCGGCACCGGGCTTGATTCTCTGGGCCTGACCATCGGCCTGCGCCTGTCCATGGGCGACGGGTTGTTCGACAGCGGCCCCCTGCCCGAATTCGTCGCCACCGGCGCCTACTGACCCCGGCTTGAGCCGCGGGCGCCACCGGGATACACCGCGCGGATGACAGAGACGCTTCATATCATCGGCGGCGGCATGGCCGGGTCCGAGGCCGCGTGGCAGGCGGCCGAGGCCGGGGTTCCGGTGGTCCTGCACGAGATGCGCCCCGCCATCGGCACCTTTGCCCATCGCACCGGCAATCTGGCCGAGATGGTCTGCTCGAACTCCTTCCGCTCGGATGACGACGAACAGAACGCCGTGGGCCTGTTGCATTGGGAAATGCGCGCGGCCGGCGGCCTTATCATGCGCATGGCCGACCGGCACAAGCTGCCCGCCGGCGGCGCGCTGGCGGTGGATCGCGATCCGTTTTCGGAAAGCGTGACCGGGGCGTTGCGCGGGCATCCGAACATCAGCATCAGCGACGGGGAAATCGGCGCGTTGCCCGAAGCCGGCCACTGGATCGTCGCCACCGGCCCGCTGACCTCGGGCGCGCTGGCCGACAGCATCCGCGCCGTCACCGGCGCCGACAGCCTGGCCTTCTTCGACGCCATCGCCCCCATCGTCCATGCCGATAGCATCGACATGTCCATCGCCTGGCGTCAGTCGCGCTATGACAAGGGCGAGACCGAGGAAGAGCGCACCGCCTATATCAACTGCCCGCTGACCCGCGACGAATACGAGGCGTTCATCGACGCCATCCTCGCCGCCGACAAGACCGAGTTCCACGAAGGCGAGACCGCCGGCTATTTCGACGGCTGCCTGCCGATCGAGGTCATGGCGGAACGCGGCCGCGACACCCTGCGCTTTGGTCCGATGAAGCCGGTCGGGCTGACCAATGCCCATGATCCGACGACCAAACCCCATGCCGTGGTGCAATTGCGGCGCGACAATGCGCTGGGCACGCTCTACAATATCGTCGGCTTCCAGACCAAGATGAAGTATGGCGCGCAAACCTCTGTTCTGCGGATGATTCCGGGGCTGCAGGAGGCGTCCTTTGCCCGGCTGGGCGGCATCCACCGCAACACGTTCATCAACTCGCCCACCTTGCTGGACAGCGCATTGCGGCTGCGGCTGCGGCCGAATATCCGCTTTGCCGGCCAGATCACCGGGGTCGAGGGCTATGTCGAAAGCGCCGCCATGGGGCTTTTGGCCGGGCGCTTGGCCGCGGCCGGGATCCTTGGCCGCAGCCTGCCGCCGGTGCCGCCGACCACCGCCATGGGCGCGCTGGTCCACCACATCACCGGCGGGGCCGAGGCAAAGACCTTTCAGCCGATGAACGTCAATTTCGGCCTGTTCCCGCCCATCGACGCCCGCGGCGGCCGGCGCGGCCGCAAGGACCGTTACCGCGCCTATACCGACCGCGCCAAGGCGGATTGGCAGGCATGGCTGGGCCAGTGCTGACCACGCGCTTCGCGCCCTCGCCCACCGGCTGGCTGCATCTGGGCCATGCCTTTTCGGCGATCACCGGCCATGACCGCGCCCGTGCCGCCGGCGGCCGGTTCCTGCTGCGGATCGAGGATACCGACCGCGCCCGCTGCCGTCCCGAATATGACGCGGCGATCCTTGACGACCTGCGCTGGCTGGGACTGGACTGGGACGGGCCGGTGCTGCGGCAATCCGCGGATTCGCGCCCCTATGAAGCGGCGCTTGACCGGCTGATCGCCCGCGGCCTGTGCTATCCCTGCCGCTGCACCCGTGCCGAGATCCTTGCCGCGCTGTCCGCACCGCAAGAGGGCGTCGCGACCGCCGCCTATCCCGGCACATGCCGGCACCGCACCATGGCCGAACGCGGGCCCGGTGACGCCATCCGCCTTGACATGGCGCGCGCCCTTGCCGCCGCCGGGCCGCTGGCGTTCCGCGATACCGGCCCGGAACGCGGGGGGGACTGGCGGCTTGACCCCGATCAGGTCATCGCCCGGGACGGCGACATCGTGCTGTCGCGGCGCGACATCGGCCCGGCCTATCACCTGACGGTGGTGGTGGACGACGCCCGGCAAGGCGTGAGCGAAGTCACCCGCGGCATGGACCTGTTCGAGGCGACTTTCCCGCAGATCGTTCTTCAAGCATTGCTTGAGCTTCCGATGCCAAGCTATTATCATCACAGGCTTATCCGCGATGACGCCGGCAAGCGGTTGGCCAAGCGCGACGATGCCCGCGCGCTGTGCCGCTATCGCGCCGAAGGCGCCACGCCGCAGGACATCCGGCGCATGGTCGGGCTATAGCGGCGCCATCAGCTCGACCTCGGCGCCGCTTTCGACCGCGGTGTAAAAGCACGACTGCCGCCCGGTATGGCAGGCCGGCCCGGTCTGCCGCACCAGGGCCAGCAGGCAATCGCGGTCGCAATCGATGCGCAGCGACACCAGTTCCTGCACATGACCCGAGGTCTCGCCCTTGACCCAGAACGCCTGCCGTGACCGCGACCAATAGGTGACGCGCCCCGTTTCCAGCGTCTGTGCCACCGCCGAGGCATTCATCCAGGCCAGCATCAGCACCTGCCCCGAGGCTTCGTCCTGCGCGATGCAGGGGATCAGGCCGTTGGCATCATAGGTCAGCGTCGCGGGATCGAACATCGCCTGCCCTTGTGTCGGTTCGGTTGCCGCGCCTATCTAGGGTGCATCGCGCCCCAGCGAAAGCCGCAGGCCATGTCCGATACCGACCTTCTCAAACTTTATTCGACGCGCATCCTGTCGCTGGCCGCCGACATGCCGCATATCGGCCGGCTGGAGGCGCCCGACGGCAGCGCGCGCAAGCGGTCGCCCCTGTGCGGATCGACGGTGACGGTCGACCTGCGCGTCACCGACGGCCGGATCAGCGATTTCGCGCAGGATGTGAAGGCCTGCGCCTTGGGTCAGGCGTCGGCCGCGATCACCGGCGCCGTGGCGCTGGGCCGCAGCGAGGCCGAAATCCGCCGCGCCCGAGACGAGGTGGCGGCGATGTTGCGCGAGGGCGGGCCGGTGCCCGCCGCGCCCTTTGACGGGTATTCCGTGCTGGAACCGGCGCGCGACTATCGCAACCGCCACGCCTCGATCCTTTTGGTGCTCGAGGCGACGGTCGAGGCGATGGAACAGGCGCGCGGGTAAAAAAAACCGCCGCGCATCCGGGCGGATGGCGGCGGAGTGAAGGCGTTCCCAAGGGGACTCCGGTGGACATGAGGAACGGGGGAGACAGAACCCCGGACCTTGGCCGCGGGACAGCGGCGGGCGTTACCGGCAAGGGATCGCAGGCAGTTTCAGAACAGAAGCGGCAGGTAAAGCGCACCGATCAGCAGGCCGGCAAGGGCAAGGATGCCGACGGCATCGGCCAGAAGATCGTCACCCGAACGGATCAGGATCGCTTTCATTTCCCTTGCCATGGCCATCACTCCCTTTCGGTCCGCGTTGGCCTTTTGTTCTCATGTTCTTAACCATCTGTAAAGAACTTTGTGAGAACATCTGTGAACATTCTGCTATCCTACACCGATCAGCCGGATGGCGCGGTCCTGTTCCGTCAACCACAAAAGGGTGCGCACCGCCCGCCCCCGCGGGCTTTCCAGCGCCGGATCCTCGGCCAGCAGGCGTCTTGCATCGCTTTGCGCGACGGCCATCAGCCCGGCCTGCCTTTCCAGATCGGCGATGCGGAACCGCGGCAGGCCGGATTGCGCCGTGCCGATGACATCGCCGGCGCCGCGCATCGCCAGATCCTCCTCGGCGATGCGGAATCCGTCCTCGGTGCTGCGAAGGATTTCCAGCCGGCGCCGGCCCGAGTCGCTCAGGGGTGCCTGATACAGCATCAGGCAGGTCGATTGCGCCGCGCCGCGGCCGACGCGGCCGCGCAGCTGGTGCAACTGCGCCAGGCCAAACCCCTCGGCCCGCTCGATCACCATGATCGAGGCGGAGGGCACATTGACCCCGACCTCGATCACCGTGGTCGCAACCAGAACCCGACTGCGGCCGGCGATGAACGCCCCCATCGCCGCGTCCTTGTCGGCGGCGGACAACTGGCCGTGGACTAGGCCGACCACGCCCTCGCCCAGGGCGGCGCGCAGGGCCTTGAACCGTTCCTCGGCGGCGGTCAGGTCGCTGACTTCGGATTCGGCGACCAGCGGGCAGACCCAATAGGCCTGCCGCCCCTCCTCGACCGCGCGGCGCAGATGGCCCACCACCTCGCCCAGGCGGTCGAGCGAGACGAGCGCCGTGGTCACCGGCTGCCGACCCGGCGGTTTTTCGTCCAGGACCGACACATCCATGTCGCCGAATTGCGCCAGCGCTAGGCTGCGCGGGATCGGCGTCGCCGTCATCACCAGCAGATCGGCCAACTGCCCCTTGGCGCCCAGCGCCATGCGCTGTTCGACGCCGAAGCGATGCTGTTCGTCGGTGATGGCAAGACGCAGGTCGGCAAAGATCACGTCCTTCTGGAACACCGCATGGGTGCCGACCAGGATATGGATGCGGCCGTCCGCCAGCGCCGCCAGTTTCGCGGCACGCTCAGTGCCCTTGTCGCGCCCGGTCAGGATCTCGACCACCACGCCGGCAGCGGCGGCAAGGGGCTGCAAGCCGTCAAAGTGCTGGCGCGCAAGGATTTCCGTCGGCGCCATCATCGCGCCCTGCCCGCCCGATTCGACGGCGACCAGCAGCGCCAGCAGCGCCACCAGCGTCTTGCCGGACCCCACGTCGCCCTGCAGCAGCCGGTTCATCCGCAGCGGCGCGGCCATGTCGGCGGCAATCTCCTTGACCGCGCGCGTTTGCGCGCCGGTCGGGGCAAAGGGCAGCGCCGCCAGCACCCGCGCCTGCAAGGCGCCGTTGCCGTGGCATTCGCGCCCCTTGGCGCGGCGGGCCTGGGCACGGGCCAGCGCCAGCGTCACCTGATGGGCGAAAAGCTCGTCATAGGCCAGCCGCGCCCGCGCCGGCGCTGTGGGCGTCAGGTCGGCGGGGCCGGTCGGCGCATGGGCCTCGGCCAAGGCCGCGCGCCACGCCGGCCAGCCTTCGCGGGCGACCAGCGCCGAATCGGCCCATTCCGGCAGGTCGGGCGCCATCTGCACCGCCTCGGCCGTGGCGCGCGACATCAGCCGCTGGGTGACGCCGCCGTGCAGGGGATAGACCGGCTCGTACGGAGGGATCGACGCGGCCTCATCGGGGGCAAGCACATGGTCGGGGTGGACGATCTGCGCCAGCCCGTCGAACAGCTCGACCTTGCCCGACACCACCCGTCGTGCGCCGGGCGGCAGCAACCGCTTCAGGTAGTCGCCCTTGGCATGAAAGAACACCAGCTGGAACGCGGTTTCGGCATCGGTGACATTGACCCGCACCGGCCCGCTGCGGTTGCGCGACGGCACATGCTGGCCGACCGTGACCTCGACCGTGACCATCGCCGGCGGCACCACCTCGCGGATCGAGCGGCGAAAGCTGCGGTCGACACCGGCATAGGGCAAGGTGAACAAGAGGTCGCGCGGCCGTTCGATGCCGCCGGCGGCCATCGCCTGCGCGGTCTTGGGCCCGATGCCGTCCAACTGGTCCAGCGCCCCGAACAGCGGCCACAGCACCTCGGGCCGGCCGCGTTCGGGGCGGCTGCTCACTCCCCGATCAGCGCCAGCCATTCATCCTCGCCGATCATGCGCACGCCGTATTTCTCGGCATCCTTGGCCTTCGATCCCGCGCCCGGCCCGGCGACGACAAGATCGGTCTTGCGGCTGACCGATTCCGAGACCTTGGCGCCCAGCGCAGCCGCCTGCGCCTTGGCCTCGTCGCGCGACTTGCGCTCGAGCTTGCCGGTGAACACCACGGTCATGCCGGCAACCGGGCTGGCGCTGGAACGCTGCGGCGGAGCGGTGATCTCGGTCAGGCAGGACACCAGATCGTCGATGATCGCGCGTTCGCTGGGCTGCGCCAGCGTCATCACCAGCGAGGCGGCGAGTGTCGGGCCAAAGCCTTCGACATTGCGGATGTCTTGCCAGGCGTCGACGGCATCCTGCGGCGGCGCGGCCAAGGCCCAGGCGGCATCGCGGGTCTTCTTCACCTCGGCCCGGCGGTTTTCGGCGGCAGCGGCGGCGCGTTCGACCAGTTCCGCCTGATCGGCGGCAAGATGGGCGAGTGCGGCCGGATGGGCGGTATCGGCGGCGGCAGCCAGCGCCGGCCAGGATGCGAAATGGCGGGCAAGATCGCGGGCCGCGACCTCTCCCACATGGCGGATGCCCAGGGCGAAGATCAGCCGGTCAAGGCCGATGCGGCGGCGCTGGTCGATGGCATCGAACAGCTTGGTCACGCTGGTGTCGCCATAGCCGTCGCGATTGGCAAGTTTGCCCAGATTGGCCGCGTCGCGGGCGCGCAGGCGAAAGATGTCGGCCGGGCTGCGGATCGGCAGGTCGGGGTCTGCGAAGAAATATTCGATCTGCCTTGCCCCGAGTCCGTCGATGTCAAAGGCCGAGCGCCCGACGAAATGGATCAGCCGCTCAATGGCCTGGGCCGGGCAGGCCAGCCCGCCGGTGCACCGGTGGGTGGCATCGTCGGCCTCGCGGATCACTTCGGACCCGCAGACCGGGCAATGGTCGGGAAAGATGTAGGGCACCGCGTCATCGGGGCGGCGGGCAAGGTCGACATCGCGGATCTTGGGGATCACGTCGCCGGCGCGATAGACCTCGACCCAGTCGCCGACACGGATGTCGCGCCCTTCGCGCGTGCCCTCGCCGGTCAGACCGGCGATGTAGTCGGCATTGTGCAGCGTCGCGTTCGACACCACGACACCGCCGACGGTGACGGGCTGCAGGCGGGCGACGGGCGACAGCGCGCCGGTGCGGCCGACCTGGATGTCGATGGCCAGAAGCCGCGTCCAGGCGCGTTCGGCGGGAAACTTGTGCGCGATGGCCCAGCGCGGCGTGGTCGAGCGGAAGCCGAGCCGTTGTTGCAGGGCAAGGTCGTTGATCTTGTAGACCACGCCGTCGATGTCATAGCCCAGCGTCGCCCGCTGCGCCTCGATCCGGCGATAGACCGAGAGGAGTTCGGCCGGGGTTTCGCAGATCCCTGTCAGCGGGTTGGTAGGAAAGCCAAGCGATTTCAGCCTGTTGACCGTCTGCATCTGGGTCGCCCCCAGCGGCGCCGACAGCTCGCCCCAGGCATAGGCGAAAAACCGCAGCGGCCGGGCGGCGGTGATCGAGGGGTCAAGCTGGCGCAAAGATCCCGCGGCGGCGTTGCGGGGATTGGCAAAGGGCCGGCTGCCGGTTTCGGCGGCGCGCGCATTCAGCGCGGCGAAATCGTCATGCGCCATATAGACCTCGCCCCGCACCTCGACCACGCCGGGGGCGTCGATGGTGCCGGGAACATCGGCCATGGTCCGGATGTTCGCCGTCACGTTCTCGCCCGTCTCGCCATCGCCGCGGGTCGCGGCATGGACCAGCGCGCCGTCCTCATACCGGATCGACAGCGACAGGCCGTCGATCTTGGGCTCGGCAGTATAGGCCAGGGGCGCGTCGGGCGGCAGCGACAGGAAACGGCGGATGCGGGCGTCGAATTCCGCTATATCCTCGTCAGCAAAGGCATTTTCCAGGCTGAGCATCGGCACGGCATGGCGGACCTTGCCGAACCCTTCGGCCAGCGCACCGCCGACCCGCCCCGAGGGGCTGTCGGCGCGGACCAGCGCAGGAAACCGCGCCTCGATCGCCGCATTGCGGGCCTTGAGCGCGTCATACTCGGCATCCGGCATCACCGGCGCATCGTCGCGGTGATAGGCGGTATCGGCGCCGGTCAGGACCGCGGCCAGCCGGGCAAGTTCGGCCGCGGCTGCATCCCGGTCAAGGTCGGCAACCGGCACCGCGGCGAAATCCTGATCGTCGCTCATCACCCCTCCGCGGCGAATCCGGCCGCCCGGCGCGGCCCTGTCGCCACGCAGGTTAGGCGCCGGGCGGAAACCCGTCCAGAGTCAGGCGGCAAGGGTCAGGCGCCGACCGCCATCCGCTCGACCGTGCGGGCATCGGGTTCGGGGTCGCGAAGGACATAGCCACGGCCCCAGACGGTTTCGATGTGATTCTCGCCGTTGGTGGCCTGTGAAAGTTTCTTGCGCAGCTTGCAGATGAACACGTCGATGATCTTGAGTTCGGGTTCGTCCATCCCGCCATAAAGGTGGTTGAGGAACATCTCCTTGGTCAGCGTCGTGCCCTTGCGCAGGCTGAGCAGTTCGAGCATCTGGTATTCCTTGCCGGTCAGATGCACCGTCACCCCGCCGACATCGACGGTCTTGGCGTCAAGGTTGACGCAGATGCGCCCGGTGCGGATCACCGATTGCGAATGGCCCTTGGACCGGCGGATGATGGCGTGGATCCGCGCCACCAGTTCCTCGCGATGGAAGGGTTTGGTCAGGTAATCGTCGGCGCCGAAGCCAAAGCCCTTGAGCTTGCTTTCGGTATCGGTTTCCCCCGACAGGATCAGGATCGGCGTTTCCACCCGCGCCAGCCGCAGCTGCCGCAACACCTCGTGCCCGTTCATGTCGGGCAGGTTGATGTCGAGCAGGATCAGGTCGTAGTCATAGAGCTTGGCAAGGTCGATCCCCTCCTCGCCCAGGTCGGTCGCATAGACGTTCAGGTTCGCGTGGGTCAGCATCAGTTCGATGCTGCGCGAGGTCGTCGGGTCGTCTTCCACCAGCAGGATACGCATCCCCAGGTCTCCAGCTTCTGCATGTCGGCTCACCCTAGACGCGAAAAGGTTAACCGCCCGTTACCCAAGGGAGAGTTATCCTGCTCTGCTTACGGTTGTCGATACTGTTGCACCCGGGTCGCCTTCAAAGCGTCCTCGCCATGTGTCGAAACCGCCAGTTCCCATGCGGTCATCTCGTCCTCGGACAGGCCATAGGTCTCGATCGCCCAGGCGCGGCTGACCAGTCCGGCACCCACGGCGCGGACCACGGCGGCCTTGCGGCTGGCGACCCAGCGCCGCGTATCGGGCGCCGGCAGGTCGGCGCGGGTCATGACCGAACCATCGGCCAGAGTGACGGCGCGCGGGCCGTCGATCTTGCGCAAATACATCTCTCACCCCTCCGTGACGACATATGCCGGGGCAGATTGCGCCTGCCCGCTTAATGCCGGGTGAAGCCGGGGGGTTGAGAGTAGGTGGCATTTTCCTATATTGCCGCGGACCTGACCCCCATGGGACCGGCACCATGCCCCTTGATCCGCAACTGAACTCGCTTGGCATCGCCAAGGCCCCCGCCGATACCCGCGTGGTCGTGGCCATGTCGGGCGGTGTCGATTCGTCGGTCGTGGCGGCGATGCTGAAGGACGAGGGCTATGATGTGGTCGGCGTCACCCTGCAGCTTTACGACCACGGCGCGGCGCTGGCGAAAAAGGGCGCCTGCTGTGCCGGGCGCGATATCCACGATGCCCGCAGGGTCGCGGAAACCATGGGTTTTCCGCATTATGTGCTGGATTACGAAAGCACCTTCCGCGAAGCGGTGATGGACGAATTCGCCGAAAGCTATCTGGCCGGGGCGACGCCGGTGCCCTGCATCCGCTGCAACGAACGGGTCAAGTTCCGCGACCTTCTGCAGACCGCGCGCGATCTGGACGCCGATTGCATGGCGACCGGGCACTATATCCGCCGCATGGAGGGGGATCTGGGCCCGGAACTGCACCGCGCCGCCGATCCGGCGCGCGATCAAAGCTATTTCCTGTTCTCGACCACGCCCGAACAGCTTGCCTTCCTGCGCTTTCCGCTGGGCGGGCTGGCAAGCAAGGCAGAGACGCGGGCTTTGGCCGCGCGCTATGGCCTGCCGGTGGCGGACAAGCCTGATTCGCAGGACATCTGCTTTGTCCCGAACGGCAATTATGCCGCGGTGATCGAAAAGCTGCGCCCCGGCGCCGCCGAACCGGGCGAGATCGTCGGGCCGGATGGCACCGTTCTGGGCACCCATCCCGGCGTCATCCACTATACCATCGGCCAGCGCCGCGGTCTGGGCATCGGCGGGCTGGCCGAGCCGTGGTATGTGGTGAAGCTGGACGTGGACAGGCGGCAGGTGGTGGTCGGGCCGAAAGATCTGCTTGCCACGCGCCGGGTGCCGGTGCGCGAGGTGAACTGGCTGGGCGACGGCGGATTCGCCGACCTGCACGCCCGCGAGGTGCTGGTGCGGATCCGCTCGACCAAGGCGCCGGCGCCGGCGATCCTGCGGCCGCTGTCGGCGACCGAGGCCGAGGTCGAATTGCTCGCCCCCGAAGAAGGCGTGTCGCCGGGGCAGGCTTGCGTGTTCTATGCGCCCGAGGGGACGCGGGTGCTGGGCGGCGGCTGGATCTGGAAGGGACGGTAGGGCAAGGGTCTGAATTTTATATAAAATTCAGACCGGCGCCGCCAGACGCGACAGGATCGCGCGCGCGGCGCGCAGCCCCGGTGCATCGCCGCCCTGCCCCAGCCGGCGCATCGTCTCGGCCATTGCCGCCTTTTGCGGGCCGGGGTTGTCGAGCGTGGCCTGCAGCGCCTGCGCCATGGCGTCGACGCGGCAGGCGTCGCCGATGAATTCCGGCACGGTGCGGGTGTCGCTGACCAGATTGACCAGCGTCACGGTGTCGGTGCGCAGCATCCGGCCGATGATCTGCCGCGACAGCCAGGACATGTCATAGCCGATGACCATCGGCGTGCTGCTTGCGGCAAGTTCGAGCGATACCGTGCCCGAGGCGGCAAGCGCCACATCGGCGGCGCGGAACGCGGCGCGTTTCGTGGCGCCGCCGGGGTCTTCGGCGGGGTCGATCAGGATCGGGGCGAAGGGCCACCGGGCGGTCAATTCACGCACCAGCGGCACCACCGGCGCCGCCATCGGCAGCACCACCCGCGCGCCGGGACGGGCGGCGATGACCTGCGCCAAAGCCACGCCAAAGCGGTCGGCCAGCCGCGTCACCTCTCCCCTTCTAGACCCCGGCAGGGCAAGGATCAGGGGGCCCTCGATGCCATGGGCGGCGCGGAACGCCTGCGCCTCGACCGCGGTCGCCACCGGCTCGGCCACCACGGGGTGACCGACGAAATCGCACTCCATGCCGGCGGCCTGCATATAGGGCGGCTCGAACGGGAACAGGGCCAGAACCTGATCGACATGGGGCGCCATTTTCGCCGCGCGGCCGGGGCGCCAGGCCCAGACGGTGGGGGCGACATAATGCACGGTGCGGATGCGGGCGGTCTGCCGCACCAGCCGCGCCACCCGCAGGCAGAAATCCGGGCTGTCGATGGTCAAAAGAACATCCGGCCGCCAGTCCAGCACCGCCTGGGCCGTCTCGCGGATCCGGCGCTTGAGATGGACATACTTTGGCAGGATCTCGGCAATGCCCATCAGGCTGAGCTCGTCCATCGGGAACAGGCTGGCCAGCCCCTGCGCCTGCATCAGCGGGCCGCCCACGCCCTGAAACGTCACATCAGGGTGCAATTGCCGCAGCCCCGCCATCACCGCGCCGCCCAGACGGTCGCCCGACACCTCACCGGCGATGACAAAGACCTTCAGCGCCATGTCCGTTCCCGGATCCACAGGAACAGGCCCAGCCCGTCAAGAATGGCGATGGTCTGGTCGGGGTCGATGACCAGCACGCCGCCGGCCTCGATGACAATGCCGTCAAGGCCCGCCTCGGCGGCAAGCATCGCGGTCCTGGGCCCGATCACCGGCATGTCGGCGCGCAATTCCTGCCCCGGTTTCGGCGCCTTGAACAGGAAACCGCCCTGCCCCGGCGGCAGGCCGGCGATCAGGGCATCGGTGCCTTCGGGCCCTTCCTCGGCCAGGACGGCGCCGTCGCGCACCACGCAGGCCTGACCGCTGTCGGCGCGGCCCATCTCGGCAATGCGCGCCTGTGCCAGTCCGGCGGCGGCACGGAGATCCTCGCCGGGGGTGGCGCGGGTCGCCACCCCTTCGGGCAGGATCAGGTCGGGGGCGATGTCGCCGGCGCCGACCACGGTGAAACCGCGGCTTTCCAGCAGCGCGATGATCGCGCGCAGGGTGCCGTCGTCGCCCTTGCCCATCGCCGCGGACAGCGCCGGGATCAGGGCCGCGGTGGCGGCATCGACAGCGGCAGGGTCGATCTCGGGGCGGCGCACCGCACCGGCAAGACAGAGCCTTGTGACGCCGGTCATCGCCAGCGTCGACAAGAGCGAGCCGAGCGTTTCCAGCCGGAAATCGAACCGCGGCAGATGGCCCGGCACATCGGGGGGAAAGCCGGCCATGGCGCAGATCACCGGCGGGTCACCGGCGGCGACCAGCCGCGCCGCCAGCACGCCGGGCAGGTCGCCGGTGCCGGCGATCAGCGCGATCATCGCGGCGTCAGGAACTGTCGGTCGGTCGGGCCGAGGATGAACTCCGCCACCTCGCGCACCGCCGGGCTGGAACTGTCGGCCAGCCGCCGGGCGCGGTCGTGGAAACCGCCCTCGCCGCTGCGGAGCGCCTCATACGCCTCGCGCAGGGCCTGGATATCGGCGCGGTCCATCCCGCGCCGCTTGAGCCCGATCAGGTTCAGCCCATCCAGCTCTCCCCTCGGGGCCTGCACCAGACCATAGGGAATCACGTCGTTCGTCACCATGGTGACGGCGCCGATGATGGCGCCGCGGCCGATGCGCACCCATTGGTGGATGCCGGCCAGGCCGCCGATGATGACATCGTCGCCGATCACGCAATGGCCCGCCACAGCGGCGGAATTGACGATGGTGACATTGTTGCCGACCTGCGCGTCGTGGGCAACGTGGCTGCCGGCCAGAAGCAGGCAATCGTCACCGATCCGCGTCACGCCGCCGCCGCCGGCGGTGCCGGTGTTGACCGTCACATGTTCGCGGATTCGCGCCCGTGCGCCGATGCGCAGCGCGGTTCTTTCGCCGCCGAACTTCTTGTCCTGCGGCACCTCGCCGATCACCGCAAAGGGCCAGATCGTGCTGCCGGCGCCGATATGGGTGTCGCCGCTGACGACGACATGCGATTTCAGCACGCAATCCTCGGCCAGCACCACCTCGGGGCCGATCACGCAGAACGGGCCGATGCTGCAGCCGGCGCCGATCCGGGCGCCGGGGTCGACCACGGCCGACGGATGGATCGTGGCGGGCGTCATGTGGCGGCTTTCATGTCCATCATCGCGGTGAACTCGGTCTCGGCCGCCAATTCGCCGTCGACGGTCGCCACCCCCTTGAATTTCCACACCTTGCCGCCCGGTTTGCCGCGCAGGGTGGTGATCTCCATCCGCAACTGGTCGCCCGGCACCACCATGCGGCGGAACTTCACGTTGTCGATGGTCATGAAGTAGATGAGCAGATTGCCGTCGGTATAGCCCAGCGTCGCCCCGACCATGACGGCGGCGGTCTGCGCCATCGCCTCGACAATGGTGACGCCGGGCATGATCGGCTTGCCGGGGAAATGGCCGGTGAAATGCGGCTCGTTCATCGTCACGTTCTTGAGGCCGACGGCGCGGGCGGTGCCGTCGATCTCGCGCACGCGGTCGACAAGGAGAAACGGATAGCGGTGCGGCAGGATGCGCTGGATGAGCTGGATGTCGGCCTCGGTGGGCGTCGGCGCGGGCGCGGGGGAACCATCGGTCATCATGTCGTCCTGATCTGGGCCGGCGGCGCCGGCGTTCCGACTGGTTAGCAACAGCCGCAGAGGCGGGCAAGCCACCGGGGGTCAGGGGTCTGCCGGCGCCTCGTCCTCCGGGGCGTCATCGGGGGCGTCATCGGGGACAACACCGCTGCCGTCACCGATGGCCTCGTCGATGGCGGCGATCGCCTCGTCGGTGATGTCGACGGCACTCAGGGCCAGAAACACCGTCCGCCGGTCAAGGATCACCGCCGCCCCGGCGTCGCGCATCATCTGTCCAAGGACCGGCGCCGCGACGGCAAGGAACTGGTCGCGGCCCTCGGTCACCCCGTCCTCGAGCGCGCGTTCCTTGGCGTCCTGCGCAGTGCGTATACCCTGCACCCTTTCGTCAAAGGCATCGGCCTCGGCCCGGAACGCCTCGGGCGTCATCGTCGGGCGGCGTTCGGTCAGGCTCTGCTCCTCGGCGGTCAGGGCGGCCTCAATGCGGCGGTTCTCCTCGCCCAGGGCCTCGGTCGCGGCCTGCAATTCGGCGGTGATGCGCAGACCGAAGGCCGATTCACCGAACAGCCGTTCGGTGTCGATGGTCAGGATCGCGCTTTGCACCTGGCCCATCTGCACCGGCTGCGTTGTGTCCTGCGCGGTGGCGCTGCCCGCCACCGCGGCCATCACCAGCGCAAGCCACGAAAGCCGCATCAGAAGCTCGTCTGGATGGTCAGGTCAAAGCCGCGGGTATTGTCGAATTCCTCGGCCTCGAGCGCTTCGGTGAAATTGAACCGCAGCGGACCGATCGGCGTGGTCCAGAACAGCGACAGGCCCACCACCGTGCGCGGGGTGAATTCGTCGTACAGCACATCGGCGCCATAGGTTTCGCCGACATCCCAGAGCGAGCCATAGTCGATGAACGCGCCGCCGGTGATGCCGTATTCCTCGGGCAGGCCCAGCGGGAATTCGGTTTCCAGCCGCAGCACGGCGTAATAATTGCCGCCCAGCGCATCGTCGGTATCGGCATCGCGCGGGCCGATGCCGCCGGGTTCGAACCCGCGCATGATCCGCCCGCCCATGAAGAAGCGGTCGGTGACGCGGGAATTGCCGTCGAGATAGGACAGGGCGCCGCCTTCCAGCGTGGCGCGCAGGGTCACGTCCTCGTGCCAGATGCGGGTTTCGGCGCTGGCGAGCGCGGTGGTCTTGACGAACTGCGAGTCGCCAAAGCCGAATTCCTGGCCAAAGCGCAGGACGACGCCGCCGTTGCGTTCGATACCGCTGCGGCGGTTGTCCCAGCTATAGCCGTAGCCCAGCGAATTGGTCCAGATTCCGCCCTGCCCCGCCTCGTTGACGATGACCTGGCTGGCGCCCGGATCGGTCATGACCGGCGGGTCGTCGTCGGAATAGCTTGGCCCCTGCACATCGGTGATATTGCCGTAGTCGGCGGCATAGAACAGCGACAGCCGGCCGTTTTCGCTGACCGGAAAGGCCAGCGAGGGCGAGAAGCGGAAATTCTCGGTGTCGTACAGCGCATAGGTGCTGTTGGTCTGGCGGTATTCCAGGTTCAACCCGAAGCGCAGGTCGCGGCCCAGGAACTGCGGTTCCGCGAAATCGAAGCTGAGCACCCGGTTCTGCTCGCCGGTCGAAAGATCGAACCGCAACTCCTGCCCGCGGCCCATGAAATTCTCTTCGGCGAACGAGGCGACCAGCGCGAACCCGTTGTCGGTCGAGAAGTTGGCCCCGAAGGACAGCGATCCGGTCGGCTTTTCGATCAGGTTCACGTCGATGACCACCTGATCCTCGGCCGAACCCTGCCGGGCCTGCACATCGGCATCGGCGAAATAGCCCAGCGCCCGGATGCGTTCGGCGCTTTCGCGGATCGAGCGCGGGTTGAACGGGTCGCCTTCCACGGCGGTGAACTGGTCGCGCACCACGCGGTCCAGCGTGGTGGCGTTGCCCTCGATGTCGATGCGTTCGACAAAGATCCGGTCGCCGCGCACCAGCCGGAATTCGACGTTCAGCAGAAGATTGCGGTCGTCGCGGGTGATGACCGGATCGACGCGCAGGAAATTAATGCCCTGACGGGTCGCCAGCCGTTCAAGCCGGGCGATGTCCTGTTCGATCAGCACCGGCGAATAGGTCTGGCCGGCGTGCAGACGCACCTCGGCCTGGAAGGCGGCGGCATCGGCCTCGGGGATCTCGCTGGTGACGGTGACATTGCCAAAGCTGAACTGTTGGCCTTCCTGGATGTTGTAGGTCACCAGATAGGCGTCGCGTTCCTGCGTCAGTTGCACATCGACGTTCTGGATCTGGAAATCGGCATAGCCGCGCGACTGGTAGAAATCGGTCAGAAGCTGGCGGTCAAGCGCGGCGCGGTCGGGGTCGAACGTGTCGCGACCGACCAGCGCCCGCAGCATGCCGGCCTGCCGGGTTTCCAGGATGTTGCGCAGCCGGTAGTCGCCGAAGTTGCGGTTGCCGACAAAGGAAATCCGTTCAACCTCGGTCACGCCGCCCTCGGCGATCTGGAACACCAGATCGACGCGGTTGTCGGACTGGCGGATGATCGCCGGCGACACCACGGCATTGACGCGGCCGATGCCGGCATAGGCCTGAGTGATCGCGGCCACGTCGGCTTCGGCCACCGAGGGGCTGAACACGCGGCGGGTCTGCGATTGCACCAGCGGCGCCAGTTCGTCATCGGACAACTGGCTGTTGCCCTCGAAACTGATGCGGGCGACGGTCGGATATTCGACGACCCGGATCACCAGCGTATTGCCCTGCGGCACCACCTCGACGCTTTCGAACAGGCCCGAATCGCGGATGCGCTGCGCGGCGTCGTTCAGTTGTCCGGCGGTCAGCGCCTGTCCGCGCGAAATCCCGGCATAGGTCAGGATGGTGCCGGATTCGATGCGCTGGTTGCCTTCGATGGAGACGGAGCCAAAGCTGTATTGCTGGGCAAAGGCCGGCCAGGCCGCCAGCACCGCCACCGCGGCCGCCCCGCGCAGGAGCCGTCCAGTCCGAGCCCGCCCCTGCCGACCGATTCCCGCCATATCGCCCCCGCCGCCCTGTTCTCGTGCCTTGGCACGGGACTACCGGGTTTGGGGGATCATGTCAAAATGCATCGGGGCCGCATACCAGCCCTTGTTGGTCAGTTGAGAAGCAACTTGCCAATGACCGTGCCGACCCAGAGCGCCACCATGACAAGGATCGGCGGCAGGATGCGATCCCAGTTGATCTGCACCAGAAGCGAAAGCCCACGGGCGTTTTCCGCGATTGTGTGCATGATGCGTCCCCTTCAGCCCCGGTTTCCCAAGGCAATGATGGCAGGGGAATGTGGCAGCATCATGGCCCGGCGGCGGGTCGCGCCTTACGGACAGAGGAACAGGTCGTTCATCACGCCGAACAGCGTCAGCGAAAGGATCACCGCCAGCCCCGCCACCATGAGGACCCGCAGGGCGCGGTCGCCGGGGGCGCGGCCGGCCACGGCCTCGTAGGCGTAGAACACCAGATGCCCGCCATCCAGCATCGGCACCGGGAACAGGTTCAGCAGCCCGACCGCGGTGGACAGCACCGCCACGAACCAGATGAAGCTTGCCGTCCCCTGCGAGGCCATCGCGCCCGAGGCCTGGGCGATGCCGACCGGGCCGGACAGGTTGCAGGTGGAAATGCCGCCGGTGGCGATGTGCCACAGGCTCGAGACCGACGCGGAGATGATATACCAGACCTGCCCCAGGGCGTCGCCCAGCGCGGCCAGCGGCCCCGGCGATTCCGTGGCGAAGTCGAGGAAATTGCCGGCGACGATGCCGACCAGCCAGCGCGTCTCGAACCCGCCACCATCAAGCGGCAGATCCTGCCGCGTCGGCGTCAGGGTGAACAGAAGCTCCTCGCCGTCGCGCCAGATGCGGAAATCAAGCGGCTGGCCGTCCGAACCCGAGACGATGCCGACGATCTGCTGGAAATCCACCACCTCCTGCCCGGCAACCGACAGCACCACATCGCCCTGCTTGATGCCGGCGCCATAGGCGGCGGATCCGGGGTTCAGGGCGCCGACCACCGGCAGGTCGGGGTTGGGGCCGGAAACGGTCAGGACCTCGCCATCGCGGCGGATGCTGTAATCGACCTGCGCCACGTCGGGCACCGTCGCGTCAAGCGCATTCAGCCCCTCGGCCGTCAGGTCGATGCCGGCGATGGCCAGGATCTCGTCCCCCGGACGCAGGGCATCGCCATAGATGCCGGGCAAGGGATCGACCGAGGCCACGGTCAGCGGCAACCGCGGCTGGCCGGTCAGCAGGATCACGCCGGCGAAGATGAGCAGGCTGAGAATGAAGTTGAACGCCGGACCGGCGAACACCGTCACCGTGCGCGCCCACAAGGGCGCCCCCAGCATGGTGTGCCTGCGGTCGCGCGGCGCCACATGTTCCATGTCGCCGCCGACCGAGGCGGCATTGGCATCGCCCAGGAATTTCACATAGCCGCCAAAGGGCAGCGCCGCGACCTGCCAGCGGGTGCCGCGCCGGTCGGTGCGCGAGGCCAGCACCGGGCCGAAGCCCAGCGAGAACACCTCGGCATGGATGCCCGACCAGCGGCCAACGATGTAGTGGCCGAATTCATGCACCGCGACGATGATCGACAGCGCCACGACAAAGGCGATCAGGGTGAAGGCGAGGTTGCCGAAATGCGGCAGGATCTGCGTCAGGTCCAAGGGTCAGCCCGGGTTCTTGATGGTCTCGTCGGCGTGGATACGCGCCATGGCGTCGGTCTCCAACACGCTTTCCAGTGTCATCGCGGCAATTTGCGGTCCCGAAGCGGGCGACATCCTGTCCAGCACGGCGGCCACGACCGGCGCCATGTCGGTGAAACCGATGCGCCCGGCGATGAAGGCGTCCAGAGCCGCTTCCTTGGCGGCGTTGAAGGCCGCCCCGGCCAGCCCCCCAGCCGCCATGACCTGCCGGGCCAGGTCCAGCGCCGGATAGCGTGCCGGATCGGGGTCGCGGAAGGTCAGGCTGCCGATGCGGGCGAAATCCAGCCGCTCGACCGGCAGGTGACGGCGTTCGGGCCAGTGCAGGGCGTGGCCGATGGCATGGCGCATGTCGGGCGGGCCGACATGGGCCAGGATGCCGCCGTCGCGAAAGCCGACCATGGCATGGACCAGACTTTCGGGATGGATCACCACCTCGATCGCCGCGGGCGGCAGGCCAAAGAATTCGTGCGCCTCGATCACCTCGAGCGCCTTGTTGAACATCGAGGCCGAATCGATGGTGATGCGCTGGCCCATGGCCCAGTTCGGATGCGAGGACGCCTGCGCCACCGTCGCCTGCGCCAGTTGCTCCAGCGGCCAGTCGCGAAAGGCGCCGCCCGAGGCGGTGATGATGACCCGTTCCACATCGGATGAGGAATGGCCGGCAAGCGCCTGGAAGATCGCCGAATGTTCGCTGTCGACCGGCAGGATGCGCGCGCCTGTTTCCGCCGCCCGTGCCATGACCAGCGGCCCGGCACAGACCAAGGTTTCCTTGTTGGCAAGCGCCAGGGTGCCGCCGCGGGCCAGCACTTCCAGACCCGGCACCAGACCGGCGGCGCCGACGATGGCGCTCATGGTCCAGTCGGCGGGGCGCGCCGCGGCCTCGGCCACCGCCTGCGGGCCGGCGGCGACCTCGATCCCGCTGCCGGCAAGCGCCTCGGTCAGCGCGCCGTAAAGCGACGGTTCGCTGGTCACGGCAAGCCGGGCCCCCAGACGGCGGGCATCGGCGGCAAGGCGGGCGATGTTGCGGGCGCCGGTCAGCGCCTCGACCCGGAAGGCGGCGGGATCGCGGGCGATCAGGTCGATGGTGCTTTGGCCGATGGACCCCGTGGCGCCAAGGATGGTGACCGATCTCACACCCGATCTCACCCCGGCCACCCGGTGACCAGCCAGATCAGGGTGACGAACATCGCCGCCCCCATCAGCGCGTCGAAGCGGTCGTAGATGCCGCCGTGGCCAGGAATCAGGTCCGAGGAATCCTTGACCCCGAAGCGGCGTTTCAGCGCGCTTTCGGCAATGTCGCCGGCCTGGCTCGCCATGCTGACCGCGACCGAGGCCGGGATCAGTTCCCAGCCCTGTTCCAGCGGGATCATGAACAGAAGGCCCAGCACCACGGCGCCGGCCCAGCCGGCGGCGGTGCCGCTCCAGGTCTTTTTCGGGCTGACGGCCGGCCAGAATTTCGGCCCGCCGAAATGGCGGCCGGCGAAATAGCCCAGCACATCGGACATCACCACGGTGACGACCAGCCACAAGACGAACATCAGCCCCGGATCCTGCCGGAAGGCGATCAGCGCCCAGGCGGCCAACTGCGCGCCCAGCGCGAAGCCGGCGAAATGCACGCCGAAGGGGCGCAGGGCATAAAGGCCGATGGCGGGGACCAGAAGGAAGAACAGAAGTTCCCAGCCGCCATCAAGCCCGGTCGGCACGCCCGACAGGATCGCGGCCGAGGCGACCGCCAGCGTCGCGGCGGGGGTCGGCCGGTCGGGGGCGACGATCTGCGCCACCTCCCAGATGATCATCGCGGCGACGAAGGTGACCAGCGCCTGGAACCACCCGCCGCCATGCAGCACACCGACGGTGCCAATCGCCAGCAGCACCGCGGCCGAGGCGATGCGCGTGGTCAGGTCGGACCAGCGGCCGCTATCGGCGCGGGGGTCGTCGGCCACGGTCTCAGGCCCTGACCGCGCCGAAACGGCGGTCGCGGCTGCCATAGCGGGCGACGATGCGGCCGAATTCCGCGGCGGTGAAATCGGGCCACAGGGTGTCGACGAATTCGTATTCCGCATAGGCCGACTGCCAGAGCAGGAAATTCGAAATCCGCGCCTCTCCCGAGGTGCGGATCACCAGATCGGGGTCGGGCAGGACATGGGTGTCAAGAAAGCGCGCCAGGGTTTCGGCATCGACATCCTTGTGGGACAGCCGCCCCTGCTCGATCTCGTAGGCAAGGCGCTTGGCCGCCCGCGTCACCTCGTCGCGGCCGCCATAGTTCAGCGCGATGGTCAGGTGGACGCGGTCGTTTCCCGAGGTCAGCAGCTCCAGTTCGTCCATCAGCGTCACCAGCTTGTCGTCCAGCTTGATGCGGTCGCCGATGAAACGGACGCGGACGCCGCGGCGCAGCAGATCCTGCGCCTCGCGGGTGATATAGCGGCGGAACAGCGACATGAGGCCGGCAACCTCGGTCTGGGTGCGCTTCCAGTTCTCGGTCGAGAAGGCAAAGATCGTCAGGTATTTGACGCCATGGTCGGGGCAGGCCTCGACCACCTCGCGGATGCGGCGGGCGCCGGCGTGGTGGCCGAACAGCCGCGGCCGGCCGCGCATCTGCGCCCAGCGCCCGTTGCCGTCCATGATGATGGCGACGTGGCGAGGGCCACGGATTGCCGGTTCTGCCTGTGCGTCTGCCATTGCCCGTTCCCGTCCTGTCCGGCGTGCCGGATCAGACCTGCATGATTTCGGCCTGTTTGCCGTCAAGGGTCTGGTCGACCAGCTTGATGTAGCGGTCGGTCATCTCCTGCACCTCGTCCTCCCAGAACTTCATGTCGTCCTCGGAAAGACCGTTCGCCTTGGCCTTCTTGATCTGGT
>CAZIOT010000015.1:0-102279 GCA_964540965.1 uncultured Rubellimicrobium sp. | reverse complement strand
GCAGCGCAGGAAGGTCGACTTGCCGCAGCCCGACGGGCCGATGAAGGCGGTGACCATCTGGCCGCCGATGTCGACCGACACGTCCTTGAGCGCGTGCGCGGTGTCGTAATGGACGTTGACGTTCCGCGCGGAAATCTTGCCTGCAGTCATGGCGTCGGTTCTTTCGATGGGGCGCATGTCGGACATGGGTCTACCACCTCCTCTCAAAGCGTTTGCGCAGGATGATGGCGCTGGCGTTCATCACCAGCAGAAAGGCCAGCAGCACGATGATCGCGGCCGAGGACCGTTCAAGGAAGGCCGGATCCGACCGCGTGGCCCAGGCATAGACCTGCACCGGCAGCGCGGTGGCGGGGTCAAGCACGCCTTCGGGCGGCGGCGAGGGCCGGTTGTCGACGAAGGCGACCATGCCGATAAGAAGAAGCGGCGCGGTTTCGCCCAGGGCACGGGCAAGGCCCAGGATGGTGCCCGTCAGCACGCCCGGCATCGCCAGCGGCAGCACATGGTGGAACACCGCCTGCATCCGGCTGGCGCCCACACCATAGGCGGCATCGCGGATCGACGGCGGCACCGCCCGCATCGCGGCGCGGGTGGCGATGATGATCGTCGGCAGCGTCATCAACGACAGCACCAGCGCACCGACCAGCGAGGACGACGCCGGCAGCCCGGCGAAGTTGATGAAGATGGCAAGGCCAAGGATGCCGAACACGATGGAGGGCACCGCAGCCAGGTTCGAGATATTGACCTCGATCAGGTCGGTCCAGCGGTTTTTCGGGGCAAACTCCTCGAGATAGATCGAGGCGGCGATACCAAGCGGCAGCGCGATCAGCGCCGTCAGCAGCATCATGTAGGCCGAACCGATGATGGCGATGCCAAGTCCTGCCGCCTCGGGCCGCTGGTCCGAGGCGTCGGAATTGGTCAGGATCGCGGCATTGAACCTTTGCGTCAGCACCCCCGCATCGCGCAGCCGGTCGGCAAGGCGCAATTGTTCCGGGCTGATGTTGCTGTCGCGTTCGGCGGATTCGAGCGTGACCCGACCCTTGAGGTAGCCGTCGATCCGGCCCGAGGCCAGCGCCGTGACCTCGACCGTCTGGCCCAGCAGCGCCGGATCGGCCAGCACCCGCGCCCGCAGGTCCGTTGCCGCCTCGCGCGAGATCATCTCGCCGATGGCATCGATATCAAGGCCCTCGGTCTCGATCCCGCTGGCGGTGACGAAGGCGGCAAAGGACTCTTCGACCATCGGGCCGTAGCGCAGGTTGGTGATCTTCGCCATCTCGTCCCGGTCGCGGTTGCCCTCGGGGTCAAGGCGCGCGGCGTCGAGTGTCACGGGGAAGGTCAGATAGGCCTGCCGGAACCCCGACACGCCATCGCGAAAGATGGTGAACAGGATGATCGCCAGCACGGTCAGGCTGATGGTGATGGCGGCGATGCCATAGGCGCGGAACCGCATGTCGGCCCGGCGCCGCCGGCGGGCAAGCGGGGTGTCGGCGGTCAGCGACCGCAGCGGCACGGCATGAGAGGCGTCGGTCATTCGTATTGCTCGCGATACTTGCGGACGATCCACAGCGCCCAGATGTTGAGGCAGAGGGTGATGACGAACAGGGTCATGCCCAGCGCGAAGGCGACCAGAGTCTCGGGCGAGTTGAACTCGCTGTCGCCGGTCAGCTGGCTGACGATCTTGACGGTGATGGTGGTCATCGCCTCGAACGGGTTCAGGTCCATGCGCGCGGCGGCGCCGGCGCCCATGGTGACGATCATCGTCTCGCCGATGGCGCGGCTTGCGGCCATCAGGCAGGCGCCGACGATGCCCGGCAGCGCGGCGGGCAGCACCACCTGCCGGATGGTTTCCGACCGCGTGGCGCCCAGCCCGAACGACCCGTCGCGCAGCGCCTGCGGCACGGCGTTGATGATGTCATCGGCAAGCGACGAGATGAACGGGATGTTCAGGATGCCGATCACGATCCCCGCCGTCATCACCGACGATCCGGAATTGCCCAGGCCCAGCGGCTGCGCGAACCAGTCGCGGATGGCGGGGCCGACGGTGACAAGGGCGAAGATGCCGAAAACCACGGTCGGGATGCCGGCGATGACCTCGATCGCCGGCTTGACCACGGCGCGGAACCGCGGGGTCGCGAATTCCGCCAGATAGATCGCCGCGAACAGGCCCAGCGGCACCGCGACGATCATGGAAATCAGCGTGATGTAGAGCGTGCCCCAGAGCAGCGGCAACAGCCCCAGTTGCGACGATCCGCGGAAATTCGGCGACCAGGTAAGGCCAAAGAAGAAATCCGCCGCCGGATACATGCCGAAGAAGCGGATCGATTCCGACAGCATCGACAGGACGATGCCGACCGTGGTGAGGATCGCGACGACCGAGGCGATCAGCAGGATGCCCAGCACGATCCGCTCGACCCGGTTGCGGGCGCGGAAGGCGCCATCGGTCAGCCGCAGCGCCCAGCCCATCCCGGCAAGGGCAAGCACCAGGACAAGGACGGTGCGGGCCAGCGCGCCCCTTTCGCTCGTCGCGCGGTATTCCTGCGCGGCGGTCAGCACCTCGGGCGTCACCGCGGCGCCCAGTTGCACGCCGGCATCGGCAAGGGTGGTGCGCAGATCGGCGTCGCCGGCATCCAGCGCCGCGACCTCGGCCGCGGTCATCGCGCCCGAGGCGGTGGCCCGATCCAGCCCGGCGGCCAGCCGGCGCACATCGGCCATGGCCAGTTCCAGCGCGCTGTCGTCCTGGCCGATTTCCGGCGGGAAATGCCCGGCGACGCTGCGTTCGATCACCACCGGCTGGACCACCAGCCACAGGGCCAGCGCAAGGAACGCCGGGATCGCCGTCAGCGCGGCGACGTGCCAGCCGTAGTAGCCCGGCAGGGAATGCAGCTGCCGCAGGTCGCCCCCGACCGAGGCGAGCGCGCGGCGGCGGCCGGCCACGAATCCGGCCAGGGTCAGGGCCAGAACCAGCAGCGCCAGCAGGGAAACACTCATGTCGTGTTGCTTTCGGTCTTGGGCAGAAGGACGGGGGCCGCGGCCGGCCCCCGCCATGGCAGGCTGTTATTCCAGCGGACCCATGGGCACGCGGTTGGCGACCATCTCTTGTGTCGCCGCCAGCTCCGGATCGGACACCAGACCGTATTCCTCAAGCGGGCCGCCGGGGCCGGCCACATCGTCGGACACGAAGAATTCGATGTATTCCTGCAGGCCGGGGATCACGTCGAGATGGGCCATCTTGACGTAGAAGAACAGCGGCCGCGACACCGGGTATTCGCCCGAGGCAACGGTCTCGATCGAGGGGGTCACGCCGTCGATGGTGGCGACGCGCAGCTTGTCGGTGTTGTTCTGGTAGAACGACAGGCCGAACACGCCGATGGCGGTCGGATCGGCGGCCATGCGTTGCAGCGTCTCGGTATAGTCGCCGTCGATGTCGACCGAGCGACCGTCGGTGCGCAAGGCGACACAGGCATCGCCCGCGGCATCCTCGTCCATGCCCGAGGCGATGAAGGCCTCGAGCGCGCCCGAGGTTTCGCAGCCGGTCTCGATCACGTTCAGGTCGAACACTTCGCGGGTGCCATGCTTGGTGCCGGGGATCAGCATCAGGATCGGCTGGTCGGCAAAGGCCGGGTTCACCTCGGCCCAGGACGAATGCGGGTTGGCGGCGATCTGGCCGTCGACCACCACCTGCGCGGCGATGGCGTTGTAGATGTCGGCCGGGGTCAGCGCGAATTCCGGCCCGTTCACGTCCGAGGCAAAGACGATGCCGTCATAGCCGATCCGCACTTCCATGATGTCGCCGACGCCGTTGGCGGTGCAGGTGTCGATGTCGGACTGCTTGATCGAGGACGAGGAATTGGCGATGTCGATGGTGTTTTCGCCGACGCCTTCGCACAGCCGCTGCCGGCCGGCGCCCGAACCGCCGCCTTCGACGACCGGGGTCGGAAAGTCGAAATTCTCGCCGAACAGTTCCGCGACGATGGTGGCATAGGGCAGCACGGTCGAGGAGCCGGCGATCTGGATCTGGTCGCGGGCCAGCGCGGCGGTGCCGGCGGTGGCGGCAACGACGGCCAGCGCGGAAATGGTGCTGAGTTTCATCGAACTCTCCTGTCTGTTCCGTGACCGGCGGGCGCCGGTCGCGGCGCCTCTCTAGGTGGCCGGTGCGAACCGGTTATGACAGGAGTGTAATAGTTGCATGACAGCGCCGGCCCTTGCGCCGCGGCCGCCGGCGGCACAGTCTGGCCCTGCCCGGCCCATGCAATTCAGGATGACCGCCATGCCAGACCGTCCGCAGACCCGCCGTTTCCGCTCTGCCGACTGGTTCGACAATGTGGACCGGATCGACATGACGGCGCTCTACCTTGAACGCTTCATGAACTATGGCATCACGCCCGAAGAGTTGCGGCAGGGCCGGCCGATCATCGGCATCGCCCAGACCGGGTCGGACCTGAACCCCTGCAACCGCATCCATGTCGATCTTGTGTCGCGGGTCCGCGACGGCATCCGCGACGGCGGCGGCGTGCCGATCGAGTTTCCGGTCCATCCGACCTTCGAGAACTGCAAGCGCCCCACTGCGGCGCTGGACCGCAACCTCGCCTATCTGGGGCTGGTCGAGATCCTGTACGGCTATCCCATCGACGCCGTGGTGCTGATGACCGGCTGCGACAAGTCGACACCCGCCTGCCTGATGGCGGCGGCGACCGTCGACATTCCGGCCATCGTGCTGTCGGGCGGGCCGATGCTGGATGGCTGGCATGACGGGCAACTGGCCGGCTCGGGCATGGCGATCTGGAAGGCGCGACGCGCGCTGGCCGCGGGCGAGATCGACGACGAGGAATTCATCCGCCGCGCCACCGATTCCGCGCCCTCGCTCGGCCATTGCAACACCATGGGCACCGCGCTGACGATGAATTCGCTGGCCGAGGTTCTGGGCATGTCCCTGCCCGGTTGCGCCGCGATCCCGGCACCCTATCGCGAGCGCGGCCAGATGGCCTGGCGCACCGGCAAGCGCATCGCCGAAATGGCGTTCGAGGATCTCAGGCCCTCGGCCATCCTGACCCCGGCCGCGATCCGCAACGCGATTGTTGCCTGTTCGGCGCTGGGTGGATCTACCAATGCCCAGCCGCATATCGCCGCCATCGCGGCCCATGCCGGCGTGCCCTTCGACCCGATGGACTGGCAGACGCATGGCCATGACGTGCCGCTTCTGGCCGATGTGCAGCCGGCGGGGCGGTTCCTGGGCGAAAGGTTCCACCGCGCCGGCGGCGTGCCGGCGGTGCTGTGGGAATTGTGGCAGGCCGGCCGCATCGACGGCAGCGTCCCCACCGTCTCGGGCCGCCCGCTGGCCGATGGCCTGCGCGAGACCACCGACCGCGAGGTGATCCGGCCCTATGCCGCGCCGTTGATGCAGCGGGCGGGGTTCCTTGTGCTGCGCGGCAACCTCTTCGACTTCGCCATCATGAAATCCTCGGTCATCTCGGAAGATTTCCGCGCCCGCTACCTGTCGCGCCCCGGATCGGAAGGCGTGTTCGAGGCGCGGGCCGTGGTGTTCGACGGCTCGGACGACTACCATCACCGCATCAACGACCCGGCGCTCGGGATCGACGAAACCTGCATCCTTGTCATCCGCGGCGCCGGTCCGCTGGGCTGGCCCGGTTCGGCCGAGGTGGTGAACATGCAGCCGCCCGACACGCTGATCCGCCGCGGCATCCGCAGCCTGCCGACACTGGGCGACGGCCGGCAATCGGGCACGTCCGACAGCCCCTCGATCCTGAACGCCAGCCCCGAAAGCGCGGCGGGCGGCGGGCTGTCCTGGCTGCGCACCGGCGACGTGATCCGCATCGACGTGAACACCGGCACCTGCGACGCGCTGGTGGAGGCCGCCGAAATCGCCCGCCGTCAGGCCGAACCGCCGCCGCCGGTGCCGGCCAGCCAGACGCCCTGGCAAGAGATCTACCGCGCCACCGTCAACCAGCTGCGCGACGGCGCCGTGATCCGCGACGCCCCGGCCTATCAGCGAATCGCTGGCACCCTGCCGCGGCACAATCACTGACCGCGGGCCGTGTAGCCCCCCTCATTCGCCTTTGATGCAGATGTATTTGAGGTCCATGTAGTCATCGAGTCCGTGGCGGGAGCCTTCTCTGCCGAGGCCGGAGGCCTTGACGCCTCCGAAGGGGGCTTCGGCGGTCGAGATCAGGCCGGTGTTGATGCCGACCATGCCATAGTCGAGCGCCTCGCCCACGCGGAAGGCGCGGCCGAGGTCGCGGGTGAAGAGGTAGGAGGCGAGGCCGTATTCGGTGTCGTTGGCGGCGGCGATGACCTCGGCCTCGGTCTCGAAGCGGAACAGCGCCGCGACCGGCCCGAAGGTTTCCTCGCGCGCCACGGCCATGTCGGCGCTGGCGCCGGTGATCACCGTCGGTTCCCAGAAGGTGCCGCCCCGCGCATGCGGCCGGCCACCCACCAGCACCCGCCCGCCGCGCGCGGTGGCGTCCGCGACATGCGCCGCCACCTTGGCCACCGCGGCGCTGTCGATCAGCGGGCCGAAGGTGACGCCGGGATCGAAACCGTCGCCGGTCTTCAGCCCGGCCAGCCGTTCGGCCAGACGGGCGGCAAAGGCATCGTGGATGCCGGCCTGCAGATGGAGGCGGTTGGCGCAGACGCAGGTTACCATCGCGCTGTCGATGGAACTGGCCGAAACGGTGCGCGGCGCGTTCCGGATCCTGATCGACGACGGCCGCTATCAGGCGATCCTCGACGCATACGGGATCGGCCACCTCGGCGTCTCGGCCGCGGCGATCAATCCCTGATCCGGCGCCATCCGGGCTGACACGGCAGGGGCCCCGTGGCCCCTGCCGTTTGGCATGGGCGGCGGGCCGTTCCGGAGGATGGTCCTTGACTCGGAACTTCGGTCGGCTACCAAACCGGCGCCGCCCGTTGCCGTGAATGCCCCGACATGACCGAAATCAGCTCTACCGGCGATTTGATGCTCAGCGTGCTCGAGGTCGTGGCCGAGCGCGGGCCGGTCACCGCGGCCGAATGCGCGCGGGCCTGCGACATCAACCGCACCGTTGCCCACCGGCTGCTGACGACGCTGGCGCTGCGGCTGTATGTGGTGAAGGGCCAGCGGGGCTATGTCATCGGGCCGGGCGCGCTGGCGCTGGGCCATGCCGGCAGCAACAGCCTTGCCGCCGTCGCCCGGCCCGAGATGGCGCGCCTTGCCGGCGAGATCCGCGAAACCGTGGTGCTGCAAACCCTGTCGGGGCAGGATGCGGTGGTGCTGGATCAGGCGCTTGATGCCTCGCATCTGGTGGTGGTGCGGCACAATCCCGGCTCGCGCCACCCGCTGCACCGGGGCGCCAGCGGGCTTGCCATCCTGGCCCATCAGCCCGAACGCACCATCGACGGCATCCTTGCCGGGGTGGCGGCGGACGAGGCCGCGGCGCTGGTCCGGACGCTGCAATCGGTGCGCGACAAGGGCTTTGCCCATACCCGCAACGAGCTGCAGCTTGGCGTCCACGGCCTTGCCGCGCCGATCTTTGTCGAGGGCCAGTGCCGCGCCAGCCTTGCCGTGCTGGTCCCCGAAAGCCGGGCCGAAACGCTGGCCGCCCATTCTGCCCGGCTGGTGGAAAGCGCCGCCGCGATTTCCGGCGCACTGACCGCCTGACCCCCACTTCCCGCCTGTCCCGACAGGTGCCGCCCGGCCATCTTGTCACAGGGATTGATGATGGCCTTGCCTGCGGCGCTGTCCCATCCTGAGGACAAAGGGCCGCCCCGATGGGCGTACCCCGCCAGAGGGAAAGATGAGGATGCCGAGATGAACGCGATGCAGCGCTGGCCTTTCTACACCGAGCCCGCCTTTGTGGACGTTCGCGGTCTGAACACCGCCTGTCGCCGCAAGGGCTCGGGTGAGACGGTGGTGTATTTCCATGGCGCCGGACTGACCCGGCGCTGGTTGCCGTTCCACGAGGGCCTGTCGCAGCACGTCGACCTGATCGCACCGGAACATCCCGGTTATGGCGACACACCCTTTCCCGACTGGCTCGACACCTTTGCCGATGTGGCGATCCACCGTGCCGAATACTTCGACAAGACTGGCCTTGGCCGGTTCCATCTGGTCGGCCGTTCCTTCGGCGACCGGCAGGCCACTTTTGGCGCAATGGCATGAGCGCGCCGCCGTTCCTTGACCGGGCCGCGGTAGAACGGCTGGCGGCGGGCCTTGATGTCGAAGGCGCGCTGGCCGCGGTGCTGGTCGATGCGGTCCGCGGCGCGGCCGGGCAGAACGTGCGCAGCGTACTGGTGCCGCCGGTCATGCCCGGCGTGATCGGGCTGATGACCGCCTTCCGGGCGACCCGGCCGCGTCGCTTTGCGACCAAGATCGTCTGTGTCATGCCGGACAATCCGGGCCGCGGCCTGCCGGCGCATCAGGGCCTGACGGCGCTGTTCGACGGTGGCGACGGCCATGTCATCGGTCTGGCCGAGGCCGGGGCGGTGACCGAAATCCGCACCGCCGCGCTGACCGCGCTGGCGACACGCCATCTGGCCCGTCCCGGTGCCCGGCGGCATCTGGTCGCCGGCGCCGGCCATCAGGCGCTGCCGCATCTGCGGGCGCTGGCCCGCGCCTTTCCCGACGGCGAATTCACCCTGTGGGCGCGGCGCCGCGATGCCGCGCCGCCTCGGCCGAAGGCATGCCGACCGCGGCCGCCGGCGATCTGCAGGCCGCGGCCGGCGTTGCCGACGCCGTCACCCTCGTGACCGGCAGCGCCGAGCCGCTGATCGACGCCGGCTGGCTGCGCCCCGGTTGCCATGTCAACGCCATCGGGTCGAGCACGCCAGGCGGTTGCGAGGTTGGCCCCGACCTGATCGCCGCCGCGGAGGTCTTTGTCGACGATACCACCTCGGCCCTGGCACTGGCCGGGGAATTCACCCGCCTGCCGGCGCCGCCCGCCGTGACCCCGCTGGGCGCGGTCCTGGCCGGCCTTGCCCCGGGCCGCAGCGGGGCCAGCGCGGTGACGCTGTTCAAATCGGTCGGCGGCGGCCTGCAGGACCTGGCGCTGCTTGACCTGCTGTTCCCCGATCCGGCCTGTCACAACTGATGATGATTTCGCCGCGGCCGGTTTTCCGCTCTGCTCACGGGACCACGCCACAGGAAAAAGAGGCTGCCGATGGGCATAGTCGTCACCGTGCGGATCCCCGATGTGAACATGGACAAGGTGCGCGAGGTCGAGCGGACTCACGCCGCCCAGATCGGGCAACTGAAGGATGCCCTGAAGCGGCACGGCTGCACCGCGCATCGCCGCCTCTATCGCGAGAACGAGATCCTCGACATCGACGAGTGGCAATCGGAAGAGGGGCTGCGCGCCTTTCTTGAGGAAATGGGACCGACCATCCGTGTACTGGCGCAGGCCCGCGGCGCCGGCAGGCCGTTCGACACGATCCGGAACATCAACTGACCAAGGTGCGTTCCGCCGCCAAAGGAGGTGAAATGACCACGATCAAGCATATCCTGATCCCGGTGGAGGACATCGACGCCGCTGTCGCGTTCTGGACCGGCCAGTTCGGCCTGACGCTGAAATTCCGCGACGGCGACCGTTATGCCGCGCTGGACGGCGGCGGCATCACCGTGTCGCTGACGGCGCAGGGCGAAAGCCTGACCGGGGGCCGGATCGCGCTGTCGGTGCAGGTCGAGGATGTCGACGCCTTCCTGCGTGATCGCGCGGCGGCGGGCGTGACGGTGCTGCGCCCGGTCGAACAGGGGCCGCACGAACGCCGCGCCGTGCTGGCCGATCCCTCGGGGCATCCGGTCGTCGTCTCGTGGCGCAACAAGCCGGGTTAGGCCGGGCGGCACCCGCGGCGGATTTCGCCCCTGTGGTCATGGGATCGGGGTCGGCGGGGCTCGCCGCCGCATCTGCCGTCGTCTGGGCCGCCACGTCGAACTGCCCGAGGCGCAGTAGCAAACACTTGATCTGGCCGGCCACGTCCTATAGCGTCCGATTTACGGACATGAATGTTCGATATAAGAACATGGAGCGAGGACGTGAAACCAAGGATCAACAAGGTCGGCCATGTCGGCATCACGGTGCGCGATCTGGACCGCACCATCGACTTCTATGGGCGCTATCTGGGAATGAAGCTTTCCGAGCGTTTCGACTATGCCAGGGAACGGGTCGGGCATGGCGTCGCCGTGGCCGAGGCCGCCTTCATGCGCTGCGATGTCACCCATCACGAACTGTCGATCTTCAAGATGCGTAGCGACATCCTGCCCGATGACGCGCCCGATGCGCCGCTCTACCGTTTCGGGCTGCATCATATCGCGTTCGAACTCGCCTCGCCCAAGGATCTGCTCGACCTTTACAGGCTGATGGTCGATGGCGGCGTGACCATCGTCAATTCGCGCAGGGGCGGGCCGGGCAACCAGCCGCGCTTCTATGCCCGCGATCCCGATGGCAACCTGCTCGAATTCTACTGGGGCATCGACATGATCGGCTGGAGCAACGCGCCGCGGCCCTTTGACCCGATCGAGGAGATCGACCTTCTCGACTTCGACTTCGACGCCTATGTGGCGCAGCGAGAGGCCGATTCCGCCGAGGCCCGGCCGAATATCCGCTCTGGCCTGAACCCCTGAGCGACCGCCGGGCCGGGCGGGCCGGAACCCCGGCCCGGCGAGTCACTCGTCACGGGTATATCGACCGTTCCTGTCACAGCTAGGCTCGCGGCAAGCTTTGACCGGAACCCTTCATGACCGCCCAGATACCGACCATCGATGACCTTCTCGCCCGCGCCATCGCCATGCGGCCCCGCCTGCGGGCGCTGCAGGCGGAAACCGAAGAGCGCACCTATCCGTCGACGGAAACCTATGAGGCGTTCAAGGCGGCCGGATTCTTCCGGGTGATGACGCCCAGGACCTTTGGCGGCTATGAAATGTCGCTCAAGGACTATTACCGCCTTGTCATCGAAATCTCGCGCGGGTGCCCGTCGACCGGCTGGTGGTATGCGCTGGGCGCGGCCCATACGGTGCAGATCTGTTCCTATTGCGCGCCCGAGACCCAGCGAAAGGTCTTTGCCCTTGATCCCGATTTCTCGGGGCCATGGACCTTTTCCTCGCCCAAGGGAACGCTGGTTCCCGATGGCGACGGTTACCGGATCGACGGGGTCTGGCACTTCGCCTCGGGCGGGCCGCATGCCTCGATCATGATGGCGGGCTTCGCCGGCGCCACGGGCAAATACGGCAAGGGCGACTCGCTTGTCGCGCTGGTCCCCCGCGGCCAGTTTGAGGTCCTGCCCGACTGGGGCGACATCGTAGGAATGCAGGGGTCGGGCTCCAACTCGGTCCGCATGGACAACGTGTTCGTCCCTGCCGACATGGTGTTCGAATATTCCTATGTCGAGCCGATGTCCGGCCCCACCCCCGGATCGGACCTGCATGGCAATGCCTTTTACGGCGGGCTGTTTGCGGGCTTTGCCGAAGGCGGGCTGGCTGCGGTCGCGGTCGGCACCGGCCTTGCCGCGCTTGACGAATACGAGCACCTGCTGCGCACGCGGGATTCCGTCCACAACCCGGGCATGCGCCGCATCGACGACCGGGAATTCCTGCGCAAGTTCGGGATGGCGGTCGCCAGCCTTGAAATGACCCGCGGCGCGGTGCTGCATGGCGCCGAGACCTATCTGCGCCATTCGGAACTGTCGGTCGCCGGCAAGGAACCCTTCGACATGGCCAAGGCGCGGACCATGGACGGCGCCTATCACGCGATCGAGAATACCGTCTTCGACGTGATCGACCAGCTGTCCCGGGCCTCGTCCTCGACCGCGTTCCGCAAGGGGCAGAAGATGCTGCGCTATTATCGCGACATCCTGACCCTGACCAGCCGCGGCGATTTCTTTGAATTCCGGGCGGCCGAACTGGCCAAGCTGATCCTGCACAGGGACGCGGCCGGGGCCGGGGCTGCCACTCCCCCTTGAAGGGTATTGAGAAGGGGGGCCGGCCTCGGCCCTCATCACGCCAGGAAATCCGCCGCGCAAGACGGCGGGCCGGGAACGGCCGGTCATCGGCCGTCCATGTCAACAAGACACAACAGGGATTGAAATCATGACTCGCTTCAGATCTTTTTCGCCCTCGCTGACCCGCCGGCTGTTTCTTGGCGCCACCGGCAGCGCCGCCGGGCTTGGCCTTGTCGCCGGCCTGCGCCCCGGCGCGGCCAGCGCGCAGGCCGCCCCGCAACAGGGCGGCGTGCTGCGCGTCGGCGTGGTCGGCACCGGCGCCTTCGGCGGTTTTGACGCCCATGTGCTGATGGGCGACATCCTGCAGACCGTCGCCGTCACCGGCAACATCTTTGAAACGCTGACCACGGTCGGCGCCGACGGGTTGCTGAGCAACGTCCTGGCCGAATCGATCACCCCCGACGACGACACGGCGGTGCTGTGGACGATCCGCATCAAGCCCGGCGTGACCTTCCACAACGGCAACCCGCTGACCGCCGATGACGTGATCTTCAGCCTGCAGCGCATGACCGAACCCGGCAGCCTGACCGGCGGCAATGTCGGCCCGGTCGAGACCTACGAACGGGTCGACGACCTGACCGTGCGGCTGACCCTTGGCGCGCCGCGCAGCTGGCTGCCCGAAGGGCTGTCCGATCCCTATTCGGGCATCGTTCCCGTCGGCTTCGACCCCGCGGCGCCGGTCGGCACCGGGCCGCTCAAGATGGGCGCGACCAACCTGCAGCAAAGCGCCACCTTTGAACGCTACGACGGCTATCACGGCACCCCTTCGGTGGTCGACAGTGTCGAATTGCTGCTTTTTGCCGATCCCGCTGCCGCCGCGAATGCGCTGACCTCGGGCCAGATCGACCTTTACCCGGCGCTGGAAAGCTATCTGGTGGGCGAGCTTGAGGGGAATGCCGACATCGGCATCTATGAATCCCCCACCGGCCGGTTCTTTCCGATCCAGATGCGCACCGATGTCGCGCCCTTTGACGACCCGCGTTTCCGCCAGGCCCTGCGGCTGGTGATCGACCGCAATGCCGTCATCAATTCGGCCTTCGGCGGCTATGCCCAGAAGGGCAACGACCTGTATGCGATCTATGACCGCGACTATGCCGCGGACCTGATGCGCGAACAGGACGTGGAAACCGCGCGCCGGCTGATCGAGGAGGCCGGCCTTGTCGGCACCGAAGTCGATCTCGAGATGTTCGTCGACATGTCCACCGCCCTGATCCTGGCGGAAAACGCCAAGGAGATCGGCGTCACGATCAATGTCCGGCAGCTTGATGGCGCGACCTTCTACGGCGAGGAATATTTCAACCGGGCGTTCTTTGGCGGCGACTACTATCCGAACGCGCCCTATTTCGTGACCTCGGCGCTGTGCGACGGGCCGAACCCCAGCCTCGACCAGGTCCGCTGGCGCGACGAGGAATACCTTGCCCTCTGGCTGGAAGCCTCGGGCACGGTCGACCCGGACCTCCGCCGGGAAAAACTGCTCCGGATGCAGGAAATCCTGTTCGAGAAGGGCGCCTGGATCATCGCCGCCTTCCCCAGCGAACTGGCCGCCTATTCCGCGACCCTGACCGGCCTGCCCGAAAGCGAACCCTCGGGCTGGGGCATCTATCGCGCGCTGAGCCGGATCGGCTTTGCGGCCTGACAAATCCGCCGGGGTGGTCCGCCGGACTGCCCCGGCCCCCTGCAGATCAAGGAAGACCACATGCACCGCAAGATCGGCCCGGACCTGCCGGCCAGGATCAGCCCTGCCACTCTGGCGGGGCGGCATCTGTTCGCCACCAACATCCCGGTCGGGATAGACGGCGCCTTTGTCGGCGGCGATGGCTATCAGCAGGCCGCCGCGACCTTTGCCGGGCTGGTGCGCTATGTCGAGGAATGCGGCGGCAGCCGCGCCGACATCGCGCAGGTAACGATCTATGTCACCGACAAGTCCACCCTGCCGGGCATGAACCGCGCCTGGGACGAGGTGTTCCAGACGGCGCCCTGGCCGACGCGGGCAACCGTGGTCGTGTCGGAACTGGTCGGCCCGCCCGGCATCCTGATCGAGACGACCGCCCACGCGGTCATCGGCTGATCCGCCCCCGCATGACGCAGGGCACAACCACAGCCGAACCCCGCATCCAGGTCTCGGACCTGCACAAGTCGTTCGGCCCGCTGCATGTCCTTCGCGGCATCAACTTGTCGGTGGCCCCGGGTCAGAAGGTCTCGCTCATCGGGCCAAGCGGTTCGGGCAAGACGACCCTGCTGCGCTGTCTCAACCTGCTTGAGGTACCCACGGCCGGAATCGTCCGCCACGAGGGGCGCGAGATCGGATCCCACCGCCCCGACGGCCGCTGGATCCGGCCCTCCGAGGCCGAGCTTGCGCGCCTCAGGACCCGCATCGGCATGGTTTTCCAGCGTTTCAACCTGTTCCCGCATCTCGATGTCCTGACCAACATCATGATCGGGCCGGTCAGGGTCCTGGGCCGCCCCGCCGCCGAGGTGCGCGGCGAGGCGATGGACCTGCTGACCAAGGTGGGGCTGGCGGACAAGGCCGCGGCCTATCCGGCGCAACTTTCCGGCGGCCAGCAGCAGCGGGTCGCAATCGCGCGGGCGCTGGCGATGAAGCCGGGCCTGATGCTGTTCGACGAGGCGACCTCGGCACTTGACCCCGAACTGGTGGGCGAGGTGCTGCGCGTCATGCACGACCTTGCCGATGAAGGCATGACGATGATCATCGTCACGCACGAGATGGACTTTGCCCGCGACGTGTCCGACCTCGTTGTGTTCATGGACAAGGGGGTTGTCGTGGAAAGCGGCCCGCCCGCGCAGGTCTTCGGCGATCCGCAGACCGGCCGCGCCCGGGCCTTTCTTCGCGCTGTCCTGCGCAAGGAATCCTACACGGAGAGCGCATGATGGCACCGTTGCGGCCCCGGTGCCGGGCATGAATTACGACTGGGATTTCCGCATCGTCCTGCTTGATGGCGGGCTTTGGGTCGAGGCTGCGGCGCGCACGCTGATCATGTGCGCGGCCGCGTTCGCCATCGCGCTGCCCCTTGGCCTTGTCTGGACGGTGCTGCGCCTGCATGGCCCCCGCCCGGTGCGCGGCCTCGTGATCCTGATCATCGAATTCCTGCGGGTCTCGGCACCGATCGTCCTGATCATCTGGGCCTATTTCGCGCTGCCGGTCCTGTCGGGCATCAATGTCGATTCCTTTACCGCCGGCACTTTGGCCATCGGCCTGCAGGGGTCGGCCTTCCTTTCCGAAATCGCGCGCGCCGGCATCAATGCGGTGGATGGCGGTCAGGCCGAGGCCGCCCGCGCCATCGGCATGCGCACCGGCACCGCGATGCGCCATATCATCCTGCCGCAGGCGTTGCGCCACATGATCCCGGTCATGGTGCTGCTGGTCGCCGAGGAGGTGAAGGTCACCTCGCTTGTCGCCTTCATCACCTATGGCGAACTGGCCTATGCGGCCAGTCGGGTGGCCAGCGACACCTTCCGCCCGGTCGAAGCCTATACCGTCGCGGCGGCGATCTATTTCGTCATCATCTTCGGCCTTGGCCGTCTTGCGGCGCTTCTGGAACGCCGCCTGGCGCGGCGGGTGTCGGCATGACCTATCATTGGGATTTCAGCTTTCTTTTCCGCAACCTGGACTTCATCCTGGCCGGGCTCTGGAACACGCTGGTCCTGTCGGCGCTTTGCGTCCTGACAGGTGCTATCGTCGGCGCCGGGATCGCCCTGATGCGCATCAGCAGCGTTCCGCCCCTGCGGTGGCCGGCGATCGCGCTGGTGGAACTGTTGCGCAACACGCCGCCGCTGGTCCAGCTTCTCTGGCTGTTCTACGCGCTGCCGATCCTGACCGGGGTGCAGATCGACAATTTCTCGGCGGCGCTTCTCGCCTTCTCGCTCTACACGGCGGTATTCCTGTCCGAAATCTATCGCAGCGGCATCGCCGCCGTCGATGTCGGCCAGTGGGAGGCCGCCCGCGCCATCGGCATGCGGCGCAGGCAGCAACTGTGGCTGATCGCCGTGCCGCAGATGCTGCCGCAGATGATGCCCGCCTTCGTCAACCAGGTCATCGACGTGGTAAAGCTCACCTCGATCGCGGCGCTGCTGCCCTATACCGAATTCGTCTACAGCGTGAAGGTCGTGGCGGATCAGAGCTATCGCCCGCTCGAAGCCTATACCGCGCTGGCCGTCGGATTCGCCGCGCTGCTCCTGCCCGTCCTGCTCCTGTCGTTCTGGCTGGAACGGCGCGTCGGGCAACGGATCCGGTCCTGAACGGCGTCGCGTTCCAAGGGTATTCCGGGCGGTTTCGCCCCCCCTAGACTGACCGCGCCACGCTGCCCCGGTTCACAATAAACGCCAACAGGAAGGAACTCTGATGTCTGACCAGGAAGAAATCACGGCCTCGCGCCGCGCGCTGCTGACGGCCGGTGTCGCCGGCGCAGTCGGGCTTGGCATCGCTGCAACCGCGGCCGTCCCCGCCCTTGCGCAAGAAGCGACGACCGACACCTTCGACCGCATGATGGCAACCGGAAAGCTGCGCATCGGCGCGGCGAACCTCGAACCCTATTACTTCAAGGATCTCACCAACAGCGACGCACCCGGCGGCGTGGCGCAGGACGGCATCACCTGGCGCGGCGCCGGCATCGCCATCGCCAAGCTGATCGCAGACGAGATCGGTGTCGAGCTCGAGGTCGTGGAAACCACCTGGCAGAACGGCGTCGCCACCCTGCAGTCCGACCAGGCCGACGTGATGTTCTTTCTTGACGGCACTCCGCGCCGCGCCACCACGATCGATTTCGTTCCGGCGCCGATCGCCTGGGCGTCGATCGGTCTTCTGGTGCGCGACGATTTCCAGGGCGAGACCTGGGCCGATGTCGACAACCCCGATTTCCTGATCGCGGTGAACCAGGGCGGTTCGCCGGAATCCTTCATCAGGAGCCATATTTCGGGCGAGAACCTTGTCGCCTTTCCGGCGAATGCCGAAGGCTATGCGGCATTCCAGAGCGGCCGTGTCCACGCCTATGGCGGTTCGGGGACAGAGCTGGCGCTGGCCCAGCACATGCTGGGGATGGGCAAGGTGTTCCTGCCGCAGCCGGCCATCGGTTATCCCAACGGCACCGGCCTGCGCTACGAGGCGAGCGGCAAGTTCCGGTCGTTCCTCACCACCTCGATCAACTATCTCTACCATGCCGGCAAGATCGAGGAAGGCTACCGGCAATTCATGGCCTTCCGGGGGATCGAGGGCGACAACGTCCTGCCGCTGATGCGCGAACGCTGGGCCGACTGAAGGCGTCGGTCATGATTACCCCGGCCGCAGCCCCGCAAGGCTGCGGCCGTGCCTTTGATGCGAGGTGCGAGATGGCAGCCGGAAACCCGATCTGGATCGGCCGTGACAGGATACCCGGGCTGATTTCGCCCGCCGCACTTGTCGCGGCTCTGCGCGAGGGGTTCCTGCGCGGGGCGAACGCCGCGCCGCGCCAGCACCACATGGTGGCCGACGACGGCTCGGCCATGCTGCAGATGCTGGCCTGGTCCGAAGGCGTCGGCCGCGTCGTCAAGGTGATGAGCGCGGTGCCCTCGAACGCCGGTCGCGGCCTGCCCACCTCGTCCGAGGTTCTGGGCTTTTTCCATCCGGTCACCGGGCAGCTTGTGGCGGTGATCGAATGCGCACCCCTGACCCTGATGCGCACCGCCGCCGCCTCGGCGCTGGCCGCCGATCTTCTTGCGCCGGTGGATGCCAGCCGGCTGGCGCTGATCGCCACCGGCCCGCTGGCGCCGCATCTGGCCGCGGCCCATGCCGCCGTGCGCCCGCTGTCCGCGATCACCGTTTGCGGCCGCGATCCCGACCGGGCCGAAACCGCGGCCCGCGCGGTCGGCGCGGCGGTTCCGGGCGCGACGGTCACCGCATTGACCGACATTGCCGCCGCCGTCGCCGCGGCCGACATCATCTCTTGCGCCACGCGCGCGACGCAGCCGGTGCTGCGCGGGGCATGGCTGAAACCCGGTGCCCATGTCGATCTGGTCGGCGGCTATACCCCGGCCATGCGCGAGGCGGACGACGATACCTTGCGCGGTGCCGCGATCTGGCTGGACCAGCGCGCCGCGGGCATGACCGAGCCGGGCGACATCGTGGTCCCTCTGGCTGCCGGCGTGATCGGCGCCGCGGATATCCGGGGCGACCTGACGGATCTGGTGCGGCTGGCGCCGGCGCCGGCAGCCGGCACCCGCACCGTGTTCAAATCCGTCGGCTGCGCGCTGGAGGATCTTTATGCCGCGCAGGCCGTTGTTGCAGCGGCTCTAGCCGCGGCCGGACGGACGTGAACGGGGGCGCCGCCGGCACCCCCACGCGCGGATCAGGCGCTGGCCACGACGTGGTTGACCAGCGTGCCGATGCCCTCGACCTCGACCTCGACCGTATCGCCGGGTTTCAGGAACACCGGCGGCTTGCGCTTGAAGCCGACACCCGCCGGCGTTCCCATCGCGATCACGTCGCCGGCCTGCAGGTCGATGAATTCCGACAGGTGGCTGATGATGAAGGGAATGTCGAAATGCATCGTCGAGGTATTGGCATTCTGCATCTCGACCCCGTTGACGCGGGTGACGATCTGGAGCCGGTGCGGATCATCGAGCGAATCGCGGGTGACGATCACCGGACCCAACGGGCCCGAGGTGCGGAAATTCTTGCCGGCCAGGTATTGCGTGGTGCGGAACTGGAAATCGCGCACCGTGATGTCGTTGAACGCGGTATAGCCGAACACCAGATCCATCGCCCGTTCCGGCGCCACGGGCCCGCGGTGGCCGCGGCCGATCACCACGGCAAGCTCGCCCTCCCAGTCAAGCTGGTCCGAGACGGTGGGGAACAGCACATCCTCGCCGCTGCCGATCAGGGTCGAGATGAAGCGGTTGAACATGATCGGCACCGGGCTCATGTCGAACCCTGCCTCTTTCGCATGTTCGGCATAGTTGCGGCCGATGCAGAAGAATTGCGGCGGGCTGACCGGCGCCACCAGGGTCACCGCGGCCGGATCGCGGCGGGCAGCCTCGGGCACGCCGGCTGCAACCGCCGCTTTCACCAGATCAAGGGCCGCCGGGCCGCGTTCGATCAGCTCGCGCACCGAGGCCGGCGCCCCGGCGCGGCCCTGAAGCGCGAACAGCGCCGGGATGTCGACGATCACGCTGCCATCCCAAAGGCCAAAGCCGGGCAGGCCCTGCGACTTGTAGCTTGAAAGTTTCATTGTGACCTCGCATGTTCGATAAACGGAATATCATGTTCGGACTTAGGGCGTAAGCCGGACAGACGCAAGCCTGCGGAAAGGAAGAGACCCGATGACACGGAAAGACACCGAGGACGGCCGCTTTGATCGCGGTCTCGAGACGCGCAAGGCGGTGCTTGGCGACGAATATGTCCAGCGGTCGCTGGATGCGGCCGGCGATTTCGGCTGGCCGCTGCAGAAGCTGACCACGGAATACTGCTGGAACGAGATCTGGAACCGTCCGGGGCTGGAGCGGCGCGAAAGGTCGATCCTGAACCTTGGCATGATCGCCGCGCTCAACCGGCCGCACGAATTCCGCATCCATGTCAACGGCGCGCTGAACAACGGCCTGACCAAAGAGGAGATCCGGGAAATCATCCTGCAAATCGCCTTCTATTGCGGCGGCCCGGCGGCGCTGGACGCCAACCGGATCGCGACCGAGGTGTTCCGCGAACGCGGCCTGTTGTAGGCGGGCCGCAGGCGGCGGCCCGGCCCGCTGAGGGTCAGCTTGAAACGCTGACCCCGGCGATCTGCCCCGCCTGCGCCTGAAGCCGGGCCTGAGCCGACTCACGCTCTTGCTGGAACGCCTCGAAATCGAAGGTGTTGAGGTCGATTTCTTGGATCGGCGGATAGACGCGCGGCAGGCCGTCCCAGCCGATCTCGTCGATGCCCCAGTAGAATTCGAGCAGGTTGCCGTCCATGTCGCGCGCATAAAAGCGCGGCTGGTTGCCCGGCCCGCCGATGCGGCAGTTGACGATGGTGACGCCCTGCTGCCGAAGCTGGTTGTACTTGGACACCAGATCCGCCGGAGAGGCGAATTCGAAGGCCAGGTGGTGCAGGCCCAGCCGCAGCTTGTCGGACCGCGACAGATCGGGATCGGTCAACTGAAAGATCGACACGCAATGGTGCGTGGCGTCGCAGCGCACAAAAGCGCCAGCGCGCACGGCGACGCCATGGCCGACCTTCTCTTCGGGGTAGGTGAACCGCTCGGTCAGCCGCAGGCCCAGCATGCCGGTGTAAAAGGCAATGGCCTCGTCCAGGTTCTCGACCGAGATCCCGACATGGCCGAGCTTGACGGGTCTTGCTTGCATCCGTTCCTCCACGAGTTCTAATATCGAACATTTCTGTTCGTATTGTGCTATTGGCCGCCCGCCTTCGCGTCAACCCTCTTGAGGGTGACGCCCGCCGCAAACGGCGACGGGCAGGAACGGGGGCCGCCTGACGGGGCCCCCGATGCCGGATCAGGCCGTGTGGCCGACAAAGCGCAGCGAGCGGTAGATCCCGGTGCCGTTGAAATCCATCTCGGGGATGCCACCAAGGCCGGCACGGTAAAGGCCAAGTTCGTTGACGAAGACGGCGATGATCAGGGCGCCCCTTTCGAACAGGATTTCCTGAAGCCGGCCGATGATCTGCGATGCCTCGGCCGGGTCCGCCGTGGCGTTCCCCTGGCGCCAGAGCTCGTGATATTCCTCGTCCACCCATTTCAGGGTCGGGATCCCCGGCGTCGGGCTGTCGAGCAGCGAGGAGGTCATGAAGAACGGCGCCGGCGGATAATAGTCGCCGCCGTGGAAGGGCCGTTCGGTGAATTCTTCGTTGAAGAAGGTCGCGGGATCGAGTTGCCGGACCGAGACGTCAAGACCGATCTCCTTGGCGTTCTCGGCCAGGACAAGCGCGGTTTCGACATCGTTGTTCATGGTCAGTTCGATCTGCAGCCCGGTCAGCCCGGCTTCTTCGATCAGGGCGCGCGCCCCGTCGACATCGCGGTTGCGGACCAGATCCGCGCGATAGTCGGGATCGTTCGGGGAATAGAGATCGTGCCCGATCGTGGCATAGCCGTTATAGCCGGAATTCACCACCGCCTGCCGGTCCAGCACCATGCGGATGGCCTGCCGCAGGCGCACGTCGTTGAAGGGCGCAATGTCCGACCGCATGTGGATCGGATAGCAGCGGCCGGTGGGCGAGTTGTAGAGGTGGAAGTCCGCGCTGCCCTCGTATTGATCGGCAAGCGAGGGGCTCAGGCGGTTGAGAATGTCGATCTGCCCGGCCTCGGCGGCGTTCAGCAGCGCGGAATCGTCGGCGAAAAGCTGCAGCGTCACTTCGTCAAGGACGGCGGGGGTGCCGTGGTAGGCCTCGTGGCGCTGCAAGGTCACCGATTCCGTGTCGACCCAGCTTGCGACGCGGAAAGCGCCGGTGCCGACCGGGTCTCGGTCGTCGTAATCGCGCGGGATGATGCCCGAGAACGACCCCGCCATCGCCTTGGGGAACCAGTTCCGCGGGCCGGCCAGCTTGACCCGCAGGGTCAGGGTATCGACTTCGGAAATGTCCTCGACCGGCCCGATATAGCCGCGCGACACCGTGCCTTCCTCGGTGATCTTGCGAATGGAATGGATGACATCCTGCGCCTCCATCGGGGCGCCATTGTGGAAGACCACGCCGGGCTTGAGCCGGATTTCCCAATGCGAGGTGTCGCCATCGACCGGCTCGAACGACTCGGCCAGGCAGAGCGAGGTCGAGCCGTCGTTCTCGAACTGGGTCAGACCCTCGAACACCAGGTTCTGGTTGCACATGCTGACAGCTTCGTCGCCGAAATTGTGCAGGGCGAAATAGCCGCGGACGCCCTGGCCCACGACGCCGATGGTCACCTTGCCGCCGGCCTGCAGGGGCGTCTGGGCAAGCGCGGCCGCGCCGGGCCGCAGACCGTGCCCGACCACGAGGCCCGCGCCGGCAAGGCCTGTCAGAAGGACACGGCGGCGGGTGACGCCACCGGCCGGAGAAGTGCTGCGATCACTGGTGTGAGCTGTCATGGATATCCCTGTTGCCATGGCGCACCCGGGACGACCAACGGTCGCGGCGGCACAGGTGTGCACGTCTTGTTCATGTCCGCATTCGCCGCCTGCGGCGAATGTTGAAAACAAAACCGGCGCTCACCCATACCCTCAGGAGACGACTCGATCTGCATCGCGATTCCGCGATGCTGTCACCCTTCAGGGGGACCACCCCGATGTCCCGGCGGAATAGTCTGAACCATCGCTTTTCACCGCCTGCCAGCCGGTGGATGCCTGTCCCATGGCATCCCGGCAGGTCGGGCGGAGCTTAACAGGCCATACCCAGGGCGGACGAACTTCCCGGCATGGCGATCAACCCAGCAGTGAGACAGCCATGCACGACCTTGATTCCCATGCCGTGCCGCAGACCGGCCAGCAATTCCTTGACAGCCTGAACGACGGACGAGAAGTCTGGATCTATGGCGAGAAGGTGCGCGATGTCACCGCGCATCCGGCGTTCCGCAATGCCGCGCGGTCGCTTTCGGCGCTGTATGACGCGATGCACGATCCGGCGATGCAGCAGCGTCTGCTTGTTCCGACCGATACCGGCAATGGCGGCGTGACCCATGCCGCCTTCCGCACCGCCCGCGACCAGAACGACCTGCGTGCCCAGCGCGAGGCGATGCGCTGCTGGCAGGAACTGGTGTTCGGCTGGATGGGGCGGACGCCGGATTACAAGGCCGCGTTCCTGGCCGGCATGGGCGCCGACCCGGCCTATTTCGGCGACTATGCCCCCAACGTGAACGCCTGGTACAAGCGGGCGCAGGAAGGCGTGCTGCACCTTGCCCATGCCATCATCAACCCGCCGGTCGACCGCAACCGCCCTCTCGACGAGGTGGGCGACGTCATCGTCCATGTCGAGAAAGAGACCGACGCCGGCATCATCGTTTCGGGCGCCAAGGTCGTCGCCACCGGCGCCCCCACGACGCAACATGTCTTTGTCGCCCATTCCATCGGCATCGTCCGCGACAAGAAACGCGCGCTTGCCTTCATCGCGCCGCTGAACGGTCCGGGCACCAAGCTGATCTGCCGCCCGTCCTATGAATTTGCCGCCACCACCTCGGGCAGCCCTTGGGATTACCCGCTCTCCAGCCGCCTGGACGAGAACGACGCGATCCTTTTCTTCGAAAGCACGCTGATCCCGTGGGAAAACGTGCTGGTCTATGACGTGGACATCGCCAACAGTTTCAACGCCGACATGGGCTGGGAATCGCAGGCTCTCTTGCAGTCGATCACCCGGATGGAGGTCAAGATGACCTTCCTGGCCGGGGCGCTGTCCAAGGCGCTGGACATCACCGGGGCCGGCGTCCATCGCGGCGTCGAGGCGGCGCTGGGCGAGGTCATTTCCTATCGCAACCTTGTCACCGGGGTGCGCGACGGCATGATCGAAAACGCCCGGCCCGGTTTCGGCGGCTGGATGACCGGCGACCTGCGCTATGGCAAGGCCTATGCCGCGATTGCGCCCCGGCTGTATATCCGCATCCGCGAGATCATGGAGATCGTGGTCGCCTCGGGCCTGATCTACCTGCATTCCAACGCCTGCGACCTGATGGTGCCCGAACTGCGGCCGACGCTGGACAAGTATCTGCGCGGCACCGGCGGCCGCACGGCCGAGGAACGGTCCAAGACGATGAAGCTGCTCTGGGACGCCATCGGCAGCGAATTCGGCGCGCGGCACGAGCTTTACGAGATGAACTATTTCGGATCCTATGAGATCAACCACCTCGAGACGGTCGCGATCTCGCGCGCCAACGGCGATCTTGACCGGATGCGCGCCATGGTGGACCGGTGCATGTCGCAATACGACATGAAGGGCTGGACCGACCCGCGCTTCGTCCAGCCCGGCGATCACAGCGTGATCGGCCGTCGCTGACGGCCATCGTGCAAAAGAAACAAGCCCGGCCATCGGCCGGGCTTGCGGTTCCCGCGACCCGCGGGGTCAGCGGATGTCGTAGACGGTATCGACCGAACGGTGGCCGAAGGAGGATTCGAACGCCTCGATATGCGGGCCGGCCTCGGCCTTGAACGCGGCATAGGCCTCGCGCGAGGGCCATTCGTCGAGGTCGATGAATTCGTTCTCGCCCAGGATGACCCGCTGGCCGATACGGCCGTGCTTTTCGAACAGCTGGCCGATCGGGGCCAGCAGCGCGCCGTTCTTCTCGGCCCAGGCGACGACCTCGGCGTGGGGGCAGGGAAAGCGGATGAGGACCATGACGGACATCTAAGACTCCTTGAATATGGCGACAGGCCGGCTGGGCTGTCGGTGGCGGCAGCACCGCGGAAAACCGCGCCTTGCGCGCGGCCGGACCTGCGGTCTGCCCGGCCCATCTGAACGTCACGCGGTGCGCCGGTGAAATCCCCTGAAAGGGTGAGGGCGCGGCCTTGAAAAATAGTTGAACAAGTGTCCATCTTTTTCTTGCCCCATCACCCGCAAAGGGTATGTGACCCCGTGATGGCTTCGGCGAAGGTCGGTCCATCGGAACGGAGGGCCGCCTCCCCGTCGGGATCGCATCGGGCCCACAACAGGAGATGCCAATGCTCGACCATTCCAAGCCGCGCATGATCCGGGGCGATGTCTACAAGACATCCGAAGAGATCCTCGAAGCGGTTCGCGCGCTCCTTCCCCTTGTCGCCGCCGAGGCCGACGAGGTGGACCGGATCGGCCACCTGACCCCCGCCCTGCAGACCGCCCTGCGCGAAGCCGGGGTGTTCCGCATCGCCTGGCCCGCTGCCTGGGGCGGCCCCGAAATGCGGCTCGAGGATCAGGTCCGCATGGTCGAGATGATCGCCTACGAGGACGCCTCGGTCGCGTGGAACGTGCAGATCCTGTCCGATACCGGCTTTTACGGCGCGCAATTCCCGCAGGAGGTCGCCGAAAGCATCTATTCCTCGATGGACGATGCGACCGCGGGCGGCTTTTTCCCGCCGGCCCGCGCCGACAAGGTCGAGGGCGGCTGGCGGATCGCCAAGGGCCGCTGGCCGTTCGGATCGGGCATCCACAGCGCCCAGCGCATCGTCGCCGGCATCCATCTGTACGAGAACGGCGAGATCATCCTGGACGAAACCGGCCAGCCCGATTTCCGCGTCGCCTACCTACCGACCGACAAGGTGAAGCTGGTCGAGAACTGGGACGTTCTGGGCCTGCGCGGTTCCGGCAGCACCGATTACGAGATCGAGGACGTCGTCATCCCCGACAACCTTGTCTTCAAGTATTTCGACGGCGAGGCGCTGCATCTGCCGCCGCTGTCGCGCTATGGCCATCTGATCGCGGTCTGCCTGCGCGGCGTGGTGCTGGGGCTGGGCCGGCGGATCCTCGACGAGGTGCGCGACGAGCTTGTGCGGCGCAACAACGCCGACCGTCTGGTGCGCCAGCAATTCGCCGAAGCCGAGATGAACTATCGCGCCGCGCGCGCCTATGCCCTGTCCGCCCCGGCACGGGCGACCGAGCAGCTTTTCGCGGGCAAGATGCTGACCCAGGACGAAGAAGCCGACATTTCGCTGTCGTCGGTCAATTCGGGCCACCAGATCAAGAAAGCCTGCGACATGGCGATCGAGCTTCTGGGCGCGCAGCCGATCTACAAGCGTTCGCCGCTGGAACGCAGGCGGCGCGATCTTGATACGCTGCTGTGCCACCTGTCGCACCAGCGCAAGGCACTGCAAAATCCGGGTGCAATCCTTCTTGGCCAGAGCGAGCGGGTCAGGCAGGCATAAGCAACCGGAACCAAAGGGGGGCCAGACCGGCCCCCCTTTTCGTTTTGGCGCCTCAGGCGGTGCCGGTCAGGGCCAGGAACCGCCCGTGCCGTTCGGGGCTTGCGGCGCAGGTGCCGTCGGCATGGATGACCAGTTCCATCGGCGTGCCACCCCCCTGCGTGCCGGTGGCAATGTAGCGGCCCGCCGGCGGGCGCATCTGCACACCCGTCGCCCGCAGGTCGATCTGCCAGTCGCGGCCCAGCTGGTGGCGGACGGCGGCAAAGTCGCGGTCAAGCAGCGCCTCGCGCGCGGCGGTCGAGGACGCGGCCACCGTCTTGTCCACGGCAACCGCCAGCAGGCCCTGTTCGGCACAGAAGGCGCGGATGGTGCCGGCATCGCCGGCCCGCCCGGCGCCGAAGCGGAAATCGCTGCCGGTGACGATGCCGCCGATCTGCAGATGGTCCCGCAACACCACCCGCAGAAAGCGGTCGGGCGACAGCGCGGCAAAGGCGGCATCGAAACCGGGTTCGAACAGATAGTCCACCGGACGCTCTGCCAGCAGGATGCGCTTCTGCAGCGCCGAGGCAAGGCGGAACGGCCTATGTCCGGCAGGGGCGAAAAAGCTGCGGGGATGGGGTTCGCAGGACATCAGCGCCAGCGGCCGCCCGGTTGCCTGCGCCAGCGCCGCGGCGCGGTCGAGCAGGTCATCGTGGCCGCGATGAAGCCCGTCGAAATTGCCCAGGCACAGGATCGCGCCGCGCAGGTGGCGGGCCAGCGGCGCCGGGCGGTCGCCCGCCATGCCGATGATGGCAAGGATGGGCCGCACCGCCTGGAATGCCGGTTGCAGGAACATCGCGCGGCCCTAGAACAGGTCCGGCGTGGCGATGCCGCCGGTCAGCGGATCGTCGGGCGCAAGGCTCAGCCGCGCGGTGCCGGTGCGATGGGCGGTAGCAAGGATCTCGGGCCGCAGCCCGCCGTTCTCGCGGCGGAAACCGGCGCGGAACGCGGTGCCGAACAGGGTGGTGTTGGTCAGGGTCTCGCCCTCGGCCAGGTCGCCCGATTCGGCCAGGTGGGTGACAAGCGCCGACGTCGCGGTGCCGCAGGGCGAACGGTCGAACCCGGCGCGCCCGAAGAACGCGATGGAGCGGAAGGCATCCGGCGCATCACGCCAGCGGAATTGCACCAGTTCGGGCGCGGAGCCGCCCTGCGCCGCGACCTCGGCCAGGATGGCGCGATAGCTGGCAAAGGCGGCGCGCGGCGACGGGTCGATCTGCTGGGCGCCGGCATCGACCAGCATCACCTCGGGCCCGGCCGAGACAAGGGCGCCGCGGATGCCGGCGATGGCCATGTCGGCCGCGATCACCCGGGACGGCACATGCCGGTAGCGGATCGCGCCGCGCGCCCCGGCGGACCAGTCGACCTCGAGCGTGACGGGACCGGCGGGCATTTCGATCACGATGGCATTCCTGCCCTCGCGCGGCTGCACCCAGCCTTCGTCAAGCGCGGCGGCGGCAAGCGCGATGCTGCCATGACCGCAGGTGCCCTTGAACGGGCTGTCCGGTTCGCCATCGCAGATCAGGGCGCCGAAATCGGCGCCGGGGGTGACGGGATCGGTCAGGAAGGCGGCGAACATGTCGTGATGACCGCGCGGTTCCTGCGTGGCCATCAGGCGATCGGCCGACAGCAGGCCCAGCGCGGCGGCCGCCCGGTCGCGCATCGTGGAGCCCGGAACCGCGCGCCGCCCCGCGATCACCCGCAGGGGCGCGCCGGCGACATGGTAGTCGATGACATCGAGGTGCCGGGTCACGTCCTGGGCTCTCCTTGCCGGATTGTGCCGATGGGATGCGGGCGGCCGGCGCCCGCCCCCGTTCACTTGCGCAATACGGCGGTCACATCGTCCGGACCGATGAATTCGTCCACCGTCCAGCCGTTGACGTCATATTCGCTCATGCAGGTCTCGACGAGGCCGCGCATCTCTTCAAGCTCTCCGGTATCGCGCGAAACGGCGAGCGATTCCAGGTTGTTGAGCTCGGGCGAGCCGAAATAGTTCCACTCGTACAGCTCGTGCCGTCCGCCGAATTCGGTCCCCAAAGCATCCCAGAGCAGCTTCATCACCTTGGACCGGTCGTCGGCGCCCAGCCCGTTCGAGCCGCGCAGATAGCGGTCCAGATAGGGCCGCAGTTCCGGGTTCTTGAGGTCGTTGGTGTTCGAGTTCAGGTAGATCAGGCCCGATGCGACCACCGTTTCGCAGATCTGCTTGATGCGGCTGTAAAGCTGCGGCGCGATGGTGGCATAGGATTTGCCGAAGCGGTGGCAGGGGGTCATCATGCCGCCGAAACCGGGGCGCGCGTTCTCGATCATGCCGTCGCGCAGGCCGGACACCAGGTTGCGCCAGTTCACCACCTCGCCCAGCGCCGCCTCGACACCGCGGAACTTGCCGGCGCCGGTGATGTCCAGCGCCTTGGACAGGGCGCCGGCCAGGAAGGTCATCTTGACCTCCATCCGGGTCATTGCCTGGAACAGCGCCAGACCGTCCCAATGGATGTCGTCGTAATGGGCGTTCAGCATGTCGACATCGTAGATGATGACGTTTTCCCAGGGGATCAGCGCCCGGTCGAAGATCAGCACCGCGTCGTTTTCGTCAAAGCGCGACGACAGCGGATAATCCCAGGGGCTGCCGTTGACCGCCGCGCCATGTTCATAGGATTGCCGGCAGATCAGCTTGGTGCCCGGCGCGCTGATCGGGGCGATGAAGGACAAGGCGAAGGCCTTGCTGCGCACCGGGCCGCCGGAATGGCCGACAAAGACATATTGCGTCTGCGGCGCGCCGGTGGCCACCACCTTGGCGCCGCTGATGATAAGGCCGGCGTCGGTTTCCTGTTCGACATGGACATAGACATCGGTGACTTCGTCCACCGGGCGCGAACGGTCCACCGGCGGGTTGACGATGGCATGGGCCATGTGCAGCACGCCTTCCTGGCCCTTGCGATACCAGTTGCGCACGTTGTCGGCATATTCGCCAAAGTAGTCGGGGTTGGCGCCGATGCCGGTGATGAGGGCGGCCTTGTAGTCGGGCGTGCGGCCCATCCAGCCATAGACCAGTTCCTGCCAGCACTTGATCGCCTCGCGGCCGCGGCGCAGGTCGTCATGGCTGCGCGCGGTGCGGAAGAAGGCATGGGTCATGCCGCCGTTGCCGGTATCGGTCGGCACCAGAAGCCGGTCCTTGCGGCTGTCGTCGTGCATGGCGCCATACAGCCGGGCCAGCGACCGGGTCGAGTTGCGGAAGGCCGGGTGGGCGGTGACATCGGCGACCTTTTCGCCAAAGATCCAGACCTCGCGGCCATCGCGCAGGCTTTCAAGGAAGTCCTCGGCATTGGGCGGCAGGGGGCGGCTGGTGTCGAGCATGGTCACTCCTTGCGGAAGGCGGAAAATAGTTGGACGCGTGTCCGATTATTGACCCACCCTCGCATTATCGTCCATCGGCAAAAGTCCCCTTTGAGGGTGACTCGCCGGGCGCGTGTCTGGTGCCTCACCCTTGGGGGGTATCGGACTGACTGCGCCCTTCTGGGAAAGTCGCCGGGCAACGGCTGGCGCCGGGTTCCGGCGTCGCGGATCAGGGAGCAGACCATGGTCGACCAGGCAGAGTTCCGCACGGCAATGTCAAAGCTTGGGGCGGCGGTAAGCGTGGTGACGTCCGACGGCCCGGCGGGACGCTGCGGCACGACGGTGACGGCGGTCAGTTCCGTGACCGACACGCCGGCGACCCTGCTGGTCTGCATCAACCGCAATTCCTGGTCGAACCGGGTGCTGCGCGGCAACCGCGTCCTGTGCGTCAACGTGCTGCCGTCCGGTCAGGAGGAACTGGCACGGCGCTTTGCCGGCATGACCAGCATCGCCCCGGAACACCGTTTCGATGGCGTGGACATCCAGATCATGGAAACCGGGGCGCCCGCGCTTTCGGCGGCGCTTGTCTCGATCGATTGCGATATCGTCGAGGGCGTGGAGGTCGGCACCCACACCGTGTTCCTGGCCCAGGCCCGGCAGATCCGCATGGGGACGTCCGAACACGGGCTGGTGTATTTCGACCGCCGCTATGTCAGCGTCGGCATGGCGCAGGCGACCTGAGCCGCCGCGGGCGGCTACTGGTTCAGCCGCTCCACCACGCCGAAATAATGCGCGAAAAGCTCGTTCTGGCTCGAGATCTTGAGCTTGGCGTAGGCGCGCTTGCGGTGGGTGGCGACGGTGTTCACCGAAATCCCGCAATTCAGGCTCAGCCCGAAGATGGTATAGCCCAGGATGATGCCTGCGCAGATCTCGGCCTCGCGCGCGGTCAATTGCGGCGCGTCCTCGAGAATCGCCTGATTGACCTTCTTGAGCAGTTCGTCGCGGCTGAGCTGCCGTGGCCGCGCACCGGGCCGGCCCAGCCTTTGCGCTATTTCCGCCTGCTTGTTCAAGACCGACAGCACCGACCGGCCGCAGGCGGCCAGAAGCTCGATCTCGCTGTCAAGGAAATGACCCTTCTCGCGTTCGCGGTAGTAGGCGACATAGATGCGCCTGCCGCCGATTTCGCTGCACAGGGCCACTTCCTCGAAGATGTTGACCGAATCGTAGAACTCGCGCCGGTAGGCCAGATCGTTGAGCGATGAGGGCGCCACGACCATTGGCCGTCCGCTGCCGCCGTCCATGGAATTCTGCCAGATCGGATCGCGGCGGTGGCCGTTCAGCACATAGGACCGTGCCAGCGTTTCCACCTTGTGGGCGGCGACGCCATGCGCCTGGGCGACCAGATGCGACATGGTATCGCGTTCGGACACAAAGACCGTGCATTGGTCCATCGGCACCAGCGAATCGACCGTCTTGAAGAACTGGGTCGAGAACTGTTCGGATCCGATAAGGTCGATGAGGCTTGAAACGGGTGCGTCGAAAGAGGCAACACTGCACATCGTCCAGACTCCTGTTGCATGCGGATGGGTTTGGCGGGCCCACGCCTCCCAGGCGCGGAATGTTGCGTCGCAATGGACTGCGACGCAACGCCCATTTTAGGTATTTTCCATCAGCCCCGTCAAAGCCCGGCCTTTGCCGTGGCGGCGCGCAGGCCCGCCTCGATGCAGGTCAGGATATGGCCGACATCCTCGGCGGTGATGATGAGAGCGGGCGACAGGATCATGTTGTTGCCCGAAGTCCGCGTCATCAGCCCGGCGCGATAGGTCTCGTCAAAGAAGGCGGCGACGACATCCTTGCCGGCGGGGGTCTTCTTCTCGCGGTCGGTCACCATTTCCATGGCCAGCATCAGGCCCTTGCCGCGGATGTTGCCGATCAGCGCGTATTTCCCGGCTAGCGATTCGAAACCCGCCAGCAGTTCGTCGCCGCGCAGCCGCGCGTTCCGCGCGACGTCAAGCCGGGCGATTTCGCCAAGCGTCGCGATCGCGGCGGCAGCGCCGACCGGGTGGCCGGAATAGGTATAGCCGTGGCTGATCGTGGCGCGGGTATCGCGGTTCGATTCAAAGGCCAGGCCGATCTTCTCGCTCAGCATCACCGCGCCCAGCGGGAAATAGCCGTTGGTCAGCGCCTTGGCCATGGTCATCATGTCCGGCTTCACCCCCCAGAGGCGCGAGCCGCAGGCGTCGCCGACGCGGCCGAAGGCGGTGATGACCTCGTCGGCGATCAACAGGATGCCGTGCTTGTCGCAGATGGCCCGCATCGCCGGGAACAGCGCCGCCGGCGGCACGATCACCCCGCCGGCGCCCAGCACCGGCTCCATGATCAGGGCGGCGATGGTGTTGGCGCCCTGGAACTCGATCTCGGCCTCGAACCGCCGTGCGATCGCACGGACCAGCGCCTCGCCATCGGTCAGGTCGAATTCGTTGCGATACAGGAACGGCGACGGCAGGTGGTGGCAACCGGCCAGCAGAGGTTCGTAATTGCGCCGGAAGTTGGCATTGCCGTTGACCGAGGCGCCGCCGAAATGCGTTCCGTGATAGCCGCGCATCAGCGAAAAGAACTTGGTGCGCTCGGGCTCTCCGTTGACGCGGTGGTATTGCCGGGCAAGCCGCAGCGCGGTCTCGACCGAATCCGACCCGCCCGAGGTCAGGAAGGCGCGGGTCAGGCCCTCGGGCGCAAAATAGTCGCGCAGCATCCACGACAGCTCGATCACCGGGGCATTGGTCGTGCTGCGGAAGGTGTTGTAATAGGGCAGGACGTCAAGCTGGGCGGCAATCGCGTCCTTCACCGCTTGCGACGAATGGCCCAGGTTGGTGCACCACAGCCCGCCGACGCCATCAAGGCTGCGGTGGCCGTCGACGTCCTCGATCATGGTGCCGTCGCCGCGGGTCACGATGATCGGCGGCTGCGCGATCAGGTCGGCCGGGTGCGACATCGGCGCCCAGAACTGCCGGGCATTGTTTTCACGCAGGAAATTGGCGTCTTTCATCGGGGGGACTTTCAGTTGAGGCCCAGAAGAGACAGGGCGCGGGAATAGCTTTCGTCGGGATCGGTCACGTCGAAGTGGACGCAGGCCATGCCCGCCGCCTCGCCGCCGCGGATGTTGCGGGCCTGATCGTCCACGAAGCAACAGGCAGCGGCGGGCAGGCCCAGCCCGTCGGTGATGGCGGAATAGGCGCGGGGATCGGGCTTGAGGATGCCGGTGTGGCTGGCGTCGACGATAAGTTCGAAATCGGCAAGGAAGGGCAGTTTCGCCCGGAACCCGTCGCCATAGAACAGGTCAAGCTCGTTCGACAGGATGGCATGGCGCTTGCCGGCGGACCTGGCGATGGCGATGGCGGCCAGTGCCTCGGGCCGGATGACCCTGAGCGGGTCGTCGCCGCGTGCGCGCGAGATGAACTGCGGAAAGCTTGACCACTCCTCGCCCAGCAGCGCCCCGGTTTCGCGGACCCGCACCATCCAGTAGTCGCGTTCCGAAATCTCGCCAGCCTGCATCGACCGCCAGAGCGGATCGCCGGCGGTGTCGAAGGGCCCGCGCCAGGTCAGCGTCCCGGCGGGCAGGCCCAGCGCCGCCTCGGTCAGGGCATGGGTTTCGAACAGGGTGCGGCTGATGACGCCGCCGAAATCAAGGACCAGCGCCTCGCAGGCAGCCGGAACGGTGTCCTCGGTCATTCGAACAGATTCCTTGTGGCTTCGGTATGGGCGGCGGGCACCCGGCCCGCCTCGACGGCTGTGGCGCGCAGGGCGGCCTCGACCGTGGCGCGGGCCAGCGCGGGCCGCAGGTCCGCGGTCAGGCGCGACATGGGGATGGTCACGGCGATGGCGCCGACGGAAAGCTCGTCATGGCCAAAGATCGGCGCGGCAAGGCCAAAGACCTCGGCGTCGAACGTGCCTTCGGCGACGGCATAGCCGCAGCGGCGGACGGTCTCGAGTTCGGCGAGCAGGGCCGCCGGCGTGGTCAGCGTGCGGTCGCTGTAGGCCTGCATCGGCTGCGACAGGACACGTTCCAGAACCTCGGGCGCCGCCCAGGCCAGGCAGGCCATCCCCGACGAGGTGGCATGCGGATCCAGCCGCTCGCCGTCGGTCAGCACCACGCGGTTCATGCGCAGCCCCTCGCAGATGGCGATGGTGACAAGCTGATGCCCCGCCAGAAGCGAGGCATGGGTCGATTCGCCGGTATCGGCGGTGAAATCGGCCAGGATCTGGCGATAGTATTCGGCGGTGGGCATCACCGCGTCACGGGTCATCGCCAGCCGCAGGATCGTGGGCCCCAGCGCGTAATGCTTGGTGTTGCGGTTGTAGGAAAGATAGCCGAACTCGACCAGCGACTTGAGCATCCGGTGCGCGGTGGACCGGTCCAGGCCGGTCTGGTCGGCAATGGCGGACAGCCGCCAGGACGGCGCGCGTTGCGTGAACACGTCGAGGATCGCAAGGGCCTTGGCAAGCGTGCGCATTTCACCGACCTTCGCTGGTTTCGGCTGATCCACCGGGGCAGAGCAGCGATCACTATTCTCAATAACGTTGAGGATAGTGATCGCACATGCCCTCAAAGGGTCACCCTTCGGGGGGCGTGAAGGCCCCGTTCCGCCCGCCCTAGTATCGGCCCCGACAGGACCGATACCGGCCCGCCCGCAGCCCCATGCGGGAACCCAAGGAGCGGAAATGCTTGACAAAGACCGTATCGCGCGGCTTCGGACTCTGCCGATCCCCGCGCAGCGGATGCTGATCGACGGCGCATGGCACGAGTCGCAGGACGGGCGCACGGCCGATGTCGTCTCGCCCATCGACGGCGCGGTGCTGACGACGACCGCGCGGGCGACGACCGGCGATGCCGGGGCCGCCGTCGCTGCCGCCCGCCGAGCCTTTGACGACGGGCGCTGGTCGCGAACCCCGCCCGCCGCCCGCAAGAAGGTGCTGACCCGGCTTGCCGAGCTGATCGAGCGTGATGCCCCCGAACTTGCCGTCCTGGGCGTGCGCGACAACGGCACCGAGATCGGCATGGCTCTCAAGGCCGAGCCGCTGGGTGCCGCCGCGACCTTCCGCTACTACGCCGAGGCGATCGACAAGATCTATGGCGAGGTGGCGCCGACCGCGCCCGGCACCTTGGGTCTGGTCCTGCGCGAAGCCGTGGGCGTGGTTGCCGCCATCGTTCCCTGGAACATGCCGCTGATGATCGCCGCCTGGAAGCTGGCCCCGGCCCTGGCGGCCGGCAATTCGGTGGTCCTAAAGCCGGCCGAGGCCGCGTCGCTGACCCTGCTGCGCCTTGGCGCGCTGGCTCTGGAGGCGGGGTTGCCGCCGGGTGTCCTCAACATCGTCACCGGCGCCGGCGGCGTGGTGGGCGAGGCGCTGGCGCTTCATGCCGATGTGGATGTGCTGGTCTTCACCGGCTCGGGCGCCGTCGGGCGCCAGCTCTTGCGCTATTCGGCGCAATCCAACCTCAAGCGGGTCTATCTGGAACTGGGCGGCAAAAGCCCCAACATCGTCTTTGCCGATGCGCCCGACCTGGACAAGGCGGCAAAGGCCGCGGCAACCGCTGCCTTCCGCAATTCGGGCCAGGTCTGCGTCGCGGGCACGCGCCTGCTGGTCGAGGCGTCGATCCACGACGATTTCGCCCGCCGGGTGGCCGAAGCGACCGAAGCCCTGAAGGTGGGCGATCCGCTGGATCCCGGCAACGACCTTGGTGCCGTCATCAGCGCCGCCCAGTTGCGCGGCAACCGCGATTTCCTAGACACCGCGCAGGACGAGGGCGCGCGCCTGCTGTGCGGCGGCGACGTGATCCTTGAAGAGACGGGCGGCTATTACCAGCGGCCCGCGGTCGTGGTCGATGTGCGGCCCGACACAAGGCTTGCCCGAGAAGAGGTGTTCGGCCCGGTCCTTGCCGTGCTGCCCTTCGCGGACGAGGACGAGGCGGTCCGCATCGCCAACGGCACCGATTTCGGCCTTGCCGCCGGGGTCTGGACCGCGAACCTGTCGCGCGCGCACCGGATGAGCGGGCGGGTCCGCGCCGGCATGGTCCATGTCAACACCTATGGCGGATCGGATCTGACCGTCCCCCTCGGCGGGCATGGCCAGTCGGGCAACGGGCACGACAAATCGCTTCATGCCTTCGACAAGTATCTGAACCTCAAGTCGGTCTGGTTCCAGTTCTGACGGGCGCGTCGGTGATCCTACGGTAAAGAAATGACCTCAGCCAAGACCATCCTCGTCATCGGAACCTATGACACCAAGGCGGCCGAACTGGCCTATCTGGAACAGGTGATCCGCGACATGGGGGCAGAGCCCATGTCGATGGACATCTCGATCCTTGGCAGCAGCGACCACCCGGTCGACATCTCGAAATACCGCGTTGCGGCTGCCGCCACGACCACGATCCCGGCAATCGTCGCGCTGGGGGAGGAATCCCTTGCCATGGACTGGATGGCCCGCGGCGCCCGGCACCTGGCCGAGGAACTGGTGGCGAAGGAACGGGTTCACGGCGTCATCTCGCTGGGCGGCACGATGGGCACCGATCTGGCGCTGGACGTGTGCAAGGCGTTGCCGCTGGGATTCCCGAAATATGTCGTCTCGACCGTGGCCTTTTCGGCGGTGATCCCGCCGGACCGGCTGGCCGCCGATATCCAGATGATCCTGTGGGCCGGCGGGCTGTACGGGCTGAACGACCTGTGCCGCGCGACGCTGGCACAGGCCGGCGGTGCGGTGGTGGGCGCCGCGATGTGCGCCCGTCCGGTCCGTCCCGACCGCAGCCTGATCGGCATGACCTCGCTTGGCAACACCGCGCTGACCTACATGCGCAAGATCAATCCCGCTCTCGAGGCGCGGGGCTATGACGTCGCGGTGTTCCATTCGACCGGGATGGGCGGGCGGGCGCTGGAAACCCTTGCGGAACGGGGCATGTTCTCGGCCGTTCTCGACCTTTGCCTGCAGGAATTCAGCAACGGGCTGTTCGGCTCGGTGGTGTCAAGCGGCGAGGATCGCCTTTGCGCTGCCGGCCGCGCCGGCGTGCCGCTGATCGTGGCGCCGGGCGCGGCCGACCTTGTCGACTGGCCGACCTGGCAAAGCCTGCCCGAACCCTGGCGCGACCGGCCCGTCCACAAGCACAACAAGCTGATCTCGTCGCTGACGCTGTCGCGCGGGGAACGCGAACATGTCGCGCGCGAAATGGCGCGGTGCCTGCGCAGCGCCACGGGCCCGGTGCATGTCCTGATGCCGCTGCACGGGGTCGAGGGCTGGGACCGCGAAGGCGAAATCGCCCATGCGCCCGAGGATCTGGCCGCCTATTATACGACCCTGCGGCAAGAGCTTGACGGCGCGGTGCCCTATACCGCGCTTGATTGCCACATCAACGACGACGCCTTTGTGGACGCGGTGCTGAACGTCTTTGACGACTGGTGCGCGCGCGGCGTCATTGCCCCGGCGATGGGGGGGGATCTTCGGGAACTGGCGTGACCGGCGCATCTGCCGCCATCCGGCGCAGGTGGCGGCCCACCTCGTCCGAGGTGAAGCGCCGCCCGGTCTTGGCGGCGGTCAGGAACATGCCTTCCAGCATGAAACTGACGGGTTCCTGAAGGTCGGGCGGCAGGATGCGCAACAGGCTTTCGTTGGCACTGGTCGTCCACGTCTTCGAGACCTCGGCCAGGTCGTCATGGTCAAGCCCGTACAGGAACATCTCGTAATCACGGGTCAGAGATGGCCGGTCCTCGCCGGTGACCCAGGCGACGTGATCGGCCAGCGCGACCACCCAGGGCGTGCCCGCCTTTACCCGCCGTTCCACCCGGCGGTAATTGCGCTGCACCCGCGCGCGGGCATGGCGCAGCACCTCCTGCACCAGGATCGTCCGCGTGGCGAAATAATAGCTGACCGACCCAAGCGGCACCGCCGCTTCGCTGGCGACGGCGCGGAAGGTCAGGTTCTGCACCCCGCCCGCAAGGACGCTGCGATAGGCGGCCTCGATCAGGGCGCGTCTCTTGGCGTCGCCCTTGGCACCGAAGCGGGGTTCGCCGGCCTCATCGGGGCGCGGCGGCGTTTCTGTGGCCGGCGTCCGCTTGCGGGGACTGGATGCTGTCGTCAGGTCAGGCTTCCTTCTTGGTCTTGCCATCATGCCCCGGACGGCCGGGAATTCCATCACCTCATAAGGGGATTTGTCCGGCGCAGCGACAGGCTAGCCTCCGGACCAGACAAGGCAAGCGGTGCCCGGCGCCCGATTGACCGCAACCCACAGGACCGGCAGCGACTGCCACCGCCACGCAAGGAGAACGCGTTGCTCCTACGAACGATTGCCCTGCGCCTGCTATTGGGCATTGCCACGGTCCTTGCGGTGACGCTGGTCATCTTCGCGGCCACCAATGTCATCCCCGGCGATGCCGCCCGCGCCATCCTTGGCCGTGCCGCCACGCCCGAGGCGGTGGCGCAGCTGCAGGCCGAAATGGGCCTCGACCGGCCGCTTGCCGTGCAATACCTGAGCTGGCTTGGCGGGCTGATGCACCTCGACTTCGGCCAGTCGCTGGTGACGCGCGGCCCGGTCTCTGACCTGATCGAGCCGCGGTTCCGCAACTCGATCCTGCTTTTGTGCGTGACGGCCGCGGTTGCGATCCCGCTCTCGGTGGTGCTGGGCGTGGCGATGGCGCTGGGCAAGGGGCGCGCCTTCGACAACGTGCTGAACACGATCCTGATCGCGCTGGCCGGCATTCCCGAATTCATCGTCGGCATCGTGCTGATCGTGCTGCTGTCGACGCAGGTGTTCCAGATCCTGCCGCCCACCTCGATGGTGCCAAGCGGCGATTCCGTTCTTGGCCACCCCGAGATCATGGTGCTGCCGGTCATGACGCTGGTCATCGCCATCCTGCCCTATCTGGCGCGGCTGGTGCGGTCGGCGCTGATCGACGCGCTGGCATCGGAATATGTCGTCACGGCGCGGCTCAAGGGCATACCGGAACGGCAGGTCATCATCCGCCACGCCCTGCGCAACAGCCTTCTGCCCGCCATCCAGGGCACGGCGCTGTCGCTGGGCTATATCCTGGGCGGGGCGGTCGTGGTCGAGTTCATCTTCCAGTATCCCGGCATGGGCACCGCCCTGCGCGATGCGGTCGGATCGCGGGATCTGCTGGTCATCCAGTCGATCGTGCTGATCTTCGCCTCGGGCTATGTGCTGTTCAACCTTGCCGCGGACATCCTGTCGATCGTCGTAACCCCGCGTCTGAGGGACTGATGCCATGGCGGACCTGACCACCCTGATCGACGCCCCGGTGCTGCGCCCGAAACGCATCTGGCTCGAGACCCTGCGCAAGTCGCTGACCTATCGCCGGACGCAGATCGGTCTGGCGATCACCATCATGATCCTGCTTGTCGCGCTGCTCGGGCCGCTCTTGTCGCCCTATGAACCCAGCGCCTTCATCGGCCGCCCCTTCGCGCAACCCAGCGCCGAGTTCTGGCTTGGCACCGATGTGCGCGGTCGCGACGTGCTGTCGCGCGTGCTGAACGGCGGTCTGGCCGTGGTCTGGATGTCGGTGGCGGCGGCCACTGTCGGCATCGTGCTGGGCGCCAGCATCGGAATGCTGGCCGCCTACAGCCGCGGCTGGTTCGCCGAACTGCTGATGCGGACGATGGACGTGTTCCTTGCCCTGCCGTCCGTCATCATGGTGCTGATGTTCGTGTCGCTCCTGGGCCCGCAGCAATGGCTGATCGTGCTGCTTGTCGGCATATCGCACATGCCGCAGGTGGCGCGGGTCATGCAGGGCGTTGCCTCTGACATAGCGCGGCGCGACTTCATCCTGTTCGCCGAGGCGCTGAACGTGCCGCGGTGGAAGATCCTGTTCCGCGAGATCCTGCCCAACATCATGACGCCGCTGATGGTCGAATACGGCATCCGCATCGTCTGGTCGATCGCCGGCATCGCCGCGCTTTCGGTGATGGGCTATGGCATCCAGCCGCCCGATGCCGACTGGGGCCTGCTCATCAACGAAAACCGCGGTCGCCTGGCGACCCGGCCGCTGCCGGTCCTTGCCCCGGCGCTGCTGATCGCGCTTTTCGCGCTGGGCGTGAACCTCATGGCCGAAGGGCTTTCCGCAACGATTTCGGGCGTGGCCCGCAAGACCGGAGCCAGGTGATGCTCTCAGTGACGATTCCCGACGGACAAACCCTTGATCCGGTGCCGGGCACCGACTGGGCGCTGAAGGTCCGCGATCTGCGGATCGAGCTTCCGGCCGGGGGCGACATCGTGGACGAGGTTTGTTTCGAGATCGCGCGCGGCGAGGTTCTGGGCCTTGTCGGCGAATCCGGCTCGGGCAAGACCACGGTGGGCATGGCGCTGCTGGCCTATGCGCGGGGCGGCGCGCGGATCACCCGCGGCGAGATCTGGGTGAATGCCGCCAGCGGCCCGGTCAACATCCTGGCCCATACCGGCGCCGAATTGCGGCGCCTGCGCGGGGCGGCGGTGGCCTATGTGCCGCAGGATCCCGCAGCGGCGCTGAACCCTGCGCTGACCCTGCGCCTGCAACTGGCCGAGGCGCTTGACGCCCATGTCGAGGGCCTGACCGACGCCGACAGATCCGCCCGCATCCGCGAGGTGATGAAGGACGTGGACCTGCCCGACACCGACGCTTTCCTTGCCCGCTATCCGCACCAGCTTTCGGGCGGGCAGCAGCAGCGCATCGGCATCGCCATGGCGATCATCCTGCGCCCGGCGGTGATCGTGCTGGACGAACCGACCACCGGCCTCGACGTATCCACCCAGAATCGCATCCTCGAGGTGGTGCGCCGGCTGTGCGACGAATACCGCATCGGCGCCCTGCATGTGACGCACGACCTGTCGGTGATCTCGGCGCTCGCCGACAAGATCATGGTCATGTATTCCGGCCGCGTGGTCGAATTGGGGAAGGTGGCCGATGTCTTCAACCGGCCGCGGCACCCCTATAGCCAGGCGCTGCTTTCGGCGGTGCCCGAACTGTCGTCGCGCAGCGCCCTGGTCGCCCTTGCCGGCACCCCGGCACGGCCCGGCGAACGGCCGGCGGGCTGCTTTTTCGCACCGCGCTGCCGCATCGCGGATGCCGGCTGCACGGCAGAGGCCCCGGCGCTGCAACCGACCGAGCCGCAGCATGCCGTGGCCTGTTTCAAGGCGGGCGCCACGGCCACCGCGGCCCCGGTGCATCTGCCCGATCCGCCGCTGGTCGACACCGCCCCCGTCCTTGCGGTCGAAAACCTGCAGGTCGCCTATGGCCCCTACAAGGTGCTGACAGGCGTTACCTTCGATGTGCGCAAGGGCGAATGCATTGCCATCGTCGGCGAATCGGGGTCCGGCAAAAGCACGCTGTCGCGGTCGCTTGTCGGCCTGGTCCCGTCCGCCAGCCGGGGAATCTCGTTCCAGGGCGAGGGGCTTGACCCGAATGCGCGCCGGCGCAGTTCGAAGCAGCGGCAGAAGATCCAGTACATCTTCCAAAGCCCGTTCAACTCGCTCAACCCCCGCCAGACCGTTGCCAGCATCCTTGGGCTGGTCCACGAGACGTTCCACCGCGGCAGCGCCGCGGAACGGCAGGCGGCCTGCATCCGCGCGCTCGAGATGGTCGGCCTGCCCGCGCAGGCGATGAACCTGTTCCCCGACGAGATGTCGGGCGGCGAACGTCAGCGTGCCTCGATCGCGCGCGCGCTGCTCAGCAATCCCGATGTGCTGGTCTGCGACGAGGTGACCTCGGCGCTGGACGTGTCGGTGCAGGCGGCCATCGTCAACCTGCTCAAGCGGCTGATGGAGGAACAGGGGCTGACGATCATCTTTGTCACCCATGACCTGGCCCTCGTGCGCAACATCGCGCATCGCGTCCTGGTTCTCGAGAGGGGCGTCGTGGCCGAGATCGGCGCGGTCGGACAGGTGATCGACCATCCGGTCCATGCCTATTCGCGCGAACTGATCCGCAATGCCCAGCAGGCGGACCTGACCATGCGCGTGGCGATGCAGACCGCCTGAAGGCAAGGGCCCCGACCTGCGTCGGGGCCCCTGATCCCGCCGCGTCAGCCGGCAAGCGAGGGATAGTAGCGCGCGGCCGGCAGCTGGTCGACCGAGAGGAAACCCGGCGCGGCGGCGATCACGTCGGGAATGCGGTTCACCAGCGCGGCGCAGGTGATGATGTCGCCGTGAAAGTCGTCGCTGCGCATGTTCATGGTCGGCGTCCCCTCGATCCGCCATTCGTTGTAGGGGGTCTCGCCCTTGTGCATGTAGCACATGTGGAACTCGCCCTCGGCGATCATGCCGTTGTCGAGGGTGAAGACCACCTTTTCGGCATGGCCGCGGGTCGTGCCCTTGCGGATCGAGACGCCCAGTTCGGGGATCTCGATGTCCTCTTCGGCCAGAACCGGCAATTGCTCGACCGTGGTGCCCGTCACCCGCAACCCCAGGCCGCGGACCAGCGGCCGCAGCGCCACCTCGAAGATACCGCGGCCCTCGCCGGGCTTTGAATGGCCGCCGGCCTCGAATTCCTCGGCGGTCAGTCCGATGGCATGGGAATGCGATCCGGCGGTACCGAACAGCGACAGGTCGCAGGTGTTGCGGCCGGTCAGGCGCCGGACCTCTTGCGCGCAGGACATGAACGCCATCGGCTGCGCATACCAGAAGCTGTCCTGCACCCCGACCGAGACCATGGTCTTGCCATGCGACCGGAACAGGGCGTCAAGTTCGCGGCATCGCGTGATCTCGGCGTCCGGATAGAACGGCTCGAACGCGTCTTCGGCGATCGTCACCACATCAAGGCCGGCGCGGGCAGCGCGCGAGGCCGAATCGTGCAGATCGTCGATCGTCGTGCAATGGGTGATCATCATCACGTCGGCGTCGTGCTTTTCGAACGGCACATCGGGCGTGCAGATTTCGGCCCCGGCGAGCTCGGGCGCGCTGAAATCCTTGCCGGCGGTGTTGCGCATGTAGACGGCCACAATCCTGGCCCCCTTGGCATGGGCATAGGCGGCCGACAGCCGCCCCATGGTTCCCAATCCGTAGACGATCACGCGAAGCGGCTTCATTGAGTCCATCCCTTCATCCGGTTTTTCCATGCCTGTCGCCGGCGCAGGCCGGCATACCGATCGAACCCTGTATGACGCGCGCGATCATCCCCTTGGAAAGGGACGGCGGCGGCACAGTTCCGCGCCGCCGTCCCTCACCCTCAAGGGGTATCTCGGTGCGATCCCCCTTCGGGCAATCTGCGAAGCGGACCGGGAAGGAATTGGACCGTTGTCCAAGAATCACCGCAGCCGTTCCAGGCGTGCAACAGGGAAAACCGCAATGAAGACGACCCGCTTTACCACCACCGCGCTGGCCGGCCTTGCCGCCGCGGCGCTTGTCCTGCCGGCGATGGCGATGGCCGACGGCACCATCCGTGTCGGCACCGTCCGCAACGGCGCATTCGGCCCGCTCGAGGTTCACCGTTCCGTCGGGGATTACGCGACACTCGTCGTCAACCAGGGCGCCGTGTTCGAGGCGCTGGTCGGCGTCCGCCCCGAGGGCGGAACCGAGCTTCTTCTTGCCGAAAGCATCGAACCCGAGGACGACACCGCGACCCGCTGGCTGATCCGCCTCAAGCAGGGCGTGCTGTTCCATGACGGCACCGAGATGGATTCGGCCGATGTGGTTTACAGCCTTCAGCGCATGACCCGCGACGGCATGATCCCGGCCGGCATGATCGGCCCCGTCACCTCGATCGAGGCGGTGGACCAATACACCGTGCGCCTGGTCTTTCCGCAGCCGAAAAGCTGGGTGGTCGAAAGCCTGTCGGACCCCTATGCCGGCATCGTGCAAGAGGGTTACGAACCCGGCGCCCCCGCCTATGGGACCGGGCCGATGATGGTGTCCGACATCCAGACCCAGCAGTCGATCACCCTTGTCCGCTTTGACGGCTACCACGGCACCCCGGCGGCCAGCGACGAGGTGACGGTCCAGTTCTTTTCCGAAAGCCAGGCCGGTCTCAACGCGGTCATGAACGACCAGATCGACGTGCTGATGGATTTCGACCCGACGCTGGCGCCGGAAATCGAAGGCGACGACACGCTCAAGCTCTACGATTCGCCCACCGGGATGAGCTTTCCGATCCAGATGCGCACCGATGTCGCCCCGTTCAACGACGCGCGGCTGCGGCAGGCGCTGCGGCTGGTGGTCGACCGCGATCTTGTCGTGAACAACGCCTTCTTCGGCTATGCCACCGTCGCCAACGACCTTTACGCCCGGTCCGACGCCCATTTCCGCACCGATCTGGTGCGCGAGCGCAATGTCGAGGAAGCGCGCCGTCTGGTCGAGGAAGCGGGCCTTGCCGGCACCCATCTTGAACTGGTGATGAACGGCGATCCCGCCGTCGCGCTGATCCTGGCCGAGAACGCCCGCGAAATCGGCATCGAGATCGAGGTCCGCCAGGTCGATTCGGCGACCTTCTACGGTGAGGAATACATGGAGCGGCCGTTCTTCGGCGGCGACTACTGGCCGCCGATGAGCTTTCTGCAGACCTCGTCCATGGTCGACGCGCCGAACGCGAGCTTTGGCCAGATCCGCTGGCAGGATCAGGAATATTTCGACCTGTGGACCATCGCCAACGCCACCCTCGACGCGGCGGAAAAGGAACAGACCCTGGGGGCCCTGCAACAGATCCTGTTCGACCGCGGATCGTGGATCATCCCGGCCTATCCGGACGAGTTGATGATCATGGGCACGGAAATCGAGGGGATGCCCGAATCCGACCTCTGGGGCCGGGCCGGCTATCGCTTCCTCGCGCGGCTGCATTCGACCGCCGAATGACCGCATCCCTCCCGGCCCCTTCGGGGGCCGGGATCCTTCCCTGACGCGGGACATCATGCGCCGCTGGAAAGTCTCATTGCAGGGCAGCCGCGTCCGCGACGGACAAGGGCTTGCCGAACCGGCGCCCACCAGCGGCGAATGGCGCGACACCTGTGATGTGGCCATCGTCGGCGGCGGCATCGCCGGCGTCGCGACCGCGCTGTTTCTGGCCGAGGACGGCGCCCGCGTCGCCCTGTTTGAAAAGGGCGTGATCGGAGGCGAGGCTTCGGGCCGTGCCGTCGGATTCGTCGAATCGCTGCTGACCGATCCGCGCAAGCAGCCTGCCCTTGCCCATACCCGCCGTATCTGGGCCGGCCTGTCCGACCGCATCGGCGAGGACACCAGCTTTCGACCCGGCATGGTCCTGGCCTTCGACAGCGTTGCCGAGGCCGAGGCCGCGCGGGCCTGGCGGTCGGATCCGGCGCTCGACCACGATGCCAGGCTGCTGGACGCGGACGGCCTTCGCGCCGCGGTGCCGGCGCTGTCCGCGGCCTGGCCCCTGCGCGGCGGAATCCTCTCGACCGTTGACGGCCATGGCGACCCGCGCCGCGCCACGCCCGCCATCGCCCGCGGTGCCGCGCGGCGGGGTGCGGCCCTGCACCAGAATTGCGCGGTGCGCCGCGTGCTGGTCGAGAACGGCCGCGCCATTGGCGTTGAAACCGAACGCGGCACCGTCCGCGCTGGCGCGGTGGTGCTGGCCGGCGGCATCTGGAACCAGATCCTCGCCGCGCATCTGGGCTTTGACCTGCCCCAGCTTTACGGCTTTGCCACCGCGACCGAGGTGCGCGCCCCCGGCCTGCCGACCGATATCGCCGGCGTCGTCAACGGCTGCTGCTTTCGACCGACCCCCTGGGGCACCCATGTCGTCGGCCCGCATCTCAGCCTCGCGCCCGTCACCCCGCTGCACCTGCGCAATGCCTGGCGCTTTCGCAATGCGCTCCGGGCGCTGGGCCCGGCGCTCGATTTTGCCCCGGCGGCGGGCCATTACCGCTTTGTCGCGCAGGCGCTGCGCTGGGGCGGCAGCGGCCAAAGCCCGTTCGAACAGCTGCGCATCCTTGAACCCGAGGCGCGGCGCTATTCGGAATGGTTCGCGCTTGACCGGCTGCTGGCGCCCTTCGGGCTGGACAGGGTCGATCTGGTGCAAAGCTGGGCCGGCGCGCTGGCCACCACGCCCGACAACATGCCGCTGCTTGGCGCGGTGCCGGCCATCGGCAACCTGCATGTCATTTCGGGCATGTATTACGGCTTCACCTTCGCGCCCGGCCTTGCAGATCAGCTTGCCGCCGCGATCACCGGGCGCCAGTTGCCCTTCGACGGCGCGCCCTTCGACCTGGCGCGCTTTCAGGGCAATCCGACCCCCGCCTTTGCCGCCTGAAGAAAACGGAGTTTCCATGCCCGATCTATCCGACCCTGGTCTGTTGCGTGAAGCCGCGCGTGTCGGGTTGCGTTGGGTTCCGGCCGGGGGGCTGGGGAGCGTTGTCCGCAATCCCTCGACCGGGGCGATGATCGGGCATGTGCCCGATCTCGGGGCCGAGGCGGCGGAGGAGGCGATTGCGGCGGCCTCGGCCGCGCAAAGGCTGTGGGCGGCGCGCAGCGCGCGCGACCGTTGCCAGGTGCTGCGGCGCTGGCACGACCTGATCCTGGCCCATCAGGACGACCTTGCCGCGATCCTTACCGCCGAACAGGGCAAACCGCTCGCCGAGGCCAGGGGCGAGATCGCCTATGGCGCCAGTTTCATCGACTGGTTCGCCGAAGAGGGCCGCCGCGCCTATGGCGACATCGTGCCCGGCCCCACGCCCGACAGGCGCATCCTGGTGATGAAGCAGCCGGTCGGTGTCGTCGCCGCGATCACGCCGTGGAACTTTCCCAACGCCATGGTCACCCGCAAGGTCGCCCCGGCCCTGGCCGCCGGCTGCGCCATTGTGCTGAAACCGGCGCCGCAGACGCCGTTTTCGGCCATGGCCCTTGCCGTTCTTGCCGAACGCGCCGGCCTGCCCGCGGGCCTGTTCAGCGTGCTGACCGGCCCGGCCGAGGCGCTGGGCGCGGTCCTCACCGCCTCGCCCGTGGTGCGCAAGCTGACCTTCACCGGCTCGACCGCGGTCGGCGCGCGGCTTTACGCGCAATGCGCGCCGACGATCAAGAAGCTCAGCCTGGAACTGGGCGGCAACGCGCCCTTCATCGTCTTCGACGACGCCGATCCCGAGGCCGCGGTCGAGGGCGCGATCACCGCCAAGTTCCGCAACAACGGCCAGACCTGCGTCTGCGCCAACCGCCTCTATGTGCAGGCCGGCATCCACGATGCCTTTGCCGCCCGTCTGGCCGAACGGCTGGCCGGGCTGAAGACCGGCGACGGTTTCGATCCCGGCGTCACCTTCGGCCCGCTGATCGACAGCGCCGCGGTGGCCAAGGTGGCGGCGCATGTCGCGGACGCCACCGCGCGCGGCGGGCGGGTGCTGGTGGGTGGCCGGCCGCATGCGCGGGGCGGCACCTTCTGGGAACCGACGGTGATCACCGGCGCCAGCGCCGACATGGCCGTGGCGCGCGAGGAAACCTTCGGGCCGGTCGCGGCGCTGTTCCGCTTCGAGACCGAGGCCGAGGTCATCGCCGCCGCCAACGACACCGAATACGGCCTCGCCTCCTACCTCTTCACCCGCGACCTCGGCCGCGCCTTCCGCGTGGGCGAGGCGCTCGACTATGGCATGGTCGGCATCAACACCGGCCTGATCTCGACCGCCGAAGCCCCCTTCGGAGGCGTCAAGGCCTCCGGCCTTGGAAGAGAAGGCTCCCGCCACGGACTCGATGACTACATGGAACTCAAATACATCTGCATCAAAGGCGAATGAGGGGGGCCTACCCCCGCTGGCGCGCGTTTGACGCGCCCCAGGCGGTGTCGGGCAGCAGGGTCAACCGGCGGCGGCCGCCCGGCATAACGGGCTCGCAAACGTCGATGTCACAGTCGGGCTTCACCACCCGCCGCCGGGTCACCTCAGGGCCTGCGGGCTTCGCAGGTTTGCCCGTTTTCGCGCCATTCGGTCGCGGCGGCCCCGACCGCGGCCTGCGGCCCTCGCGCGCGTGTTGCATCGGGCCGGGCGCTGCGATTAAGTGGCCCCAGCGACCGCGGGAAAACCGCGGCGAAAGCACAACGGGGAATCGATTTTGGCTACACCGGCGCCGGGCCAGGCGTTCGTGGAATTCGAACGCGTGCAGAAAAGCTATGACGGCGAGACGCTGGTCGTCAAAGACCTGAACCTGACCATTGCCAAGGGGGAATTCCTGACCATGCTCGGCCCGTCGGGGTCGGGCAAGACCACCTGCCTGATGATGCTGGCCGGGTTCGAGACGGCGACCCATGGCGAGATCCGCCTGAACGGGCGGCCGATCAACAACATCCCGCCGCACCGTCGCGGCATCGGCATGGTGTTCCAGAACTATGCCCTGTTCCCGCATATGACGGTGGCGGAAAACCTGTCCTTCCCGCTCGAGGTGCGCGGCATCGGCCGGGCCGGGCGCGAGGAGAAGGTCAGGCGCGCGCTGGACATGGTGCAGATGGGCGCCTTTGGCGGCCGCCGCCCGGCGCAGCTTTCGGGCGGCCAGCAGCAGCGCATCGCGCTGGCCCGGGCGCTGGTGTTCGAACCCGAGCTGGTGCTGATGGATGAACCGCTTGGCGCGCTGGACAAGCAGTTGCGCGAACACATGCAGTTCGAGATCACCCGGCTGGCGCACGACCTGGGCATCACCACGGTCTATGTCACCCACGACCAGACCGAGGCGCTGACGATGTCCGACCGCGTGGCCGTCTTCAACGACGGCCGCATCCAGCAGCTTGCCGCCCCGGACGAGCTGTACGAGCGGCCGGTGAACAGTTTCGTCGCCCAGTTCATCGGCGAGAACAACACGCTGATGGGCGTGGTCAAGGAAATCCGCGGCGATCTTTGCGTGGTCAGGCTGGACAACGGCGAAGAGATCGACGCCCGGCCGGTGAACGTGCAGGCGCCGGGCGACCGCACCAAGGTGTCGATCCGCCCCGAACGGGTTGAGGTGAACAAGGCCCGCCTGCGCCCCGGCGCCCATACGCTGAAGGCCGTGGTGCGCGAGTTCATCTATATGGGCGACATCTTTCGCACCCGGCTGTCCGTCGCGGGCAACGACGATTTCATCATCAAGACCCGCAACGCACCCGATCAGGTCCGCATGACGCCGGGACAGGAAATCGAGATCGGCTGGCTGCCCGAGGATTGCCGGGCGCTGGACGCAAACTGACGGCGGGGGCGGCGACGTCCCCGAAAAAGAAGAACCAACTGGGAGAACGGAAATGAAACTCAAGGCCTTGCTTGGCGCCTCGGCGCTGGCGATGACGCTGCCCGCGGGCGGCGCGGTGTTCGCGCAGGAAGAAATGCCCGCCTGCGAGAACTGTTCGGACGCGATGGTGATCATGTCCTGGGGCGGCGCCTATCAAAGCAGCCAGCTCCGCGCCTATGTGGAACCCTATGTCGCAGCGACCGGCATCACCGTGACCTGGGACGAAAGCTCGAACGAGGCGGTGGCCAAGCTGCGCGCCGCGCAAGAGGCGGGCAACATGCCCTTCGATCTGGTCGACGTCGAAGGCCCCGATGCCCAGCGCGCCTGCGACGAGGGGCTGGCGATCGAGATCGACATCGACGAGGCGCTGACACCGGCGCCCGACGGCACCCCGGCTTCGGAGGATTTCGGCGAAAGCCGGGTCAACGACTGCTACATCCCGCAGATCGTGTTCTCGACCACCTTCGGCTATCGCACCGACGTGGCCGCGTGGAACGGTGCCACGCCCGACGACATCTGCGACATCTTCGACCTCGAGACCTTCCCCGGCATGCGCTCGCTGCAGCAAAGCCCGAAGAAGAACCTTGAATGGGCGCTGGTCTGCGATGGCGTGGCGGCCGAGGATGTCTATGACGTCCTGTCCGAGGAAGGCGGCGTCGAACGGGCGCTGGCCAAGCTCGACACGATCCGCGACAGCGTGATCTGGTGGACCGCCGGGGCCGAGACGCCGCAGCGTCTGGCCGATGGCGAGGCGGTGATCGGCTCGACCTACAACGGGCGGCTGTTCTCGGTCATCGCCGAGGAAGCCCAGCCGGTGGCGATGCTGTGGGACCATCAGGTGTTCGACTATGACGGCTGGATCGTCCCCGCCGGGCTGGACGAGGCGCGGCTGAACCGCGTCATGCACTTCCTGCGCTTCTCGTCGGACACCCAGCGTCTGGCCGATCAGGCGAAATACATCGCCTATGGCCCGGCCCGCGCCTCGTCGCAGCCGCTGGTCTCGACCCATGTCGATCTGGGGATCGAGATGGCGCCCTTCATGCCGACCAACCCGGCCAACATGCAGACCTACATCGTCAACAGCATCGACTGGTGGGCCGACAACCAGGACGAGGTCGAGGCGACGTTCCAGAACTGGCTGGCCCAGTAAGGGCGTGACGGGGGCGCCGGGATCCCGGCGCCCCCTTTCGGGCAGGAGTGAGGGATGGCCGAGGCCACCATCGAGGGCGCGACCGAGACGCGGGCGGGGCCGATGCTGGCCGCCGACGGCACGCCCCTGCGCGCCAGCCTTGCCCGCAGCCTGCGGCGGCAGAAGTGGCGGGCCTTCCTTCTGGTCCTGCCGCTTCTGGCCTTTGTCGTGGTGTTCTTCGCGGCGCCCATCGTCGACATGCTGTTCCGCTCGGTCGAGAACGGCATCGTCCGCGACACCCTGCCCCGCACCATCGCCGCGCTGTCGGCCGATCCCGATCCGGTTCCGGGGGAAGAGGTGTTCGCCGCCCTCCACCTTGACCTTGTGGTGGCCGAGGAACGCAAGCGCCATACCCAGCTGGGCACGAGGCTGAATTACGAGATCGGCGGCGCCTCGTCGCTGTTCCGCGGCACCGGCCGCGCCATCGGCGATTTCGGCGAGGATCTGGCCCGCGACCTTGCCGCCATCGACCCGCGACTGACGGAAACCGCGGCCTGGGTCGGCTGGTTCGGCGACGATGCCACCCGCGCCGCCCTGCCCCGCACCGCCGCCGCCTGGGACGCCTGGCTGTCGCTGCTGCCGCCGCCGGACGCGGACGGCACCCCGCCCGACCCGGTGGCCGAGCTTGACGAAGACGTGGCGCCCATGGTCCTGACCGGCCTTGCGCGCGATCTTGCCGCCGGCGCCGAACCGCCCGCCGCCATGGGCCTGCCGCCCGGTCCCTGGCCGGCCGCGCCTTCGGTCACGACATGGTTCACCGACGAGGACGAGGGCTGGGGCGAGCCGGAAATCTGGTCGGCGCTGCGCCTGTTTTCCCCGCCCTACACGCCGGGCTATTACCTTTCGGCGCTTGACCTGCAACAGACCGAAGACGGCATCGCCCCCCGCGACGAGGACGAACGCATCTACCGGATGCTTTTCCTGCGCACGCTGGTGATGTCTCTGGCCATCACCGGGCTGTGCATCGTGCTGGCCTATCCGGTGGCCTTCCTTCTGGCCCATCTGCCGGCGCGGCGCGCCAACCTGCTGATGATCCTTGTCCTGTTGCCGTTCTGGACCTCGCTTCTGGTGCGGACCTCGGCGTGGAAGGTGCTGTTGCAGCAGCAGGGGGTCATCAACGATATCCTTGTCTGGGCCGGCCTTGTGTCCGACAGCGGGCGGCTCATGATGATCAACAACCAGACCGGCACGATCATCGCCATGACGCATATCCTGCTGCCCTTCATGATCCTGCCGCTCTATTCCGTCATGAAGGGCATTCCGCCGGCCTATGTGCGCGCGGCGCGGTCGCTGGGCGCAAATGACTGGACGGCGTTCTGGAGGGTCTATTTCCCGCAATCGGTGCCGGGAATCGGGGCGGGGTCGATCCTCGTCTTCATCCTGGCCATCGGCTATTACATCACCCCGGAACTGGTGGGCGGCACCAAGGGTGTCTTCATCTCGAACCGCATCGCCTATCACATCTCGGACAGCCTGAACTGGGGGCTGGCGGCGGCGCTGGGGACGATCCTGCTTGTCGCGGTGCTGGCGCTGTACTGGGCTTATGACCGGCTGGTCGGCATCGACAACGTGCGGCTGGGGGGCTGACGGAAATGGCGCTTCCCAGCTATGCGTCGCCCCTGCAACGGATCTGGTACTACGGCCTTCGGGTGCTGGTCGGACTGATCCTGTTCTTCCTGATCGCCCCGATCCTGGTCATCATCCCGCTGTCGTTCAACGCCGAGAACTTCTTCACCTTCACCCCCGAGATGCTGCGGCTTGATCCCGCGGGCTACAGCCTTCAGCATTATGTCGACTTCTTCACCAACATCGACTGGCAGGTTCCCTTGTGGAACTCGCTCAAGATCGCGCCGGTGGCGACGCTTCTGGCGGTGACGCTGGGCACCATCGCCGCTGTCGGCCTGTCGCAGCCGCATGTGCCGTTCCGCCGGGCGATCATGGCGGTGCTGATCTCGCCCATGATCGTGCCGCTGATCATCTCCGCGGCGGGAATGTATTTCTTCTATAGCCGCATCGGCCTGCAGGGCACCTATTGGGGCGTGGTCTTTGCCCATGCCGCGCTGGGGGTGCCCTTTGTCATCATCACCGTGACGGCGACGTTGGTGGGGTTTGACCGGTCGCTGACGCGGGCGGCGGCCTCGTTGGGGGCCGGGCCGGTGCGCACCTTCTTTCGCGTGCAGATGCCGCTGATCATGCCGGGGGTGGTCTCGGGCGCGCTGTTCGCCTTCATCACCTCGTTCGACGAGGTGGTGGTGGTGATGTTCATGGGCGCGGCCGGGCAAAAGACCCTGCCCTGGCAGATGTTCACCGGCCTGCGCGAACAGATCAGCCCGACGATCCTTGCCGCCGCGACGGTGCTGATCGCGGTCTCGGTGCTGCTGCTGGCCACGCTTGAGCTGTTGCGGCGGCGGAACGAACGGCTGCGGGGGATGTCGCCGGGTTAGGGCCTACAGCCGAACCCGTGCCGAGGCGGGATCATACATCGGCCGCAGGCTCGCCTCGGCCGCATGGACTTGGCCCGCGATCTCGATCGCATAGGTCGCGGCCAGCATTTCCTCGGCCGTCTCGTCCGGGCGGCAGGGGACATAGCCAAGGCCGATGGCGCCGCCCAAAGCATGGCCGTAATTGCCCGAGGTGACCTGTCCGACGATGGTTCCGTCGCGCAGGATCGGCTCGTTGTGGAACAGAAGCGGCGCCGGGTTGGTCAGACGGAATTGCATCAGCCGCCGCGTCAGCCCCGCGTCGCGCTTGCGCAGCACCGCCTCGCGCCCGATGAAGTCGCCCTTGGCCGTGCGCACCGCAAAGCCCAGGCCCGCTTCCAGCACATGATCCTCGTCGGTGATGTCATGTCCGAAATGGCGATAGCCCTTCTCGATCCGGCACGAATCCATCGCATGGAGCCCGCAGAGCTTCAGCCCCAGACCCTCGCCGGCCTCGGCCAGAGTCTCGAACACATGGGCGGCCTGATCGGTCGGGACATACAGTTCCCAGCCCAGTTCGCCGACATAGGTGACGCGATGCGCGCGGGCGAGGGTCAGGCCGACCTCGATCTCGCGCGCGACGCCAAAGGGATGCGCGGCAGTCGACAGATCGTCGGGCGAAACCCTTGCCAGCAGGTCGCGGGCAAGAGGGCCCATGACGCACAGCACCGCCTCGGCCGCGGTCACATCGGTGACGACGGCAAAGGCATCGCCCAGATGCCGCCGCAGCCAGGCAAGGTCGCGGTGCAGGGTGGCGGCGGGGACGACCAGAAGGAAGGCCGTCTCGGCCAGCCGCGTCACCGTCAGGTCGCATTCGATGCCGCCGCCGGCGTTGAGCATCTGGGTATAGACAATCCGCCCCACATCCACGTCCAGATCGTTGGCACACAGATGTTGCAGCACGGCCAGCGCGTCGCGGCCCTCGACGCGGATCTTGCCGAAGGATGACATGTCATACAGGCCGACGCCCTGACGCAGGGCCATATGTTCGTCCCGCTGGTTGGCGAACCAGTTCTGCCGTTGCCAGGAATAGCGGTATTCGGGCGCCTGCCCCGGAGCCGCGAACCAGTTCGCCCGCTCCCAGCCCGCGAGTTCGCCCATCACCGCGCCGCGCGCCACCAGCGCCTCGTGCATGGGCGAGCGGCGGATGCCGCGCGCGGTTGCCATCTGCCGAAAGGGGAAATGGTCGGCATAGAGCAGGCCAAGGGTCTCGGTCACCCGTTCTTTCAGGTAGCGGCGGTTGCGCTGGAACGGCTGGGCGCGGCGGATGTCCACGTCCCACAGGTCAAAGGGCGGCGCGCCGCGGTGCATCCATTCGGCCAGCGCCATGCCGGCGCCGCCCGAGGAAACGATGCCGATGGAATTGTATCCGGCGGCAACCCAGTAACCCGCCAGTCCCGGCGCCTCGCCCAGATAATAGCGGTCGTCGGGGGTGAAACTCTCGGGCCCGTTGAAGAAGGTGTGGATGCCGGCATGTTCCAGCATCGGCATCCGCCGGATCGCCTGATTCAGGATCGGCTCGAAATGGTCGATGTCCTCGGGCAGCTGGTCAAAGCAGAAATCGGCGGGAATGCCTGCCATGCCCCAGGGCTTGGCGACCGGCTCGAATGCGCCAAGCAGGATTTTCCCGGCATCTTCCTTGTAATAGGCGCATTCGTCGGGAACCCGCAGCACCGGAAGCTGGCCAAGGCCGGGGATCGCCTCGGTCACGACATAGAAGTGTTCGCAGGCGTGCAGCGGCAGGGTCACGCCGTTGGCCGCGGCCAGATCGCGGCCCCACATGCCGCCGCAATTGACGACATGGGCGGCGCGGATATGGCCGCGCTCGCCCCCTGCCTCCCAGTCCACCCCGCTGACGCGGCCGCGGTCGGTGGTGACGCGGGTCACGCGGGTGTTTTCGGCGATGATCGCGCCGCGGGCGCGGGCGCCCCTGGCCAGCGCCAGCGCGACATTGCCCGGATCGGCCTGTCCGTCCGCCGGCAGATGGACGCCCGCCACCACATCGGCGGTTTCCAGATGCGGATACATCGCCTTGACCTCGGCCGGCGAAAGTTCGTCCACCGCGACGCCAAAGGCGCGCGCCACGCCGGCCTGCCGCAGAATCTCCTCGCGCCGCTCGGCCGTCAGCGCCACGGTGATCGATCCGGTCTGGCGAAAGCCGGTGGCAAGCCCGGTCTCGGCCTCGAGGGTGCGGTAGAGATCGGCCGAGTATTTGGCGAGCCGGGTCATGTTGCGGTTGGGGCGCAACTGCCCGATCAACCCGGCCGCGTGCCATGTCGTGCCGCAGGTCAACTGCCGGCGTTCCAAAAGCACGATGTCGGTCCAGCCCAGTTTGGCAAGGTGATAGGCGACGGAACAACCCGAGATACCCCCGCCGATGATGACGACGCGGGCCTCGGTCGGAAGGGCGGTCATGGCGAGTCCTCTCGGGCTGGATGCCAGCCATGGATTTCACACACGAATAATTCTGGCAAGATATTTCACCAATCTCCTCGACGGGGCCGGTTCTTTCTGCAAACCTCCGGGCAGGAGGCGCAGATGACCCATCACATCGGCCACGACATCCGCGCCCTGCGCAAAAGCCGGGGCCTTACCCTGCGCGAGCTGAGTGCCGCCGCCGGGCGGTCGGTCGGCTGGCTGAGCGAGGTCGAGCGGGGACAGGCCACGCCCTCGGTCGAGGATATCGCCGCGCTGGCGCGAAGGCTTGGCGTCACCATCAGCTTCTTTTTCCGGCATTCCGACCAGACCCCCGACGAGCGCGGCCTTCTCACCCGCGCCGCGCAACGCATGACCATCGGAACCCACGCCGCCGGGCTGACCGAGGAATTGCTGTCCCCCTCGGTCGGCGGCGCTTTCGAGATGATCCGTTCGGTCTTTGCCCCCGGTTCCGCCAGCGCAACCATGAGCCCCGTGGGCGAAAGAGAGGACGGTGGTGTGGTGATCGAGGGGCGCCTGACCCTGATCCTTGACGGCACACCTTTCGCCCTGTCCCCCGGCGACAGCTTTCAGTTCCGCGGCCGGGACTACGCCTGGCGAAACGACGGCGACATTCCCGCCGTGGTGCTCTGGGTGATCGCGCCGCCGGTGTACTGAGCGGCCGCAAGGGGGAGCTGGCGGTCAAGATGCCATCGGGCTTGCCAAGGCCGGCGTGCTGGGCGAAGCTGTCCCGGTCGGGTTCGCGTGCAGCGGATCCGACACCCTGAAAATTGAAAAGGCTGACGTTTGTGCCCGTGACGATGGCTCACCTCGGTCTCGGGCTCTGGGTGATCGTTGCGCGGGAAATGTCGAAGTTCTTTCGGCAGCGCGAACGACTGCTCTCGAGCCTGGTAAGACCCCTGCTCTGGCTCTTGGTCTTTGCCACCGGGATGCATAACCTGTTGGGCATCTCGATCATCGCGCCCTACCGGACCTATACGCCCTATCAGGAATATGTCCTGCCCGGGCTGGTCGGCGTGGTCGTGCTGTTCCAGTCGATGCAGTCGGCGCTAAGCCTTGTATATGACCGCGAGGCCGGGGTGATGCGGGTGATGCTGGTGACGCCGCTGCCGCGCGCCTGGCTGCTGTTCGCCAAGATCGTCGCGGCCGCGACACTGGCGCTGGGTCAGGCGGTGGCCTTTCTGGCCGTGGCGGCGCTGCTGGGCATCCACATGCCCTGGGCGACGATGTGGTTCGCCATCCCCTCGGCGCTGGTGGCGGGGCTGATGCTGGGCGCTATCGGCCTGGTGGTGACGGTCTATACCCGGCAGATCGAGAACTTTGCCGGGATGATGAACTTTGTCATCTTCCCGATGTTCTTCCTGTCCTCGGCCCTCTACCCCTTGTGGAAGCTGCGGGAAAGCGGGGCGGATTTGGTGTGGTATCTGGCCACCGCAAACCCGTTCACCCACGCGATCGAGCTGATCCGCTTTACCGCCTATGGCCAGATGAACTGGGTGGCGCTGGCCGTGGTGCTGGGCACGACCCTGGTGGCCTTCGCCCTTGCCGTGCGCGGCTACAATCCGCAGATCGGCACCATCGGCAAACTAAAGCGGGGCTGACCCGGTCCGCGGTCCCGATGACCGTTCACTCGGGCGTCGGGATCACAGAGTCCGGCTTGGCGCCGGTCAGGGCGATATAGGCGCCGGTCATGGTCTCGGCACCGGTCTTGTCCCTGAGGGCGGTGGGCGGCGCGTCCTCGATCACGCGGCCATCGACCAGAAGGACGATCCGCGCGGCGTTCTCGACTTCCTCGGCGATATGGGTGGACCACAGCACGGCCTTGCCCTCGGTCTCGGCCAGGGTGCGGACAGTGGCGACAAGGCGCTGTCGCGAGGCGGGATCAAGGCCGGTCGAGGGTTCGTCAAGCAGCAGCAGGTCGGGATTCGACAGCAAGGCGCGGGCGATCTCGACCCGGCGCTGGTTGCCGCCGGACAATTCACGGACGGGAAGCGACAAGAGGTCAGTAATCTCCATCGTCTCGGCCACCGCGGCGATCCGGCGCCGCAATTCGGCCCCCCACAGGCCGAAAAGCCCGCCGTGGAAACGCAGGTTGGCCTTGACCGAGATGTCGGCATCCAGCGAACGCGACTGAAAGACGACACCGATGCGGCGCAGGATTTCCGACGGCGCATGGCGGTAATCCAGCCCGAACAGCGACACCGCGCCGCTGTCGCCGGCAAAAAGGCCGGCGCAGATCTGGAACAGGGTGGATTTGCCGGCGCCGTTGGGGCCAAGCAGGCCGACCACCTCGCCCGCGTTGACCTGAAGGGTCACGTCGCGCAGCGCCTGCTTGCTGCCATAGGATTTGGAAACATCGGTCAGCGAAAGGTAGGGCACCACGGTCATGCTGTCACCTGGGCAGGGGCGTCGGTCGCGGAAAGGTCGGCGGCAAGGCGGGCGATGTCGGCGGCGCTGCGCTGGCCGGGCCTGCCCGGAAGCGTTACATCGTCGCTGATCTGCGCCGGGCGGCCACGAAGGACCACCACCCGGTCGGCGATACGGGCGGCGTCCTCGGGGTCGTGGGTGACGATGACCACGGTGGGATTGCCGGCCTGAAAGACCTTGAGAAACAGGGCCTGCAGGTCGCGGACCATGGCGCGGTCCAGCGACACAAAAGGCTCGTCCAGCAGCAGCAGGCCCGGATTGACCGAAAGGGCGCGCGCAAGGGCAAGGCGGCGCTGCATCCCGCCCGATAGGGCGTGCGGCCAGACCCGTTCCTGCCCGGCAAGGCCGACCTCGCCCAAAAGTTCGGCGATGCGGGCATCCGTCAGATCCGGCGCAACGGCGCGAAGGTTGTCGGCGGCGGTCAGCCACGGCAGCAGGCGGGCGTCCTGAAAGACATAGCCGGGCATCGGCGCCAGCGCAGCGGCCTTGCCGCCGACCTGCACCTCGCCCTGCCAGCGCCGTTCGGCGCCGGACAGGATGCGCAGCAGCGTGGTCTTGCCGACGCCCGAGGGGCCGAGAAGGGCAAGAACCTGACCGGGGGCCACCTCAAGCCGCAGTTCGCGGAACAAGGGCACGCCGGGGCCAAGGGCGAGGGAGTCGATGCGCAGGCTCAGGCCCGGTCCTTGCGCCATTGCAGCAGCCTCCCTTCGATGGGGCGGAGCACGCCGTATTCCAGCGCCATGATCACGGCGACGAAACAGCAGGTGTAGGACAGGATGCCCTTCATGTCGAAGAGTTGGAAATACAGGCCGACGCGAAAGCCGACGCCTCCGTCGCTGCCCAGCACCTCGAACACAAGGACCATCTTCCAGACCAGCGACAGGCCGGCGCGGGCGGCGGCCAGAAGATAGGGCATGAGCTGCGGCACAAGCACCAGCCGCAGATAGCGCGCGCGCGGCATGCGAAAGGTCGCGGCAAGCTCGTCATAATCGGCGGAAAGGGCGCGCACGCCCTCGCGCATCATCGTGGCGACCAGCGGAATCTTGTTGATGACCACGGCAAGGATCAGGGCGAAATCCGACAGTCCGAGGGAAATGTAGCAGATGATGCCGACGACGATGGCCGGGATGTTGAGGCCGACCACGACCCAGGGCGCGAACAGCCGGTCAGCCCAGACGGTGCGGCCAAGGGCGATGCCGATGGCGGTGCCGATGCCCATCGCCACGGCGAAACCGATCATGGCACGCAACAGCGTCTTGCCGAAGTCGTCGAACAGCGGGCCGTCCCAGGCAAGATCCCAGATCTCCGCGGCGACCACGACCGGGCCGGGCAGGAAGCGGGATTGCAGGATCCAGGCGGCGATCTGCCAGATCAGCAGGAGAAGCGGCAACGAGGCGAGTTCAAGCCACTGCGCCCCCCCGGCGGGTCTGGTCGACTGCGACGGTGCCGCGGGTGCCCCCTTTGGCTGGTTCACTCCGGTCCAGCCAGAAGGGACGGAACCCGCGGAAGTGTTGCGGGTTTCGTTCAACTCCCGATCCTGAACCCGTCCCAGAAAGTTCCTTCGGCGATTTCGGTGATTTCGCCGACCAGTTCCACGCCACCGTATTGCGCCATCACGGCAAAGCTTTGCGCGGCGGCGTCGATGTCCGCCTGATCATAGGTGGTGACGATGCCGCGGCGGTAGCTGTCACGCAGCGCGATAAAGGCCTCGTCGGTCAGATCCTCGCCCATCACCGGGCGGATGGTGTCCCAGATCGCGTCGTCCTCAAGCAACAGCTCTTTGGTTTCGTACGAAGCGGCCAGGAAACGCGCGATTTCTTCATCGTGGGACCGGGCCCAGCGTTCGGAGAACACCCAGCCAAGCAGCGGCGGCGTGCGTTCGACCCCGAGTTCCTTGAGCATGTCGGCGACCGAAATCAGCTCGACGGCGCCATCGACGGTCGCGCGGGCATTGAAGTGCCAGAAGTTGAGCGAGGCATCGACCTGGCCCGACAGCAGAAGTTCGTTGACCAGCGGCGGGGCGCCGAACTCGACCTCGACCAGATCGGCCAGCGTGCCGCCGGTCTGGGCAGCGTAAAATGCCTGCAGCGCGACCCAGGACTTGTCGACCGGGCCGCCGGCGACGGCGATCGAGGTGCCTTCGAGATCGGCAACGGACTGGACCGGGCTGCCCGGCATGACCATCAGCCCGCCCACGGCCAGCGAATGCGGCACGAAGGTGAAATCGGCCCCCTCGTGGCGCTGGATCGAGGTCCAGACGAAATCCGAAAGGATCACGTTGACCTCGCGCGCCTGCAGCGCGACCTGACCCGCGCCGGAATTGGCCACCTCGCGGACTTCGATCTCGATCCCATGGTGTTCGGCGATACCCGCCTCCTCCATGGCGGCGATTTCCCACGAGGCGGTCCCGCCCGCCTGCAACCCAAGCTCGATCTTCTTGGCGGCGGGAGAGAAGGCCGACAGGGCCATCCAGCCGACGGCGGCGACCCCCGCAACGGTGATCTTCAAGGCAGTCACATTCATGTCATATCTCCCGCGGCCGGCCCCGCTCAGGGCCGACCGATTTCTGGATCGGGGTAACATGGCCCCCGATTGGCCGCGCCAATGTTGTGCATAGGGTAGCGTCGCGTCAAGGCGAAGGCGCCGGCGTGATCTGCGACACGGACGTCAGCCGTTTGTCAGGTGTGGTGGCGTAGCCTGACCGGGCGAAACCGAAGCGGAGAGACTGCGTTGCGCGATGAGATTGTTGAAGACCGGAATGTCCCTCCAGGATCGGATGTCAGGGAAGCGGCGGTCAGGCTGATCCTGACCCGAGAGGTATCGCGCGCCCAACTGGCCGGCGATCTGGGCATCAGCCTGTCGATCCTGTCCCGCTGGGTGCGCGACGTGATCGACCAGTCGCCTTTTGGCGACGTGCTCGAAAGCCTGCATGACGAGGTGGGAACCCTGCGTAAGGAAAACGCGGCCTTGCAGAAGATGCTGTTCGCGCGGGCCGCAAAGGGCAGCGTCGAACGCAACTGGTCCTGACTGCCGCGCCCAGGACAGGGGACCGGGTGGACAAGGCTTTGACGCGCCCGTTCGAAGGTCGCCCTGCCGGCAGAACTGCGGTGGATTTGCACGGCGCCAGGGCCCCGCGGGGTCACGTTGCACTTTTCTGTCCGGCACAACCGGGGCACCATCCGGCTGCAAGACCGGGAGCGGGCACATGCGGGCGCTGATTGTCGAAGATGATCCCAAGATACGCCGCGACGTCAGCCATGCGCTGAAGGACGCGGGATTTCTGGTCGAGACGACCGATGACGGCGCCAGCGCCTGGTTCCGCGGCGGCACCGAAAGCTATGACCTCATCATTCTGGACCTTGGCCTGCCCAGCCTAGACGGGCTTGAGGTGCTGGGGCGCTGGCGTGACGAGGGTGTCGAGACCCCGGTTCTGGTGCTGACCGCCAAAGGGTCATGGCTGGAACGTGTGGAAGGCATCAACGCCGGCGCCGACGATTACCTGCCCAAACCCTTCCGGATCGAGGAACTGATCGCGCGGGCGCGGGCGCTGGTCCGGCGTTCGGCCGGGCGCGGAACCTCGCGTCAGGTGGTGGGACGGCTGGAACTGCAGATGGACCGCATGAAGATCCTGATGGATGGCGTGGAGGTCCCGCTTACCCCGCTGGAATACCGCCTGATGGCCTACATGATCGTGCAGGCCGGACGCACCCTGCCGGCCAGCGCGCTGCTTGAACATCTTTACGGCACCGACAACAGCCGTGAATCCAATGCGCTCGAGGCGATCATGGCGCGGATCCGGCGCAAGCTGGGGCAGGACATCATCCGCACCCGCAAGGGTTTCGGCTATGAACTCGAGGGCGAGCCGTGAACCTAGCCTCGCTTCGGGTCAGACTGGCCCTGGCCGGGATCGTCATGGTCCTTCTGGTCACCTCCGGGGCATGGCTGGGACTTGCCGTGCTGTTCGATCGCCATGTCGAGCGTTGGGCGGCGAACGAACTTCGCAGCCAGATCGACCTGATCTTGTCCGACATCCGGCTTGGCCCCGACGGCAGGGTCCAGTTGCAGCAGGATCCGTCCGAGCCGCGGTATTCCGAACCCTTCTCAGGGCGCTACTGGCAGGTCAGCCGTGGCGAGCAGCGTCTTCGGTCCCCTTCGCTCTGGGGCCAGAACCTGGACATCTCGAACGTCCCGGCAGAGGTCTTTGGCGATCTTGTGGTCGAACAGGCCAAGGGGCCGATCTTTGAGCCGATCCTTGTGGCCCACAGGTCGCTGGCGCTGCCGGGGGGCGGGGCCGACGACCACATCATCGTCAGCGTCGCCTGGGAACGGTCATCGCTGGTCAAGCTACGCAACGAATTTCTTGTCGACCTGCTGCCCTATGTCGCGCTGTTTGCGCTCCTCCTGCTGCTGGCCGGGGCGGTGCAGTTCTTTGTCGGCCTCAGCCCCCTGTCGCACATCCGATCGCGCGTGGCGTCGCTGACCAGCGGCGAATCAAAGCGCATCGGGACCGACCTGCCGCTTGAGGTGCAACCGCTTGCCCTTGAAATCGACCGGCTGCTGGACGAACGCGACGGTCAGGTCCTCAAGGCCCGCAAGCGGGCGGCAGAGCTGGCGCATGTGTTCAAGACGCCCTTGCAGGCCCTGATGGGCGAGGCGCATCGGCTGCGAAATGCCGGAAATGTCGCCGCAGCCGACGGGGTCGAGGATATCGTCGCCACCATGCAGTCACAGGTCGAACACGAGCTTCATGCCGTGCGGAACGGTGCGCCGGCGGAACGGCGGGCCGATCCGGCGCAGATTGCCGAAGACCTGATCGGCGTGCTGCGCCGCATCCCCCCCTTCGCGGCGCTTGACTGGACCGTGACACGCCACAGCCATGCCCAGGCCGCCGCCGACCCGGCCGCCCTGACCGAGGCATTGGGGGCGATTCTGGAAAACGCGGCGCGGTTTGCCGTCAGCAAGGTCGAGGTGACCATCACCAACGAACCGGACGGCCGCCTGCGAATCACGGTCAAGGATGACGGGCGCGGTCTGGAAAGCGCCGAGTCGGGGGGCGAGGGCGATGAGGACAGGGAGGACAACGGTGCCGGCCTTGGCCTGGCCATCGCCGCCGACCTTGCGCGCGCCTCGGGCGGCTTCCTGCAACTGAAAAGCGCCGCGCGCGGCCTCGAAGCGTCGATCGTGCTGAGCGCGAAGGCGGCCTGACGGCCGTTTTGCAGCGGCGGTATCGGCATTGGTATTCCCAATGTAGGACCGCCAGCTTAGTCAATGTCATAAACATCTTCAGCCATATCAATATGTTGCCGATAGTCCGGCCCTTGGGCCGTCAGCGAGCGGCAGGGGATTTGTCAGCACCCTGTCAGCGACAAATTCCGACGATGAGGCGTCCGGCCAGAGTGGCCATGTTCAACAGGGGAGTGAACAATGCGTGCGAAACTTGCGGGGGCCGCGGCCCTGATCGTGGCCCTTCAGGCGGGGGCCGTCGTTGCCGAAGGCAACCTTGCCTCGAACCCGACCGACCTGCCCGAACTGATGCTGACGGGCGACCTGGCGATGAGCCAGACCGAATACCAGCTGGAAACCGGCAAGTATTACCGGATCTCCATCTCGTCGGATGGCCAGGAAGAATTTGCCTGGTTCGCGCCGGAGCTGTTCCGCAATTCCTGGGTCAACCAGGTGGTGGTCAACGAGCTTGAGGTGAAGGCCGCCGACATCTACAGCCTTGAATTCGACGCCGCCGGGACGTTCGTCCTGACCTTCGTGCCGCTGCGCCCGGGCCAATACGACTTCTATGTCGCCGGCTATCAGGATCGCGGCATGCTGGGCCATTTCATCGTCAACTGAGGGGGGCTTCATGCGGCTTCTACCTGCGTTCCTTCTTGCCATGGGTGTGGCTTTGCCCGCCCATGCGCAGGGCACGGGCAACATCTTCGTCTCGCTCGAGCGAAGCAACGAAATCGTCGTGCTGTCGCCCGAACACGAGATCATCGCGCGGATCGAGACGTCGCGGCGTCCGCGCGACATGCACTTCAACGACGACCACACCCTTCTCTATGTTGCCTGCGGCGATGATGACGTGATCGACATCATCGACATGGCGACCTTCGAGGTGATCGACGGCATCCCGACCGGACCCTCGCCCGAGGTCTTTGCCTTTTCGCCGGACCGGACGCGGATCTATGTCTCGAACGAAGAGGACAGCACCCTCGAGTTCATCGACATCGCCACGCGCACCGTTGCCGAGCGGGTGCCGACCGGGGCAGAGCCGGAAGGGGTGATCAACTCGGTCGATGGCGGGACCGTCTATGTCACCTCGGAAGTGGCCGACATGGTCCATGTCGTCGATCCGGTGACTGCGCGCGTGACGAAGAACATCATCGTCGGCACGCGGCCGCGGCGCTTTATCGTGACGCCGGACGGGGCCGAACTCTGGGTCTCGGACGAACTGTCGTCGGAAGTGCATGTGATCGACACGGCAAGCCAGTCGATCAAGGAGGTTCTGAGCTTTCAGCCGCCGGGATTCCGGCCCGAGGACGTGACGCCGGTGGGTATGGCGATCACCGAGGATGGCAGCCGGATCTTCATCTCGCTCGGCCGCGCGAATCATATCGCGGTGATTGATGCGGCGACCCGCGAGGTCGAGGCCTATATCCTGGTTGGTTCGCGGGCCTGGTCCGTCGCACTCTCCAGCGACGAACAGACGGCCTATGTCGCCAACGGGCTTTCGGACGACATCACCATCATCGACCTTACCACGATGACCCCGGTGGAAAGCATCCCTGTCGGACGGACGCCGCATTCCATCCTGGTGGACGACTGATCATGCGCCGGATCCTTGCCCTGGTAATGCTGGTGTGGCCGTTCGCGGCCACCGCACAGGACCAGCCGCTGGCCGATGTGGTGATCGGCCTTGTCACGCTGCAGGACGACCCCCGTTATATCCAGGACTGGGGCTATGCACGTCTGATCGTCCCGCCGCCGGTGCGCTCGATCGAAGGGGCGCAGATGGGGGTCGAGGATCTCGCCTTCGTCTCGGAAGCGATGGGGCTGGTACCGCGGATGGAAACGCGGGAAGTGGCGGGCGACGATGCGTTGCCCGCCGTGCAGGAACTGATCGCGGAGGGCGCGCTTTTCGTCCTCCTCGACCTGCCCGGCGAGATGGTTGAGACGGTGGCGGCGGCCGAACCCGATGTCACCCTGATCAACATCTCGGCGCCGGACAATGCGCTGCGGATGCAATGCCATGCCGGCCTGCTGCATGCCTATCCCAGCGACCGGCAGATGATGGATGCCTTCACGCAGTATCTGCGGTTCAAGGACTGGACCAACGTGCTGATCCTTGAGGGTGAAAATCCGCGCGATTCGGTCATGGCCGATGCCTTTGTCGAAAGCGCCGAGCGGCTGCGGATCGCCATCGCCGACCGGCGGAGCTTCACCCTTGCCGCCGATCCGTCCCAGCGCGAGGGCAACAACGTCGCCCTGCTGACCGGCGGCGTGGACTATGACGCGGTATTCGTGGCCGATTCGCGTGGTGAGTTCGGGCGCTATGTGCCTTATTCCACGCAAGAGGCGCGGCCGGTCATCGGCTCGATCGGCATGACCGCCGAAGCCTGGCACTGGGCGATGGAACGGGACGGGGCGACGCAGGTCTCCTCGCGCTTCGATCAGCTTTACGGGCGGCATATGGAGTCGGTGGACTGGGCGTCGTGGATCGCGGTGAAGTCGATCCTGCAGGCCTATACGCGGGCGCCCGAACAGACGCGCGCGGCGATGACGGCCTACATGTCGTCGGACGATATGGCGCTTGACGGCTCCAAGGGCGTGCAGATCAACTACCGGCCCTGGTCGGGACAGTTGCGCATGCCGGTCCTGCTGGCCACTGCGGACGCGGTTATCGTGGTGGCGCCGGTCGAGGGTTTCCTGCACGAGACGAACGTGCTCGACACGCTCGGCATCGACCAGCCGGAACTGTCCTGCCCGTAAGGGCGGGTCTGTCAGGGCCGCTCGCGATCAGCGGTCGGCCCTGACGCAAACTGCGACATAGTGCCTCAGGGCACGCCCTAGCCAAGCAGAATCAATGCCAGCCCGTGGGTGACCCGCGGGCTGGCATTTTTGCTTTCGGGCGGGCGGGATGCAGGACGGGGGGACAGACCCGACGCAAGACCTCGCTGCCAGCGGGTGCCGGCTCTCTCAGCAGCGGCGGCGCGGCCACGCGCCGGTGTCCGGGCGCGGGAATGGACGACCTGCGCGGCGTTCTGGCCATGGGGCGGATGATGTGCCGGACCTTCGCCAGGAAGGTGCGGGTCGGGTTCGCGCGGCAGCCGATGCCAGGGCCGGAAGAAACCCGACAAGAAGGCTATTTCCTTTTCCAATACAGCAGATTGGTTCGCGAAGCAGTCAGCAGGACAAGCGCCGAGATTACGGTTCCGTCGAACGGCGATTTCGCCACCGTGGATGGCGGGTCATATGCGCCCGCATGGCCACAATCGTAGGCCGAGTTCGTGTAATCATATGTTTTCAAAAGGTAATTCAGAGACAGAATTGCGACCCCGTTTGCGCCCGAAAAGTCTGCCACCGTCCTGCGGCATGACAGCGCAGCACCCCCTTCGTTGCCTTGTTCCAATGCCTTGACCACGGTCAAAACCACGGTATCCACCCTGCGCCGGGGTCCAAAGCTTGACCCATTGAAACCGGCACTGATACGTTTGGCATGAGGGCCCTGAAATAGCGGGATGGGAGAGGATATGACAAAGATTGACGGTGCAGCCTGGACTACAGGCGGGGGTGCGGGGGCCTGGATCTTCAGAATCCTGCTCGTGGCGGCGGCTGCGTTCATGGTCTATTCTTGGTTCTCGCCCTGGTGGGTCGCCGACATCGCCGTCATTCAGGGCGAACAGGACATGCTGCTGCACCCCTGGGGGATTGAAGCGGTGGGCCAGGTCAGGATGGCGTCCGACCCGGCGCTTTACGAGATGCCCGCCTTCTTTGGCCCGTTCGTCTGGACCTATTTTGGTCTGGCGATGCTGGCCCTGCTGGCCAGCCTTTTCCTGAACGTGCGGCTTTCGCTGGGGCCGATCAAGGTGCCGCTCGCGGCGGTGCTGATCATCGCCGTCGGCCTGTCCTACCTGCTTGCGGTCGGCCTTGCCTACTATATCGGCAACATGCGCGCGGTGGGCATGGACATGGAGTTCATCGGCCGGTCGCAGTACACCGATCCAACCTCGCACCGCCGGGTACGCATGGATTCGGCGCTGCTCGATGGCTACTGGTATGCGCTTTATGCCAGCGTCACTCTGGTCGTCCTCGGGATTGTCCGCTTCCTGTTCGTGCGCAAGTGGCGCGCGGCATAGGAATGGCCCCGCACGGGCAGGCAGGGAACGGCCGCAGTACCGTTCCGGCGTTCCCCGGATGCGACAGGTAAGAGTTTGCGCGGCCCCGGGCGACCCCCGGGGCCGTTTCGTTTCTGGCGCGGCGGGCCGGGGTGCGACTGGTGGACCGCCTCTCCGTCACAACTGCGCTGAAGGTTCGGGCATCGGATGTCCAATATTGCTTATAAGAATATCCATCACTCAATAATGCCAACATGGTGCCATCCGTTCACATGACCGGAAAGAATTCGGGAGACTCAGCATGAGAGTGAAGTATTTGATCGCCGGGCTGGCTGCGGCCTCGGCCTCGGCCACGGCGGGGATGGCCGTCGCCCAAGTTACGCCGGAGCGCCTTTTGGCCGCAGGCACCGAGGCGGAAGCCGGCAACTGGCTGATGGTCGGCCACTCCTACAACCTGAACCGGTTCTCGACCCTGGACCAGATCAACGCCGGCAACGTCGCCGGTCTGCGCCTTGTCACTGCCGCCGCGATCGGCGGTGCCGAACCGGCCGGCTTCGGCATCGGCGCGATGGAAGCGACGCCGCTGGCCGACAACGGCTTTCTCTATGTGTCGGACCCCTGGGGCACCCCCTACAAGTTCGACATGTCGAGCGGCGATGCCGCGCGGCTGGTATGGGTCTGCGAGACGGAAATCGACAAGGACCCGAGCCTCGGCATCCTTCTGGCGAACCGTGGCCTCGCGCTCTCGGGCAACAATGTCATCACCGTGCTGCCCGACGGCCGCGTCGTTGCCTGCGACAACGAAACCGGCGACATCGTCTGGGAACAGCAGATCGCGACCGACACCGGTGAAGGCTTCACCAACTCGCCGCAGGCGATCGGCGACAAGATCCTTGTCGGCCAATCCTATGGTGACTGGGCGACCCGCGGCTGGATCGCGGCGCTGGACGCTGCAACCGGCGAAGAACTGTGGCGCTTCTACACGGTGCCGGAGCCTGGCCAGCCGGGTTCGGAAACCTGGCTCTGCGACCAGACCGGCAACCCCGATTGCTGGCGGACTGGTGGCGGCGCGGCCTGGGTTGCGGGTTCCTATGACCCCGAATCGAACACCGCCTTCTGGGGCACGGGCAACCCGGTGCCGATGTATGACCCGGAATATCGCCCGGGCGACAACCTCTACACCAACTCGACCGTCGCCCTTGACGTCGAAACCGGCGAACTGAAGTGGTACTTCCAGTACACGCCCGGCGACTACATGGACTATGACGAAGTTGGTCCGCAGCTGCTGCTCGACACCGAGATCGACGGCGAAACCCGTCAGGTTCTGGCGCACTTCGGCCGCAACGGCATCTTCTACACCCTTGATCGTGCCAGCGGTGCCTATATCAACTCGGTGCCCTATGTCAGCAACCTGAACTGGACTGCCGGCATCGACCCCAAGACCGGCAAGCCGCTGGAATACAACCCGGAAGCTGCGCTGCAGACCTATGCGATCGGTGCGATCACCCGTGCCGGCGCGACTGCCACCACCTGCCCGAACATCCAGGGCGGCACCAACTTCTTCCCGACCGCCTACAACCCGGAACTCGGCCTTGCCTATGCGGCGGGGATCGAGGGTTGCTCGGACCTGTCGGTGCGTGAAGTCGCTGCGGCTGACGTCGTTGCGGGCAACATCTTCATCGGTGGTGCCGGCGTGAACAGCGGCGAGCAGACCGGCTCGATCAACGCGGTTGACGTTGCCACGGGCCAGGTGTCCGCCACGCATGCCACCACCTATCCGATGTATGGTGGTGTCATGGCCTCGGCCGACCTGCTCTGGGCCGGCCACATGGATGGCACCTTCGCGGCCTACAACGCCTCGACGCTGGAAGAACTGTGGTCGATGAACGTCGGCACCTCGCTGCAAGGCGCGCCGATCACCTTCACCGCCGGTGGCAAGCAGTATGTTGCCATCGTCGGCGGCGCCCTTGGGACCGGCGGCGGTCTGGCACCGGCGCTGTCGAACATGCAGGCGGCGAACATGCTCTGGGTCTTCGCGCTCGAATAATCGCGTGACCTTCGTGCCGGGCAGCTTCGGTTGCCCGGCATTTCTGTCTGCCAACCCTGGATCAACCAGTGAAATACATCCCGTCGAGTCGTTCCGTTGCCATGCTTCTTGCCGCTGCCACCCTTGGGCTTGTGACGCTGGCGCCGGCCATGACCCGGTCCCAGGAAGGAAGCGAAACGGTCGGCGATCCGGAACGCGGCAGGACCGTCTATCGGCGGGTCGGCGCCTGTGTCGACTGTCACGGCTGGGCCGGGAACGGCGATGGCGGGACCAGGCTGCAAGCGCCCATCGGGCCCGATCTGCGCGTAACCACCCTGGATACCGCGGCGCTGATGGAAGTCATCGCCTGCGGGCGACCCGGCACACCGATGCCCTATCACGACCGCGCGGCCTATGACGATGACCGCTGTTTCGGAATGGTCCTCGAGGATTTCGAGCCCGGATCGGAACCCAGGCGCGGCAAGGTCTTCAACGAACGGGATGTTGCCAACGTGGTCGCCTATCTGCAAACCTATGTGATCGGCGTCGGAGAACCGACGCTCGAGGAATGTGGCCGGTTCTACAACAATCCCTCCGCCGCGGCTTGTGACGGGCTGAGGTAAACACGCAATGCGCAAGACTTTCCGTCCCGCAATCCTTGGCCCTGCCCTGCTTGCCCTTGGATCGGCGCATGGCGCGATGGCACAGACCCATGTGGCGCCCGTCTATTCCATCTGGGATGTCACGCTGGGTCAGCCGATCTCGCAGGTTCCCGACAACGAGGTCGCCGAGATCGCCTGCGGCACCGGCGGCGGCCCGGCGGGGCTTGCCCTTGCCTCGTTCAGCGACTTTCTGTCCTGCACGCCCGAGGCGTCCGGCCTGTACGAGGTCGGATTCGTCTATGATGACGAGCAGGCCTACATCGCGCAGGCGCTGGAAGTGGAATACCAGTTCCTGCGCGCCGGCACCTCGGTCTATGCGCATCCGGTCATCGTGTCGCTGCTGGTCGATGCCGAGGGCATCGTGCAGGGCCGCCGGATCGTGACCGACGACCGCGCCAGCGACCTTGTGCGCCGCACGGCCTATACCCTGATCAACAACTTCAAGGCGCAATACGGCGACTGGTCGCTGGATTGTACCGAAATCCCGATGCAGGACGGCGAAATGCCTGTCGGCACCGCCTTCTTTCACGAACTGTGCACCGGCCAGTCGCCGGATGGCACCACGCTGATCTCGATCGAATCGAGCTATCTTCGCAAGCGCGGGCAGATCGCGATCAACCCGCAGACCCAGGAGGTCAATACCGGCTATTTCCAGAGCCAGACCTTCTACGAGGAAGTGCTGGCCCCCTATTCCCCCGCGACGGCGGCGCCATGACCTCAGTCCTGCAGGCGGCCGTCGGCCATGAAGTTGGCGCTCATCGTTGCCATGTCGAAATCCACTTCGCGGGTGGCCGCGGTGGTAAAGCGGTTGCCGCTGATGACCGCCCCCGCGACATGGGCCCGCCGCAGATTGGCACCATAGAAATCGGTGTAGGTGATCGTCGCACCGGCAAAGCTGGCGTTGCCGGCTTCGACCTCGACAAATCCGGCAAAGTTGATGGTGGCGCCATCGAACACGCTGCGCCCCAGCCGCGCCCCGTTCAGGTTGGTTTCCTGCATCGAGGCGGCGCTGAAATCGACGTTGTTGGCCACCGCTTCGCGCAGCAGGGTGCGGTCAAGGACCGCGCCGGCCAGCGTGGCCGAGGTCAGCCGCGCCGTCTGCATCCGCGCCTCGGTCAGGTTGGCGCCGCTCAGGTTGGCGCCCGACATCTGCGCGCCGAAGAACATCGAGCGGGTGAAATCGCCGCCGGACATCTGCGCCTGGGTCAGGTCGGCCAGGTTGAAGTTGGTGCCGATAGCCGTCACCCCGTCAAGAACCGCATCCCGCAGATTGGCGCGGTGAAAGCTGGCATCGGTCAGAATGGCGCCGGTCAGATCGACGCCGGACAGATCGGCCCGCTTGAAATTCGCGCCCGTCAGGTCGCAGTCGCGGCATTCAGTGATGGTTCCGGCAATCAGATCGGCCACCTGATCGGCAAGAAGCGGACTTGCCGCCATAGCCAAGACCGCCGCCAGCGCAATCCGCATCTCAGGTTACTCCTACTGTCGAAAAGGTCTGCTCATGAGTTCTGATACAGGCCCTGTCCCCGGCTTTCGCAAATTCTGGACATTGGTCTTCTCTATGGCCCTTCTCTGCACGGCTGCGGTCTTTCCCGCAAGCGCCCAGACGAACGCGACCGAAATCCGGGGTCTGGCAGAGGTGATCGACGCCGACATCCTGAAGTTCGGGGAACAGCGCGTCATCCTTTGGGGCATCGACGCGCCCGAGCGGCGACAGACCTGTCAACTGAACGGAGAGCTTTGGGGCTGCTATGACGTCTCGTTCCGCCACCTGCAGCTGCTTGCCGGCCGCGGAGAGGTTGTCTGCTTTTTCCATGGCGACCCCGACCCTTTTGGCCGGCGCTTCGGCATCTGTGAAAGCGGCGGCGAAGATTTGAACGCCTCAATGGTCAGGTCGGGGATGGCCTTGGCCTATGCCGAGGAAACTGATGCCTATCTGCCGCAGATGGCAGACGCGATCGCCGAGGGTGCCGGGCTTTGGCAGCCCGGCTCGAATTTCGAAGAACCATGGCTGTTTCGCCGGCGCGAGACTCCGGGCGGTTTCAGGTAGGACCAAAAATGACGCAACTTGCCGACGCTATCCTGACACCCGGCCGCGACGGGGCCTATGACGCGGTCCTGAAATGGGCGCTGTTCATCGCTCTGGTCTCGATCGGATGCGTGGTGTCCTATGATTATGGACTGTTGACCTATCTGTTCGTGGCCGACGAATCCCGGATCACGGTGCTGATCGCGGTGCTTTTCGTGGCCTTCTCGGGCCATTGCCTGTGGATTCTGTTCGAGCTGTCCCGCGAATACCGCCGGGCACTGACCTGGAAGAACAAGCTCGACAACGCCACCCGGATTCCCGACATGCCGCGTGGCGGCGGCCTTGTCGACAGATTTGTCGCCGACGTGATCCGTTCGCGCGAAACCCCGTCCGAGGTGGAAGGCAACGCTCATCTTCTGATGATGAGCCTTGGCGCAAGTTTTCGCCGCCGCACCAAGATCGGCACCTATGGCACCGACCTGCTGTACAAGCTGGGCATGCTGGGCACGATGGTTGGCTTCGTCATGATGCTGAACTCGATGGGCGATCTGGCAAACTTCGACGTCGATACCCTGCGGGCCGCCCTGCAGAAGATGATCGCCGGCATGGCCGTCTCGCTTCTGACCACCATCGCCGGCCTGATCGGCGGCATCCTGCTGCGTATCGAATACAATATCGCCGATGCACTCGTGACCGACATCAGCCAGACCGCGGTAAGCTTTACCGAAGTCTCGCTGCTGCCGCTCCTGGCCCGTGGCGAGCGCGATGTTTGAAGAAGAGCAGGAGCCCGAGTTCGAGATTTTCTCGGCTCTTCTTTTCAATTCCCTGAAGGCCATCACCTTCATGTTCTTCATCTCGTTCGCGATGATCAACGAACCCGCGGACGAAGGAAAGATCGACCCCAAGGCCGAACTTATCATCACCGTCACCTGGCCCGACAACAATCCCGATGACGTGGACACCTATGTGATGGACCCGGCCGGCAATATCGCCTGGTACAATCAGCGCGAGGCCGGGCTGATGAACCTTGAACGTGACGACCGCGGCATGTTCAAGGATGTCATCCTGCTGAACGACGTCGAGATTTCCAACCCGCTGAACCAGGAAACCGTCGCCTTCCGCGGCCTGCAGGACGGTGAATATATCGTCAACATCGTGCACTACATCGCCAACGGCACCGCTTCGCTGCCAGTCGAGGTCAAGGTCGAAAAGCTGAACCCGACGGTAGAGGTGATCTACTACCAGACCCTGGAACTGAGCGGCACCGGCGATGAGGTGACCGCCGTGCGCTTTACGCTTGCCGGGGGCGAGGTCGAGAACGTCAACAACATTCCGCGAAGCCTGGTCGAGTTGACCCGGACCGGCGACAAGGGGCCAGACGGCGGAGCGGGCGGGAATGCACCGGAAGGCTTCATAGACCCCGCAACCGGCCAGGTGATCGAACAATGACCTTCACCATCCTGTCCCTGACCGCGGCCTATGCGCTGGTGGTGACGTTCCTTGCCTATCTCGTCCTGTGGTCGCGCCTGCACTGGCTGTTCAAGGTGCTGGCAACGATGGCGACGATCGCTCTCATCCCGCTGACGTTCAATGGCGTCGGCGAATTGCGCGGCCTGCCCTCGGACAGTCCGATTCCGCCCAGGTTCATGATGCTCTGGGCGCAGATCGTCGAACCGAATCTGCTGCTGGGTGAAAAGGGTCAGGTGTTCCTTTGGCTGCAGACGCTGGATGAGGACAACTATCCGGTGGGTCAGCCGCGCGCCTATCAACTGCCCTATTCCGACGACCTCAGCATCAAGGTCAACGATGCGATGGGCGCGATTGCGCAGGGCGAGGACGTGCAGGGCACCGTCGAAACCGATGCACCGGCGCCGGAAGAGACCGCCGAGGCGCTTGCCCTCGAGCTCGAGTTGGGAGAGGCCGAAATGAACCCCGGCGGATCCTCCGGGGTGGGCGAGCGGATCTTTCAGTTCGATCCGTCGATGCTGACATTTGGCACGGCCGAAGCGCCGGTGACCCCGACCAAGCCGCCATGACGGGTGGTCCCGGCGCCGGCGCCCGCGTCAGGGGCCATGCGTCCGGGATCACAACGACGCGTTCGCCCGCCCCCCGGGTTGCCGGCGACGCGCCTGCCTGAGGACGAGGATCGGCAGCATCACGCTGGCCAGACCAAAGACCAGCACGGCGCTCAGCACGCCGCCGATGACCCAGCGCCCCCAGCGCAGCGCCTCGACATCGGCACCGAACCAGCCACGATCGCCGCTGAGCAGCACCCGGCCGCGTTCGCGGTCGCCGCCCAGCAGGATCGAACGGCCAAGGTCATGCGCCGAGGCGCGTTCATCCAGCCACAGGATGACCTGGTGGCTTTGCCCGGCGGCCATGTCGCCAAGCTCGAGCGCGGTCATGCCGGTCGAGGTGGTGGTGATCTCCACAATCTCTCCATCCACCGTGGCCAGCCGCGCGCCGGGCACCGTCAGGGCGACATCGGTGGTCGCGGCATCACTCGACACCACGCCACTAACCGACTCACGGAACGATCCAAGGTCCAGAAGGGCGTCAAGTTCGGGTATCTCGCTCATCATCGCCTGCACCGCGACGGAATTCATCAGCCGCGGCAACACGATGTCCCGCACCTTCTCTGAATCTTCCTCGGGCAGCATCAGGCGGATCGCGACGTCATCCTCCATTCGGCTCTGCAATTCGGCCGCCATGAACTCTGCCACACGGGTGGGGTCGACCCCCATGTCCGGCGGCAGCGGAAAGTCTTGAACGACCAGTTGCGCCTGAAGATGCGGCGCCCACAAACTGCGCGCGCCGCCCGACATGACCAGAAGGCCAAGACCCGCAGACACGATTAGTCCCAACGCAACAACGGTTTGCCAGAAGCGCATATCGTCCCCATTCGGTTTGAGCCCGAGACTATCCGGACTGACCATTGGAAACCCCGATAGCCAAGATTGCCAAGCAGGCGTGGCGGGATGCCGGGGCGACGGGCCACCGACGCCGGACCTCTCTGCGCGGCGCGGATCGCATCGCCTGGGTCCGCTTGTCTGAACGACCTGAGGAGCGGGCGGTATCAGGCTATAAAAGTACTTTTTTATCAATATGATGGCTTAACCTTAAGGATGCCGCAGTCTCAGCGCCTCAGGAACTCTGCGATCCGCGCTCTTGCAGCGGGGCCGGCGGCAAGGGTCACAAGCGCGCGGCGTTCCAGCGCCATCATGTCGGCTTCGGTCAGGTATCCCGCCGCCCCGCCGCAAAGCACGTCAGCGATGGCCGAGGCCAGCCCGCGTTCGTCCTCGGCCGCGCCGGCATCGATGCGGGCCATCAGGCGGGCGTGGTCGGTCGCAGCGGCCGTCGGCATTACGGCTTGCGGCGGCGGGGTGTAATCCTTGGCCATGGCCAGCGCCGCGGCCTTTGCGGCGGGGATCAGGTCGCCCGCGTGCATGACGATACCGTCGCCGGGGCGCAGGAAGCGGGCGGCGCGGGCCTGAAGCGCCGAGCCGGTCGTCAGGCCGCCGCGCAAGGCGTCAAAGGCCGCGGCCAGCGGGTCCGGTCCCCCGACCTGATGGTGGCGCAGGAGCAACTGGGTGCAGCCGCCCCAGCCGGGAAGCAGGCCCAGCCGCGCCTCGGGCAGGCCGATATTCGCCTCGGCATGGGCGATGATCCGGTCGGCGTGCAGCGCGAATTCGCAGCCGCCGCCAAGGGTGACGCCATGCACCGCCGCGACCACCGGGACCGAGAGGTATTTCATGGCAAGGAACAGGTTCTGCCCACGGGCCACGAACCTGTCCAGCGCCGCTGTGTCGCCCCGGTCGAGGAAACCCGCGAAATGGGCAAGATCCGCCCCCGCCGAAAAGCCGCGCCCGTCGCCCCCGGCCAGCACCAGCGCGCGAAAATCGCGGGCGGCAAGGTCGAGCGCAGGTTCCAGCAGGTCAAGCACCGCGGGCGAGAACGTGCCCATGCGGGCGTCAAGGCGGAAACAGGCAACGCCCTCGCCCAGATCACGCAGCGAGGCCGCCGGGTTGGCAAGCACTTCGGCCGCGCCGGTCAGGATCGCGGGGGCGGCGGCCGGGGCACGGCCCGGGTCAGAGGTGTACAAGGCCTGACCGTCGCGATAGAACCCTTCGGCCAGCCCGCGCGACAAGAGCGGCGGCACCGTGTCCAGCGCGGCGGCCAGCGGCCGAAGGCCCGCCCGCTCGGCCAGCCGGAACGGCCCTTCGCGCCAGGAATAGCCCAGCTCCATCGCGACATCGACGGCGCCCACATCCCCGGCGATGTCGGGCCCGTGTTCGGCGGCATAGGCCAGCACCTGCGACAGCACGGCGGCCGCATAGCGCCCGAACCGGCCGCTGTCCGTCACCAGCGCCGCCACGTCGCGGCCGCCTCCGGGCAGGGTCTGCGGATCGACGGGGGCGAGCGGGCGATAGGTGCCTGTGGCAAGGTCCAGCGCCTCGCGCGTGCCGTCCGGCCCCTTGCGGTAAAAGCCCGCGCCGGTCTTGCGGCCGAACCGCCCCTGAGCCAGCAGGTCGCGGATCACCGCCCAGCCGGGCAGATCATGCGCCTGAAGCGCGTCTGTCGCGGGCAGCGTCGCCATCAGGCTGCCCCAGACATGCGGCACAAGGTCGAGGCCGACCAGATCGAGCAGCCCGAAGACCCCGGTGCGCGGGATGCCCAGCGCGGCGTGGACGGCATCGGCCTCTTCCACGGTCAGGCCCATGCGCGCGGCCTTCAGCGCGGCGGCGGCGATCCAGAAACAGCCGATACGGTTCGCGATGAAACCGGGCGTGTCGCGGCAAGGGACCACATCCTTGCCCAGCACCACCCGTGCCGCGGTCCCCGCACGGGCGCCGATGTGTTGGGCGTCCGGGCCGACGACCAGTTCCACCAGCCGCATGTGGCGGGGCGGGTTGAAGAAATGGGTGATGAGGACGTCGCGGGCGAAATCCGCGGGCAGGCCGTGGACCAGCGCGGCGCGGGGGATGGTCGAGGTGTTGGACGACACGACGCACCCCGGCCGCCGCACGGCCGCGATACGGGCGAACAGCGCGCGCTTGATGGCAAGATCCTCGATCACAGCCTCGACGATCCAGTCGGCCGTGGCCAGCCGGTCCAGATGGTCGTCCAGGTTGCCGGGCCGCACCAATGCCGCCGCGCTGCCGTCCATGAAGCCGCCCGCCGCGATCTGCCGGGCAATCCCGGCGCGGGCCGGGCCGTCGCGGTCGCCATCCCCGGCGATGTCCAGAAGATCGACCGGCACCCCGGCATTGGCGAATTGCGCCGCGATGCCCGATCCCATCGCCCCCGCGCCGATGACCGCCGCGCGGGCGATGCCGCTTTCCTTTACGCCAAGGGCCGGGGTCATCGCGGCAACCCGCGTCCTACGAACGGATCGGCCGCCATGCGCGCCACAGCCGCCGCATATTCCGCCGCCAGCCGGTCGCACAGGTCCGCCGCGCCGGGGATGTCGTCAAAACCCGCGACCCCCTGCCCCGCCGACCAGACATCGCGCCAGGCCTTTGCCTCGGCCTGCATGTCAAGCCCGGCGTGCGGCGCAAGGTTGTCGGGGTCAAGCCCCGCGGCGATCAGGCTTGGCCGCAGGAAATTCGCCGCGACACCCGAAACTGCCGGGGTATGGACGATGTCGGCGGCCCGCGCGGCGGCGGTCATCCGCTTCTGTTCGTCGCTGACCATCGCCTCGCGCGTGGCAAGAAAGCGCGTGCCCATATAGGCAAGATCGGCGCCCATGGCGCGGGCGGCGGCGATGTCGGCGCCGGTGGAAATCGCACCCGAAAGGGCGATGGCGCCGGCAAAGAACGACCGGATCTCGGCCACCAGCGCAAAGGGCGACAGGGCGCCTGCATGCCCGCCCGCCCCGGCGCAGACGGCGACGATGCCGTCGACCCCGGCCTCGGCCGCCTTTTCGGCATGGCGGCGCGAGATCACGTCGTGGAACACGAGGCCGCCGTAGGAATGCACCGCATCGACCACGTCGCGCACCGCACCAAGCGAGGTGATGACCAGCGGCACCTTGTGACGCGCGACCATATCCAGGTCGGCGGCAAGGCGCGGGTTGGTCCGGTGAACGATCAGGTTGACGCCGTAGGGTGCCGCACCGGGATGGGCGGCGAGCCGGGTTCCGATCTGGTCCAGCCAGTCGGCAAAGCCCTTGGTCGTGCGCGCATTCAGCGCCGGAAAGGTGCCGACAAGGCCGGACCGCGACACCTCGACCACCAGATCGGGGCCGGAGGTGAGGAACATCGGCGCGGCGATGGCGGGCAGGCGCAGCCCTGCAAAGGCTTTCGGCATCGCCATGTCAGTGTCCTTTCCCGGCGATCATCCCGCCCAGCAGCACATCGGCAGTGGCGCGGGCGACCTCTTCGCGGCTGAGCGGCCCGGCGGGGTCGAACCACTGCCCGAGGCCGTTCAGGGCATTCGCGGCGGTAAAGGCGGCGATGCGCACATCGGCAACAGAAAGCGACCCGTCCGCCTGCCCCCCGGTCATGACGCCGCGCAGGATGCGGTCGATGCCGCGTTTCAGCGCACGAAACCGGGCGCGGCTGTCGGGGGTCAGCAGATGGTCCTGCGTCCGCGCCACGCAGAGGCCGAAATCGTCGGTGATGAGCACGCCATAGGCGATGAGCAGCGCCCTTAGGCGATCCGCCGCCATGCCGCCCTGCGCGCTGGCTTGCCGTGCCGCGCCGGTCAGCCCGTCCAGCCCGCGCCGCACGCATTCGAACAGGATGTCGTCCTTGTTGGCGAAGTAGTGATAGATCGTCGGCTTGGTCACGCCCAGCGCGGTGGCCACGTCGTCAAGCGAGGTGGCGTGGTAGCCGCGGGTGTTGAACAGCCGGACGGCGGCGATCAGCACCGCCTCGCGCTTGGCCGCGCGGTCGCGTTCGCGGCGGGCGGCATCGGCCCAGGGGGCGGGGATCGGTTCGGCGGACAAGGGACTTGCCATTCCTCTTTACTGATCGGTATACACCTATACCATCGGGTAAAGGGCCGTCAACGCCCAGCCGCGGGAGGGGATCATGATCCTGACGCAAGACCAGGTGATGGTGCGCGACATGGCGCGCCGCTTTGCCCAGGACAGGCTGGCGCCGAATGTCGCGGCCTGGGACCGCGACCGCGCCTTTCCGCGCGCCCTGATCGCCGAGATGGGCGCGCTTGGCCTGATGGGGATGCTGGTGCCGGGGGAATGGGACGGCGCGGCGCTGGATAATGTCGCCTTTGCCGCCGCCCTGATCGAGATCGCCGCGGGCAGCGGTGCGGTGTCGACCGTGGTCTCGGTCCACAACTCGGTCGGCTGCGTGCCGGTGCTGCGCTACGGGACCGAGGCGCAGAAGGAGGAATTCCTGCGCCCGATGGCGCGCGGCGACAGGCTTGCCGCATTCTGCCTGACCGAACCGCAGGCGGGGTCCGACGCCTCGGCGCTGCGGACGCGGGCGGTGCGGACCGACCGGGGCTGGATGCTGAACGGCGTCAAGCAGTTCATCACCTCGGGCCGCAGCGCCGATGTGGCCATCGTCTTTGCCGTGACCGATCCGGCGGCGGGCAAGAAGGGCATCTCGGCCTTCATCGTGCCGACCGCGACCCCCGGCTACCGCGTCGCCGCGCTGGAACGCAAGACCGGCCAGCACCTGTCGGACACCGCGCAGATCGTGTTCGAGGATATGGAGATTCCGGCCGCGAACCTGCTGGGGCAAGAGGGAGAGGGCTATCGCATCGCGCTGTCCAACCTTGAAGGCGGGCGGATCGGCATCGCGGCGCAATCGGTCGGCATGGCACAGGCGGCGCTGGACGCGGCGCTTGCCTATGCGCAGGACCGCGAAAGCATGGGCAAGCCGTTGATCGGCCATCAGGCGGTGGCGTTCCGGCTGGCCGACATGGCGACGCAGGTCGAGGCCGGGCGGCAGATGGTGTTCCACGCCGCCGCCACCCGCGATGCGGGCCTGCCCGCCCTGCAGGCGGCGTCGATGGCCAAGCTTTTCGCCTCGGAAATGGCCGAGAAGGTGTGTTCCGACGCGATGCAGACCTTTGGCGGCTATGGCTATACCGAGGATTTCCCGGTCGAACGCCTGTGGCGCGACGTGCGGGTCTGCCAGATCTACGAAGGCACCAGCGACATCCAGCGCATGGTGATCGCGCGAAGCCTTGGCGGCTAAGGGGGGCGAGATGCGCAATTCGGAAAGGCCCTTCCCCCTCAACCGCGGCTGTCCGGCCCCGGGCCCTGCAACCGCAAGGACATGGCTGCGGCACATCACCGCCCCCCAACGGCAAGGCCATCCGGCCGGATGCCGCGCTGCCCCTGACATGAGGCCCGAATGACCCAATCCGATCCCGTCGTCATCCTTTCCGCCCAGCGCACGCCCCTTGGCGGCTTTCTGGGCGAACTCAAGGGGTTGACCGCCCCCGCGCTGGGCGGCGCCGCGATCCGCGCGGCGGTGGCCCGCGCCGGTGTCGCACCCGCGGATGTGCAGGCCGTGCTCATGGGCTGCGTCCTGCCGGCCGGTGTTGGACAGGCCCCGGCGCGGCAGGCGGCACTGGCGGGCGGGCTGGGCATCGCCACCCCCTGCACCACCCTGAACAAGATGTGCGGATCGGGGATGGAGGCGCTGATGCTGGGCCATGACCGCATCCTTGCCGGCGCCTTTGACGTGGTGGTCGCGGGCGGCATGGAATCGATGTCGAACGCCCCCTACCTGCTGCCCCGCGCCCGCGAAGGCTATCGCATGGGTCATGGCGCGGTCATGGACCACATGTTCCTCGACGGGCTCGAGGACGCCTATGACAAGGGCCGGCTGATGGGCACCTTCGCCGAGGATTGCGCGGAAGCCTATGGGTTCACCCGCGAGGAACAGGACGCCTATGCGCTGGCCTCGCTGTCGCGCGCGCTCGAGGCAGAGAGGTCGGGCGCCGCGGCGGCCGAGATCGTGCCGGTCGAGGCGCCCGCGGGGCGCGAGACCAGGGCAATCACCGCCGACGAACAGCCCGCCCGCGCCCGACCGGAAAAGATCCCGACGCTGAAGCCCGCCTTCCGGCAGGGCGGCACGGTGACGGCGGCCAATTCCTCGTCCATCTCGGACGGCGCCGCCGCGCTGGTGCTTATGCGGGCCTCGCAGGCCGAACGCCGGGGGCTGACGCCCCTTGCCCGTATCGTGGGCCACGCCAGCCACGCCCGCGAACCCGGCCAGTTCACCACCGCCCCGGTCGGCGCCATCAAGACGTTGATGGACCGCACCGGCTGGACCCCCGATCAGGTGGACCTTTTCGAGGTGAACGAGGCCTTTGCCGTGGTGCCGATGGCGGCGATGCGCGACCTTGGCATCGCGCATGACAGGATGAACGTGCTGGGCGGGGCCTGCGCCCTTGGCCATCCGATCGGCGCCAGCGGCGCGCGCATCGTCGTGACGCTGCTGAACGCGCTTCGCCGCGGCGGTCTGCGCCGTGGGGTCGCCGCGATCTGCATCGGCGGGGGCGAGGCGACGGCGATGGCGGTCGAGCTGCTGTGATGGACACCGTCCTGTCGCGGTTCGACGCTGCCACCGGCATCGGCCGACTGACGCTGAACCGGCCCGCCGCGCTGAACGCCATCGACGTGCCGATGGCGCAGGCGTTCCTTGCCGCCGTGCGCGGGCTGACCGCCGAACCGGGGCTGCGGGTGGTCCTTCTGACCGGCGTCGGACGGGCCTTTGCCGCCGGGGGCGACGTCGCGGCCTTTGCGGAAAACGGCATCGACAGGGCGGGCGAGGTCATCAACGCGCTGCTTGATCCGCTCAATGCCGCGATCCTGGCCCTGCGCGATGCGCCCGCGCCGGTGATCTGCGCCGTCCATGGGGCGGCGGCGGGGGCGGGGCTCAGCCTCGCGCTCATGGGCGATCTGGTGATTGCCGCCTCGGACGCGCGGTTTGTCGTGGCCTATGACCGGCTGGGCACCTCGCCCGATTGCGGGCTGACCTGGTTCCTGCCGCGCCGGGTCGGCCGCGGCATGGCGATGCGCCTGTTGCTGGACGGCGCGACGCTGGACGCGGATCAGGCGCTGGCCTGCGGGCTGGCCGACCTGACCGCCCCCGCCGAAGGCCTTGCCGCCGCGGCCGAGGCGCTGGCCCTGCGCATCGCCGCCGGGCCGACGCTGGCGCTGGGCGCGGTCAAGCGGCTGATGGACGGCACCATGACCCTGCCCGAGCATCTGGAGGCCGAGCGCGCGGCCTTTGTCGCCGCCACAGGCACCGCCGATTTCGCCGAAGGCGTCACGGCCTTCCTCAACCGCCGCAAACCTGCCTTCACCGGCCGCTGAAAGGAAACGCCCATGCCCGCCGCCTATATCGTCGACGCGCTGCGCACTGCCGGGGGCCGGCGCAACGGGGCGCTGGCGGGCTGGCATCCCGCCGATCTGGGGGCCGCGGTGCTGGACGCGCTGACCGCCCGCAGCGGCATTGCCCCCGATGCCATCGAGGACGTGATCGTCGGCTGCGTGACGCAGGCGGGCGAACAGAGCTTTGCCTTTGGCCGCAACGTGGTGCTGGCCTCCTCCCTGCCGCAGACCGTTCCCGCCGTCACCATCGACCGGCAATGCGGATCGTCGCAACAGGCGGTGCAGTTCGCGGCGCAGGCCGTCATGTCAGGCACGCAGGACGTGGTGATCGCTGCCGGGGTCGAGAGCATGAGCCGGGTGCCCATGTTCTCGAACCGGTTGCTGCACGACAAGGCCGGGATCGGCACCGGCCCCTTCAGCCCCCGCATCAAGGCGCGTTTCGGCGTCGAGGATTTCAGCCAGTTCGACGGGGCCGAGGCCATTGCCCGCAAATACGGCTCCACGCGCGAGGTGCTGGATGCCTTCGCGCTGGAAAGCCACCGCCGCGCCGCCGCCGCAACGCAGGCCGGCGCCTTTCGCGCCGAAATCGTGCCCGTTCCGGTCGGCGACGGGCTGCACGAGGTGGACGAGGGCATCCGCTTCGACGCCACGCCCGAGGGGATTGCCGCGGTCCGCCCGCTGCGCGAGGGCGGCGTGCTGACCGCCGCCAACGCCAGCCAGATCTGCGACGGCGCCTCGGCCGCGCTGATCGTCAGCGAAAGGGCGCTGAAGGACCACGGGCTGACGCCCCTCGCCCGGATCGTCAACATGACGGTGACGGCGGGCGACCCGGTGGTGATGCTGGAAGAACCCCTGCCCGCCACCGCCCGCGCGCTGGCCCGTGCCGGGATGAAGATCGACGACATCGACCTTTACGAGGTGAACGAGGCTTTCGCCTCGGTGCCGCTGGCCTGGCTGGCCGCGACGGGGGCCGATCCGGCGCGCCTGAACGTCAACGGCGGCGCCATCGCGCTGGGCCATCCGCTGGGGGCAAGTGGCACCAAACTTCTGGCGACGCTGGTTCACGCCTTGCGGGCGCGGGGGCTGCGCCATGGGCTTCAGACAATGTGCGAGGGCGGGGGCACCGCCAATGTGACGATCGTGGAGGCGTTGTAGGGCGCCGCTACTGGCGCCCGTCGGCCGAGGTGCCGTTCTGGGCCAGCACGGCGCCGATCTCTTGCCGGATGACCTGCGTCCAGCCTTCGATGACCGGGGCTCCGCCGGGCGGGGTCAGCGCGGCGATGGACAGCGCCAGATGCGGCGTGCCCCCCGGTTCGGGAATGGCAATGCCGACGCCGATCACGTTTTCGACCACATGGCCGTGGCTGATGGCAACGCCGCTCTGCCGCGCGTCGGCGACCATGCTGCGGATCGCCCCGGCATCAAGCGCCGGATAGCCGACCAGCGAGGGCGCGATGGTCTCGATCACCTGTTCCGATTCCTCGGGGTCGAGTGCGGCGAGCAACGCGCAGGATCCGGCGCCGACGCCCAGGAACCGCCGTTCGCCGACATCGACGGGGATGACCCGGATCACCGAATTGCCCTCGGTCTTGAAGATGCAGACCACTTCGATGCCGCTGCGGCGCAAGAGATAGCTGGTGACGCCGGTGCGTTCGGCGATGCGGCGCACCGCCACCTGCCACCGGGCGATTTCGGCCATTTCGCCGGTGGCGGCCAGCCCCAGTTCATAGGTCAGACGGCCGATCAGATAGCGGCGGTGTTCGGGGTCGTGGCGGACAAGCCCCTCTTCGACCAGACATTTCAGGATGCGATGCGTGGTCGAGCGCGGCAGGTCCAGCGTCCCGGCGATGTCAGACAGGCCGATGCCGCGCGAATTGGCCTGGCCGATGCGCCGCAGGATCGCCGCCGCGCGGCGGATCGCCTGCGTGCCGTCGACATTCGCCTCCCGATCTCCCGCGCGCCCGGACGGCATTGCGCCTCCTGTGCTGCCCGACCCTCGGGCGAACCTAGACGGCCAGTCAGGGCGCGGCAAGCTGTGCCGCGACGTCGAGGATTCGGGCCGCAAAACCGGTGCTGGCCATGGCGCCCGGTCCTGATTAGCGTCCTCGGCATGGATGTCCGCAAACTCCGCTATTTCGTGGCCGCCGCCGAGGAGGAGAATTTCCATCGCGCGGCCGAAAGGGTGTTCGTGGCCCAGCCCGCGCTCAGCCGCTATGTCCGGCAGCTTGAACAGGAACTTGGCGTTCAATTGTTCGAACGGGTGCGAAAGCGCGTTCGCCTGTCGCCTGCCGGGGTCGTGTTCCTGAAACACGCGCGGTCGATCCTGCAGGGCGTCGACAACGCCCTGCAGGAGATGAAGCAGGTGGCAAGCGGAAGGGAGGGCGTGCTGCGGCTGACCTACATCCCTTCGGCGCTGAGCCATCCCGTGGTTCCGCGGTCCGTCGACCGGTTCCGGGCGACCGCGCCGGGGGTAGAGCTTGCCCTGCATCCGGCCACGACCCGGTCGGCGCTGGCCGCGCTGCGGGCGGGAGAGATCGACGCCGCCTTCGTGCATCGGCCGCAGGGCGGGTTCGGCGCCGACATTGCCGCGGTCGGGGCCGCGCGCGTCGACTGGGTGTTCGCGATGCCGGCCGACCACCCGCTGGCCCGTAGGGACACCTCGCCCCGCCTTGCCGACTTTCGCGGCGAGAATTTCCTGTGGATCCCGCGTGACCAGTCGCCCGAGCTTTTCGACCTGCTGGTGCCCCTCTGCACCGCCGCCGGGCTGACGCCCAAGATCGTCGAGACGGGCGGCGATGTCCTGACCTATGTCCGGCTGGTCGCCGCGCATCTGGGCGTCACGATCACCGCAGCGACCATCGCCGAGGAGTATCAGGGCCGCAGCATCGTCTTTCGGCGGCTGGCGGAACTGCCGCCGCCGTTCCACATCGACCTTGTCTGCATGAAGGGGAACCCGTCCTCGTCGCTGCAGCGTTTCCTTGCCACATTCGGCACCGTCGCGGAGTCGGGTTGAGGCAAGGTTGATGCGTTTTCGGCATCAACCCGACCAAAACGGCATTGGCGCGCCCGGTGCGGTGTGACCAAGGTCATACCGCGCGCGGAAAGGGGAGCCAAGGATGCCGCGGATCGGGCCGCTTGCCCATGACGAGATGTCAGAGGACGCCCGCGCCCTGCTGGCCGCGTCCCTGTCCGAAACGGGGGCAAGCGCCGGGGCCGAGGCCTTTTTCAGGACGCTTCTGCACCACCCGGGGCTTTACCGCCGCTTCGCGCCCTTCGCGGGCAAGCTCTTGTTGAAAGGCAGGCTGCCGGCCCGGACGCGCGAACTGGCGATCCTGCGCTGCGCGACGCTGTGCGCGGCCGAACTGGAATGGAACGCCCATGAGCCGCTGGCGATGGCGGCGGGGATTGCCGGGGACGAGATCCGCGCGCTGCGCGACGGATCGGCGGCGCCGGTCTGGACGCCGGGCGATGCCGCAGTCCTGCGCGCGGTCGAGGAACTGCACGCGGGGGCGCGGATCAAGGATGCGACCTGGGCGGCTTTGGCGCAGGACCATGACGCGGCGCAGCTGATCGAGCTGACCTTCCTGATCGGTGCTTACCATATGATCGCCTTCGTGCAGAATTCATTGCAGGGCGGGCCGTGGCCAGCCGATGGACAACCGGTTGAAAGGAAGACGTGATGGGCGCTTTGTCGGACAAGGTGGTGGTGGTGACGGGGGCCGGCCGCGGCCTTGGCAGCGCCTATGCAAGGCTTGCGGCGCAAGAGGGCGCGCGCGTGGTGGTCAACGACATCGACGCCGCGGCTGCGGCGGATGTCGTCGCGGCCATCGGCGCGGCGGGCGGCGTGGCGGTGGCCGACACATCGGACATCAGCACCTGGGACGGCGCCGAGGCGCTGGTGCAGGGCTGCACCGGCCGCTTCGGCCGCATCGACGGGCTGGTGAACAATGCCGGCATCTTTCACCTGTCGCGACCTCAGGACGAGACGCCCGAGCGGATCCGCGCCATCGTCGAGGTGAACGTGCTTGGCCCGGTGCATTGCGGCGTCCACGCGCTGCGCGCCATGACCGCGCAGGGCAGCGGGTCCATCGTCAACGTGACCTCGGGCGCCCATGCCGGCATTTCCGACATGGGCCTTTACGGCGCCACCAAGGGCGCCGTCGCCTCGCTGACCTATGGCTGGGCGGTCGATGTCGCGGGAACCGGGGTGCGGGTCAACGCGGTGTCGCCCATCGCCAAGTCGCGCATGTATGACACGATGCTGGCGTTCAAGGGCGACGGCAGCAGCGACACCGCCATCCGGCCCGAGGACAATGCCGCGCCTGTCGTCTTCCTGCTGTCCGACGCGGCGGCGGGGATCAACGGCCAGATCGTCCGCATCAACCCGCCGCGCCTGTCACTGATCGCCCATCCGTCCGAAGTGCCCGCGCACGCCACCTGCGCGGGATGGACCGTCGCCGATGTCGAACGCGCCTTCCGCGAGGAATTGAAGGATGCGCTGCAGCCGCTGGGCCTGTCCGCCTGGAACGCGACCGTGGTGTCGTGAGGATGGATCTGGACGGATACGACAGCCTGAAGCTGTCGCTGCGCGACAGCGGCGTCCTTGTGATCACGATGGACACCGGGGCGAAGAAGAACGCGATGACGGCGGTGCTTCACGCCGAACTCGCCGCGATCTGGCCCGCCATCGGGCGCGATGACCGCATCCGTGCCGTGGTGGTCGCGGGCAGCGGCGGAACCTTCAGCGCCGGGGGCGAGATCGGCTGGGTGAGGGACCTGGCCGGCAAGGCCGGGACGTCCGAGGGCCGCGCCGATTTCGCGGATTTCGAGGAATTGCTGGCCATTCCGCTGGGCATGATGGCGCTCGACAAGCCGATCGTCTCGGCGATCGAGGGGGCGGCGGTGGCGGGCGCCCTTGCCGTGGCGCTGATGGCCGACATCTCGGTCGCGGCCGAGGACGCGGTGCTGTGCGACGGGCATGTGCGCGGCGGGATCGTGGCCGGCGACCATGCCGCGCTGATCTGGCCGCTGCTGTGCGGCATGGCCAAGGCCAAGCTCTATCTCCTGACCGGCCGCGCGCTTGACGGGGCCGAGGCGTCGCGGATCGGGCTGGTCAGCATGGCCGTGCCCGCCGCCGAAGTGCTGTCCACCGCCATCGGCATCGCCGAGGGGCTGGCCGCCGGTCCCCAGCTTGCCATCCGCTGGACCAAGCGCGCGCTGAACGGCTGGCTGCGGCAGGCGCAGCCGATCTTTGAACATTCGGCGGCGCTGGAACGGCTGTCGTTCCTGCATCCGGACATGGCCGAGGGGCTGGACGCGATCCTGTCACGGCGCCCGCCGCGGTTCCCCTCGGCCGGAGGCGGCTGACCGGTGCCGCCCGAGGTTTCGGTCCCCGCCACCCTGCCCGCACTGGTCGATGACGCGGCGCGGCAGTTCGGCGCGCAAATCGCGATCCGCGAGGGCGACCTCAGCCTGTCTTTCCGCGATCTTGACGCGCTGCGGCTGCGGGTGGCGCGGGCGTTTCTGGCCTGCGGTATCGGCAAGGGCGACCGCGTGGCCATCTGGGCGCCCAACAGCCACGAATGGATTGCCGCCGCGCTGGGCGCCCAGAGCATCGGTGCGGTTCTGGTGCCGCTCAACACCCGGTTCAAACCCGGCGAGGCGGCCGGGATCCTGCGCCGCAGCGGCGCCCGGATCCTGTTCACGCCGGGGGAATTCCTGGGCACCGACTATGCCGCCGCCATCGCCCCCCTTCGCCCCGAGGGCCTTGAACGGCTGGTGGCGTTCCGCGGCCCGCCGGGCGCCGCGACCGACTGGCACGGCTTTCTTGCGGCGGGCGAAGCGGTGCCGGCAGAGGAGGCGCGGCGCAGGGCCGCCCAGGTCGGCCCCGACGACATCATGGACATCATGTTCACCTCGGGCACCACCGGGCGGCCCAAGGGGGCGACCTTCACCCATTGGCAGAATATCGACGGCTATCGGCGCTATGCGCAGATCTGGGGCCTGCGCGCAGGGGATGTGAACCTGATTGTGCCGCCGTTCTTCCATACCTTCGGCTACAAGATGGGCTGGCTTGCCAGCCTCATCACCGGCGCCTGCGTCCTGCCGCTGGCGCGGTTCGATGCCGCCGCCACCCTGTCGCTGATCGAAAGCGAAAGGGTCTCGGTCCTGACCGGCCCGCCGACGCTGTTCCGGTCGCTTCTGGATCACGCCGGGCGGGAAAGTTTCGACCTGTCGACCCTGCGCCTGTCGATGACCGGCGCAGCATCGGTGCCCGTCGACCTGATCCGCGCCATGCGCGACGATCTGGGGTTCGAAACGGTGGCGGTCGCCTGGGGCATGACCGAATGCAACGGCATCGGCACCTGCACGCGCGCGGGCGATGACCCGGACCTTGTGGCGCATTCGGTCGGCCTGCCCCTTCCGGGGGTAGAGGTCCGCTGCGTCGATGTGCAGGGCGAAACATTGCCGCGGGGCGAGGCTGGCGAGATCCTGATCCGCAGCGCCTATGTGACGAAAGGGTTCCTCGATGACCCGGCCGCCTTTGCCGAGGCCCGCGACACCGACGGCTGGCTGCATACCGGGGATGTCGGCCATGTCGGCGCGGACGGCTATCTGCGCGTCACCGACCGGCTGAAGGACATCTATGTCTGCGGCGGCTTCAACTGCTATCCGGCCGAGATCGAGAAGATGCTTCTCGAACTGCCGGGGGTGGCGCAGGTCGCCGTGATCGGCGTGCCCGACCAACGGCTGGGCGAGGTCGGCAAGGCGTTCATCGTTCTGGCACCGGGCGCGGATCTTGCGGCCGCCGATGTCATCGGCTGGGCGCGGCAGCGGATGGCGAATTTCAAGGTGCCGCGGTTCGTGGATTTCGTGGCGGGCCTTCCGCTCAACGCCTCGGGCAAGGTGCTCAAGACCGAATTGCGGAAAGGCGAGGCGGGGGGCTAGAGGGCCGGGTGCGCCATTACGGATCGGTCTTCGGGACCGGCCTGCCCGAATGGCTCCAGTCCGCCGGGCGCAGGTCGCGTTCGGCCGAAAGCGCGGCCTCGCTCAGGTATTTCGTCGTCGTCCAGCCGCCGTCCACCGCCAGCACCTGCCCGTTGATCCAGCCAGAGGCGGGCGAGGACAGGAACCAGACCGCCTCGGCGATATCCCCGGGCGTGCCCCAGCGCGCTGCGGGCGTCATGTCATAGTTCATGCGGCGGAACGCCTCGACCTCGAGCCGGTGGTGGGTCATCGGCGTCGGGATCACGCCGGGGGCGACGGCGTTCGACCGGATCCCCGCCGATCCGTATTGTGCCGCCATGTGCAGGGTCAGCCCGTGCAGCCCCGCCTTGGCCGCCGAATAGGCCCCGCCGCGCAGGCCGCCGACGATGGCATAGCTGGACGAGATGTTGACGATGGTCGCCGTGTCGCCGAACGCCTTGAGCGCCTCGCGCGCAAGGCGGAAGGGGGCGCGCAGCATGATGTCCAGAAAGCTGTCCAGCATCGCGTCGTCGGTGTCATGCACCGGCGCCGGACTGCCGACGCCCGCATTGTTGACGAGATGGTCGAGGCGGCCGAATTCCGACAGCGCCAGCGCAACGGCGCGCGCGGGGGCGTCGTCATCGGTGATGTCGGCGGCAAGCGTCACCATCGGCGCCGCCAGTCCGGCGCAGTCGGCCGCCGCCTTTTCAAGCTTGGCGGGGTCGCGGCCGACGCCGACCACGGCCACGCCGTTCCGCAGGAACGTCTGCGCGGTGACAAGGCCGATGCCGCTTGACGCGCCGGTGATGAGGGCGACACGCATGGTTGGTCCTTTCAGCGTCGGGGGGTCAGGGGCGCAGCCTGTGCCAGAATATCATCCTGACCCAGAAGCTGCGCCAGAACATGGGCCTGTTTGACATAGAGGTGAGCGTCAGCCTCGGCCGAAAAGCCGATGGCGCCGTGGATCTGGATACCCGTCCGCGCGGTGTCGAGCGCGATCCGGGGGGCCAGCCGCGCCAGTGCCGCGATCTGGAACGAGGCATCGGCATGGCCGTCGCGCAGGGCGATGGCGGCCATGTCAAGCTGCGCCGACAGCATTTCCACCCCGATGGCCATGTTGGCGGAATGGTGCTTGACCGCCTGGAAGCTGCCGATGGGGCGCCCGAATTGTTCGCGTATTCCGGCATAGGCGACAGCCAGATCGCGGGCGGCGGTGGCCACGCCCAGAAGCTGGGCCGAGATCAGGAGGCGGGCTGTGCGGGCCTGCGTGTCGTCCAACAGCCGACCCGCGCCGCTGGGCGCCTGCACGCGGGCAATCGGGCGGCCGTGGCCCATGGCGGTGACGGGTTCAAACGCCAGCCCCGCGAGTTCGGCAAGGCGGAACCCGTCCGCATCGCGGATCAGCGCCAGCCCGGCGCCTGCGGGGTCGAACAGCAGCCAGCCAGCGCCTGCCGCGACCCCGGCGCAGACCTTCGTTCCGCCCGACACGCCCCCATCCGGCAACGCCCGCGCCGCGATGGCATGGGCGATGGCGAAGGGCGCCACCAGATGCCGCCCCAGCGCGACATGCAGATGCGCTTCCTCCAGCACGGTGAACCCCGCGCCGCCCGCACCCTCGGGCAGGGCAAGGGCGAAGGCGCCGAAATCGGCCAGGGGCGCGACCGGATCGGACCATGCGGGGTCGCGCAGGCGGGCGACCGGGTAATGCGCGTCCAGCATCGCCTGCGCCGCGTCAAGGATCGCGCGCAGGTCGTCCGAAGGCGTCAGGTCGAAACTCATGCCCGCACCTCCCTCGGCAGGCCAAGGATGCGTTCGGCGATGATGTTGCGCTGGATTTCGGCGGTGCCGCCGGCGATGGTCTCGCTGTAGCTTTCCAGATAGTCGTGGACCCACGGCCCCTCGACCAGCGCCTCGGGCCCCATCAGGTCGATCCCGGCGCGGTAGATGCGCTGTTCCAGTTCTGCAAAGGCCAGCCGGACGATGGACCCGTCGAACGGGCTGGTCGGTTCGCGCAGGACGGTGCGGTAGGTCATGGCGCGAATTGCCGCCGCCTCGGCCCGCAGGTCGGAAAGCCTCTCTGCCACCGCCGATCCGGGGGCGGGGCGGGCCCGTGCGATCAGATCCTCGACCTTGACCGACAGGTCGAGTTGCAGCGCCATCGCCGCCATCCGCCGTTCGAACCCCAGCGTCGTCATGGCAACCGCCCAGCCGTCATTGACCGCGCCCACCACGTCCGTCAGCGGGATGCGGACGTCGTCGTAGAACACCTCGGCGAAATGGCTGACCCCGGCCATGTTGCGGATCGGGCGCACGGTGACGCCGGGCAGCGACATGTCGCAGATCACCCAGCTCAGCCCCTTGTGGCGCTGCGATCCGGGTTCGGTGCGGATCAGCAGTTCCTGATAAGCGGCGATGTCGGCAAAGCTCGACCAGATCTTCTGGCCGTTCACCACCAGATGGTCGCCCTCGACCCGCCCGAAGGTCTTGAGCGAGGCCAGATCCGACCCCGAGCCGGGTTCGGAAAAGCCCTGACACCAGATCGACCGCCCGTCGAGGATGCGCGGCAGGTGGAACGCCTTCTGCGCCTCGCTGCCGCAGGCGATAAGCGTCGGGCCGGCGTGGTTGATGCCGACGAAGGTGCAGTTCAGGACCGAAGGCGCGCGGGCCGTCACATATTCCTCATACCAGATGAGGAGCCGGGCCGGTGACAGGCCGCGCCCGCCAAAGGATTCCGGCCAGGCAAGACCGGACCAGCCCGCGGCGTGGCACAGCGCCAGCCAGTCCGCCGCATGGGCGCGAGAGGCCGGGCCTTCGTGCGGGGCGGCGTCGTGCGGGACATTCGCGGCAAGCCAGTCGCGCGCGGCGGCGCGGAATTCCCGGTCCCCAGCGGTTTCGGTCAGGTTCATGCCCGCAGGACGCCGGTCGGGGCGGCGTCCGGTTGCCGCGCGATTGACCACATAGTGAGACAGCCATTCAACCGCATGTCCGCCCTCACCTCCCCTCCCGATCCACTCAAATCAGAGGATATGCCCCGATATTCCATCAGTCAACAACACCCCGGTTGACAGATCGGTCCGGCGCCGCAATTCTTGTCCGGACGGCTTCGGGACTCATGTCTCAATATATGGACAGGGCTACGGGATGGACTTTACCTGGACGCAAGAGGAGACAGCCTTTCGAGCGCGGGTCCGTGCCTTTCTTGAACAGGAATTGCCCGCCGACTGGCCCGAGATCGCGCGCCACGGCCCGGGGTCGAAGGAACAGACCGAATTCAGCCTGCGCTTTTGTCCGCGGCTGGCCGAGGCCGGGCTTTTCGTGCCGCACTGGCGGCAGGATTGGGGCGGCGAGGGGCGGTCGGCCTGGGACCAGCAGATCCTGGGCGAGGAGATGTGGGCTGCGGGCGAACCGCGCGGCGCGCAATATTACTCGGTGAACTGGCTGGGGCCGGTGCTTCAGCGCTATTGCACCCCCGAACAGCGCGCCCGCTGGATTCCGCCGATGGCGGGCGGGCGGACGATCTGGTGCCAGGGCTTTTCCGAACCCGGCGCCGGATCCGACCTTGCCGCATTGCGGACGCGGGCGGTGCGCGAGGGCGATGAATACATCGTCAACGGGCAGAAGATCTGGACCTCTTACGCCGGGCTGGCCGAGCAGTGTTTCCTCCTCGCCCGCACCGGGCCGGTGGATCAGGGCAAGGCCGGGATCGGCGTTTTCGTCGTCCCCATGTCCGCCCCCGGAATCGAGGTGCGGGCGATTCCCAGCCTGATCGGCCATGGCGACATCCACGAGGTGTTCTTCACCGATGTCCGCATTCCCGTCGCCGACCGGATCGGCGAGGAAGGTCAGGCGTGGGAAATCATCTCTTATGCGCTTGCCTTCGAAAGGGTGGGTATCCCGCGCTATGCCCTGTCGGCGCGGATGCTGGACGAGATGGTCGCGGAATTGCAGCAGCGCGGGCAATTCGCCGACCCGATCACCCGTGCCCGCGCGGGAGAGGCCGCGGCAGCCTGCGAGGCGGCGCGGATGCTGGCCTACAAGGTCGTCGACATCAAGAACCGCGGGCAATCGCCGGGAACCGAGGCCAGCATGGCGCGCATCGCCGTGGTGGCGGCCGATCACGCGGTGGGCGATTTCGGCATGGATTTCCTGCCCGACACCTATTCGGGCCGCGATCATGACCGCTATCTTGCCCATCACGAACGCGCCATCGTCTCGGGCATCGCCTCGGGCGCCAATGAAATCCAGCTTGATCTGGTGGCGCGGCGCCATCTTGACCTGCCGAAGGGGGCCTGACGCATGCGCTTTGACCTGCACGAGGATCAGGCGACCTTCGTCACTTTCCTTGACCAGATGCTGGCCGCGCCTGAGGCCGGGTTTCGTCCGGGGGCGGACTGGAACCGCCATGACCACGGCGACGCGCTGGACGCGCAGCTTGAGGCGAACGGGTTTTTCGATGCGGCGCGCGAGCCGGAACTGGGCACCGTCACCGCGGCGCTGATGGTCCACAAGGTGGCGCAGGTGCCGGTGGCGGTGGAATGCGCGGCCTCGGCACTGGTGCGGCCGTTCCTGGGGCATAAGGTGCCAAGGCCGCTTGCCATGATCGTGGATGATGCGCCGGGGGCGGTGCGCTTTCTGCCGGTGGCGCGGGGGCTGGTGTCCCTTGGCCGCGACCGCGTGCTATATGCCGACTTGCCCGAAGGCGCGGTGCAGCCGGTCGACAGCCTGTTCGCCTATCCGATGGGCACCGTCGACCGCGAGGCTCTGGACTGGGTCGATACCGGCGCCGATCCGGCGGCGTTGCGGGTGCTGTGGTCGGTCGCCATCGCGGCGGAATTGACCGGGGTGCTGAAGGCGGGGCTCGAGTCCGTGCTGGCCCATGTGCGCGACCGCCAACAGTTCGGCCGGCCCCTGGGCAGTTTCCAGACCATCCAGCACCGCCTTGCCGGCGCCGCGGTCGAGATCGAGGGCGCGCGGTTGCAGATGCTGCGGGCGGCGCAGGTGCGGACGGCGGATCAGGCCGCGCTGGCCCTGGGCTATGCGCAGGGCATGGCGCGACGCATCGGCTATGACCTGCACCAGTTCATGGGCGCGATGGGCCTGACGCTGGAACATCCGCTGCACCGCTGGACCTATCGCGCGCGGCTGTTGCGCAGCGACATGGGCGGGGCGGCGGCGGCACATCTGGCCTATGCCGGCGGACGCTGGGGGGCGGCATGAGCGCGGTTCCCGACTTTGAAACCCTGCTGCTGACCCGCGCCGGGCGGCGGCTGACCATAACGCTGAACCGGCCCGAGGTGCTGAACGCCTTTGGCGGGCCGATGCATTCCGAAATCATCGAGGCCCTGGCCTTTGCCGGCACCGATCCGGACAGCGACGTGATCGTGCTGACCGGCGCGGGCCGCGCCTTTTCGGCCGGTGGCGACATCGGCGGGATGCAGCATTTCATCGCAAATCCCGACGAATTCACGCGCGAGATCGCCGATGCGAAACGGCTGGTCTTTACCCTGCTCGACATCGAAAAGCCGGTGGTCGCGCGGATCAACGGCCCGGCGGTGGGCCTTGGCGCCACCATCGCGCTGTTCTGCGACGTGACCTTTGCCGCCGACACCGCACGGATCGGCGACCCGCATGTGGCCATCGGGCTTGTCGCGGGCGACGGCGGGGCGGTGATCTGGCCGCAGCTTGTCGGCTTCAACCGGGCCAAGGAATTCCTGCTCACCGGCGAGATGCTGACCGCCGAACGCGCGGCCGCCATCGGCCTGATCAACCATGCCGTGCCCGAGGCCGAGCTTGACGCCCGCGTTGATGCCTTTTGCGAAAGGCTGCTGTCCGGGGCCACGCAGGCGATCCGCTGGACCAAGGCCACGGTCAATCTGGAACTCAAGCGTATCGCCCACGCCCTGATGGATCCGGGGCTGGCCTATGAGGCTTTGTCGCAGCGCAGCGAGGAGCACCGGCAGCGGGTCGAGGCGTTCGCGCGAAGGACGCGCAAGGAATGACGCGCCTGTCGGACAGGCTGGACGACCTGCGCCGCGCCGGGCGGCTGCGCGATTTCGGCCATCCGGGGATCGGGACTCTGGCGCTGGCGGGCGCAGAGGCAGACCCCGACAGGCTGGTGACCAGCGAAGGCGGGCGCGACCTGACGCGCGGCGAACTGGTCGATCTGGCGTTGCGGCTGGGCGGCGCGCTGCGGACGCGGGGCCTGACACGCGGGGCGCCCATCGCCTTTCAACTGCCGAACTGGTGGGAGGCCTGCGTCGTCAACCTGACCGCCGCGCTGTTCGGCCATCCCATCGTGCCGCTGCTGCCGATCTACCGGGCGGCGGAACTGGGCGTGATCCTGCCCGCCTGCGGGGTCGAGGCGATCTTCCTGCCCCCGGCAACGGAGAAGGTCGATTACGCCGCCATGGTCGCCAGCCTGCCGCAGGTTCCGCGGCTGGTCATCCCGGTGCGCGACGGTGGGACATTCGCCGACATGCTGGCCCATGCCCCCGCCGCGCCCGACCTGCCCGCCGCCACCGATGCCAAGATGATCATCTTCACCTCGGGCAGCACCGGACGGCCCAAGGGGGTGATCCACACCCATGCCTCGATCGACGCGGCGGTGCGGCGGGCGGCTGAATGCTGGGGTTTCGGCGCGGGTGACGCGCTATATGTCCCCTCGCCCATCGGTCATGTCGGCGGGTCGATCTATGCTTTCGAATTCCCGTGGATTGCCGGCTGCCGCGTCGTCCTTGACGACCAATGGGACGCCGCCCGCGCCGTGCGGCGTATCGACGCCGAGGGGATCACCTTCATGGCCGGCGCCACGCCCTTTCTGCGCGGGCTGGTGGACGCGGCGCAGCGGGCGGGCACCCGCCTGCCCGGTCTGCGCCGCTTTATCTGCGGCGGCGCCAGCGTGCCGCCCGATCTGGTGAAGAAAGCGCACGAGACCTTTGCCAATGCCGTGGTGTCACGCGCCTATGGTTCAACCGAGATCCCCACCTGCTGCCCCGGCATCCAGACCCGGGCCGAGGCCGAACGCCTGCCCGACACCGATGGCGAGATCACCGTGGACCTGCGCATCCTGAACGCTGATGGCGGCGCGGCAGACCCCGGCGCGGCGGGCGAAATCGCCATCCGCGCGCCGCAGATGTTCGCGGGCTATCTGGATCCGAAGGACGAGGACGGCTGCTTTACCCCGGACGGCCGTTTCCTCATGGGGGATCTTGGCCGCGTGGTCGAAGGGCGGTTCATCGTCATCACCGGGCGGACCAAGGACATCATCATCCGCAAGGGCGAGAATATCAGCCCGCTCGAGGTCGAGAACATCCTTCTGCGCCATCCCGCCGTGGCGGGCATCGCCATCGTCGGCGCCCCGGACCCCGAACGCGGCGAGATGGCGGTGGCCTTTGTCGTGCCGCGGCCGGGGATGGATTTCGACTTTGCCGCGATGACCGCCCATCTGATGGAAGCGGGGCTTGCCCGGCAGAAGTTCCCCGAACGGCTCGAGATCGTGGACAGCCTGCCGATGAACACCGTCGGCAAGGTGCAGAAACCCGAATTGCGCCGGATCGCCGCTGCACTTGTCGGGGGTTGCCATGGCTGATCCTCTGGCCCTTTTCGCCGGAACACGCCTGCCGCTGATCTGCGCGCCGATGTTCCTTGTGTCCTATCCCGAACTGGTGCTGGCCGCCTGCCAGGCCAATGTCGCGGCCGCCTGCGCCTCGGCCTCGGCCCGCAGCGCGCAGGAATACGGTGACTGGCTGGACGGGATCGAGGCCGATCTGGCCCGGCACCGCGCGACCGGCCAGCCCACCGGCCCCTGCATCGCCAACCTCAGCCTGCGGTCGGGCAAGACCGGCGCCTCGGCACGGTTCGAGGAGGAGGTCGAGGTCTGCCGCAGCCGCAAGGTTCCGCTGGTCATCACCATCAACGGCGCCCCGGACGACATCGTGCCCGAGGTCCACGGCTGGGGCGGGATGATCTTCCACGACGTGACCAGCATTCGGCATGCGGAAAAGGCGGCGGCGGCGGGGGTGGACGGGATGATCCTGATCGGCGCGGGCGGCGGCGGGCATTCCGGGCGGATGAACCCGTTTGTCTTCGTGCAGGCGGTGCGGGAATTCTTTGACGGCGTGATCGTGCTGGCGGGCGGCATCGGCACCGGCGCGCAGATGCGCGCGGCGCGGGAACTGGGGGCCGATCTGGTCTATATGGGTACCCGGTTCATCGCCACGCAGGAGGCGCGGGTGCCGCAGGATTACAAGGATTTCATCGTCGCGTCGCGGTCGGACGAACTGGTCTTTACCCCGTTCTTCACCCATGGCGTGCCGGCCAACATGCTCGCCCGCTCCATCGCCCGCGCCGGATATGACCCCAAGGCGCTGCCCGCTTCGGGAACCCCGCATGAAAATGCGAAACCCTGGCGCGATGTCTGGGCGGCGGGACAGGGGGTGGACCTGATCCATGATGTGCCGACCGTCGCCGGACTGGTGGACCGGATCGACGCCGAATACCGCGCGCCGCCGCGCCATGCCGCGCGGGGCCGGCCATGACCGCCCTTGTCCTGCGCGAGGATCGCGGCGCGGTCAGCGTCCTGACGCTGAACCGCCCCGACAAGCTGAACGCGCTGTCTCCGGCGCTCTTCGCCGACCTGCGCGCGCATCTCGACTCCATCGAGGCGGATCAGGCGGTGCGCTGCGTCGTCCTGAAAGGCGCGGGACGGTCGTTCTGCGCCGGGGCGGATGTCGAGGCCCTGAACGCGGGCGTCGTCACCGAGGATCCCGAATTCCGCTCAAGAACGGTCGAGGCGCTGGGCAACCTGCGGCCGATCCTGATCGCCGCCGTGCATGGCCATTGCTATACCGGCGGGCTGGAAATCGCGCTGTGCGCCGATGTGATCGTTGCAGCCGACGACACCCGCTTCCGCGACACCCATGCCCGGCTCGGGATCGTGCCGCGCTGGGGGCTGTCTGCGCGGCTGCCGCGGCGGATCGGGCTGGCCGCCGCACTTCGCCTGTCGCTGACCTGCGAGCCGCTGGCCATCGACGAGGCGTTGCGCATCGGCCTGTGCGACCATGTCGTGCCGCGCGCGGAGCTGGACGATTTCGCGCTGGCCCTTGCCGCCCGCGCGGCGGAAAACGACCCCGGCGCCATCGCCCGCATCCGAACGCTTTATGCGAAGGCCGCGACAATGCCGCTGGCCGAGGCGCTGGTCTTTGAACGCGGCTTCACGCCCACGCCAGGGCCGAGGCGGCCATGACAGCACGCAGCCTGTCACATGGCGAATCGACCCGCCCGGATACGGGGCGGGGTGCGGCGTCATGGCTTGCGGACGAGGCCATCTCACCATGTGGACGTTTGGGTGAGAATGTCGCGAAACACGGCACCCGGACGCAAGGAAAACCGCGCTCTGCGCTGGGTGAATTGCCCAGAAAACCTTTGAAATCTGCCGATCCTTCCGTATGGTTGCACGCAGGGCTTCGCCCATGCCGTCGGGAGCGATCGGGTGACTGCCCACATAGTGGGCAAACGGACGTCCGGGAGGGACGCCCGCATACCGCAAGAACCTGACAGACAAGCTCAGATTGGGAGGACGGAAATGAGCATGAAAACGATCCTGTCGGCCGGCGGCATCGCCGCAATCCTGTCGCTTGGCGGCGGCGGCGCGACGGCCGAGACCCACCTGTCATTCGGCTATGGCCACCCCGAAACCGCCATCTGGACCACCCATTTCGTTCGCCCCTGGCTCGAGGCCTCGGCGGCGCGGATCGAGGGCGGCCTGACCTTCGAGATCTTTGCGGGCGGGTCGGTCGTCACCCTGGGCGGGGCGCTTGAAAGCCTGTCCTCGGGCGTGGTCGATGCCTCGCAGGTGTCGACGCAGTTCTGGCGCGCCCAGCTTCCGGCCAATATCCTTCTGGTCGATATCGGCGGCACCTTTGGCGACCGCATGGCCGCGACTGCGGCGATGGCCGAGATGGTGATGCACAATTGCCCCGCCTGCGCGGCCGAGGACGAACAGTGGAACATCGTCCCCATCGTGGTCGATTCCAGCGGCCCCTACCAGATGCTGTGCAACCGTCCCATCAACTCGGCCGAGGAGATGGCCGGGCTGCGTATCCGTGCCACCGGCCTTGCCGGGCGCGTGATCGAGGAAATGGGCGCGGTCCCCGCCAACATCACCTTCGCCGAGATCTATGAATCGCTGCAGCGCAAGGTCATCGACTGCGCGCTGGGTGAACCGTCCTGGCTGACCACCTATTCGTTCCGCGACGTTGTGACGGACGTGATCGAGGTGAGCGCGACCAAGAACGTCATCCCGCATGTCATTTCCTTCAACCGGGAATACTGGAACACGCTGACCGACGACCAGCAGGCGATCCTGATCGAGGAAGCGCAGATCGCCTATGTCAACCGCGTGTGGGAAGAGCAGGGCCAGTTCGACGCCAGCCGCGAGGAGCTGAGCCAGACCATCACCTTCACTGCCGCCCCCGACTGGATGCAGACGGCCGTGGACAGCGCCAACGAACGCATCATCGCCGAAGCCGTGCAGATCGCGACGGATGCGGGCGTCGCGGACGCGCAGCAGATCGCCGACACCTTCCTTGAAATCTACGCGAAATGGGAGGCCGAGCTGGCCGGGCGCGAAGTGACGCGCGAGGAGATGCAGCAGGTTCTGGTCGGGATCGCCTCGACCTACCAGCCCTGAGTGAACGGGCGGGCCGCGCCGGAAACGCGCGGCCCGCCGACCCTTGGGCCTGTCGGGCAGTCGCCGTTGACGCGCCCGCGGCCCATCGCCGAGCAAAGCGGGGCATGCGATGAAAACCTTCTTCCTTGGACTGGTCAGGGCGATCAGCGCCGGCGGCAACTTGGTCGGCGTGGTGCTGATCGGCGTGATGGTGCTGCATGTGACGGCCGAGGTGATCGCGCGCAGCCTGTTCCGCGCGCCGATCCCGGCGACAATCGAGATCGCGACCTATTACTACATGATCGCCGTCGCCTTCGTGCCGCTCGGCTATGTCCAGTGGCGGCGCGAACACATCGAGGCCGAGGCGATTGCCGATTTCGTGCCGGTGCGGCTGCGCAAGGCCGCCGCCTTTCTCGGGATGCTGGCATCCATCGGCATCTGCCTTGCACTGGTCTATGGATCGGTGCTGGCGGCGATGCGGCAGACGCAGGTCGGTGCCGCGATGTGGACGACGGTGGGCCAGCTTCCGGTCTGGCCCGGCCGCTGGATGCTGCCCCTGGGCTTTGGCGCCATGGCGGTGGTGATGATCTACCAGCTTTTCTATCCCCACGACGACACGCCGCCCGAGAGCGGCCCCACCCACAAATTCGACGGGGCCTGAGCGCATGTCCGGCGTCGCAATCGGCTTTGTCGCCATCTTCGTCCTGATCCTGCTGCTGGCGCTGCGGATGTCCATCGGCCTTGCGCTGACCCTCGTGGCCTTTGTCGGCATCGCCGTGATGCGCAGCCCGCAGGTCGCGTTCAGCTCTCTGGGCCTCGTGCCCTACGAATTCATGTCGCACTGGACGCTGTCGGCGATCCCGATGTTCGTGCTGATGGGGGCGCTGGCATCGAACAGCGGGATGATGTCGCTGCTGTATTCCGCGCTGCGCCTGTGGATGGGCCGCCTGCCCGGCGGGCTGGCCATCGCCACCAGCTTTGCCGGGGCGGGCTTTGCGGCGCTGTCGGGGTCGTCCATCGCGACCACCGCCGCCATGGGCAAGATTGCCGTGCCCGAGATGCTGCGCGCCGGTTATGACAAGGGGCTGGCCACCGGCACCGCCGCCGCCGTGGGCACCATCGGGTCGCTGATCCCGCCGTCGATCATCATGGTGCTTTACGCCACCTTCGCCGAGGAATCGGTCGGCAAGATGCTGATCGCCGGGTTGATCCCCGGCATCGTGACGGCCATCGGCTATTCCGCGCTGATCTTTGTCCGCGCCTCGATCAACCCCGCACTGGCGCCCCGGCAGGACATGGAAGGCGTCACCTTCAGGGACAAGGTTCGGTCGCTCGGCCCGGTCTGGCCGATCCCGGTCGTCGCCGGCGGAATCGTCGTGGCGATCTACGGCGGCTATGCCACCGCGACCGAGGCGTCGGCGCTGGGCGTGGTCATCGTCGCCGTGGTGCTGGCCGCGCAGCGCAAGCTGACCTGGTCCATCGTTCTGGACAGCCTGCGGCAGACGACCGCCACCACCGCCTCGATCCTGCTGATCGCCATCGGCGCGACGCTGCTTACCCAGTTCCTCGCGCTGACCGGGACGCCGCAATACCTGGCGGGGGCGATGGCAGGCATGACCGACAGTCCGATGGTCATCGTCCTGATCGCCTGCGTGATCTACCTCATCCTAGGCTGTTTCCTTGATCCGCTGGGCGTTCTGCTTCTGACGCTGCCGGTCCTCTTGCCGATCTTTCACGAGATGGGGATCGACGGCATCTGGATCGGCGTCATCCTGGTGAAGATGCTGGAAATCGGCCTGCTGACGCCGCCCATCGGGCTGAACGTCTTCGTGGTCAAGGGCGCGGTGGGGCCGGACATCCCGATGGGCGCCATCTTTCGCGGGGTAAGCTGGTTCCTGTTGGCCGAGGCATTCATCATGGCCGCCCTGCTGTTCTACCCGCCGCTCATCACCTGGCTGCCGTCGCTGATGATCCAGTGACCGCGAGAGGGTGACAGGCGATGTTGGCAGGGCTTGCGGGCAAGGTCGTGATCGTCACCGGCTCCGCCGGAGGCATCGGTAGCGCGACCGTGCGGCGGCTGCTGTCCGAGGGCTGCCGGGTGGCGGGCGTCGATCTTGACGCCGCGCGGGTCGCCGATGCCATCGCGGCCGGGCCCGACGCGCCCTTCCTGCCTCTTGGCGCCGATGTCGCGACCGAGGACGGCGTGGCCGACTACGTCGCGCGGACGGCCGCCCATTTCGGCCGCATCGACGGCCTCGTCAACAACGCCGGGATCCTTGGCAAGCGCCTGCCGCTGGTCGAGATGCCCGTGGCGGAATTCGACCGCATCCTTGCCGTCAACCTCCGCAGCGTGTTCCTCGGGATGCAGGCGGTGCTGCGGCGGATGCATGCGCAGGGCAATGGCGGTTCCATCGTGAACCTGTCGTCGATCGGCGCGCTCAGGACGTTCCCGAATTCGGCCGGTTACGGCACCTCGAAGAACGCGGTCCTGAGCCTGACCCGCGTCGCATCCCTTGAAAACCTCGACCGAGCGATCCGCGTGAACGCCGTCTGTCCCGGCATGACCGACACCCCCATGCTGCGCGAATCCCTGGCGCATGGCCTGTTGCAGGGACGCGAGGCGACAACCCCGGCAAAGATGGCGACGCCCGACGAGATCGCAAACGTCATTGCCTTCCTCCTGAGCGACGAAGCCAGCTTCGTCACCGGCAGCGCCTACAGCGTGGACGGCGGCGGGTTTTGAGGTCGGGCTGCCGGGCCGGCTGCCTCGCCAGTCCGGCTGCGGTGGGCGTGGGTTGGTGACCATGGCCGTCGGGGTCAGGCTGCGGGTAGGCCGATAGCGCATGGATCGGATTGCCTTGCCCCGATAGCGGGCGATCCACGCCCCCGGCGGCAGACGCCGAGCACCCGTTGATCGGCAAGGCATACTGCCACTCGAAAGGGAAGCGTCTGGCGGCGCGCTGCCCTTGTCCCGCTGGACACCCCTTTGCCTGAACCATGATTGGATACCCCCATCGATTGGACAGCTTCGGTGGTGAGTCAGAGCGGGATGACGCTTGAATGAATCGAGAGGGATTCCCTGATCTTGGGATTTCTGATTCGCCATGGAAGCTGTGCATGGAGCCCACCCGCGCCATCACCATCGTCTCCGCTGCGCGGAACGGGCAGGATCCTGTGCGCGTGGGAATTAGTTTAAGATTGGGGGCGGGAAATCCGTTAGAGTGGAATCGCGTATCTCATTGATTTTTACTGAGAACAGGTGTCCGACTCCGGAGAGTGTCCGACCTTCTGTGTATGACTGATCCGGTCCATGCGTCCTGAGAGGAGCAAGGACGATGACGATTTCCAACGAGTTGCTGGACGAGTTGCTGAAGGGCTGCGCGCGGCCCGAGGATCTGCTCGGCGTTGCCGGGCTGATGAAGTGAGCTACTCCCCGGAAATCGGACAGTGACGGAAGCTACGATCTGACGTTTGGT
>CAZIOT010000014.1:0-103920 GCA_964540965.1 uncultured Rubellimicrobium sp. | reverse complement strand
TTCTTCGTCCGCAAATATCCTCGGGGGGTGAATTGGCCGCAGGCCAAGAGGGGGGCAGACGGCCCCCCTTCTTCCTTCGCCGGTCCGCAAGGACCGGCGCCCTCAGACCCCGCCCATCACCTCGGCCGCGATCTCGCGCACCACCGGTGCCGCCTCGGCCGCGGTCATGCCGGTGCGCAGGCGCGGGTCGTACAGCATCCGCAGCAGCAATTCGTCATGCCCGGTCAGCAGGGCGAATTCCTCGTCGTCGTTGAAGATCGACGGGCGTGATTGCGGGTCGTCATTGGCAAGGCCCAGGCCCTGCGCCAGTTCCTCGTGTATGCAGGCCAGCCTCATCAGGTCGGGGTGTTCGCCGCGGATGATCGCGACGGCATTGGTATAGGCATAGCTGCCGGGTTCCGAGAAGGCGACCACCACGCAAAGCGTCGAGCGCGGCAGCGTCTCGATCGCGCGGACCGAACTGTCGGCGATGCCGGGCACCAGCGCGCGCAGCCGCGGGCCCAGCGCCAGCCGCTCGTCCTCGTTCAGGAACATCACGGTGAAATTCGGCGCGCCGGTCATGCCCATCGGATGGCCGGTGACGCGGGCCAGCCGGGCGACATAGGCGGAAACCGAGGCGCGGTCGCGCGCCGCCTGCGCCTCGGGGATGGTCGGGCCGAATTCCACCGCGAAATTCACCCGGCCCTCCCAGCGCCGCAGCCGGGAAATCCGCGCCTCGGGCCGCACGGAACTGCCGTCATCGACATATTCATCGTAAAGCGCGACGCGGACAAAGTCGCGCGCCAGCATCGTGTCGGTGAACGGCGTGTCCACGCCGCCGCCATCGCCGCGCATCAGCCCCTGTTCCAGAAGGTCGTTCTGCAACCGGGCGTAGTAAAGCTCGAGCGCGAGGCTGAGATCCGGCCGCGGAACCGGCTCCGGTTCGGGTTCCGCCACCGGGGCCGGGGCGGGGACCGGATCGGGTTCGGGCGGCGGCATCAGCTCGGCGCAGCCGGCCAGAACCGCCGCCGCCACCAGACCCGTCCATGCCGCCGCCCGTCGCCGCAATGCCATCGCCTGCCTTCGTCCCCTCCGGCAGCGCCGGGCGTCACGCCCCGGTCGCGGTGCCGATATTCGCGCCGGTGCCGGTGGCGCGCGCCTTGGCGCTGGCCAGCGTGTCCTTCAGCTCCTGCTCCATCTTCTGGAGATCGGCCTCGGCCTGCGCGCGCTTCGCCTTGCCCTCATCCGCGATCTGAAGGCTTTCGTTGATGGTGGCAATCAGATTTTCGTTCGCCGCCTTCACCGCCTCGATGTCGAAGACGCCGCGCTCCATCTCTTCGCGGATGGTCTTGTTGGCCTGGCGCAGGTTTTCCGCGTTGGATTTCAGCAGGTCGTTGGTCAGGTCATTGGCCTCGCGCACCGATTCTGCGGCTTCGGCCGACCGCTGGATCGTCACCGCCTGCGCGAGCTGGGTTTCCCACAGCGGCACGGTGTTGACGAGGGTCGAGTTGATCTTCGTCACCAGCGACTTGTCGTTTTCCTGCACCAGCCGGATCGAGGGCAGCGACTGCATCGTCACCTGCCGCGTCAGCTTCAGGTCATGCACCCGGCGTTCCAGATCGTCGCGGGCGGCGCGCAGGTCGCGCAGTTCCTGCGCCTTCATCACGCCCTGTTCCTCGGGCGCGGCGGCGACTTCGGCCTCTTTCGCCGGGATGGTGGTGGCGTCGATGTCGGCCAGCTTCGCCTCGCCCGCGGCGATGTAAAGCGCGAGTTCGTCGTAGAAATCGAGGGTCTTTTCGTAAAGCCGGTCAAGGCTTTCGATGTCCTTCAGCAAAAGCGATTCGTGCTTGAGAAGGTCGGTCTCGATCTTGTCGATCTGGCTTTGCACCTCCTCGAACCGGGCGGCAAAGCGGGCGATGGGGGCGGCGCGGCCCAAGAGGCGTTCAAAGAACGACCGTTCGCGGCGCACGTCGAGTTCTTCCATCGAAAAACCGCGGATCGCCGTCACCATGCTGCGCAGGCTGTCGCCTGCCGGGCCCACATCCTTGTTGCGCACGCCTTCCAGCATCGAGCGCGAGATTTCCTGCAGTTCCGCCTGCGCCCGGCTGCCGAAGGCGACGATGGAATTGGTGTTGCCCATGTCTAGCTCGCCCATCCGCTTGCGGATTTCCGCGGATTGGGCGGGGGTCGCCTGCGACAGCGGCACGACCTCGCCCTTGGGTTCGGGCAGAAGCACCGCCGTCACCTTCTCGGCCTCGGCCAGCGCGGCGGCGGCGCCTTCGCGGATGTCGGTCATCATCGTCTCCCTTTTGTCGTGAGGGCCCTTTTCGGGCAAAAGCAGCTTCCGGCCAGACTATTCGGGGCGAACCCCTTCCCGGCTCAGCCGGTCGCGCAGGACCTTGATCTCAAGGTCCATGTCTTCGCGCCCGCCTTGCAGCATCTGCGTGGTGCGGGCGGCGAAATTGGTTTCAAGATCGGTCAGCAGCGCCTCATAGTCGCTGCGGGCGGCGGCGTCGCGCTGCCGCTTGTAGAGGTCGGCGAACTTGACCGTCGCGTCGCGGGCGCCCATCAGGTAGATCACCAGATATTTCTTGGCGTCCGATAGGTCGCGCGGATCCTCCTCGACGGTGCGGATCATGCGCCGGGCCTGCGCCATGAAGGTCTCGATGCGGCCGTCCAGCATGCGGTCGCCCAGGCTGGCGATATGGTCGCGGATGGCCGAAAGGTATCCCTCGGCCTCGTCCACCACACGGGCCACGCGGTCCTGCTGAAAGGTGTCGATCCCCTCCATCCGCTTGTCCCGCAACGGATCCAGCCCGAAGGCCGCCAGATGCAGGGCACCCGCGGCGATGCCGTAGAACACCGACAGCGCTGCCGGATTGCCGCCGGTCCAGGCGGTCAGGCACAGGCCGGCGCCGGTCAGGACCGAGGCGGCGATCTTGCGCGGAAAGGCGGGCCGGCGCGCGACCGAGCGGGCGTTGTAGGCGGCTTCGGCCCGCAGCCCGTCGCGCGTCAGCCAGGCGGCAAGGCCCAGTGCGGCGGCGGCGACCAGGCCCGGCACCGGGCCAAGCGCGCCGGTGTCGTTCAGCGACAGGAAGGCGACCAGCACCGCCGGGATGAACAGGATATTGGCCTTGGCCCCGGCGGCGTCGACCCGCCGATCCTCGGCCACCGCCTGCTGCACCGCCTCGGGTTGGGTTTTCGCGCCGGGGCTGTATTTGCCGCCATACCTTTGCGCCATCACGCCGCCCCCAGCCAGCCGGTGGCGACGCCGAAGATCAGGAGGAGCAGCAGCACATAGGCGGTATTGCGGAAGGCGGCGGGCATGAAATCCTCACGTCTTGGGGCGGGCGCCGGGCCTGCCATGGTCAACAGGCGGACGACCGAACCCGCGGCCAGCACAATGGCCGAAAACAGCAGGAGGGCGAGGATCAGCCGGGCCATGCGCATCATCCCAAAGCGGCGTCAGCCTTACAATAGGCAAGGCGCGCGCCGGTTTCGAGGGGCGACGGAGGGGGAGTTTTCGTCCGGACGCGTCCGGGGGCCGGGCGGGACGTATCCCGCCCTGACTGCGCTTCAGCCCTTGCGCGGTCCCTTGCGCGGCGATCCGCCGGCCGGACCCCGTCCCGGTCCCTTGGGCGACCCCTTGGGCGGCCCGCGCCTTGCATCGCCCTGCGGCTTGCCGGCGCTGGCGGATTTGGATCCCCAGGACTTGCGCGGACCATCGCCTTCGGCACGCGCGCCATAGGGCTTGCGCCCCTCGCCATCGGGCTTCGGGCCATAGGACTTGCGCGGCGCGGCGCCTTCGGCACGCGCGCCATAGGGCTTGCGTCCCTCGCCATCCGGCTTCGGGCCGTAGGACTTTCTTGGCGCGGCACCTTCGGCACGCGCGCCATAGGGCTTGCGCCCCTCGCCATCGGGCTTCGGGCCATAGGACTTGCGCGGCGCGGCGCCTTCGGCACGCGCGCCATAGGGCTTGCGTCCCTCGCCATCCGGCTTCGGGCCGTAGGACTTTCTTGGCGCGGCACCTTCGGCACGCGCGCCATAGGGCTTGCGCCCCTCGCCATCCGGCTTCGGTCCGTAGGACTTGCGCGGAGCGGCACCCTCGGCGCGGGCGCCGTAGGGCTTGCGCCCCTCTCCATCCGGTTTCGGGCCGTAGGATTTGCGCGGAGCATCGCCTTCGGCGCGGGCACCATAGGGCCTGCGGCCTTCGCCATCGGGCTTCGGTCCGTAGGATTTCCGCGGAGCGGCGCCCTCGGCGCGGGCGCCGTAGGGCTTGCGCCCCTCGCCATCCGGCTTCGGGCCGTAGGACTTGCGCGGCGCGGCGCCCTCGGCGCGGGCGTAGGGCTTGCGTCCCTCGCCATCCGGCTTCGGTCCATAGGACTTGCGCGGAGCGCCGCCTTCGGCCCGCTCTCCATAAGGCCTGCGTCCCTCGCCATCCGGCTTTGGCCCATAGGATTTGCGGGGAGCATCGCCTTCGGCGCGGGCGTAGGGCTTGCGCCCTTCGCCGTCCGCTCTCGGGCCATACGACTTGCGCGGCGCGTCCCCTTCGGCCCGAGCGCCATAGGACTTGCGCGGGGCCTCGTCGCGCCGGCCTTGACGCGGCTTGCGGGCCTCGCCCTCGGGGCGGGTGCCGCGGGGGCTGGCCACGGGCCGTGTCCCGGCAGCGGCGGCGCGCGGCTTGCGCGGCGGGCGGGGGCTGGCGTCCTCGGCGGTCAGCGGTTCGGCTGTCAGGGGTTCGGCGGGCGGCGGCACGGCACCCAGCGCCAGTTTCGGCCGCGCCGGGCCCTTGCGTTCGACCTTGACCGGGGCGGCGCGGTCGCGGTCCAGCCCCAGCTGGTCGCGCACCACCTTGGCCCGCACCTCCTCGACCGTGCCGGGTTCGAGATTGCCAAGCTGGAACGGCCCGTAGGACACCCGCAACAGCCGGGCGACCTGCACGCCAAGGTGGTCCATCACCCGGCGGATTTCACGGTTGCGCCCCTCGCGCAGGCCGATGGTCAGCCAGGCGTTGGCGCCCTGCTGGCGGTCGAACTGCACCTCCATCGGCTGATAGGCGATGCCGTCGACGACGATGCCCGCGCGCAGGGAGTCCAGTGCCTCGTCGCTGACGCTGCCGTTGATGCGCACGCGATAGCGGCGCAGCCAGCCGGTCTGCGGCAACTCGAGCCGGCGCTTGACCTCGCCGTCGTTGGTCAGAAGCAGCAGCCCTTCGGAATTGAGGTCGAGCCGGCCGACCGTCATCACATAGGGCAGGTCGGGCGGGAACTGATCGAAGACCGTGGGCCGGCCTTCTTCGTCCTTCGCGGTGGTCACCACGCCGGCGGGCTTGTGATACAGCCACAGGCGGATGGGGGCGGGGGGGCCGATCTCGGTGCCGTCGACGGCGATGCGGTCGTCCGGGCCGACATTCAGCGCGGGCGAGGTGATCGGCTTGCCGTTGACCTTGACCCGGCCTTCGGAAATCATCCGTTCGGCATCGCGGCGCGAGGCAACGCCGGCGCGCGACAGGATCTTGGCGATACGGTCGCCGGGGAAGCTGGTGGAATCATCGGTGCTCATGGCCGCCCCATACTCTGGCGCAGGCGTTGGCGCCAGCGGGTAAGGTGGGTCAAGACCCACCTTACGGGCTTGCGCCTTGCCGGCGGTCGCGTCAGATGGGCCATGATGTTCCGGTCGCATATGGATCTGGCGCTGGCCAAAGCGCGGGACGCGGGCGCGCGGGGCGAGGTTCCGGTCGGCGCGGTGGTGGTGTCGCCCGCGGGCCGCGTGATCGCCGCCGCCGGCAACCGCACCCGGGAATGCCGCGACCCGACCGCCCATGCCGAGATGCTGGCAATCCGCGCCGCCTGCGCCGCGCTCGGCACCGAACGGCTGACCGGCCATGACCTCTATGTCACGCTGGAACCCTGCCCGATGTGCGCTGCGGCCATTGCCGCCGCACGGATCGGCCGGCTGTATTACGGTGCCGCCGATCCGAAATCGGGCGGCGTGGCGCAGGGGCCGCGGATTTTTGCCCATCCGCAATGCCACCATGTGCCCGAGGTCTATGACGGGATCGGCGGGGAAGAGGCGGCGGCGCTGCTGCGGCGGTTTTTCGGCGGGCTGCGGTAGGGCGCCGGTCCTGACGGACCGGAAGGAAGAAAGGGGGGCCTTCCGCCCCCCTCTGCGCCTGCGGCGCATTCACCCCCCGAGGATATTTGGGGACGAAGAATGGGGAAAGAGGCGTGTGCCGCCCTTTCGATCATTGCTCCCCTGGGCGGTGCAGGCGGCGGCAAGGTGGGTCCTGACCCACCGCGCGCGCCGCTTGTGAGCGCGGGCCCGAGGCGCGATAAGGGGGCATGTCGCTGCCTCCCACATTCCTTGACGAACTGCGCGGCCGGCTGTCGCTGGCGCAGGTCGTCGGCCGCAAGGTCATCTGGGATGCGCGCAAGTCCAATCCCGGTAAGGGCGACATGTGGGCGCCGTGCCCGTTCCATCAGGAAAAGTCGGCCTCCTTTCACGTCGACGACCGCAAGGGGTTCTACTACTGCTTCGGTTGCCATGCGAAGGGCGATGCCCTGACCTTCGTCAAGGAGACCGAAAACGTCTCGTTCATGGAGGCGGTCGAGATCCTGGCCCGAGAGGCCGGGATGCCGATGCCCGAGCGCGACCCCAGGGCGGCGCAGCAGGCCGACCGCCGCACCGCCCTGTCGGCGGTGGTCGAGGCCGCAATCTCGTTCTACCGGCTGCAACTGAAGACCGGGGCCGCCGCGCCGGCGCGTGCCTATCTGGCGAAGCGCGGCCTTGACGAGGCCGCCTGCGACCGCTGGGGCATCGGCTGGGCGCCCGATGACTGGAGCGCGGCCTTTCGCCACCTGACGGCCAAGGGCATCGCCGCCGCCGATATCGTCGCCAGCGGCCTTGCCGCCGAATCGAGCAAGGGGCGCGAGCCCTATGACCGTTTCCGCGCCCGCATCATCTTTCCCATCCGCGACGCGCGGGGCAGCGCGATCTCGCTTGGCGGCCGCACCATGGACCCGAAGGAGCCGGCGAAATACCTCAACGGCCCGGAAACAGAGCTGTTCGACAAGGGCCGCAGCCTGTTCAACCTTGGCCCCGCGCGCGAGGCGGCGGGCAAGGGCCGGCCGCTGGTCGTCGCCGAAGGCTATATGGATGTGATCGCGCTGGCCGAGGCCGGCTTTGCCGCCGTGGCGCCGCTGGGCACCGCGGTGACCGAGGACCAGTTGCGCCTGATGTGGCGCGTCGCGGACGAGCCGGTGATCGCGCTTGACGGCGACAAGGCCGGGATCCGCGCCGCGTTGCGCGTCGTCGACCTTGCCCTGCCGCTTCTGACGGTCGGCAAGGGCCTGCGCTTTGCCCTCTTGCCCGATGGCATGGACCCTGACGACCTGATCCGCGCCCGCGGCGCCGGCGCGATGCAGGCGGTGCTGGACGCGGCCGACCCGATGGTGCGCCTGCTGTGGCAGCGCGAGACCGAGGGCCGCAGTTTCGACAGCCCCGAACGCAAGGCGGCGCTGGACGCCAGCCTGCGCAGCGCGGTGGGCCGCATCGCCGATCCGGCGATCCGCGCCCACTATACCGATGAAATCAAGGCGCTTTTGTGGGATCTGTTCCGCACCGGTCGCCGGCCGCAGCGCAAGGCGGCGCTGCCGGCGCCGGTCATTGCCCGCGGCTCGCGCCTCACCGGTGCCGCCGGGGTCGAGGACGAATTGCGCGAGGGCGCGATCCTGGCCACGCTTCTGGCCAATCCCGCCGCCCTGCCGCTGTTCGGGCATGACATCGAGGACATGGAGTGCCAGACCGGCGATCACGGCCTGATCCGCGATGCCATCCTGCAGGCGGCCGGATCGGATGACCTGCGCGCCGGCGTCGTTGCCCGGATCGGCGCGGCCCCTCTTGAACGGTTGATGGCGGAACGCCATGTGACGCTGTGCCCGGCTGTCGCCCGTCCCGGGGACACCGATCTTGCGCGCCAGACGCTGGCAGAGGAATTTGCCAAGCTGAAGGCGCGGCGCAGCCATGCCGCCGCGCTTGAAGAGGCGGTGGCCGACATCGACGGGCTGGCCGACGAATGGCTGACCCGCCGTCTGTCCGAGGCTGCCGCCGGGGTCGATGTGACCCGGCCACGCGAAACCGAGGATGCCCGCGAGGTGCATGTCGCGCCGAACGGGCTGGCCGTCGACAAGGAAGAGCGTCACGCGCTCGACCGGCTTTTGTCGACGATCAGCTATGAAAAGCGCCGCGGCGGCTGAACCGCCACGACCGAAAAGAATCACCGCGCGGTGCCGGGGCCGGGATTGCGAATCAGCCGCGACCCGCGTTGATTCGCCCGAACCGGTTCCGACCGAATCAGTGCCGAATCACCCTGAGGAGCGCCCATGGCCAAGGACACCGACGATCAGCCGACCGAGGAAATCGAGGCCGACATCTCGCTCGACATGAGCCAGGCCGCGGTCAAGCGCATGATCGCCGAGGCCCGCGAGCGCGGCTATATCACCTATGACCAGCTGAATGCCGTGCTGCCGCCCGATCAGGTCAGTTCCGACCAGATCGAGGACGTGATGTCGATGCTGTCGGAAATGGGCATCCAGGTCACCGAGAACGAGGAAAGCGAAGAGGTCGAGGACGAGGCCACCCCCGGATCGCGCGATCTGGTGGCGACCGGCGGCAACCGCGACGTGGCGCTGGCCGGGTCCGATACCGAAAAGCTCGACCGCACCGACGACCCGGTGCGCATGTATCTGCGCGAGATGGGTTCGGTCGAACTCCTCTCGCGCGAGGGCGAGATCGCCATCGCCAAGCGCATCGAGGCCGGCCGCAACACGATGATCGCGGGCCTCTGCGAAAGCCCGCTGACCTTTCAGGCGATCACCATCTGGCGCGACGAGCTCTTGTCCGAGGACATCCTGCTGCGCGACGTGATCGACCTCGAGGCGACCTTTGGCACCCAGCTGGGCGAAGAGGACGGCGAAGAGCCGCTGGTCGATGCCTCGGGCGCGACAATCCCGCGCGACCGTTCGTCCGATCCCGAACTTGACGCCGACGGCAACCCGATCCTGCGCGAGGAAGACGACGAGGACGACGATCAGGCGTCGATGTCGCTGGCCGCGATGGAAAACGCGCTGAAGCCGCGCGTGCTTGAAACCCTCGAACGCATCGCCGAGGATTTTGCCGGCCTGTCGGAAATGCAGGACGCGCGGATGAGCGCGACGTTGAACGAGGACGGATCCTTTTCGAAAAAGGACGAGGAGATCTATCAGAAGCTGCGGTCGGAAATCGTCGTGCTGGTCAATTCGCTGCACCTGCACAACAACCGGATCGAGGCGCTGATCGACCAGCTTTACGGCATCAACAAGCGCATCATGGTAATCGATTCGAACATGGTGAAGCTCGCCGATCAGGCGCGGATCAACCGGCGCGAATTCATCGACGAATACAAGGGCGCCGAGCTTGACCCGACCTGGCTTGACCGCATGGCGCAGAAATCGGGCCGCGCCTGGTCGGCGCTGATCGAACGCAGCCGCGACAAGATCGAGGAATTGCGCAGCGAAATGGCGCAGGTCGGGCAATATGTCGGCGTCGACATTTCCGAATTCCGCCGCATCGTGGCGCAGGTCCAGAAGGGCGAGAAAGAGGCGCGGCAGGCCAAGAAGGAAATGGTCGAGGCCAACCTGCGGCTCGTGATTTCCATCGCCAAGAAATACACCAACCGCGGGCTGCAATTCCTTGACCTGATTCAGGAAGGCAATATCGGCCTGATGAAGGCGGTCGACAAATTCGAATACCGCCGCGGCTACAAGTTCTCGACTTATGCGACATGGTGGATCCGTCAAGCGATCACCCGGTCCATTGCCGATCAGGCCCGCACCATCCGCATTCCGGTGCACATGATCGAGACGATCAACAAGCTGGTCCGCACCGGCCGCCAGATGCTGCACGAAATCGGCCGCGAACCGACGCCCGAGGAACTGGCCGAGAAACTCCAGATGCCGCTGGAGAAGGTCCGCAAGGTGATGAAGATCGCCAAGGAACCGATTTCGCTGGAAACGCCCATCGGCGACGAGGAAGATTCGCAGCTTGGCGATTTCATCGAGGACAAGAACGCGATCCTGCCGCTGGATTCGGCCATTCAGGAAAACCTGAAGGAAACGACGACGCGGGTATTGGCGTCGCTCACTCCGCGCGAGGAACGGGTTCTGCGGATGCGCTTCGGCATCGGGATGAACACCGATCACACGCTGGAAGAGGTCGGGCAGCAGTTCAGCGTGACCCGCGAACGTATCCGGCAGATCGAGGCAAAGGCGCTGCGCAAGCTGAAGCACCCGAGCCGGTCGCGGAAACTGCGGAGTTTCCTGGATCAGTGAGGCGAGGGTGCCCTGCGGGGCACCCGACGATCCTTGCTCGGAGTTGGACGAACTTGTCGCGGCTGCCGCCCGGTGCCGCGACCCCATTGAAGGAGCCGCGCCCATGTCCCTTCTCTCGCGCCTGTTCGGTGGCAAGCCCAAGGCCGGGGCGCCTGCGCCCGCCAGCGAAGCCGAGGATTACAAGGGCTTTCGCGTCACGCCCAAGCCGATCCGCGAAGGCGGGCAATACCGGGTCGCCGCGCGCATTGAAAAGGACGGGCGGGCGCATGAGCTGGTGCGGGCCGACACCATGGCCTCGCTTGACGATGCGACGGCGATTTCGCTGTCCAAGGCCAAACAGATGATCGACGAACAGGGCGAGCGGCTTTTCGGCTGACGTCCTGTCCCTAAGTGGGCCTGAGGCCGCCCCCGGTTCCATGTTAGTCTGCCGCATCAACCGAGAGGTGCGTCATGACCTTTGTCAATGTCGTCCATATGAGGGTGAGGCCGGACCGGCAGGCCGAGTATGTACAGATCCACCGTGATTTCCAGCCGCGCGCCATCGCCGGATGCCTGCGCTTCGATCTGGTACAAAGCGGCGAGCGTGACTTCATCGTCATCGGAGAATGGCAGGACCGCGAGGCGCTGACGGCGGCACGGCCGCGGATGATTGCGACTCTCGACCGGCTGCGCCCGATCCTTGAGGATCTGGGCGGCGGGCGCGGCGTGACCGAACCCTGGTCGGGCGAGGTGGTGCTGTCGGCCGACCCCTGACCCTTCGCCCGGACGCGCGCCCCTTCCGGGAAACGTGACTTGCCCCGGTCTGCGCACATGCGAGGATGGCGCGAGAGTGCCGGAGGTCCGATGCGTAGCGCCGCCCTTGTCCTTGCCTGCCTGCCCGCCGCCGCCTTTGCGGATTGCGCCGCCGAAACCCTTGTGTCCTGCGATGTCGGCTGGAACCGGCGGCTCGAGGTCTGCATCACGCCGGGTGACGCGAACGGCAACGGGTCGTTCAGCTACAGTTTCGGCCCGCCCGGGGCCCCGGAACTGCAACTGTCGGTGCCGATGTCGGCCCTGACCGTGCGCCCCTGGTCGGGTGTCGGCCGGTCGATCTGGGCGTCGGTCGGATTTCCCAATGCCGGTTACGTCTATGAGGTCTGGCATTCCTACGACCGGCTGGCCGAAAATCCGGTGATGGAGGCCGGGGTCAACGTGGTTCAGGGCGACGCCACGCTTGCCGCGTTCACCTGCCAGCCGGGCGGAACCATCGCGCCGGCCTTTGCGCTGGAAGACGCGATGGCCGCTGCGGGATACTGCTGGAATACCGACAGTTTCGCCTGGCAACGCGGCGGCTGCGGCTGATCCCTGTGCCCTGCGGGACTCACTTTCCGCCGCAAAATCTGCCCGGTTCCCGTGACCCCTGCCCAAACTGTGGGGGGCTGCCTATAGTCCTGTGGATAAGTGGGAAAATACCCACCGAGGCAGAGACGAGGACAGGTCCATGCGTTGCCCGTTTTGCGGAAACGTCGATACACAGGTCAAGGATTCCCGGCCCGCCGAGGATCATGTCGCGATCCGGCGCAGGCGATTCTGCCCGGCCTGCGGCGGCCGGTTTACCACCTATGAACGGGTGCAGCTGCGCGACCTCGTGGTCATCAAGTCGAATGGCCGGCGCGAGGAATTCGACCGCGACAAGCTGGAACGCTCGGTCCGCATCGCGCTGCAGAAGCGGCCGGTGGAACCCGAACGCATCGACCAGATGGTCAGCGGCATCGTGCGGCGGCTGGAATCGCTGGGCGAAACCGACATCTCGTCGCGCCAGATCGGCGAGATCGTGATGGAAACGCTCGCCCGGATCGACACCGTGGCCTATGTGCGTTTCGCCAGCGTCTACATGAATTTCCAGGCCGTCGGCGATTTCGACAAGTTCATGTCGCAGCTGCGGCCCGGACCGGGCACCACGGAATCGTGAAGGCAGAGGACGACGCGCGGCACATGGCCCATGCGCTGGCGCTGGGCCGGCGCGGTCTGGGGCAGGTCTGGCCCAATCCGGCGGTGGGCTGCGTGATCGTGCGGGAGGGCCGGGTGCTGGGCCGCGGCTGGACGCAGGCCGGCGGGCGGCCCCATGCCGAGGCGATGGCGCTTACCGGCATCGTGGCGGCGGGCGCCACGGCCTATGTCACGCTTGAACCCTGCGCCCATCGCAGCCCGCGCGGCCCCGCTTGCGCCGATCTGCTGGTCGCCGCCGGCGTCGCCCGTGTCGTCACCGCACTGACCGATCCCGATCCGCGCACCGCGGGGCAAGGCCATGCCCGGCTGCGCGCCGCCGGGATCGCGGTCTCCACCGGCGTGCTCGAGGCCGAGGCGCGGCGCGATCATGCCGGATTCCTGCTGCGCCTCGGGCAGGGGCGGCCCATGGTGACGCTGAAACTGGCGGCGACGCTGGACGGGCGTATCGCCACGGCAGGCGGCGAAAGCCGCTGGATCACCGGCGCGGCGGCGCGGCACATGGTGCATCTGCTGCGGGCCGGCCATGATGGCGTGATGATCGGCGGCGGCACCGCGCGGGCCGACGACCCGGCGCTGACAGTGCGCGGTCTGGGCGCGGTGCGGCAGCCGGTGCGGGTGGTGCTGTCGGCCGGGCTGGACCTGCCGCCGGACGGACAACTGGCGCGGACGGCGCGGGAGGTGCCGCTGTGGCTGGTCCATGCGCAGGGCGACGGGGCGCCATGGCAGGCCCTCGGTGCCGAGACGATTGCGGTGCCGGCCAAGGGCCGGGGGGTGGATGTCGCCGCCGCCCTTGCCGCGCTGGGCGCCCGCGGCCTGACACGGGTGTTCTGCGAAGGCGGCGGCGGCCTTGCCGCCTCGCTGCTTGCCGTCGGGCTGGTGGACGAACTGGTGATGTTCAGCGCCGGCCGCGTCATCGGCGCCGACGGCCTGCCGGCGGTGGCGGCGCTGGGCCTTGCGCGGCTGGCAGAGGCGCCGATGTTTGAACTTGTCGAAAGCCGTGCGGTGGGCGGCGACGTGCTGCACCGCTGGCGGCGGGCGCCGGGCTGAAGCCCGGCGGAAGGAAGCAGGGGCCTTCTGCCCCTCTTGGCCTGCGGCCAATTCACCCCGAGGATATTTGGGGACGAAGAATGAGGAAAGAGCGCCCCTCCTGTTCATTCTTCGTCCCCAAATATCCCCGCCGGAGGCAACCCTGAGGAGGAGCCGGAGGCGACGACGAGGCAAGGATCTCGCGCCGCAGGCGCTCTGCCGGATCAGAAGCCCAGACGGTCGCGCAGCCCGTACCAGGTCATCGCCAGCGTCAGCAGCGGCGCGCGGAAGGTGGCGCCGCCGGGGAATTGCGGCACCGGCAGTTTCGCCAGCGCGTCAAGACCGGCGGCCTGCCCTGCCACCGCCTCGGCCATCGCGCGGCCGGCGATGCCGGCAAGCGCCACGCCGTGCCCGGAATAGCCGCCCGCCGCCAGCACATTCGGCGCGACCCGTGCGACGAAGGGCAGCCGCGACACGGTGATGGCCAGGCTGCCGCCCCAGACATGGTCGATCCGGACGCCGTCAAGCTGCGGAAACAGCGCCTGCATCCGTGCCCTGAGCGGCCCGGCGATGTCGCGCGGAAAGCCGATGGAATAGCTTTCGCGACCGCCGAACAGGAACCGCCGATCCTCGGAAAAGCGGAAGTAGTTCACCACGAATTTCGAATCGGCCACCGCGATGTCCTGCGCCAGAACCTCGGTCCAGCGTTCGGGCAAGGGTTCGGTGGCGGCCATGAAGGAATTGATCGGCATCACCCGCGCCGCGATCCGCCGTTCGATCTGCGGCAGATAGCCGTTGCCGGCAATGATGGCATGGGCGGCGGTGACGCGGCCCTGCCCGGTGCGCAGCACCACCTGCGGGCCGTGGTCGATGGCATGGACCTCGGACCGTTCGTGGATCACCGCGCCGGCGCGTTCCGCCGCCCGCGCCAGAGCCAGCGCATAGCGCAAGGGGTGGACGTGGCCCGCGCCGCGATCCAGCACACCGCCTTGATATTTCGGCGATTTCACCAGCGCCTGAAAGTCGGCCCGGTCCAGCGGCGTGATGTCCTCATAGCCATAGGCGCGCGCCAGATGCTCGGCCTCGGCGCGGCTTTCCGCCGCTTCGGCCGCGGTATAGTCGCCATGCGCCACGCCCGGCAGATACCGCGCCTCGGGCGCCTCTGCGGCGCAGAAATCGCGCAGCTGCGCCTTCCCGGCCTCGGCCAGATCCCAGACTGCCCGCGCCGGCCCGGCGCCCAGTCGCGCCTCGATCATGCGCTGAGAGCGGTTGAATCCGGTGCCGACCTGCCCGCCATTGCGCCCCGAGGCGCCCCAGCCGACGCGATGCGCCTCGACCACCACCACGCGCAGGCCGCGTTCGGCCAGAACCTTGGCCGCCCAAAGCCCGGTATAGCCGGCGCCCAGCACCGCCACATCCGCCGTCACTTCGCCGCGCAGTTGCGGGCGTTCCGGCGGCAGTTCGGTCGAGGCGACATACCACGACGGCGGATGGATTCCGGGGCGGTCGTTGCGATGCAGCGGGTTCATGGCCGTGGCCCCAGCACGCAAAAGCCGTGGCCGAAGGGATCGGCGCAGAAGGCGACGGGCGGGCGGCCCGCCACGCCCTCATGCCGCTGTTCGATCTGTCCGCCCGCCGTGGTCAGTGCCGCCAGCGTGGCGTCGAAATCCTCGACGTGGAAATCGAGATGCACCGGCGTCCAGTGCCGGGCATAGTCGCGCAACGGCCCCGCCGCCGGTGTCGGCGCGCTTCCCGCCGCCGCCTGTTTCAGGCCCAGGCTTTGCGCGCCCGCCGCGATCACCGCATAGACGGGCACGGGCCGGGCCACTTCGGCAAAGCCGAACACCGCGCCATAGAACGCCAGAGCCTGGCCGATGTCCGGCACGTCAAGGGTGATTCCGATCTTCATACGTTCAGCAGGAGATGCTCCCGCTCCCATGGCGAGATCACTTGCAGGAATTCGTCCAGTTCCGAGCGTTTGACGATGGAATAGACCCGGGCAAATTCCGGCCCCAGAACCTCGTGCAGTTCGGTCGCGCCCTCGAACAGGTCAAGGGCATCGGCCAGCGTCGTCGGGATGTCGGTTTCGGCCTTGTAGGCTTCGCCGTGGAAGGCCTTTTTCGCCCAGACCTCGTTCTTGATGCCAAGATAGCCGCAGGCCAGCGACGCGGCGATGCAAAGATAAGGGTTGCAATCCATCCCCGGCAGGCGGTTTTCGATCCGCCGCGCCTGCGGGTCGCTGACCGGGACGCGCAGCCCGGTGGTGCGGTTGTCGCGGCCCCATTGCAGGTTCACCGGCGCGGCGTGGTTGCGGACATAGCGGCGATAGGAATTGACGTAAGGCGCGATGACGGCAATCGCCGCCGGCATGTATTTCTGCAGGCCGCCGATGAAGTAGTAGAAGGCGTCGGTCTCTCCCCCCTGCGGGCCGCAGAAGATGTTGTGCCCGTCCTCGTCCACCACCGAATGGTGGACATGCATCGCCGACCCCGGCTCGCCCTCGATCGGCTTGGCCATGAAGGTGGCGAAACAGTCGTTCTTGAGCGCGGCCTCGCGGATCAGCCGTTTGTAGAAGAACACCTCGTCGGCGACACGGACCGGATCGCCATGGCGCAGGTTGATCTCAAGCTGGCCGGCGCCGCCTTCCTGGGTGATGCCGTCGATCTCGAATCCCTGCATTTCGGCAAAGCGATAGATGTCGTCGACGACCTTGCCGTATTCGTCCACCGCGGCCATCGAATAGGCCTGATTGGCCGCGGCCTTGCGCCCGGTGCGGCCGATGGCGGGTTCGATGCCCTTGGCCGGGTCGGTCGAGCGGGCGACGAGGTAGAATTCCATCTCGGGCGCCACCACCGGGTTCCAGCCCTCGGCCTTGTAGAGGTCGACGACCCGGCGCAGCACGTTGCGCGGCGCGCAGCCCACCGGGCGGCCCTTCTGGTCAAAGGCGTCGTGGATGACCTGCAAGGTGCCGTCCGCCGCCCAGGGCGCCGCCGTCGCGGTGGACAGATCCGGCCGCAGGATCATGTCGGGTTCGGTATAGGTGTCGTCGTCGGTTTCGCCCCAGTCGCCGGTTATGGTCTGGAAGAAGATCGAATTGGGCAGGTGGAAATACTTCGACCGCTCGAATTTCGCCGCAGGGACCGCCTTGCCGCGGGCGATGCCGGGGAAATCGGCGACGATGCATTCCACCTCGTCCAGCCGGTTGCGATCAAGATAGGCCCGCGCCGCCGGCGGGATGTCATCGGTCCAGCTCATGCGGGCACCTTGCCGTGAAAGAAATCGGCGATCTTCGCCGCCATGCGCATATCGTCGACCGGCTGGTCCAGCCTGTCGACAGCCGCGTCGAGCAGCGGGTCGGGCACCAGACCGCGGCCGCGCTTTTCGATGATGTCGGCGGCAAAGTCGCGGTGGAATTCCGGATGCGCCTGCACGGTAAAGATGCTGTCGCCATAGACCAGCGCGGCGTTTTCGCAGAATTCGTTTCTGGCGCAGACCTGCGCGCCCTCGGGCCGGCGTGTCACCTGATCCTGATGCCAGGCATTCAGCGCCACTTTCTCGCCGCCCCAGTCGTATTCGGTGCGGCCGACCGACCAGCCGCCGGCATATTTCTCGACCTTGCCGCCAAGGGCCTGGGCGATGATCTGGTGACCGAAACAGATGCCGACCATCGGCACGCCGGCCGCCTGCACCTTGCGGATGAAAGCCTCGAGCGGCGGGATCCAGGGGTGGTCCTCATAGACGCCAAAGCGCGAGCCGGTGATAAGCCAGCCGTCGCATTCGGTGGCGCTGGCGGGCAGAACGCCGTCCAGCACCTCGTAGGTGCGGAAGGTAAGGCCGCGCCCGGCCAGAAGCCGCATGAAAAGGTCGGGATAATCGCCATGGTCCGGGCGCAGCGCGTCCGGCGCCCGTCCTGTCTGCAAGATGCCGATAAGCATGAAAAACCTGTGGTTGGTCTGCGGCAAATCTAGTCAAGCGGCCGTCGGCTGGCAAGGCTTGCGGCGCGGCGACAGGCGCCGCGCCCGTCGCCCTACACCGTATCGAGATACAGTTCGATCTGCTGGCGCTGGGTCAGTTCGTTCATGTAATGCAGTTCCTGCCGCTTGGTGGCGATCAGGTTGTCGATCAGGGCCTGCGGAAAGATCCGTCGCACGAAGGGGCTGTCGAAGGTCTCGATCGCCTGTTCCCAGGTGTCGGGGATCTGGTCCAGATCCTGGTCATAGGCATTGCCCTCGATCGGCGGCGGCGGGGTCAGGTCGTCCTCGATCCCTATCAGCGCCGATCCCAGCACCGCGGCCAGGAACAGATAGGGGTTCACGTCGCCGCCGGCGACGCGATGTTCCACCCGCCGCGCCGACAGGCTGCCGCCCGGCACCCGGACCGATGCGGTGCGGTTGTCATAGGCCCAGCAGATGCCGGTGGGCGCATGGCTTTCGGGGACCAGCCGGTCATAGGAATTGGCATGCGGGGCGAAGACCAGCGTCAACTCGTTGATCCCCCGCAGGCAGCCGGCGATGGCGTTGTGCAGCAGCCGAGTGCCTTCGAAGGTGCCATTGGCAAAGACGTTGTTGCCGTCCTTGTCGATCAGGCTGAAATGGGTGTGCAGGCCCGATCCGGCATAATCCTCATAGGGCTTCGCCATGAAACTGGCGGCAAAGCCGTGGTTGCGCGCCAGACCGCGCACCAGCATCTTGAACAGCCAGGCATCGTCCGCGGCCTTGAGCGCATCGGGCACATGGCTGAGGTTGATCTCGAACTGGCCAAGGCCCACTTCGGAAATCGCCGCCTCGGCCGGGATGTCCATGGCATCGCAGCCGTCGTAAAGGTCGTTGAAGAAGGCGTCGAAGGCGTCTAGCGCGCGCAGCGACAGGATCTCGGCCCCCGGCCGCCTTTTGCCCGAGCGTGGCGACGGCGGCTGACGGATTTCGCTGCCGGAATCGTCGACCAGATAGAACTCCATCTCGGTCGCCATCACCGGGGTCAGGCCGCGTTCCCTGAAGCGGGCCAAGACCGCGGCAAGGGCGTGTCTCGGGTCGCCTTCAAAGGGTTCGCCCTCTTCGGTGTACATCCACATCGGCAAGAGGGCCGAGGGCGTGGACAGCCAGGGCATCGGCACATAGCCGCGTTCGGTGGGTTTCAGGATGCCGTCGGGGTCGCCGATCTCGAACACCAAGGGCGAATCCTCGACATCCTCGCCCCAGATGTCGAGGTTCAGGACCGAAAGCGGAAAGCGGGTGCCTTCCTCTTCGAACTTGCGCGCAAAGCGCACCGGGACGCGCTTTCCACGCGCCTGCCCGTTGAGGTCGGCAGCGCCCATGCGGACGTTGCGCACCTCGGGGTGGTCATCTAGCCAGCTCACTTCTTTCTCCGTTCCGGGTCCGCCGGCCGCGAATGCCACAGCGCAGACCCCTGCATCGGACCGCCGGACGGAAGCCGCAGGCGGTCGGTTTCAGACTGGTCGAAAGCTTTCGTTCCGTCCAGCCTGTCGTTCAGCGCATGCGCCGTGGTTTCCAGGTCATCGCAGCACCTGCCCCACGGGTCGCCAGCGGAACGCCAGCCGCGACCGCCGTTCCTGCGGCAGATGGCGGTTCAGGCGACGGTTGATCGCGCCAAAGATGGTGATGACGGTCAGCGTCAGCAGGATGAAATACAGGGCAAGGATCGGGTAGGGCACGAAGGGGTTGAAGGTCTTGTCGGCGAAATAGGCCGCGTAATACAGCGCATCGCCGCTTTGCCCGGTGACCGGAAAGCTCGAGGCGAAGACAAGCGTCGTCGAATGGAACAGAAAGATCGCCTCGTTGGTATAGGCGGGCCAGGCAAGGCGCAGCGCCGTGGGCCAGACGATCCGGCGGAACCGCAGCCAGCCCGACAGGCCATAGGCATCGGCGGCCTCGGTATCGCCCTTGGGCACCGACAGAAGCGCGCCATGAAAGATCTCGGCCGAATAGGCGGTGGTGTTCAGGAACAGCACGATGGCCGCGCCCAGCCAGGCCGAGGTCAGCACGTCAAAGGCCGGATGCATGCCCTTGAGGCTGAGAAAGCAGAAATAGCCGAAGAAGAACTGGATGAAGAGAGGCGAGCCGCGGAAGATGAAGATGAACCATTCCGCCGGCTTGCGCAGCCAGCGGTGCCGCGACAACCGCCCCAGCGCCACCGCGGTGGCCATGAAGAAGCCGGCAAACAGCGTCACCGTGCCGAAATAGACATTCCAGATCATCCCCGAGCCGATCAGCGTGAACTGCTGGCACAGGCTGAAATCGGTCCGGGGCAATTGCCGTTCACCGAAACCGATGCTGCGGAAGGCATAGTCGGAAATGATGTCCCAGCAGCTCATGCGAGGCCCTCGCGCCGCTGCGCCTCGCCGCCGGCGGTGGCCTGGCCGCGGGTCAGCCGCCGCATCACGCGGGCCAGCACCAGCTCGCTCACCTTGGTCAGCGACAGGTAGAACACCAGCAGGGCCAGGAAATACCACATCCGCCAGTCGCCATGCGGATAGGCGGTGGAATTGGCCATCGCCGATCCGCCAAGCGACCGCGCCCAATAGACGATGTCCTGGACGCCCAGCAGGAACAGCAGCGGCGTCGCCTTGATCAGCACCATCCACAGGTTCGACAGGCCGGGCAGGGCATAGACCCACATCTGCGGCACGACGATGCGCCAGAACGACTGCCGCCGCGACATACCATAGGCCTCGGCAGTTTCGGTCTGCGCGCGGGGTACGGCGCGCATGGCGCCGAACAGGACATTGGCGGCAAAAGCGCCAAAGACGATGGCAAAGGTGATGACCGCCAGGGAAAATCCGTAGATTTCATGCACATATTGCGGTGCGGCGTTCAGCGGCAGCTTGGCTTCGGGGCAGACGATGAAATCGGCGCCCTGTCGCACCGGCTCGGTCCAGTCCCAGCATTTGACCCGGTGCCGGAGGTATTCGAACAACTGGTCAAGCGCGATGACGAAAAACATGAAAAAGGCGATGTCGGGCACGCCGCGCACGATGGCGATATAGGCGCGGCCCAGCCAGGACAGCGGCGCGAAACGCGACCGCGCCGCGGTGGCGCCCATGAAGCCCATCGCCAGCGCCGCCGGCGCGGTGATGGCCAGCAGCAGCAGCACCGTCCCCACCGACCAGTAAAGCGACAGATGCTTGGTGGTCGTGAGGTAGCAGGCCAGCCACGCCGGGCCGGTCAGTGTCTCGGGGTCGGTGCAGAAGCCGAACATCGCGGGCGCGGAGGGTGGGGGCCGGGCTGGTGCCCGGCCCGCCGGCTCAATAGGTGGTCACACCCTCGCCGAACCATTCGACCAGCAGCGCGTTCAGGCTGCCGTCCTCTTTCATCGAGGTGATGGCGGCGTCGAACTTGCCGCGCAGCTCGGCATCGCTTTCGCGGAAGCCAAGGCCGACCCCGCCGCCCAGCGGCACCCGGTCGCCGACGAAGGACAGCTCGCCGCCCGACCCTTCGACCAGCGGAAGGAGGTAGTCATAGTCGGCGAAGACGGCATCCGCCTCGCCGTCGCGCACCGCCTGGATGGTTTCCTCGGGCGTGGCGAATTCCAGGAGAGAGGCGCCCGATTCGGCGACATAGCCGGCCTGGATCGTCGCGGTCTGCGCCGAAACGGTGCCGCCGGCGATATCGGCATCGGCCGAGAGCCCGACATAGGCCGAGGCGGTCGGCGGATAGTAGTCCTGGCTGAAGTCGATGACCTCATCGCGTTCGTCGGTGATCGACATGCCGGCGATGATCAGGTCGTAGTTGCCAGAGGTCAGGTTCGGGATGATCGAATCCCAGTCGTTCGTCACCCATTCGCAGGTCAGTTCGGCGCGCTTGCACAATTCGTCGCCCAGCGCGCGTTCGAATCCGTCCACTTCGCCGGCATCATTGATGAAGTTGTACGGAGGATAGGCGCCCTCGGTCCCGAGGCGGACGACATCCTGCGCAAGGGCGCCGCCGGCGGCCAGGGCCGCAAAGGCAGCGGTGAGGATCAGTTTTTTCATCTTGGGTCTCCCATTGGTCAAGTCGTTGGTCTTGTCATAGCGTCTGGCCGTCCACGAACCATTTGTCTTCCAACTGGTCCAGCATGCCTTTTTCACGCAGCGTTTGGATGGCCAGGTTCACGCGGTCAAGCAGCGTGCCCGTTCCGCGGCGCACCGCGACGGCGGTATCCCAGTTCTGCACCGCCTCTTCGGCCACCCGGCGCAGCGCGGGATAGCGCCTTTCAAAGGCATCGCGCAACACGAGGTCTGTGGTGAACACCAGATCGACCTCGCGCCGCATCAGCGCCTCGAGCGCGGCGTCGTTCGACGAATAGAACGTCACGTTGCGGCCGGTGTCGACCAGATGTTCGGCGTGGATGGTGCCGGCCTGCACGCCTATGCGCGCCCTGTCCAGCGGCTGGCCGGGGTTCAGCCCGGCAAAGACGCCGATGTTTTCGCCGCCGCTCATGTAGGGGTCCGAGAAATCGACCGTCAACTGCCGTTCAGGCGAGGCGGCGAGGGCGGCGATGACCAGATCGTATTGCCCTGCGGCAAGATCGGGCAGCAGGCTGTCAAAGGCGGCATCGGTCCAATGGCATTCGGCCTCGATGATGGCGCAGATCAGATCGCCCAGTTCCTTGTCATAGCCTTGCAGCGCCCCGGCGGCATCCCGCGACATATAGGGCGGATAGCTGGATTCGGTGCCGATGCGGATGGTTTCGGCCGCAGCGGGCAGCGCCAAAAGCGCCAGGGCGGCCGCAAGGCGGATCATGCCGCCACCGTATGCGACAGGAACTGGCGCAGCCGTTCCGACCGCGGGTTGCCGAAAACCGATTGCGGCGGGCCCTGTTCCTCGATCAGGCCGCGGTGCAGGAACACGACGTGATCGGCGACATCGGCGGCCAGCTTCATGTCATGGGTGACGATGATCATGGTGCGGCCTTCGTCGGCCAGCGCCTTGATCACGCGCACCACCTCTTGCTCAAGCTCGGGGTCCAGCGCCGAGGTCGGCTCGTCGAAGAGCAGGGCCTTGGGTTCCATGCACAGCGCGCGGGCGATGGCGGCGCGCTGTTGCTGGCCGCCCGAAAGCTGCGCGGGCCAGGCGTCGGCCTTGTCGGCGATGCCGACCTTGGCGAGATATTCGCGCGCCTTGGCCTCGACCTCGGCCCGGTCGCGTTTCAGCACCGATACCGGCGCCTCCATCACGTTCTGCAGCACGGTCATGTGCGACCACAGGTTGAACTGCTGGAACACCATCGACAGGTTGGTGCGGATGCGGATCAGCTGCGCATGGTCGGCGGGCCGGCGCGCCAGCCCGTTGCCTTTCCACGACACCGCCTCGCCCTCGAAGATCACGTCGCCCTGCTGGCTGTCCTCAAGCAGGTTGCAGCAGCGCAGCAGCGTGGATTTGCCAGACCCCGAAGATCCGATCATCGCCACCACATGGCCGCGCGGCGCGTTGATCGACACGCCTTTCAGTACTTCAAGCGACCCGTAGGACTTGTGCAAGTCCCGGATTTCGATCACCGGCGTCGTGGTTGTCACGATCTCTTGTCCCTGTTGGTGGGGCGAGTGCAGCCGATTTCAAGCCGGATTGCAACGGTCCGCGCGAAAGGTTCCGCCCGGTCAGGCGACAGATGCCACTTCGGCGGGCGTCGGCGGCAGCGGGATCGCGTAATCGGACAGCGGAAGGGCGACAATTCCGCGCAGGCCCAGCGTGGCGCGGTGATCCCCCGGCAGCGCGTCGATGGCGGCGGCAATGGCGGCGAGGTAGGGCGCGGGATCCTGCCCCGCGCGGGTGATGAACGATTGGCCCGGCGTCGCATCGGTGCGGCCGATCACCCGCAGGCGGGCCGCCTCGGGCGACCAGCGGCTCAGGTTGCCCCAGGTGATGGCGTCGATGGCGGCGATGTCGGCGCGGCCCCCGGCCACGGCCCTTGCACTTTCCCAATGCGCGCCGGTCGCCAGATGCGGCGCAAAGGCAAAGCCGTGCCGGGCGGCCCAAAGCTGCGGCGCCCCCCAGCCGGAATTGGAAAGGGCCTCGTTATAGGCGAACCTGCCGGCGCGCTGGGCGGGGTCGGTCGCCGGATCATCGGCGCGGACGACAAAGACGCTGAAGTAATGCCCCGGCGCGCAGTCAAGCCCGTAATCCGAAGCGCCGATCAGCGTCACCCTGTCGCGAAACTGCGCCCGCCACGGCAGGTTGCAGATCTGGCTCAGGACCAGGTCGTCGCGGGCCCAGCCCTCCATATGGCCGGTTGCGCGGTCGAGCGCCCCGGGCGCCGCGATGCCGCGGGCGCGCAGCCCGTCGCGGATCAGCGTCCAAAGCGCATCATGCGCCGCGGCGTTTTCCGGGCGGTCATACATCGGCAGCGCGGCGATCATGACGCGCGGCCCAGCCCGGCCTCGGCCCGCTGGCGGGCCAGCGCCGAATCGGGGTCGGTCAGGCCCAGAAGCGGCGCCACCATGCGCAGGAAGGCCGTCTCGTGGTCGCCGCGCTGGCCATCGGCCAGCACGACCGACCACAGCGCCTCGGCCACCGCCATCCGTTCCTCGTGCGGCACCGCGTCCTTGACGGCGCGGGTGAAGCGGACGGTATCGGGCGCCTCGTGTTCGGCCGCCTCGGCGCGGGCGCGCAGTTGCGCCGCCTCGACAGGGTTCAGGCCATAGCGGCGGGCCAGGATCCGGTCGATGCGGGCGATTTCCGCCACCTGATACAGGTCATCGGCCTTGGCCGCCCGCACCAGCAGGGCAGCCAGCGCCAGTCGCGCGTCGGGGTCGGGCAGGGGGCCGGGGGCGGGCGCCGTCAGGCGGCGAAAGAAATCGGTAAACATGGCCGGAAGGTAAGCGGTCGCATCGCGGCTTGCAAAGGCCCTTCGCTCACAGCTTTGCAAAGATCGCGGCGATGCGCGCCAGTTCCTCGGCCAGCCCCCAGGGCGGGTTGACGATGAACAGGCCCGATCCGGTCATGCCATGACCGGGCCGGGCCGGGGGAAAGCGCACCTCATGCACCAGCCCTTCGGGGATCGCGCCGGCAAGACCGGCCAGCATCGCCCGGTGCGGCGCGGCGGCCAGCAGCGGATACCACAGCAGGATGATGCCGACATTCCACTTGCGGTGCAGCTTTTGCACCAGGTCGGGGATGGTCCGGTAGTCGTCCTTCATCTCCCACGACGGGTCGATCAGCATCAGGCCGCGCCGCGGATCGGGCGGGCAGGCGGCCAAAGCCATCTCGGCCCCGTCGCGGCGGTCGATGGTGGCACCGGGCAGGGCGGCGCGCAGGGCGGCATGTTCCTGGGGATGCAATTCCGCCAGCCGCATCCTGTCGCCCGCGCGCAGGAAATGCGCGGCGACCAGCGGCGAGCCGGGATAGGCATCCGGTCCATGCGCCGCCCGCACCGCGGCCAGCGCGCGCCGCCAGGGATGGGCGGCGGGAAACAGCCGCTCCATCCGGCCGACGCCGGCCTGCGCCTCGCCGGTCTTTGCCGCCTCGGGCGCGGTCAGGTCATACAGGCCGCGCCCGGCATGGGTTTCCAGATAGGTCAGCGGCTTGTCCTTGGCCGTCAGGTAATCCAGGCACCATGCCAGCGCCGCATGCTTGTGCACATCGGCGGGATTCCCGGCGTGATACAGGTGTTGATAGGACAGCATGGCCGGCGGTTAGCCTGCGGACCTGCGCGCGGCAAGGGCCGGTGGTTGAAATCCGCCGCCGGCGCCTTTACCTCACCGGCAAACTCACAGGGCGGAAGGCCGGGGGACATATGGATTTTCTCACACCCGAGGGGCTGACGGCGCTGGGTCAGGTCATCATGATCGACCTCGTGCTGGCGGGCGACAATGCGGTGGTCATCGGCCTTGCCGCCGCCGGCCTGCCCAAGGAGCAGCGCAACAGGGCGATCCTGATCGGCATCGTCGCGGCGACGCTGCTGCGGATCGGCTTCGCGCTGATCACCACGACGCTGCTGGGCATCACCGGCCTGCTGCTTGCCGGGGGCATCCTGCTGCTCTGGGTGTGCTGGAAGATGTATCGCGAACTGCGTCACGGCGGGCATGAGCTGTCCGAGGAGGGCGCCGAGGCGATATCCGGCAAGGATCTGGACAAGGACGGCGCCGTCGCCGGTGGGGCGCCGCGCAAGACCCTGGGCCAGGCGGCCCTGCAGATCGTCGTCGCCGACGTGTCGATGTCGCTTGACAACGTGCTGGCGGTCGCCGGCGCGGCGCATGACCACCCGACCGTGCTGATCATCGGGCTGGTGCTGTCGGTGGCGCTGATGGGGCTGGCCGCGACCTTTGTCGCCCGGCTGCTGAACCGGTTCCGCTGGATCGCCTGGGTCGGCCTGCTGCTCATCCTCTATGTCGCGGTCAAGATGATCTACGACGGCTATCTCGACATCCGCGGCATGGACCCGCATGCCGCCCACCCCGAGGATGCGACGATATCGGCGACCGAGGAAACCGTGTCCGCCCCCGCCGAGGGCGGGACCGAGGCCGAGCCGGCCTCGGACTGACGGCGCTGCCGGCCCCGTCCACCTTTGGTCCGGTGGGATCTGGCGGGCGGGGCTTGGTGGGTGCCTGAAACCCGCGGACCCCTTTTGGGCCAATGGGCGTGTTTGGTAGGTGAAATCCGAAATTGCCCCACGTCCCGACTGGGCGCGGGGCGCACGTGCGGGGCCGGAACGCGGGTTTTTCCCGCGCTTGCCGGCCTTACACCAGCCGCGCCCCTTCCACCGCCGCCTTCACGAAGCCTGCAAACAGGGGGTGGGGGGCGAAGGGTTTGGACTTCAGCTCGGGGTGGAACTGCACGCCGATGAACCAGGGGTGGTCCTTCCATTCGACGATCTCGGGCAGGCGGCCGTCGGGCGACATGCCGGAAAACTCCAGACCGCAGCCCTCGAGCCGGTCGCGATACTTGATGTCGACCTCATAGCGGTGGCGGTGGCGTTCCTCGATCCGGGTCGCGTCATAGACCTCGGCCACCTTCGAGCCCGGCGTCAGCACGGCGGAATAGGCGCCCAACCGCATGGTGCCGCCCTTGTCGTCGTCCTTCTTGCGGGTGACATTGGCATTGCCCTGCACCCATTCCTTGAGGTGATAGACCACGGGTTCGAACCGCCCGCCGGCGCCGTCGAACTCCTCGGACCCCGCCCGCGTCACGCCGGCGACATTGCGCGCAGCCTCGATCACCGCCATCTGCATGCCCAGACAGATGCCAAGGTAAGGCACCTTGTGTTCGCGGGCGAATTGCGCGGCGCGGATCTTGCCCTCGGTGCCGCGTTCGCCAAAGCCGCCGGGCACCAGGATGGCGTTGAAATTTTCAAGGTAGGGCGTCGGATCCTCGCGCTCGAATATTTCGGCGTCGATCCATTCGGCCTTGACCCTTGTGCGGTTGGCCATGCCACCATGGGTCAGCGCCTCGGCGATGGATTTGTAGGCGTCCTCAAGCTGGGTGTATTTGCCGACCACCGCGATGCGCACCTCGCCTTCGGGATGTTCCAGCCGGTCGATCACGTCATGCCAGCGCGCCAGATTGGGCCGCGGCGCGGGCGAGATGCCGAAGGCATCGAGCACCGCCTGATCCAGCCCCTCGCGATGATAGGCGAGCGGCGCCTCGTAGATCGACTTGAGGTCATAGGCGGCGACGACATGTTCCTTGCGGACGTTGCAGAACAGCGCGATCTTTTCCCGCTCGCGTTCGGGGATCGGATGTTCGCTGCGGCAGACCAGCACATCGGGGGCAAGGCCGATCGACTGCAATTCCTTGACCGAATGCTGCGTCGGCTTGGTCTTCAGCTCACCCGAGGCCGCCAGATAGGGCAGCAGGGTCAGATGCATCAGGATCGACTGTCCGCGCGGGCGTTCGTGAATGAACTGGCGGATCGCCTCGAAGAAGGGCAGGCCCTCGATATCGCCGACGGTGCCGCCGATCTCGCACAGCATGAAATCGACCTCGTTTTCGCCGATGCGAAGGAAGTCCTTGATTTCATTGGTCACATGCGGGACGACCTGAATCGTCTTGCCCAGATAGTCGCCGCGCCGTTCCTTCTCCAGCACGTTGGAATAGATCCGGCCCGAGGAAATCGAATCGGTCTTGCGCGCCGAGACGCCGGTAAAGCGTTCGTAATGGCCAAGGTCCAGATCGGTTTCCGCCCCGTCATCGGTCACGAACACCTCGCCATGTTCGAAGGGCGACATCGTGCCTGGGTCGACGTTGAGATAGGGGTCCAGCTTGCGCAACCGCACCGAATAGCCGCGCGCCTGGAGCAGCGCCCCCAGCGCAGCCGAGGCCAGCCCCTTGCCAAGGGATGACACCACGCCGCCGGTGATAAAGATGTAACGCGCCAAGGCAGGCCCCCGTGAATTGCGGCCGGACCAGCGGCCAGACCAAAGGAATCGGTGCGCAGCAGCGCCCCGTCACGGGATTTCATCATAGCGCGGAAACCACGAGGCCCGCAACCCGTGACGCAAGATCATGCGGCGCCGCCCGGTGACCGGACGACATTTTGTGGGATCAGTTGCCGTCCGCCGGCTCGGTCGCCGCGTCGGTCGCCGCGTCGCTTGCAGGGGCGGCTTCCTCCGGCGCCACGACCGCTTCCTCGGCCGCGGGGGCGGTGGTGTCGAGCACCGCTTCCTCGGCCGGGGCCTCGGTCGCCGGCGCGGCCTCGGGCGTTTCGGTGGCGGGCGTTTCCGTTGCCGGCGTTTCCGTTGCGGGCGCGGGCACCAGCGGCGCATCGCCGCTGCCCGGCGGCAAAAGGCTGCCACCGCCCAGGGTGCCGGTGTCGGTCGCCGCTGCCGGCGCATCCATGATCCGGTCCAGCACCGAGGCGCCCGCCGAATTGCGCGCCGCAACGATGGTCAGCGCGATCGAGGTCAGGATGAAGGCCGTCGCCAGCCCCCAGGTAATCTTGCCCAGCGCCGTCGCGGCGCCGCGGCCGGTCATCACGCCAGAGCCGCCGCCCATGCCAAGGCCGCCGCCTTCGGACCGCTGCAACAGCACCACGCCGATCAGCGACAGCGCGAGCAGCAGGTGGACGATAAGGATGACGTTTTCCATTGGGCGCGATCCGGGGTCAGGACGAACGCGCCGTATCTAGAAGGCCCGCCCCCGGACGGCAACCCCTTCGCATCCTCACGGGTCGTTTTCGTCGACCTCGACCTGGCCGGAAATGCGCCGCCAGATATGGCCCCAGGTCATCCCGACGCCCAGGACCAGCGACACCGCGATCACCCCAAGCCAGATGTTCATGCCGCGGTTGTTCCAGTCGAACAGGCCCTGATCGAACAGGAACCACAACAGCGCGGCAAGGATGGCCAGGATCAGCACCATGCCCAGCACGCCGATCGACCGCAGCGTGGCGGTGACATAGACCACATAGCCCACGACCAGCAGCAGCCCCAGCAGGATCGCCAGCGGCAGTTGCGACGAAAAGTTCTGGCTGACCCAGCGCACATAGTTGAAATCGGTCGGGTTGTAGGTCAGCGCGACCAGAAGGAAGGCGAAGATCCAGCGCAGCGCGAGTTTCATGGCAATGATCCGGGCTCAAATGGCATGGCCGATCATTGGCCCGCGAGGCCCATGCTGTCCAGCCACCAGAATCGGGTTTTCCCGCCGGCGCAGCGCCGCTATAGGGACGCCGTAACAGCGAAGGGGCCTGAAATGGCAAATGTCGTGGTCGTCGGCACGCAATGGGGCGACGAGGGCAAGGGCAAGATCGTCGACTGGCTCTCCGAACGCGCCGATGTCATCGCCCGCTTCCAGGGCGGCCACAACGCCGGGCACACGCTGGTCATCGACGGCGTGGTTTACAAGCTGTCGCTGCTGCCTTCGGGCATCCTGCGCGAGGGCAAGCTGTCGGTGATCGGCAATGGCGTCGTGCTTGATCCCTGGGCGCTGGTCACTGAGATCGACAGGATCGGCGGGCAGGGCGTGACCGTCACCCCCGACAACCTGATGATCGCCGAGAATGCGGCGCTGATCCTGCCGCTGCATGGCGAACTCGACCGTGCCCGCGAATCGTCGAATGCGGTGGCGCGGATCGGCACCACCGGCCGCGGCATCGGCCCGGCCTATGAGGACAAGGTCGGCCGCCGCGCGATCCGTGTCGCCGACCTGGCCGACGAGGCGACGCTTGATGCACGCATCCTGCGGCTTCTGACCCATCACAACGCGCTGCGCCGCGGGCTGGGCATGGACGAGATCGACGGCGCCGAACTCAAGGCGCAACTGGTCGCCATTGCGCCCAAGGTGCTGCCCTTTGCCGCCCCGGTGTGGAAGGTGCTGAACGAAAAGCGCAAATCCGGCAAGCGCATCCTGTTCGAGGGCGCGCAAGGCTCGCTTCTGGACGTCGATTTCGGCACCTATCCCTTCGTCACATCCTCGACCACGCTGGCGGGGATGGCGGCGACCGGCACCGGGCTTGGCCCGTCGGCGGTCGGCTTTGTGCTGGGCATCGTCAAGGCCTATACGACCCGGGTGGGCGAAGGGCCGTTTCCGGCCGAACTGCTGGACGCGACCGGCGATTACCTGCGGGAAAAGGGCCACGAACGCGGCACCGTGACGGGCCGCAACCGGCGCTGCGGCTGGTTCGACGCGGTGCTGGTGCGCCAGACCTGCGCGCTTTCAGGCGTCAACGGCATCGCGCTGACCAAGATGGACGTGCTTGACGGGCTTGAGGAACTGAAGATCTGCACCGGCTATGACCTGGACGGCCAGATCCTCGACTACCTGCCCACCGCGGCCGAGGCGCAGGCCCGCTGCCGGCCGGTCTATGAAACCTTCGAGGGCTGGAAGGGCTCGACCGCCGGGGCGCGGTCGTGGTCGGAACTGCCGGCGCAGGCGATCAAGTATGTCCGCCGGATCGAGGAATTGATCCAGTGCCCGGTCGCGCTGGTGTCGACCTCGCCCGAACGCGACGACACCATCCTCGTCACCGACCCCTTCGCGGACTAGGCCGATGGCGCTGCCCTACAAGACCCGGAAAAGACTGTCCTTGCTGGTGCTGGCGGTGGGGCTGCCGATCTATGTCGTCGTCGTGGTCACGGTGATGAACATGCTCGACCGGCCGCCGATCTGGATCGAACTGCTGCTTTATGTGGTGTTCGGCGTGCTCTGGGCGCTGCCCCTGCGCTTTGTCTTTGTCGGCGTCGGCAAGGCCGACCCCGACGCCCCGCCCGAGGAATAGCAGAAGGGCCGGGGTTTCCCCCGGCCCTTCCACCTTTTCGGTCAACGGCTTACCCGGCGCGGCGCTGCGGGTTGAACCTGGTGTCGGCGGCAACCTGGAACCGCCCCATGCCCGTCTGCGTGATCCGCCCGTCGCGCAGCAGCGTGCCAAAGGACCGCAGGGTGTCCTCGCGGCTCCAGGCGTCCGGGTCGAGCTGGGTGACCTTCTTCATCACCTGCGGGCGCGAGAAATCCTCGACCCCTTCGACGAAGGCGGTATAGGCGGCGGCGGCCTCGAGCAGGTCGCCCAGGTTCTTTGCCCCCATCTCGGCGGCAAAATCGGCAAAGTTGGTCGTGGCCAGCGGGGCGGGCTGCACCGGCTCGGCGGCAGAGGTCACCCGGCGCGGACGCACCGGCACCACCGGTGTTTCGCGCACCTGCGGCAGATCGACCCGCTGCGCCGCAACCAGTTTCAGCGGCGCCGGCCGCGGCCGTTCGGTCGCCGCGGCATTATGGGCGCCGGGCATCACCGGACGGCGCGGCCGCACCACCTGCCGCAGATCGTCGCGGAAGGCGTTCTCGACCTCTTCGCCATCTTCCTCGAACTCGCCCAGACGGCGGGCGGCCTCGGTCGCGGCGACGGCGGCCTTGAGGCTCGCCAGGGCTTCGCGCCGGCCCTTGGCGGCCGGATCGGCCATGCCGGCCTCGGTCCGTTGCAGCAAGCGGTCCATCGCCGCGGCATCGGCATCGGGTTCGCCGCGCAGATGGGCATGGGCATCATCCGCCGCGTCCTCGGCCCGGGGTTCGGCCGTTTCGGGCCCGACCGAGGCGACGATGCGCGACAGGATGTCGGCGGCGGGTTCGTCGGTGTCCTGGGCAACAGCCTCGGCAGAAACCTCTTCGGTCAGGTCATCCGTCGCGGTCTCGGCTTCGGCAACCTCGTCGAACTCAGCCGTTTCCTCGACGGCCACCGGCACTTCAACATCGCCCAGCGATTCGGCAAAGGCGGCGGCGTCGAAATCGGCAACCCCGGCGTCCTCGGCCACCGGCTCCTCGGCATCGCCCAGCGATTGCGCAAAGGCGGCGGGGTCGAAATCGGCGGCCTCGTCCGCCACCGCTTCTTCGACATCGCCCAGCGCCTCGGCAAGGGAAGCGGCGTCGAAATCGGCCTCGTCCTCGGCCATCTCGCTGTCGATGGCCGACAGGATCGCCTCCTCCTCCGCCGCGTCCGCCTCGACCGTGTCGGCGCCGACGGCGGCAAGGATCGCCTCGTCGGTCTCGGGCGCGCTGACGTCCGCGTCCAGGTCGATGTCGTCACTGTCCGCGTCGTCGCCGCCGAAAGCCTCGACCGGATCGACGCCATCGGTTTCCAGCTCGGCCAGTTCCGCCAGCAGAGCGGCCTCGGCCTCGGCCGACAGCGCGCTGGCGGCGGGTGCCGGCGGTTCTGCCGCCTGCGGCAGGTCGTCGGCGCCTTCGACCAGCGGCGCGGCGGTCAGCACGGCGCCGGATTCCAGCGCCTTGTCAAAGTCGGCCCGGCGCATGCGGATCACCCGTGCCCGCACCGGCGGTGCGGCGGGTGCCGCGGCGGCGGGGGGCTCGGCGACCGCGGGTTCGGGCTCCGCAACCGGCGCCTCGGCGACCGGCGCCGCCATCTCTGCCTCGGCTACAACTTCGGGTGCGGCTGGCGCCACAAGCTCCGGCTCTGCCTCGGGTGCAGCCGCGACCGGCGCCAGGATCTCCGGCTCTGCTTCCGCCTCGGGCGGCGCCACCATCTCCGGTTCGACTTCCGCTTCCGGCGCGACCGCTTCCTCGATCTTCAGGGCAGGCGGTTCGGCCAGATCCGCCTCGACCAGAGTCGGGGCGACGATGACCGGCGCGGGGGCGTTGTCCTCGGCATCGCCGGCGTCGATTCGGGCCGGTTGGCGGCCGACCACGGCGCGGATGCGCTCGAGCTTGGCGGCGATACTGTCGGAATCCGGATGCGCGGGCGGCTGTTGCATCGCCGGCATCGGTCGCGGCGCGGCGGGGGCCGCCTCCTCGATCGCGACCACACGCTGCGGCTGGACGCGCGGCGCCATAGGCTCGACGCTCGCGGCCTCGTCAGGTGTCTCGGGCGCGGCCTCGGCGGGCGTTTCGCGGGCGGCAACCTCGTCCAGCGCCTGCCCGACCCGCAGCACGATGCCGCTCGAATCAAGCCGCGCCTCGACGCGGCGGGCGATCTCGCGCTCGGCGATGCGCGCCAGCATCTCGGCATCGGGGGTTGGCGGTTCGGCGCCGAAATACCTGTCATCGGCGGCAAGATCGCGGAAATACTCCGCAATCGCCTTCATCGTCCCGAACGAATCCTCGAACCCTTCAAGAGTACACGAGAATGTTCCATACGAGACGGTCAGAATCTTGTGGGATCCCACCATGTGTTCGCTCGCTTCCTGTCCCTTGCCACCCGGTTCCTGTTTACCGTGGATTGGTTCCCAAAGCGGAACGAAAGATGGAAACCGGCGGGATCATTTCAAGGCGCTTTTGCGGCAAGCCGCGCTTGCGGCGTCAATCTTGGGTCAGGCAGCATGATTGTCCACGCCACGGAACCGGTGACGCTGATCGGCGGGGCGCCATCCGGCAACGATGATCTGGCCGCGGCGCGGGCGGTGGCGCCCCGTGTCGTCGCGGCGGATGCCGGGGCCGACGCCTGCCTTGCCGCTGGCGTTGCGCCCGAGGCGGTGATCGGCGACCTCGATTCCCTGTCGGAGGCGGCACGCAGCCGCTTTGCCGACCGGCTTTTTGCGGTGCAAGAGCAGGAGACCACCGATTTCGACAAGGCGCTGCGCCATATCGTGGCGCCGCTGGTGGTGGCCGTCGGCTTTTCCGGCGGTCGTTTCGACCACGAACTCGCGGCGCTGAACACGTTGCTGCGCCATCCCGACCGGCCCTGCCTGATCCTCGGGCGGGACAGTCTGACGTTCCTTTGCCCGCCGCAACTGAACCTGCGGCTGGCCGTGGGCATGCCGGTGTCGCTGTTCCCGATGGGCGCGGCGCCCGTCCGCTCGACCGGGCTCGTCTGGCCGACCGACGGGCTGGATTTCCGACCCGACGGCCGCATCGGCACCTCGAACGCCATGGGGCCCGGGGGCCGGGGCTTCCTTGTCGCCGACCAGCCGCGGATGCTCGTCATCCTGCCCCGTGCGGCGCTGGATCCGGCGGTTGCCGCGTTGCGGGCGGCGCCGCGCTGGCCCGATGCCGCGCGGCGATCCGTTCGCGGTGGATGATGTAAAGGCCAGAGCCGATGACGATGCCGATCCCCGCCCAGGCCACGGGATTGGGAAAGTCGCCCCAGATCAGGTAGCCCAGCGTCACCGCGCTGACGAGTTCGAGGTAGTGCAGCGGTGCCAGCAGCGTCGAGGGCGCCGCGCGCAGGGCAAAGGTCATCAGCATGTGGCTGGCCGCCGAGGCGAGGCCGACGCCCAGCAGCCAGACCCAGGCGCTGCCCTGTGGCGTGACCATGGCAAAGGCCGGGGCATCGATCAGCGCGATGGCCGGGATGCAGATCAGCACCGCCAGCCAGGAGGTGTGCATCTGCATCGGCACCGGATGCATCCGCGCCGACAGGCGGCGGGTGACAAGGATATAGAAGGCAAAGGAAAAAGCCGTGCCGAGCGGCCAGAGCGCGACCGGCCCGAACCGTTCGAAGCTGGGCTGGATGACCAGAAGCACGCCGGCAAAGCCGACTATGCTTGCCACCAGCCGGCGGGTGCCGACCGGTTCGCCCATCACGAACCGGCCCCAGAGCATGATGATGAAGGGTTCGACAAAGGCGATTGCCAGCGCATCGGCGATCGGCATCACCTGCACCGCCGACACGAAGGAAAAGGTCGAGGCGGTAACGCAAAGCGCCCGCAGGGCAAGCAATGGCATCACGCCGCGCGGCGGCCGCAGGCCGTGACCGAGGAGGAGTGCAGCCGGCAGCATCACCGCGCCCTGCACCAGAAAGCGCGCGGCCGTGATCATCGCGACCGGAACCGTCGCCGTGGCGAGTTTCGAAAACACGTCGATCAGCGGCGCGGTGACGCAGAAGCCGATCATCAGGGCAATGCCGAACAGCGGCCGGTCCAGGGTCATGCGGTGCCTTCATCAATTTGCCCAAGCTTCACCGCCTCGGCCGGGAAGCGCAAGCGCCGAAGCCGGCCGGAGATCCGAAGGCAGTCCGAGGCCTCGTCGGTCCCGATGCCGGTTCCGGTCCGCTGCTGGCGTGAGCCGGCGAAGCGGGTTGCGCTTGTCACGAGATGTCGCGTCGGCACTGCCTTCGCGGGCTGAGCGGGCTGAGCGGGCTGAGCGGGCTGAGCGGGCTGAGCGGATGTTCCGGTCGTCGGGCGGCCAATGCACGGCTTTGGGTAAGGACGGCAGGAGGTGGCGACTGACGCACCGCTCCCGAACTACCTCAGCGCGACAGGTCTGACCCGGCTTTGGACCATCTTCGGGCGGCGCCGCCAATCCCCACCGTGCCTTGCCCCGCGGGCGGAACCGCGGCTCAGCAATTCGGCACATTCACGGCCAGCCCCCCCAACGCCGTCTCCTTGTACTTCTCGCTCATGTCGGCGCCGGTCTGGCGCATCGTCTCGATCGCGGCATCAAGCGGCACCAGATGGCTGCCATCGCCGCGCAGCGAGAGGCTGGCCGCGGATACCGCCTTGATCGCGCCAAGGCCGTTGCGTTCGATGCAGGGCACCTGCACGAGGCCGCGGATCGGATCGCAAGTCATGCCAAGGTGATGTTCCAACGCGATTTCTGCGGCATTCTCGACCTGTTCGGTCGTACCGCCCAGCACGGCCGCCAGACCAGCGGCGGCCATGGCGCTGGCCGATCCGACCTCGGCCTGGCAACCGCATTCAGCGCCGGAAATCGACGCGTTGAACTTGATGAGGCCGCCGATCGCGGCAGCAGTCAGAAGGAAATCGCCTACCTTGGTCACAGAGGCGCCCGGAACATGGTCAAGCCAGTAGCGGATCGTCGCCGGAACCACGCCTGCGGCGCCATTGGTCGGCGCGGTCACCACCTGGCCGCCGGCGGCGTTTTCCTCGTTCACCGCCATGGCATAGACGCTCATCCAGTCGTTGATGACATGCGGAGCGACCAGGTTCATACCGCGTTCCGCGAGCAGCTTTTCATGGATGCCCTTCGCGCGCCGCCGCACTTTCAGGCCGCCGGGCAGGATACCGTCCTTCGCCAGACCGCGGTCGATGCACGCGGACATCACCTGCCAGACGCGCTGCAAACCGCTGTCGATCTGCGCGCCGCTATGCCGGGTAAGCTCGTTCTGCCGTTTCATCCGGGCGATGCTCAGCCCCGATTCCGCAGCCATGTCCAACATCTCGCGCGCCGAGCGGAAGGGAAACGGCACCGGCGGCCCGTCGTCGCGGTCCTTGCCGGCGGCAAGTTCCTGCGCTGTCACGACAAATCCGCCACCGACGGAGTAATAGGTCACCTCGGCGATAGTATCGCCCTCTGCGTCGGTTGCCCGCAGAATCAGGCCGTTGGCATGCCCCGGCAAGGCGGGGCCATAGTCGAAGTGCAGGTCGCGATCCGGCAGAAAGGCCAGTTCGGGCAGGCCGGGGGGCCGCACCGTGCCCTCTTTCCGGATGCGGTCCAGTTCGGTTTCGGCACGGGCGGCGTCATAGTCGTCGGCGCGAAAGCCGGCGAGACCGAGGATCACCGCCCGGTCGGTGGCATGGCCGATGCCCGTGAAGGCCAGCGAGCCATGCAAGCTGGCCTTCAGGCCATGCACACGGAACGGCTGGCGGCGCAGGTGGTCGAGAAAGCGGGCGCCCGCGACCATCGGCCCGATCGTATGCGAAGAGGACGGGCCGACGCCCACCTTGAACAGGTCAAAGACCGACAGGAACATGGCAAGCCCCGCTGCTATCCGCCGCATTAGAGCGTGAAAGCCGCGAAGATGGAGCAGAAAAACGACATCTACGGGCCGAAGCCGTCGCCGGAGACCGACCACCGGGAACCGCAAGAGGGAATGCCGAATCGCTGCGTTCATGCAGGTAGGGTGCCACTGGCATGCGATTTCGGCCAGAAGTTTCTTTTTTGTTCGCTCTCAGTTCCATTAATGTTCTGTTAACCCGACTTTGCGAAGATGGCCGCGACTCACGGGATTCCCACATGAACTTCGCGCTTGTCTTCGTCTTGGGTGTTTGCGCCGCGATCCTCGCGAAGCTAGGCGCCAAACGTGAAATCCCACAAGAGCTTGACGTTCAGCGCCACGATCACCGTGGCGATCAGCACCGCGACGGCGCGCAGCCAGACCGGCGCGACAAGCGGACCCATCTTCGCCGCCGAAGAGGTGAACATCACCAGCGGGATCACGGCGAAAGAAAGCTGCAGCGACAGCACCACCTGGGTGAGGATCAGCAACTCGGCGGTGCCGGCGCTGCCATAAAGTATGGTGACGGCGGCGGCCGGCACGATGGCGATGGCGCGGGTGAACAGGCGCCGCAACCAGGGCGCCAGCCGCAGGTCAAGGAACCCTTCCATCACCGCCTGCCCGGCCAAAGTCGCGGTCACGGTCGAGTTCAACCCGCAGGCAAGCAGCGCGATGGCGAAAAGCGTGGGCGTCAGGGTGGAGCCCAGAACTCCGCCCAGCAACAGATGCGCGTCGCCCAGCTCTGCAACCTCGGTCCGCCCGGTGGCATGGAAGGCCGCCGCGGCGAGAATCAGGATCGAGGCGTTGATGAGCAGCGCGAACATCAGCGCGATCGTGGAATCGATGGTGGCGAATTTCAGCGCCTGCCGTTTTTCCTCGATTGTGTCGCCATAGGCGCGGGTCTGGACGATGGCCGAATGCAGATAGAGGTTGTGCGGCATCACCGTCGCGCCAAGGATGCCGAGCGCGAGGTAGAGCATTTCGGGATCGCGCAGAATCTGCGTCGTCGGGGCAAAGCCGCGGATGACCTCGCCCCAGTCCGGGTCGGCCAGGGCGATCTGGATTGCGAAACAGGCGGCGATCACGCCAAGAAGCGCGATGACAAAGGCCTCGAGCTTGCGGAACCCGCGGCGTTGCAGCCAGAGGATGAGGAACACGTCGAGCGCGGTGATGACCACGCCGATCTCGAGCGGGATTCCGAACAGCAGGTTCAGGCCGATGGCGGTGCCGATCACCTCGGCAATGTCGGTGGCGATGATGGCGATTTCGGCCAGGGCCCAGAGCGGCCAGGCGACCCAGCGCGGAAACGCGTCGCGGCAGGCCTGCGCCAGATCGCGCCCCGATCCGATGGCGAGCCGCGCGCACAGGGATTGCAGGACGATGGCCATGATGTTCGAGATCAGGGCAACCGACAGCAGTGTATAGCCAAATCGCGAACCGCCGGCCAAAGACGTGGCCCAGTTGCCCGGATCCATGTAGCCGACGGCGACCATGTATCCGGGGCCGAGAAATGCGGCAAGTCGCCGCCAGAAACCCTTTGGCAGGACAATGGTGCGATGCACGTCCGACAGGGCGGCTTCGCCGCGGGAGCGGCGCCATGCGGTTTCCTGGGCAGTCGGTCCGGTCACGGGGCTGTCTCACTTGAGAATAGTTCGCAATCGCAACATGACGGTCCACAAAAGGAAGTCAAGGGTTTCCCGCGCAGGATTGATCGACCTGCCACGGCTGCGGCATTCCATCCCGCGCCGTCATTGTTCGTGTTTCAGGTAAGTGGGTTGCTGGGACCAGCTTGCCGTTCCTGGGGCCAAGGCTTCGGTTCACTGGAGACGAGGGCTGGCGGATCGGACGGTGCGCCGCTGCGCGATACTTGTCGGGCGGCAGGTCGGGCGACTGTGCCGGGGCGCCCTGGGCCAGGGACTGCGGCACGGGGCGTCGGGCGCCAACTTGGCGCGGGGAGTAGTGGAACTGGGCATGACCGGCGGTCATTTGCCCGGCGACCCATGTCGAGCGATGGCTTGGGCGTGGGGTGGCCACGAATGCAGAAGGGGCAGATGCAGGCGCGCAACCCCTTTGTACCGTCACCCACCGGCGGTCCGGACTTAGTAATCGCGTTCGAAATAGATGCCGAGACTGGTTTCACCGGCGCTCGACACCGTGCCGGTCACGGTGACATCGCGGGTCAGGTCGAGGTTGATGTTGACTTCGGTTTCGGCGCCGATGGTCACATCGGTATAGACATTGTCGGCGACATACTTGCCGATGCGCAGCGCGGCGCTGCCGTCATCGCCGGTGACGACATCAAAATCGTCGACGCCCAGTTCGGTGCGGATGCCGGCGATCAGCCCGCCGCCGCCGCGTCCGGCCAGTGTGCCCACCGCCGCCGCAAGCTGCACCGCCTGAAGCGGGGTGATCGAGGCGAGGTCGCGCCCGAACAGGAGCTGAGCCAGCACCTCATCCTGCGGGAGTTCGGGCGAGGAGGTGAAGGTGATCTCTGGCGCAGTCGCCGGGCCCTGAACGATGATCGAAATCGCGGTGCCGTTGCGCGATCCGGTATCGGCCCGCAGGTCGAGCGTCGGGACGAAGCTGCCCTGAAGGTCGGCCCGACCCTCGGAAAGGACAAAGCGCTGCTGCAGGATGTCAAGGCGGCCGCGGATCAGTTCGAATGCGCCCGAGGGCACGACCTGCGCGGTGGTGCCGCCGATATGCAGCCTGCCGCCCAGTTCGGCGTCAAGCCCGCGGCCGCGCACGAATACCCTGCCGGGGGCATTGAGCGTCAGGTCGAGGGCGAAGGGCCGCGCGGTGCCAGATGCGGCGGGGCGCCCGCCCTCTCCGGTCAGCCCGGCACGGTCGAGCGTGCGGGCGACGTCGCCGGGCGTCGCGACATGCAACACATCGGGCAGGTCGCCAAGGCTGCCAACGCCCGAGGACGGGATCTGGATCTCGGTCGGCCCGAGCGCGATCGTCCCGGCGATCAGCGCACCGCCCGACAGCGGGCCAGAGAGCGTGATCCGCCCGGTCGCGGTGGTCTCGTACAGTTCGGGATCGCGCAGGGCCAGGCTGTCGGCATCGACCACCAGATCGGCCGCAAAGGGCGCGGCAAGTCCGATGCTGCCCTCGACCGCAAGGTTGCCACCGGCGGAAAGGGTCGAAGACAGGGCGATACGCGCCTGCCCACCCGACAGGGTGACGGTGCCGGCGATGTCATTCACGCTGATGCCCTCTACGTCGGTCGCGAGGGTGGCGCCGGTCGTGCGGATGGTGCCCGAAACCGAGGTCAGCGCCGGTTCGCCGTCAAGTCGCAGGTCGAAACTCGCCTGCCCGGCGATCCGCCGCGGTTCGAGCAGGCCATTGGCAAGCCCGAGCGGCGCGGTGCCACTGGCCGAAAGGGCCATCCGGCCGCCGGCGTCGATGGTGCCCGCGACATCGGCACTGGTCCCGCCCGGCCCGGTCAGCCCGGCATCGATGGTCCAGTTGCCCGACGACAGGCGGGCGGTGCCGGTGGCAGTGGCCGGACCCGAGAAATCGGGGGCGAGAAGCGCCAGATCGGTCAGGCGGGCGTCGAAACGCGCCTGCGCCTGCCGGGCGTCGCCCTCGACATCGCCGGTCACGGTCAGGTTGGGGAAGGCGACCGACAGGTCATTCACAAGGACGACGCCGGAGGTGTCGCGCTCGACTGTGCCGCTGACGGTACCGTTGCCGGCGAGAATTTTCGCCAGTGTGGCTTGGCCGGGGTCGAGGTTGCGGGTGGCAGCCTCGATCATCAGGTCGACGCGGCCATTTGCGGGGACCACAGTTCCCCTCGCCGAAAGGTCGATGGCGCCGCCGAGCGACCGCCCGGCCAGACGGGAGAAGGGCGCCAGATCGGTGGCAAAGAGCGCGAGGTCGCCCTGCAAGCCGGCGCCGTCAAGGGTGCCTTCAGCCGTCAGGGTGGCGCGCGTTCCGGGCGCAGTGGCGGCAAGATCGGCGTCGAAGGCGCCATCGGCCCGCCGGGCCAGCGTCCCGGTCACGCTTGCCGGTCCGTCAAGGCCGGGGGCGACAAGACCGGCCTGCGGCAGGGTCAGCGAAAGATCGGCCGCGACCGCGGTGCCCTCGACGGTGCCGGACAGCGCGAGGCGCAGGCCGGGGGTGGCGAAGGTGACGCCATCGACGCGGATCGGGCCGCCGTCTTCGCGGGCGAGGTGGCCGGCAAGGATACCGGGCCCGGCGAGCAGCGGGCGCGCTATCTCGATGCCGGCATCGAGATCGGTGGTGGTGCCAGACAGGGCGAGGTCGAGGTTGCGCAGGTCGAGGTCGAGGCTGCCCGAAGCGGCAAGCTCGGCAGCGCCGGAAAGGTTCTGGCCCGTCAGCGGCGACAGGCTGCCAAGATCGGCGGCGGCAAGCCGCGCCTGTCCGGTGAAGGTGCCGGCCGCGCTGATCATGCCGGTGACGCCGGCCTCGGCCCCCAGCGCGGCGGCGGCAAGATCGACGGTCATGTCGCCGGTGTCCAGGCGCGACAAGGTGCCTTGCATGGTGGCCGAACCGGAAAGGCCGGGGTAAAGGCCGGCGGTTTCGACGATCCGCGCCTCGAAACTGGCGTCGATGCTGGCGGCGATGGCCGCGCTGCCGCCGGCCTCGATCCGGTCGGTGACGACGCGCAGCCCCTCGATCCGCAGGATGCCCTCGCCGTCGCGCGCGATCCGGGCGGCGACGGTGCCTTGGCCGGCGAGCAGAAGGTCGGCCTCGGTAACACCCACCGCCAGCCCGTCGGTGCGGGCGGCGAGGGTGAGGTCGGCCAGAATCCCCGGCCCGAGCGTGCCGTCAAGGGTCAGGTCGGCGGCGCCGCCAAGGTCAAGACCGACGGCCTGCGCAAAGGCCGAAAGGTCTGGCACGGCGCCGGTCAGGGCCAGTTGCGTCACCTCTTCGCCGGGCGCGCGGGTGGCGGTAAAGTCGGCACGACCGCCCGGCAGGCTGGCCGCGGCGGTGACCGACAGACCGCCGGCGGCGGTATTGCGGAAGGTGCCGGTCACTTGCGCCGGGCCCGACACGCCTGCCAGCAGGCGTTGCGCATCGTCCAGCACAAGGTCAAATCGGCCGTCGCTGTCCTCGCTCGACAGATCGGCCGCGCCATTGCCGGTCAGGGCGGCGGTGGCGACTTCGGCGTTTTCTATGCGGAACCCGGTTGCGTCGCGCACCGCGCGCAAGGCCACGGTGCCGGCGCCGGCAAGAAGGGCGTCGGCGGCCGGAACCCCCAGCCGAAGATCGCTGGTCCGCCCCGACAGGTCGATGGCAAAGCTGCGGTTCAGCGCCTCGCCCCTGGCCGAGACGAGCAGGTTGGCCCCGCCCGACAGGTCGAGGCCGGTCAAAAGGCGGAAGCGCGCCAGGTCGGCGGCATCCAGCACCAGCGTCAGGTCATAGGGCAGGGCGTCGGTCGCGGAACCGATGCTGCCGCCCAGCGCGGCGGTCAGGCCCGGCCCGTCGATGGTCAGCCGGGTGATGGCAAGGGGGCCGTCGCCGCTGCGGCTGGCCACGATCTGTCCCTGCACATTGTCGCCGACCGCCTGGGCCAGCGCGGGATCGTCCAGCGCCAGCCCGGTCGCGGCATAGGCAAGGTCGATAGCGAAGGCGCCGGGGGTATCACCTTCCGCGGGGCGGATCGTGCCGCCGCCGGCAAGGGTCAGCGACGGGACGCGATAGCCGCTACCGACAAGATCCGTCATCGCAAAGGCGGCGGTCCAGCCATCGTCGCGCGCGGCGTCGAACCCGAGGTCGAGCGTCATCGCCCGCACCGTCACCGGATCGCCCGGCATCGGCAAAAGGACCGGACTGCCATCGGCAAGCCCGAGATCGCCCGTCAGACGAAAGCGCTGCGGCCAGCCGCCGGGGGTGAAGGTGCCCGATCCGCTCAGCCGCACCGCCTGCGCCGCAATGCTGAATTCGGGCAGGTCGAGCGTGCCGTCCTCGGCGCTGCGCCCGGTCAGGGTCAGCGCGACATCGGGGCCAAAGAATTCGCGGTATTGCGGCGCGATCAGCGGCGTCACGTCGCCGTCGAGGGTCAGCATGAAGGCGCGCTCGCTGCCGCCGCCCGGCCCCGGCGTGGTGCCAAGCTGGAACCGCCCGGTCACCCGCTCGACCCCGTCCGAGGCGAGGGTGAGGGTCGAATCGTAGGCGTCGATGGGCGCCGTGCCCTGCACGGCAAGGTCAAGCGACGGGTCGCCCGGCAGGTTGAGCAGCGTCGCCGCGATGCCCCCCGGCCCTTCGCTGAGGTCGAGGTCGATGGAGAGGACGCGGGTGGCGTTGGAAAAACTGCCGGCAAAGGCAAAGCGCCCCTCGGGGCCGTCGATGCGTCGGGCGGTCAGGCTGGCCGTGCCCTCGCCCCCGGCAAGGCTCGCGGTGCCGTCAAGCTGCAGCACAACCTCTTGCCCGATCAGCGGTTGGCCCAGGATGATGCGGTCGGCGCGCAATTCGCCGACATTGACGGAAACCGGCAAGTCCGGCAGCGCAAAGGGCACCGCCTCGGGCGTCGGAGGTTGCGGATTGGAAAGCGGCGCGCGCAGGATCTCGATGGAGCCGGCCGAAAGCTCGCTTACCTCAAGCCGCCCGTCGAACAGGGCAGAGCGGGTCCAGTTCAGCATCAGGTCGTGCGCGACCAGCCATTCGCCCTCGGCATCGGCGATGGACAGGCGCTGCACCGATGCCTGCGACGACAGCGCGCCGCGAAAGCCGTCGATGCGCACGGTCTGGTTGTCGTCAGACAACGCGCCCTCGATCAGGTCGGACAGGAAGGAACGGTCGCGCTCCTCCTCGGCACTGGTCTGGGCCAGCGCGACACAGGGCAGCAGGACAAGCGACAGGAGAAGAAGGAGGATGCGGGTCAAAATGCCTGTCCGATGCCGATGTAGACCTGAACCGAATCCCAGGCATCCTCGCCCGAGGCCGGCGCCGCGAGGTCGAGCCGGATCGGCCCGATGGCGGTCGCATAGCGCAGCCCGATCCCGGCGCCGGCATGCCAGTCAGAGTCGCTGTCGGGCAGGCTGTCGATGTCGATGGTGCCGAAATCATAGAAACCGACGATCTCGATCTTGGGCGTGATGTTCACCCGCGCCTCGAGCTGGGCGCCAAGGAAACTGCGGCCGCCGACACGGTCGGTTTCGCCGCCCTCGCGGGCGATCGGGATGCCAAGCGATTGATAGGGCTGGCCGCGCACGGTGCCGCCGCCGCCGGAATAGAACAGGAAATCGCGCGGCGCCTGCAGCAGGTCGGCGCCCCAGACCGATCCGATCTGCCCGCGCGCGGCCAGCGTGACCCGGTCATTGGCGCCGAAGCTGTGGTAATAGCGGGCGTCGGCATAGATGCGGCCGCCGTCGTCCGACCCGGAAATGCCCAGGAACGGTGTCACCGACAGGTCGATGTAGTAGCCCGCCGTCGCATCGAAGCTGTCGTTGCGGGCGTCAAGCGTGCCCCCGATCGGCGCTGTCAGCAGGGTATAGTCGCGGCGGCTGAACTCGGTCACCTCGCGCGCGGTGATGAAGCCCAGGCCGAAATTGTAGGTCAGGTCGTCGCGGACATATTTCACCAGGCTGACATCGCCGGTGATCTGGCTGAGCAGATAATCGCTTTCGTCCAGACGTTCGATGGCCAGGTCTGCGGTGAGGTCGGTGTTGGCGTTGATCGTCGCCGGACGGCCGAAAGACAGGCTGATCGTGTAGTCGGGGCCGCCGCTTCGCCCGGCGATCCCGGTCACGGCCGCGTCGACGCGGAACCGTTCGGCGCCGCCCAGCAGGTTGCGGTGCATCCAGTAGGCATTGACGGCCAGCCCGTCGACCGAACTGATCTCGGCCCCGAAGCCAAGCCGGCGCGGCAGCCGTTCCGACACCTGCGCCGTGACGGCCAGCGTGTCGCCCGGCCCGGCGCTGTCGCTTTCGATCATCGCCACCGAATCGAAGGCGCCGGTGCGGCGCAGGCGCAGGGCGGCAAGCTCGACCTGATCGGGGTCGTAGATCTGGCCGCGCGGCAGGCCGGCAATGGCCACGATGCGCTCGGTGCGGACGGCGGTGTTGCCGGCCACATCCAGCGGCGCAAAGCGCAGCACCGGGCCGGGGGCAAGCGTCACCGCCACATCCAGAAGTTCGCTGCGGTGATCGGCGCGGATCTGCTGGTCCGTGGTTTCGGCCAGCGGATGGCCTGCCTGCCGCCAGCCCTCGATCCCCGCCGCGGCGGCATCCTGCACCAGGGTCGCGCGCGCCACCTCGCCGGGGGTGAAACCTTCGGGCAGGTCGGTATCGGGGGCGAGGGGGGCGAGCGCCACGGTGCCAAGGCTGAAACGCGGGCCGGGCTCGATGGCGATGGCGATGCTGCCGACCGCGGCGGGCGCGTCGAGCGGCGCGATCGCCGCCGCCTCGCGCCCGTCGACCAGGATCGAGATGGTGCCGCCGTAATAGCCTTCGGAATAGAGCGCGGTCAGCAGCCGGCGATAGTCGGCGCGGGCGGCGGCGATGCTGTCGGCGACTGTAGTGTCGTCCTGATCGGCCAGTGAAAAGACCTGGGAATTGCTTTCCAGAACCTCGCGCAGGTCATCGCCGGTGCCGGCGGGCAGGTCCAGTGTCACCACCTGCGCTGCGGCGGGCAGGGCGGCGGCGGCAAGGACGGCAACAAGCGGGCGAAACCGGCGGCGGATGGCGATCACCTTGTCACTCCTTCACCCCGGACTGCGCTCCACTGGGCCCAGCCTATCGCAACGGGTTGCCATCTCCAACGCCCCTGCCACAACTTGCTGTCCCCTTCGCGCTTTTTTCCGGTGCCATTGATCCCGGTCAATTCCCGAACGCGGCGATCCTTGATAGGTTCCCCCGACAGAATGGAGACGCCCATGACCCCGATCCAAGACCGCGCCCGGCAATTGCAGGCCCGCCGCGACGAACTCACCACCCGGATGATCGAGCTGGACGCCGAACTCGACAGCCACGATTCGAAGGATTGGGAGGATCTGGCCACCGAGCGCGAGGCGGATGAGGTGCTTGAGGATCTGGGGCAGGCGGCGCAGGCGGAAATCGCCCGGATCGACGCGGCCCTGCGCCGGATCGAGCAGGGGGAATACGGATTCTGCGTCACCTGCGGCGAACGGATTACCGAAGAACGGCTGGATCTGGTCCCGGCAACGCCGTTCTGCAAGCTGCACGCCCGCTGACGCGACCTATCCGTCGCGCCCGTAGGCGATCTGCTGCGCCACGCCGGCGAACAGAAGGTAGATCGACGGGATCATCAGCCCCCAATGCGCCCAGCTTTGGGGGTGGAAGTCGACCAGCGCCGCCCAGCCGGCAAAGAACACCCAGGCGATGGCCATGGGCAGGGTGACGCTGCGCCAGCGTTTCGTGCGCACCGGATGGACGAATTTCACCGGCACGAACATGGTGACGGCCAGGATGGTGACAAGGATCAGCGACACCAGCGGGTGCGGCTTGAGCGCGAACAGCACCAGCACCACCATGTTCCAGCAGGACGGAAAGCCGGAAAAGGAAAAGTCCCGCGTTTTCATCCGTGTATCGGCGAAATACATCGCCGAGGCAAAGGTGATGACGATGATGGCCAGCCAGCCCGGCCAGCCTGGCAAGAGGCCGGACTTGAACAGCGCATAGGCCGGCACGAAGACATAGGTCAGGTAGTCGATGATGAGGTCAAGAAGAACGCCGTCGAACTCCGGCGCGTATTTCTTGACCTGCGCCTTGCGCGCCATCGGTCCGTCCAGCCCGTCGACCAGCAGCGCGACCACCAGCCACAGGAACATCATGCCCCAGTCGCGTTCGACCGCGGCCAGCATCGCCAGCATCGCCCAGACGGCGCCGGTCGCGGTGAACAGGTGAACAAGCAGCGCCCAGGTCTTTGCGGTCATGGCGCTGTCCTGAAAGAATCGCCCGGTGCTGGCAAGGGGGTTTTCATGCCTTGGGATGGGCCCGCTCGTAAACCTCCATCAGCCTGTTGGCATCGACGGCGGTATAGGCCTGCGTTGTCGACAGCGAGGCATGGCCGAGCAATTCCTGGATCGCGCGCAGATCGCCGCCGGCGCCAAGCAGATGCGTCGCAAAGGAATGCCGCAGCGCGTGCGGGGTGGCGTTGGCCGGCAGGCCCAGTTGCAGCCGGCTGCGCTCGACCGCCTTCTGCACCAGCCGAGGGTTGAGCGGCCCGCCGCGGGCGCCGCGGAACAGGGGCGCGGCGGGTTCCGGCGGATAGGGGCAAAGCGCGACATAGGCCGCGACGGCATCGCGCGCGGCGGGCAGCAGGGGCACCAGCCGTTCCTTGCCGCCCTTGCCGGTGATGCGCAGGACATCGGCCAGGGGCAGGTTGGCGCCGGTCAGCGACAACGCCTCGGAAATCCGCAGGCCGCAGCCGTAAAGCAGCACCACGACGGCGGCGTCGCGTGCCGCGACCCAAGGTTCGGCCGCCTGCAGTTCCACGGTGTCGATCAGGGCGCGGGCGGCGTCCTCGGCCAGCGGACGCGGCAGTCCGGCGCGAAAGCGCGGCGCGCGGGCCGACAGGACCGCCACCGGGTCGCTGCCGTCGCGGTCGGCCAGCCAGCGGGCAAAGCCCTTGACCGCCGACAGCGCGCGGGCGAGCGACCGCGGCGACAGGCCGCGGCCCCGCTCGGCCGCCATCCACGCCCGCATGTCGGTGACGGTGATCCGGGGCACCTGCGCCGTGCCAAAGCCGCCGCCCAGATGCCCGGCCATGAAGGCCAGCCAGCCGCGCACATCGGCATCATAGGCGCGCAAGGTATGCGCGGCCGCCCCCGCCATGACCCGTTCGTGGGTCAGCCAGTCGTCCAGCGAAGCCGCCAAACCCGGTGCAAGCACCGTCACGTTCATCGCGACAGCCAGCCCCGCATCAGCCGTTCCAGCACGCCGCCCAGAAAGGCAAGCAGGTCGGTGCCCTGTTGCGGGGTGAACTGGTGCGGATCCTCGGACCCCATGACCAGCAGGCCGGGCAGCCGGCCGTCGCCCAGATCAAGGCGCAGGCAGGCTTCGGAGCGGATGAAATCGGCCTTGTCGCCATAGACCTCGACCGCGGCGCCCTGCACCTGCCGCAAGGTGACGTCGCGCAGCGGCGCCGATCGGCCGCGGGTGACATAGGCGGCACCAAAGCCCGGTTCGGCGACCGAGAGGATGGATTGCAGGCGGCGGATCGCCGGATCGCCCGGCTGCACCGCCGATTCCAGCACCAGCCGCATCGCATCGACCCGCAGGATGTCGGCGACATCGCCCGACAGGTCGCGCAGGAACACCTCGAACCGGCTGGCGTCCAGAAGGCGCAGCACGGCGCGGTGGATCTGGTTGGTGCCGGCCAGGTTTTCATAGGCCGCGGCGATGACGGACCGATGGGTATCCTCAAGCCGGTCCAGCCGCGCCTCGAGCCGTTCCATCGCGATGCCGCGCAGGTCCACGATATTGTGGCCCATCGCCTTTTCGTTGGCGGCGACAAGGACGCGCATCAATTCCTTGTCGTCGAGCAGGACTTCGGGTTCGGCGATGATGCGTTCGCGCGTCGCCGCGTCCATGCCGGTCTTGCTGCTCATGCCTGCGCGCCCTGTTTCGTGATTGGGCGCATCCTAGCGGCGGCGCGCGCTCTTGTCAGCCGGAAAACCGGGCAGGCGGGTTCCGGCCGCGTCCTGCCTGCGCTATCCCGTTTGCATGGCTGCCGATTCCGACCCCTTTCCCGAAGGCACGCCGCTTGGCGTGCTGACGACCGAGCCGCTGGGCCGGGTGCTTGACTACCTTGCGCCCGAGGGCGGTGCCGCGCCCGGCGCCTTTGTCGAGGTGCCGCTGGGGCCGCGCCGCGTGCTGGGCGTGGTCTGGGGGCCGGCGGCAGGCGATTTCCCGCGCGAACGGCTGCGCCCGGTGGCCCGCGTGCTGGACGCGGCGCCGATGCGCGACGAGTTGCGCGCCTTCATCGCGCGGGCGGCGGATTACACGCTGACGCCGCCGCCGGCCATGCTGCGGCTGGCGACCCGCGCCCCCGGTCTGGGCGACCCGCCGGCGCTGCGCCGCGTCTATCGCCTGACCGACCGCGAACCGGCGCGGATGACCGAGGCGCGGGAAAAGGTCATCGCCGTGCTGGACGAAACCGGCGGCGCGGCCCTGACGCTTGCGGAACTGGCCGAGGCCGCGGGCGTTGGCGCCTCGGTCGTCAAGGGGCTGGTGGCGCAGGGCGTGGTGCGCGAGGAGGAGGCGCCGCGCGACCTGCCCTATCCGCCGCTCGACCCCGACCATCCGGGGCACGACCTGACGCCGGATCAGGCGGGGGGCGCGGCAAGGCTGGGCGTGGCGGTCAGGGCGCAGGCCTATTCCGCCACCCTGCTGCGCGGCGTTACCGGATCGGGCAAGACCGAAGTCTATCTCGAGGCCGTGGCCGAAACTTTGCGAAGCGGGCGGCAGGCGCTGGTCCTTTTGCCGGAAATCGCCTTGACCGGCGACTTCATCGCCCGGGTCGAGGCGCGCTTTGGCGCCCGGCCGGCCGAATGGCATTCCGGCATCACCTCGACCGAACGGCGGCGGGTGTGGAAGATGGCGGGCGAGGGCGGGCTGCAATTCGTCGTCGGCGCGCGGTCGGCGCTGTTCCTGCCGTTCCGCGACCTTGGCCTGATCGTGGTCGATGAGGAACACGACACCTCCTACAAGCAGGAAGAGGGCGTGATCTACAGCGCCCGCGACATGGCGGTGCTGCGCGCCTCGATCATCGGCTGTCCGGTGGTGCTGGCCAGTGCGACGCCCAGTCTGGAAAGCTGGGTCAATGCCGATCAGGGCCGCTACAGCCGCATCGACCTCACGGCCCGCTTTGGCCCGGCGGTGCTGCCGCAGATGCGCGCCATCGACATGCGGGCCGAGGAACTGGCGCAGGGGACCTGGGTTTCCCCCACGCTGCGCGCCGCGGTGACGGACCGGATCGGCCGCGGCGAACAGGCGCTGCTGTTCCTCAACCGCCGCGGCTATGCGCCGGTGACGCTCTGCCGCGCCTGCGGCCACCAGATCGGCTGCAAGCATTGCGATGCGCGCATGGTCGAACACCGCTTTCTCAAGCGGCTGATGTGCCACCAATGCGGCGCGACCGAGCCGATGCCGGTCGCCTGCCCGTCCTGCAAGGCCGAGGGGCGGCTCGCCCCCGTCGGCCCCGGGGTCGAGCGGCTGGCCGAAGAGGTGACGGCGGCCTTTCCGCAGGCTCGGGTGGCGGTGCTGTCGTCCGACCTGTTCGGATCGGCCCGCGCGCTCAAGGACCAGATCGCGGCGATTGCCGCGGGGGGCGCCGATATCATCATCGGCACCCAGATCGTCGCCAAGGGCCACAACTTTCCCCTGCTGACGCTGGTGGGGGTGATCGACGCCGACCTTGGCCTGCAAGGGTCCGACCTGCGCGCCGCCGAACGGACCTTTCAACTGATGCGGCAGGTCTCGGGCCGCGCCGGGCGGGCCGACCAGCCGGGGACCGCGCTGCTGCAGACCTTTCAGCCGGACCATCCGGTGATCCGGGCGATCCTTTCGGGCGACGAGGAGGGGTTCTGGCGGGCCGAGGCCGAGGGGCGCCGCGCTGCCGGCGTGCCGCCCTACGGGCGAATGGCCGGCATCATCCTGTCCTCGCCCGACGTGCAGGCGGTGTTCGACCTGGGCACCGAACTGGCGCGGCGGCCCGGGCCGCTGGCCCGGATCGGCGCCGAGGTCTGGGGGCCGGCCCCCGCGCCCATCGCCCGTATCCGCGGCCGGCATCGGGTGCGGCTTCTGGTCCGGGCGCCGAAGGGTGCGCCGATCCAGCAGGCGATCGCCGCCTGGCTGGCGCAGGTGAAACTGCGCGGCGACCTGCGGCTGTCGGTCGACATCGACCCGCAAAGCTTTCTGTAGGGGCGGACAAGGAAAGAAGAAGGGGCGCGGCCCTGCGGCCGCGCCCCCCCTTTTCCGGTCCTGCGTCAGACCTCAGACGATGCTGATGTCGTCGGAGGTCAGCGTCGCGCCCAGTTGCAGCGTCGCAAAGACCCGCGCCGCCGCGCCACCGGCGCCATCGGCATCGAACAGCACCTCACCCGTGACCGAGTTGTAGATGATCCGGTCTTCGGTGCCTTCGGCCAGCCCCGTGGTGTTGACGACCAGGGCATCGGCGTCAAGCGCCCCCGCCGTCAGGCCGCTGAACACGCTGGCGGCAAGCTCCAGCACATCCTCGCCCGAGGTGAAGTCGGTGATGGTCTTGGCGTTGACCGGCGCGACCGCGGTGACAAAGACAAAGGTATCCGCCCCGTCGTTGCCGGTAAGGACATCCATCCCGCGCCGGCCGTCCAGCCGGTTGTCGCCATCATTGCCGATCAGGGTTTGCGCGACAGAGTTGCCGGTCAGGTTGATGGCCGTGGTCGCTGCGTCGTCGATGGTGCGCAGCACCTCGATTTCGGCATTGCCACCCAGAACATAGCTGACTGCCGCCATCACCACATCGCCGCCTTCGCCGGCCGCTTCAACGACATCGTCATCGGCATTGCGCACCAGATAGGTGTCGTTGCCGGCACCGCCCGCCAACAGGTCGCCCTCACCCACACCGCTGTCGAGCGTGTTGTCGCCCAGGTTGCCGCGGATCACCTGGCGCAGCTCGTTCCCGGTCAGGTTGAGCGGCGTCGTGGTGTTGTCGCGGTCCTGGATATACAGCCCCTCGATCGCGGATCCGGCCGCCAGCGTGTAGTCCACCGAGGTGGTGACCACGTCGACGTTGCCTTCGCCGGCAAGCTCGACCACCACATCGTCCGTGCTGTCGACACGATAGATGTCGTTGCCCAGCCCGCCGAGCATGGTGTCGTTGCCGGTGCCGCCGTTCAGGATGTCGGCGCCCGCGCCGCCATAGCCGATATCGTCCCCGGCAAGGCCGCGGATGACGTCGTTGCCGGCGCCGCCGTCCAGATAATCCTCTCCGTCCGCGCCGCTATAGGTGCCGTTGACCGCGGCGCTGACCGCCAGTGTCACGTTCAGAGCCGAGGTGTTGCCGTGGTCGTCGCTGACCTCGAACACGGCGCTGCGGTTGCCGGCGGTGTTGGGCGCGGCATAGGTCAGGGCGTCGAACTCGGCCTGGCTCAGGACGGCGTTCAGCACCACCTGCGTGGCCCCCGACCACAGGCTGCCCGTCACCGGCGCGGTGACCAGCTTGTAGGTCAGCGCGCTGCCCTCGGGGTCGATGATCGTCGGGGCATTGGTCAGGACCGCGCGCCGCAACCCGGCTTCGACCGCGCCCGGCGTCCAGACGCCAAGCCCGCCCGCCACCACCGGCGCCTCGTCGATGTTCACCACGCTGAAGTTGATGCTGCGGGTGGAGAACAGCCCGTCGGGATCGGTGGCGGTGACCAGGACGGTGACGTCCGTCTCGGTTTCCGCATCCAGCGACTCGCCCGCCTTCAGCCGCAGCGCCATGGTGCCGCCACCGATGTCGGCGACCTCGAACCGGCTGTCGTCGGTGGTCCAGGTCAGCGTGTCGCCATCGGGATCGGTCGCAATGACATCGATGATGACCGCGCCCTCGGCGTTTTCGTCCACGGCCAGAACGCCGCTGCCCAGGGAGATCGCCGACGGCGCCTCGTTCACGTCCAGCACGCCGACGGTGATCGACTGGTCGGTATGGTGCCCGGCGCTGTCGGTGACGCGCAGGACAAAGCTGTGGCTGGCGGCGGCCTCGTGATCCAGCGCCGCGGTGGTGACGATCTTCCTCACCCCGGCGTCGTTCAGGATGGCGAACGGGCCAGTATAGGCGTCGCCCGCGCCGTCGACCAGTTCATAGGTCAGCGTCTCGCCCGCGGCTTCGTTCGAGTCCGAGGCGGTGACGATCGCCACTTCGGTGCCGCTGGCCGCATCCTCGGCGACCTCGAACGTGTCGGGGTCGCTGTCCTCGTCGATGCCGGTTTCGACCACCGAGTCGATGACCGGCGCCGCAGCCGAGACGATGGAGTCGGGATCATCCACAACGCTGATCGTGGTGCCGTTGAAGATGAACTCCTCGACCCCGGTGACGATGTCGGTAAAGCCGCCGCCGACCACCGTATAGCTCGATCCGGAGCGGGTGATCGTATAGTCTTCCCAGTCCAGATCGAATTCGACCGTATCATCGCCGTCGCCGCCGGTGATCGTGTCGTCGCCGTCAGCGTGGATCAGCAGGTCGTTGCCGCCGCCGCCATCAAGGACGTCGTTGCCGGCCGCACCGTCAAGCGTGTTGTCCCCGCCGTTGCCGACCAGCTGGTCGGCACTGGTCGAGCCAGCCACATTCTCGATCAGCGCCAGGGTGTCGCCCGTCGCATCGCCGCCCGTAGCGGTGCCGAGCAGCAGGTTGATCTGCACCCCGGAGGCCGAGCTGGCATAGACTGCCCAGTCGGAACCGTCGCCGCCGTTCAGCACATCGGCCCCGGCGCCGCCGATCAGCGCATCGTCACCCAGACCGCCGGTCAGGGTGTCGCCGCCGGCATTGCCGACAAGCAGGTCGTTGCCGTCGCCGCCGAACAGGTTGTCGGCGCCGGCGCCGCCGCCGACCGCATCATTGCCGGCATCGCCCCAGACATCGACCGGGCCGGTGGTGGCCGGGTTGAAGGTCCAGGTGTCGTCGCTGCCGGTCAGCACGACTTCCATCCGGGTCAGCGACACGTTGTCGCCCATGCCCGCGGTGAAATTCGACACCGTGACATTTTCCACATACACGGCCGGGCCGGTGACCGCGGTGACGCCGGGTGCGGCAAGGTTCTTGCCCGGCTCGCCCGCGCGCACCCCGGTCGAGGTGGTGTCGATGATGCCGTTGCGGACAATGACCTGCCCGCTGAAGCTGGCGGCACTCGAGTTGTAGGACGGTCCGTCGTCGCGCGCCTTGATCGAGATGGCGGCGCCGCCGAGGTGGCTGCTGCCGGCACCGTTGGACACGCCGACATTCGTCATCGCGAAATTCTCGATCACGATGTTCGAATAGGGCACGCCGTCGTCATACTTGAGGTTGATGTCGATACCGGTGCCCCAGGTGCCGGGAATGCCAAAGCTGCCGGCGCGGCCGTAGGCGGCGACATCGGTCATCGTGATGCCGGTGATCAGGACATTCGAGCCGGTTTCCAGATAGATGCCCTTTTCGCCCACATGGGTGAAGGAGGTGCCGGTGACGGTCAGCCCGTCCAGCTTGCCGCCGCCCACGCCCTTCTGGATCAGCATCCCGTGATAGATGTCGGCAATGCTGCCGCCGGTGATGGTCAGGTCGTCGACCACCGCCATCGTCGCCTTGAGGATGCCGACCACGCCTTCGGTCAGGTCGACCCCGTTCAGCGTCAGCCCCTCGATGCCGTTGCCAAGTTCGATGCCGGCGTAGAAGCCCTTGATCGTCAGGTTGCCCAGGGTCACGCCGTCGCCGGTCACGGTCACCCCGTTGCCCGACGCATTGCTGTAGGGCGCCCCCGTCAGGATCGCGTCCACCACGCTGCCGGTGATGGCGTTGTCGGCCTTGAACGTGCCCTGGATGATGATGTCCTCGGGGTCGCCGATGCCGATGATGGTCAGGCCGTCCTTGTTGACGGTGACGTTCTCGGCATAGGTGCCTTCAAGGACCTGGATCGTGTCACCCGGCTCCGCGGCGTCGATGGCCGCCTGGATCGACATGCCCGGCCCGACGATGAAGACGCTGCCCAGGTCGGTATCAGGCAGGTCGTTGCCCTCGGGCCCGGTCACCACCGAATCCTTGGGCGTCGGCAGGGCGGTGGCAAAGGCCAAAGCCTCGGCCTCGGTCTCGAACAGGAAGGTGTATTGTTCGGCGCCCGGACGGAAGGTGTCGTTCTTGACGATATAAACCTCGTCCCAGCCCTCGACCTCGATATTGGTGGCCGCGCTGCTGCCGCTTTCCTGGATATAGAGGCCCTGCGCCTCGCCCAGATCCAGCGTGCCGGTAAAGGTGATATCGTCCGATCCGTCGGTCCAGTCCGGCCCGCTGGTTTCGGGATAGATCGCCACCCCGCCCCAGAGGTTGTCGAGGGTGGTCAGGTTCTCGACCGTGATGTGGTTCGAGGCCGACAGCGACAGGCCGTTGCCGGCGGTGCCGTTGCCGTCAAGCGTCAGGTTCGACAGCGTGGAATTGTCGACCCGGTTCAGGTCCAGCTCGGTCCGGCCGGCGCCGGAGATGGTCACATGGTCGATTTCCAGCCCGGTGACGACCTCGGCAGGGCCGACGCCGTCAGGCGACACCTTGATGCCGTAGAGAGTGGTCGCCGCGGCATCGACGGAAAAGCCCTTGAGCGTCACGTCATCGGCGGTGACATAGATGCCCCAGCCGGTGGCCGCGGTCTGAAGGATGGTCTGCCCTTCGCCGGCGCCGCGCAGTTCGACGCCCTTGTTGACGTTAAGCTGTGTCGGCAGGACATGGGTGCCGGCGGCGATGAAGATCAGGTCGCCCTCGGCCGCCGCGTCGATGGCGGCCTGGATCGAATCCCCGGCCTGCACGATGAACACCGTGCGGTCGTCGAACACCATTCGCTCGATCCCCGACACGGTATCGGTGCCTTCGGTGGCGGTGGTGATGGTCATGCCGATGAAGTCGACATTGTCGCTGTCGAACGCTTCGGCAAAGACCACGGTGTCGACGCCGCCGCCGCCGATGATGGTGTCGTTGCCCGCGCCGCCGGCGATACGGTCGTTGCCGGCGCCGCCGTTCAGCACGTTGTCGCCGTCATTGCCGGTCAGGCTGTCATCGCCCGAGCCGGCGATGACGTTCTCGATATTCATCAGCACGCCGGAATGGGCGCCCGAGGCGCTTTCGGCGGCAAGGTCGACGGTCAGCGCCGCGGTTGCGGCCCCGGCATCGAAAGTATCGGTGCCGTCGCGCCCGTCGATGGCGTCATTGCCGCCCGAGGCGAAGAACACGTTGTCGTCGTCGCTGCCGAAGAGGGCATCGTTGCCGGCCGAACCGCGGATATTCTCGAAATTCGCGGCATGGTCGAACCCGCCCGCGGACGAGAAGCTGACGCCAAGGTTGAGCTCGACAAAGGCGCCGCCCGTGCCGGCATCCGAAACGTCCAGCGTGTCGATGCCGTCGCCGCCGTCCAGTTGGTCGTCGCCGGCGCCGCCGACGATCACATCGTTGTCCGCGCCGCCCGAGATGGAATCGGCGCCGCCGCTGCCATGGATCGTGTCGTCGCCGGCCCCGCCAAAGAAGGTGTCGGCCGAATTGGCATTGGTCATGTAGTCGGTGACAAAGCGGTCGTTCAGGCTGGTGCCGGTGACCGTGGTGCCGGCGCTGCCGTTGCCATAGACATAGATCGACACATCCCGCGCCGGGCCGTTGTCAAAGGTGTTGCCGGTGCCGATGAACTGGCTGACATCCTCGTCCGAGTCCATCACGTCATAGGCGATCGGCGCGCCAAGGCTGCCGGTGAACTCGTTGTTGTCGACCAGGCTGCCCGTCGCCAGATTGCCGATGTTCAGGCTGCCGGTGGCATTGAAGTGGTTGCCGGTGATCGAGACGCCGGTGGTCGGGTTGAAATAGGCCGAGCTGTCCCAGCCGGTGAACAGGTTGCCGGTGATGCTCAGCCCGGTGACATTGCCGCCATAGGGCGTGGTGATGCCGGTATAGGCCGACCCGTTGCCCTCAAGGACCGTGTTGCGGATGGTCACGCCATTGGCGCCGACATAGATCCCGGCGCTGCTGCCCAGCACGGTGCCGCCGCCCAGGAACTTCATCCCGTCGATCACCACACCCTCGGCGGTGATGTTCATCGTGGTGCCGCTGCCAAGGACGGATTCGGTGCCGCGGCCGGAATCGTCGCCGGCCAGCCCTTCGTTGGCGCCAAGGATCGTCAGCTGCTTGTCGACGGTGACGACGCCGGTATCGCCCAGCGCGCCGCCCGCCACCATGATCGTGGCGCCCGCCGATGCGGCGTTGATCGCCGCCTGCAGATACATGCCGTCAAAGACATGGAACACGCCGTCGGCATCGACGATGTAATCCGCCGGATCCGACGCTTCGGCCGCAGCCTCTGCGGGCGTGTCGAACTCGCCAAGGATCACGTTGCCGCGCCGCAACTGCACCTCGCCGTCGCTCGACGTGGCCAGCGCGATGTCGTCCACCATGATGCCGCCGGTCACGTCGATATTGGTGAACCATCCATAACGGTTGCCGCCGACCTGCGTCGCCACAGCGTCAGTGGTGCTGCTGATCTCGGTGAACAGCCAGGCGCCCGAAGCGTCAAAGACGCTCATCGCCACTTCCAGGTTGCCGTCGGCATTTTCATAGAAATTGTGCTGGAACGTGTACCAGCCCGAAGTCGTCACATCGACGTGGTTCTTGGTCTCGAGGTTGTTCTGCGGCGCGAAATTGGTGTTGTTGTCGGCGCCGATCACGATCGTGCCGGTGCTGGCATCCGCGGTGACATGGAAGATGAAGTCGCGCAGGTGCCCGCCCGACTGGTTGGACGCCGCGACGGAATAGTCAAAGCCCTCGCCCAGCGCCATGTGGGTATCCAGATAGATGCGGACCGAGGTGGCATAGCCGTCGCCGAAATCGGCACGATATCCGTCAAAGCGGAAGAACGGGCCGCTTTCGCTACCCGGCGCGCCCGATTGTTCCAGGATCGCATAGCCGCCGCCCGAGGCCCCGGGCAGGTCGGCAGCCATGTCCGGCACATGGGTGACGATGCCGTAGCCGCCATTGGCGGCGCCAGGGATCCCGGCGGTGCCGGCCGAGAAATCCTGATGGAAGCGCAGCGTATAGCCTGCGGTCGACGGCGCGTTGGTCAGAAGCTCGGTCGCATAGCTTTGCCCGGCGAAGGACAGCCCCTCAACCCCGGTCAGGGTGTCGGTGCCGGCGAGCGCGGCGACGGTGCCGGTATAGGCGACGGTATAGCTGCCGTCGCCATTGCGGGTCACGTCATAATCATACGCCGGCCCGGCATAGACCACGCGGTCGTTGCCGCCGCCGCCGCTGATGCTGTCGCTGCCGCCAAGGTCATAGATCGTGTCGTTGCCGCCGCCGCCCTCGATCAGGTCATTGCCGGAGGTCGAAAGGATGGCGTCGTCGGCATTGCTGCCGGACAGGGTGGTGTCGCTGACCACGGCCGGCGCCTCGCCGCTGGCGAACTCGGTGTAAAGCCCGATCTTGCCGCCAAGCGGGCTCGAGAAATTGTTGCCCTCCAAGGTGTTGCCGCTTTCGCGGACCCGAAGCTGCCAGCCGTTGCCGTTGGTGAAGCCCGTGAAAACGTTGCCCGAGATGGTCGAATTGTCGGCGTCGATGGTGACTAGCGAATTGCCCGAGGCGACATTGCCGGTGGTCAGGCCGCCGGTGGTGCCGGTGATCTCGTTGTTGCTGAAGGTGACGTTGCTGGCGTTCTGCCCGTTGCCGCTGATCACGACCAGTTGCCGCGGCACGTTGGCCACCGTCCACTGGTCGCCGATGCCGGGGTTGGCGCCGACAAAGGTTTGCCCGGAAAAGATGTTGCCCGTGACTACGATGTTGTCCAGCACCGGCGAATACTCGGTCAGAAGCCCGGCTTCGCCCTGGGCCACAATTTCGTTGTCAGTCAGGGCAAAGTCGCTGTGGGCGCCCTGGAGATAGACCGCCGCGACCTCCACGCCGGGGTTGGTCCCGTCAAAGCCCAGGATGGTAAAGCCGGAAATCGCCACGTTGTTGGTGCCCGCGAGAAGCGTCACCGTGCCCTGGCTGCCCGGCCCCATCAGCGCGGCGGTGCCGGCGATGGTGGTGGCGCCGCGCCCGGCGGTCGCCACCAGCGAGATATCGCTGCGGCCGATCACCGGGTTCTCGTCATAGGTTCCGGCGCCGACCTCGATCACCACCTCGTCGGACAGCGTGTTCGCCTGTGCCAGCGCCGCGGTGATCGAGTTGAAGGACGTGACCCCGTCGGCCGGGCCGGTCTTGGTAACGGTCAGGGTGATGGTCGGCATTCTGGAACTCCCTATCGCGGTAACCCCCGGTCGCCACAACGTGGCGTGCCCGGGGCCTGTCAAATTGCTGGCGACAAGATCGGCTTTGATCGGCCGCGCTGTAAATGATTGATTAATATCTTTGGTAAATATTGCCGAAAATGCCCGCGATTCTGGGCCGCGACTGATTGTTGTCGCCAAGTGTCAAGTAGTATTTTGGGGCTGGCGAAATTTCATTTCACTCATAAGTTGCGTTTCCGTAAGGGAACACAATCGAGATATTGCGCCAGGACTGTCCCAGCCGATTCGGGTGCCGGGTCCGCCGCCAGGCGGGGCATGGCCCGGCTGGCAGGTGAAGAAAATTTTCTGGAAGGAAAATATTCCATAATCAGGGAACTGGCCGATTTCCCGACGCGCCGCGACCCCGGCGACGCGACCGGGAGGGGGGCCAGCGGCCCTTTTCGATTGCGGCAGGATTGTGAACGGTTCGTGTCGCGGGTGTGAATGGTGGGCCGGCCAATTGCCGGCCGCTACCACAGGATCAGGTCATCCGCGGCCAGATGCGCGCCACGTCCCAGCCAGGCAATCGTTGTCGCCGGGTCATCGCCATTGCCATCGGGATCGAATCGCAACTCACCGTTGCGCTCATCCAGCCAGAGCTGCGGGCCGCTTGCGGCCGGATCGAAACCAAGGGCGGGAAGGGTGGCGAAATCTGCTGTGGAAAGCGCAATTCGGTCAATCCCGCTGGCGAAATCGCGGATCTCCAGAGAAGAATCTTCTCTGCCGGGAAGAAGTAACAGAAATGTGTCCGCCCCGGCGCCGCCGATCATCGTGTCGCTGCCGCCGCCCCCATGGATTGTATCGTTGCCGCCACCGCCATGAAGGATGTTGTCGCCGGCATTGCCCCACAGGATGTTGTCCAGCGCATTGCCGCGCAGGCCCAGATCCCCGCTTCCGGTCAGCATTGCCTCTTCGACCGCGGTGCCCGCCAGCGTGAGCGAGACCGAGGCCGTCACCCGGTCGTGACCGTCGCCGCCGCGTTCGATGATGCGGTCGCCGGCATCGTCGATGTGATAGGTATCGTCGCCGGCCCCGCCGAACAGCCGGTCGGCGCCGCTGCCGCCGTCGAGCGTGTCATTGCCCGCCCCGCCGGTGATCAGATCGTTGCCGGCACCCCCCACCAGCCTGTCGTCGAGGGCGCCGCCGTCCAGCCGGTCATCCCCGTCGTCGCCGCGCAGAACGGCGCCGGCGCTGCCGGCGATCAGGCGGTCGTCGCCGGCGGTGCCATGGACCGTCTCGAACGTGCCGCGCAGGCGCAGCGCGACGCCATCAAGCAGCGCCGCGCCCGTCGCCAGGTTCAGCCGCAGCCCCGGCGCCGCCGCGGCAAAGTTCAGCGTGTCGTTGCCGCCGTCGTCATCGGCGATCAGCCGCCGGGCGGTATCATCGGCGGCCAGCCCGGCGAATGCGCGGGTGAATACGGTCAGATCGTCGGCGCCGGCGGTGTCTCCATACAGGTCGAGCACCGCGCCATAGACGGCGAGGGCGGCCGAGGGCGTCTCGTGGCTCAGATGCAGTTCCCAGTGGCCGGCGGCGGTCTCTCCTCGCAGCCCGGCGATGCCGAAACCGAAGTCGAGCCAGGTCTTGCTGCCGGCAGCCGCCAGCGTGTCGGACACCCGGATGACGGTTCCGGCGGGCGACACCAGCGTGATCTGCAGGCCGGACAGCGCGCTGTCGCGCAGGGTCAGCGTCAGGTCCACCCACTCGAGCGTCATTCCGGCGGCAATGTCGAAGCCGATCACCGCATGGCTGCGGTCGGCATTCGTCACCGGCAGCGCCGATGCCGTCTCGTGCGCCTCGGTCGCGGCGGTCGATTGCCGGTCCCAGCTGCGGGCAAGCCGCACCGCGGCGGCGGCATCGACCACGCCAAAGCCAAGGTCGCGGCTGTGGATCAGCCCGCCGCCGTTGAAACCGCTGCCGCCATTGGCGGTGCCGCCAGCGCCGGGCTGCGCGGTCAGTGCCAGGATCGCCTTCACGTCGCGGTATCCCAGCGCCGGGTTGACCTCGAGCATCAGCGCCACGATGCCCGAGACAAGCGGTGCGGCAAAGGATGTGCCCGAGACGGTGGCAAGGCCGCTGTCCCCCGGCCCCGCCCCCGAGGCGGTGGTCAGCGCGAGGCCCGGCGCGGCGACCAGCAGGTTGGCACCGGGGCTGGAAAAGAACGCGGCAGCGCCGGATTCGTCACTGGCGGCCACGGCGATGACCTGCCGGCCGTTCGCCAGGTCGTGAAAGTTGGAATCGTCGCCGATATTGCGCCCGTCGCGCATCAGCCGGCCGTTGCCGCCGGCAAAGACCAGCACCGTGCCAAGGCCGCCGCGCCCCTCGCTTACCGCTTCGGTGATGGCCGCGGCGACCGGCGCCCAGGCCGACAGGCGGAAGCTGTCGCCAAAGGCCGCGGGGTTGCCCCAGGAATTGTTGGCGACATCGGCGGCGGCCTGCGCCGTGATCGCCGCCAGCACCGATGGCGCGTCGAACCCGCGGGAAAAGTCGAGCGGAACCCAGATCAGCGCCGCCCCCGGTGCCGCACCCGTGCCGGCGCTGCCCGGCGTGCCGCGCCCGGCCAGCAGACCGGCGACGCCGGTTCCGTGTTCCGACCAGGGCATCGCCGCGGCCTCGGGCCCGGTGGCCGACAGCATCGCGCCCTGAAGGTAAAGATGCCCGCCGTTCAGCCCCTGTTCGACAACCGCCACGGCAACGCCCGCGCCGCTTGCCAGCCGCCAGGCGGCATCAAGATGGGTGCCGCCGGGACCGGCGCCGAACCACCAGGCAAGATCGCCATCGCCAAAGCTGGGACTGAACGGCATCGGCAGTTCCGCACGGTCTTTGCGTGCCGGGTAGCGGCACGGGCGATCAGGCAGGGTGATCGCCGGGAGACTCGGCCGGGCCGAAACCGGAATGGTCCTGCGAGAGGGATCCTGGGGCGAAACATGCTAACGGCGGATTAGGGGCGCGCGGCCCCCTGACCGCGGCCCTGCCACGGCGTCCTTGCAGAATTATTGCATTGAATCAGGTAGCTGCCGGATGGGATGGCGGGCGCCACCGCCAACCCTGCAGGCTGTTGAATCGATTTGGCGACAGATTCCCCGCCCTAGATCCGCGTCAGGATCACGCCGGCGACGATCAGGCCCGCCGCCAGCGCCTTCCAGCGGTCCATGCGCTCGCCGAAGGCCAGCCAGCCGATCAGCACCGCAAACAGGATCGAGGTTTCGCGCAAGGCCGCCACCACCGCAATCGGCGCCACGGTCATCGCCCAGATCGACACCGCATAGGCGCCATAGGAGGCGGCCGAGGCGAAGGCGCCCTGTACCCAGGCGCGGCCGCCGCGGGGGATCACCGACCGGCCGCGAAGCGCGACCATGCCGGCGGTGAAGATCAGCCCGTCGGCGACGAACACCCAGGCGACATAGGCCACCGCATCGCCTGACAGCCGCGCGCCGGTGCCGTCGATCATCGTATAGGTCGCCGTCGCCACCGCCGAGCCAAGCGCAAACGGCAGGAGCCGCCGCTGCTCGCCACCGGAAAAGACGCCATGGGCCATCAGGAGGATGCCAAGGCTGAGGACCGCGATCCCCAGGTATTCGCCGTGGCTGACCGCATCGGGCAGCAGGAACAGACCGGCGACGGTGACGATCATCGGCGCGGCACCGCGGGCAATCGGATAGACGCGGCTCAGGTCGCCATGGTCATAGGCATAGGTCAGAAAGAACTTGTAGCCGAAATGGGTGCAGCCGGCGGCGATGACCCAAGGCCAGGCGGCCGGGTCGATCATCGGCCGCGCCAGCGCGACGGCAAGGCCGATGGGAATTTCGACGATGGACAGGATCACCATGCCGCCGACCCGGCTGGCGCCGACCTTGATCAGCGCGTTCCACAGCGCATGAAGGAAGGCCGCGGCAAGCACGGCAAGAAGGACGCCAGGGGACATCGGATCACGAAAGGCTCAGGGTCGTTGCCTGCCTAAGCGCGCCGGGCGCCGTGCGCAAGTAGGGTGGGTCAAGACCCACCCTACAACAGCACCGCCCCTTCGTGGCGCAGCAGGGCCGCCTTGGTCTCGACCCCGCCGCGGCCGGAATAGCCGCCGAAATGGCCGGTGCCGAGGACGCGGTGGCAGGGCACGATCAGCGGCAGCGGATTGGCGCCGCAGCCCTGGCCCACCGCCTGCGCGGTGACGCCAAGGGCGCGGGCGATCTCGCCATAGGTGCGCGTCTCGCCGTGGGGAATGGCCAGCATCGCCGCCCGCATCGCGGCGGCAAAGCCGCTGGCGGGGGCGAGGGGCAGGTCGAACACGGTCAGACGGCGGTCGAAATATGCGGCGATCTGGGCCAGCGCCTCGCGCAGGGTGGGTGAAGCCGGCGATTCCGGCGCCTCGCCCCAGGCCGCCGCGATCACCACCCCGCCCGCCGCCGTCACCCGGAACGGCCCGACCGGGGTGACGATCCCCGCCGTGTAAGGTGGGTCTTGACCCACCTTACCCCAACGCCGCGTCGCAGCGGGCGCAGGTGCCGGGATGGGCGTGCGTCCCGACGTCCGGCAGGATCATCCAGCAGCGGTCGCATTTTTCGCCGTCGGCCGCGGCAAAGACCACGGCAACGCCCGGCACATCCGCCAGCCGGAACGCGGTTTCCGGGGCCGGGTCGCCGGTCAGCACCACGTCCGAGGTGATGCAGATCCCGGCGAAATCGACCCCTGCCAGCGCGCCGGCCACCTCGGGCGAGACATGGACCAGCGGCGCCGCCTCGAGGCTGGCGCCGATGACCTTGGCCACCCTCTGCTGTTCCAGCGCGCCGTTGACTACGCGGCGTGCGGCGCGGACCCGCTCCCATTTCGCCGCCAGCGCGGTATCGACCCATTGGCCCGGCGTTTCGGGAAAATCGACAAGGTGGACCGACGAGTCCGCCCCCGGATACCGCTCCAGCCAGACTTCCTCCATGGTGAAGACCAGGACCGGCGCCAGCCAGGTGGTCAGCCGGTGGAACAAGAGGTCAAGCACCGTGCGCGCCGCCCGCCGCCGCGGTGTATCGCCGTCGCAGTAAAGCACGTCCTTGCGGATATCGAACCAGAAGGCCGACAGGTCCGAGGTGGCGAAATCGAACACCGCCTTGAAAACGCCCTGGAAATCGAAGGCGGCATAGCCCTGCCGCACCACCACGTCGAGTTCGGCCAGGCGATGCAGCACCCAGCGTTCCAGTTCGGGCATCTCGGCCGGCGCCACCCGGTCGGCCTCGGTGAAATCCCCGAGCGAGCCCAGAAGGAAGCGCATGGTATTGCGCAGCCGGCGATAGCTGTCGGCGGTGCCTTTCAGGATTTCCGGCCCGATGCGCAGGTCGACGGTATAGTCCGACAGCGCCACCCACAGCCGCAGGATATCGGCGCCATACTGGTCGATCACCTCTTGCGGCGCCGTGGTATTGCCGAGCGACTTGGACATCTTCATGCCCTTCTCGTCCAGCGTGAAGCCGTGCGTCACCACGTTGCGATAGGGCGCGCGGCCCATCGTGGCGCAGCCCTGCAGCATCGAGGAATGGAACCAGCCGCGGTGCTGGTCGGTCCCCTCCATATAGACATCGGCGATGCCGTCGGGGGTGCCGTCCGCGCGGTCGCGCAGCACGAAGGCATGGGTCGAGCCTGAGTCGAACCAGACGTCGAGCACGTCGAACACCTGTTCATAATCCGATGCCGGAACGATGCCTTGCAGGACTTTTTCCTTGAATCCTTGCACATACCAGACATCAGCGCCTTCGGCATCGAAAGCGGCCTTGATGCGGGCGTTGACCGTGGCATCGCGCAGCAGGAAATCGGCATCGCCCGGGCGGGCGCCCTTTTTCACGAAACAGGTCAGCGGCACGCCCCAGGCGCGCTGCCGCGACAAGACCCAGTCGGGCCGCGCCTCCATCATCGAATGCAGCCGGTTGCGGCCCGACACCGGGGTGAATTTCACCAGATCGGCGATGGAGCGCAGGGCGCGTTCGCGGATCGTGTCGCCATAGGTGCCCATGCCGTCGGCAAGGGGCAGGTCGATGGCGGCGAACCATTGCGGCGTGTTGCGATAGATCACCGGCGCCTTGGACCGCCAGCTGTGGGGGTAGCTGTGCTTGAGCCTTCCCTTTGCCAGCAGCGCCCCGGCGCCGTGCAGCGCCTTGATGTTGCCGACATTCGCCGGGCCTTCCTTGCCGTCGGGCAGGATGATGTGCTGGCCGCCCAGAAGCGGCAGGTCGGTGCGATAGCTACCGTCCGGCTCGACATTGTAGGTCATCGGCAGGCCGTATTTCAGGCCCATCTGATAGTCGTCATCGCCATGGCTGGGCGCCGTATGGACAAATCCGGTGCCGGCGTCGTCGGTGACATGGTCGCCCGCGACCATCGGCACGTCATAGTCCCACTCGCCCTGGCCGCCCTCGATCCCGCGATAGGGATGCGACAGGATAGTGCCGGCAAATTCCGCCGGCGCCACGTCGCGCAGGCGGTTCAGCACCTCGATCTTCGCCGCGGCCTTGACCGCATCGGCCAGCGCGTCGGCCAGCACCAGCGTCTCGCCCGGCCGCGCCTGCGCGCCCTCGGCCACGGCGCCGACCTGATAGAGGCCATAGGACACGGCGGGATTGTAGGCCACCGCGCGGTTCTGCGGGATGGTCCAGGGCGTCGTCGTCCAGATCACCACCGCGGCCTGCAACAGGTCCGAGCGGATGCAGCCGTCGATTTCGGGGAAATGCGCGGCCGAGACGACCGGGAAGCGCACCCAGATCTGGTGGCTGGTGACGTCGTGATATTCGACCTCGGCCTCGGCCAGCGCGGTTTTTTCCACCGGCGACCACATCACCGGCTTGGACCCCTGATAAAGCGCGCCGTTCATGACCAGTTTCATGAACTCGTCGGCGATCACCGCCTCGGCATGGAAGGCCATGGTCAGATAGGGATCGGCCCAGTTGCCGGTGACGCCCAGACGCTTGAACTCCTCGCGCTGCACGTCGACCCAGCCTTCGGCGAACTTGCGGCATTCCTGGCGGAAGGCGACGATATCGACCGCGTCCTTGTCGAGACCCTTCGCCCGATACTGCTCTTCGATCTTCCATTCGATCGGCAGGCCATGGCAATCCCAGCCCGGCACATAGCGCGAATCGCGGCCCATCATCTGGTGGGACCGCACGATGATGTCCTTGATCGTCTTGTTCAGCGCATGGCCGATGTGCAGATGGCCGTTGGCATAGGGCGGGCCGTCATGCAGCACGAACAGCGGGCGGTCCTGCTTTTCGCGCAGGCGGTCATAGATGCCGATCCTCTCCCAGCGTTCCAGCCAGCCGGGTTCGCGCTGCGGCAGGCCGGCCCGCATCGGAAAATCCGTCCTGGGCAGGTTCAGCGTGTCCTTGTAGTCGGGCTTGGTCAGGTCGGGCGTGTCGGCGCACATCGGGGCGGTCCTTGAAGGGCATGGCGTGGCAGGATGGGGCGGCGCGGCAGTCGGCACCTTGGGCCCGGCGACTCTGGGGTCAGAGCGCCGGGGGGCTAATTCGCGCCATGCGGGCAGGGGCCATCCGTGACATGGCCGGGCTTATAGGCATAGCGGCGGGCGGGGTAAAGCGGCGCGGGCGCCGGTCACCGCCCCCTTGCCAGACGCCGGCCGCCCTGCTAGTTCCCCCGGCCATGCTGATGTCGATCACCATGACCATGACCAAAAAGACCACCGCTTCGGCGGGGGCCTTTCGGTGCGTGGGCTGATCTGATCGCAGCCTGACCCCGGAAACCCCGCCGAAGCAAGGCGGGGCAGCGGTCAAGGATCCGGTCCCGTCTTTTTCCCCAGCCAGAGAAAGACCTGACCGATGACCCTGCACGATCCCGCCCCCCTGCGCCCCGCCGCCCTTCCCGCCGCCCCGGTCGTTGCCGTGGTCGGCGCCACCGGCGCCGTCGGCATCGAACTGATCCGCTGCCTCGAGGCGCGGGATTTCCCGGTGTCGCGGCTGCGCCTTCTGGCCTCGGCCCGATCCGCCGGGCGCCTGTTGCGCTTTTGCGGGCAGGAGGTGGCGGTCGAGGAACTGACCGAAGCCGCCTTTGCCGGGGTCGATCTGGCGTTCTTTTCCGCCGGGGCCGCGATCTCGCGCCGCTACGGTCCGGTTGCGGTGGCCGCCGGCGCCCGCGTCGTCGACAATTCCAGCGCCTTCCGCCTTGACCCCGAGGTGCCGCTGGTGGTGCCCGAGGCGAATGGCGCCGTGCTGGACGGCGCCGCCCGGCTGATCGCCAACCCCAATTGCGTCGCCGTCATCGCGACAACCGCGCTCGCGCCCCTGCACCGGCGCTGGTCGATCCGCCGGCTGAACCTTGTCACCTACCAGTCCGCCTCGGGCGCCGGCGCCGCGGCGATGGAGGAGCTGCGCGCCGCGACCGCCGCCCATCTGGCCGGCGAGGCCTTTGCGCCCAAGGTCCTGCCGCATCCCTATGCCTTCAACTTCTTCAGCCACAATGCCGCAGTCGACCCCGAAACCGGCTACAACGGCGAAGAGGAAAAGGTGGTGGCCGAGACGCGGCGCATCCTGTCGCTGCCGCGGCTGCCTGTGGGCATCACCTGCGTGCGGGTACCGGTGCTGCGGGCGCATGGCATGGCGATCTCGGTGCGCTTTGACCAGGTGGTGACGGTCGAACAGGCCCGCGCCGCGCTCGAGGCTGCGCCGGGGGTGCGGGTGGTGGATGACCGCGCCGCCAACCATTTCCCGATGCCGTCCGAGGCGTCGGGCGCCGATGACGTGCTGGTCGGGCGCCTGCGGCTGGACAGCGGCGACCCGACCGGGCGGACGCTGGCGCTGTTCGTGGTCGGCGACCAGCTGCTCAAGGGCGCGGCGCTGAACGCGGTGCAGATCGCCGAACGGCTGCGCGAACCGGTGCCTGCCTGACGGAGCGCCTGCGGCGCCGAGTCCCTGCCTCGTCGTCGCTTGTCGCGCTCCTCCTCAGGCGCCTCCGGCGGGGTGTGTTGCCGTGCTCGCCATCGGTCCGAGAGCGCGGCAACACGTTGGGGACGAAAATGGGGATGAGCACGCCCCTTGTTCATTCTTCGTCCACAAATATCCTCGGGGGGTGAATGCGCCGCAAGGCGCAGAGGGGGGCAGACGGCCCCCCTTTCTTCACCCGAGGCTATGCCTCGGGCCCGCCGCTCCCGAACAGCCCCGACACCGCCCGGCGCAGGATCGTGGTCACCAGCGGTTTTTCGCGGGCGCGGAAGGGCAGGGGGCGGCAGACCTCCATCGCGGCTATACCGACACGGGCGGTCAGGGCGCCGTTGACCACGCCCTCGCCAAAGCGGCGCGACAGTCTCGACAGGATCGAGCCGCCGGCGACCGAGCCGATCAGGTCGTCGCCCACCGCGACCGCGCCGGTGGCGACAAGATGGGTCATCACGGTTTTCGTCAGCCGCCAGGCGCCGAAGGTGCCGGCGCGGCCGCCATAGACCTCGGCGATGCGTCGGATCATGCGCAGGTTGGCGGCCAGCGCCGTCGCCACATCGGCCAGGGCCAGCGGCACCACCGCCGTCACCGTCGCCACCTGCCGCGCGGCGCTTTCGACTTCGGCCTGCGCGGCGGCATCGAGCGGCGCCAGAAGCACGGTTTCGGCAAGGCCCAGCACGGCATCGGCATCGAACTGCTGCGGCGCCAGATCCTCCATCCGCGCCCGCGCCCAGGCCATCTCGGACCGGCCGGAGTAGAGCGCCGACAGCCGCCCCGCCAGGTGCCGGGCGGTGCGCAGATCGGCCGCGGCCAGCGCCCCCGCCGCCTCGCGTTGCAGGGAATCGAGCCGGGCGAGGCGGGCAAAGGCCAGCGCCTCGCGCAGCGCCACCAGGACCAGAACCGCCAGAAGCGCCAGCGTCAGCGCGGCGGCGACCCAGCCCAGGACCGGCACCGAGGCGATCAGCCCGGTGACCCAGTTCCACGCGGCCAGCGACAGGATCAGCGACCCGAGCGCGGCGAAGATGGACCAGAACGCCCGCGAGAGGCCCGAGGACCGCCGCGCGGCAAAGGCCGCGGCGCGCGCCATCGCCGGGGCGGGCACCTCGGCATCCTGCAGCGCGGGGGCGGCGGCGGGATCGGCCGGCGCTGCCCCTTCCATCTCGATCAGCAGCGGCGCGCCGTGGCGGGTGGGTTCCTCAGCCATCGTCGCGCTCGCGCTGCCATTCCAGTTGCACGTCGGGCATCGCTTCCTCGTTGCCGTCGCCTTCGGTGGTGGCGATGATGCGGAACCCTTCACGCTGGTAAAAGCGGATCGCGCCGGGATTGGCGGCAAAGGTCCAGACCGCCAGCCGGTCGCGTCCCTCTTTCGCCGCGTCCATCAACCGCGCGCCCACGCCCCGCCCGCGCGACTCTGCGTCCAGGTAAAGACAGGTCACCAGGAGGCCGTCGCAGGACAGAAAGCCCAGAACCTGCGGCCCGCGCGCCACCAGCACCCGTTGTGTCGCGATCAGGTTGGCGCAGAAACGGTGATCCTCCTCGACCGTATGCAGCCGCGGCATCCAGGGCGTGGTGTCGATCCAGTCCGACAGGACGCGGCCGATGGCGGCGGCATCCTCGGGGTGCGCGGTGGTGATGGCGATGTCCTGCGCGGTCATGCCAGCCGGTCCCCGATCAGGAATTCCGCCGCCTTGTCGAGGCGGATGTGCGGCAGCCCCTCGCCCGGTTTCAGGTGCAGCACCGCGGGGGCAAAGTCCATCAGGCCATAGTCGGCGTCCAGCCAGCGGTCGGCGCCTTCGCGCGCCGGCGACAGGATGGCGCGCGGATCGGCGGGCAGGTCGCCCGGATAAAGTGCCACCTGCCGCCCGGTCGCGGCCAGCCGGCCGCGCAGCATGGGCAGGCGGCGGCCCTGATGGTCGATCTCCTCTTCGACCGTGGTGCGCAGCGCGGCGATCGACAGGGCGGCCGTGCGGGCGCCGGCAAAATCGGCGCGGTCCTTGGCCTCGCGCAGCAGCGCCTCGGTGATCGCGGTCAGGCGGGGGTGCTGATCGTGGTTCAGGTGATCGGCCTTGGTCGCGGCGAACAGGATCCGCTCGACCCGGCGGCCGCCGAACAGCCGGTTCAGCCAGGCGTTGCGCCCCGGATTGAAGGCCGACAGGATCGCCGCCATGGCGCGGCGCAGATCCTCGACAGCCTGCGGTCCGGCATGGATCGCGCCCAGCACATCGGCCAGCACCACCTGCCGGTCGATGCGGGCGAAATGGTCGCGGAAGAACGGCCGCACCACCCGAGCCTTGTAGGCCTCGAACCGCCGCTCGCATTCCCGCCAGAGCGAGCGGCGACCGGGCGCTTCGGGCTGCGGCAGCGGGGCGAAGGTCAGGGCGGGCGATCCCTCCATCTCACCCGGCAAGAGGAACCGGCCGGGCGAGCAGTCGGAAAAGCCGGCGGCCTTGGCGCTGCGCAACTGCGCGGTCCAGGCCCGGGCCAGCGCCTGTGCGGCGGGTTCGTCAAAGGCGGCGGCCGGGTCGACGGAGGCCAGCGCGGCGCGGTAGTCCGCGGCGCCCGGCCGCCCGTCCAGCCGGGCCAGCACCTGCGTCGACCATTCGGCAAAGCCCAGGTCCATCAGGCCCAGGTCCATCAGCCATTCGCCCGGGTAATCCACGATGTCGAGATGCACCGTCCGCTCGCCGGTCAGCCCGGCCAGCAGGCCCGAGGGGCGGACGCGGAACGACAGCCGCAGCTGGCTGATCCGCGTCGTGCCCTCGGGCCAGGACGGGTCGGGCGCGGTCAGCCTGGCAAGATGCGCCTCGTAGTCAAAGCGCGCTATGGTGTCGTCGGGCTGCGGTTGCAGCCAGGCGGCGCGGATGGTGCCGTTGGTGGCGGCGACAAGCTGCGGCATCCGGCCGCGGTCGGTCAGGTTCGACACCAGCGAGGTGATGAACACGGTCTTGCCGGCGCGGCTGAGGCCGGTGACGCCAAGGCGCAACACCGGATCGGCCAGGCCGACCGTCTGGCCAAGGCTGCCCGCGATGTCGCCGATGATGCTGCCCAGACCCACGCGCGTCCCTTTCGCCTGCAGTCCCGGCAAGATAGGCGGCGGCGGGGGGGATTGGTAGGGCCTCGCAGAACGGCGGGCAGGGGGGAATTCGGCCTAACCCCGCGTCAGCGGCGGTTCCTGCCGCCCGCCGTTGCCCTGCATCAGGCGCAGCGGCGGCGCCTCGGCCGCGTCAGTGCGGTTGCGGCGCAGCAGGGCCACCATCTCGGCCGTGTAGCGGGCGGTGTCGATCTGGGCAGCGACGATCTGCGCCAGCGCGACAAGGACCAGCCCGCCCAGCACGCCGCCGGCGGCCGCGGCGGCAAGGGTCAGAAGGTCGGGCGTGACCGGGGCATAGGCGACCAGAGCCACCGGCAGCGCCAGCGCGGCCGCCGCCATCAGCCAGCCCAGCACCGCCATGACCCAGACCATCGCCCGTGCCGCCCGATAGCTCCGCATTCCCGCCTCCGCCGTTTCCCCTCCATCTACCGCGGCCACCCGGCATCGCAAATCGCATCCGCGCGAGCGGGCTTGACCGGCGGGCAGGCCAAAGCTACCCGGCGCCATGCCGCGCTATGCCCTTCGCATCGAATACAACGGCGCTGCCTTTGCCGGCTGGCAGCGGCAGGCCGACCTGCCCTCGGTGCAGGGCGCTGTCGAGGCGGCGCTGGCGCGGCTCGAACCGGGGCCGCATACGATTGCCGCCGCAGGGCGCACCGATGCCGGGGTCCATGCCACGGGTCAGGTCGCCCATGCCGACCTTGTCCGCGACTGGGGCGGCTTTCGATTGGCCGAGGCGCTGAATTTCCATCTGCGCCCCGCCGCGGTCGCCGTGGTCGCCGCCGTCGAGGTGCCCGACAGTTTCCACGCCCGGTTTTCCGCGGTCGAGCGGTCCTATACCTATCGCATCCTTTGCCGCCGGGCGCATCCGGTGCTGGACGCGGGGCAGGTCTGGCGTGTCGGCAACCCGCTGGACGTGGCCGCCATGCGCGAGGGCGCGGCGCATCTGATCGGGCGGCATGATTTCACCACCTTCCGGTCGTCGATCTGCCAGGCCGACAGCCCGGTCCGCACGGTGGACGAGATCGGGATCGAAGAGCTTGCGGTTCCCGGCGGCTGCGAAATCCGCGTTCATGTCCGGGCGCGGTCCTTTCTGCACAATCAGGTGCGGTCCTTTGTCGGCACGCTGGAGCGGGTCGGCCGGGGCGCCTGGCCGCCCCTCCGGGTGGCCGAGGCCCTTGCCGCCCGCGACCGCGCCGCCTGCGGCCCGGTGGCCCCGCCGCAGGGCCTGTGCCTGACCGCCGTGCGCTATCCGGTCGATCCGTTCGGGCAAGGGAGCCGGTCCTGACGGACCGGCGAAGGAAGAAGGGGGTCCTCGGACCCCCCTCTTGGCCTGCGGCCAATTCACCCCCCGAGGATATTTGGGGACGAAGAATGTACAGGAGACGCGCTATTTCCTCATTCTTCGTCCAGAACGTGTTGCCGCGCTCTCGGACCGATGGCGAGCACGGCAACACACCCCGCCGGAGGCAAGGACTCTGCGCCGAAGGCGCTCCGCGGGGTCTGTGGCGCGCCGTCGGGGGAAAAGGCGTCTGCCCGGGTTGACTCGGGCCGCGCGCGGTGTAGAAGGCAGGCCTCGAATATATCGCAGGGCCGCCTTCCGGCGCCGCCTTCGCGCGTTTAAGGACTGCTGAGATGGCCAAGCCGACCACGATCAAGATCCGCCTGAACTCGACCGCCGGGACCGGGCATTTCTATGTCACCAAGAAGAACGCCCGCACGATGACCGAGAAGATGACGGTCAACAAGTATGACCCGGTGGTGCGCAAGCATGTGGAATACAAGGAAGGCAAGATCAAGTAATCCTGCCTCGTCTGTGACTGGGGCCGTCGGGCGCAAGCCCGGCGGCCTTTTTCGTTCTGCGGGTCCATGCTGATCCGCCTTGCCACACCCGCCGATCTGGCCGCGGTCGATGCCCTGTTTGCCCGCGCCTATCCACGGCAGCTGGCGGCGGACTATCCGCCCTCGCTCATGGTCATGGCGCTGCCGATGCTGTCGCGGGCGCAACCGGCGCTTCTGGCCTCGGGATGCTACTTCCTGGCTGAACGTGACGGCGCGGTGCTGGGCGCCGGCGGCTGGACCGCGGCGGCACCCGGGCGCGGCGGCCTGTCGGCCGGGCAGGGCCACATCCGCCATGTGGTGACCGACGACCGCGCCACGCGGCAGGGCATCGGCCGGGCGGTGCTGGGCGCGGCGATGGCACAGGCGCGGGCGGCGGGGATCGTGCAACTGCACTGCCTGTCGACGTTGACGGCGGTGCCGTTCTACAGCGCGCTGGGCTTTGCCGTGGACGGCCGCGTCAGCCTGTCGCTTGGCCCCGGCATCGACTTTCCGGCGGTGGCGATGCGGCGGTCGCTGGCGCCCGAATAGGACTACCCGCCAAATAAAAGGGCCGCCCGAAGGCGGCCCGATCCGGTGCCATGGTCCGCCGCGTTATTCGCGATTGCCGAACAGTTGCAGCAGGAACATGAACATGTTGATGAAGTCGAGATACAGGTTCAGCGCGCCCATGATCGCCGCCTTGCCCAGCCATTCCTGATCGCCATGCACCGCATGGGCGACATAGGTGTTCTTGATGTTCTGGGTGTCGAAGGCCGTCAGACCCGCGAACAGCAGCACGCCGATGACCGAGATCGCCCACATCAGCGCGTCGGACTGCAGGAAGATGTTGACGATCGAGGCGACGATCAGACCGATCACACCCATGATCAGGAAGGTGCCGAAACCCGACAGGTCGCGCTTGGTCGTGTAGCCGTACAGCGACAGACCGGCAAAGGCGACAGCCGTGATCAGGAAGATCTGGACGATGGAATAGCCGGTGTAGATCAGGAAGATCGACGACAGCGACAGGCCCATCAGCGCGGCATAGGCATAGAACACGACCTGTGCCGTCGCGGCCGACATCCGGTTGATCATCGCCGTAAAGCCGAGCACGATCACCAGCGGCGCGAACATGATGACCCACTGCAGGGGCGAGCCGTAGATCAGCGCGCCAAAGCTGGTCAGCATCTTGCCGTTGGAAAGCTGCGCCACGGCCGCACTCGGGTCAGTGGTCACGGCCAGACCGGCGACGGCCCAGGCGGCCAGCGCGGTGATGACCATACCCACGGACATCGTGCCGTAGACCTTGTTCATATGGGCACGAAGCCCCGCGTCGATCTCGGTGCTGCGGACACCCGCACCAGCCCGGATCGTCGTGTATTCAGCCATTGATCCCTCCAAGGTTGAATTCGCGCCGATTTGGCCGGCGACCTTTCGGGGAATATCGGCAAGCCTGCCCCGCGTTTCAAGCCTTTGGCGCGGGGTGCCTGCCGATTTCCGACGGCTGTGTGTCGCGGACGGTCAGCGCAGCCAGTGCGCCGGCACGTTCCACATCGGCCGGTCGGCCTCGGCCAACGCCTCGGACCGGGTCAGTCCCAGATCGGCCAGCCGGTGCGCGTCCAGCGCCACCAGTTGCAGGCGCTGGCGCCGCACGGCCAAAGCGGCGGTCAGCCGGGCCCTGAGGGAGGGGCGGGCAGGGGCGGGGGCAAGCAGGGGGGCGGCAAAGGGGCGGACGGTCATGGTCGTGCTCGGGGTTCCGGGGTGGTCCGCGCTGGGGCGGCGATTGCCTTTTGGCAGAGTCCGGGCCATGATTGAAACGAATGTTCTAGATCGTATTCATCACGGGCGTTGATATGATCCGCAATTTCGACCTTGCCGCGCTGCGTTCGCTGCTTGCCGTAGCGGAAACCGGCGGCGTCACCCGTGCCGCCGAAGTGGTGAACCTCACGCAATCGGCGGTGTCGATGCAACTGCGCCGGCTGGAGGAGTTCGTCGGCGCCGCGCTGGTCGAACGGGCCGGGCGCGGCGTGGCGCTGACCCCGGCGGGTGACCAGCTTGCCGGGTATGCCCGCCGCCTGCTGGCCGTGAACGACGAGGCCTGGCACCGGATGACCGGGCCGGACTGGGCTGGCGAGCTGGTGCTCGGGGCGCCTCCGGACCTTGTCTATCAGGGCGTGCCGCGGGTCATGCGGGATTTCGCGCTGGCCTATCCGCGGGTGCGGGTGCGGCTCAATTCCACCTTCACCCTGCGGTTGAAAGAGAGTTTCGCCCGCGGCGAGATCGACATCCTGCTGACCACCGAGGCCCATGTCGAGGACGGCGCCGAATGCCTGACGCATCTGCCGCTCAACTGGGTCGGCGCGCAGGGCGGGCAGGCGTGGAAGCGGCGCCCCTTGCCCATCGCCTTCGAGGACGACTGCTATTTCCGGCGCGACGTGCTGCGGCGGCTGGATGCTGCCGGGGTGCCGTGGGAACTGGCCATCGGCGGAGAGTCCACCCGCGCGGTCGAGGTCGCGGTCAGCGCGGACATGGCGGTCTATGTCATGGTCGAGGGGGCCGAGCGGCGGGTGTTCCTGGAACCCGTTGCCCATGGCGGCGCGCTGCCCGATCTGTGGCAGACCGGCGTCAACATGTATGTCGCAAGCGGCCACGGCGGGCCGGCGCGCGACATGCTGGAAGGCATGATCCGCGATGCCTATCGTCGGCTGGGCGGGCCATCGACGACCTGATCCGGGGTTGCCGTTGCGTCAACCAGAAGGCGAATCGCCTGTCGCGGTTTCTTGCGAGGGATTTGATTCGGGCAGAAGCAGCGATCAAATCCGCGCAGTTGCGGACAAAAGCGGGCAATTGCCGCCTGAATGGGCAAATTCTCGCGGGAATTGATCCGACCGCCTGACCAAAAGGGCAGGATGACTTCTGCAACCGTCGCGTGTTTAGTGCCGGGCATGCGACACGCGCCGGAATGCCAGTGCAGCGTGTCACCCCGGCGGCAGGGTGCTTCGGGGGGTTACAGGGGACAGAGTATGAAGCATCACGTTGATGTTCACGTCGGCAAGCGCATTCGGCATCGCCGGTGGATGAACGGCACCACGCAGCAGCAACTCGCCGAGCAGGTCGGCATCAAGTTCCAGCAGATCCAGAAATACGAGACCGGGATGAACCGGGTCAGCGCCTCGCGCCTGTGGGACATCGCCAATGCGCTGGGCGTGTCGATCTCGTTCTTCTTCGAGGGGCTGGACCGCACGGTCACGGTGTCCAACAGCCATGACATGCCCGACGACCTGCTTCTCGACCGCGAGGCGCTTGAACTGCTGCGGTCCTACTATGCGATCCCCGAGGCGCAGCGCCGCCGGCTGTTCGATCTGGCCCGCGTGCTGAGCGAGGCGGCCTGACGCCACGCTTGACCGCCGCCGCCCGGCCCGCGATACCGCGGACAGGGCAGCAGGCAGGGCAGGCGATGGGTGTGGAACTTGACCGGGACACGGCGGCGGAACTGGTGCAGGTGGCCCATGCGCTGGCCGATGCCGCCCGCATCGAGACGCTGAAGCATTTCCGCAGCGACATCGCCGCCGAGGACAAGGGGCTGTCGGGCCTGTCGGGGGCGCGGTTCGATCCGGTGACGGTGGCCGACCGCAACAGCGAACAGGCGATGCGCGCGATCCTGGCGGCGCGGCGCCCCGCCGACGGCATCCTGGGCGAGGAATTCGGCACCACCACCGGCACCTCCGGCCTGACCTGGGTGCTTGACCCGATCGACGGCACCCGGGGCTATATCTCGGGCACGCCGACCTGGGGGGTGCTGATCTCGGTCGCCGATGACGGCGGGCCGCTGTTCGGCATCATCGACCAGCCTTATATCCGCGAACGGTTCGAGGGCGGCTTTGGCATCGCCCGCGTCACCGGCCCTTCGGGCGAGGCGCCGTTGCGGGTGCGGCAGGGGCGCGGGCTGGACGGCGCGGTGCTGCTTTCGACCTTTCCTGAAATCGGTTCCGCCGCGGAACATGCCGCCTTCCGCCGGGTGGCTGACCGGGTGAAACTGGTGCGCTATGGCATGGACTGCTACGGCTATGCGCTGCTTGCCGCCGGACAGGTCGATCTGGTGATCGAGGCCGGCTTGCAGGCCTATGACGTGCAGGCGCCCATCGCGGTCATTCGTGCCGCCGGCGGTGTCGTCACCGACTGGCAGGGCGGTCCGGCGCATGACGGCGGCCGCATCCTTGCCGCCGCGACGCCCGATCTGCATCGGGCGGCGTTGGCGCTGTTGGCAGAGGCATAGGCAAATGTCCGAAATCCTGATCCGCGGCGCGGCCACCATCCTGACCATGGACGATGCCGGCAGCGAACCGGCCGGTGCCGACATCCTGATCCGCGACGGCGTGATTGCCGCGGTCGGCAGCGGCCTTGCCACAAACGGCGAGGTGATTGCCGCCGCCGGTTGCGTGGTGACGCCGGGCCTCGTGAATACCCATCACCACCTTTACCAGACCCTGACCCGTGCCGTGCCCGCGGCGCAGGATGCGCTGCTGTTCGGCTGGCTGCGTACGCTTTACCCGATCTGGGCGCGCTTCGGCCCCGAAGAGATGTTCGTTTCGGCCCAGGCCGGGCTGGCCGAACTGGCGCTGTCGGGTTGCACGCTGACCTCGGATCACCTTTATCTCTACCCGAACGGCGCCCGGCTGGACGACACGATCTCCGCCGCCCTGGAAGTGGGCCTGCGCTTTCATCCCACACGCGGCGCGATGAGCATCGGCGAAAGCGCCGGTGGCCTGCCGCCGGATGCGCTTGTCGAAAACGAACCTGCGATCCTTGAGGATTGCATCCGCGTGGTCGATGCCTTTCACGATCCGAACCCCGGCGCCATGGTGCGGGTCGGCATCGCCCCCTGTTCGCCGTTCTCGGTCAGCCGCGAGCTGATGCGCGACGCCGCGCTTCTGGCGCGCGACAAGGGCGTGATGCTGCACACCCATCTGGCCGAGAATGACGAGGATGTCGCCTATTCGCTGGCGAAATTCGGCTGCCGTCCGGGGCAGTATGCCGAGGATCTGGGCTGGACCGGCGCCGATGTCTGGCATGCGCATTGCGTCAAACTCGACGCGCAGGAGATCGGCCTGTTTGCCCGGTCGCGCACCGGGGTGGCGCATTGTCCCTGCTCGAACTGCCGGCTGGGGTCGGGAATCGCGCCGGTCCGCGCGATGCGCGATGCCGGGGTGCCGGTCGGGCTTGGGGTTGACGGCAGCGCCTCGAACGACGCCGGCAACCTGATCGGCGAGGCGCGGCAGGCAATGCTGCTGCAGCGGGTGTCGCGCGGCGCCGATGCGATGAGCGCGCGCGAGGCGCTGCGCATCGCCACCCGCGGCGGCGCCGAAGTCCTGGGCCGCAGCGATTGCGGCGTCATCGCCCCCGGCAAACGCGCCGATCTGGCGATCTGGGATGTGACCGGCGTTGAAAGCGCCGGGAGCTGGGATCCGGCGGCGCTGGTTCTGGCCGGGCCGACCCGCGTCCGCGACCTGTTCGTCGAGGGGCGGCAGGTGGTTCGTGGCGGCGATATGGCGACAATCGACCTGCCCCGTGTCCTTGAACGGCAGCGGACACTCGCCCGCCGTCTTTCGGCGTGAAAATCCCTTTTTGACGCCGCCTTGCCGCCGGAAACATTGCGCAGCCTGACCGCACGCAGAATGCGAGGGGTAGCTGCCATGCGCCGGTCATTGTTTTTCCTGTTGCCATTCATGTCGGCCTGCATGGCCGGCGTGTCGCCAACGGTATTGTCCAATGGCTCGGAAACGACCGCCAGCCTTGGAACCGGACTGCCCGGCAGCGGTGGCTCTGGCCTGGTCGAGGTCAACGAAGGCTTTTCGCTGCTATTGAACGACGAACGCAGTGCAAGCGGTGTCATCGAACTGACGCAGGATTCGCGACTGACCGCCGCGGCCGAGGCGCATGCCGCCGACATGGTGGATAACGACTATCTGTCGCATACCGACCTGAACGGCGGCGGGCCGGGCGACCGCGCCACCGCGGCGGGATACGACTGGAACTTCATCGCCGAGAACATCGCGCAGGGCTTTTACAGCAATGCCGCGGTCATCGATGCCTGGATGAACAGCAGCGGCCACCGCGCCAACATGCTGGACGAACGGGCCGAGGATTTCGGCATCGCCCGCGTCGACAGCACCTGGGTGCTGATGCTCGGCCGCGAATTCGACTGAGAGTCGACAGAACGATCGGCGGCGCCTAAGCTGCCGCTGTCTTCCCTTTCCCGTATCGGTGTTCCATGCGCCTGACTGCCCTTGTCGCGGCAGCACTAATCCTGCTTGCCGGCTGCGACGAATCTGCCCTGACCATTCCCGCCGACACCGGCCTGCCGGTGCCTGCCGTCGTGTTGGGCGAACCCGCCCCGCCGGCGGTGCAACATGCCGCGGTGGTGGCCGCCGCGCCCGATGCCGGTTTCGATGCCGCCTTCAACGCCTTCCGCACCGGACAGGGGCTGGCGCCGGCGACGGCCAATGCCCGGCTGACCCGCGCGGCGCAGGCGCATGCCGACGACATGTTGGCGCGCGGCTATTTCGCCCACGAAAGCCCCGAGGGGCAGACCTATCTTCAGCGCATCGCCGCGCAGGGCCATTCGTCCTGCTATGCGGTCGAGGATATCGCCAATGGCCAGGCCAGCCCGGCGCAGGCGGTGGCGGAATGGGCCGCCTCGTCGCAGCATCGCGCCAACATGGCGCTGACGGGGGCCGTCGAATACGGTTTCGGCCAGGCCGGGCGCGTCTATGTGCTGATCGTCGCGCAGGTCTGCTAGGTCGTCACCGGCCGGCCGCCGACCCAGACCGCGCGGATGGCGCGGTCGTCGCCCATCATGATCGTCGGGAACACCGCCTCCCACAAATCCTGGGCGCGGGCCGACCTTTGCGCGATGGCCGGGGTCGAGGACAGGTCCAGCACCACCAGGTCGGCCTCGGCCCCCGGCGCCAGCCGGCCGATGACGCCGTCCAGATGCAGGACGCGGGCCGACCCTTCGGTCGCCAGCCACAGAAGTTGCGCCGGATGGATGGCCGCGCCGTTCAACTGCCCCAGTTCATAGGCCGCGGCCATGGTCCGCAGCATGGAAAACGACGATCCGCCGCCGGTATCGGTGGCGAGCCCGACCCTTTGCCCCTCGGCCAGAAGCCCCTGCATGTCGAAGATGCCCGAACCGATGAAGGTGTTCGAGGTCGGGCAATGTACCAGCCCGGCCCCGACCTCGCGCAGGCGGGCGCGTTCGCGCCGGGTCAGGTGGATGGCATGGCCATAGACGCCGCGTTCGCCCAGCAGGCCGAAGGATTCATAGGTATCAAGGTAATCGCGCGCCTGCGGATACAGGCCCCGGACCCAGGCCACCTCGTCGACCTGTTCGGACAGATGCGTCTGCATCAGGCAGGACGGGTTTTCGGCCCAGAGCGCGCCCAGCGCATGAAGCTGCGCCGGGGTCGAGGTCGGCGAAAACCGCGGCGTGATCGCATAAAGCGCCCGGCCGCGACGGTGCCATTTCGCCATCAGGTCGGAGGAATCGTCATAGGCCGACTGGGCGCTGTCGCGCAGGTAATCGGGTGTCGTCTCGGGCCGGTCCATGCAGGTCTTGCCGGCGACGGTCCGCATCCCCCGCGCCTCGGCCGCCTGAAAGAAGGCATCGACGCTGTGGGGGTGGATCGTGGCATAGCTGCACAGCGTCGTGGTGCCATGGGCAAGCGCCAGATCCAGCGTCAGCGCCGCGGTCCGGTCGGCATAGGCGGGGTCCGACAGCCGCGCTTCCTCGGGGAAGGTATAGGTGTTCAGCCAGTCGATCAGCCTTTTGCCCCAGGCGCCGATGATGCCGGTCTGGGGGTAATGCATATGGGCATCGACAAAGCCGGGCAGGATCAGGCCGGCGCCGTAATCGGTGACCGGAACGCCGGGATGTGCGGCGCGCAGGGCATCGGCTTCGCCCACGGCGGCGATGCGCCCGGCGTCGACCAGGACGGCGCCGCGGGCGGAATGGCGGGCGGCATCGTCCAGCGGGGTGGCGAAGGGATCGGCGACAAAGGCCAGCGTCTGGCCGACAAGAAGATGTGCAGTCATGACCGCAGGCTATGCGGCGGCGCGGCGGGCGTAAACGGCTGAAAAGGGGTGCGCCCGCGGTTGTCAGCGCCGGCTGGCGGCGGTAGGTCGGGGCAGACAGGGTGGGGCGGGTCATGGCGGAAAACGAACAGACCCAGGACAATGACGACGACATCTTCGGCCTGCCCGAGGGCACGGTGGCCGAGGTGCGCGCCGCGCTGGACGCCGGCGATGCCGCGCCGCTGCCGGAAATCCTCGACCCGCTGCACCCGGCCGACATCGCCGACCTGATCGAACATCTGTCGCCGCGCGAACGGCGCGATTTCGCGGCCCTCGCCCCCGGCCGCATCGACGGCGAGGTGCTGTCGGAACTGGCCGAGGGCCTGCGCGACGATGTGGTCGACCTGCTGCACCCCACCGAGCTGGCCGAAGCGGTGCGCGAGCTGGATTCCGACGATGTCGTCGATCTGGTCGAGACGCTGGAAGAGGACAAGCAGGAGGCGGTCCTGGCCGCGCTGCCCGCGTCCGAGCGGGTGGCGGTGGAAAAGGCGCTGGCCTATCCGGAAAACTCTGCCGGCCGCCTGATGCAGGTCGAGGTGGTGCGCGCCCCCGAACACTGGACCGTCGCCGATGCCACGACCTTTCTGCGGTCAGGCACGCCGCTGCCCGACCAGTTCTATCACGTCGTGCTGGTCGATCCGCGGATGAAGCCGGTGGGCTATTGCACGCTGGGCCGCATCCTGTCGTCGCCCGCCGCGACCCGGCTGCGCGACATCACCGAGGACAGTTTCCGCCCCTTCCATGTCGAGGACGAGGAAGAGGAGGTCGCCCGCGCCTTTACCCGCTACCACCTGATTTCCGCCCCGGTGGTCGATGATGACGACCGGCTGGTCGGCGTCATCACCATCGACGATGCGGTGCGGATCCTGGACGAGGAACACGAGGAGGACATGCTCAGCCTTGCCGGCGTCGGCGGCGAGGCGAATGTCACCGACCGCGTCTGGGACACGGTGAAAAGCCGCGCGCCCTGGCTGGGCGTCAATCTGGTGACGGCGGTGCTGGCCTCGATGGTGATCGGCCTGTTCGAAGGCGCGATCACGCAGATCGTGGCCCTTGCGGTGCTGATGCCGATCGTCGCCTCGATGGGCGGGGCGGCGGGGACGCAGGGGCTGACGGTGGCGGTGCGGGCGCTGGCGACGCGCGATCTGACCGCCTCGAACGCGCGGCGGGTGATCGGGCGCGAAGTGGCGGTGGGCGTGCTGAACGGGGCGGCCTTCGCGGTCATCATCGGCGCGGTGTCGTGGTATCGCTTCGGCAACCCGATGCTGGGCGTGGTCATCGGTCTGGCGATGATCGTCAACCTGATCGCCGCCGCCGGAGCCGGCGTGCTGATCCCCATCGCGCTTGACCGGCTGCGGGTCGATCCGGCCATCGCCTCGGGTCCGTTCGTGACCACGGTGACGGATGTGGTCGGGTTCTTTGCCTTCCTCGGGCTGGCCTCGGTGATCCTGCTGTGACCGGGGCGGACGATCTGGCGGCGGCCAAGGCCGCGGCGCGCAAGGCGGCCTTTGCCCGCCGCGCCCCGGCCCATGCCGCCGGCCACCCCGACCCCGCCGCGCATCTGCGGGCGGTGCTGGCCGCGCATCGCGGCAAGGTGCTGGCAGGCTATATGGCGATGCGGACCGAGATCGACCCCCTGCCTGCGATGGAAATCCATGACGGGCCGGTGGCGGTGCCGGTCATCATCGGCAAGGGCCAGCCGCTGCGCTTTGCCCGCTGGACGCCGGGCGCGATGGTCGACGGGCCGTTCGGCGCAAAGGTGCCGGCGGTGCCGGAGTGGCTGGTGCCGCAGGTGCTGATCGTGCCGCTGGTCGCCTTTGACCGGCGCGGCGGCCGGCTGGGTTATGGCGGCGGTTTCTACGACCGCACGCTGGCCGCGCTGCGGGCGGCGGGGCCGGTGACGGCCGTGGGCTTTGCCTGGGCCGCGCAAGAGGACGACGCCCTGCCGCTGGAACCCGTGGACCAGCCGCTTGACCTGATCGTGACCGAAGCCGGGGTGATCGTGCCCGAGGGGCGCTAAGGCGCCGCGCGCCCGTCCAGCAGCCGCTGCATCAGCACCAGATCCAGCCAGCGGCCGAATTTCTGCCCGACCTGCGGCAGGCGCCCGACCTCGGAAAACCCCAGCCTGGCATGCAGGGCCAGCGATCCGGCATTGCCCGATTCGATGGCGCCGATCATGGCGTGAAACCCGGCGCCCGCGGCGCGGTCGGCCAAGGCCGACAGGATGGTTCGGCCAAGGCCCCGGCCCTGCGCCCCCGGCGCGACATAGACCGAATGTTCGACCGTAAGGCGGTAGCCGTCGAAGGCGCGGAAGGGGCCGAAGGCGCCATAGCCCAGAACTTCGCCCCCGGTCTCGGCCACCAGCACGGCAAAGCCGCCACCCTGCCGGTCCTGCATCCAGCCTGTGCGGTTGGCGGCATCGACGGTCGTGTCGTTCCAGATCGCGGTCGTCGTCCGGACGGCATGGTTGTAGATCGCGGCAATCGCCTCGGCATCGGCCGGGGTGGCATCGCGGATCATGCGGGCTCCTGTCTCATGGTGGCAATTGACCTTGCCGCAGCCCGCAGCCACGCGCCAGCCCCGTTGCCATTTTCGCGGCGTCCCCTCTGCCCGGGGCCGGATACCCGGGACGGGGGGCACGACCACGGTTTGCAGACCTTTGTCGCGCCTGTCCGTTATGCGGGGAAGGCTGGCGTTCGTGGCGGTGTCGCGACTTGGTTAGTCGGGTCTTACGCCGCCACAGGGTCCGACCGCCTGACAACGGTGTCAAAGGCCCATGTGAATACGAAGGTGAACACCAGGAAGAAGACGAGCAGGGCAGTTTCCATGGCAAGGGCAGTCAGCGGGCCCACGGCGTACCACCACATGAATAGCGGGATCAGGATGACCAGAAGCCCGCCCTCGAACCCAACCGTATGCACGACCCGGACAAACAGGGTGCGGGTCGCGATGCCGCGTCTCTGCTCCCACGCTTCGAACATCGTGTTGTAGATGAAATTCCAGACGACAGCGGCCATGGAGGATGCGACCGCGACGGGCAGGTTCCCATGTGCGCCACCGTCACTCAGCACCGCCAGCAGGACGGTGGAAAGCAGGATGGCAAGCGCCTCGAACAGCACGACATAGGTGATTCTGCGAGGCAGGGGGTTCATCGAGAACATCAACGGCTCCGTCGGGTCAAAGGCAGGTCCAGCTTGCGCTGGCAACGGGTTTTAGATACGATCGTATTTATACCGAGTCAAGGGGGCGATTCATGGCAAGGCCAAGAACGATCGATCGAAACATGGTGCTTGATGCGGCCGAGGCGGTCGTCGCGAAAAGCGGTGCCGCGGCCCTTTCCTTTGCAACGGTTGCGACAGAGGCCGGGCTTAGCAAGGCAAGCGTCCAGTCCGCCTTCGGAACGCGAACGGCGCTGATCGACCAGTTGATCAACCGCTGGATGGCGGAAGAGAAGGAACGCTACACCGCCGCGCTGGGGGGCGAAACCTCGCCTCACGCGCATCTTGCCGCCCATCTGCACACGACGATCGATGACATGTTCACGGCGACCGGCCAGCGCGTGGCGACGATGCTGGCGGTGCTCGCAGGCCACGACGAAGTGAGCGAGAGCATGCGCGCCTGGTATCGGCAGAGATTGGGAGACCTCGGGGCCGCCGGCGACGACGCCAAACGCCGGCGCACCGCCTATCTGGCCGCCGAAGGTGCGTTCTTCCTGCGCTGTCTTGTCGGCATTCCGGTGACCGAGGACACCTGGCGGGAAATCTTCGCCGAGCTGGAGCGATTTGCCGGAAACCCGTGAAACTGCGCCGCGACGGCCCGCGGTGCCGTCGAGGGGCCGGGATATGGATTCCGGCAGGAAACGGGTTCCGGGATCACTGCCCACCTTTCCGCCGCCGCCGCATTGGCTTAGGTCGGGCGGGCAGTCACGAGGGGGATGGGTCAGATGGCCGCAATCGTTTCGGTCCAGGGCCTGCGCAAGACCTATGCCGGCGGGTTCGAGGCGCTGAAGGGCGTCGATCTTGACATCGACGAGGGCGAGATCATCGCCCTGCTGGGGCCGAACGGCGCCGGCAAGACCACGCTGATTTCGGCGATCTGCGGGCTGGTCCGGCCGACCGCCGGCACGATCACCGTCGCCGGCCACGACATTCACCGCGACTGGCGCATGGTGCGCAGCCTGATCGGCCTTGTGCCGCAGGAAATCACGCTTGACGCCTATGAAAGGGTGATCGACGTGGTGCGCTATTCGCGCGGCCTGTTCGGCAAGCCGCGCGATGACGGCCATGTCGAAAGCGTGCTCAGGCTCTTGTCGCTGTGGGACAAGCGCGACAGCAAGGTGACGGAACTGTCGGGCGGCATGAAGCGCCGGGTGCTGATCGCCAAGGCGCTGAGCCACGAGCCGCGGGTGCTGTTCCTTGACGAACCCACCGCCGGCGTCGACGTCGAACTGCGCAAGGACATGTGGGCCGCGGTGCGCGCGATGCGGGCGGCCGGCGTCACCATCATCCTGACCACCCATTACATCGAAGAGGCCGAGGCGATGGCCGACCGCGTAGGCATCATCGCGAGGGGCCGCCTCCTGCTGGTCGAGGACAAGGCCGGGCTGATGCAACGGATGGGGCGCAAGGAACTGGTCGTCGCCTTGACCGCGCCCCTGTCCGCGATCCCCGAGGCGCTGGCCCGTGACGGGCTGGCGATCGGACCGGACGGGCAGTCGCTGGTCTATACCTATGACACCAAGGCGGAACGCACCGGCATCGGCCGGCTGCTGTCGGATCTGCAATCCTCGGGCCTGGTCATGGCCGATCTTGCCACAAGGCAATCCAGCCTTGAGGAAATCTTCGTCGGGCTGGTCAAGGAGGCGCCATGAACACCCATGCTGTCCGGGCAATCTATGGCCTTGAAATGGCGCGGTTCTTTCGCACCGTGATCGAAAGCCTGATTTCGCCGGTCATCTCGACCTCGCTCTATTTCGTGGTTTTCGGCGCGGCCATCGGGTCAAGTTTTACCGCCGTTGACGGCGTGACCTATGGCGCCTTCATCGTGCCGGGGCTGATCATGCTGACGATCATGACGCAATCGGTGTCGAACGCGAGTTTCGGGATCTTCATGCCGAAATATTCGGGGACGATCTATGAACTCTTGTCCGCGCCGGTCGGGGCGGCGGAAATCGTGCTGGGCTATGTCGGCGCGGCGGCGACGAAGTCGATCATCATCGGGCTGGTGATCCTGGCCACCGCCTTTTTCTTTGTCGACCTGCAGATCGCGCATCCGGTGGCGATGGTGGCCTTTCTTGTCCTCATTTCCCTGTGTTTCAGCCTTCTGGGGTTCGTCATCGGCATCTGGTCGCGCGACTGGCAGCAATTGCAGCTGATCCCGCTTCTGGTGCTGACGCCGCTGATCTTTCTGGGTGGGTCGTTCTATGCGGTGTCGCAACTGCCGGAATTCTGGCAGACGGTCGCGCTGTTCAATCCGGTGGTCTATCTGATTTCCGGCTTTCGCTGGGCCTTTTTCGGGGTGGGCGACGTGCCGGTCGCGGTGAGCCTTGGGGCGGTCGCGGTGTTCATCGTGATCGGCATCGCGCTGGTGACATGGATCTTTCGCACCGGCTGGCGCATCCGGGCGTGAGGGTGCGGTCTGCCGCCGGGCGGGGGCAGTGTCGGTCGATCTGTGCGAGAAAAGCGGCCCTGTTCATGGGAAGCCGGGAACTTTGCGCAGCCTGGGGCGCCGACTCGTGCAGCGGCATGGCGAATGTTGTTGTGCGGCCGCAATACAATGACCTTACCATGGAAGTCGGCCACACCGACGGGGGCCGGCTTACGCTGATGAAAAATGTCATGCGCGACGAGAACATTCTCCACATCGACGGCGGGCACTTTATCGCCAGCGGCGACTGGGTCGACGCCATCTCGGTCCTGCTCTGCCACTAGAACCGGGCTTGCGGGCCGGTGGCCGCCGGCGCGCGGTTGTCGCGCCGCCCGGACTTGCCGGGGATGGGCCTTGCACCTAGGTTCATCCCCATGAGCCGCATCCCCTTTCTGTCCCGCCCGCCGACCGTCCATGTGATCCGCCTGCAAGGCACGATCACCACCGGCGCGCGCGGTCTGTCCGATGCCACGCTGGCGCCGCTGATCGAACGGGCCTTTGCCAAGGGACGGCCCGTTGCGGTGGCGTTGCAGATCAATTCGCCCGGCGGGTCGCCGGTGCAATCCTCGCTTATCGCGGCGCGCATCCGGCGGCTGTCCGAGGAAAAGAAGGTGCCCGTCCACGCCTTTGTCGAGGATGTCGCGGCCTCGGGCGGGTATTGGCTGGCTACGGCGGCAGACCGGATCTGGGTCGACCGCGGATCGATCGTCGGGTCCATCGGCGTCATCAGCGCCGGTTTCGGCCTGTCGGACCTGATCGGGCGTTACGGTGTCGAACGTCGCATCCACACCGCCGGCCGGTCGAAATCGCAGCTCGACCCGTTCCAGCCCGAGCGCCCCGAAGATGTCGCGCGGCTCGAGCGGCTGTTGTCCGAACTGCACGACTATTTCATCGCGCAGGTGCGCAAGCGGCGCGGCGACTGGCTGGCCGAGGATCCCGACCTGTACACCGGCGAATTCTGGCTGGGCGAGCGGGCGGTGGCGCTGGGGCTTGCTGATGGCATCGCCCATATGGTGCCGAAAATGCACGAACTTTTCGGCGACAAGGTGCGCTTTCGCCGCTATGGGCAACGCAAGGGGCTTTTGTCGCGGCTGGGGGTGGCGGCGGTGGATCAGGCCATCGGCGCGGTCGAGGATCGGGCGGCCTTCGCCCGTTACGGGTTGTAGATCATGCTCAAGGGCGCGCTGTTCCTGCTTGTCGCCGTCTCGGTCCTGGCCATCCTCGGGCGCTGGCGGCTGCCGCGGCTGGGCCGGGCCACCCATTGCGACCGCTGCGGCCGTCCGCTGATCGGCAAGGGCCCCTGCGACTGCCGCAAGGACCGGACATGAGGGCACTTGTCACCGGCGGCGCCGCCCGGCTGGGCCGTGCCATGGCGCTGGCTTTGGGCCGCGCCGGGTTCGACGTGGCGGTACATTACGCGACCTCGGGCGCGGCGGCCGATGGGGTGGTCGAGGAATTGCGCGCCATGGGCCGCCGGGCCACGGCGCTGGCGGCCGACCTGACGGTCGAGGCGCAGGTGCTGCCGCTGGTCGGGCAGGCGGCCGAGGCGCTGGGCGGGCCGCTGACGGTTCTGGTCAACAATGCCTCGATCTTTGACTACGACAACATAACCAGCGCGACGCGGGCCAGCTGGGACCGGCATCTTGAATCGAACCTGCGCGCGCCCTTCGTCCTGACCCAGGCCTTTGCCGCCCAGGCCCCGGCGCCCGTGTCCGATGAGAACGGCGAACCGCAGGCGCAGGCGCTGGTCGTCAACATGATCGACCAGAGGGTGTGGAAACTGACGCCCGAGTTCATGAGCTATACCATCGCCAAGGCCGGCCTGTGGACGCTGACCCGGACCGCGGCGCAGGCGCTGGCGCCAAGGGTAAGGGTCAATGCCATCGGCCCCGGTCCGACGCTGAAGGGTGCCCGCCAGTCCGAAGGGCATTTCGCGCGCCAGCGCGCGGCGACGGTGATGCAGCGCGGGTCGAACCCCGACGACATCGCGCAGGCGCTGCTGTATCTGGTTGCCGCGCGGGCGGTGACGGGGCAGATGATCGCCGTCGACGGCGGCCAGCATCTGGGCTGGCAGACACCCGACGTGCAGGGCGTCGAGTGACGCTGCGTCAGAGTTGTGCACCGCGCGACAGGGCCCTCACAACGACGTAACGAATTGGTAACGATTTCAGTAATTTGTCAGATGGTCAAAATTCTTTCTTTTGAAATCAATGTGTTAGATGTGTGCTCAAAAAACAGGCAATGCGATGAACCGGGCCGGAAACAAGGGAAATTTGACGCTTCGCCGGATTTTCCCACGGAGTTGTCCACAGGAATGGTGGACAGGTTTCGCCTTGCGCGCACCGCGCTAAACTGACTCACACCAGCCAGAATCGACAAGCCCCGCGATGACCGACCAGCCCCCCTTGCCAGCCCCGCCGCCGCCGACCGGGCATGAGGTGATCCACGGCTATCTGCGCCAGCTGGATGGCAGTCCCGGCGTCTACCGGATGCTCGATGCCGAAAGCCGGGTGCTGTATGTCGGAAAGGCGCGCAACCTGAAGGCGCGGGTGACGAACTACTCCCGTCCCGGCGACCATTCGCCGCGCATCGCGCGGATGATCCGCGAAACCGCCTCGATGATGTTCCTGACCACGCGCACGGAGACCGAGGCGCTGCTGCTGGAACAGAACCTGATCAAGCAGCTCAAGCCGCGCTACAACGTGCTTCTGCGCGACGACAAGTCGTTTCCGAACATCCTGATCCCCGAAGGCCATCCGTTCCCGATGGTGAAAAAGCACCGCGGCGCGAAGAAGGAGAAGGGCGACTATTTCGGCCCCTTCGCCAGTGCCGGGGCGGTGAACCGGACGCTGAACCAGCTGCAAAAGGCGTTCGGCCTGCGGTCCTGCACCGATTCCGTGTTCGCGTCGCGGACGCGGCCTTGCTTGCTCTATCAGATCAAGCGCTGTTCCGGCCCCTGCGTCGGGCTGGTCGATCAGGCCGATTATGCCGGCGCGATTGCCGATGCCGAACGGTTCCTGTCGGGACGGTCCACCGACCTGCAAGAGGATCTGGCCCGGCAGATGGCCGCCGCGGCCGAGGCGATGCAGTACGAACGCGCCGCCGCCCTGCGCGACCGCATCCGCGCGCTGACCGCGGTGCAATCGGCGCAGGGCATCAATCCGAAAGGGGTGGCCGAGGCCGACATCATCGCGCTGCACATGGAACACGGGCAGGCCTGCGTGCAGGTGTTCTTCATCCGCGCCAACCAGAACTGGGGCAACCACGATTACTATCCCCGGCTGACCGCCGATGCCGATGCGTCAGAGGTGATGCAGGCCTTTGTCGGGCAATTCTACACCGACCACGATCCGCCGCGGCTGATCCTGACCTCGCACGGGCTGGACGATCCCGAGCTGATGGCCGATGCGCTTGGCGAAAAGGCCGGCCGCCGGGTGGAAATCGCCGTGCCGCAGCGGGGTGAAAAGGCGGAACTGGTGGACAGCGCCTTGCGCAACGCGCGGGAATCGCTGGCGCGGCGCATGTCGGAATCGGCGACGCAGGTAAAGCTGCTTGACGGTCTGGCCGAGGCGTTCGACCTGCCGACAGTGCCGCGCCGGATCGAGGTCTATGACAACAGCCATATCATGGGCACCGACGCCATCGGCGCCTTCATCGTCGCCGGCCCCGACGGGTTCGAGAAGGGCCAGTATCGCAAGTTCAACATCAAGGGCACCGAACTGACCCCCGGCGACGACTTCGGCATGATGAAAGAGGTGATGACCCGGCGGTTTACCCGCCTCTTGAAGGAGGATCCCGACCGCGAGGGCACCGGCTGGCCCGACCTGCTGCTGATCGACGGCGGCGCCGGGCAGATTTCCGCGGTGCATGGCATCATGGCCGATCTGGGCGTGGACGACATTCCGATCATCGGCGTGGCCAAGGGCATCGACCGCGACCTCGGGAAAGAAGAATTCCACCGCGTCGGCAAGCCGGTGATGGCGCTGCGCCACAATGACCCGGTGCTGTATTTCGTGCAGCGGCTGCGCGACGAGGTGCACCGCTTTGCCATCGGCACCCACCGCGCCAAACGGGCCAAGGCGGTGGGGGCGACGCCGCTCGACGACATTCCGGGCGTCGGCGCGGCGCGCAAACGCGCGCTGCTGGCGCATTTCGGCAGCGCCAAGGCGGTCAGCCGGGCCGACCTTGCCGACCTCAAGGCGGTGGCCGGGGTATCGGACAGCATGGCCGAGACGATCTATGCGTTCTTTCATGAGAAGGGATAGGGGATTCCAAGCCGGGATGATTTTCGCACGTTTTCAGGTAGTCGTAAGAAAATTCAACTGCCCCGCGGGGGCACAGGATCGAAAGCCGGCGGCAAATCGGCCGATTCCGCGGGGCGAAGGAACGCCGTGCCGCAGGAACTGCAATACTGCGCCTCGGGCGTTGCAGCCGGAGTCTGGCAATTTGCGCAGAGGGGCGTGCCTTCGTCTGTTTCGGTCAGATCATCGACTTCCTCCATGAGGAAGCTTTGTATCGCGGGCAGGATCAGGGTGAGGGCGAGTCGCGGCAGCGAGTCAAAAATCGGAAACACCTGTGCCGCGACCTGTTCGATGGTCGGGGCGATGTTGGGCAGCAGGGTGATGATGCCCGAACTTGTCGCGATATAGGCGGCTTCGCGCCAGGCCCTGCGGGCGATGACGGAAAGGGTCCATGACAGGGCGGCAGCGATGCAGAGCGACATGACCAGCGCGTTCATCTGTATCAGCAAAGGCAGGTCGCCGGGGGCAATGTCGCGGTAGACGAACAGCACGTCGGGGATCGGGCTTTTGCCGGTCGGCCCGAAAAGCGCGGTATATCCGCGCGTGGCCAGCCAGCCCAACACATAGCCGATCAAGGCGAACAGGTTGGCCAGGATCATCAGGATCAGGACGTATTGGAACGACAGCCGGCGGACGAACCGGAATGGCGCGATGCGGGTCCGATACAGTCCGATCATCAGCCCGCAGATGAAGGGGATTGCGATGATGGCGTTGAAGGTCATGAAGACCAGGAATGGATCGGCCAAAGCAGCGAACCGGTAGATCAGCACACCGAATCCGACCGACCCCATCGCCAGCAGCGAGATGTCCATGCTCAGGAACCCCTCGATCCTGGCTGTCACGTTGCGCAGGACCAAGCCAAGGCCGGGCAGGCGCTTGCGCGCCGGCATGAGCTTCAGGCACATATCGAAGACCGGGTTGATAAGGACCGCAGTCAATATCAGGACGGCGATCAGCACGACCGCTGTCACGATGATCGCATAGCCGAGCTTCAGCGTGGTGCCGATCATTTCGACGTGGCTGACCGCCGGTGCGACCAGTGCGTTGATGACCAGGGCTGGAAAGAGAAGCCCGATGAAGAGTGCGCCCAATCCCCCGCCGAATTGAGGAAGGCGGCGGATGATTGCGAAGCTGGCCGGCAGGTAGGCGCAGAGCAGCGCCACCTTCACGCCGTCGGCAAGAGACGACGTATCGACAGCGAGCAGCACCAGCACGCTTGCAGAGGTCGCGAGATACTCTGCGATCTGCCCTTTCGTCAAGTTGTCCGCCCGCTGTGGGTTTTGCCGGTTGGGGAGGGTGTGGCGCCAGGTGACTCCGGCCGTCAGGGCTTTCGTCCCCGCCACGGACCTTGCGAGGGTGACATAGGCCGCGGCGTTGTGCTGCGTTGCCGCGACGATTGTCAGCAGGACGGGAAGCGCCACAAAGCCGATCACCGCCCAATGCGCAACTGACGGCGGAAGCAGGCGGTTGGCCAGCGGCACCAGCGCGAGCGCCGTGAACAATGTGACGCTGTAGACATAGGCCCAGGTGCGCAGGCGGATGATTGCGAGGCCGGTAAAGAAGGGCGGTTTCGTCTTCTTCTCCACCACGGCCCGCACCCCGCATCACCTGACGCCATGGCGGGACGACAGGTGTCTTTCCGATTCGTGTCAAGCGGCAGGGTCATTGCCGGCCGGTCGCGAGCCAAAGGGTTTCCCCTCTGCCTGGGAGCAGATGCGGGACCATGTACATCTGGACCCTGCCCGACAGCCTGACGATCCTGCGCCTGCTCGCGGCGCCGGCGTGTCCCACAGCATGGCCGAGACGATCTATGCGTTCTTTCACGAGAAGGGGTGAGGGCGGGTCGCTGAACGGCCGCGGTCCCGAAGGGTGGGCAACCGCCCACCATGCGCCGCGGTGGGCGGTTGCCCACCCTACCACGGGTGAATCCGCGACCGACCGCGTTCCTATCCCTTCAACCGCACCACATTCGCCTGCGAATGATTGGCATAGGTGTCCCAGGTCGGCGTGTAATCTTCGGCCTGATTGCCCCAGACCGTCCAGCCCAGCCGCGGGCCGCGGGCGAACATTTCCAGCCGGGGACCGGGGCTGCACCCCTCGATCAGCGGGTATTGTTCGTCCGGCTTGCGGCTGTGCTCGCGTTTCTGGGTCGAGATGATGTTTTCCTGCGTCCGCCCCAGTTTCAGGGTGCGCGCGTTCTTGCCGCGGACGCCGAACAGCAGGATCTCGGTCACGTTGCGAAAGTAGAAGCCGACGCCGCGCCGGTCCGGCCCGCCGTCCTTGCGGATTTTCGACCAGATGATGTTCGACTTGTAGGTGAACCCCCAGTGCCGCATCACCTCGAGCCCCTCGGGCAGCAGGGCATTCGGCACCCAGAGGTAAAGATGCGCGGTATCGGCCACCACCGCCTCGACCGGCAGGTCGCAGATTTCGCGTAAGGTCATGGTCGGATAGCGCGACAGGCGCTTGTGTTCCGGCGCCATCTTGCCGGTGCGGTTCTGGAACTGCCACGGCGGGTCGGCCAGCACGGTGCCGAACCGCACCGGCCCGGCCTTGGCAAGCAGATCGTCAGCGGCAGCGGTCATGGCACATCCTCGACATAGAGGGCCGGCGTGATGCCGAAGACCAGAATCGGGCAGCCCGCCCCGCTTCCGCCTTCGATCCGTGGCAACAGCTTTGACATGTGAGTCGTCGACATTCCATAGGACGATCCTCGGCCCAGATCGTCAAAAATCCGTTGCAGGCTGTCGGCGCGGGTAACGATGACGCCTACGCTGATCGCGCGCAGGTCGAACAGCAGGCGGAAATTGTTGAGATCGCGGTCAAAGAACGGATCCTTGTTGTTCCATTCCAGCTCGAGCGCGATGCGGTTGCGATAGCAGTCGACCTTGTGCGTCGGCGTCGCCGCGCGGTTGCCGTCGACCTCGATCGCGGTGCGGAACTGCTTTTCCACCCAGCCGCGCGCACCAAGGAAACCGTCGATATGCGCGGCCAGCCGGGTCTTGTTGCCGCCGCCGATGGTGATCCAGGATTTCAGCAGGCGGAAATCGGTCAGAAGCGCCATCAGGTCGGCCCATTCGGCGGGAAAATCCTGCGACAAGATCGCGCTGGCATGGCGCCATTCATGGCATTCATAGTGCGAGGCGACAAATTCCGGCAGGCGGCTTTGCAGCATTCTGCGCTCCTTCGGGGTCGGGCTACCATATCTGGGCCAAGGACCGCTCACAACCGGCGACGGAACCCGACCGATGGGCCGTTGATCGGGCGACTGGAATTGCCTTTGGCCAAGGAATACATCTGTTTCATGCGCATCTGGACCCTGCCCAACACCCTGACCATCCTGCGCCTGCTCGCCGCGCCCGGCGTGCCGGTGATGTTTCTGTATTTCAACCGGCCCTGGGCGGACTGGCTGGCGCTGGCGCTGTTTGTCGGTGCCGCCGCGACCGACTGGTTCGACGGCTATCTTGCCCGGCTGTGGAAGCAGGAATCGAAATTCGGCGCCATGCTCGACCCGATTGCCGACAAGGCCATGGTGGTGATCGCGATCATGGTCATCACCGGCTATTCGGGGATGAACCCCTGGCTGATCCTGCCCGCCACCGTGATCCTGTTCCGCGAGGTCTTTGTCTCGGGCCTGCGCGAATATCTCGGCGCGCGTGCCGGGACGCTCAAGGTGACGAAACTGGCCAAGTGGAAGACCACGGCGCAGATGGTCGCCATCGCGGTGCTGTTTCTGGGCCTTGGCCTGGCTTACGTCGAATTCGGCCGCGCGCCGCGGGTGGGGCAGGGCATCCTGCCCGATACCTATACCTGGGCGGGCCTTGCGACCTATGGCGGGCTGGTGCTGATCTGGATCGCCGCGATCCTGACCGCGATCACCGGCTGGGATTACTTCCGCAAGGCCCTGCCGCATCTGGGCGAGGATCGGCCGTGATCGAGGTGCTGTATTTCGCCTGGCTGCGCGAACGCATCGGTGTCCCGCGCGAAAAGGTGGCGACCACGGCCGCGACTGTTGCCGATCTGGTGGCCGAACTGGCCGCGCGCGAGGACCGCTATGCGCTGGCATTCTCGGACCTGCGCGCGGTGCGGGTGGCGCTCGACCAGCGGCTTGCCGGTTTCGACGCGCCCTTGGCCGGCGTGCGCGAGGTTGCCTTCTTTCCGCCGATGACGGGGGGCTGAATGTCGGTCGCGGTGCAAGAGGCGGCGTTCGACGCGGGGGCCGAACTTGCCGCCTTCACCTCGGCGGCCGCGGGCGCCGGCGCCGTGGTCAGCTTTACCGGCGTGGTGCGCGATGTCGCCGGCGGCCTGATCGCGATGGAGATCGAGCATTACCCCGGCATGACCGAGGCGGCGATTGCCGAGATGGTCGGAGCCGCGGTCGCACGCTGGGGGCTGGCGGACGCGGCGGTGATCCACCGTTTCGGCCGCCTGCCGCCGGGCGCGCCGATCATGATGGTGCTGACCGCCGCACCGCACCGCCGCGCCGCTTTCGAGGCGGCGGAATTCCTGATGGATTACCTCAAGTCGCGGGCGCCCTTCTGGAAGAAGGAAATCACCGCGACCGGCGCGGAATGGGTCGCGGCGACCTGCGAGGACGAGGACGCCCTGAAGCGGTGGTAGGGGGCGGTGGGCGATTGCCCACCCTACCGGGCCGCCCCGCAGGGTGGGCAATCGCCCACCACTCCCTACCCCAACCTCGCACAATCGCCATGCCGCGGGCAGGTCAGCACATGGTCATTGACCATGCCCGTCGCCTGCATCCAGGCATAGACGATGGTCGGACCGCAAAAGCGGAACCCGGCCTTCCTCAGATCCCGCGACAGCGCCTGCGACAGCGGCGTTTCCGCCGGCACCTCGGCCAGGCTGGGCCAGCGGTTCTGGATCGGGCGATTGCCGACCCGGCTCCAGCAGAAATCGGCAAAGCCGTCGCTGCCGCCCAGCGCCAGAAAGGCGCGGGCATTGCCGATCGTCGCCTCGATCTTCCCGCGGTGGCGGACGATGCCGGGGTCCGACAGCAGGCGGACGACCTCGGGCTCGGCCCAGTGCGCAATGGCGTCTGGATCGAAACCGGCAAAGGCCGCGCGGAAATTGTCGCGCTTTTTCAGGATGGTGATCCAGGAAAGGCCGGCCTGGAACCCGTCCAGCACCAGCTTTTCCCACAGGGCGCGGCCGTCACGTTCGGGCACACCCCATTCCTGGTCGTGATAGTCGACATAGATCGGCTCTGCCCCCGCCCAGCCGCACCGCTCGCCCATCACCGCCCCCCGGATAATATCGCGGGTTTTTCGCAAATCGCCGCCCTTAACGCAACCTTAGGGCCTGTGGCGCAATCTGGCGCAAAGCCACGGGACAGGACGATGCGCGGATCCGACAGCACAGCCCCGGCAGAGCCGCTCGACCCGTTCAGCTATGCGCTGGCGGCGCAGGACCGGGACATTCCGGCGATGGTGGCCGATGCCCTGTCGCGCAACCGGGCGCAACTGGCCTTCCAGCCGGTGCTGACCGCGCGGGACGGGCGGAAGATCGCCTTCTACGAAGGCTTCATCCGCCTGCTCGACGAAGCGGGGCGGCCGATCCGCGCCGGCAGCTTCATGGCTGAGGTCGAGGATACCGGCATCGGCCGCGACATCGACGCTGCGGCGCTGCGGCTGGGGCTCGACATGCTGCGGCGCAATCCGGGGCTGCGGCTGGCGATCAACATGTCAGCCCGCTCGATCGGCGATGCGCGCTGGCGGCGGATGCTGGAATCGGGGCTCAAGGGCGACAAGGGCGTTGGTGCGCGGCTGATCCTGGAGATCTCGGAAGGCTCGGCGATGCTGCTGCCCGAGGTGGTGATGCGTTTCATGGCGGAAATGCAGCCGCGCGGCGTGGCCTTTGCGCTGGACGATTTCGGCGCCGGGCTGACGGCCTTCCGCCACCTCAAGGATTTCCTGTTCGATCTGGTCAAGATCGACGCCCTTTTCGTGCAGGGCATCGACCAGAATCCCGACAACCAGGTGCTGGCCGAGGCGCTGGTGACCGTGGCCCACCAGTTCGAGATGTTCGCCGTCGCCGAAGGCGTGGAAACCGCGGCCGAGGCAGAGCTGCTGACCCGGATCGGCGTCGATTGCCTGCAGGGCTATCACTTCGGCCGGCCGAAACCGACGCTGTAGACCTTGCGGAATGCGCTTTCGCGCATGAGTCCTTGCCTCGTCGTCGCCTTGCGGCTCCTCCTCAGGTTTGCCTCCGGCGGGGTGTGTTGCCGTGCTCGCCATCGGTCCGAGAGCGCGGCAACACGTTATGGACGAAGAATGAGTGTGAGCTTCTGTTCCTCATTCTTCGTCCGGAAATATCCTCGGGGGGTGAATGCGCCGCAAGGCGCAGAGGGGGGCGGAAGGCCCCCCTTCTTCCTTCCGCCGGGCCTGCGGCCCGGCGCCCGCCATGCTGCATCTGCGAAAGCGTTTGCCCCTTGCCGCGCGGCGTCCTATGCAGGGACCGTCCGGCGCGAGCGACCCGAGGCGCCGCCTTCATGGATTCTTGAGAGGAGCCCTCCATGACCAAAGTCGTCATCGCATCCGCCGCCCGCACCGCCGTCGGCTCTTTCGGCGGAGCCTTCGCCTCCACGCCGGCGCATGATCTGGGCGCCGCGGTCCTGTCCGCGGTCGTCGACCGGGCCGGCATCGACAAGGCCGAGGTCAGCGAGACGATCCTTGGCCAGGTGCTGACCGCCGCGCAGGGGCAGAACCCGGCGCGGCAGGCGCATATCAAGGCCGGTCTGCCGCAGGAAAGCGCGGCCTGGAGCCTCAACCAGGTCTGCGGTTCGGGACTGCGCGCGGTGGCGCTGGGCGCGCAGCATATCCTTCTCGGCGATGCGCAGATCATCGCCGCCGGCGGGCAGGAGAACATGACCCTCTCGCCCCATGCCCAGACCCTGCGCGCAGGGCACAAGATGGGCGACCTCAGCTTCATCGACACGATGATCAAGGACGGGCTCTGGGATGCCTTCAACGGCTATCACATGGGCCAGACCGCGGAAAACGTCGCCGCGAAATGGCAGATCACCCGCGAGATGCAGGACGAATTCGCGCTTGCCAGCCAGAACAAGGCCGAGGCGGCGCAGAAGGCCGGCCGTTTTGCCGAGGAAATCGTGCCCTTCATCATCAAGGGCAGGAAGGGTGATGTGACCGTCGATGCCGACGAATACATCCGCCACGGTGCGACGCTGGAAGGGATGCAGAAGCTGCGCCCCGCCTTCCTCAAGGACGGCACCGTGACCGCCGGCAACGCCAGCGGCATCAACGACGGTGCCGCCGCGGTCCTGCTCATGTCCGAGGACGAGGCGGCGCGGCGCGGGATCGAGCCGCTGGCCCGCATCGCCTCCTATGCCACCGCAGGCCTTGACCCGGCGATCATGGGCGTCGGGCCGATCCATGCCAGCCGCAAGGCGCTTGAAAAGGCCGGCTGGTCGGTCGGCGACCTTGACCTGGTCGAGGCGAACGAGGCTTTCGCGGCGCAGGCCTGCGCGGTGAACAAGGACATGGGCTGGGATCCTTCGATCGTCAACGTCAACGGCGGCGCCATCGCCATCGGCCATCCGATCGGTGCCTCGGGCGCGCGGGTGCTGAACACCCTCCTGTTCGAGATGAAGCGCCGCGGCGCGAAAAAGGGGTTGGCGACGCTCTGCATCGGCGGCGGCATGGGCGTGGCGCTTTGCGTCGAACGCTAGGCTGACCTGCCATGGCAAGGGCCGCGGCCCTTGCCATGTTGCATTGGCCTGCAGTGCGGCCGGCGCTCTGGGCCCGGCCGTTTCTGCTGGATCCGTCCCGTTCCGGCAGCCCGCAACGCCCTGACCTGTCTCGGAAACCGCAGTTGCGGATACATCCGGGGCCGCATACAGTTTTTCCATATGGTCGGATTTCTTGAGGGAGGAAGGTTCGATGCCCCGAGTTGCATTGGTGACGGGAGGGTCGCGCGGTATCGGCGCGGCGATTTCCAAGGCGCTGAAGGCGCAGGGTTATGCGGTTGCCGCGACCTATGCCGGCAATGATGCCGCCGCTGCCGCCTTTACCGCCGAAACCGGCATCGCCACCTTCAAATGGGACGTGTCCGATTATGCCGCCTGTGCCGCCGGCGTGGCGCAGGTGGCCGCGCAACTGGGGCCGGTCGATGTTCTGGTGAACAATGCCGGCATCACCCGCGATGCGCCGTTCCACAAGATGACGCCGCAGCAATGGTCCGAAGTCATCAACACCAATCTCTCGGGCCTGTTCAACATGACCCATAGCGTCTGGCCCGGCATGCGCGAGCGCAAGTTCGGCCGGATCGTCAACATCTCTTCGATCAACGGCCAGAAGGGCCAGTTCGGGCAGGTGAACTACTCGGCCGCCAAGGCCGGCGACATCGGTTTCACCAAGGCGCTGGCGCTGGAAGGGGCGCGGGCCGGCATCACCGTCAACGCCATCTGCCCCGGCTATATCAATACCGAGATGGTGCAGGCGGTGCCGGAAAAGGTGCTGAACGAGGTGATCCTGCCGCAGATCCCGGTCGGTCGCCTGGGCGAGGCCGAGGAGATCGCCCGTTGCGTGGTCTTCCTTGCCGCGGACCAATCCGGCTTCATCACCGGCTCGACGATCAGTGCCAATGGCGGACAATACCTTTCCTGACCTGATCCTGACCGGCGGCAAGGTCGGCAAGGCCGATCTTGCCACGCTTGTCGCCTATACCGTCCGCCACGGCGGGCCGGGGCCGTTCGGCCTGTGGTGGCGGCTGCTGCGGTTGCGGCGCAGCGGCCTGACGGTCGAGGAATACTTGTCCTATGCCTTGTGGCGCCCCGGTGTGACCCGCGACGTCATCGCCACCTTCCTGCCGGCCAGTCGCAACCGGGCGTTGAATGACAGCCTGCGCGACCGCCGCCTGCCGCAGCTTGATGCGGTGATCGAGGACAAGATCGCCACTCTGCGCCATCTGGGGGGACTTGGCCTGCCGGTGGCGCCGGTGGCGGCGGTCTTTGGCCCCGAGGGCGATCTGCGGGACGAGGCGGCGCTCACGGCCTTCCTGTCGGGCATCGGGCCTGATGGCATGTTCGGCAAGCCGCTGCGGTCGTCGCGGTCCAAGGGGGCGGTGGGGATTGCCGGGCCGGGCGGGCCCGGCCAGCTGCGGCTGATGAACGGGCGCGAGGTGGCGGTGACGGCGCTCGCCGCCGAGATCATGCGCGACTGGTCGGCCGGTTTCCTGTTCCAGCCGCGGGTGGCGAATGCCCCCGGCCTAGGCGCCCATCTGGGCGCGGCGACCGGGTCTTTGCGCCTTGTCACCCTGATGCAGGCCGGCGGGCCGGCCGTCCTGTATGCGGTGCTGAAATGCCCGGCACCGGGCGAGATGCACGACGGCCCGACCGAGGGGCGCCGTGGCTGGGCGCGGGTCGATGCCGCGACCGGCATCGTCGGCGCGATCCGCCGTCTTGACGATCCTGCCGGGCCGGACGTGACGCATTGGCAGAACCCGGACGAAAGCCTGACCGGCTATGCCCTCCCGCATTTCGATCAGGCAGTGGCGGTGGTGCTGGCCGGTCATGCGGCGATGCCGGGCCATGGCATGCTGGGCTGGGACGTGTTCCTGACCGAGGGCGGCGCGCTGATTTCCGAGGTCAATGCCAACCCCCATCACGATGTCTGGCAGAAGGCCAGCCGCGGCGGCCTGATGACGGCGCCCTGGGCGGCACGGATCAAGGCGCGGCAGGCGGCGGTCGGCGGCGGCGATTGACGGCCTCCGAGGTTGTGCTAGTGCCGCTTGCATGACCCGCAAGCGCGCCACGGCCATCGGTTTCACCGCCATCCTGATGTGGTCGGTTCTTGCCGTCCTGACGGTGCGCACCGCCCCGGTGCCGCCGTTCCTGCTGACTGCCCTGTGTTTCGCCGTCGGTGGCGTCTTCGGTCTGATCTGGACCGTCGCGACCGGGCGGTTGCATCTGCTGGCGCGGGTGCCTCCGCGGGCGATGTTGTTCGGCATCGCCGGTCTGTTCGGCTATCATTTCTGCTATTTCAGCGCCCTGCGCCTTGCCCCCGCGGCCGAGGCCGGGCTGATCGCCTATCTCTGGCCGCTGTTCATCGTGCTCTTGTCGGGCCTGTTGCCGGGCGAGCGGATCGGGGCGCCGCATGTGCTGGGCGCGCTTCTGGCCTTTGCCGGGGTGGCGCTGATCCTGATCGGCGGCGGCGGCGCCGGGTTTCAGGCGGCGTCGCTGCCGGGATACGGGCTGGCGCTGGCCTGCGCCGTGATCTGGGCGATCTATTCGGTGGGGTCGCGCCGCTTTGGCAACGTCCCGACCGAGGCGGTGACGATCTTCTGCCTTGTCACCGCGGTGCTGTCGGGCCTGTCGCATCTGGCGCTTGAGGCGACCGCATGGCCGCAGGGCGCGGGCGGATGGCTGGCGGTCCTCGCCCTTGGCCTTGGCCCGCTGGGCGCGGCGTTCTTTACCTGGGATATCGGGATGAAACGCGGCGACCTGCCGTTTCTGGGCGTGGCCAGCTATGCCGCGCCGCTTTTGTCGACCCTGATACTTGTCCTGTCGGGAACGGCCGCGGCGCGCTGGCAACTGGCTGCGGCCGCGGTTCTGATCGTCGGAGGCGCGGCCCTGGCCGCACGCGCCGGATCGGGCGTCAATGCGGCGAAAGACGGGTGATTTCTTCCTTGAGCTGAAGTTTCTGCTTCTTGAGCCTGGCGATTTCGAGGTCATCGACCGCCGGCTGGCGCTGCGCGGTTTCCACCGCATCGGACAGCGACTGATGTTTCTTGCGCAGTTCGGTAAGATGCGACGTCAGGCTCATGAGGCACTCCTCCGGTTGATGGCTCGCACGTCAAGTGCAGCACAATTTTTTGCCCGTGTCATCTGATTTGGGTGCGTTCGTTACAATCGCAAGCACTATCGCGGAATGTTGCGAAAGGATCAGCCGTCCATCGGCAAAACGGCGCCGTCGTGCAGGATCGCGGCGGCCATTTCGGTGAAATGCGGCGTGTCGCCGGGGTGGTGGTCGCCCCGGTGCAGGACCAGCGGCGCAAGCAGGCGCAGGGGCGCGCGGCCGCCCTTCCTCGCCTGCACGATGACGCTCAGCGCGTCGCGTCCGCTGCGCGGCGCCAGCGGCCGGATGCGCAGCGATCCCATGCGCCCGTCCAGTGCCGCCAGCACATCGGCCAGCCGCTCGGCGCGGTGGATCAGGGTCAGCCAGCCTTCGGACCGCAGCCGGCGGATGGCGGTGGCGATCCAGACTGCAAGGGGCAGCCCCTCGCCCAGCGCGGTCTCGCGGCGTGCGTCCTGCGCCTGACCGCCGGGCTCGCGCCGGAAATAGGGCGGGTTCATCATCACATGGTCAAAGGACCGCGCCCTGACAATGGCGGGCGGGGCGGCGACATCGCCGTCAAGAACGGTCAGCGCGGCGTGGTTTTCCGCGGCATTGCGGCGGGCAAGCGCAGCATAGGCCGGCTGAAGCTCGAGCCCGGTCACCGTAGCGCCCGGCACCCGCGCGCACAGGCAAAGCGCCGCCGCGCCGGCGCCGCAGCCAAGTTCAAGCACCTGCTGGCCGGCCAGCGCCGGGACCGCCGCGGCAAGCAACACCGCATCGGCGCCCGAACGAAAGCCGGTGCGCGGCTGCCAGACCATCGCGCGCCCCGCAAGAAAGGCGTCGCGCGTCAGCTCATCCAAGTTTCAGCCCGTTGTCGGTCAGGATCTGCCGCGCTTCGTCCCAGTCGGCGTCGATGACCATGATCCGCCGCGGCAGAATGCCCAAGGACCCCTCAAGGACGCTCGTGTTTACGTCGAGCGTGAAGCATTCTATACCCTCGCCGTCCAGAAGGGCGGTGGCAAAGGCGATCTCGGTCGGATCGTTGGTGCGCAGCAGTTCTTTCATGAACCCCGTCTAGGCAGGGAAGCGCAGAAAGTCGAGCGTGGGATGAGTCTTGATATCGCCGCCACCAAGCCGCACGAACGGCTTGCCGCCCATCTGTCCGCCGATCTGGACGCGGTGAACGCGCTGATCCGTGACCGGATGGCAAGCGAACATGCGCCGCGGATTCCGCAGGTGACGGCGCATCTGATCGAGGCGGGCGGAAAACGGCTGCGGCCGATGCTGTGCCTGGCCGCCGCACGGGTCTGCGGCTATGGCGGGCCGTTCCATATCCATCTTGCCGCGACTGTCGAATTCATCCACACCGCCACGCTGTTGCATGACGATGTGGTCGACGAAAGCACCCAGCGCCGCGGCCGGCCGACGGCCAACCTCTTGTGGGACAACCAGTCTTCGGTCCTTGTCGGCGACTACCTGTTCGCCCGCGCCTTTCAGCTGATGGTCGAACCGGGCAGCTTGCGCGTGCTCGACATCCTGGCCAATGCCAGCGCCACCATCGCCGAAGGCGAGGTGCTGCAACTGACCGCGGCCCGCGATCTGGCGACGGGCGAGGATACCTATCTCAAGGTGGTGCGCGGCAAGACGGCGGCGCTGTTTTCGGCGGCGACGCAGGCGGGGGCGGTGATTGCCGGTGCCGATGCGGCGGTCGAACAGGCGCTGTTCGACTATGGCGACGCGCTGGGCATCGCCTTTCAGATGGTCGATGACCTGCTGGATTACGGCGGCACCAGTGCCATCGGCAAGAATACCGGCGACGACCTGCGCGAAGGCAAGCTGACGCTGCCGGTGATCCGCGCCCTTGCCGCTGCCGATGACGAGGAGCGGGCGTTCTGGCAGCGCACCATCGTCCGCCGTCAGGTCGAGGATGCCGATCTGGACCGCGCGCGCGAGATCATGGCGCGGCACGGGGCGCTTGAGTCGACGCGGGCGACGGCGCTGGACTGGGCCGGACGCGCGCGCGCCGCGCTGTCGGAGGTGCCCGCAGGCGCGATCCGCGACATGCTGGCCGATCTGTCGGATTATGTGGTGGCGCGGATCGCCTGAGCCGGCGTTTCAGCGGCCGCGCTTCAACCCGTCCAGCAACAGGGTCTTGACCTCGGCCGCGCGGGTCACGCGGTCGGCGGGGCCGCCACCGCCCAGCATCACGCCGCCGATGGCCATCTGCAGGATCAGGAAACTGCCCACCGTCAGGTCGGGCCGCAGGATGCCGGCGGCGATCGCCGGTTGCGCGGCGCGGTGCAGGATCACCGCCACCTCGGCCCGTTCCTGCGCGAAATCCTTGGTCAGCTGCTGGCGCTGCACCGCCTCGGCCAGGCCGCCGTTACGGATGTAGCAGCGCAGCTTGAGGTCGAGCAGCGCCTCGAAATCGCCGACCTCGCCCGTCTGCCTGGCGGCCAGTTCGCGGATGTCCTGCATGTCGCGTTCGAACAGCGCAAAGGCCAGGTCGCTGCGGGTGGCGAAGTTGCGGTGCAGCGTGGCGCGACCGACGCCGGCAGCGGCGGCGATGTCGACCAGCGGCACGTCAAAGCCGCGTTCCGCAAACAGCCGCTCGGCCGCGACAAGGATGGCGCGGCGGTTGCGGTCGGCATCGCTGCGCAGCCGCCGGTCCGCGATCAGTCCGCCTTGGTCGAGCATCCCGTCCTCCGGCTCACGATATGTTTCACAGGATATATCGCCTGAGCCGGACACGGTGTGAAGCCCTTTTTCTGCACCCGCGACATGATACCACAATGGCTGGCCGACACTAGAGGGCGTCTTCATTTAGGCGAGCCAGGCCATTGCGCATGCGAGTGAGACG
>CAZIOT010000013.1:10697-125583 GCA_964540965.1 uncultured Rubellimicrobium sp. | reverse complement strand
CCGTCCTGCTTGGTGACGGCGATGAAGTCCTGGCCGAGCATGACCGCCGAGACGATGACCAAGGCCGCCCCCCGCCCCGCCCCTTCCCTCTGGGACCGCATCCGCGACAATCGCGACACGCTTGCGCTGCCGGTGATGTTCGTGCTGGCCGTGGTGGTCTTTTCCATCGGGTCGGACAATTTCCTGACCGCCGACAACCTGACCAATGTCGCGCGGCAATCGGTCTACCTGCTGATCGTCGCCATGGGGCAACTGGTGGTGATGATCTGCGGCGGCATGGATCTGTCGGTCGGCAGCAATGTCGCGCTGACCTCGGTTGCCAGCGCGATCATCATGGCCGCGGTCTCGACCGCGATGCCCGATGCGCCCTGGCTGGCGCTGTGGGCGGGGCTTGGCGCCGGGCTGGCCATCGGCACCGGGGTCGGGCTGGTCAACGGGCTGGGCGTGACGGTGCTGGGCATCAACCCGTTCATGATGACGCTGGGCATGTCCTCGGTCGTGTTCGGGGTGACGCTGTTCATCTCGGGCGGGGTGCCGATCTATGGCATCCCGATGCTGCACGGCGAGATCTTCGGCTTTGGCCGCATCGCCGGTTTCCCGATCCCGTCGATCTTTGCCATCCTGATGGTCCTGTTGACCTGGGTGGCGCTGGAATGGACGCGCTTTGGCCGCCATCTTTACGCCGCCGGCGGCAATGACCGCGCGGCGCGGCTGTCGGGCGTGCATACCGGCCGGGTCCGGGTCGCGGCCTATATGCTGTGCGGCCTGATGGCGGCGCTGTCGGGCCTGCTGATGACGGCCCGCCTTGGCACCGGCGAGGCCAATATCGGCGGCACCCTGCCGCTGGAATCCATCGCCGCCTGCGTGATTTCCGGCGTGGCGCTGTCGGGGGGACGCGGCCGCACCCTTGCGGTCGTCGTCGGCACGCTGCTGATCATGCTGGTGCAAAACGGGCTGAACCTGATGCAGGTCGGCGCCTATGCTCAGTCAGTCGCCACCGGCGGCATCCTCATCATCGCAATGGCGCTGTCGCGCCGCTGAACCCAAACGGCAACCTGGGCCGGGAGACCCTGCACATGAACAAGCAAAGCGTGATCGACCGTCCGATGACGGGCAAGGAATACCTCGACAGCCTGAACGACGGGCGCGAGGTCTGGATCTACGGGAAACGGGTGACCAACATCACCGAACACCCGGCCTTCCGCAACTCGGCCCGGATGATCGCCCGCGTCTATGACGCGATGCACGATGCCGCGACCAAGGACATCATCACCGCCCCCACCGCCAACGGCGGCTTCACCCACCGCTATTTTCTGGCCCCGCGCACGCCCGAGGAACAGGTGGCCGCCCGCGACGCCGTGGCCGAAACCCAGCGCGTGACCTATGGCTGGATGGGCCGCAGCCCCGACTACAAGGGCAGCTTCCTGGCCACGCTGGGTGCCAATTCGGCCTTCTACAAGGGGTACGAGCAGAACGCCCTGCGCTGGTATTCCAAGGCGCAGGAACGCACCTGGTACATCAACCACGCGATCATGAACCCGCCGGTCGACCGCAACAAGCCGTCGGCCGACACCTCGGACGTCTATGTCCGCGTGGTCAAGGAAAACGACGCCGGCATCTGGGTGTCGGGCGCCAAGGTCGTGGCCACCAATTCGGCGCTGACCAACTATACCTTCGTCGCCCATGCCGGGCAGATCCCGATCAAGGATCCGGCCTATGCCCCGGTGTTCATCGTCCCCACCGGCGCCCCCGGCGTGAAGATGATCTCGCGCATGTCGAACGAACACCGCGCCGCGGTCCTAGGGTCGCCCTTCGACTATCCGCTTTCGTCGCGGATGGACGAGAACGACGCGATCCTCGTCCTCGACAACGTGTTCGTCCCCTGGGAGGACGTGTTCATGCACGGCGACGTGCAGCAGGCGAATGATTTCGCCCCCGGCTCGGGCTTCAACGCCCGCGCGGCGATGCATGGCTGCACCCGACTGGCGGTCAAGCTCGACTTCATCACCGGGCTGATGGTCAAGGCGCTGGAAATCACCGGCACCGCCAGCTTCCACGGCGTCATGTCGCGCATGGGCGAGGTTGTCGCCTGGCGCAACACGATGTGGGGCCTGTCGGACGCGATGGCGAAATCGAACATCCCCTGGAACGGGATGGTCCAGCCCGACAGCCGCTTTGGCACCGCCTATCGCACGATTTCCCAGATCGCCTATCCGGCGATCAAGAACATCATCGAGGCGTCGGTGACCTCGGGCCTGATCTATCTCAACAGCCACGCCGACGATTTCCTGAACCCCGAACTGCGGCCCTACCTGGACCAGTACATGCGCGGCTCGGCCGGTGCCGATGCCGAAGAGCGGGTCAAGGTGATGAAACTGCTCTGGGACTCGATCGGCACCGAATTCGGCGGTCGCTCCGAACTCTACGAAATCAACTATCTTGGCTCGAACGACCTGACGCGTCTGCAGAATTTCTGGGAGGCCGGTTCGTTGGGCGAGATGGCCAAGATGAAGGGCATGGTCGAGAAGTGCATGTCGGAATACGACCTGAACGGCTGGACCGTCCCCGACCTCATCAACAACGACGACGTGAGCATCCTGCGCCGCGGCTAAGCGGCGCAGCCCCTGCACACACGCCAGAAGGAAGGATTGACCATGGCTCTCAAGAAACAACGCTTCATCTCGGACAAGGTGGCGGAATATCCGCCGGGCCATTGGTCGAACTGCTATCGCGTCGGCGACCAGATCTGGTTGTCGGGCTTTACCTCGCGCGGCAATGACCGGGTCATGATCCACGGCGAAGGCTCGGCCTATGAACAGACCAAGGTGATCTTCGAGAAGGTGAAGAACTGCCTCGAGGCCGCCGGTTCGGGCCTGCAGGACGTGGTGACGATGACGATCTATGTCACCGACATGGCCGACAACAAGGAAATCTGGCGCGCCCGGCAAGAGTTCTTCACCGGCGATTTCCCCTGTTCGACGCTGGTGCAGGTCGCCGCTCTTGGCGATCCGAAGATCAAGCTGGAAATCACCTGCCAGGCCATGGCCGGCAGCGGTGCCTGATCTTGCGGGCCGGGGCCGATGCGGCCCCGGCCACCCTTCCCCGAAACCACTGGCAGAAAGGGCCTGTCGATGAACGTCACCGTCGGAACTCCGGCCGCCGCGCCCTTTGACGCCCGCGCCTTTCGCAATGCCATGGGCCAGTTCGCCTCGGGCGTTGTCGTCATCTCGGCCAATTCCGCCAGCGGCGCCCATGCCATGACGGCGAATGCCTTCATGTCCGGCTCTCTGGAACCGCCGCTCGTCGTGATCTCGGTCGCGCTGACGGCGCGGATGCACGGGCTTTTGCAGGACCAGCCGGCCTTTGGCATCTCGATCCTGACCTCGGCGCAGGAAAGGACGTCGAACCATTTCGCCGGCCGCCGGTCGCCCGATTTCGAGCCGCGCTTTGCCGATCTGGACGGCATGCCGACTATCGCCGGCGCCTCGGTCCGCATCGCGGCGGACAAGGTCCACGCCTATCCCTGCGGCGACCACACGCTGTTTGTCGGCCATGTCCGGGCGCTTGCCACGCTGCAGGACATGCGGCCGCTTCTTTATCACACCGGCAGATACGGCGCCCTGTCGCCGTCGGACTGGCATGCCGATGCCGCCCGGCTTTGGCCGGAAATCGGCAGCCACGCCTGGTAGGCCGCCGCAGGAATCGCGATGAACCGCCGCATTGTTCCCCCCCTTTCCGGCCAGGCGCCGCCGCAGCATCCGGCGGACGAAGGCAATGCGCCGAACCATCAGGGCATCGGCGCCCCCCTGCAACGGGTCGAGGATCTGCGGCTGACGACCGGCCATGGCCGCTTTGCCGGCAATGTGCAGGAACCGCGCCAGCTTTACGGCTATGTCCTGCGTTCGCCGGTGGCCAATGCCCGCATCCGCCGCATCGACGTGACCGGCGCCGCCGGCGTGCCGGGGCTGGTCGCCGTCCTGACCGGCGAGGATTACGCCGAAGAGGGGCTGGGCCATATCCCCTGCGTGTCGATCCCGCCCTCGATCAGCGGCAGGACGTATCACAAGACGCCCTTCGCGCCGCTGGCGCTGGACCGGGTGCTGTGTGTCGGGCACGAGGTCGCCTTTGTCGTCGCCGATACCCTGGCCGCGGCCGAGGATGCGGCCGAACGGATCGTCGTCGATTACGAACCCTTCCCGGTGGCCGCCACGGTCGAGGCCGCGATTGCGCCCGACGCGCCGCTGGTCTGGCCCGAGGCGCCGGGCAACCGTTGTTTCCGCCACGATCTGGGCGATGCCGCGGCGACCGACGCCGCCTTTGCCGGGGCGCACAAGGTCGTCCGCGCCCGCATCCGCAGCCAGCGCGTCGCCGGCAATCCGCTGGAGCCGCGCACCTGCATCGGCCGCTATGACATGGCGATGGGCCGCTGGCACCTGACCAGTTCGACCGCCAACCCGCACCGCATCCGGCTGCTTCTGGCCGAACATGTGTTCAAGGTGCCGGCCCACCGGATTCACGTCGTCGCCGGCGATGTCGGCGGCGGGTTCGGTACCAAGGGCGGGCTTTACCCCGAGGAAATCCTTGTCCTCTGGGCGGCGCAGCGTGTCGGGCGGCCGGTGAAATGGGTCTGCGAGCGCAGCGAAGCCTTCGTCGCCGATTTCAACGGCCGCGACCAGATCGCCGATGCCGAAATGGCGCTGGATGCCGATGGCCGCGTCCTTGGGCTGCGGGTCGAGGTGAATCACAACCTTGGCTGCATGCTGGGGCCGTCCACCGCGCATCCGCCGCTGATCGGGATGCGGATGATCTCGGGCGTCTATGCCATTCCGGCGATCCATGTCGGCATCAACGGCATCTTCACCCATTCCCGCACGCTGACCACCTATCGCGGGGCCGGCCGGCCCGAGGCGACGATGGTGATCGAACGGATGATGGATCTTGCCGCCGGGGTGCTGGGCATGGACCGGGTGGAAATCCGCCGCCGCAACTTCATCCGCCCCGACCAGATGCCCTACCGCACCGCCGTGGGCGAGACCTATGACTGCGGCGAGTTCGAGGCGATCACCGACGAGACTTTGCGGCTGGCCGACTGGGACGGTTTTCCCGCCCGCCGCGCCGCGACCGAGGCGAAGGGCCGTCTGCGCGGCCGCGGCCTGTCGTGCTATGTCGAGCTGTGCGCCACCGTCAGCGACCGCATGGAAGTGCGGTTCGATTCCTCGGGCGGAGTGTCGATCCTGGCCGGGACGTTCTCATACGGGCAGGGGCATGAAACCTCCTACGCCCAGATGATCCACGAATGGCTGGACGTGCCGATCGCGAAAATCCGGCTGGTGCAGGGCGATACCGACATCATCGCGACGGGGCGCGGATCCTTCGGCTCGCGGTCCATGACCATCGGCGGCTCGGCCCTGCGGCAGGCCTGCGACCAGATCATCGCCAAGGGCGCCCGCGCCGCGGCGATCCTTCTGGATTGCGAAGCGGCCGATCTGGCCTTCACCGACGGCTATTACCACGGTCCCGGCAAGCTGATCTCGCTCGACCAGGTGGCAAGGACGATGTTTTCCTGGGGGGCGCCGAAACCGCTGCCCGCCGATCTGCGCAACGGGCTGGACGGCGTCGGCTATTTCTCGGCCGATACGCAGAATTACCCCAACGGCTGCTACATCGCCGAAGTCGAGGTGGACCCTGACACCGGCGAAGTCACGCTCGACCGCATCGCCGGGGTCGATGATGTCGGCACCGTCATCAACCCGCTGCTGCTGGAAGGGCAGGTGATCGGCGGGGTTGCGCAGGCGGTGGGACAGGCTCTCAAGGAAGGGGTCGTGCATGATGCGAGCGGTCAGGTGCTGACCGGCGCCTTCACCGATTACGCGATGCCCCATGCCGCCGATTTCCCGCGCATGGTGCTGGGCACCCGCCCGGTGCCGACCGCGACCAACCCGCTGGGCGTCAAGGGCGGGGCCGAAACCGGGACCATCGGCCTGCCGCCCGCCGTGGTCGGTGCGGTGGCCGATGCGCTGCGACCCCTGGGCGTATCGGATCTGGTGATGCCCCTGACTCCCAACCGCATCTGGGCCGCCATCCGCGCCGCAAAGGACCAATCATGACCCATTTCGCCGTCTATCGCCTTGACCGGACCGACGGGCAGGCCGGCGCCATCCGCGCCGCCACGCGGCCGGCGCATCGCGACTACATGTCCGGTTTCGGCCCCCGCGTGCTGATGGGCGGGCCGGTGCTGGACGATGCCGGGCAGGCTGTCGGCGGCCTGATGGTGATCGAGGCCGCTGACGAGGCCGAGGTGCGCGCCATCCTTGCCGCCGATCCGTTCGAGGTTGCGGGCCTGTCGGCCACCATCGAAATCCGCCCCTTCCGCTGGCAGACCAACCGCCCGGCGCATCTGCCGCCGCTGTAAGTTCGGGAACACGACCATGGAAATCACCGGCGACCGCAGCCTGACGCAACCGCCTGCGAACGTGTGGCAGGGCCTGCTTGACGCCCGCACCCTTCAGGCGGCGATCCCCGGATGCGAATCCGTGACCGACGAAGGCGACGGCCGCTATGCCGCGGTCGTCGTCGCCTCGGTCGGGCCGGTGCGGGCGCGGTTCAAGGGCCGGGTGACGATGCGCGATCTGGTTCAGCCGCAGTCCATGGCGCTTGATTTCGAAGGTGAAAGCGGCATTGCCGGTTTCGCCACCGGCAGCGCCGTCATCACGCTGGCGCCCGAAGGGCAGGGCACCCGGCTGGAGTGGAAAGCCGAAAGCCAGATCGGCGGGCGGCTGGCGCAGATCGGGTCGCGCCTGATCGACGCCACCGTTGCCCGCATGTCGAAACAGTTCTTCGACCGGTTCGAGGAGGTGCTGGCCGACCCCGCGCTGCTTGACCCTGCAGCGCCGCAATCCGCTGCGCCCGCCATGGCCGCCCGCAACGCCGCGCCGGCATTTGCCGCCGTGCCCGGCGCGGTCACCCTGCAGATGCCGGCCTGGGTCTTTGCCACCTCGGTCGTGGCGCTGGCGCTGCTGATCGGCTGGCTGGGGGTTCAGTGATGATCGACATCACCATGACCGTGAACGGCATCCGCGAAAGCCACCGTGTCGACGACCGCACCCTGCTTGTCGATTTCATCCGCGACCATTGCCGCCTGACCGGCACCAATATCGGCTGCGACACCACGCAATGCGGCTGCTGCACCCTGCATGTGAACGGCCGCGCGGTGAAATCCTGCACCATGCTGGCCGCGCAGGCCGAAGGGGCCGAGGTCACGACGATCGAAGGGCTGGGTCAGCCCGGCGCCCTGCATCCGATGCAGGAGGCGTTCCGCAGGCATCACGCTTTGCAATGCGGCTATTGCACCTCGGGCATGATCATGCAGGGCGTGGACATCGTGCGCCGCGCCCGCGCCGGCGATGACCGCACCATCCGCGAGGAGCTTGAGGGCAACATTTGCCGCTGCACCGGCTATCAGGCCATCGTCGAGGCGATTGCCGAGGTGGCGGCGACCGATCCGGCCTCTTGCGGGGGGCCAAGGTGAGCCTGCCCGCCTTCGAATACCGCCGCCCGGCGCGGCTGGACGAGGCGCTGGCGATCCTGTCGTCGGACCCCGACGCGCGGCCGCTGGCCGGCGGGCAGACGCTGATCCCGGCGCTCAAGCAGCGGCTGCAACGGCCCTCGATCCTGGTCGATCTTCAGGCGATCCCCGAATTGCAGGGGTTCGAGGTGACCGACAGCCATGTCACCATCGGCGCGATGACACCCCATGCGGTGACGGCCTGGGACGACCGCATCGCGGCGGCGATCCCCGCCCTGTCGCATCTTGCCCGCGGCATCGCCCATTCGCAGGTGCGGCATCTGGGCACGATGGGCGGATCCGTCGCCAACAACGACCCCGCCGCCGATTACCCGGCCGCCCTGGTCGGGCTGGGGGCGACGGTCGAAACCACCGGGCGGGCGATCCCCGCCGACGATTTCTTTCTTGGCCTGTTCACCACCGCGCTTGAACCGGGCGAGCTGATCCTGCGCATCCGCTTTCCGATCCCCGCCCGCGCCGGATACCACAAGTTCGCCAATATCGCCTCGGGCTATGTCACCACCGGCGCCTTCGTCTCGGACGGGCCGGCGGGGCTGCGGGTCGCGGTCAACGGCGCCGGGCCTTGCGTGTTCCGGCAGACGGACGCCGAAACCCGGCTGGCCCGCGACTTTTCCCCCGCCGCGCTGGACGGGTTCGCCCAGCCCGATGCGGGTCTGAACAACGACCTTCACGCTTCGGCCGCCTATCGCGCGCAACTGGTCGCGGTGGCGATCCGCCGCGCGCTGGCGATGGCCCTGGGACACAGAACGGAGACTCCATGAAATTCCTGTCCTTCACCACGCCCACCGGCGCGACGTTCGGCCTGACCGATGGCAAGGGCGTCGTCGATCTTGGCCTGCGGGTCGGCGGCAGCCTGCGCGATGCGATCCGGCGTGACGCGCTGGGCGATCTGGCCCGCTACGCCACCGCCCCCGCCGATTACCGCGTGGACGAGATCGGCTTTCTGCCCGTCATCCCCGATCCGGCGAAAATCCTGTGCGTCGGGCTGAACTATGTCGAACACCGGCGCGAGGGGAACCATGCCGAAACCGCCAAGATCCCCCCGGTTTTCACCCGCTATCCGCAATCGCAGACGGGGCATCTGGCGCCGATGGTGATTCCCGCCGAATCCGACGATTTCGATTTCGAGGCCGAGGTGGCGGTGGTCATCGGCCACGCCGGCCGCCGCATCGCCAAGGCCGATGCCCTGGCCCATGTCGCCGGCATCAGCGCCTATAACGACGGCTCGGTCCGCGACTGGCAACTGGCCGCGGGGCAATGGACGCCGGGCAAGAATTTCCCCGCGACCGGCGCCTTCGGCCCCTGGCTGGTCACGCCCGACGAACTGCCGCCCGACCGGCCGATCCGCCTGCAATCGCGGCTGAACGGGCAGGTGATGCAGGATGCGACCACCGACCTGATGATGTTCCCGATTGCGGACCTTATCGCGCATCTGTCGACCTTCGTCACGCTTGAGCCCGGCGACGTGATCGTCACCGGCACGCCCGGCGGCGTCGGCTTCCGCCGCAACCCGCCGGTCTGGATGAAGCCTGGCGACGTGGTGGAAATCGAGGTCGAGGGCGTCGGCACCCTGCGCAATCCGGTGGTGAAAGAGGCATGACCGCAGTCGCGCCCCTGACGCCGGAAACCCGGTCGCTGCTCGAACGCTGCGGAGCGGCGACGGTCGCCAATGCGCTGCTGAAACGCGGCTTCCGCAACACCTTTCTTCTGGGGCTCAAGGCCGTCACGCCGGGGCAAAAGCCGTTGATCGGCCCGGCATGGACCCTGCGCTTTGTTCCCGCGCGCGAGGATCTCGACAGCATGGAGATCTATGCGCGGAACGACAGCCTGCACCGCCGCGCCATCGAGGAATGCGATCCGGGCGCCGTTCTGGTGCTGGCCACCGGCGGCGATGCGCGGGCGTCGTCGATGGGCGACATGATGGCGCTGCGGCTGGCGACCCGCGGCGTTGCCGGCGCCGTCACCGATGGCGGGTTCCGCGATGCGCCGGGCATCCGCACCAGCGGCCTGCCCTGCTTTCAGGTGCAAGAGTCCGGCCCCGCCACGCCGATCCACCTGCACCCGGTCGAATTCAACGCTCCGGTCGGCCTGTGCGGTGTCGCGGTCTATCCGGGCGACATCCTTTTGGGCAATGACGAGGGCGTCGTCGCCATCCCCCGCCATCTGGTCGACGAGATCGCCGCCGAATGCGCCGGCGTCGCCGATTACGAAACCTTCGTCGCGCGCGAAATCCGCCGGGGACGGTCGCTTTTCGGCCTGTTCCCGGCCACGCCGGAAAGCCGCGCCGAATACGACACATGGGTGGCGAAGGGCCGCCCGCAGGAGGACGCATGATCGACAACCCCGAAATGCTGGCGAAAACGCTCGAGGTGCTGATCCGCCCCGAGGATCTGGACCCCGACAAATGGATCAACTTCCCCGACTACGGGTTGCGGCAGTATTTCCTTTGGCGCAATCCGGCCACCGGCGCCAGCATCGCCATCCTTGAATACGACAAGGGCGGGCGGATTCCGGTCAAGCATTCCCATGCCTCGAACCAGTTCATGTATTGCCTGTCGGGCGATTACGAATACACCGATTCGGGCCTGCGCCTGACGCCCGGCACCTTCTACATGAACCCCAAGGACCACCCGCACGGGCCGACCGTCGCGCATGAGAAATCGGTGCTGATCGAAATCTACGACGGCCCGCATTACTACGAAAAGCCGGTGTTCCACACCGACGAAAGCATCGGCGGCTTTCTGGCCGGGCAGCAGCAGTCCTAGAACGGGGTCTCGTATTCGGGATGGATGTAATAGTCGCTCCAACCGATCAGTTCGCGACAGGTATCAAGGTCGCCCTCGGACCATGCCTGCCGGATCCGGCTGGACGATATGCGGTCGCCCTTGTCGCAATGCACGGGGTCCAGCAGCCGGACATTGAAATGCTGCGCAAGCAAGGCCACATCGCCCGCCTGCCGCGCGCCAAATCGGAAATCGCCGCCGACGCGGACCTCGACCGGGTTCAGCCGGGCGAGAAGGGCCAGGAAATCCTCGGCCGTCTGCGCGCGGAAGGCATCGTCGAAGCGCGACAGGATGATGTGATCTACGCCCAGTTCGGCCAGCCGCGCGACCTTTTCCACCGGGCTCATCAGCAGCGGCGCGCGGCCGAAGAACACCTTGGGTGGCGGGTCAAAGGTCCAGACGACGACCGGCACCCCGGTTTCACGCCCGGCGGCAACCGCCTGCCCGATCAGCACCTGATGCCCGCGATGCACGCCGTCAAAGGCGCCGATGCAGGTGATGCTGGCGGCAAGCCCCTCGGGCGGGGCGGGGTGGATGGCGGTCCGGGTCATGCCTCAGGATCTGCCCGTCGCCCGGCGTTGTCAAACCGAACCTGCGCGGCACCGCGCCGTCTTGCCGTGACAAGGGCCGCGGTCCTTATCGCGACCGCCTGCAGAAAGGATCGCCGCTGATGCGCCACCTGCCTCCCTTCCGTCTCAGCCGCCCGGCCACGATTGAGGAAGCCGCCGCGCTAGTCGCCGCCGGCGCCCGGGTGATCGGCGGCGGCGCCAGCCTGCTGCCCGATCTGGCCGAGGGGCGGGCGACTGCCGGCCATCTGGTCAGCCTCGACCGCATTCCGGGGCTGGACGAGCTGTATGCCAATCCCAAGGTCGGCCTGCGCATCGGGGCCAATGTCCGCGCCGGCCGCCTGTTGCCCGACATCTGGACTGGCAAGCGTTTCGCCGCCATCCACGAGGCGGTCGAGCAGATGGACGCGCCATGGATCGGCAACAGCGGCACGGTCGTCGGCAACCTCTGCGCCCGGCGGGCCGATCACGACATGGGCGTGGCGCTGACGGCGCTTGAGGGCGTGGCGAAACTTGCGGGCGGGGCCGAGGTGCCCCTTGCCGCATTCTGGGACGCAGCGCCGGACGGCATCGTCACCGCCGTGCATTGCCCCGGCCCCGGCACCGATGCCGGATCGGCGTTCAAGAAACTGGCTCGCGGCGCCGCCCCGCGCAAGGTCAGCGCCGCCGCGACCGTCACCTATGGCGTTGAACGCGAACGCATCCTTGCCGCGACGCTGGTGCTGGGCGGTGTCGCCCTGCCGCGCCGCTTTCCGGCGGCCGAGGCGCTGCTGGCCGGGCAATTGCCCGATCCGGGCCTGTTCGACGCGGCTGCCGGCCTGGCCGTGGACGCGGCGGGGCTGAAGGATCCGGTGCTGGCCGCGCAGGCCTTTGCCCTGTTGCGCGATACGCTGGCGCAGGCCAATGCCCGCGCGCTGGCCCGCCATGACCATTTCGACGATGCCGCCGAACTGGCAGAGGAACAGCCATGATCGCCCGTTTCACCCTCAACGGCACCCCGCGCGCGGTCGAGGTGGCACCCGAGACCCGGTTGATCGAGGTCCTGCACGACCTTGGCCTGACCGCCGCGACCGATGCCCCCGGCTGCGACATCGTGCTGGTCGATGACCGGCCGGCGGCGGCGGGGCTGCTGCTGGCGCAGCTGCACGACGGCGCGCGGATCGAGACGGTCGAAGGACAGGCCGGGCAGGCGCTGCTTAGGCAGTTCGCCGCACAGGGCGCCGCCGGCCAGCCCGAGACGCCGGCGCTGGTGATGACCGCGCTGCACGCCCTGCGGGTGAACCCCTGGATGACCGAGGAAGAGGCGCGCGCCGCCCTTTTGGGCCATGCCTGCGCCGGCACCGGCCACGCCCCGGTGGTCGCCGCAATGATGGCCGCCAGCGCCCGGGGCGCGGAGGGGGCCGTCACGCCCGGACCCGGCATCGCCGATCCGGTTCAGGCCGTCGCCGCCGCCTTTGGCTGGGACAGCCGCCCGCCCGGCGGCACCGTGCTGGACGACGGGGGCCGGCTGCGGCTGGGCTGCGCCGCCGCCTCGGCCGCCGGTATCGCGCTGGCGGTCGAGGTCGTCGTTGACCGCGACACCGGCCATTCCGCGCTGTCGCGCCTTGCCGTGGCGCCGACGCCCCGCGCCACCGCCGGCGTCACCGCCGCCCTGACCCGCGCCGCCGGCCGCGCCCTGTTCGCCGCGCCCGACGCGCCGCATGCCTTTACCCTGCCCGACATCCTCTGGTCCGGGCAGGTTGCAGACGCCGACCCTGACGCCGCCGGACAGGCCCTTGCCAGTGCCATTGCCGCCGCGATCCGCGACGCCACCGGCACCCATGCCGCCGACCTGCCGCTCACATCCGACCGCATCCTTGCCGCGATCCTCGCGCACGACCCCATCTGAAGGAGATCCGCATGACCGACGACCGCATCCAGATCGACGAACTCGCCTATACCGTCTATCAGGTCACCGACCTTGACCTGATGGAACGCTTTCTGACCGATTTCGGCATGAAACGGTCCGAACGGCGCGATGACACGCTTTACATGCGCGGCACCGGCCCGGCGGCCTATATCCACAAGGCGGTGCTGGGCGAAACCAACCGCTTTCTCGGTGCCGCCATCCGGGTGATGACCCCGGAAGATCTGGAAAAGGCCGCGGCGCTTCCCGGTGCCTCGGCGATCGAGACCATTCTTGATCCCGGCGGCGGGCGGCGGGTGACGCTGACCACGCCGAACGGTCATATCCTGCGCATCGAACATGGCGCCGCGACCCTGCCGGAATTGCCGACGCGGCGGATCTATCCGCTGAATTTCCACGGATCGCATCTGCGGCCGAACATTCCGGTGCGCCAGAAAAAGGAAGTGACCCCGATCCTGCGCATCGGCCATTATGTCGAACGGGTCAAGGACGCCCCGACCGAGGTTGCCTGGTTCCGCCGGCATTTCAACCTGATCCCGTCCGACTACATCTGCGGGCGCCACGGCGTTCCCGGCAATGACGACACCATGGCCGGCGTTTTCCTGCGGCTCGACCGCGGGACCGAATTCGTCGACCACCATATCCTTCTGGTCAATCATTCGCATCTCGAAGGCTGCCACCATTCGTCCTACGAGGTGCTGGATCTGGATGCGGTGACGACCGGGCATCACCATCTGGTCAATCAGGGCTGGAATCTGGATGCCGGATATGGCCGGCACTACCTTGGCTCGCTGATCTATGACTATTGGCTGGATCCGTTCGGCAACCGCGTCGAACATTACACCGACACCGATCTGGTCAATCACGAATACAAGCCGGTCTATTTCACCGGCACGGTCGAGGAAACCACGCAATGGGGCATGTCGCCGCCGCCGTCGTTCTTTGACTGACCGCATGGCGATAGGCCCGGCCTATCGCCGGCAGAACAACCCGGTATTTCCCCGCTGTCGCGCAACGGTCTAGGCAGGCGTGACAGCAAGGGGAAGACCATGGGCTACCGCGACACCGACGACCATCAGGACATCCGCGACGCGGTGCGCGCCCTCTGCGCCCGCTTTCCCGACGAATATCACCGCAAGGTCGACGCGGCCCGCGCCTATCCCGAGGAATTCGTGCAGGCGCTGACCGAGGCCGGCTGGCTTGCCGCGCTGATCCCCGAGGCCTATGGCGGCGCCGGCCTTGGCCTGGCCGAGGCCAGCGTCATCATGGAGGAAATCAACCGCTCGGGCGGCAATTCCGGCGCCTGCCACGGCCAGATGTACAACATGACCACCCTGGTCCGGCATGGATCGGAAGAACAGCGGCAGAAATACCTGCCGCGCATCGCCGCCGGCGAATTGCGCCTGCAATCCATGGGCGTGACCGAACCGACCACCGGCACCGACACGACCAAGGTCAAGACGACAGCGGTGAAAAAGGGCGACCGCTATGTCATCAACGGACAGAAGGTCTGGATCAGCCGGGTGCAGCATTCCGACCTGATGATCCTTCTGGCACGGACCACGCCTCTGGCCGACGTGAAAAAGAAATCCGAAGGGCTGTCGATCTTCCTTGTCGATATTGCCGAGGCGACGCGCTCGGGCATGACCGTGCGGCCGATCCCCAACATGGTGAACCACGAAACCAACGAACTGTTCTTCGACAACCTTGAAATCCCGGCCGAAAACCTGATCGGCACCGAAGGGCAGGGGTTCAAGTACATCCTCACCGGCCTGAATGCCGAACGCACCCTGATTGCGGCGGAATGTATCGGCGACGGCTATTGGTTCATCGACCGGGTGACGAAATATGCCAGCGAACGGCAGGTATTCGGCCGGCCCATCGGCCAGAACCAGGGCGTGCAATTCCCGATCGCCGAGGCGCTGATCGAAGTCGAGGCCGCCAACCTGATGCGTTTCGAGGCCTGCCGCCGCTATGACGCCGGGCTGGATTGCGGCGCACAGGCCAACATGGCGAAATACCTTGCCGCAAAGGCAAGCTGGGAGGCGGCGAATGCCTGCCTGCAATTCCACGGCGGCTTCGGTTTCGCCTGCGAATACGATGTCGAACGGAAATTCCGCGAAACCCGCCTTTACCAGGTTGCCCCGATCTCGACCAACCTGATCCTGTCCTATGTCGCCGAGCATGTCCTCGGCCTGCCGAGGTCGTTCTGATGCGCCCGCTTGAAGGTCTGACCGTCGTTGCCCTTGAACAGGCGGTCGCCGCTCCCTTTGCCACCTCGCGGCTGGCCGATGCAGGCGCCCGCGTCATCAAGATAGAACGCACCGATGGCGATTTTGCCCGGCACTACGACAAACTGGCGGCGGGGCAGTCAAGCTATTTCGTCTGGCTGAACCGTGGCAAGGAAAGCGTCATTGCCGACCTGACCACGCCCGAAGGCAAGGCCCTGCTGGCCGATCTGCTGGCCGGCGCCGATGTGCTGGTGCAGAACATCAAGCCGGGCGCGCTGGCGCGGCTGGGCTTTCCGCCCGAACGCCTTGCCGCGGACTATCCAAGGCTCATCACCTGTTCGATCTCGGGCTATGGCGAGGACGGGCCGATGGCCGACCGCAAGGCCTATGACCTGCTGATCCAGGCCGAATCCGGCCTGTGTTCGATCACCGGCGGGCCGGACCAGCCGTCCCGTGTCGGCACCTCGGTCGTGGACATTTCCACCGGCGCCACCGCCCATGCCGCGATCCTCGAGGCGCTGATCCGCCGCAGCATCACCGGCAAGGGCTGCGCGATCGCGGTGTCGATGTTCGATGTGATGGCCGACTGGCTGACGGTGCCGCTGCTGCAGCACGAAGGCGGGCAGTCGCCCAGGCGCATCGGCATGGCGCATCCCTCGATCGCGCCCTATGGCGTCTTTACCTGCGCCGATGGGGTGCAAGTGCTGATCGCGGTGCAAAGCGACCGCGAATTCGCCGCGCTGGCCGCCGATGTGCTGGGCGATGCCGCCATCGCCAAGGACCCGCGCTTTGCCACCAATGTCGCCCGTGTCGCCGCCCGGGCCGAGACCGACGCGCTGGTCGCCGCGGCGCTGGGCAGGCTGACGGTGGCGCAGGCCGAACCGGTGCTGAAACGGGCGGGCGTGGCCTATGCCCGCGTCAACGACATGGCCGGGCTTTCGGCGCATCCGCATCTGCGGCGCATCCGCGTCGACACGCCGAACGGCCCCGTCCACCTGCCGGCCCCCGCCGCCATGGTCGACGGCGCCGCGCCGGCCCTTGGCCCGGTCCCCGCACTGGGTGCCACGCCATGATCGCGCCGCTCTTCGTCCCCGCCACCCGGCCCGAGCGGTTCGCCAAGGCCGCGGCCAGCGGCGCCGATGCGGTGATCCTCGACCTCGAGGATGCCGTCGCCGCCGCCGACAAGGACGCCGCCCGCGCCGCGCTGACCTGCGGATTTACCGACCTGCCGGTGGTGCTGCGGATCAACGCCACGGGGACGCCGTGGCACGCGGCCGACCTTGCCGCCGCTGCCGCCCTGCCGCTTGCCGCGGTGATCCTGCCCAAGGCCGAGACCGCGGCAGAGGTCGTCGCCGTGGCCACCGCCTCCGGCCACAGGGTCATCGCCCTGATCGAATCGGCCCGCGGTCTGGCCGGCGCCCGCGCCATTGCCACCGCTGCCGGGCAACTCGCCTTCGGATCGGTGGATTTCTGCGCCGATCTTGGCTGTGCGCATGAACGCGAGATCCTGCTGCCGGCGCGGTTCGAACTGGTGCTGGCCAGCCGGCTGGCCGGCATCGCGCCGCCGCTTGACGGCGTGACGCTGCGGATCGACGGGCCGGATACTGCGTCTGACGCCGCCCATGCCCGGGCGCTGGGCATGAGTGGAAAGCTGTGCATCCACCCGCGGCAGGTCGCCGCGGTCCAGACCGCCTTTGCGCCCTCGCCCGCGGAAATCGACTGGGCGGCCCGGGTCCTCGCCTCGGGCGACGGCGCGGTGCAGGTCGACGGCGAAATGGTCGACGAACCCGTCCGCGCCCGCGCCCGCGCCATCCTGAAACGCAGCGCCACCTGACCTTGCGGAGTGCGCCTTCGCGCACGAGTCCTTGCCTCGTCGTCGCCTTGCGGCTTCTCCTCAGGGCTGCCTCCGGCGGGGATATTTATGGACGAAGAATGAACAGGAGACGCGCTCTTTCCTCATTCTTCGTCCAGAAATATCCTCGGGGGTGAATTGGCCGCAGGCCAAGAGGGGGTCCGAGGACCCCCTTGCCTTCGCCGGTCCGCCAGGACCGGCCTCTGGCAGAATCGCCCGGCGCGCTCTAATCCTGCCGGCATGGCGCATCTGCATCTCATCAAGCTGTCGGTCGGGACCGAGGATGTCGCCGAGATGGCCGCATGGCAGGCCGAGCCGCGCTGGCAGACGGCCGATGGTCTGCCGTGGCACATCACCCGCATGTGGCCGAAGCGCGAGGGCGAAGTGCTCGCCGGCGGCTCGATCTACTGGGTGATCCGCGGCATGGTCCTGTGCCGGCAGCGCATCCTGCGGCTGGACAGGGTGCGGGGCGAGGATGCGGTGGACCGCTGCGGCATCGTGCTGTCGCCCGACCTGATCCGCGTCGCGCCGGTGCCGCGGCAACCGTTCCAGGGCTGGCGCTATCTCAAACCCGAGGACGCGCCACCGGACCTGTCGACCCGCACGGGCGAGGACACGCTGCCCCCGGCGCTGTCGCGGGCGCTGGCGGAAATCGGCGTGCTGTAGTCAGGGAAGGGCGTCACCAGCGGCAGCGCACCTTTGCCTCCGGCCCGCGCGGATCAAGGGCGTAGAGGTCGGGGCGCGCGGCGAGATAGGCGCGAAGGCCGCCTTCAGGCAGGGACGTCGCGTGAATGCCGAACATCGTATGCAACTGTGCGCCGAGGGGGCCAATGGGCATGGCGCCATCGCTGCCGGATTTCCGCACGATGTCGCGGATCCGTCCATCCATTCGCGACGGGAGAACGGCAGCCTGCAGCACTTCGGCCGGCCGGTCGACCGTTTCCACCGCCCCCACCACCACAAACCGCGAACAGGCGTGGCGGAACGCCGGCGGCGCCTTTGCCTCGCCCACGCCCAGCACCGTTGCGCCGCGTTCCACCAGATACAGCGCCACGCTTGACAGGTCGCGGTCCGAAGACGCCAACGCGAAATGTCGCAATCCGTCGCGCCAGAACAGATCCACCGCCTCGATGCTCATCAGGATGTCCGAGGCGTTCCTGCCGCCGCCCGTGGCGCGCAGGGCAAAGCCGGTGGCGCCGCTGGCCCAGCCCGGCAGGTGCTGCACATCGGCATAGACGCGCTTGCACGTGACGCGGCCCAGGCCGGCGGCCGCGACCAGAACCCGGCCGGCCAGCGCCGCCGCCAGATTGTCGCCATCGACCAGCAGCGCCACCGATTGCGACGCTGCCGTACTGAACCCCGAACCATCCATGCCCGGATCTTCGCCGCCGATTGCGGCGGCATCAGGGCGGGTCAGAGGCCCAGCCGGCCCTCGATGGCGCGCATCGCGCGGCGGTCGTCCTCGCTCCACATCGCCATGCGGCTTTTGTAGAGCGTGGCCTGGCTGGCGTGGATCAGCCCGTCGGACAAGACCTTGAGCCCGTTGGCACGCAGCGTCTCGCCGGTCGAGGTGATGTCGGCGATCGCCTCGGCCGCCTCGTTCTTGACCGTGCCTTCGGTGGCGCCCTGCGAATCGACCAGCCGGTAATCGGCAACCCCGCGCGATTGCAGGAATTCCCGCACCAGCCGGTGGTATTTCGTCGCGATCCGCAGGCGAAAGCCGTGCCGCCGCCGGAACGCCGCCGCCACCGCGTCAAGATCGTCCAGCGTATCGACATCGACCCAGAATTGCGGCACCGCGATGATGAGATCGGCATTGCCAAAACCCATCTCGGCCAGCGGCCGCAGCCGGGTATCCCACAGCGGCACATGTTCGCGCACCAGATCCGATCCGGTGACGCCCATGTGCAGCCGCCCGCGCGACAATTCGTGCGGGATCTCGCCGGCTGACAGCAGCACCAGCTCGATCCCCTCGATGCCTTCGGCGACCGCGGCATAATCGCGTTCCGACCCGGCCTTGCGTAAGGTAAGGCCGCGGGCGGCAAACCATTCGAAGGACTTTTCCATCAGCCGCCCCTTGGACGGCACGCCCAGACGCAAGGTCATCGTGCCCCCCTCAGCCGGACGACCAGTTCGGGGCGGATCACCCCGCCCACCGCCGGCACCTCGCGCCCGCGGCCCAGCACGCGGGTCAGCGCGTCATAGCGCCCGCCGGTGGCCACCGGCGGCAGGTCGGGACGCGCCGCGGCGTAAAAGCCGAAGACGAAACCGTCGTAGTATTCCAGCGCGGTGCGGCCGAAAGACGCCTCGAATTCCAGCGTCTCGACATCGACGCCACGGTCGGCCAGCGCGTTCATCCGGTCCGACAGGCGGGTGACCGCCGGGGCGATGGCCGGCAAATCCACCGCCAGATCCCGCAGGGCCGAAAGGGCATAGGGCGCGTCCTCGCGTATCGCGATCAGCTGCTCGATCAGGGCGATTTCCTCGGAGGCGATCGGGGCGGCGGCGGCATCCTCGCGCAGGGCGGCGATGCGGGCGCCGATGTCGGCGCGGGTGCGCAGGCCGATTTCCGGCCCGGCCCCGGCAAAGGGATCGGCGGCAGACAAGAGCGCGGCGCGCGTGGCCGGCGCCGCGACGCGGCCGGAATAGCGGTCGATCAGCGCGCGGAACCGCCGGGGCCGCCAGATATGGCGCAGAAGCGCGGCCTTGCGGCTGTCGGTGGTGCGCAGCCCGCCCACCGCGGCCATCAGGATGCCGATATCGCCGGTCGCGGCGCGCAGCGGCAGGCCCTCAAGGGCGCGGGCGATGGTGGCGAAAACCTCGGCATCGGCCTCGTGCGGGGTGCGGCCATCGAACACCTCGAACCCGACCTGCAGGAATTCCCAGGGGCGTTCGGCATCGGTTTCCTGCCGGCGGAACACCTCGCCGGCATAGGTATAGCGGGCGGGGTCGGCGCCCGATTCCATATGCATCTGCACCACGGGCACGGTGAAGTCCGGGCGCAGCATCATCTCGCCGCGCAAGGGGTCGGCGGTGACATAGGCGCGGGCGCGGATATCCTCGCCATAGAGATCAAGCAGCGTTTCCGCCGGCTGCAGGATCGCCGCCTCGATCGGGCGGGCGCCGGCGGCTTCGAACAGGGCGGTCAGGCGGCTGGCCTCGGCCCGGGCCGCGGCCCGCGATTCAGAAGGGATCATCGGCCAAGCATCCCGCGCAGGGTGGCGACCAGATCGGCGCGCGGCACTTCGACCTGCGCCGGGCGGTCCTTCCATTCCTCGAGGCTGGCATTGGCGGCGATGGCGGCGCCCAGCACCAGATCCTTGACCTGCACCACGCCGCGCGCCGCCTCGTCGCTGCCCTGGATGATGGCGATGGGGGCGCCGCGGCGGTCGGCATATTTCATCTGGTTGCCAAAGTTCCTTGGATTGCCCAGATAGACCTCGGCCCGGATGCCGGCGGCGCGCAGGTCGCCGACGATGGCCATGTAATCGGCCATGCGGTCGCGGTCCATGACGGTGACGACCACCGGGCCGGGGGCGGTATCGGCACCGATCCGGCCCTTGGCGCGCAGCGCAGCGAGCAGGCGGTCGACGCCGATGGACACGCCGGTCGCCGGCACGGTTTCGCCGGTGAAGCGTTTCACCAGATCGTCATAGCGCCCGCCGCCGGCAACCGACCCGAACTGGCGCGGACGGCCCTTTTCGTCAAGGATTTCAAAGGTCAGCTCGGCCTCGAACACCGGGCCGGTGTAATAGCCAAGGCCGCGGACCACCGCCGGGTCGATGACGATCCGGTCGGGGCCATAGCCCTGCGCCGCCAGAAGCGCGGCGATGGTCTCAAGCTCGGCCACGCCGGCCTTGCCGGTTTCCGATGCGCCGACCAGCGCCGCCAGATTGGCGACCGTCGCCGCGCCATCGGCGCCCTTGGCGGCCATGAAGCCCATCACCACATCGGCCTGCGCCCCGGACAGGCCCGCGCCCTTGGTGAAATCGCCCGATTCGTCCTTGCGCCCCGCGCCCAGAAGCGCGCGCACGCCATCGGGCCCCAGCCGGTCGATCTTGTCGATGGCGCGCAGCACGATGCCGCGTTCGGCGGCGAATCTGTCCGGCGCGGCGGGGTCAAGCACGCCCGCGGCCTCCATCACGCCGTTCAGAACCTTGCGGTTGTTCACCCGCACGATGTAGTCGCCGCGGGGGATGCCGACCTCTTCCAGGCAATCGGCCAGCAAGGCGCAGATCTCGGCATCCGCGGCGACGGTCGGCGCCCCGACCGTATCGGCATCGCATTGATAGAACTGGCGGAACCGCCCGGGCCCCGGCTTTTCGTTGCGCCAGACCGGACCCATCGCATAGCGGCGATAGGGCGTCGGCAGGTCGTGCCGGTTCTGCGCATAGACCCGGGCGAGCGGCGCGGTCAGGTCATAGCGCAGCGCAAGCCAGTCCTGATCCTCGTCCTGCCAGGCGAACACGCCTTCGTTCGGCCGGTCCACATCGGGAAGGAACTTGCCTAGGGCCTCAACTGTCTCGACCGCGCTGGTTTCCAGCGCGTCAAAGCCGTAGCGGTGATAGACCGCGGCAATCTGCGCCAGCATGGCGCTGCGCTCGCTGACTTCGCTGCCGAAGTAGTCGCGGAAGCCCTTGGGCGTCTCGGCCCGTGGCCGGCGCGGCCCCTTGTCCTTGGCCATCATGACCTCCCCTCGCGGTCTGCGCGCAGCCTTTACCGCGCAGAGCGGATGGCGGCAACCGGGGGGATGGTGTTGGCGGCCAAGTAACCCAATGGGGTTGCAATGACTAACCCGATGGGGTAGGTAGGGCGGATGACCAGACAATCTGTCGTCGAATTGCCGACCTAGAGGGCGGAAAAGCTGCTGACCGAGGAGGAGCGCCGCGCCGTCGTCGATTTCCTATCGCTCGACCCCACCGCCGGCAAGATCATGCGCGGCACCGGCGGCCCCCGCAAGGTCAGGATCGCGCTGGACGGGCGCGGCAAAAGCGGCGGGGCGCGCGTGATCTACTATTACCACGACCCGCGCTATCCGCTGTTCCTGTTCGTGGTCTTTGCGAAGAACGAAAAGGACAACCTGACCGAGGCGGAACGCAACGCCCTGAAGGCCGCGATCTCAGCCATCATCCCGAAGGAGCACTGACCCATGACCACCCTTGCCGAAGATCTGGTCCGGGCTGCCGAAGAAGCCGCAGCCTTTGTGCGCGGCCACAAGGACGGCGCGGTCGAACATCATTTCCCCAACCCCCGCACCATCCGCAAGCGCGCCCGGCTGACGCAGGAACAGATGGCGCCCCTCATGGGGATGAGCCTGTCGGGCTACCGCAAATGGGAACAGGGCGCGCGCGAGATCAGCGGGCCGGCGCTGACCCTGCTGCGCGTGCTGGACCGCGAACCCGAGGCGGTGTTGCGGGCGTTGCGGGCCGGGTGACGCCCCCTTTGCCTTCCCTTCGGGGCAATGCCATAACCGCCCGATGACCGACCACATCCAGACCGCCGGAGCCGATCCAGACCGGGTCGCCGCGCTTTTTGCCCGCGAAACCGCGCGTTTCGCCGCCTCGCGCCCGAAATCCGCCGTTGCCGCCCGTGGCGACTGGCTGGGCGGCGTGCCGATGCACTGGATGCGCGACTGGCCGACGCCCTTTCCGCTGGTCGTCGACCGGGCCGAAGGCGCCGTGCTGCACGACATCGACGGCTATGCCATCGACGATTTCTGCCTTGGCGACACCGGATCCATGTTCGGCCATTCACCGCCCGCCGTGGCCCGGGCGATAAGGCGGCAGGCGCGGCGGGGGCTGACCTGCATGCTGCCCTCGGCCGATGCCGCCCGCGCGGGGGAATTGCTTGTCCGGCAGTTCGGCCCGCTGCGCTGGCAGATCGCCGCCACCGCGACCGACGCCAACCGTTATGCGATCAAGGTCGCCCGCGCGGTGACGGCCCGGCCCCGCATCCTGGTCTTTGACGGCTGCTATCACGGCACCGTCGATGACGTGATGGTCGCCCTCGATGGCGACCGCACTGTCGCCCGGCCCGGCCTGGTCGGCCAGATCCACGACCTGCGCCGTTCGGCCGTGGCGGTGCCGTTCAACGACCTAGGCGCGGTAGAGCAGGCGCTGGCCAAGGGCGACATCGCCGCCATCCTGGCCGAACCGGTGATGACCAATTCCTGCATGGTCCTGCCCGAACCGGGGTTCCTTGAGGGGCTGCAACAACTGGCCCGCAGCCATGGTGCGCTGTTCATCCTTGACGAAACCCATACCCAATCCACCGGCCCCGGCGGCTATGGCCGGGTCCACGGGCTTGACCCCGACATGCTGGTCATCGGCAAATGCGTTGCCGGCGGCGTGGCGACCGCGGTCTGGGGCATGACGGCCGAGGTTGCCGAAAGGTTCGCGGCCCATGAATCCGCCCGCCCCGCCGGCCATTCCGGCATGGGCACCACCCTGTCGGGCAACCCGCTGCAATTCGCGGCGCTGGTCGCCACGCTGGATGAGGTCGCGACCGACAAGGCCTATGCCCGGATGAACAAGGGCGCCGAGCGGCTCGCGCGCGGCCTGCAAGGGGCCATCGCCCGGCACAGGGCGCCCTGGCATGTCGCCCGGGTCGGGGCGCGGGTCGAATTCATCTGCGCCCCCGGCCCCCTGAAAAACGGCGCCGAGGCCGCCGCCGCGCATGTCCCCGCCGTCGAACGCGCCGTCCATATCGCGCTCCTCAACCGCGGCAGCCTGATCGCGCCCTTCCACAACATGATGCTGGTCAGCCCGGTGACGAAAAAGCGGCAGATCGACCGGCTGATCGCGGCCTTTGACGAGGTGCTGGGCGAAGTGTTTGCCCCCGCGCAAAAGGGCGGTGGGCCGGGGCCCACCCTACGGAGTGCCTGAATGACCACTGTCTGCCCCTCTGGCGCCGATTGGGAAGAAGCCCGCGCCTTTCTGGCCGAAAACCCCGATGTCGAGGCGATCGATATCGTGCTGCACGACGCCAACGGCATCGGCCGCGGCAAGATCATCCGCCGGCACGAGCTTGAGGCCTTCTACAAGGGCGGGCGGCATCTGCCGATCTCGATCCTCGGCCTCGACATCCTGGGCGAGGATGTCCACGAAACCGGCCTGATCTGGGACCACGGTGACGGAGACCTGCTGGCTTGGCCGATCCCCGGCACCCTGAAACGGCTGCACGGCACCAGCCCGGCGCGGGCCGAGGTGCTGATGAGCATGTATGAACTCGACGGCCGGCCGATGTCCTCGGACCCGCGCCACGCGCTGCGGCGGCAGGTCGACGCGCTGGCGGGGCAGGGGCTTTACCCCACCGGCGCCTTCGAGCTGGAATTCTTCCTGCTGGAACGTGACCGCGGCCCCGATGGCCGCATCCGCCCGGCGCGCGACCTGATCGACGGCCGCGTCTCGCCCGCAACCGAGGTCTATTCGGTGGACATGCTGCACGGCATGTTGCCGCTGCTGTCGGACATCTACCGCGGCGCCGATCTGGCCGGGATCACCGCCGAAACCGCGATTTCCGAATATGCGCCGGGGCAATACGAACTGACGCTGCATTACCGCACCGATGTGATGCAGGCGGCCGACGACCTGATCCGGCTCAAGCGGATCGTGCGGGCGCAGGCGCGGGCGCATGGCGTCACCGCCTGTTTCATGGCCAAGCCGGTCGAGGATTATGCCGGTTCGGGGATGCATTTCCATGTCGGCCTGCGCGACGGTCAGGGCCGGAATGTGCTGATCGAGGACCGGCCCGGTACCTGGAACCCGATGCTTTTGCACGCGCTGGGCGGGCTGAAGCAGACCATGGGCGAATCGATGCTGGTCTTTGCCCCCCACGCCAATTCCTGGCGGCGCTTTGCCAGCCAGAGCTATGCGCCGGTCTCGCCGTCCTGGGGCGTCAACAACCGCTCGGTCGCGCTGCGGGTGCCGGCCGGCGCGGTGGCGGGCCGGCGCATCGAACACCGGCCGGCGGGGGTGGACGCCAACCCCTATCTGGTCGCGTCCACGGTGCTGGCCGGGATCCGGCACGGGCTGGCGCAGCACATCGACCCAGGTCCGGAGGTGACGGGCAACGCCTATGCCGCCGTGGGGGGCGAGGAGATTCCCGTCGACTGGCGCACCGCCATCCGCGCGGCCGAAAGCTCGGCCTTTCTGCGGGAGGCTTTGGGCGCCGACCTGCACCGCACCTTCACCGCGATCAAGGCGGCGGAATATGCGCGGGTGGCGCGGATCGTCACCGAGGTCGAGTTCGAGATGTATCTGCACCGGGTGTAGGGTGGGTCAAGACCCACCTTACCGGCCGAATTTCCACAGTGTCGTCGTGGAATAGACCTGCCCCGGCATCAGCGTCACCGGCGGGAATCCGGGGTGGTGCATCGCATCGGGCCAGCCCTGCGCCTCGAACGCCGGCGCCTCGTGCACCGCGGCCCCCGGCCGGGCACCCTGGCCGCCGTCATAGACCTGCATCCCCGGCTCGGTGGTGGCCATGGTCAGGCTGACGCCGCTTTCGCCCTGATACCACAGCACGTCGCGCAGACCGGCCGGCGCCCGCGACAGCACAAGGCAATGGTCGATGGCCGGCGCGCCCAGCACCGCGCTGCGGGCGCTGCGGAAATCATAGCCCGTGCCGGTCACGTCGCGGATCTCTCCGGTCGGGATCAGCCCGGCATCGACCGGCAGCCAGGCATCGGCGGCAACGCGCAGCCGGTGGCGGCCCCAGTCGGGGCTGCCGTCGAGGTTCCAGTAGCTGTGATTGACCACGTTCATCAGCGTCGGCCGGTCGCTTGCGCCGCGCAGGTCCAGTCGCAGCACATTGTCCTCGCGCAGGGCAAACCGCGCGGTGATGGTGCGGTTGCCGGGAAAGCCGTCCTCCAGATGGGCAAGGTCAAGGCGGAACAGCACATGCGCGGCCCCGTGTTCCGTCACCTCCCACACCCGGCGCCATGTGCCGCCGGCGCCGGAATGCAGCAGGTTCGGCCCGTCGTTCGCCGGCGCGGTGATCGCCACGCCGCCGACCTCGGCCCGGGCGCCGGCGATGCGGTTGGCCACCGGGCCGACAACGGCGCCGTGATAGACCATCGGGCCAAAGTAGTCGGCAAGGTCGTCCGACCCCACGGTCAGGTTGCGGTCCACCCCCGCCAGCCGCAGATCCTGCAATATGGCGCCGCGGGTCAGGAAACTGGCGGAGAGGTCGCCGGCGCCGATGGTCAGCCGGTGAACCGGCCTGCCGTCGTCGTTGATGCCGAACGGGGTCATCGCGGTTCCCAATGCACACCGGCGGGCGGCAGGATGGTGTCGCCCCAGGCTTGGGCTTGCGAGGAATAGTTGAAGACAAAGCGCGTGCTGGCGGTATCGCGCACGCGCAGCCCCTCGGGCAGGTTCAGCGTGGCGATCCCGGCCTCGGCACAGATGCCGCGCAGGATGCGGTCGAAGGCGGCATCGTCGGGCCAGCCGGCCAGATAGCGCAGATGCCGCCCGCCCATCAGCGCCGGCTGCCCGTGCCGGGTGGTTTCCAGCACCGGTGCGGCCCCTTCCAAATGCTCGAACCAGCGCAGGAAGGCGCCGCCGCCGTCCAGCGGCACATCGCCCCAGGGCGGCAGGCTGTCGGCCAGCGTGACCGACACGTCAAGCCCCGGCACATCCGGCCCCAGGGGCACGGCGATGGCCAGATCGGCGGTCTTGGTATCGCTGCGCGGGCCGATCAGGGCGATGCCGCGATACCCGGCCAGCGCGGCGCGCAACGGGTCCGACAGGCGCATCAGGCCGGGGGCCAGGACCAGACCGTAGGCAGACAGGTCGGCGGTGTCGGGCGGCAGGATGTCGACGTTCAGCCCGGCGCGACGGCAGGCGCGATAGGCGTCAAAGGCCAGGCGGAAGAAATCGAAATCCCTGGCCTGCGGCTGCACCGCCCAGGCCCAGCAGGATTCATAGTCGAAGACGATGGCGACCTGCGCCGGCGCGGCCTCGACCTCGGGCATCGCCTGCAATTCGTCGGCCACCTGCCGCGCCTCGGCCAGGGCCGGGGCATCGGCGCTGTCGGGGCGCAACAACCCGGCGTGCATCTGTTCCTGCGCAAAGGGCGCCTGCCGCCAGCGGAAGTAGCTCACGCATTCGGCGCCATGGGCGAACGCCTCCCATGTCCAGAGCCGGACCATGCCGGGCAGCGGCGCCGGGTTCCACGCCGCCCAGTTCACCGGGCCGGGCTGCTGCTCCATCACCCACCAGCGCCCGCCCGAAGGCGAGGCCGAGGTGCCGACCCGGCCGACGGCGCGGTAAAGGTCATGGTGGAAGGCCTGATTGTCGGGGTGTCCCTGCCGCATGAACCGGGCGCGATAGCCTTGGTCGACCTCGACCCGGTCCAGCAGGAACCCCAGCGGATAGCTGTCCCAGGACGCGATATCCAGATCGCGGCCGACATCGAAATGATCGAAATCGGTGGTGCGGCCCATGTAGTTATGCGCGATGGGCGCGTCCGAGCGGGCACGGATTTCGGCCACCTGCTCGCGGTTGAACTCGGCGACCATCGCGCTGGAATAGCGGCGGAAATCAAGCTGATGGGGGTGGTTCGCCTCGGTCACGGTCAGGTTGGGCAGGCCGATCTCGGCAAAGTCGGCATAGTCCATCGACCAGAACACATTGCCCCAGGCGCGGTTCAGCGCCGCCGGGCTTTGGTATTTCCGTGCCAGCCAGTCGCGGAACCCCGCAAGCGCGGCGGGGGAATAGGACAGCGTGGTGTTGTGGCAGGAATATTCGTTGTCGGTCTGCCAGCCGCCCAATGCGGCATGCCGGCCATAGCGGTCGGCCAGCGCCCGGGTGATCCGCCGCGATTCGGCGCGGTAGCCCTGATGCGAGAAATCGTAGTGCCGGCGCGAGCCGAAGCCGCGCGTCCGGCCCTCGCGGTCGACCGCCAGCATGTCGGGATGGCGGTCGATCATCCAGCGCGGCGGCGTCGCGGTCGGCGTGCCGAGGACGACCTTGAGCCCCGCCGCCCCCAGCAGGTCAAAGGCGCGGTCCATCCAGCCCCAGTCGAACTGCCCCGGCACGGGTTCGAGCCGCGACCAGGCGAATTCGCCGATCCTGACCCAGGTGATCCCGGCATCGGCCATGCGCCGCGCGTCGTCAGGCCACCAGTCCTCGGGCCAGTGTTCGGGATAATAGCAGACGCCAAGGCTGCGTTTCATCGGGCGCTCCGTGGGTGGAGGACGCCGGGGGCGCTTCGCCCCCCGGACCCCCCGAGGATATTTATGGACGAAGAATGAACAGGATCAGAGAAGAACCCTGTGTTCCGCCTGACCCCTGAACGGGACATTGGTGGCAAAGGTGCGGCCCGAGTCGGGGTGGTCGGCCAGATGGTCCTGGCTGAGGCCGGCGGCGGCCGAGGTGCAGAAAAGGGTCGACAGATCGGCGCCGCCGAAGGCCGGGCAGGTGCTTTGCACGGAGGGCACCGGGATCACGGCGATCTCGCGTCCGTTCTGGTCATAGGCGGCAACCCGGCCGGCGCCCCATTGCGCGTTCCACAGGTTGCCTTCGGCATCGACCACGGCGCCGTCGGGGAATAGATCGGTGCCGCGTAGGTCGACATGGATCTCGCTTTCGCCCACCGGCCAGCCGTCGCGGTCAAGCCGGATGCGGCGGATCACCTGTTCGGGCGTGTCGGCGAAATAGGCGGTGGTGCCGTCGGGCGCGAAACAGGCGGCATTGCTGATCGCCACAGGCGCCATGATCCGCCGCAACTCGCCCTTGTAGAACCGCCAGAAGGCGCCGGTTTTCGCCGGCTGGTGGATCGCCATCGTGCCGATCCAGAACCCGCCCTGCGGATCGGCGCGGCCGTCGTTGCAGCGGTTGCCCGGCACATCGGCCTCGAGCGCGCAAAGATCGTCAAGGCTGCCCGAGGTCAGCGAGAAGACCGACAGCGCCCGGTCCGAGGCGATGAGCAGCGTGTCGCGGTCGATCCAGCCGGCGGCGCTGACAAAGCGGTCAAAGCGCCACGACTGGCCCTTGCGGTGCAGGCGGCGGCCCAGGATGTCGAACCAGAACAATTCGCCGCGCTCCGGGTGCCACAGCGGCCCTTCGCCCAGAAGGTTGATGCCGTCGTCATGGATCATCATGCTGTCACTTCTCCGGTTTTTGCCTTGTCCCAGGCAGCGGTGATCGCGCGGGCGCGGGCGCCGATCTCGGACGCGTCCATGCCGGGCTTGTACAGCGCCGATCCGATGCCGAAACCGTCGGCACTGGCCCCGATCCATTGCGCGAAATTCTCGGGCCCGGCGCCGCCCACGGCATAGACCCGGGTCCCCTTGGGCAGCACGGCGCGGATCGCCTTCAGCCCCTCGGTGCCCAGAAGCGTGCCGGGGAAGATCTTCAGCCCGGTCGCCCCGGCCCTGAGGGCCGCGAAACACTCGGTCGGCGTCATCACCCCCGGCCAGCTTTCCATGCCGGCGGCGATGGTGGCGGCAATCACCTCGGGGTCGCAGTTCGGCGAGACGATCAGCCTGCCGCCGGCATCGCGCACCTCGTGGACATCGCGCACCGTCAGTACCGTCCCCGCCCCGATCAGCGCGCGGCTGCCGCAATGGCGCACCATGGCGGCGATCGAGGTCATCGGATGCGGCGAATTGAGCGGCACCTCGATCGCGGTGATGCCGGCGGCGATCAGCGCCTCGGCAGCGGGGACCGCTTCCTCGGGCGTGATGCCGCGCAGGATGGCGATGATCGGGCGGGTCATGGTCTGGCTCCCTCGTGGGCGGCGATCAGGCCGGCAAGCGTGACGGTATCGTTGTCGGCAAGGGCGACCTGCGCCCCCTGCGCGGCAAGCGCGGCGCGGTAATGCCCGGCGACGCTGCCGCTGCCGATGATGGCAACCTGCGTGCCCAGCCAGAAGGGCCGCGTCCCGGCCAGTTCCATGCCGATCAGCAGGCCCGACAGCCGCGCCCTGGCGGTGGCCGGCGCCATCGCGTGCAGCAGGCTTTCGGCGCGCAGCGAAAACAGCCGCGCGGTCAGCCGTTCGGGATGCGACAGGCTGTCGTCCAGCGCCTTGGCAAAGGCGGCATCGTCCCAGCCCTCGCCCGTCACCGAATGGCGCAGGACGGTGCCGCTGCCGATGCTGGCGAACAATTCGCCCGTCATCACCGTCTGGAAGGACACGATCTCGCCGGCGCTGACCTGCACCCATTTGGTATGGGTGCCGGGCAGGCACAATGTCCCGTCCCAGCCGGGGTTGAGCGCGAGGTATCCGGCGATCTGGGTTTCCTCGCCGCGCATCACATCGGCCGGGCGATCCTGCGCCACGCCGGGGATGATCCGCACCCGCAGGCCGCTTGCGCTGTCGGGCGAGACAAAGCCCGCCGGCAGCGCCGGACAGGGCGTCATGGCATAGGGCGCCTCGATCCAGCCCTGCCGGGCGCCGACCATGCCGCAGGCGACGATATCGTCGCGCCCCGGCCAGTCGCCGATCAGGTCCAGCAGCGCCGGTTCGAACCCGTCGCGCGTGAGTTTGCCCATGCCGCGGTCCGAGCCGGCATGGGCGACGGCCTGCGCGCCATCCATCGCCCAGCCGCGCAGGTTCGAGGTGCCCCAGTCGATTGCAATCCAGCGGCCCATGCCTCACCCCCCATGCACCACGCCGGCATCGACCGGCAGCACCTGCCCGGTGACGACGCGCGCCGCCTCCGAGGACAGGAACAGCACCGGGCCGACCACATCCTCGGGCGCGATCCGCGCCGGCAGGCACTGGCGCGGCAGGAACCCGGCCAGGGCCTCTTCCGTCGCCCACAGTCGCAATTGCTTTTCCGTCAGCACCCAGCCGGGGGCTATGGCATTGACCCGGATCATGTCGCCGCCCCATTCGCGCGCCAATGCCCGCGTCATGCCGATGATGCCGGCATTGGCGGTGACATAGGGCACGATCCCCGCCATGCCCATCATGCAGGTGATGGACGAGAAATTGACGATCGCACCGCCCCCCGCCGTCAGCATCATCGCCGCGGCATGGCGGCAGGCGTGGAAATAGGCGTCAAGGTTGAGCGCAAGGTTGCGGTCCCAGACCGACGGCGTCACCTCGGCCGCGGCCATGCGCAGGTCGTCGGCGGCATTGTTGACCAGCACCCGCAGCGGGCCATGCGCCGCCGCCGCGCGGTCCATCGCCGCTGTCAGGGCCGCGGTGTCGGTGATGTCGCAGGCGATGAACAGCGGCAGGTGGCCGGTTTTCGCCGCCACCTCCTCGGCAAGGTCCGCGGAGGGCTGGATATCGACAAAGGCGACCCGCGCCCCCTGCGCGGCAAATCCCGCGACCAGCGCCGCGCCGATCCCCGACCCGCCGCCGGTGATGAAAACCGAGGCGCCCTCGAGATCGGGAAAGATCGCAGTCGCTGGCATCCGGTCCTCCTCCGGCGGTCACGCGCGCGACTCTTAGCCTTTGTCAGATGAACAGCACAAGCCGCGGCAGCGCCGAAACCTAAGATGCCCCCTCGAACCACGCGCGGATCGCCGCCCGTTCCTCGGGCTCCATCGCGCTGATATTGGCCGGCGGCATGGCATGGGTCAGCCCCGACTGCATCCACACCTGCCGGGCGAGGTTGGCGATCTGCTGCGGGTTCTCCAGCACCACACCGCGCGGCGGGGCCACGATGCCCGACCACGCCGGTTCTGCCGCATGGCACATCGAACAGCGCGACAGCACGATGTCGGCGACATGGTCAAAGCCCTCGGCCACGGCATAGCGGTGGCCGGCGGGCGACAGCGCCGTCTCCTCCTCGTATTCATAGCCCGAGGGCCAGGACAGCGCGATGATCGCGGCAAAGATCAGCGCCGTCAGCACCCAGGTCCACCACAGCTTGCCCTGCTTCTGGTGCATGGTGTTGAAGAAATGCCGGATGGTGACGCCCATCAGGAACACCAGCGCCGCGATGGCCCAGGCGTGGTTCGCGCCGAAGGCCAGCGGGTAATGGTTCGACAGCATCAGGAAGATGACCGGCAGGGTCAGGTAATTGTTGTGCGTCGACCGTTGCTTGGCGATCTTGCCGTATTTCGGGTCTGGCTTGCGCCCGGCCTGAAGATCGGCCACCACCACCCGCTGGTTCGGCATGATGATGAAGAACACGTTGCCGGTCATGATGCTGGCGGTGAAGGCGCCCAGATGCAGCATCGCCGCCCGGCCGCTGAAGACCGACGTATAGAACAGCGCCATGCCGATGATCACGGCGAACAGCGCGAACATCAGCACCGACATGTCGAACCGCAAGAGTAGCTTGCACAGGGTGTTGTAGATGATCCAGCCGAAGGCCAGCGAGGCGGCGGAAATCGCCACCGCCTGCCACACCGCCAGATCCATCACCGCCGGGTCGATCAGGAACAGCTCTGCCCCGTGCCAATAGACGAGGGTCAGCAGGGCAAAGCCCGAAATCCAGGTCCAGTAGCTTTCCCATTTGAACCAGGTCAGATGCGCGGGCATCGCCGCCGGCGCGACAAGGTATTTCTGCACATGGTAAAAGCCGCCGCCATGGACCTGCCATTCCTCGCCATCGGCGCCCGAGGCGAGCACCCGGTCGCGCCGCAGGCCAAGGTCGAGCGCGATGAAGTAGAACGACGACCCGATCCAGGCGATGGCGGTGACGACATGCAGCCACCGGACGGCAAATTCCGCCCACATCATCAACACCGGCATTTCCATTTAGCCACCCATGGATTTGGTCAATCCACCCAAAATCGAGCCAATAAGGTCACCAACCTGCCAGAATGAGCGATCACCTTTGGCGATAGCGTACACTGCCTCGCCTGCATCGCGCTTCGTGTCTCTGAGCACAATGCTTTGTCCGAGCAACTCGATACCCTTGCTGGTCAGGGTAGGCTCGATCAAGCCACTAGGGCCGTTCAATAGCCGGCTGAAATTTCCAACTTGGACTAGCTGTTCTGCTATCAGCCACCTTACCGTCATATCGAAAAATCGCTCCAAGTCTTCGTCTAGTCCAAGTTCCGAGTATTCGAGGACGGAGGATTGAAACCCAGTTTCGGCTAGCTTGAGAATTATCGCTGCTGCGACGCGCTCTGACCTTTCAAGGTTTGATGTGTCGAAGCCCTTCATTAGCTGCCCCTGTATGTCGAATACCCGTGCGCGGACAGCAAGAGCGGCACATGGAAATGCGCGTCCTCGGACAGGCCGAAACGAATGGGTATCTGGTCAAGGAACAGGGTTCCTTCCGTCGCCTGGCCGGTGCGGCGCAGATAGTCTCCGGCGTGGAACACCAGCTCATAGACGCCCAGCTCGAACTTTGCCGGGGGCAGGATCGGCCCGTCGGTGCGGCCATCGGCATTGGTGACGACCTCGGCGATCTTGCGGTGCGACTGCCCGCTCAGCCGGTAAAGCCAGATCGCTACGCCCTCGGCCGGGCGGCCCAGCGCGGTGTCAAGGACATGGGTGGTCAGATATCCGGCGGCCATGGCACTCCTCGGGCGGGCGGTGGGGTTGCCCCCACCCTACCGGCGCCGGCCCGCCTTGCAAGCCCGCGCGCCCCCGGCCTAGGATCGCGCCATGACACCGCCCCGTTATCCCCGCGATTTCACCGGCCATGGCGCCAATCCGCCCGACGCCCGCTGGCCCGGCAATGCCCGCGTCGCCGTCAGCCTTGTGCTCAATTACGAGGAGGGCGGCGAGAACTGCGTCCTCCACGGCGATGCCGCATCCGAGGCGTTCCTGTCCGACATCGCCGGCGCCGCGATGTGGCCGGGGATGCGGCATTGGAACATGGAATCGATCTACGATTACGGCGCCCGCGCCGGGTTCTGGCGGCTGCACCGGCTGTTCACCGGCAAGGCGCTGCCGGTGACGATCTACGGCGTCGCCACCGCCCTTGCCCGCGCCCCGGAACAGGTGGCGGCGATGAAGGCGGCGGGCTGGGACATCGCCAGCCACGGGCTGAAATGGGTCGATCACCGCGACATGCCCGAGGCCGAGGAACGCGCCCAGATCGCCGAGGCGATCCGCCTGCATACCGAGGTGGTCGGCACGCCGCCGAGGGGCTGGTATACCGGGCGGTGCAGCGAAAACACCGTGCGGCTGACGGCGGAAACCGGCGCCTTCGACTGGATTTCCGACACCTACGACGACGACCTGCCCTATTGGCGAAGGGTGGGCGACCGCGACCAGCTGGTCATCCCCTACACGCTCGAAGCCAACGACATGCGCTTTGCCACCGCGCCCGGCTATATCACCGGCGGGCAATTCGGCGACTACCTCTGCGACACCTTCAACGAACTTCACGCCGAAGGCGGGCGGATGTTCAGCGTCGGGTTGCATTGCCGGCTGATCGGGCGGCCGGGCAAGGTGGCGGGGCTGCGCCGGTTCCTTGACCACGCGGCGCAAAAGGGCGGCGGCTGGTTCGCCACCCGCAGCCAGATCGCCGCGCATTGGGCAAAGGTCAATCCGCCGGTCGCGCGGCTGCATCCCTCGCAGATGGGGCAGGACGAATTCATGTCCCGCTTCGGCGGCATCTACGAACACAGCCCATGGGTCGCCGAACGCGCCTTTGCGCTTGAACTCGGGCCGGCCCATGACAGCGCCACCGGCCTTGCCAATGCCATGGCCCGCGCCTTTCGCAGCGGCACGCGCGACGAGCGGCTGGCGGTGCTGCGCGCCCACCCCGACCTTGCCGGCAAGCTGGCGGCGGCGAAACGGCTGACGGCGGACAGCACCGCCGAACAGGCCAGCGCCGGGCTTGACGCGCTGACCGACGAGGAACGCGCGGCATTCCAGGGCCTCAACGCCGCCTATGTCGCGAAACACGGCTTTCCCTTCATCATCGCGGTGCGCGACAATACCAAGGCCACGATCCTTGACGCCTTCCGCCGCCGCATCGACAACGACAGCGACACCGAATTCGCCACCGCCTGCGCGCAGGTGGAACGGATCGGCGCGTTGCGCCTTCAGGCCATGCTATGACCCGCAGCTATGCTTTCCCCCCCGGCGGCCTGCCGCCGCAGACCGAAGAGCCGGCGCAATCCGGCGCCGTCTTCACCACCGCCTATGCCTTCATCCCGGCGTCGGTGCAGCGGTCCATCGTCACCTCGCTGTTTCCCGGCTGGGACCGCACGCAGGGCTGGATCATCGCCCGGCCGCTGTCCGGCTTTGCCGAGACCTTTGCCCAATATGCGATGGAGGTGCAGCCGGGCGGCGGCGCCACCCAGCCCGAACCCGATCCGGGGGCCGAGGCGGCAATCCTTGTCGTCTCGGGTCAAATGACCCTGACGCTCGATGGCGATACGCGGCTGCTGGGGCCGGGCGGTTACGCCTATATCCCGCCGCGCCGGCAATGGTCGGTCCGCAACGAGGGCGACGCGCCCCTGCGCTTTCACTGGGTGCGCAAACGCTGGCAACCCGCCGCGGGTGTCACCCCGCCCGAGCCGATCCTGGCCGATGACGCCACCGCCCCTGTGAACTGGATGCCCGATACCGACCTTTGGGGCACCACCCGCTTTGCCGACCCCGCCGACATCCGCCATGACATGCACGTCAACATCGTCACCTTCCGCCCCGGCGGCCGCATCCCCTTTGCCGAGACGCATGTGATGGAGCACGGGCTGTATGTCCTGCAGGGAACGGCGCGCTACCTGCTCAACCGGGACTGGGTGACGGTCGGTCCGGGCGATTTCATGTGGCTGCGCGCCTTTTGCCCGCAGGCCTGTTTCGCGACCGGGATCGAGGATTTCCGCTATCTGCTGTACAAGGACGTCAACCGGCATCCGGGATTGACGCTGTGAACGCCTTGAAAATTCGCGAATTTTCAGGGCCGTTTGGAAATTTCGCGAAATTTCCTGCGCGATGAGGATCCGCGCCGAACCCCTCACCGCCGCCGCCTTCGCCCCCTTTGGCGACGTGCTGGACACCGCCGGCGACCCCGACCGGATCATCAATGCCGGCCTCTGCGGTCGCTGGCATGACCGGGCGCGGCTCGATTTCGGCAGCGATGGCCGCGCCGGCATCTCGGTGTTCCGCTCGGAAACCCGCAGCCTGCCGTATCGGGTCGATCTGGTCGAACGGCACCCGCTGGGTTCGCAGGCCTTCATCCCGATGACGGCGGATCCCTTCCTTGTCGTCGTGGCCGAGGATGACCGCGGCACCCCCGTCCGGCTGCGGGCCTTCCTGACGGCGCCGGGGCAGGGGATCAACCTGCTGCGCAACACCTGGCATGGCGTGCTGACGCCCTTGGCGCCGCCCGGCCTGTTCGCGGTCATCGACCGCATCGGGCCGGGGCCGAACCTTGAGGAATACCCGCTGGACCCGGCGCCGGTGGTGGTGGCCTAACCGCCGCCCTGCCGGCAGCCGGCCACGACCCGCGCGCGCCAGTCGTCATCCACCGCCCAGCCCGCGGCCCGTGCCGCAAGGATCAGGCCGCCGGCCAGGGCATCGGCCGCCGGTTCGACCGGCGCGGCGCCAAGATGGCGGGACAGGCTGTCGCGCAGCACGGTCGAGCGGAACACCGACCCCGCCGCCGCCCAAGGCTGCGGCCCCCACAGCCCGGCCTGACCCGCCGCCGACCGGCCAAGATGGGCCAGTTCGCGCGCCGCCTCGTCCAGCACCTCGCGCGCCGGGGCCAGCCCGGTTTCGGCCAGGGTCGCGACCATCAGCGCAAGGCTGGCGATGCCGGCGCGGGAGTGTTTCTGCCGCAGCGCCCAGCCCAGCAGGGCAAAGCTGCCCTCGCTGGCGGACAGGCCAAGCCGCTGCTCCATCGCCGTCGCCAGCCCGCGATCCTCGGCCCGGCCGTCGCGTTCGCGGCTGGCGCGGGCCAGCGCCTCGCGCCCGATCCAGTAGCCCGAGCCCTCGTCGCCGAACAGATCGCCCCAGCCGCCGACCCGCACCGTGCCGCGCGGGCCGGTGGCGATCGCCATCGACCCGGTGCCCGACAGGATCAGCACGCCGCCGCCGTCGGGAAAGGCGGCCATCGCCGCCAGCGCCACGTCGTTCACCGCGGTGACCTGCGGACCCAGCCATTCGCGCGCCTTGCGCCGGAGCACATCGTCCAGGCTGGGCACTTCGCCATATCCGGCAAGGCCCAGCACCGTTTGCGCGGCGCCCACCAGCGGCGCCAGCGCGGCATCCAGCGCCTCGGCCCAGTCGGCATGATCCTGCGGATTGCTGCCGGCGCGGGTGATCTGTCGTTCGACCCGACCGTCAGGAAAGGCGATGGCGGCAGCGGTCTTGGTGCCGCCCCCATCCAGCGAAGCCACGAAATCGGTCATTCAGCGAACCGGCCGTCCCTCGGCATCGAAGCGGTGCATATGCCCTTCCAGCGGCCGCAGGCTGACGCGGGCACCCAGATCGACATGGTCCTTGCCGCCCAGGCGGACGATCACCGGCTCTCCGCCACCGACATCGACGAACAGGTAATTGTCCGAGCCAAGGTGTTCGGCATGGACGACGGTGCCGCTCCACAGCCCCTGACCCTCGGGCACCACCTCGAGATGTTCGGACCGCACGCCGACGGTGTGGGCGCCATGCGGCGCGGCAAAGGCGCCTTCCAGGAAGTTCATCTTCGGACTGCCGATGAACCCGGCCACAAAGGTCGAGTTCGGGCGTTCATACAACTCCTGAGGCGTGCCGACCTGCATCACCAGCCCGTCACGCAGCACGCAGATGCGGTCGGCAAGGGTCATCGCCTCGACCTGGTCATGGGTGACGTAGATCATCGTCACATTGTTCATGTCATGGTGCAGCTTGGCGATTTCCAGCCGCGTCGCCACCCGCAGCGCGGCGTCCAGGTTCGACAAAGGTTCGTCGAACAGGAACACGCGCGGGTCGCGGGTGATCGCGCGGCCGATGGCGACGCGCTGGCGCTGGCCGCCCGACAATTGCTTGGGCAGCCGGTCCAGCAGATGCCCGATCTGCAGCATGTCCGCCGCCTTCTGCACCCGCGCTTCGGTTTCGGCCTTGCTGGAACCGGCCAGCTTCATGCCGAATTCCATGTTCTGCTTGACCGTCATATGCGGATAAAGCGCATAGGACTGGAACACCATGGCGATGCCGCGCTTGGACGGCAGGATGTTGTTCACCCGCTCGCCATCGAACAGCATGTCGCCCGTGGTGATGGTCTCAAGCCCCGAGATCAGGCGCAGCAGCGTGGACTTGCCGCAGCCCGAGGGGCCGACAAAGACCATGAATTCGCCGGATTCGATGGTCAGGTCGACGCCCTTGATGACATTGACCGCGCCATAGGACTTGGTGACGTTCTTGAGTTCGATCTTGGCCATGGGTTCAGCCTTTCACGCCGCCGGCGGTAAGTCCCGCCACGATCTTGCGCTGGAAAACGAGGACGAGGAGGATGAGCGGCACGGTGACCAGGACCGAGGCGGCCATGATCGGCCCCCAGGGAATTTCCTGCACCGAGGCGCCGGTGAAGTTGGCGATGGCGACCGGCACGGTGCGCTGGTCCTCGCTGATGGTGAAGGTCAGGGCGAACAGGAATTCGTTCCAGGCGCCGATGAAGGCCAGCAGGCCGGTGGTGACAAGGGCCGGCCACAACAGCGGCATGAACACCTTGGTGATGATGATCCAGGGGCTGGCGCCATCGACGATGGCCGCTTCCTCGATCTCGATGGGCAAGTCGCGCATGAAGGTGGTCAGCACCCAGACGGTGAAGGGCAGGGTGAAGATCGTATAGGACAGGATCAGCGACCACGGCGTGTTGTAAAGGCCCAGCCAGTTGACCAGTTCATACAGGCCCGACAGCACCGCGATCTGCGGGAACATCGACACGGCGAGGATGGTCATGAGCAGCAGGCCGCGCCCGCGGAACCGCACCCGCGCCAGCGCATAGGATGCGGTGACGGCCAGCAGCAGCGCCGCACCCACTGTGACCGCGGCGATGAAGACCGAGTTGACGATCGAACGCAGGAAGGCGCCCTTGGTCAGCACGGTGACATAGTTCGACAGGTCAAAGCTTTCCGGCAGGAAGTTGACCCGGAACAGCGCCGTCCCCGTCTCGAAACTGGTGAGGATGGCGTAGTAGAAGGGGAACACCGCGATCACCACGATGATCGCGACGATCAGCCAGAACATCACCTTCCAGAAGATGCCGGCCGCGCTGCGATCCTCGCCCGCCTCGGTGCTGGACAGCACCGCATAGTAGAACGGAAACAGCACGGCGGCGGTGATGGCCAGGAAAAGGGCGAACTGGACCAGTGTCCAAAGGGCGGTGACGATCATTTGCTGCGCTCCCCGCTCAGGTCGACCTTGCCCAGCCAGATGTACAGCGCGACGAACACCGCGATGATGGCGAACAGGATCGAGGATTGCGCCGAGCCTTCGGCATAGTCGCCGAACTCGCGGATGTTCTGGAACGACATCACCGACATGGTGACCGTGCCCTCGGACCGCGGTGTCAGCACATAGATCAGGTCGAAGATGCGCAAGGCGTCAAGCAGGCGGAAGATCACCGCCACCATGATCGCCGGCCGCAAGAGCGGCAGCGTCACGCGCCAGAAGACCTTGACCGGATGGATCCCGTCCAGGCGGGCCGCCTCGTACATGTCGCGGGGCACCATCTGCAGCCCGGCCAGCATCAGCAGCGCCATGAAGGGGGTCGTCTTCCACACGTCGACGATCAGCACCGCAATCATCGCGGTATCGGGCCGTGCCGTCCAGGCGATGGGCGAATCGATCAGGCCGATGTTGAGAAGGATCGAGTTGATGATGCCGTATTGGTCATTCAGCATCCAGCCCCACATCTTGGCCGACACGATGGTCGGGATCGCCCAGGGGACCAGGATCGCGGCGCGGACAAAGGCGCGCCCCTTGAATTCGGCGTTCAGCACCAGCGCGACCAGAAGGCCCAGCATGGTTTCCAGCGTCACCGACACGAACGAGAAGCGGACGGTGTTCCAGACCGCGTTCCACCAGTCGGGATCGACCAGGACGCCGCGCCAGCGCACCTCGCCGTTGTCGCGGGTGCGGGCCTCGATGTAGTTCTGGAAGCCGACCCAGTTCCAGTCGCCGTTGAAGATGTTGTCGGCACTGGCATCGGTGAACGACAGCATGATCGACCGGAACAGCGGCCAGGCCGCCACGAAGGCCAGCATCACCAGCATGGGGGCGAGGAACCAGAAGGCCGCGCGCGCCCGTTGTTGCTGGAGGCTCGGCTCGGATCCGGTGTATCGTCTTGTTGCCGGGCTTGTCGTCATGGCACGCCCCCCCTCCCCTTGGAACGCAACCACCGCCGGTGCTCCGGCAGGGTAAGGGCGCGGGCGGTATCCCGCCCGCGCCCGATGCCGGATCACTCTTCCAGCAGGTCTTCCAGATCGACCTGAAGGTCGGCCAGCGCGGTGGCGGCCTCTTCCTCGCCCGAGATCACCGAATGCACGGCGGTGAAGAACAGGGTCGAGACTTCGTTGTAGTCCGAACCGACCGGGGCCGAGGGCCGCGGCACGGCGTTCAGGAACACTTCCTGCCAGCGCGCCATGTAGGGGTTGGCGGCCAGCACGTCGGCGTCTTCATACAGCGACACGATGGTCGGCAGGTTGCCTTCGTTGATCGCGCGCTGCTTCTGCGCCTCGGCCGAGCCGAGATAGATCGCCAGGCTGATCGCCGCTTCCTGGTTGTCGCCATACTTGGACACGGCGATGTTCCAGCCACCCAGCGTCGCCGCCGAGGTGCCGCCTTCGCCGGGGCCGGCGGGCAGCGGAGCCACGTCGAACAGGCCCTTCACGGCCGAATCGTCGCCGTTGCCCAGCAGATAGGCATAGGGCCAGTTGCGCATGAACACGGCATTGCCGGTCTGCCAGACGCCGCGCGATTCTTCTTCCTGATAGGCCAGAACGCCTTCGGGGCTGATGGTGCCGACCCAGCCGGCGGCCATGGTCAGCGCCGCGGCGGCGTTCTCGTTGTCGACCGAGATCGAGCCGTCGGCTTCGACGATCTGGCCGCCGCCATAGGACTTGATCCATTCCAGCGCGTCGCAGGTCAGGCCTTCATAGGCGTTGCCCTGCCAGACAAAGCCCCACATCTCGGCATTGCCTTCGGCCCGCTCGGCGTCCTGGATCATCTGCGCGGTGGCGGTCAGTTCTTCCCAGGTGGTCGGAACCGAGGCGCCGTGCTTTTCCAGAAGGTCGGTGCGGTAGTAGAGCGCCGGCGCATCGGTGAACAGCGGCAGGGCGACCAGCGCGCCGTTCACGGTCTGCGATTCGATGATCGAGGGGAAGTTGGTCTCGATCAGCCCGGCTTCGGTTGCCGCGGCGGTCAGGTCGACGAAGTGTTCGGCAAGTTGCGGCGCCCAGATCACGTCGGTCTGGTAGAGGTCGATATCGCCGTTCTGCGCGGCCAGCCACAGGCGGTATTGGCCGAACTGGTCGGTGGTCGAGGCGGGCATCGGCACAAGCACGGCATCATTGCCGGTGGCGGCTTCCCACGGCGCGACCAGCGCGTCGAAGTTGGCAACCGCATTGCCCACGGCGCCCGAAACGACGGTCACTTCCTCTGCAAAGGCGCCGCCCGCGGCAACCGTCAGGGCAAGCACAGCCGTCGACCGCAAAGCGGTCGTTTTCAAAGTGATAGACATGTAGTCCTCCCGGTAACTCCGGCGGTGGCCCGCCGAATCTCTGGCTTCCGTCAGCCCCGTACGGGCATCCGAAACGTTTTGGAATGATAGCGCTATCAGTCCCATTGCGTCAACTGAGTCTTTGACCGACATCGTGGCGCATGGGCGCCTCAGGTCAACCCCTTACGGCAGCGATGGAATCGCGTTCAAGGAGAGTCACCGCCCCCCAACGCTGCAACTCCTCCACCGGACGGCCATCCATGCGGTCCATCAGGATTTCGGCCAGCGGTTCCCAGCTGATCGCCAGCGGCGACAGGGTGACGGTCATCGCCGGGTCAAAGCCGCCGGTGCGGTGGCCGGGCAGGGCGTCGTCATGCGCCACGACCGAGACATCGCGCGGAATCCGCAGGCCAAGGGCAGAGAGCGTCTGGTAAACTCCCTTTGCGACCAAGGTGTTGCCGCAGATGAAAGCGGTGGGCGGGTCGGGCGATTCCAGCAGGCGCAGCGATTCGACCAGGCCGAATCCCTCGGTCATTTCGCCCTGGCGGTGCAGCGTCGGATCGGCGGAAATCCCGGCAGCGGCCAGCGCCGCGCCATAGCCCTCGCGCCGCCATTCGGCAAAGGTATGGCCGCGCGGCCCGTTCAGGAAGGCGATTCGCCGATGGCCCCGCGCGGTCAGAAGCTGGGTCAGGCGATAGCCGACGGCATGGTTGTCGATGTCGAAGAACGGATAGTCGGGCGGCCCCTCGATGCGGCCATGCAGGACGAAGGGCAGGTTGCGGCTGCGCAGGAATCGCACCCGCGGATCCGCCGCCATCGGCGACAGCAGCACGAATCCGTCCAGCCCGCCGCCGTCGATCAGCCGGCGATAGACCTCGATCAGCGCATCGCCCTTGTCGGCGATATGCAGCACGAACTGGCGGTCGCGGCGGGAAAACCGGGCCGAAAGACCGGCGACCATATCGACGAAATAGCTTTCGCCGGGGCTTTGCGGCTTGCCCGGCAGCACCAGCCCGACCATGCCCGACCGGCCGGTGACCAGTTTGCGCGCCGAAAGGTTCGGCTGATATTTCAATTCCTTGGCCGCGGCCACCACCCGCAGCCGGGTTTCCTCGCTCACGTCGGAATGGCCGTTCAGTGCCCGGCTGACCTGGGTCACGGACAGGCCAAGGTGGCGCGACAGGTCGCGCAATGTGGTCATGCTGTCCCCCCGGCGGCCCCGGCCGCTGATCTGTCGGCAAACTTGCCAAGCCGAAACGTTTCGGGCAAGAGAAAAGCCACTTCCGTAACGTTTCGGACGTCGCAGTGCAGCAGGGAGGGGCAGGCATGGCAACGGAATGGTGGCGCGGATCGGTGATCTATCAGGTCTATCCGCGGTCGTTTCAGGATTCGGACGGCGATGGCATCGGCGACCTGCCGGGCATCACGGCGCGACTGGGACATGTCGCGGAACTCGGCGCCGATGCCATCTGGCTGTCGCCGATCTTTCCCTCGCCCATGGTGGACATGGGCTATGACGTGTCCGATTACACCGGCATCGACCCGGTGTTCGGCAGCCTAGCCGATTTCGACGCGATGATCGCCAAGGCGCATGCCCTTGGCCTCAGGGTCATCATCGACCAGGTGCTGAACCATTCCTCGGCCGACCACCCGTTCTTCATCGAAAGCCGGTCAAGCCGCGACAACCCCAAGGCCGACTGGTATGTCTGGGCCGACCCCCAGCCGGACGGCAATGTGCCCAACAACTGGCAGGCGCTGTTCGGCGGCTCTGCCTGGACCTGGGACGCGCGGCGGCGGCAATACTACCTGCACAACTTTCACAACCAGCAGCCGGATTTCAACTTCTGGAACCCGGCGGTGCAGGACTGGCTTCTGGGCACGATGCGCTTCTGGCTGGAACGCGGCGTTGACGGCTTCCGACTTGATACCGTCAATTTCTATTTCCACGACAAGGAATTGCGCGACAATCCGCCCGACCTGCGGCCGCGATCCACGCCCCCGACGCGACCCTTCGACATGCAGGATTCGCTGTATCAGAAGACCCGGCCCGAGAACCTTGCCTTCCTGGAACGCCTGCGCGCGCTGCTGGACGAATACGACGACCGCACCATGGTCGGCGAAGTGGGCGAGCTGGTCCGCCCGATCGAGACGATGGCCGCCTATACCGCGCCCGGCCGCCTGCACATGGCCTATAGTTTCGAAATGCTGGGTCCCGATTTCACCCCGGCGCATTTCCGGCGCACGATCGAGGCATTCCTTGCCGCAGCCCCCGACAGTTGCCCCTGCTGGGCCTTCTCGAACCATGACGTGATCCGCCATGTCACGCGTTGGGCGGCGCATGGCCCGCAGGATGATCTGGCCCGGCAGGCGGCGGCACTGCTCATGACGCTGCCCGGCTCGATCTGCGTCTATCAGGGCGAGGAACTGGGCCAGACCGAATCCGACCTGACAAGGGACGAGATCACCGATCCGCAGGGCATCGCCTTCTGGCCCGACGACAAGGGCCGCGACGGCTGCCGCACGCCGATGGTCTGGGACGCGACCCTGCCCAACGGCGGGTTCACCACCGGCACGCCCTGGCTGCCGGTCAAGGCGCCGCAACTGGCCCGTGCCGTGGCCGGGCAGGCGGCGGAAAGCGGTTCGGTGCTGGCCTTCTACCGGCTGATGCTGGCGCTCCGGCGGGAAACCCCCGATCTGCGCGGCATGACCATCGCCTTTGCCGACACGGCCGCGCCGGTTCTGGCCTATACCCGCGGCGACGGCACTTTCTGCGCCTTCAACCTGTCGCCCGATGCCGTCGACATCGCCTTGCCGCGGGTGGCCGAAGTGTTGCTGCACCAGAACGTCACCGCCGGCGGGCTTGGCCCGAACGGCCTGCTGATCGCCCGGCTGTAAAGGGGCGGCGCCGGCGCGCCGCCCCCTGTCGCCTACTCGGCCATCGCGGCGTCGGTCACCGCATGGGTAAAGGCGCCGACCGGCTCGGCGCTGATCACCGGCGCCTCGGACGAGTTGTTCAAGAGCGTCGCTACGGTGCGGGCATAGGCGGCTTCGTCCAGAACGCCGTCCGACCCGGCGGTCAGCTTGGCGATCTCGCCCATCATGCGGACCTGATGCTGTTCGGTCTGGGCGCCGGTCTCGTCATAGTCGAGGACGATCATCGCCGCGTCCTCGGGGTTTTCCTCGGCCCAGCGCCAGCCCTGCATCGAGGCGCGGACGAACCGCCCCATCCGGTCGACAAAGGCCGGATCTTCAAGGCTGGATTCCAGCACATACAGCCCGTCTTCCAGCGTATCGACGCCATAGTCGGTGTAGTTGAACGTCACCAGTTCCTCGGGCGTGACGCCGGCGTCGATCACCTGCCAATATTCGTTGTAGGTCATCGTGGTGACGCAATCTGCCTGCCGCTGCAGCAGGGGATCGACGTTGAAGCCGATCTTCTGCACCGTCACCCCGCCTTCCGACCCGTCGGTCGGAATCCCCAGCTGCGCCAGCCAGTTCAGCAGCGGATATTCGTTGCCGAAGAACCAGGTGCCCAGGGTATGGCCGGCGAAATCGGCCGGTTCCACGATCCCCGAATCGGCCCAGCAGGTCAGCATCAGGCCTGACCGGGCAAAGGGCTGGGCGATGTTGACCAGCGGCACCCCGGCCTCGCGCGCGGCCAGGGCCGAGGGCATCCAGTCGACGATCACATCGGCGCCGCCGCCGGCCAGCACCTGCGCCGGGGCGATGTCGGGACCGCCGGGCAGGATGGTGACATCCAGCCCCTCGGCCTCGTAGAAGCCCTGTTCAAGGGCGACGTAATAGCCGGCGAACTGGGCCTGCGTCACCCATTTCAGCTGCAGCGTCACCGCATCCTGCGCCCAGGCCGGGGCCGCCATCCCGGCCAGTGCAGTGGCGGCAAGTAGGAATTTCTTCATTGTCCGTCTCCCTGTTGACGTTGTTGTCCGGGCTTGTGCCCTACCCTCGTTGCGACGGGTGCCAGAATGTCGCCCGCCGTTCGATCCAGCTTATCAGCGCATAGGTCACGCTGCCGGCCAGCGCGCCCACCAGGATCGCCGACCACACCATGTCGAGCTTCAAGAGCCCGTTCGAGGCCGAGATGCGGAACCCCACCCCCTCTGTCGGCGAGCCGAAGAATTCCGCCACAATGGCGCCGATCATCGCCAGCGTCGATGAAATCTTGAGCCCGTTGAAGATGAAGGGCAGGGCTGCCGGCAGGCGCAGCCGCACCAGCGTCTGCCAGTATCCCGCGGCCCAGGTCCGCATCTGGTCGCGCTGCATCGGCGTGGTGTCCTGAAGGCCCGCGACGATGTTCACCAGCATCGGGAAGAACACCATGACGACGACCACCGCCGCCTTGGACTGCCAGCCGAAGCCATACCACATGACAAAGATCGGCGCCGTGCCGACGATGGGCAGGGCGGCCATGAAGCTGGCCACCGGCATCAGCCCGCGGCCCAGCCCCGGATAGCGGTCGATCAGCACCGCCACCGCCAGCGCGGCAATGGTGCCGATCGCCAGCCCGCTGAACGCGCCCTTGACGATGGTCTGGGCGAAATCGCCCCACATCAGGCGCAGGTTGCCCAGAAAGGTCGTCGCGATCTCGGTCGGGGCCGGCAGGATTACCTTGGGCACGTCGAGCGTGCGGACGGTCATCTGCCAGACGATCAGGATCGTCGCGCCAAAGATCAGTGGCACCGCCAGCCGGACCCAGGGCTTGCGCCAGCCGCCCTCGGCGGTCAGCAGCACATTCAGCGCCCACAGCGACAGCCAGACCACCAGCACCGGCAGAAGGGCGACAAAGGTGGTCATGCCGGCACCCCCATGGCCCGTGCCGTCCGCCGCTCGAGCCAGCCGATCAGCGCCACCAGAGCCGCTGCGATGATTGCCGCGACGATCAGCGCCGCCCAGATCTTTTGCGTCTGGCCGTAATAGCTGGCCGAAAAGATTTGCGCCCCCAAGCCCCCTCGCTGCACCGGCAATTCGCCGACGATGGTGCCGACAAGGCTGGCCGCGATCCCGACCTTGAGCGAGGCGAACAGATACGGGACCGAGGCCGGCAGCCGCAGCGACCAGAACTGCTTTGGCCCGCTGGCGTTCCAGGTATGCATGAGGTCAAGCTGCATCGCATCGGGCGCCCGCAGCCCCTTGACCATGCCGACGACCACCGGAAAGAACGACAGATAGGCGCTGATGATCGCCTTGGGCACCAGCCCCTGAACCCCCATGGAATTGGCGACGACGATGATCATCGGCGCCAGCGCCACGATGGGCACCGTCTGGCTGATGACCGCCCAGGGCATCACCGACAGATCCATCGCCCTGTTGTAGACAATGCCGATGGCCAGCGCGACGCCCAGCGCCGCCCCGATCAGAAAGCCGACCACCGTGGCGCCCAGGGTGACCCCGGTGTGATAGATCAGGCTGCGGTTCGAACCCGCCGACTGCACCACGACCTGCACCATGGCGCCGATCTGGCCGCGCTCGGCCACTTCCTCGGCATAGTCAAAGCGGCGGGGCAGGGCATCCTCGCCCAGGGTCGAGGTGGCAAGCTGCGCCAGCACCTGACCGGGCGACGGCAGGCGCGGCCGCTCGATGCTCCAGCTGCCGCCCAGCGCGCCAAGGTTGCCAAAGACCAGCGCCCAAGTGCCGGTGTCCTGCCGTTCGCGCGCGGTGGCGGGGGTGACCGCGATCCCGTCGCGCTCGGCCGCGGTCAGGGTGTCGCGGATGTTCATCGGGACGCAGGCCAGATACCACAGCGCGGCCAGAAGGGTCAGGACGACGATGACCGGCGCGGCGCGGCGCATCATCCCCGCCTCCGCCAGACAAGGACCAGATATCCCGCCAGCCCTGCCACCATCAGCCAGCCGACCACCGCCTGACCGCGGCCCAGCGTCGGGTCGTCGCGAAAGACCAGCGCCCAGACCAGAGCCGCGATGACCACGACGCTGGCAATGGCTTGCGCACGGGTGCGGCGGTCAGTCATCGACATGCCCCGCGCGAAGCCCCTCGCGGACGCGATGGGCGATGGCGATGAATTCGGCCGAATCGCGGATGTCGAGAGGGCGTTCCCGCGGCAGCGTCGATGTGATCACATCGGTGATCCGCCCCGGCCTGGGCGACATGACCACGATCCGGGTCGACAGATAGACCGCCTCGGGGATCGAATGGGTGACGAAACCGATGGTCTTGCCGGTGCGGTCCCACAGGCGCAACAATTCCTCGTTCAGGCGGTCGCGGACGATTTCGTCAAGCGCGCCAAAGGGTTCGTCCATCAGCAATATGTCGGCGTCAAAGGCCAGCGCCCGGGCGATCGACGCCCGCTGCTGCATCCCGCCCGACAACTGCCAGGGAAATTTCTTCTCGAACCCGGCCAGTTCCACCAGTTCCAGCACGCGCCGCACCCGGTCGGCCCGTTCGGCACGGGGAAACCCCATGATCTCGAGCGGCAGCGCGATATTGCCGCCGATGGTCCGCCACGGATACAGGCCCGCCGCCTGAAAGACATAGCCATAGGCCCGCTTGCGCCGCGCCTCGTCCGGGGTCATGCCGTTCACCGTCAGGCTGCCGCCGGTCGGCGTCTCCAGCCCGGCGACGCAGCGCAGGAAGGTGGTCTTGCCGCAACCGGACGGCCCGATGAAGCTGACGAATTCGCCCTTGCCGATGGTCAGGTCGACATCCTTGAGCGCCTGCACCGGCCCGTCGCCGGTGCCAAAGACAAGGTTGAGGCCGCTGGCGGCGATGACGGGCTGGGGGGGCTGGCTGGTCAGGTCGCGCATCTGGTCTTTCGGGCGTCAGGAACTGGGGGCGTCAGGGCAGCGCATCACACATGCCTCATCAGGCCGCCATCGACCTTCAGGCTTTGGCCGGTGATATAGGCGGCCCCGTCCGAGGCGAGGAAGGCGACGGTCGCCGCGATCTCGTCCGCGGTGCCGTAGCGTTTCATCGGCACCGATGCCGCGCGGTCGTCGGTCTTGGGCAGGCTGTCGATCCATCCGGGCAGGACGTTGTTCATCCGCACATTGCGGCCGGCGAATTCGTCGGCGAACAGTTTGGTATAGGCCGCCAGCCCGGCGCGGGCGACGGCGCTCGTCGGGAACATCGCCGAAGGCTCGGCCACCCAGGCGGTCGAGATGTTGACGATGCTGCCGCCGCCGCCCGCCGCCATATGCGGTGCCACCAGTCGCACCGCGCGGGCGACGTTCAGGAAATAGACCTCGAACCCTTCGTGCCATTGCGCGTCGGTCAGGTCGAGCAGCGGCGCCCGCGGCCCGTGGCCGGCGCTGTTCACCAGCACGTCGATCCGCCCCCAGCGCGCCATCGCGCCATCGACCAGCGCCGCAATGTCGGCGTCATGGCGGTTCGACCCGGTGACGCCCAGCCCGCCCAGTTCCTCAGCCAGCGCCGCCCCCTTGCCCGAGGACGACAGGATGCCGACGGCAAAGCCGTCAGCCGCCAGCCGCCGGGCCGACGCCGCCCCCATGCCCGACCCGCCACCGATGACAAGCGCGACCTTCTGCGTCAAATCCGACCCCCTGTTCATTCTTCGTCCATAAATATCCTCGGGGGGTTGCCATTGTCGCGCCATTGGTCCGAGTGACAATGGCGCCGGGGCAAAGCGCCCCCCGGCCTCTCCGCCTAGACTCCGCTTTCCGGAATGCCCGCCCGCGCCACCGGCCGCGGGTTGGTCAATTCCTTCCAGGTCGACAAAGCCCGGTTGACCGCCATCCCCGGCTGGCGGGCGACGAATTCGCCGTGGCCCTCTTGCCCCTTGACCTCGCCGTCATCCACCGCGACCCGGCCGCGGGTCAGCGTATAGCGCGGCAGGCCGGTGACGGTGTGGCCCTCGAACACGTTGTAGTCGATCACCGACTGCTGCGCCCCGGCACTGATCGTCTTCGACTTCTTCGGATCCCAGACCACGATATCGGCGTCAGAGCCGACCGCGATGGCGCCCTTTTTCGGATAGCAGTTCAGGATCTTGGCGATGTTGGTGCTGGTCACCGCGACGAATTCGTTCGGCGTCAGCCGCCCGGTGTTCACGCCATGGGTCCACAGCATCGGCATCCGGTCCTCAAGGCCGCCGGTGCCGTTGGGGATCTTGGTGAAATTGCCGATGCCGTTGCGTTTCTGCGCGGTGGTAAAGGCGCAATGGTCTGTGGCGACGCAGGACAGCGACCCCGATTGCAGCCCGGCCCAGAGCGAATCCTGATGCCGCTTGTCGCGGAACGGCGGCGACATGACGCGGCGGGCGGCATGGTCCCAGTCGGGGTTGAAATACTCGCTTTCGTCCAGCGTCAGGTGCTGGATCAGCGGCTCGCCCCAGACCCGCTTGCCCTGCTGGCGCGCCCGGCGGATCGCCTCGTGCGAATCCTCGCACGAGGTGTGCACGACATACAGCGGCACCCCCGCCATGTCGGCGATCATGATGGCACGGTTTGTCGCCTCGCCCTCGACCTGGGCGGGGCGGGAATAGGCATGCGCCTCGGGCCCGGTATTGCCCTCGGCCAGCAGCCGCGCCGACAGTTCCGCCACCACATCGCCGTTCTCGGCATGGACCATGGCGATGCCGCCCAACTCTCCCAGCCGGCGGAACGAGGCGAACAATTCGTCGTCGTTCACCATCAGGGCGCCCTTGTAGGCCATGAAATGCTTGAAGCTGGTGATGCCCTTGTCGATGATCTGCGGCATCTCGTCAAAGACCTGCTGGCCCCACCACGTCACCGCCATGTGGAAGGAATAGTCGCAATGGGCGCGGGCGGTCTTGTTCGACCAGACATTCAGCGCATCCAGCAGCGACTGGCCGGGGTTCGGCAGGGCAAAGTCGACGACCATCGTCGTGCCGCCGGCCAGCGCGGCGCGGGTGCCCGAATCGAAATCGTCGGCGGAATAGGTGCCCATGAAGGGCATTTCGAGATGGGTATGCGGGTCGATCCCGCCCGGCATGACATAGCAGCCCGAAGCATCCAGCGTGCGGTCGCCCTTCAGGCCCTGCCCGATCTCGGTAATGCGCCCGCCCTCGACCCTGACATCGGCGGCATAGGTCAGGTCGTGGGTCACGACGGTGCCGCCGCGGATCACTGTGGTCATGTTTTCCCCCTGTGGTCCGGTCTTTAGCCGGTTGGTCCTGCGCCGGGTTCACGGCGGCGGGGCCAGTGGCGGCCCCGCCCCAGATCATTCAGGGCACCGGGCGCGGCGGTGCTGCCGGAACCCCGGCGCAGACCGGATTGCCGGCGCCGTCGCGCACCGGGAACCCGCTGGGCGGATCCGTCACCTCGACCGAGAACAGATAACAGCCGTCGGCACTCTGCATCACCACGGTGCCCGGCACGTTTGGCGGCAGATAGGGCGCGACCTCGGCCGGGATCGGCGGCGGCGCTTCGGGTTCCGCGGCAGGGTCCGGTCCACCCAGAAAGGGCGGCAGGTCCGCACCATCGGCACAGGCGGCCAGCACAGGCAGCAGGATCACGGGCAACAGGCGTTTCACGGGGCGTCTCCTTGGGATTCCGTTGCCCGGAACCCTAGCGCGCCGGGCAACGGAACGGAAACCGGGAAATGCGGGCAGTCCGGGCTGGTCCGCAAGACAGGAACGGGCGGCGCGGCACATCCGTTCATCGCGACACCCGCACACGACCAAGCGCCAGCCAGACCAATGCCGCAAGCCCGGCGGCGACCGCTGTATTGATTGCCCAGAACGGCGCCTCCTCGAACTTGGCGGGAACGATGCGCTGGCCGGTTAGCAACGGCTTGCCGACGATGAAGGCAAACCAGCCGGCAAAGGCAGCGCCGGCCACCAGCCCCCTTGCGCCGGCCCTCATCCCGCCACCCCCGCCGTCTCGACCACGGCATGGAACAGCACATCCGTCCCCGCCTTGGCCCATTCGGGCGAGATCTCCTCGGCCTCGTTATGGCTCAGCCCATCGACGCAGGGGCACATCACCATCACCGTGGGCGCGACGCGGTTGATCCAGCAGGCGTCATGTCCGGCGCCCGAGACGATATCCATATGCGAATGGCCCAGCTTTTCCGCCGCCCCCCGCACCGTCGCCACCAGCGCCGGGTCAAAGGTCACCGGGTCGAAATGGCCGACTGCCTCGATGCTGCACCCCAGCCCGAGTTCGGCGGCCACCGCATGGGCGGCGCGTTCGACCTCGGCCCGCATGGCGTCAAGCTTGCCCTGATCGGGGCTGCGGATGTCGACAGTGAACACCGCCTTGCCGGGGATGACGTTGCGCGAGTTGGGGAAATGGAACATCTGCCCCACCGCGCCGACCGCGTCGGGCTGGTGCGCCATGGCGATCTGATGCACGCGCTCGGTGATCCGCGCCGCGCCCAGGCCGGCATTGACCCGCATCTTCATCGGCGTCGATCCGGTATGCGCATCCTTGCCGGTCAGGGTGATTTCCAGCCACCACAGGCCCTGGCCATGGGTGACGACGCCGATGTCGCGCCCCTCGGCCTCGAGGATCGGGCCCTGTTCGATATGCAGTTCGAACATCGCATGGATTTTCCGGGCGCCGACCGGCTCATCCCCGACCCAGCCGATGCGCTTCAGCTCCTCGCCGAATACCTTGCCCTCGGCATCCTTGCGGCCATAGGCATAATCCTGCGTGTGGATCCCCGCGAACACGCCCGAGGCCATCATCGCCGGCGCAAAACGCGCGCCTTCCTCGTTCGTCCAGTTGACCAGCACGATGGGCCGCCGCGTGGTGATGTTCAGGTCGTTCAGCGTGCGCAGGACCTCAAGCCCGCCCAGCACGCCCAGAACGCCGTCGAACTTGCCGCCCGTGGGCTGGGTATCCAGATGCGAGCCGATATAGACCGGGTCAAGGTCGGGTTCGGCCCCCTCGCGCCGGGCGAACATGCTGCCCATCTGGTCGACGCCCATGGTGCAGCCCGCCGCCTCGCACCACGTCTGGAACAGGTGCCGCCCCTCGCTGTCGGCATCGGTCAGGGTCTGGCGGTTGCAGCCGCCGGCAATGCCGGGGCCGATCTGCGCCATCTCCATCAGCGACTCCCACAGCCGCTCGCCATTGGTCCGCAGATTCGCGCCGGGAACGGGTCCGGTCATGGCAGCGTCCTTCTCTGGGTAGCCCCGCGCCGGCACAGGGGAGGAACCTGCGCCAGCGCGGTCCGGCCTTGATTTGACCATTCGGTCAAAGCCACGCTAGCACCAGCCGGCCACCAGTCAAGCCGGCCCGTGAAACAGGCGCCGATGCGGCGAAGGCTGCCCGTCCTGCCGGCATCTGCGGCCAGGGTGCCGCGAAAAGCGGCCGCCTGCGAACGGCGCTGCCACCGAAAACCGCTTGCCGCGCGGCGCCGCAGCGATGATCCTGACCCCGACACCAAGGATCAGGCGATGGACGACGACGCGCCCCGCACCCGCATTCAGGCCCGCAACCGCGAGACGATCCTTGCCTCGGCCCTGGATCTGTTCTCGCAGGGGGGGTTTGCCGGCACGACCCTTGACCAGATCGCCGAGGGCGCCGGCCTGTCCAAGCCGAACCTGCTTTACTACTTTCCCTCGAAAGAGGCGATCCACCAGACCCTGCTGGCGCGGATGCTTGACACCTGGCTTGACCCGCTGCGCGAGATGGATGCCGACGGCGATCCGGTGGCCGAGGTGCTGACCTATGTCCGCCGCAAGCTGGACCTCAGCCGCGACTACCCGCGTGAAAGCCGGCTTTTTGCCAACGAAATCCTGCGCGGCGCCCCGCGGATGCGCGAGGCGATCGAGGGCGACCTGCGCAATCTGGTGCAGGACAAGGCGGCGGTGCTGACCAGATGGATGGATCAGGGACGGATCGCCCGAATGTCGCCGGTCCATCTGGTCTTTGCCATCTGGGCGCTGACCCAGCATTACGCCGATTTCGACGTGCAGGTGCGCGGCGTCCTGGGCGAGGGCCACGATCCCTTTGCCGAGGCCGGCGATTTCCTGACCGTGCTGTTCACGCGGCTGCTGGCGCCGTAGGGTGGGGGCGGTGGGCGGTTGCCCACCCTACCGGCCGGATTGCGTAGGGTGGGCAACCGCCCACCATACCCCTCACCGCAAAAGACGCGGGGCCCGCTTTGCGGCGAGCCCCGGCCGGGCGTTCCACCCGGGTGTCAGCGTGTGTGAGACCTAATCAGCCAGTGCGGTCTTGCGCATATCGGGCTGATGGGTAATGCGAATTGCGGCCGCGGCGGAAATCGCGGCCCCCACCACGCCCAATGCGCGCCCGAAACTGGCCAGGCTGCGTGTCAGGGCGATCATGATAAGACTCTGTTCTTCGGGCCGTTCGTGGCCTGCCTTCAAAGCCCTTTGCAGATGCGATGCCACCCATGGGCGCGGCAACCCCATCTGGCGCAACCCGGCCATGCGTCGGGCGCATGGCTGTGGCAAGGGCTTGATTCCCATGACGGCTTTGCGAAAGGGCGAAATCGGCCCTTGCCGAACAAAACGCCGCCTGATGCCGCCGCGCCACGGGCTTGTGCTGCCAAACCGCCGTCTCTAGCACTGGCCGCAGGGGGAAACCGCATGGCAACGCTTCTCGGCATCGACACCGGCGGCACCTATACCGATGCCGTGCTGCTTGACGACAGTGCCAACCGCATCGTCGCCAGCGCCAAGGCGCTGACCACCCGGCCCGATCTGGCGCCGGGCGTCGGCGCCGCCATCGACGCGGTTCTGGCCCAAGGCGCAGTGGCACCCGCCGAGGTGGCGATGGTCGCCCTGTCGACCACGCTTGCCACAAATGCGCTGGTCGAAGGGCAGGGCGGCCGCGTGGCGCTGGTCGCGATCGGGCTGGATGACGGCGACCTCACCCGCGACGGGCTGGCGCAGGCGCTGGCGAGCGATCCGGTGATCCGGCTTGCCGGCGGCCACAGCCATGCCGGGGCCGAGACCGCGCCCCTTGACCTTGCCGCATTGCGCAGCGCGCTTGCCGCCCTGCCCGCCGGCCTGGCCGGCGTCGCCGTTGCCGCCCGCTTTGCCACCCGCAATCCCGGCCATGAAATCGCCGCCCGCGACCTGATCCGCGCGGAAACCGCGCTGCCGGTGACCTGCTCGCACGAGCTTTCCGCCGCGCTGGGCGGGCCGCGGCGGGCGCTGACGGCGGTGCTGAACGCGCGGCTGATCGGGCTGATCGACCGCCTTATCACCGCCTGCGAGGCGCATATGGCCGCCCGCGGCATCCCCGGGCGGCTGATGGTGGTGCGCGGCGACGGCGCGCTGATCCCCGCCGCCCTTGCCCGTGAAAAGCCGATCGAGACCATCCTGTCCGGCCCGGCGGCCAGCATCGCCGGCGCCAGCTGGCTGACCGGGCAAACCGATGCGCTGGTCAGCGACATCGGCGGCACCACCACCGACATCTGCCTGCTGCGCGACGGCCGCCCCGCCATCGACCCCGACGGCGCCCGCGTCGGCCCCTGGCGCACCATGGTCGAGGCGGTGGCGATGCGCACCACCGGCCTTGGCGGCGACAGCGAGGTGCATGTCGAGGACGGGCTTGACGGCGGCCTGCGCCTTGGCCCGCGCCGGCTGATGCCGGTGTCGCTGCTGGCCCGCGACCATCCGGCGCTGGTCCATGCCGCGCTGGACGCGGCCCTGACCAGCGACCCGGCGCCCGAGGGCGCCGGCCGTTTCGCGGTGCCCCTGTTCCACGACCTGCCCGCCGGGCTGGATCCGCGCGAAAGCGCGGTGGCAGCCCGGCTTGCGGGTCCGACCGGCCTGGCACAGGCCGTGCGGACCCGCGTCGAGGCCGCGGCCCTTGACCGGCTGGTGCGGCGCGGGCTGGTGCTGGTTGCGGGCATCACCCCGTCGGACGCCGCCCATGTCGCAGGGCTGCTTGATGCCTGGGACCGGCCGGCGGCGGACAAGGCGCTGGCGCTGTTCGCCCGCCGCCGCAACGGCCGCGGCGACCGCATCGCCGCCGATGCCGCTGCGCTCGCCCGCGCCATCATCGACAGGCTGACCGAACAGACCGCGACCTGCCTGCTGGAAGCCGCATTTGCCGAGGACGCCGCCTTTGCCGGCCTCGACCCCGTGGCACTGGCGCGGCACCGGCTGGTGCTGGCCGGCATCGCCGGCCATCGCGGCACCCTGCGCGCCGACATCGGGCTCGGCGTGCCGGTGATCGGCCTTGGCGCCTCGGCCCCGGCCTATTACGGCGCGGTCGGGCAGCGGCTGAACGCGCGGATGATCCTGCCCGACCATGCCGGGGTCGCCAATGCCATCGGCGCCGTTGTCGGGCAGGTCGCCATGGTCGCCGAAGGCAGCGTCACCGCTGCCGGCCCGGGCCTGTTCATCGCGCATCTGCCCGGCGGCCCGGCCCGGTTCGCCGACAGTGCCACAGCCCTTGCCGCGCTGGAAAGCGCGCTGTCGGCCGATGCCGGCGCCCGCGCCGCACAGGCGGGCGTCGACCATCCACGGCTGACCGTGGACCGCGACATCCGCGAAGTCCCCGTCGAAGGCCAGCCGATGTTCATCGAGGCGCGGCTGCGCGTCACCGCCGGCGGCCGGGCGCGGATTGCGCATTGACCCCGCGGCCGCTATCCCCGGCACAACGACGGGGGGCGGGTCATGCGGGTTCTGGTGACGGGCGGGGCGGGCTATATCGGGTCGCATACGCTGGTGGAACTGCTCGGGCAGGGACATGACGCCTGCGTCGTCGACAGTTTCGTCAATTCCTCGCCCGCGGTGATCGACCGGGTGAGGGCGCTGACCAACGGCGGGCTCGAGGTGCACGGCGCCGACATCCGCGACACCGCCCGCCTGTCCGACATCGCCCGCGACTTCCGCCCCGAGGCGGTGATCCATTTCGCGGGGCTGAAGGCCGTGGGCGAAAGCCGCGAACGCCCCGTCGATTATTACGACGTGAATGTCGCCGGCACCCTGTCCTTGCTGCGCGCGATGGAGGCGGCGGCCTGCGACCGGGTGATCTTTTCCTCCTCGGCCACTGTCTATGGCGAACCCGTCTACCTGCCCTATGACGAAGCCCATCCGCTGAACCCGACCTCGGTCTATGGCATGACCAAGCGCATCGCCGAACAGGTGCTGACCGACTGGTCGGCGGCGCGGCCGGGGTCGGCGGCGGTGCTCCTGCGCTATTTCAACCCGGTCGGCGCCCATGCCTCGGGCCGGATCGGCGAGGATCCGGCGGGCGAGCCGCAGAACCTGATGCCCTATCTGGCGCAGGTCGCCACCGGGCGGCGCGACCGGCTGCGCATCTTCGGCGATGATTACCCGACGCCCGACGGCACCGGCATCCGCGACTATATCCATGTCACCGACCTGGCCCGCGCCCATGTCGCGGCGCTGGCGCGGCTGGAGGCCGGCGCCGGGGTCGAGCCGTTCAACATCGGCACCGGCCGCGGCTATTCGGTGAAAGAGATGCTCGCCGCCTTCAGCCGGGCCGTCGGCCGCGACCTGCCCTTTGAAATCTGCCCGCGCCGCGCCGGCGACATCGCCGAGATGCAGGCCGATTGCCGCGAGGCGGCCGCGGTGTTGGGTTGGCGGGCGGAACACGGGCTTGACGACATGGCGCGCGACCTGTGGCGCTGGCAAAGCCTGAACCCCGCGGGATACGCCGGATGAGGGGGCGCCGGTCCTTGTGGACCGGAGAAGGAAGAAGGGGGCCGTCTGCCCCCCTCTGCGCCTGCGGCGCATTCACCCCCCGAGGATATTTTCGGACGAAGAATGAGGAGGAGCGCGTCTCTTGCTCATTCTTCGTCCACAACGTGTTGCCGCGCTCTCGGACCGATGGCGAGCACGGCAACACACCCCGCCGGAGGCAGCCCTGAGGAGGAGCGCGACAAGCGACGACGAGGCAAGGACTTATGCGCGAAAGCGCATTCCGCCAGGTCAGGAGATCAGGCCGGCCGTTGGCCTGAGCCGGCCTCGCCGCGGGGCAGCAGGTTCTTGCCGCCCTCGACCCAGCGGGCGACCACGGCGCGCAGGGCGTCGTCATCGGCCTCGGCCAGCGCGGCGCGCAGCGCCTTGAGGCAGGCGGCGACCTCGATTTCCGACAGGTGATCCTCGCGCGCCTGCAGGATCTTCGGGTGCGGCGTCGTCATTTGCCCTTCGCCGATCAGGAGTTCCTCGTGCAGCTTCTCGCCCGGCCGCAGGCCGGTCAGCACGATCTCGATGTCGCCGCCGGGTGTTTCGGCGTCCTTCACCCGATAGCCCTGCGCCTCGATCATCTGCCGGGCAAGGTCGTAGATCGGGATCGGGTCGCCCATGTCCAGCACGAACACGTCGCCGCCATGGGCGAAGGTGCCGGCGACCAGAACCAGCCGCGCCGCCTCGGGGATGGTCATGAAGAACCGCGTCACCTCGCGGTGGGTCAGCGTCACCGGCCCGCCCTTGGCGATCTGGTCCTGGAACAGCGGGATCACCGACCCCGAGGATCCCATGACATTGCCGAAGCGCACCATGGAAAATACCGTCCCCCCCGGCGCCATGCGCGAGGCGAGATCCTGCACCACGATTTCCGCCAGCCGTTTCGAGGCGCCCATCAGGTTCTTCGGCCGCACAGCCTTGTCCGAGGAGATCAGGATGAACCGCTGCACGCCGCATTCGGCGGCGGCGACGGCCAAGGCATGGGTGCCCAGCACATTGTTGGAAATGCCCGCGGCGGCATTCAGTTCGACGATCGGGACATGCTTGTAGGCGGCGGCGTGGATCACCACCTCGACCGCGTGCCGGGTCAGCAGGCGGCGCACCACCGGCGCATCGCCGACCGATCCGAGCGCCGCCACCACCTCGATCCCGGTCCGTTCGGCCAGCGCCCGCAGTTCGAGGTCGATGGTGTAAAGCGCCAGTTCGCTGATCTCGAACAGCACCAGCCGCCGCGGCCGGCAGGCCAGCAATTGCCGGCAAAGCTCGGACCCGATCGATCCGCCGGCGCCGGTCACCAGCACGGATTTGCCGGCATAGGTATCGGTGCCGCCGGGCAGTTCGGCATCCAGCGGCGCGCGCCCCAGAAAGCGGTCCGGCATCACCGGCGCCAGTTGCTGCAACAGCGCATCCCCCGACCCGGCCAGTTGCGCGAACGAGGGCAGCGCCTGCACATCCAGCCCCAGATCCTCGAGCCGGCGCGAGATCTGCGCCAGTTGCGGCCGTGGCACCGAAGGCATTGCCAGAAGCACCCGCGACACCTGCCGGTCGTTGATGAGATTGCCCACGGCAAGCGGCGAATAGACATGCAGCCCCGCCACCATCGAGGATTGCAGCGCCGGATTGTCGTCGATGAAGGCGACCGGGATGATGCGGTCATCCGTGCGCAGCGCGGCGGCCAACTGCTGGCCGGTGCGCCCGGCACCATAGATCACCACCCGCACCACATTCTGCCCGCGGCGATAGATCGTGACGATGATCTGGAACAGCGTCAGCCGCACCAGCACGCCCATCAGGAAATAAACCAGCGCGAAATTGACGAAGACCGCCAGCGGCGTGCCGACCTGCACCGCCCGGTCGAGCGCCAGATAGGCCAGCGCCAGCGTCGCCGCATGGACCGCGGTCATCGCCATGGCGCGATGTTCGAACGCCTTGAGCTGGACCCGGTGCAGCGACATTACAAAGGCCAGAAGCCCGGCCATCGCCATCAGCACCAGCAGCGCCGGCCAGCCAAAGGCCACCGCCGGCTGCGGCCGAAGGGTGCTGAATTGCAGCGCCATCGCCGCGGCCAGCGCCGGCGGCACCAGCAGGACGTCCAGCATGAGAAGGGCAAGCTGCTTGGCCTGACGCGGCAGGGTGATGAGCAGTCTCAGCATGGCGCCGTTATCCCCTCGTTTTCCGGTCGGGCCACCTCTGCCGCCTGTCAGCCGCGGGCCTTGATAAATCGGAAGCTTCAAAAGGCAGGCGAGCGGCCAAGTCTGCCGTCCCTTTTTCCGGCATAGACCCCGTGACGCCACGGCGCAATGCCGAACAGGGGCGTGTGCCGGGGAATCGTCATTCGCCGCAGGATTGTGCGCAGCTTCATGCCGATGGCTGCAATCCGGGCGGTCGGTCAGCCGCGCCGCGGTCGCCCCTGCCGTGCAAATGGCCGCCGCGCGGTTTCGGCGATCAGCCGCAGATCAAGGCAAAGGCTTTGCCGCCGCTGGTAGATCAGGTCGATTCGCGCCTTGCGCGGAACGCAGCGGCGCAGGTAGGCGGCCTCGGTCTCGCTCGCGCTGGTGCAGCGCGACAGGATGCGTTCCTCGTGGTCGGCAAAGGCCAGGCTGGCCAGCCCGGTGACGCCGGGCCGGTTCTTCAGCACCTCGGCATAGATCGCCGGAAACGCCTCGACATAGCGGCGCAGGGGCGGGCGCGGGCCGACAAGGCTCATGTCGCCGCGAATCACGTTCCAGAGCTGCGGGATTTCGTCGGCGCGGGTCCGCCGCAGGAACCGGTGCAGCCGCGACATCCGCGCCGCCTTGTCGCCGCCGGTGACACCGCTGTCGGCGGGATCGGGGCGCATGGTGCGCAGCTTGACCAGACCGAAGGCGCGTCCGGGGCTGCGCATCCGTTCCGAGATGTAGAACACCGGCCGCCCCTCGACGGCCAGCAGCAGCAGCACCAGTAGCAGCAGGGGCACCGCCAGCAGCACGGCCAGGATCAGCGACAGGCCCAGATCCAGCGCCCGCTTGCCCGGTGTCATGGCCGCGTCCATCCGGCGGTTTCGGCCTCGGCCACCAGTTGCGCCGGCCGGGCCATGGGCAGCGGCAGGATCGCCTGCAGCCGCGCGGTGTCGAGCATGACTTCCGGCAGGGCGCTTTCGGGCGCCGGGGTCCAGTGCCAGTCGGCGCCCGCCGCCCTCAGCACCGCCTCCATCGCCACCGCGCAGGGCTGGGCAAGGTTCAGGACCGGCGGCAGCGCCATGCCGCGCAGGGCCAGCAGCGCCGCGGCAAGGGTCACAGGCCCGATATAGCTGCGCCGCGGCCCATGGCCGCCGGCGAAACGGTCAAGGCTGACCGGCCCGCGCGCCATCGCCCCGAACAGGGCATCGGCGCCGGCGACATTGGCCAGCCGCAGGCAGGTGACGCCGGGCAGGCCGGCCATCGCCGTCTCCATCGCCAGCTTGGCCATGCCATAGGGCGCGGCGGGCGCGGCGCGATCCTCGGACAGGGGGGCGGCCAGCCGGCCATAGACCGCGGCCGAGGACATCAGCAGCACCGGCCCCGCCACGCCTGCCGTCTGCAACCGCAAGGCGGCCTGCGCCGCGGCGGTATTGGACTCCAGCGCCCCGGCATCGCCCGCGGTGGCGCCCGCCAGCACGATGATGCCATGGGTCATGTGCAGCCGGTAATCCGCCGGCGGCGGTCCGGACATGTCCCAGCACAGGGCGTTGCCGGCAATGTCATGCCCCGGCCGGTGCAGCCACAACGGCTCGCGCAGGTCCGGCCACAGGCCAAGCTGGTGAATCCGGCGAAAGGCCCGGCCGATGCGGCCGGTGGCACCAAGGATCAGGGGCGGAGGCAGGGTATCGGTCAATCGGGCAGTCCGGTCATCTGCCGCGAGGTCTAGCACGGTCTGTCCGGCAAGGCGACCGGACAAGCTGACGGGCCACGATATCGGCGCGCGCTGTCAACCCTTTGGCAACACATTGAAAACCTTCCCCGCCGGGAAGGTTTCCCGGCGCGCGGGCCAGGGCGGCGGGCACGGGAATGCCGCGCCATTCTGCGTGCGCACGGCCTTTCCGCAAGGAAAGGACAGGGCCGGCGCACCTTTCCCTTTCGCCGCAGACCCGCCAATGTCGCCCGCAACCCCTGCGAGCCCCACCATGCCGACGCCCTTTTACGCCCTGACCATGGCCCGCTATAACCTGTGGCAGAACGCCAGTCTGCTGGCTGCGGCCAACACTCTGTCGGGTGCCGACAGGCAGGCCGATCGCGGCGCCTTCTTCGGCTCCATCGAACGGACCTTCTTTCATCTCCTCTGGGGTGACAGCGTGTGGATAAGCCGCTTTGCCGGCCTGCCGATGCCGGGCGATGGCCTGACGCAATCAGGTAGCTTCGCCCCCGGCTGGGACGGTTTCGGTGCCGCGCGGGCCACGCTTGATCGGGCGATCCTGCACTGGGCCTCGGGACTTGATCCCGACTGGTTCGAGGGCGCGGCCCCCGGCGGAAGGCCGCGCGGGGAACTGGTCATGCACATGTTCAACCACCAGACCCACCATCGCGGCCAGATCCACGCCATGCTGACCGCGGCCGGCGCCCGGCCGGGGGTGACCGACCTGTTCCTGATGCCCGAGGACTTCCGGGCTCTGCCGGGGTGACTCCGGCCGGGGGCGGTGGGCGATTGCCCACCCTGCGGGGCGTCCCTCGCTCCCCCCCTTGCATCACGCCCCCCGGTGCCGCTCCCAGCCCATCCGGTCGAACAGCGGCGCATAGGCCCCGGCCAGCGCGCGCAGCCCGGCGCCGTCCACCGCGCCCTCGGCCCCCCAGGCCTTGGCGGCGATGCCCAGGATGCGCGGCGCCAGCATCGCCTCCATCTGCCGGTCGGCTGTGGTGAATTCCGACCAGAAACAGCCCTGCACCCCGGCGATGCGCGGCGCGATGTCGGCGGCGCCCTCGGGCACCACCTGCCAGTCGACGGTATCCTCAAGCGACACGAAAGCCGCCCAGGCGGCGCCCCAGTCGCCGGGATCGCCGGTATGTGCCATGTCCAGATAGGCGTGCTGCGCCGGGCACATCACCACGTCATGGCCCATCCGCGCCGCGGCGATGCCCGGCCCCTGTCCGGTCCAGGAAAACATCAGCGCGCCATGGCCGATGCCGCCCTGCGCGCCACGGGCCGCTTCCTCCCATGCCGCGGAGCGGATGCCGCGCGCGGCCAGATCGGCGGCCAGCCGCGCCATCATCCAGCCCTGCAGATCGTCGCGGTTCCCCAGCCCCTCGCGCTGCTTCAGCACGGCGGCGGCGGGCGATCCGTCCCAGGTGCCGGGGGCCAGTTCGTCGCAGCCCAGATGCAGCATTCCCATGGGAAAGATCGCCGCGACCTCGGCCAGAAGCGGCGTCAGGAAATCAAAGGTCGCCGGCATCGCCGGGTTCACCGCATTCTCGGGGTATCCCTGTACGCTGCATTCGGACCCGCTGTCGCGCGGGTCGCGCAGGCCGGGGATGGCGCGGTTGAGCGCGAGGGCATGGGCCGGCACCTCGACCTCGGGCAGGATCTGGATGTTCAGCGCCGCGGCATGGTCGATCAGCGCCGCGACCTCGGCCCTGGAATAGCTGCCGCCGGCGCGGATGCCGCCGCCAAAGACTCCGGGCACCAACTCGCCCTCGCCGCGCCAGGCGGTCTTGCGCCACAGGTCGGGGGCGCCGTCGATTTCAAGCCGGAAAGCCTCGTCATCGGCGAAATGCCAGTGGAAACGGTTGAGCTTGAGCAGCGCCATCAGGTCCATGAGCCGGGTGATGGTGCCGGTGCGAAAGAAATGCCGCGCGCAGTCCAGATGCTGGCCCCGCCAGCCAAAGCGGGGGCGGTCGGTGATCGTGCCGCAGGGCAGGGCGCCCTGATGCGTCTGCGCCAGCGTCATCAGCGTGACCGCGCCATGGAACAGCCCGCCCCGGCCCGAGGCCGACAGGCGGATGCCCTGCGCCCCGATTTCGATCACCTGCGCCTCGTCGGGCAGCGACGGGTCGTGATGCACGTCGATCTTCACGCCGGTGGCGTCGATGAACGGGCCAAAACCCAGTCGCCGCGACAGACCATCGGCGGCGGCAAAGGGTTCGCCACTGACGGCAAAGCCGCGGGCGGCAAGGGTGCCCTCGCCCGGCGCCCAGTCCGCGGGCGGCGGGATCAGGCGCAGGCCGGAGGGTTCCGGCGCGGTGCGGTCGCGGCAGGGGGCGACGCCGGCCGGCAGGTCCGGCAGCGCGTGGCACGACCCGTCAGCCAGCCGCAGATACCCGCCCAGCGGCAGCCAGGCCCGGTTCACCGGGCGGAAATCGGGATTGGCATGGGCAATCGTCACCGCATGGACCTGCCCGGCCCGCAGGTCGGGCAGGCGGACCTCGCAATATCCGCCCAGCCCGGTCAGCCATTCACCGCCCGCGACCACCCGCCCCGGCGCCATCAGCGAGAAACACCAGACCGGCGCCGTCAGGTCGCGGTCGCTGCCGATCTCGGCACGGATCACCGCGCCGTCGATGCTTGCGTCGAAAGTCAGGATCATCAGGTGCCATCCAGTCGCAGTTCGGCCACGAAGTCGTAGATGTCCGACCGGTAGAGGCCGCGGGTGAATTCGATCGGCCGGCCCGAGGGCAGGTATCCGGTGCGGTCGATCAGCAGCACCGCCGTGCCCTCGGGCAGGCGCATCAGGTCGGCGTCGCGGGCGCCAAGGTTCAGCGCGGTGATGCGCTGGATCGCCCGCGTCGGCGCCCCGGCCAGCCCGCGCAGCACGGAATAGAGCGAGGTTTCGACCAGCCCCGGATCGGGCAGGATGTCATGCGGCAGCGACGACCGTTCGATGGCCATCGGCACGCCATCGGCGCTGCGCAGCCGTTCGATCCGGGCGACGCGCTCGGTGCCGGGCACGCCCAGGGCAAGGCTTTCCTCGGGCGCGGGAAAGAACAGCCCCTGCGACAGCACCACCGAGGACGAGGTCTTGCCCCGCGCCAGCATGTAGTCGGTGAACGAGGTCAGCGAGGACAGCGATTGTTCCAGCCGCGGCGCCTGCAGCCGGACAAAGGTGCCGGCGCCGCGCCGCTGTTCGACCAGCCCGGCAGCGACCAAGGCCGCCACCGCATTCCTGACCGTCACCCGGCTGACCTGCGCCAGTTCGGCAAGGTCGCGTTCCGGGGGGAGCTGGCTGCCGGGTTCCAGCCGGCCATCGCCGATGGCGGCGGCGATATGGCGGTGCAGTTGGTCATAGCGCGGGCCGCGGCCGTCGCGATACCAGGTGGCCGCCGCATAGAACGGCGCGGTCGTGTCGTCGGCCATGCCCTTTCCCCTGCGCTGCGGACCTTCCCCGCCGGGAAGATACCAAGCCAATACCAAACCGGAAAGAGGTATTATCGCAAAACCGCAGAAATCACTGAAACGGCTTGCAAAGGCAGAAATTTGCGCAACTGGTATTATACTGGTAGCAATCCACCTCAGATTTGGTATTCTCGCCGCAACAGGGAGATTCGCCGCGAAGCGCAAGGCGCGCGGGACAGGCGAAGCCGGCCAACGACAACCGGGGTCGACATGACGGATGCTGCGCTGACTGCGGGTGTATCCCGCGCGCCGAAACGGCGGCTGAGCGAGGGGGCCTTTGCCTGGCTGCTGATCGCACCGTCGCTGATCTTCATCCTGTTCATCGTCGCCTGGCCGCTGGTCGAGACGATCCGCCTGTCCTTTACCGATGCCCGCCTTGGCGGCGAGAACTGGGTGGGCGTGGAGAACTATGCCGACCTGTTCTCGGACAAGGATTTCTATGAAACCGTCGGCCGCACCTTCTACTGGATGTTCCTGTCGGTCGCGCTCAAGCTGCTGATCGGGCTGATCGGCGCCACGCTGCTGAACGCGGCGGTGCCGGGCAAGGGGCTGTTCCGCATCCTGGTGATGCCGCCCTGGGTCATCCCCGTCGCCATCGGCGTCATCGGCTGGAAATGGCTGTACAACGGCTATTTCGGCCTGATTTCCGGCGTGTTGCAGCAGATCGGCCTTGGCCTGCAATCCATCGGCCTTGCCGGCTGGATGGAGGCGCATGGCATGGGCGGCGTGCTGACCGCCCTGGGCATCGACGGCGACAGGGTCGCGCTGCTGGCGTCAAAGACCTCGGCCTTCTATTCGGCGATCGTCACCGACGTCTGGGTCGGCGTGCCGATGGTGACGCTGTTCCTGCTGGCCGCGATGCAGGGCGTCAGCCGCGACCTGTACGAGGCCGCCTGGGTCGACGGCGCCGGGCGCTGGTACCGCTTTCGCCGCATCACCATTCCGCAGATCATGCCGGTGATCGTGTCGATGGCGCTTCTGTCGGCGATCTGGACGTTCAATTCCTTTGAAATCATCTGGATCCTGACCGAAGGCGGCCCGCGCGGCGCGACCCGGACGCTGATCATCGACACCTATGACACCGCCATCTCATCGAACAAGTTCGGCGAGGGCGCGGCGCGGGCGGTGGTGATCGTGTTCCTGCTTGCGGTGTTCTCGCTGGCCTATCTGTTCTTCCTCAACCGGGTGAACCGGAAATACGGGGTGAAATGACATGCTGATGGACCGCCTGAACCTGTGGCAGAAGATCGGCATCTATCTTGCCATGTTCGTCTTCCTGCTGTTCGTGCTGATGCCCTTCCTCGAGATGTTCCGCACCTCCCTGCGGCCGCTCGACCACCTGATGACCTCGAAATTCGAGCTGTGGGGGGCGGATTCCTCGTTCCAGGCCTATCGCGACATGTGGACGACCGTGCCGCTTCTGGGGCGCTACATCATCAACTCGATCTTCATCTCGGCCTCGGTGACGCTTCTGGTGATGATCTGCGTGGTGCCGGCGGCCTATGCCTATGCAAGGCTCGACTTTCCGTTCAAGGCGGCCAGCCTTGGCGCCTTCCTGGCGGTGAACATGTTCACCGGGGCCGTCCTGCTGATCCCGCTTTACCGGGTGATGCGGACGCTGGGGCTGCTTAACACCTATTGGGCGATGATCGTGCCCGGCGTGGCCTTCCTGGTGCCGACCGGCATCTGGCTCTTGCGGTCCTATCTGGAGAAGATCCCCAAGGAGCTCGAGGAAGCCGCCTATGTCGATGGCGCAAGCCGCATGTACACCCTGCGCCGGGTGGTGATCCCGCTGGCCGTGCCGGGGCTGATCGTGGTGGCGACGGCAACGTTCATCGGTGCCTATGCCCAGCAGTTCCTGTTCGCCGTGACCTTCAACAACCGCACCGAGCTGCAACCGCTGCCCGCCGGCCTATATGAATTCATCGGCTATCAGGATGTGGTCTGGAACCAGATGATGGCCGCCGCGCTGACCGGCGTACTGCCGGTGATGCTCTTCTTCCTGTTCCTCCAGAAATACCTTGTCGCGGGGCTGACCGCCGGCGCGATCAAGGAATGACGACCCCAACAAGTCCAACCAAGGGAGCAATGGACACATGAAAACCGTAACCACCCTGTCGCTCGGCGCAGTGCTGCTGGCAGGCTCGGCCCTGTCCGCCATGGCGCAAGAGGGCACCGAGCTGCACTTCATCATCTGCGGCGGCGAAGTGCGCCCGGCCGACCAGATCGTCATCGACCAGTTCGTCGCCGACCATCCCGGCGTGACCGTGAATGCCGAGCCGGTCGAATGGGGCACCTGCCAGGACAAGTCGCTGCAACTGGCCGCCGCCGGCGACCCGCCGTCGATCGCCTATGTCGGCTCGCGCCTTGTGCGCCAGTTCTCGGACGCGGGCTTTGTCGTCCCCGTCACCTTCACGCCCGAGGAAGAAGCCGCCTACATGCCGGGCGTGCTGTCGACGGTGCGCTATGACGGGCAGTACTGGGGCATCCCGCACGCCTTCTCGACCAAGGCGCTCTACATGAACTGCAACCTCGTGGAGGCAGCCGGGGCCGAATGCGTGGCGCCGACCACCTGGGACGAGATGATCGCCCTTGCCGCCACCGTGACCGAAAACACCGACGCGGCCGGGATCGGCATCGCCGGCAAGGATTTCGACAACACGATGCACATGTTCCTCGACTTCCTCTATTCCAACGACGGTCTGGTCTATGACCCGGAATCCGGGGAACCCGCGCTGGACAGCCAGAACACCCGCGAGACGCTGCAGCTTTACGCCGACCTGATGCCCTACATGCAGGACGGCCCGGTCGAGTGGGAACGTGACCAGCTGCGCGACCTGTTCAACGATGGCCAGATCGCGATGTATGTGAATGGTCCCTGGGGCCGCGGCCAGCACAATGCCGACATCAACCAGCTTGTCGCCCCGGTTCCGCATGGCCCCTCGGGCGATTCGGGCACCATCCTGATCACCGACTCGCTCCTGGTGTTCGCGAACACCGGGCACGAGGAACTGGCGATGGAACTGGCCAAGGACCTGTCGTCGGGTGCGGCGCAATACGACCTCGATCTGACCTGGGGCCTGACGCCGATCTTCGACTACGAGGCGATCGGGGCCGAGGCGCTGGGCGTCGAGTCGATCTTCTACGTCGACGATCCGTTCTGGCAGATCTTCGTGGCCGGCATCTCGACCGGCGGGCCGGAACCGCTGGTGCTGAACTTCAAGGACCTGCAGAACGTGTTCACCAACATGGTGCAGGGCATCCTTCTGGGTGAAGGCAGCGTGGACGAACTTGTCACCGCAGCCGGCGAAGAACTGGCCGAGGTCGAGTGACCCTCGTCGGGAGGGGGCGTTACGCCCCCTCCCACCCCCATCCGACGCAGAAACAGAGGCCACCGTGGCGACGCTTGACCTTCAGTCCATCACCAAGACCTTCGGCGCGGCCAAGGTGCTGCACGGCATCGACCTCGCCATCCGCGACAAGGAATTCGTCGTCTTTGTCGGGCCTTCGGGCTGCGGCAAGTCCACGCTTCTGCGCATCATCGCCGGGCTGGAAGAGGCGACCAGCGGCCGGATCGTGATCGGCGACCGCGATGTCAGCGTCGAGGCGCCGGTGGACCGCGGCATCGCCATGGTGTTCCAGTCCTATGCCCTCTATCCGCATCTGTCGGTGTTCGAGAACATCGCCTTCCCCCTGCGCGTCGCCCGCCTGCCCGAGGCCGAGGTGAAGGCCAAGGTCGAACAGGCGGCCGGCATCCTGAAACTGACGGAAAAGCTGCCGCTGAAGCCGGGGCAGCTTTCGGGCGGCCAGCGCCAGCGCGTCGCCATCGGCCGGTCGATCGTCCGCAATCCGCAGGTGTTCCTGTTCGACGAACCCCTGTCGAACCTTGACGCGGCGCTGCGCGGCGACATGCGGGTGGAACTGTCGCAACTGCACCGCGAACTGGGCGCGACCATGGTCTATGTCACCCACGATCAGGTCGAGGCGATGACCATGGCCGACCGCATCGTCGTGCTGAACGGCGGCCGGATCGAGCAATTCGGCACGCCGATGGAGCTTTACCACCATCCGCAGACCCGCTTTGTCGCCACCTTCATCGGCCAGCCGAACATGAACCTTGTCCCCGCCACCGTCCGCGGCACTTCGGCCGAGGGGCTGGCGGTGGAAATGGACGGCGGCCATCTGATGACGATCCCGGTCGACGGCGGCAGCGCCCGGCCCGGCGACCGGGTCGAGGTCGGCATCCGCCCCGAGAATGTCGAACTGGGCCAGGGCCTGTCGATGAGCGTCCGCGTGCTGGAACGGCTGGGCGGCGTGTCGATCACCTATGGCGAGGTCGGCGGCGTGCGGTTCTGCGCCGCGCTGCCGGGCGACGCGCCCGTCAGCGAAGGCGCCAGCATCGGGATGAGCGTCGATCCCCGCCATGTCCATGTCTTTGACGCCAGCGGCAATGTCTTGCGGCGGCAGGCGGCCCCGGCACTGGTGGCGTGACAGTCGCGGTGGGCGATTGCCCACCCTACGGCGCCTGTAGGGTGGGCAACCGCCCACCGCCAACGACAAAGGAAACGAAAGAATGAAAGTCGCCGTCGCCGGTGTCGGCCTGCGCCCCGCCCATGTCCTTGGCATCATGCGCCAGGAAATGCCGGAAATCGAAATGACCGGCTGGTTCGACCCGCAGGAAAGCTATGCCGCGCGGATCGACCCGGCCATGCCGCGGTTCGATTCGGTCGAAAGGATGCTGGACGAAACGAAACCCGACCTGTTCTTTGTCGGCTCGCCCAATATCCACCACCTTGACCAGATCCGCGCCGGGCTGGAACGCGGCATCCGCATCTTCAGCGAAAAGCCTGTGGTGACGACGGTCGAGGACACGTTCGCTCTGGCCGAACTTCTGGCCAGATACGGCACCGACCGGGTGATGATCGGCCTTGTCCTGCGCCATTCCCAGCACATGATCGACCTGCGCAAGGCCCTGTCCGCCGGCGTTCTGGGCAAGATCGTCAGCCTTGAGGCCAACGAACATATCGGCCCCTATCACGGCGCCTTCTTCATGCGCGACTGGCGTCGGATGGTCGAATGGTCGGGCGGTTTCATGCTGGAAAAGTGCTGCCACGACATTGATCTTTACGACATGATCACCGGATCGCGGCCGGCGCGCGTCGCCTCGTTCGGCGGTCGGAAAAGCTATGTGCCGGAAAACGCCCCGACCTCGAACGCCGAAAACGAGATCATGCATGTGAAGGGATCGATCTGGAATTCCGCCCCCGATGCCTTCCACTCCGACGGCGACATCATCGACTACCAGACCTCGATCCTGCAGTATGAAAGCGGCGCGAGCCTTGCCTTTCACACCAACCTGAACGTCCCCGACGAACACCGCCGCTTCTGCGTGATCGGCACCCATGGCATGGCCGAGGGCGATTTCGTCCGCGGTTACCTCAAGATCACCCTGCGCGACGGCACGATCTGGGCCGACCACGATTATACCAAATTGGAAACCGGCAGCGGCAACCATTACGGCGCCGACGACCTGATGGTCCACGACATCGCCGCCTTCCTGCGGGGCGAGGTCGCGAGCCTGCCGGTCGGCGTGGTCGACGCGATGGAGGCGGGGCTTGCCGCCCTTGCGCTTGATCAGGCGCGGATCGAGGGGCGGGTCATCGACCTGACCGAGACCTGGCGCCGGTTCGACAGCTACGGCCTGCGCAAATGAGCGCGCCGGGCCGCAACATGCGGGCCGAGATCGCCGAGGCGCCGGCGGTTTTCGCCCGCGCGGTGACGCAAGCCGCCGCGCTGCCCGCGATGGCGCCCAAGGCCATCTACACCATCGCCCGCGGCTCTTCGGATGCCGCGGCGACGATCCTGTCCTACGAATTCATGCGCGAAACCGGCCTGCCCATGACCTCGCTGCCGCCGTCGATCTTTTCGGTCGGCAAGGGCGTGGCGCTGGACGGGGCGCTGGCGCTGGTGGTTTCCCAATCGGGCGGGTCGCAGGATCTGGTGCTGTCCACGCGCGGCGCACGGGCGCGGGGCGCGCAGGTGCTCGCCATCACCAATGTGCCCGGTTCGGCCGTGGAATCGGCGGCCGGCGCGGTCCTGCCCATTGGTGCCGGGCCGGAACTGGCGGTGCCGGCGACCAAGACCGTGGTCGGCGCGGTTGGGGCAGGAATGGCGCTGCTGTCCGTGCTGGCGCCGGACTATGCGCCGCGCGCCGCCGCCTCGGCCGCGGTGCTGGCGGGGGCCGGGCCGCTGGTCCTGCCGCAGGCCGACACCTTGCGCGATGCCCTGGTCGCCAATCCGCATGTCTATGTGATCGGACGCGATACCGGCTATGGCGCCGCCATCGAACTGTCGCTGAAGATCAAGGAAACCTGCGCAATCCATGCCGAGCCCTATTCCTCGTCCGAAGTGCTGCATGGCCCGCTGCAACTCGTCACCCGGCCGCTGCTGATCCTGATCCTCGACACCGAGGCGCCCGAGGTTCAGGCCTCGCTCGACACCGCCGAGGCGCGGTTCCGCCGCGAAGGCGGCACGGTGTTCCGGATCCGGCCTTCGGATGCGGGGCTGGCGGGGCTGACGCCCGCCGCGGCCGCGGCGGCGCTGCTGTGCCTGACCTATCCCGTCGTCCTTGCCGTTTCCGTCGCGCTGGGCCATGACCCCGACGCCCCTGCAACCCTGTCGAAAGTGACGCAGACCACATGACCGCCCTTTCCGCCCATGCCACCTGGCGCGAAATCCAGTCGCAACCGGCGATCTGGGCCGATTGGGCCGGCAGCGCCGCATTGGCGGCGGCCGCGGCCTGGGTCGCGGCGCAGGACGCGGCCGAGGTGTGGTTCACCGGCGCCGGATCCTCGGCCTATATCGGCGAGATGGTGGTGGCGGGGCTCGAGGGGCAGGGCGGCCCGTCCTTACGCGCGGTGGCGACGACAGATCTGGTCGCCCGGCCCGCGGCGTATCTGAACGGGCGCCGGCCGCTGGTGGTGTCCTTCGGCCGGTCGGGCAATTCGGCGGAAAGCCTGGGCACGCTGGACGCTCTGGACGTGCTGGCGCCGGATGCGCCGCGGCTGAACATCACCTGCAACGGCGATTCCGCCCTGGCGCGGCGCACCGGCCCTACCGGCCATGCGCTGGTCCTGCCGGCGGCGACCCATGACGCCGGTTTCGCCATGACCTCCAGCCTGACGACGATGCTTCTGTCGGCGCTGGCGATCTTCGACCGATCCGGGGGACAGCCGGAGAAGGTCGCGGCAGCGGCATCCGAAGCGCGGGTGCTGCTGCCGCGGCTGGAACAGGCGGCGCTGGCCGCGCCCGTGCCGCAACGGATCGTCTTTGTCGGCTCGGGCCCCCTGGCCTTTGCCGCCCGCGAATCGGCGCTGAAGGTCATGGAACTGACCGCCGGCCAGGTGCCCGCCCTGTGGGATTCCTCGCTCGGGTTCCGCCACGGCCCGAAAAGTTTCGTCCGCGGCGACACCGCCATCGTGGTGCTGACCTCGCCCGACCAGCCCGCGGCCAGCTACGACGCCGATCTTGCCGACGAACTGCGCCGGCAATTCCCCGCCGCGCGGGTGACCACGCTTGGCCCCGGTGGTGACCTGCCCGTCGCCATGCCCGACGGCGCCGCCTGGGGCGCGCCGCTGGCCATCCTTTACGCGCAACTGCTGGCGGTGGTCTGGTCGGCGGCGCTGGGCCTGAACGTCGACGACCCGTTCGCGGGGCAGGGCACGCTCAGCCGCGTCGTCTCGGGCGTGCGGCTTTATCCGGTGCAGCCATGACCCGCCCCTGCCTGCATTCTTCGTCCACAAATATCCTCGGGGGGGTGCGGGGGGGCGAAGCGCCCCCCGCTGCAACGGCCGGCCCTGATGCGCGGCCGGGGGTCGCGCGATGATCGCCGCCGGCATCGACCTTGGCGGCACCAAGATCGAGGCGCAGGTCTTTGCGCCCGACTGGACCGTTGCCGACCGCCGCCGCATCGACACGCCGCGCGACTATCCGGCGCTGGTCGCGGCCATGGCGGAACAGATCGCCTGGGCGCGCGACGCGGCAGGCGCCGGAATCCCGGTCGGCATCGCGGCGGCGGGGCTGGTCAATCCCGACACCGGCCACGCCTATACCGCCAACCTGCCCGCCACCGGCCATCCCTTCCCCGCCGACATCGCCGCGGCCGCCGGCCAGCCGGTGACCTATGTCAACGATTGCCGCGCCCTTGCCCTGTCCGAGGCCGCCTTCGGCGCCGGGCGCGGCCGCAACCCGGTGGTCGGCCTGATCCTGGGCACCGGCATCGGCGGCGGCGTGGTGGTAAACGGCGCGCTTCTGCCCGGCCATTCCCTGACCGGCGGTGAATTCGGCCATTTCGCGGCCTCTGCCGCCGTGGTCGCCGCCCATGGCCTGCCGGTCCACCGCTGCGGCTGCGGCCGGCTGGGCTGCACCGAGACCTATATCGCCGGGCCGGGGCTGGCGCGGCTGGCGCAGGCGCTGACAGCGCGCGACCTGACCCCGCAAGAGATCGCCGCGCTGAAGGACACCGACCCGCAGGTCGCCCGTGTCTGGGCGGTATGGTGCGAGATCGTGGCCGAGATGCTGGTCACCCTCACCTTCACCATCGACCCCGAAATCGTGGTGCTGGGCGGCGGCCTGTCCAAGATTGCCGGCGTGGCCGACGACCTGACCACCGCTTTGGCCCGCGCCCAGCTGCCCGGTTTCCGCATCCCCACCCTCGCCATCGCCCAAGGCGGCGATGCCAGCGGCGCCCGCGGTGCCGCCTTTGCCGCCACGCAGGAGGCTGCCCATGTCTGACGTGCTGCGCGACACCATCGCCCGCAACCGCGCCGGGGAAACCGTCGCCATCCCCTCGGTCTGTTCCGCCCACCCCGAGGTCTTGCGCGCCTCGCTGCGGCTGGCCCAGACGCTCGACCGGCCGGTGGTGATCGAGGCGACCTCGAATCAGGTCAATCAGGACGGCGGCTATACCGGCATGACCCCGGCCGGATTCATCGCCTTTGTCCGCGGGCTGGCAGAAGAGACGGGGACCGATCCGTCCCGCATCACCTTTGGCGGCGACCATCTTGGCCCGCAGGCCTGGCGCAAGCTGCCGGCCGATCAGGCGATGGCCCGGGCGCATGTCATGGTGGCGGATTACGTCCGGGCAGGGTTCGGCAAGATCCACCTCGACTGTTCCGAAGGCTGCGCCGGCGAACCCGCGCAACTGGGCGACGAGGTGACGGTGGCACGGTCGGCCGAACTGGCCCGCACCTGCGCGCAGGCGGGCGATCCGGCCAGCCTTCTCTATGTCGTCGGCACCGAAGTGCCGCCCCCCGGCGGCGCCCGCACCGACGACCACGGCGACATTCCGGCGACGGTGCCCCAGGCGGCGCGCGCCACGCTTGACGCCCATGTCGCGGCCTTTGCCGGCATCGGCGAGATCGGCGGCCTTGTGGTGCAGCCGGGCGTCGAATTCACGCCGATGCATGTCCACCACCTGCCGCAGGACCGCGATCCGGGGCTGAAACAGGCCATCGCCCATGTCCCCGGCGTCTGCCTCGAGGCGCATTCGACGGACTACCAGCACCCGGATGCCTTTCCGCATATGGCTCGTCTGGGTTTTGCCTTTCAGAAGGTCGGGCCGGCGCTGACATTCGCCTGGCGACAGGCGGTCTATGCGCTGGATACCGCCCGGCAGATTGCCGGCTGGGGCGCGCCCATCGTGCTGCCGGCGATGGAGCGGCTGATGCTGGACGAGCCGGGCTGGTGGCAGGGCCATTACCATGGCGATGCAGCCGCCCTGCGGCTGATGCGCCATGTCGGGCTGGCCGACCGCATCCGCTATTACTGGCCGCGTCCGCCGGCGCAGGCGGCGGTGGCGGCGCTGATGTCCGATCTTGCGGGGCGCGACTTGCCCGATCCGCTCTTGTGGCAGGTGTTCCCCGAAAACGTGCTGGCACTGGCCGCGGCAATTCCCGGTCCGCGGGCCGGGGCGCTGGCGCAGGCCGCGGTCCAGGCGGCCCTGATACCCTATTTCTTTGGCGAGGCTGGCCATGACTGACCTGTGGCTGCGCCCCGACCGCCTGTTCGATGGCAAGACCCTGCACAGCGGCCCTGGCTTGCGCCTGTCGGACGGCCGCGTGGCCGAGGTCGGGCCGGCGCCCGCCGGGGCGCTGCCGTTGGCCGGCACCGTCACCCCCGGCTATGTCGACCTGCAGGTCAATGGCGGCGGCGGCGTCCTGCTGAACCAGATGCCCACGGCCGAGGGCATGGCGGCCATCGCCGCCGCCCATCGCCGTTTCGGCACCGTGGCGATCCTGCCGACGCTGATCACCGACGCGCCCGAGGTGCTGGACCGCGTGGCCGAGGCGGCGCTGGCGGCGCGCGGCCTGCCCGGCATCGCCGGCGTCCATATCGAGGGGCCGCATATCAGCGTCGCCCGCAAGGGCACCCACGATCCGCGCTTCATCCGGCCGCTCGACGACCGCACGATGGCGGTCGTGGCCCGCCTGCGGGCCGAGGGCGTGCCGGTGATGATAACCGTCGCCCCCGAATCGGTGACGGCGGCACAGGTGGCGGCCCTTCATGCGCTGGGCGCCGTGGTCTCGATCGGCCATTCCGATACCTCTGCCGACCACGTGCGCGAGACCCTGGCGGCCGGTGCGGCCTGCTTCACCCATCTGTTCAACGCGATGTCGCCGCTGCTGCACCGGTCGCCCGGCGTGGTCGGCGCGGCGTTGAACAGCCATGCCCCCGCCGGCATCATCTGCGACGGCATCCATGTCGCCGACGAACTGGTCGGGCTGGCGATCCGCGCCCGGCCGGCGCCGGATCTGGTGTTCCTCGTCTCGGACGCGATGCCCACGGTGGGCGGGCCGGACCATTTCCGCCTTTACGACATGGATCTGCATGTCGAGAACGGGCGGCTGGTCAATACCGAGGGCTCTTTGGCCGGCGCGCATGTCACCATGGCCGAATCGCTGGCGCGGCTCATCAACGTGGTGGGCGTGGCGCCAGAGACCGCCTTGCGCATGGCGGTGACGATTCCGGCGCAGGTGATGGGCCTGCCGGGGCTGGCGCAGCTTGTGGGGCGGCCGCTCGAGGATGTGCTGCGGCTGAACCCCGACTGGACGGTCGCGGGCACGCTGGCCGACAGCGCAATGGCGCCCGCCGCCTGAAGCGGCTATGGCGGGCGGATGACCGAGGGCCTGACACCGCTTGAAATCTTCCTTGTCGCCGTGCCGGGGCTGGAACAGCCGGTGGCCGATGAGGCCGCCGAACACCGATTCGCCGGGGTGACCGTGCAGCCCGGCGGTGTCGTGGTGGCCGGCGGCTGGGACGAGGTGATGCGCGCCAACCTTGTGCTGCGCGGCCCGTCCCGCGTGCTGGTCCGCGTCGGATCGTTCCGCGCGATGCATCTGGCGCAGCTTGACAAGCGGATGCGCAAGTTTCCCTGGGCGCAGATCCTGCGCCCGGACGTGCCGGTCAAGGTCGATGCCAGCTGTCACGCCAGCCGCATCTACCACGCCGGCGCCGCGGCAAGCCGGGTGGCGCGGGCGATTCACGAGGAACTGGGCGCGCCCATCGCCACCGACCCCAAGGCAGAGGGGCCGGTTTCGGTCAAGGTCCGGATCGACGATGACCTCTGCACGATCAGCATCGATTCCTCGGGCGAGAGCCTGCACAAGCGCGGACACAAGGCGCAGGTGAACAAGGCGCCGATGCGGGAAAACATGGCGGCGATGTTCCTGCGGCTGTGCGGCTATGCCGGGGGCGAGACGGTGGTTGATCCGATGTGCGGCTCGGGCACCTTCGTCATCGAGGCGGCCGAGATCGCCGCCCGATTGCAGCCGGGGCGCAGCCGGGGCTTTGCCTTTGAAAAACTGGCGGGTTTCGATGCAGATCGCTGGGCGGCGATGAAACAGCCGTCCCCGGTCACGGCGACGCCCCTGCGCTTTCACGGGTCGGACCGCGACGGCGGTGCCGTGGCGATGAGCCGGGCCAATGCCGACCGTGCCGGCATCGGCGCGCTGTGCAGCTTTCGCGCCGCGGCGGTCAGCGACCTGACCCCGCCCGAAGGCCCGCCCGGCCTTGTCATCGTCAACCCGCCCTACGGCACGCGGATCGGCGAGCGAAAGCCGCTGTTCGCGCTTTACGGCGCCATGGGGCGCACCCTGGCCGAACGCTTTTCCGGCTGGCGCGTCGGGATCATCGCCGCCGATGCCGGTCTGGCGCAGGCGACCGGATTGCCGTTCCTGCCGCCCGGACCGCCGGTGTCGCATGGCGGGCTCAAGGTGACACTTTACCGCACTACCCCCCTGCCGTGACCCGGCCAAAGGGTCGAATCAGGAAACTCTTGCAAACGTATGCCAAAACGCGCAGGAGTCTGCGGCAGGAATCTCCCGACCCCGGCGCGAGGACAGCACAATGGCGGAACAGGACAAGGCGGTGGCGCGGACGGCGCCCGAAGCGGTGATGCAGGTCGAACGGCACGACTACCCCGACCTCGCGCCCGAGAACGGCAAGCGGACGCAGTCGCTGGCCGGATTCGACCCGATCTATACCGATATCGTCGACTATATCGTGCGCTGCACCCACAAGATCTGGGACGAGCGCGACATCGGGCTGATCTACAGCCACTATACGCACAATTGCGTCCTCTACGGCACCACCGGCACCATCTACAACCGCGAGGACGTGGTGCGCGACACCATCCAGCGGCTGGTGTCCTTTCCCGAACGGCGGGGCATGGCGACGCAGGTGATCTGGGGCGGCAATGATCGCGAGGGGTTCTATACCTCGCATCTGGTCACCGGATCGGGGCGGCATACGCAGAACGGCCATCTGGGCCGCGCGACGGGGCGGCCCTTCGTGTCGCGGACCATCGCTGACTGCATGATCTTTGAAAACAAGATCTATCGCGAATGGGTCGTCGCCGACACCACCGCGATCATGCTGCAACTGGGCCTTGATGTGGATGCCTATGCCACGCGCATTGCGGAAACCGCACTGTCCAAGGGGCAGGTGAACCTTGATATCGGCGAGAACCGCCTGATGCTGGGGCAATATCCGGTGGCCGAGGAAGCCGACGACAGCTTGGGCAAGACCGAGCTGGAGCGGCATACGATCCGCTGGCTGCACGATGTCTACAATCGCAAGATGTTCGGCCGCATCGCGCAGGAATATGCCCCGACATGCCTGTATCACGGGCCGCTGATGGTGGAACATTACGGCCATGCTGCGGTGATCCACCAGACGCTCGGCCTTGTCGGCAGCCTGCCTGACGCGGTGTTCCAGGTGCATCACACCTGTTCCACCCCCTGCGAGGAGGGGGGCGAGAAGGTCGCCGTGCGCTGGACGATGGAGGGCCATCACCTAGGCTATGGCATCCTCGAGATGCTCGGCAATCCGACCGGCAAAAGGGTGCAGGTCATGGGCATCAGCCATTTCCACTACAAGAACGGCAAGATCGTCGACGAATGGCGGGTCTATGACCAGATGTCGATGCTGGCGCAGGTCCGGCTGGCGCAACTGGCCGACCGGCCGGCTGCGGAAATCGCCTGACGGCAGCGTTTTCAATTCGGCGAAAGGGGCGGCATCCGGTGGGGTGCCGCCCCTTTTTCATGCCGCCTGACCGGGCGTCACAGATAATTCTTGCAAACGAATGCAAAATGCGTAGGGTCATCTGCGACCAAGTGTCACCGGACCGTGCCAAGGGCGACCCGGAGCCCGCGCGACCCGTCAGCCAGAAGCCACCGGGCGAGAACAGGGAGAGAGCGATGACGCTCACGATGAAATCCGTCCTCATGCTTGGCGCCGTCATGGTTGCCGGGGCGGCCCAGGCCGATTGCGGGATCGAGGCCGGTTCGGTCCGCATCCTGTCGAACGATTTCGAGGCGCTGCGCGTCATCAATGCCGCCGCCGGCGAATGCGGGTCGGGCAGCGTGACGGTGACGGCGAACGCCACCGCCGAACACAAGAACATCCAGGGCCCGGCGCTGTCGGTGAACCCGGCGGAATACACCGTCGCGGTGATCGCCAACAACTCCATCGTGCCGCTGCTGAGCGAGGGTCTGGTCCGTCCGCTGGACGATCTGGTCGCCGCCCACGGCGCCTCGCTGCTGCCCAACCAACTGATCTCGATCGACGGCCATGTGATGGCGGTGGCCTTCATGGGCAACGGCCAGCACCTGTTCGTGCGCCAGGACGTGCTCGATCAGGTCGGCCTGCCGGTCCCCACCACCTACGAGGAAGTGCTGTCCGCCGCCGAGGCGATCCGCGCCGCCGGGATCATGGAATACCCGCTCGCCGCTTCGGTGAAGCCGGGCTGGGATCTGGCTGCGGAATTCGTCAACCTCTACCTCGGCACGGGTGGCGACTTCTTCGAACCCGGTTCGGCCGCGCTGGCCATCGACAACGACAACGGCCGGCTGGTGCTTGAAACCATGCGGGCGATGACCGGCTACATGCACCCCGACTACCTGACCTATGACGCCAACGAGCTGAACAAGGTCTGGGATGCCGGTCAGGTTGCGATCATGAACCAGTGGGGCAGCCTTGCCGGTGCCGCCATCGACCCAGCGACCGCCAATGCCGATGTCGCGGCGAACACCCTCTTTGCCGCCACGCCCTCGATCGGTGGCAACACCATTCCGGCCGCCGCGCTGTGGTGGGACGGTTTCAGCATTGCCCAGAACATCAGCGACGAGGACGCCGCGGCTTCGTTCCAGGCGATGGTCCACGGCATCTCGCCCGAGGTGATCGCCGCCAATGCCAATGCCGCGACCTGGCTGGTCGAAGGCTATACCCCCGGCCCGGCGGCTGCGGGCGTGATCGCCAACGTGCAGGGCGGCGCGCGGCCTTATCCGATGCTGCCCTACATGGGCCTGCTGCACACCGCGCTGTCGACCGAGCTGGCCGATTTCATCGCCGGCAACGAGGATGCGGATCAGGCGCTGGCCGATGTGAAGGCCGCCTATGACACCGCGGCCGCCGCCGCGGGCTTCCTTCAGTAAGCCAATCCGGGGCCGCGCCTGCGGGTGCGGCCCCGACTTTTCCCTTGCGCCCGCCTGCTGCGGGCCGCCTGTTATCCCTGTCATCGCCGGCCCCGGAAAGGACGAACCCGTGCCCCATCGCACCTTCGCCTGGTTCATGCTGCCGTCGATCCTGGCGATGGTGCTGTTCATCACGTTGCCCATCGTCTCGGTCGTCGTGCAGTCGCTGTTCGTCGAACACGAGCGGGTGATGACCACCGTCGAAACCTGCGGTCCCTTCGGCTGCACGCAAGAGGCCCGCGTCGACACCGCCGCGACAGCGGCGCTGCAAGAGGCGCAGCCGCTGGGCCGCTTTGCCGGCCTTGCCAACTATACCGACCGCAACCACCTGGCCTTTGAACAGATGGGGCAGATCCTGTCGTCCGAGGCGAGTTTCGGGCAGAAGGTGTCGCAGGTGATGAACCTGCCGTTCTACCGCGCGCTGGCCTTTACCCTGACCTATTGCTTTGTCGTCACGCCGCTGGCGATGGCGCTGGGCTTTGCCATCGCGCTGGGCGTCAACGCCCTGCCCAAGGTGGTCAAGGGGCCGGCGATCTTCATCTCGATCCTGCCGATGATCATCACGCCGCTGGTGGGGTCGCTGATCCTGTTCTGGATGTTCAACCCGCAGGGCATCCTCGGCGCGACGATCCAGTGGCTGGCCGACGATCCACGGCTGTCGCTGCGCGCCTCGGCCACGCTGACCTGGATCACGCTGCTGCTTTATGGCGTCTGGACCAACGGGCCGTTTTCCTTTGTCGTGTTCTATGCCGGGTTGCAGACCGTGCCAGGCGACACGCTGGAAAGCGCGATGATCGACGGCGCCTCGCGCTGGGAACGCATCCGCTATGTGGTGATCCCGCATCTGGCGCCGCTCGCCACCTTTGTCGCGCTGGTGCAGCTCATGGACAACTTCCGCGTCTTTGAACCCGTCGTCGGCTTCAGCGCCGAGGCGAATGCCACTTCGCTGTCCTGGCTGGTGTTCAACGATCTTGTCAGTTCCGACCACCAGCAGTTCGGATCGGCGGCCGCGACCTCGATCATGACCATTGCCGGGGTGATCGTCCTGCTGATCCCGGTGCTGGTCCGCACCTGGCGCGAGTTCAACCGGAAGGCCGTCTGATGAGCATGACCCCCGCCCTGACCCGCCTGCCGCCGCATATCCGCGTGATTTCGCTGGTGCTGATCGCGATCTGGCTGTTCGCCGCCGCGTTCCCGTTCTTCTGGACCGTCTGGGGCAGCTTCAAGGTCGAGGCCGATTTCTTTTCGCGCGAGGATTGGTGGAACGCCATCGCCGGCCCGCGCACGCAGTTGCAGACCGGCGGCGCCTTTACCCTTGACGGCTATCGTGGCGCCTGGATCGAGCGCGAATTCTGGCGCGCGGCGATCAACACCGCCATCGTCACCGTCAGCGTCACCGTGATCTCGCTGACCATCGGCACCCTGGGCGGCTATGCGCTGGCCCGGTCGGGGCATCGCTATGCCTTCTGGATCCTGATCGCGGCGCTGGTGTTCCGGGCGATGCCGCATATCACGCTCGTGTCCGGCTACATGCTGCCGTTCTTTCAGATGAACATCTGGGGCATCCTGCCCACCACCATCGTCGTGCTGGTGGCGATCAACCAGCCCTTCACGCTTTGGATGCTGCACAGCTTCTTCCTGTCGATCCCCAAGGATCTGGACGAAAGCGCGCTGGTCGACGGCTGCACCCGGTTCCAGGCGTTCCGCCAGGTCATCATCCCGGTGATGTGGCCCGGGGTCATCACCACCGGCCTGTTCAGTTTCCTTCTGGCCTACAACGACTTTGCCGTCACCTCGATGCTGCTGTCCCAGGACAACCAGACCATGGTGCCCAAGATCGCCTCGTTCCTGGGGTCCATCCAAGAGGAAGGCAATGTCATGTATGCCGTCGCTGCCGTGGTCTCGGCCACCGTGCCGCTGTTCATCCTCGTCCTGTTCTTCCAGCGCCAGATCGTCAGCGGCCTGACCGCCGGCGCCGTGAAAGGGTAAGCCATGGCTTCGATTTCCATCCGCAACGTGTCGAAACGCTGGGGCAATGTCACCGGCGTCCATTCCCTGAACCTTGAAATCGCCGATGCCGAATTCGTCGTGTTCCTTGGCCCCTCGGGCTGCGGCAAGACCACGACGATGCGCATGATCGCCGGGCTTGAGGACATCACCGAAGGCGAGATCTGGATCGGCGAGCGCAAGGTCAACGACCTTGAACCCAAGGACCGCGATATTTCCATGGTTTTCCAAAGCTATGGCCTGTATCCGAACATGTCGGTCTATGAAAACATCCGCTTTCCTCTCAAGGTCCGCCGGGTGCCCGAGGATCAGCACCAGGCCCGCGTGATGAAGGCCGCCGAGATGGTGGAACTTGGCCCGCTTCTGGACCGCCGCCCCGCCGCGCTGTCGGGCGGGCAGCGGCAGCGGGTGGCGCTGGCCCGCGCCATCGTGCGCGAACCGAACGCCTTCCTGATGGACGAACCGCTGTCGAACCTTGACGCCAAGCTGCGCGTCAGCACGCGCGCCCAGATCAAGAACCTGCACCACGCGCTGCAAACGACGACGATCTACGTCACCCATGACCAGATCGAGGCGATGACCCTTGCCGACCGCGTCGTGGTGATGAGCCAGGGTCGCGTGCAGCAGGTCGGCACCCCGACCGAGATCTACGACCGCCCGGCCAACACCTTTGTCGCGGGCTTCATCGGGTCGCCGGCGATGAACCTGATCGCGGGCACCATCCAGAACGGCACCTTCACCGCGCCGCACATGTCGGTGCCGGGGCTGCGGACCGATGTTTCGGGCCCGGTGACGCTGGGCTTCCGGGCCGAGGATGCGGCGGTGGTGGCGACGGGCGGCGAGATCGAGGCGCCGGTCTATACGATGGAGCTTCTGGGCGAGGCGACGATGATCGCCGTCCGCATCGGCGAGGCGATTGCCGCGGTCAAGGCGCCCAAGGATTTCCGGATCGAGATCGGCGACACCTGCCGCATGGCGGTTCCCGCCGCGGCCTGCCATCTGTTCGACCACGCGACGGGGCAGCGCATGACCGGCTGACTTGCCGGCGCGGGGGATTTGGGGAACATCGCCGGTGCGGGGCGCACCGGAGGGGATCATGGCGAACGAGAAGGTGACATCGCTGCAGGTCGCGGAACTGGCGGGGGTCAGCCAGTCGGCGGTCAGCCGCGTCTTCACCCCCGGATCCTCGGTTTCGAAAAAGACCGCGGAAAAGGTGCGGGCGGCGGCGGAAAAGCTTGGCTACCGGCCGAACGTGCTGGCGCGCTCGCTGAAATCGGGGAAAAGCCGGATCATCGGGCTGGTGGTCGCCTATCTGGAAAACTACTTCTACCCCGAGGCGGTAGAGCGGATTTCGGCGGAACTCCAGAAGGTTGGCTATCACGTGCTGGTGTTTCTGGGCCAGAACACCTCGATGGATGCCGACCGCGTGGTGCACGAGCTGATGGATTATCAGGTTGACGGCATCGTGCTGGCCTCGGTCTCCATGTCGTCGGAACTGTCGCAGAAATGCCTGTCGATCGGGGTGCCGGTGGTGCTGTTCAACCGCGGCCAGGATGATGCGCGCATGTCGGCGGTGACGACGGACAACCATGCCGGCGGCTATGCGCTGGCCGATTTCCTTTGTTCGCTTGGCCATGAACGCATCGCCTATATCGCCGGTTTCGAAGGCGCGATGACCCAGCGCGACCGCGAGGCCGGGTTCCGCGCCGGGCTGGCGGCGGCGGGCAAGGATCTTTTCGCCCGCGCGGTGGGCAATTTCATCTATGCCGAGGCGCAGGCGGCGGCCCGCGAACTCTTTGCCACGTCGAAGCGGCCCGATGCGCTGTTCGTGGCGAATGACCACATGGCCTTTGCCGCCATGGATGTGCTGCGGTTCGAACTGGGCCTGCGCATTCCCGAGGATGTCTCGGTCGTCGGTTTTGACGATGTGCCGCCGGCGGGCTGGCCGGCCTATGGTCTGACGACCTACCGGCAGAACGTGGTGCGGATGGTTGATGAAACCGTGGCAATCCTGACCGGGCAGGCCGAGGACCCGGGCCCGCGTCAGGTGGTGCTGGACGGGTCGCTGGTGATCCGGACCTCAACCCGCCGGTTCCGATGAGCGGCGAGCGCAAGATCGCCGCGCTGGCGCCGTTCCTGTCCGCGGACGAGCGGGCAAGGGCGGCGGCGGGCGCGGCCGAGGACAAGGCGGCGGCAGAGCGGCTGCGCGACTGGCTGAAGGCGCAGGATGAAGGCTGAGCTTGCGATCCCCGAACAGGCCGCGGCCCTGCGCCGGGGCGAGATGACTTCGGTTGCGCTGGTGCAGGCGGCGCTTGACCGGATCGCTGCGCGCGACGGGCGGCTGCAGGCCTTTGTCGCGGTCTTCGCCGATGCCGCCCTGGCCGAGGCGGCGGCGGCCGATGCGGCGCTGGCCGCGGGCCGCGACCTGGGGCCGCTGCAGGGGATTCCCCTTGGCATCAAGGAGATGATCGACAATGCCGGCCGTGCGACACAGGCCGCGTCGCGGGTGCCGATGCCGGTTGCCACGGCGGATGCCGTGGCGGTCGCCCGTCTGCGGTCGGCCGGGGCGGTGATCCTTGGCGCGGTGCAGACCTATGAATTCGCCACCGTCGGCCCGGATGAATCGCTGCCGCAGCAGCCGGCCCGCAACCCGTGGAACCCGGACCATATCACCGGCGGCTCTTCCTCCGGCTCTGCCGTCGCCGTGGCGGGCGGGCTGGTGCGCGCCAGCCTTGGCACCGACACCGGCGGTTCGGTCCGCTCGCCCGCCGCCTATTGCGGTGTGGTCGGGCTCAAGCCGACCAGGGGCCGCGTGCCGCTGACCGGCACCCTGCCGCTGTCGCCATCGCTGGACCATGTCGGACCGCTGGCCGCGACAGTGGCCGAGGCCGCGCTGGTGCTGGACGCGCTGTCCGATCCCGGCTGGCGGCCGGCGGCAGGGCTGATCGGGCAGGGGGTCGAGGGGCTACGTATCGGCTATCTGCGCGACTGGGTGGCGGGCGATCCCGCGGCAACGCCGGGCGTGGTGCGGGCCTTGGACGCTGCGGCTTCGGTCCTGTCGATGCTGGGGGCGCGGATCGTGCCCGTCGACCTGCCGGACTATGCGATCTGGGAAAGCGCCGGGGCGCTGCTGCTGGATGGCGAGGCCTTTGTCGCGCATGAAGACCGCATCGCCGCCCATGGCGCGGACTACGGTGCCGCCTGCCTGCGCAGCCTGCTGCGCGGCATCGACCTGACCGGCGACGACATGGCAGTCGCCTGGCAGGTGGCCCGGCTGTTCGGCCGCCGCTTCGATACCCTGCTGGCCGAGGTCGATGTGGTGCTGACCGCGACGACGCTGGCCCCGGCGCCGCCGGTGGCGGCGTTCCGCGGCGGCCGCGCGGTCTGGACCGCCATGCGCACCCTGCCGTTCAACGCCAGCGGCCATCCGGCCATGTCGATCCCGGCGGGGTTCGAGGGCGGGCTGCCCGTCGGCCTGCAACTGATCGGCGCCATGGGGGCCGAGGACATGCTGGCACGCGTCGGCCATGCCTTTGAGCAGGCGACGGATTTTTCGGTGCAGCGGCCGGGCGGGTGACCGGGGTTTCTGAAAAACCCCGGCAAGAGCCCTGCATGGCTCTTGCCCCAGTCCTTCAGGAAATCGTCAGCGCACCTGCATCCGGTCAAGCCGCAGCTGGGCCGCGCGACGATGCCCTTCCAGCCCTTCGGAATTGGCCTGCCGGGCGGCGGGCGGCGCCACCTGTTTCACGCCTTCCTCGGTAAGCCATTGATGCGTCGCGATCTTGACATAGGATCCGACCCACAGCCCGCCGGTATATTGCCCCGCGCCCATGGTCGGCAGCGTGTGGTTCGTGCCCGAGCATTTGTCCGAATAGACCACGCTCGCGTTGGTGCCGATGAAGAGCGAGCCGTAATTGTCGAGCTTGCCGGCGAACTCCAGCGCGTCCTTGGTATGGACCTGAAGGTGCTCGGCCGCGATCTCCTCGGAATAGGCGATCATGTCGGCTTCGTCCTTGGCCACGGCGATGATGCCGTAGTCGCGCCACGACACGGCGGCGATATTGGCGGTGGACAGCGTGGCAAGCTGGGCCTCGACCTCGGCCAGGGTGTCGCGGGCCAGCTTTTCCGAGGTGGTGATCAGGCCGACGCGGGTGCGCACGTCGTGTTCGGCCTGCGCCAGCATGTCGGTCGCGATCATCGCCGCATCGCCGGTCTCATCGGCAAGGGTGAAGATCTCCGACGGGCCGGCCAGCTGGTCGATGCCGACGGGGCCAAAGACCTGCCGCTTGGCCTCGTTCACGAAGGCGTTGCCGGGGCCGACGATCTTGAACACCCGCGGCACCGATTCCGTGCCATAGGCCATGGCGGCGATGGCCTGCGCCCCGCCGATGCGGAAGATGCGGTGCGCGCCCGACAGGTGGCAGCCGGCGATCATCGCGCGGTGGGCATTCGGCGGCAGGCAGGCGACGATTTCCTTCACCCCCGCCACGACCGCCGGCACGATGGTCATGATCGGCGCCGAGAGCAGCGGGAACCGCCCGCCCGGCACATAGCAGCCGACGCGGGCGATCGGGATCACCCGGTGGCCCATGTGGACGCCCGGCAGCGATTCCACGTCAAGCGCGCCGATGGTCGCCATCTGCGCCTCGGCAAAACGGCGGACGTTGGCGATGGCGAATTCGGTGTCGGCGCGGGTCTGGGGGTCCAGCTCGGCCACGGCGGCCAGCCGGTCCTCCATCGACACTTCCAGCGATTCGGGGGCCACGCCGTCGAATTTCGCCGAGTAGTCGCGGACGGCGGCATCGCCGCGCGCCTTCACGTCCTTCAGGATCGCGGCGACGGTTTCGGCGACCGGGGCGGTGTCGCCCACGGCATCGCGGGCGGGGGCCTTGATGAAAGTCAGGCGGTCGTGAAGGGCGGACATGGATGGCCTCAGCGGTTTTGGGTAGAAATTGCATACGACACCAAACGGCAGATGGTCAACTTGGTTCGGCAGGTGACCGCGCCATTTCAGCGGTTCCCCGCAGAATGGCATTGCGGGGAAAACCGGCATGTGCCAAAGATTGTGCAAACGTAGTCAATCGCAGAGGTCGACATGGCTGAATGGCTCAAGCGTGGCAAGCCCGAGGCAGAGCGTGCGGCGGATGATGCGAAGGTCCGCGCGACGGTCGAGGATGTGCTCAAGGATATCGAGACCCGCGGCGATGCCGCGGTGCGCGACCTGTCGGTGAAGTTCGACAGGTATGATCCGCCGAGCTTTCGCCTGACCCCGTCCGAGATCGAGGCCGCCATGAGCCGGGTTTCGGCCCGCGACATGGAGGACATCCGCTTTGCCCAGACGCAGATCCGCCGCTTTGCCGAGGCGCAGCGGGCGTCGATGACCGATATCGAGGTCGAGACCCTGCCGGGCGTGATCCTGGGCCATCGCAACATCCCGGTGCAATCGGTCGGCTGCTATGTGCCGGGCGGCAAGTTTCCGATGGTCGCCAGCGCCCATATGTCCGTCCTGACGGCCTCGGTCGCCGGCGTGCCGCGCATCATCGCCAGCGCCCCGCCGGTGCAGGGCGCGCCGCATCCGGCCATCGTCGCCGCCATGCATCTGGGCGGCGCGCATGAGATCTATGTCCTTGGCGGCATGCAGGCCGTCGGCGCCATGGCCATCGGCACCGAGACGATCCGCCCCGTCGACATGCTGGTCGGCCCCGGCAATGCCTTTGTCGCCGAGGCGAAGCGGCAGCTTTACGGCCGCGTCGGCATCGACCTGTTCGCCGGCCCGACCGAGACCATGGTCATCGCCGATGACACGGTGGATGCGGAACTCTGCGCGACCGACCTGCTGGGGCAGGCCGAGCATGGCTACAACTCGCCCGCGGTGCTGGTGACCAACAGCCGCAAGCTGGCCGAGGGCACGATGGCTGAGATCGAGCGTCTGCTGAAAATCCTCCCTACGGCGGCGACGGCCGCGGTGTCCTGGGCCGACTATGGCGAGGTCATCCTCTGCGACAGTCATGAAGAAATGCTGAACGTCGCCAACGACATCGCCTCGGAACATGTGCAGGTGATGACCGACCGCGACGACTGGTATCTGGCGAACATGCATTCCTATGGCGCGCTGTTCCTGGGGCCGCGCACCAATGTCGCCAATGGCGACAAGGTGATCGGCACCAACCACACGCTGCCGACCAAGAAGGCCGGGCGCTATACCGGCGGGCTGTGGGTTGGCAAGTTCCTGAAAACCCACAGCTATCAGCGCGTGGTGACGGACGAGGCCGCGGCGCTGATCGGCGAATACGGATCGCGGCTGTGCATGTTGGAAGGGTTTGTCGGACACGCCGAGCAGTGCAACATCCGCGTGCGCCGCTATGGGCACCGGAATGTGCCCTATGGGGTCGCGGCGGAATGACCCTGCCCGTCACCCCCTCCCTCCGGCTGGACGGCAGGCGGGCGCTGGTCACCGGGGCGTCGTCGGGCATCGGTCTTGGCTGCGCGGCGGCCTTGGCGCAGGCGGGGGCGCAGGTGGTGCTGGTGGCGCGGCGCGCAGATGATCTGCGCGCGGTGGCGGAAGCGATCGGGCCGCAGGCCCGTACGCTTCCGCTGGACATCACCGACCTTGCGGCGACTGCGGCGGCGGTGGCGGAACACGGGCCGTTCGACATTCTGGTCAACGCGGCCGGACTCGCCCGGCATGCGCCGGCGCTGGACACCACGCCCGGGGATTACGACGCGGCGCTGAACCTCAACCTGCGCGCGGCCTATTTCCTGACGCGCGAGGTGGCGCGCGGGCTGATCGCGGCCGGAAAGCCCGGCAGCCTGATCAACATCAGCAGCCAGATGGGCCATGTCGGCGGACCGGACCGCGCGGTCTATGCCGCGACGAAGCACGCGCTGGAAGGCATGACCAAGGCGATGGCGATCGAATGGGGGCCGCACGGCATCCGTGTCAACACTTTGTGCCCGACCTTCATCCGCACGCCTTTGGCCGAACAGACCCTTGCCGTGCCCGAACGCCGCGCCTGGATCGAAAGCAAGATCAAGCTCGGCCGCGTGGGCGAGGTCGAGGACATCATGGGGCCGGTGGTCTTCCTCGCCTCCGACGCCTCGGCGCTCATGACCGGAACCCACCTTCTCATCGACGGCGGCTGGACCGCGGAATAGGACAATCATGGCTTCGCGCTTTGCCAATCTGCCCGACTACATTCAGGGCGTGACATGGGAAATCTGGGAAGGGCGTCAGATTTCCTCGCTGCACCGGGCCTATGGCAAGGACATGGTGGCGCGGTCGACCATCGGCGTGATGACCGGGAACGAGGATGTCATCCGCGACACGCTCGCCTCGCTTGCCGCCTTTCCCGACCGGCAGATCTATGGCGATGACGTGATCTGGTCGGGGTCCGAGGAGGAAGGCTATCTGTCGTCGCACCGCAGCATGATCATCGGCACCCATACCGGCCATGGCGTGTTCGGCCCGCCGACCGGGCGGCGCGTGGCCGCCCGCTGCATCGCCGACTGCTATGTGCAGGACGATGTGATCACCGACGAATGGCTGTGCTATGACATGGCGTCGATGGTTCAGCAGTTGGGCCATTCGCCCGAAAGCTGGGCTCGCGCCAGCATCGCCCGCGAAGGCGGCACCGAAAACGCCCGCCGCCCCTTTACCCCCGACATCGACCTGCCGGGCCCCTATCAGGGCCGTGGCAATGACCATCCGCTCGGGCATCGGCTGGCCGATATCCTGACGCGGATCATGGCCAAGGACGTGGCAGTGATCGGCGAAAGCTATGACCGCGCCGTCCATGTCTGGCATCCGGGCGACGTGACCGGCTGGGGCATTCCGTTCGCCGAGGCGCAGTGGATGGCGCTGCGCACCTGTTTCCCCGATGCGGAATTCCGCATCGACCACCAGATCGGCCGCGCCGATGCCGGAGAGCCCGACCGCGCCGCGATCCGCTGGTCGCTGACCGGGCACCACACCGGATTTGGCGCCTATGGCGCGCCGACCGGGGTGCCGGTGCATGTCATGGGATTCACCCATGCCGAATTCGGCCCCTGGGGCCTGCGCCGCGAATTTACCCTGTGGGACCCGGTGTCGATCTGGAAACAGATCCTGCTGGCGCGCCCCGACCATGCCTATGGGGCGCTTTGATGTTCTGGGACCGCTGGACCGATTTCCCCGATTACATCATCGGCATCACGAAAGAGATCTGGGAAGACCGCGGCATCGCCACGCTGCACGAATACTATGCGCCCGACATCGTGATGCGCACGCCGATGGGCCTGACCCGCGGCAATCAGGGCGTCATCGCCGGGACGATGGCGACGATCGACGAATTCCCCGACCGCCGCCTTCTGGCCGAGGATGTGATCTGGTCGGAACATGCGACGGGTCATCTGTCGTCGCACCGGCTCATCACCTCGGCCACGCATACGCGGCCGGGTGTGTTCGGCCCGGCCACGGGGCGGCGCTTTACCATCCGTGTCATCGCCGATTGCGCGGCAAAGGATGGCGCGATCTTTGACGAATGGCTGGTGCGCGATTACGGCGGCATCGCCCGGCAACTGGGGTTCGACCCGCGCGAGGTCGCGGCCCGGCTGTTGCGCGAAGGCGGCCCCGCGCCCTTTACCCCCGATCAGGACGTTGACGGCGGCTATCACGGGCGCGGCAACGACAACGACTGGGGCCTGCAGTATGAAGACCTGCTGACCCGCATCATGGGTGCCGATTTCCGCGCGATCCATACCGGCTATGACCGGGCGGTGATCGGCGAATATCCCGGCGGGGTGCAGGGGATCGGCCGCGAACAGGCGGTCGAATTCTGGCTGGGCCTGCGGTCGTCCTTTCCCGACGCCACCTTCCGCATCCATCACCGCATCGGCATGGACGGCGGGATGCTGTCGCCCCGCGCGGCAGTCAGGTGGAGCCTTGACGGAACCCATTCCGGCTGGGGCAGTTTCGGCCGCCCGTCAGGCGCAAAGGTGCATGTGATGGGCATCTCGCACGCCGAATTCGGCCCATGGGGCCTGCGCCGCGAATACGCTTTGATCGACGAAATCGCGATCTGGAAACAGATCCTCAACCACACAGGTGAGTCATGAACGCCGCTGAAATGGAATCCCGCATCGTCCGCTATGGCGACTTGCAGCCCTGCAAGACCGCCTTCATCGACGCCCATACGCCGGGGTCGAACCAGAAGGAAAACTTTACCATCATCGGTGGCGGCGTGTCGGAATCGGCCGACCAGCATGTCCACATCACCATCCCGCACGGGTTCAACATCGGCGCGGCCGGCCAGCCGCCGAAATGCCGCAACTCGCTCCATTCGCACCGCACCGCCGAAGTGTTCTTCATCGGTTCGGGCAAGTGGCGGTTCTTCTGGGGCCGCTGGGGCGACGCGGGCGAGGTCGTGCTGGAAAAGGGCGACATCTTCAACATCCCGACCGGCATCTTCCGGGGGTTTGAAAACATCGGCGACGATTACGGGATGATCATGGCCATCCTTGGCGGCGACGATGCCGGCGGTGGCGTGATCTGGGCCCCGCAGGTCATTCAGGACGCGGCGGCGCACGGGCTGGTCCTGTCGGAAAAGGGCAAGCTTTACGACACGAAAAAGCAGCAGCGCCTGCCCGAGGGCGTGAACCCGATGCCGCTTCTGACCGATGAGGAACTCAAGACCTTCCCCGAACCGACCACCGCCGACGTGATCCCGCATTACGTCGCCCGTTACTGGGATCTGTACGCGCTGGCCGACAAGCGGCCGGCCAAGGTCATCGGCGAGAACGGCAAACTGCGCGACAAGCCGGGGTTCGAGGTCGATTTCCTGACCCGCGGTTCGGCCCAGACCACGCCGGTGCAATCGCGGTTCCCGACCGTGCTGATGCCGGTAACGGGGCATTGGCGGGTGAAGTGGGACGAAGGCCAGGCGACCCTTGCCCCCGGCGACACGATGTCGGTGCCGGAAAACACGCCCTATACCTGCGAACCCTCGATGACCGGAGAGGCGGCGCTTTACCGCACCGTCGCGACCGGCGACAAGGCCGGGGCGACCTGGCGGGGTTGACAAGACACGGCGGGCGGTGGGCGATTGCCCACCCTACGTAGGGTGGGGGATACCCCACCGCCCCACCATATATAGGGAGGGACCAGATGACACGCATTCTCACCACGCATGTGGGGTCGCTGCCCCGCAGCCAGGAGGTTGTCGATTTCCTCTTTGCCCGCCAAAAAGGGCGAGGCCTATGATCCCGCCGCTTTCGACCCCTGCATGACGGCGTCGGTGGGCCAAACTGTGCGGAAAGCGAGTAGGTAGTCTTAGAATGCCTCAGTTCATTTCACGAATACCATCTGACGACCAATATTTAGTGCTGCTGGGCAAGGCAGTTTATGATTTCGCCTACATGGAATGGACAGTCAAATACTTGGGTTGTGCTCTAGATTCGAGCTTTCTGAATCAATCTGCGAAGTTGACCAGCAACAAAATTGCAGAGAAATTGAAGCGGATGGATACTGAGAGAATTCTAAGTGATGGCCATCGTGCAGAGTATCTTTCTATAATCGACGATTTTGCAGGCCTCACGGTAAGTCGCGACCAGCTTCTCCATGCAAACCCATATACCGACGACATGGAAGGTCAGAGATTAGCCTACCGAGGTCGGCACCCATCGAGAAATTGGGCGTCTAAGGATCTCGAGGATCTGATAGCCCAAATTTCTGCTGTGGCAGTACGGGCGAACAAGTTGTGGCATTCCAACTGGATTTCCCGTTCCCATAATTCACAGGAGGCTTGAAAATGGGCATTCTCACCACGCATGTGGGGTCGCTGCCCCGCAGCCAGGAGGTGGTCGATTTCCTTTTCGCCCGCGAAAAGGGCGAGGGGTATGACCCCGCCGCTTTCGACGCCTGCATGACGGCGGCGGTCAGCGAGACGGTGCGCCGGCAGAAAGAGGCCGGGGTTGATGTGGTCAGCGACGGCGAGACGTCGAAGATCAGCTATGCGACCTATGTGAAGGACCGCTACACCGGCTTTTCCGGCGATTCAAAACGCAACGCGCCGGCCGACCTCAAGCTGTTTCCCAAATTCCTGGAACGCCAGTCCAAGGGCGGCGGCACGCCGACCTATGCCCGCCCCTCCTGCACCGGCGAGGTGAAATCGAAGGGGCAGGGCGAGTTGCAGAAGGATATCGCCAACCTCAAGGCGGCGATGGCCGAACATGGGGTCGAACGCGGATTCATGAACGCGGCCAGCCCCGGTGTCATCAGCCTGTTCCTGCCGAACGAATATTACCCCAACCGCATCGCCTATCTGTCGGCCCTGTCCGAGGCGATGGCCGCCGAATACCGCACCATCGTGGATGCGGGGCTTGACCTTCAGGTCGATTGCCCCGACCTGGCCCTGTCGCGGCACATGATCTTTACCGATCTGACCGATGCCGAATTCGTCCAGACCGCCATCGGCCATGTCGAGGCGCTGAATGCCGCGCTGGCCGGGATCGACCCGGCGCGGGTGCGCGTCCACATCTGCTGGGGCAATTACGAAGGGCCGCATGTCTGCGACATCGACATGGCCAAGGTCCTGCCGGTGCTGATGCGGGTCAAGGCTCAGAAGATCCTCTTTGAGACCTCGAACCCGCGCCATGCCCATGAATGGGAGGTGTTCCGCGACCGGGCGAAGGAAATCCCCGAGGACAAGATCCTGATCCCCGGCGTCGTCGATACCACGACGAATTTCGTGGAACATCCGCAGCTTGTGCGCCAGCGGCTTGAGCATTTCACCAATGTCTTCGGCACCGGGCGCGTGATGGCCGGGTCCGATTGCGGGTTCGGCACCTTCGCGGGCTTCGGCGCGGTGGACCCCGATATCGCCTGGGCCAAGCTCAAGACCATGGCCGAAGGGGCGGCGCTGGTCCGGTGACGCCGCTTGTCCTTTTGCCGGGGATGATGTGCGACGCGCGGCTTTTCGCGCCGCAGATCGCCGCCTTTTCGCGTGAACGGGCGGTGATGGTGGCCCCGATCGCCGCGCATGACAGCACCGCCGCGCTGGCGGCCGAGGTGCTGGCCCATGCGCCGCCGCGCTTTGCCCTTGCCGGCCTGTCGATGGGCGGCATCGTCGCGATGGAGGTGATGGCGCTGGCCCCGGAACGGGTCGAACGGCTGGCGCTGCTGGACACCAACCCGCGTTCGGAACTGCCGGCGATGCAGGCCCGGCGGCAACCGCAGATCGACCGCGCGCTGGACGGCGAACTGGCCGCGATCATGCGCGACGAGATGAAGCCGAACTATCTGGCGGACGGGCCGCAAAAGGCCGCGATCCTTGACCTGTGCATGGACATGGCGCTGGCCCTTGGGCCGCAGGTCTTTGCCCGGCAATCGCGCGCCCTGCGCGACCGCCCCGACCGGCAAGAGACCCTGCGCGCCGTCACCGTGCCGACGCTGGTTCTGTGCGGCGAGGATGACCGGCTGTGCCCGCTGGAACGGCACGAGCTGATGCACCGGCTGGTGGCCGGATCGACCCTGACCGTCCTGCCCGGCGCCGGCCACCTGCCGACCCTTGAACAGCCCGAGGCGACCACCGCCGCGCTGCGCCGCTGGCTAGCTTAAGGCGTCGATCATCCGCGCCAGCCCAAGCGGATCGGGCACCTGCGCGTCTTCGGCCACCTTGCCGTGATCGGCGGTCCACAGCGGCACCGCCTGCCGGATCAGCGCCCGTCCCTCGGCGGTCAGTTGCGGGCGGCGGATGCGGCGGTCGGCCCGGTCGGGCGACACCGCGACCAGCCCCCGCCGCTCCAGCGGCTTGATCGCGGCGGTCATCGTCGTCGAATCCATGGCCAGAAATTCGGCCAGTTCGCCCAGCCGCGGCTGCCACGGGCCGGACAGCGCCACCATCAGCGAAAACTGCCCGTTGGTCAGGCCCAGCGGCGCGAACAGCCGGTCGAACCGCCGCGCCAGCCGCCGCGCCGCGCGCTGCGTGGCAAGGCACAGGCACTGGTCGCGGATCATGAGAACGGTATCGACGGGCAGGCTTGCGTCATCCATATTGTTTGATATCAATCCATGTGTCCGGCAACAACCGGGGCAATCTGCCGCAGGGGGGATGCCGTGCAAGACCTGCCGTATCGCTGGGTCATCGTCGCCGCGGGCGGGGTGATGGGCTGCATCGTCATGGGCGCGCTGTTCGCGCTGCCGGTGCTGCTGACACCGATGACCGAGGCTTCGGGCTGGTCCCGGGCCGGCATATCCGGCGCCATGACCATCGCCTTTCTGGCGATGTCGGTGATGGCGATGATCTGGGGCGCGCTTTACGACCGCTTCGGGCCGCGGCCAGTGGTGGCGACGGGCATCGTGCTGTTCGCGCTGGGCCTGTTCCTGGCCGGGCGGGCGCCGTCGCTGCTGGCGTTCCAGTTGTCCTTCGGGCTGGTCGCCGGCGGATCGGTCGGCGCGGCCTTTACCACGATGGCGCTGGTCATGGGCTGGTTCACCCGGCAACGGGGTCTCGCGATCTCGCTGGTGTCGGCCGGGATGGGGCTGGCGCCGGTCACCATGTCGCCGCTCGCCGCGGCGCTGGTGGCAAGCCACGACTGGCGCATGGTCCTGACGCTGCTTGCCGTGGTCTGTGCTGCGGTCTGCCTGCCCCTGACCCTGCTGTTGCGCCCGGCGCCGCCGCAACCGGCGACCGAGGCCGCGATGCCCGACGCGCCGCCTTCGTCGATGAAGGTGCGGCAGGCGGTGACCTCGCCGCAGTTCATCGTTCTGGTGCTGACCAATTTCTTCTGCTGCGCCACCCATTCCGGCCCGATCTTCCACACCGTCAGCTATGCCGAGCTGTGCGGCATCGCCGCGATGACCGCCGTCACGATCTATTCGGTCGAGGGTATCGCCGGCATGGGCGGGAGGATCGGCTTTGGCCTGCTGGGCGACCGCTTTGGCGCCCGGCGGGTGCTGGCGACCGGGCTGATGCTGCAGGCCTTTGGCGCGCTGGGCTATTACTTTGCCCGCGACCTGTGGACGTTCTACGCCGTCGCGGCCTTCTTCGGCTTCATCTATTCCGGGATCATGCCGCTTTATAACGTGCTGGTGCGCGAGAATTTTCCGATGAAGATGCTGGGCACGATCATGGGCGGCATGGGCATGGCCGGCAGTCTGGGCATGGCGTCGGGTCCGGTGCTGGGCGGCTGGATTTTCGACGCCACCGGCAGTTATGGCGGCATGTATCTGACCTGTTTCGGCATGGGGCTGGCTGCCTTTGCGGTGGCGATGACCTTTCGGCCGTTCCGCCACGGCGGCGGGGTGGCGCAGCCGGCCTGAGGCGGGCAAGGCCCTTTACAGCGCCGGGCCTGCGGATCTATGGGGGCCGAACGAAGCCTGCGGGATGATGCGGATGCACGTCGGGATCACGACACGGAACGGCTTGCGGCGGTTTTCCCGCCGGCCGGTGACGTGCGGACCGATGTTCCGCCCATCCCGGCTGCAGAGTCGCCTGCGCGGTCTCTGATCCTCGCTTTCGTTCCCGGCGCTTTCCACGCCTGACCTCCACAGGACCATCATGACCCAGCCCATCACAGGGGCCGATCTTGTCGCATGGGGCCATCGCCCCGGTCCCGCCTTTCGCGACCTTCTGACCCGCGCCAATGCCGCCCTGACCGAGGGGCGGGATCGCGACGCAGTGCGCGCGTTGCTGGAAACGCTTAGGCCCGCCGGCCCGCTTGCCTTGCTTGCCAAGGGCGCGCTGCCCCTGCACCGCAACATCCGGGCCGAAACCGGGGACGAGGCCGCCAATGTCGCGGCAGTCGAGGAGTCGATGCTGGCGCTGCTGCGCACGCCGACGCTCGTCGCCGGCGCGGTGCTGCCCGATGCCTGTCCTGCCGGTCCGGTCGGCACGATCCCGGTCGGCGGCGTTGCCGCCGCGCGGAATGCGATCCACCCGGGGATGCATTCGGCGGACATCTGCTGTTCGGTGATGCTGACCGATTTCGGCACGGTCGATCCGGCGGCGGTGCTGGATGCGGCGACCGCCGTGACCCATTTCGGCACCGGCGGCCGGCCCGAGGGCGCGCGCCTGCCGGTGGCGCCCGACCTGCTACAGGCGTTCCGCGCCAATCCGTTTCTGTCGGATCCCCGGCTGCTGGCCGCGGCCGAGGCGCATATGGGCACGCAGGGCGACGGCAACCATTTCCTGTTCGTCGGCCGTTCGCGCGCCACCGGCCGCACGGCGATGGTGACGCATCACGGATCACGCGGGCCGGGGGCGCTGCTGTTCAAGGCTGGGATGGCGGTCGCCGAGAGGTTCCGCCGCCAGCTGTCGCCCGCGACACAAAGGCAGAACGCCTGGATCCCCGCCGATACGCCCGAAGGCCGCGCCTATTGGCAGGCTTTGGGCCTGATCCGCGACTGGACCCGCGCCAACCATGCGGTGCTACATGACGGTGTTGCCGCCCGGCTGCGCGCCGGGGTGCAGGACCGTTTCTGGAACGAACACAACTTTGTCTTTCGCCGCGGCGACCTGTTCCTGCACGGCAAGGGCGCGACCCCGGCCTGGGCGGGGCATGCCGATGATTCGAACGGGCTGGCGCTGATCCCGCTCAACATGGCCGAGCCGGTGTTGGTGGTGCGCGGCAGCGACGCGGCCTCCGCGCTGGGCTTTGCGCCGCATGGCGCCGGGCGCAACTATTCGCGCGGCGCCCATCTGCGCCGGCTGGGCGCGGTCGCGCCGGCGGCGCAGGTGGCGCGCGAGACGGCGGGGTTGGACATCCGGTTTCACGCCGGGGCGCCCGATGTGTCGGAACTGCCTTCGGCCTACAAGGATGCCGGTGCGGTGATGCGCCAGATTCAGGATTACGGCCTGGCGCAGGTGGTCGATTGCATCGACCCCCATGGCTGCATCATGGCCGGCGACCTGCCGAAACCCTGGCTGAAACGCTGACGGTCAGATCGCCACCGCCGGACAATAGACCATCAGACCCTCGGCATCCTCGCGGGTGCACAGCGAGGTGCCCTCGCTCATCACCGCGGCGCTGGCGGCGGCAACGCCGCGGGTCAGCGCCCGGTCCAGCGGCTCTTCCAGCGCCAGCCCGTGGGTGAAGGCGCCGACAAAGGTGTCGCCGGCCCCGACCTTGGAGCGCACCGGCACCTCGGCGGCGCGGGAATGCAGGCGCAGCCCCTCGGTCGCCAGAACCGAGCCTTCGGGGCCGCGGGCGACGATGACGATGCGGGCGGCGCCCTTTTCGACAAGGGACGAGGTGAAGTCGGCGGTTTCGGCCAGGTCGCGCAGGTGATGGCCGGCCAGATCGTCGGCCTCTTCCTGGTTCATGCGCAGCACATGCGCGGCGCGGTCGGTGGCCGCCGCCATGACATGCAGCGCCGGGCCCGAGGTATCGACCACCACATCGACGCCGCGCGCGTTCAGCGCCCTTGCGAGGTCAAGATAGATGCCGTCCGGCACCCCCGGCGGGATCGAGCCCGAGAGGACGGCAAGCCCCCCCGGCTGCGCCGCCGCGGTGATCGAGGCGCGCGTCGCGGTGATGTCAAGCGCGGTCCATTCCGGCCCCGGCAGCATGAAGCGGTACTGGTCGCCGGTGCGCTTGTCGATCACCGACAGCGACGACCGGGTTTCGCCGCGGCTGGGATGGACGATCAGGTCAAGCCCCGCCTCGGTCATCAGCTTGGCCATATGTTCGCCGTTGTGGCCGCCCAGCACGACAAAGGTGCGCGAGGCACCGCCAAGGATGCGGACCGCCCGGCTGACATTGATGCCGCCGCCGCCGGGATCAAGCCGCGCCGGCTCGCACCGCAGCTTGACGTTCGAGACGACGGCCCCGACCTTGGTCGCAAGGTCGAGCGCCGGATTGAGCGTCACTGTCAGGATGTCGCGCATGTCTGCCCCCCGGGATCAGGGGCGACGATTGCCCCGAGGCGCGGGCGGATGCAATGGAAATGTTAGCGGTAGCAGAGGGCGGGTGCCGCGCAGCCCTTGTGCGGGGATGCCGGCGACTGGCCCTGTCTCGCTGCCCGGGCGTGACCGGATCACGGCACCGCCCTTTGGCGGTGCTGCTGGTCGTCATGGGGCGGTGCAAGGCCCGCGTGGCGGCTGTCACGAGAACTGATAGCTTGCCGGCACGAAATGGAACCCTTCGCCCCGCGTCTCGATGAAACCGGTGGCGGGGAAGGGCAGGTGGTAGCCCAGTACCGCGAACCCGTCCGTCGCCGCCATGCCAAGAAGCCGGCGCCGCGTTTCTGCCGCCATCGCCTTGTCGGCGTCGAACCGCACTTCCCAGTCGGGATGGGCGAGCGAAAAGACATAGTGGTTCGCGGTATCGGCCAGAAGCAGAATCTGCGCCCCGCCGCTGTCGAGCATATAGGCGAAATGGCCGGGCGTGTGGCCATAGGCGGCGACGGCGGTGATGCCGCCGGCAACCGCGCCACCATCCTCAAGGAAGGTCATCCTTTCGGCAAAGGGGCGCACCTTGGCCTCGAACCCTTCGTTGCCATGCGCTGCCCAATGGTCGAACTCGGCGCGGCCGGTGACATAGGCGGCGTCGGGAAAGGTCGGCACCCCCTCGGCGCCGGTCAGCCCGCCGATATGGTCGCCGTGCATATGGGTCAGCACGACATGGCTGATGTCGCCCGGCGCGTAACCGGCCGCGGCAAGCGCGGCGGTGATGCCGTCCGCATCAAGCCCGGTATCGAACAGGATCACCTCGGCGCCGGTGTTGACCACGACCGGAGTGAAGAAATTCACCGTGCGGTCGGCCGGCAGAAAGGCGGCGGCAGCCGCGGCGGCAAAGTCCTCGGCGCTGACATTGGTGCCGAAGGTTTCGTGCGGATTGTCCTGCGCGCGGCTGCCGGCCAGCAGCGGCGTCACCCGCATGGTGCCCAGCGTCAGGTCGCGATGGTTGGGCGCGGCGACGGCCTGCGCGGCGGCGGGGGCGGCGGAAAGGCCCAGCGCGCCCGCAAGGGGCAGCGCGGCGGCGGATTGCAGGGTCTGGCGGCGGGTCAGGTGCATCTCTCGTCCCTCCTGTGCATGAGGGGGACAGGATACCACGACAGGCGGCAGGTCAGGGATCACGCCGTCGTAAGACGGGTTCGACCGGCCTTGCCGGTCAATGCCACCACTGGTCGATTGCGGCGATGTCGTCGTCGGACCAGCCGAAGTGATGGGCGAATTCGTGGATCGTCACATGCGCCACCAGATCGGCGATGGTGACATTGCCGCGCTCGGCCCATTCGTCCAGGATCGGGCGGCGGAACAGCCATACCGTGTCCGGCCCCTGCGGCACGTCCCAGTTCGACTTTTCGGTGAGCGGCACGCCTTCATACAGGCCGGTCAGGTCGAAGGCCTCGATCTCCATCTCCTCAAGCACCTCCTCGCTGGCGAATTCGGCCACGCGCAGGGCGACCTTCTGCGCCGTCTCGCGAAAGGCCATCGGCAGGTTGGCGACGGTCTCGCGGGCCAGTTCCTCGATTTCGTCGCAGGTGGGGGCGATTTGGTCCATGGCCCCCATATGGACAAAACCGGGGGGGTGTGAAAGAGCCGTTGACGCCGCGCGACCGGCGCGGCTGACAGGTGCGACCATGACCACGACCCGCTTTGCCCCATCGCCCACCGGCTGGATCCATATCGGCAACCTGCGCGCGGCGCTGTTCAACTATGCCATCGCGCGACAGAACGGCGGCACCTTCATCCTGCGCATCGACGACACCGATCAGGAACGGTCGAAAGAGGAATATGTCGAGGGGCTGAAGGCCGACCTGACCTGGCTGGGCCTGACCTGGGACCGGATGGAACGGCAATCGGCGCGCATCGCCCGCTATGACGCGGAAAAGGCGCGGCTGATCGCCATGGGCCGGGTTTACGAATGTTTCGAGACGCCGGTGGAACTGGACCTCAAGCGGAAAAAGCTGCTGAACATGGGGCGTCCGCCGGTCTATGACCGCGCCGCGCTGGCGCTGTCCGAGGCCGAGAAGGACCGCCTGCGCGCCGAGCGCGGCTCGCACTGGCGGTTCAAGCTGGACCAGACGCGGATCGACTGGACCGACGGCATCCTTGGCCCGATTTCCATCGACGCGGCCTCGGTCTCGGATCCGGTCATCATCAAGAACGATGGCCAGTATCTGTATTCTTTCGCCTCGGCGGTGGACGACACCGACATGGGCGTCACCGATATCGTGCGCGGTGCCGATCACGTCACCAATACCGCGACCCAGATCCAGATGATCGAGGCGCTGGGCGGCACGCCGCCGCGCTTTGCCCACCATTCGCTGCTGACCGGGCCGAATGGCGAAGGTCTGTCCAAGCGGCTGGGCACCTTGTCGATCCGCGACCTGCGCGGGCAGGGGTTGGATCCGATGGCGGTCCTGTCGCTGATGGCGCGGCTGGGGTCGTCGGAGCCGGTGGAACTGCGCGGATCGGTCGCCGAAGTGGTGGCGCATTTCGATGTCGGCACCTTTGGCGCGGCGCCGACGAAATTCGACGAGGCCGATCTCTGGCCGCTGACCGCGCGGGCCGTGGCGGCGAAGCCCTATGCCGAGGTCGCGGACACCATCCGCGCCGCCGGCGTGCCCGACACGCTCGCCCCCGCCTTCTGGGAGGTGGTGCGCGAGAATGCCGGAACGCTTGCCGGCATCGCGCCCTGGTGGCAGGTGTTCGCGGAAGGCAAGGCCGGCGTGGCCGCCGACGAGGACCGCGAGATGATCGCCACCGCGCTGTCGCTCTTGCCCGAACCGCCCTATGGGCCGCAGTCGTGGCACGACTGGGCCGAGGCGGTGAAGGCGGCGACCGGGCGCAAGGGCAAGGGGCTCTACATGCCGTTGCGCAAGCTGGTCACCGGCCGCGACCGCGGGCCGGAAATGGCGGCGGTGATGCCGCTCTTGCAGGTCAAGCCGTCCCTGGCCTGAGGTAGGGTGGGTCAAGACCCACCTTACAGCCAGACAGGATTGCTCCACGCCCGCTTTCCGGCGCGGTCGATCACCGACACCCGGATCCAGGGCGAGCCATGGAAACGGTCGAGCGGGATTTCGGCGCGGGTCAGCGCCGCGCCATGCACGCCTTTCGCCGCGGTGCCCTGTCCCATGACCACGACCGAGGCGGCGGCGGAACAGGTGACGGTCACCGCCCTTGCGCCGACCGCAATGTCGCGGATCTCGGGGCCTTGCGAGGAATAATAGTCACCCCGCTTCAGCGCGGACAGCAGCGCCTCGGGGTCGTTTTCCAGCGCCTTGACCATCACCCAGCCGCCGAAATGGTCGGGTTCGGTGAAATGCGCGTCGTCGGTGGCGATGGCGTTGATCCGCCGCCCCTCGGCCAGCAGAAGGTCGAGCATATGCGCCCCGTCCGGCCGGTCGCAGCCCATGGCGCAGCCGTGGTTGTAGATTTCGACGGCATGGGCGGCGGTGATCTGGCGGGCGTCCGCCATCGTCAGGCCCGACCATTGCGGATGGGCGATGGCGACAAAGGCGCCGGCGGCAGCGGCGCGGGCGGCGATCTCGGCGCCCGTCTCCTGCCCCGCGACGGGGCGGAAATGCGGCGAGTTCGAAGGCGCGAACCCGGCGGGCAGGCCGACGGCAAGGATATGCCAGAGTTCGCCATTGGCCATGGCACCGGAATGCAGTTCGGCGCCCAGGATGGTGGTGAAGCCGTCGCCGCGGAACGGCACCGTGTCGACCAGCGGATAGCCATAGAGGCCGACGAAATGGTCGGTCAGGGCGATGAAATCATAGCCCTCGGCGCGGTAGCGGCGGCAGACCTCTTCGGGCGTCAGGCAGCCGTCAGAACGGTCGGAATGGGTGTGCAGGTTGCCGCGCCAGAAGCGGCCGGGGGCGGTGAAGAAAGCGGTCATCGTGGGGTCCGTAAGGTGGGTCTTGACCCACCTTACCCTATTCCCGCGACCTGAGAACCTGCGCCGGCCGCGCCGACAGCGGCGCCAGCGCCAACGCCAGCCCGGTGACGAGCGACAGCGCCGCCCCGCCCAGCACGATGGACAGGGCCGAGGGCCAGACGGTGCGGAACGGGGTGTCCATCACGAAATACGTCACCGCCCAGCCGCCGGCGATGCCCGCCGCCAGCGCCACCAGCCCGGCCGCCGCGCCGGTCAGCGCCGCGCGCAGGGCAAAGGACCACAGCATCCGGCCGCGTGTTGCCCCCAGCACGCGTGCGACCGCCTGTTCCTGCCGCCGCGCCCCCTGCGCCGCCGCCGCCGCGCCGACCAGCACCAATGCCCCGGTGGCCAGCGTCACCAGCGCGCCGACGCGGATCGCCACCGCGACCGAGCGCACCAGTTCGGCGGCGCGGTTCACCGCCTCGCGGATGCCGATGGCGGTGATGTTGGGCCAGGTCCGCGCCAGATCGTTCAGGATCGGCGCCTCGGCCGCCTCCTCGGCATAGACGGTGGCGATCCAGCTGTGCGGCGCCCCGGCCAGCGCCGCCGGGTCAATCGACATGACAAAGCCGATCCCCGCCGTCTCGAACTCGACACGGCGGAACGAGGTGACCGTGGCGGTGATCTCGCGCCCGAGGATGTTGACGGTAACCTCATCGCCCAGCCTGAGGCCCATCTCGGCCGCCTCTTGCGCGGAAAAGCTCATCTGCGGCGGGCCGGTGTAATCCTCGGGCCACCAGGCGCCGGCGGTGACCGTGGTGCCGGCGGGGGGGCTGTCGGAATAGGTCACGCCACGGTCGCCGCGGATCACCCAATGCTCGCCCGCCACCTCTTCGGCCGGGCGGCCGTTGATGCGGGTGATGATGCCGCGCAGCATCGGCGCTGCCTCGACCCGGTGGACGCCGGGATCGGATTTGACCCTGGCGATAAAGCCGTCGATCTGGTCGGGCTGGATGTCGACGAAGAAATAGGACGGCGCCTTGAGCGGCAGGTCGCCGGTGATCGCCCGGCGCAGGTTGCCGTCGATCTGGCCGACCGCCGCCAGCACGGCAAGGCCCAGCCCCAGCGACAGCACGGTGGCGCCGGTTTCGCCGCCGCGGTTGCCCAGCGCCGCGAGCGCCAGCCGCAACGCCGGCCGCCCGCGGGCCAGCGGCCGCGCCGCGCGTGAGAGCAGGCGCAACAGGAACGCGGCCAGCGCCAGCGCCGCCAGCGCCCCGGTGATGCCGCCGGCGGTCCACAGGGTCAGCTGCGCCGATCCGGTGAACAGCGTGGCCGACCCGATCAGCAGCGCCAGCACCAGCCCGGTGGCGATGACCCAGGGCCAGCGCGGCAGCGCGCGCCCCGCCGCCAGGGCGTCGCGGAACAGGGCGGCGGGGCGGATGCGCTCGACGCGGGCCAGCGGCCAGAGGGTGAACAGCGCCGCAGTCAGCGCGCCATAGAGCGCCGCCTCGGCCAGCGGGCCGGGGTAAAGGCCGAAGGCCGCGGGCAGCGGCAGCCGCGCGGTCAGCACGGGCGCCGCCAGCAACGGCAGCGCCGCGCCAAGGATCAGGCCCAGAAGGATGCCCAGAACCGACATCGCGGCGACCTGCAACCCGAAGGTCAGCAGGATGGTCCGCCGCGTGGCGCCAAGGGTGCGCAGCGTGGCGATGGTCGCGGTGCGCCCGGCGACCCAGGCCCGCACCGCTGCCGACACGCCGACGCCGCCCACCGCCAGCCCCGACAGCCCGGTCAGGATCAGGAACGAGCCCAGCCTCTCGACCACCCGTTCGGTGCCACCGGCGCCGCGCCCGGCATCGCGCCAGCGCATGCCGGTGTCGCGGAACCTTTGTTCGGCCTGCCGTTGCAGGGCACGCAGATTGGCGCCCTCGGGCAGGTCGAGGCGGTATTTGGTGGAAAACAGCGTGCCTTCGGCCAGAAGTCCCGAATTCGCCAGATCGGCCGTGCGCACCATGCTGCGCGGGCCAAGGCCAAAGCCGCCGGCGGAATTGTCGGGCCAGCGGTCAAGGATCGCGGTCAGGACGAAATCCTGCAGGCCAAGGCGGAAACGGTCGCCGGCGGCGATGCCCAGACGGTCGGCAAGGGCCTGTTCCATCACGGCGCCGGGCAGGCCACCGGCGCCGGCAAAGGCCTGTGACAGGGCGATGTCCGGCGTCAGTTGCACCGCGCCGGTCAGCGGGTAAAGGTCGTCGACCGCCTGCACCTCGGTCAGCACGCGGGTCTCGGCTCCCTCGGCCCCGACCACGGCCAGCGATCGAAAGCTGACCACTGCCGAAATCCGCGTCGACACCCGGTCAAGCCAGCCGTATTCGGCGGCATCGGCATAGCGATAGGTGAATTCGGCCTCGGCATCGCCGCCCATCAGCACCGCGGCCTCGCGTTCAAGGCCCGTGGTGATCGCGACGCGGACAAGGCCCACGGCGGCGATTGCCGCCACGCCCAGGGCCAGACAGGCGAGGAAGATGCGGAACGACCGCAATCCGCCGCGCAGGTCGCGGCGGGCAAGGGCGAAGGCGGGGCTCATCCCGGCACGACCCTGCCGTCATGCAGCCGCACCACGCGGTCGCAGGCCTGGGCAAGATCGGCGTCATGGGTGACCAGCACCAGGGTCGCGCCATGCCGGTCGCGCAGGCCGAACAGAAGGTCGAGGATCGCGGCGCCGTTCGCGGCATCAAGGTTGCCGGTCGGCTCGTCGGCCAGCAGGATCTGCGGCCGGGCGACCGCAGCGCGGGCCAGCGCCACGCGCTGCTGCTCTCCGCCTGAAAGCTGCGCCGGATAGTGATCGGCGCGCGCCTGAAGGCCCACAGCGGCCAGTTCGTCCGCGGCGCGGCGCAGCGCATCGCGCGTGCCGGACAATTCCAGCGGCAGCGCCACGTTTTCCAGCGCGGTCAGCGTCGGAATCAGATGGAAGGACTGGAACACCACGCCCATGGCGCCGCGGCGGAACAGCGCCAGCCGATCCTCGGACAGGCGGGTCAGATCCTGGCCCAACGCCATGACGCTGCCGCGCGTCGCCCGTTCCAGCCCGCCCATCAGCATCAGAAGCGAGGATTTGCCGGATCCCGAGGGGCCGGTCAGGGCCAGCGACTCGCCCCGATCAACATTCAGGGATATGCCGCGCAGGATCTCGACCGGGCCGGCATTGCCTGACAGGGTAAGGCCGGCATCGGTCAGGGAAAGGACGGGGTCGGGCATGGGGGGAATCCAGCTTGGGTCGCTGCGGGACTATGGCGGCTCATTCGCATCCCGCAACCGTTCCGTGGCGATTGTCGTGGCTTTTGGCACATTTGTCGCGCAGGCCGCGGCGGCCGACCCGCTGACGATCGCCGCCCTGGGCGACAGCCTGACCCAGGGCTATGGCCTGCCGGTCGATCAGGGGCTGGTGCCGCAACTGGAAAGCTGGCTGATCGCGCAGGGCGCCGATGTGCGGATCATCAATGCCGGCGTGTCGGGTGACACCACCGCCGGCGGGCTGGCGCGGGTCGGCTGGACGCTGACGCCCGATGTCGATGTGATGATCGTGGCGCTGGGCGGCAACGACATGCTGCGCGGGCTGGATCCGGCGGAAAGCCGCGAGAATCTGGCCGGGATTCTGGATGTGGCGCAGATGCAGGGCGTGCCGGTGCTGCTGGTCGGGATCCCGGCGGCGGCGAATTACGGCCCCGACTACAGCGCCGAGTTCGACGGCATGTTCCCCGCGCTTGCTGCCGAATACGGCCTGGCGCTGTTCCCCGATTTCTTTGCCGGCCTGCGCGGCGGCGACGAGGCGGCGGCGCGGTTGCAGTATTTCCAGGACGACGGCATCCACCCCAATGCCGAAGGCGTGGCGCGGATCGTCGCGAGCCTTGGCCCGGCGGTGCTGGATCTGATCGTGGCGGAGTAGGCGCGGGGCCTAACGATACCCCGCCTCATAGCCCTGCAGGCCCTGCAGGCTATAGCTGGCGCTGATCGGCCCGTCATCCTCGGGGCGGTAGTTCGGATCCTGCGGCAGGCAGCCGCGGCCGCACAACTGCCGCACCGTCAGCGTATCGGAATCGACATACCACAGCCGCCCGCCGGGCGTGGCGATATAGCCGTCGACCTGGTCCTGCGCGTCGGTCATCATGTCCTGCGATGTCGGCATTTCCGAGGCATAGACCGGGCTGTAGGTGCCATGCGTATGGATCGAGGCCAGAAGCCGCATCCCCTGAGGCACCTGCGGCAGATAACAGCTCGCCTCGGCGCCGACATTGATCGCGCTTGCCATCATCGCGCCCTGCGCATCGCGGCCGACATAGCCGCAGGTCTCGCGGCCCGTGGCATAGGATTGCAGCTGCATCCGCTGCGCCAGCGCCTGCACGAAGGCCAGTTCATCGCCGGTGGGCGAGGATTCGAGAGAGCTGCCGCGCGGCGCGGCATTACCGTAGCCGGTATTGGCCGGCCCGCCGAACACCACCACATTGCCGGCACTGCCGCCGGTCAGTTCAAGCGGCGCGTCGATCCGCGGCACCGAAGCCCCGGCGGTGATTCGTGGGGACGGCCCCGCAGCGCAAGCCGCGAGGCCGAAAAGACAAACGGACAGGGCAGCGCCCCGCAGGACAGCGGTACGCTGCATTGCCGCGATCAGACCACTTGCAGGTTGATCGCCGATTCGCGGCCGTCGCGGCCCGATTCGATGTCAAAGGTGATCTTCTGGTTGTCCTTCAGACCCTTGAGGCCCGAACGCTCAACCGCCGAGATATGGACGAACACGTCCTTCTTGCCGCCATCGGGGGCGATGAAGCCGTAGCCCTTGGTAGCGTTGAACCATTTCACGGTGCCGGTGGCCATCGTGAAGACTCCTGTCGAAATTCCGCTCGCGGGATGCAGCGGACCGGCTCGTCAGTGCTGATCGATTGCCTGAGGCCGAAGCGGGACAGTCGTCGATAGATAACGTCGCGTGCGGAATATTGGGGCAGGTTCCGCGAAAAATCAAGGCCTCACGCCTTGACAAGCGCGGCCTCGCCCGCCGTGTCGCCGGTCGCGCGGCCGGGAAGCGAGGACACCGCCACCGCAAGGACTGCGGCCAGCGGGCCGGAGGCGATCCAGATCGCAAGCGCGACGACAAGGGACAGGTCGAAGGCCAGCCAGGCGACAGCACCGGCGAAAAAGCCCAGGACGCTGCCGAAAAGGACAAACACCGCTGCCATTCCTATCCCCATCTTTGCCGAGTTGCCTCATTTGCGCCCGCAATTGCGGCGGCATTGCGGCAGGGTTGCGGAACGGGTGGGGAAATTGCCCTTGTCCGGCGCAACGCATGACATATCTGTGTTGTGCGATATATGGAGGCCGCCATGAAGCTGACCTGTCTTGCCTGCGGACAGGCAAACCGGGTGCCGGGGGACGCGCTGGACCGCCGGCCGAAATGCGCCGTCTGCGGCGCGGGACTGCTGCCCGATCACCCGGTCGAGGTCGATGCCGCGACGCTTGACAAGGCTTCGCGTGGCGACGGCCTGCCGCTGATCGTGGATTTCTGGGCGCCGTGGTGCGGCCCATGCCGGTCGATGGCACCGGAATTTGCCAAGGCGGCGCAGGGACTTGCCGGGAAGGCGCGGTTCGTGAAGCTGAATACCGAGGCCGAGCCGCAGGCCGGCGCCCGCCACGGCATCCGGGCCATCCCGACCATGGTCAAGTTCGCCGGCGGGCGCGAGGTGGCGCGGCAATCCGGGGCGATGCCGGCGCGCGCCATCCTGGACTGGGCCGCCGGCTGATCGGGGGCATGGCGTCCGCGCGGGTCAGAACACGTTCAGCAGATAAAGAATGATGATGATCGGGATCGGGATTCCGATCATCCAGGCGAGAACACCTTTCATCTGCCGCTCCTGTCTTGCATTGCGTCAGGGCAACGCGACAGGGCGGCAGAAGTTCCCGTCAGATCATCGCCCAATCGGTAAAGCGGAAGGGGGTCGGTTCCGGTACCGGGGCGGGGGCGGCGGGTTCGGGGGTCTGGCGGGGCATCGGCGCGATCCTGTGCAAGGGGAATGCAGTCAGGATAGGGCGATGCCCGGCGCATGGGCGCTTGTCGCAATCGGTGCGACAGGGATCAGATCAGATCGAGGCCCAGTCGCGGATCGCCGGCGCCTTTTGCTGCGCGGGTTGTTGCGACTGCTGTTGCTGCTGGCTGAGCGGCTGATCGGCGGGGCGCGGCTGGCCCTGCTGCTGCTGTTCGTTCGACATGAGACACCGTAAACGGCTGGTTTTCCGTCCGCTTGCGGTGCCACAACCGCGTCCGCCGGGCAAGGGGGTGACACGCAGGCGTTACAGTCCGTGCGGCATTGGCGCCACCCTGAAATGGCAAACGCCCTGGCGGGGCCGGGGTGTTCCAGTCGCGCCGCCGCTCAGCGGGCGAATTTCTTGAACTTGACCCGCTTGGGTTCCAGCGCGTCGGCGCCCAGGCGTTCCTTCTTGTCCTCTTCGTAGTCCTCGAAGTTGCCCTGGAACCATTCGACATGGGCATCGCCTTCGAAGGCGAGGATATGGGTGCAGATGCGGTCAAGGAAAAAGCGGTCGTGGCTGATGACCACGGCGCAGCCGGCGAAATCGGTCAGCGCGTCTTCCAGCGCCCGCAGGGTTTCCACGTCAAGGTCGTTGGTCGGTTCGTCAAGCAGCAGGACATTGCCGCCGGATTTCAGCAGCTTGGCCATGTGAACGCGGTTGCGTTCCCCGCCCGACAGAAGGCCGACCTTCTTTTGCTGGTCCTGGCCCTTGAAGTTGAAGGCGCCGCAATAGGCGCGGCTGTTCACGGTGGCATCGCCCAGTTCGATCAGCTCGGCCCCGCCAGAAATCTCTTCCCAGACCGTCTTGGCCGGGTCGAGTGCATCGCGGCTTTGGTCGACATAGGACATCTTGACCGTGTCGCCGATGCTGACGCTGCCGGCATCGGGGGTTTCCTGGCCGGTAATCATGCGGAACAGCGTCGATTTGCCGGCGCCGTTGGGGCCGATGACGCCGACGATGGCGCCGGGCGGGATCGAGAAGCTCAGATCCTCGATCAAAAGCTTGTCGCCCATCGCCTTTTTCAGCCCGTCGACCTCGATCACCTTGCCGCCAAGGCGCGGCCCGTGCGGGATGACGATCTGCGCCGTGGCGATGCGGTCGCGCACCGATTTCTCGGCCATCTCGTTGTATTTGTTGATCCGCGCCTTCTGCTTGGCCTGCCGGGCCTTGGCGCCCTGGCGGATCCATTCGAGTTCCTTTTCCAGAACCTTCTGCCGGGCCTTGTCCTCGCGCGCTTCCTGCTCCAGCCGCTTGGCCTTCTGCTCGATCCAGGACGAATAGTTGCCCTCGTAGGGGATGCCGCGGCCGCGGTCGAGTTCAAGGATCCAGCCGGTGATCGAATCGAGGAAATAGCGGTCGTGGGTGACGATCAGGATCGTGCCCTTGTATTCGATCAGGTGGTTCTGCAGCCAGGCGATGGTTTCGGCGTCAAGGTGGTTGGTCGGCTCGTCCAGAAGCAGCATCTCGGGCGCTTCCAGCAGCAGCTTGCACAGCGCCACCCGGCGGCGTTCGCCGCCCGAAAGGTTGGCGACCAGCGCATCGTCGGGCGGGCAGCGCAGGGCCTCCATGCTGACATCGACCTGGCTGTCGAGATCCCAGAGGTTCTGGCTGTCGATGACATCCTGAAGCTGGGCCATCTCTTCCGCGGTTTCGTCGGAATAGTTCATGGCGAGGTCGTTGTAGCGGTCGAGCACCGCCTTTTTCGCGGCCACCCCGTCCATGACATTCTCGCGCACGGTGCGGGCATCGTCGAGCTTGGGCTCCTGCGCCAGATAGCCGACGCGCACGCCTTCGGCCGCCCAGGCCTCGCCCGAGAAATCGGTGTCCATGCCGGCCATGATCTTGAGCAGGGTCGACTTGCCGGCGCCGTTGACGCCGACGACGCCGATCTTCACGCCGGGCAGGAAATTCAGGTTGATGTTCTCGAACACCTTCTTGCCCGAACCGGCATAGGCCTTGGACACTTTGTCCATGTGATAGACATACTGATAGGCGGCCATGGCACTCTCCTTCGGGCGGGAACGGGCGGGCTATATATGGGGAAGCGGGCCGGGGCAAGGAATGCCCCGCCGAACCTCAGGCACAGATATAGCCGCCCGAGACGATGATCGTCTCGCCGGTCATGTAGGTGTTGCGCGGCCCGCCCGCCATCAGCACCCATTCCGCCATCTCGGCCGGCTCTCCGCCGCGGCCAAGGGGGCTGGCCTTGGCCAGTTCGCCCAGAAAGCCCAGTTCGCGCGCCCGGTCTGTCGCCATGCCGGCGGGGGCGACGGAATTGACCAGGATGCCGTCGGGCGCGACCTCGTGCGCCATGCTTTTGGTCAGGCTGACGACGGCGGCCTTGGTCGCGGCGTAATGGGCGTTCTGCGGATGCGCCTTGAAGGCATCGACCGAGGTGATGTTGACGATCCGGCCGCGAATATGGTCGCGCGGTTCCTGCCCCTGCATGTGGCGGATCGCGGCGACCATCATGTGATAGGTGCCCTTGACGTTGATCGCCAGCGAGGCGTCCCAGTCGGCATCGGAAATTTCAAGGATCGGGCGGCGCGGATAGATCGCAGCGGAATTGATCAGCGTGTCGACGCGGCCAAGGGTTTGGGCGACCTGATCGAAGGCGGCATGGGCGGCGTCAGTTGTGCGGATGTCGCAGGCGGCATGGGCGGTGGCGATGCCGGCGGCACGGGCAGGGGCCAGCGCCGCCTCGGCAGCGGCGGGGTTCAGGTCGATGATGCCGATGCCGGTGGCGCCACGTTCCGCCGCCATCCGCGCCAGCAGCGCGCCAAGCCCGGCGCCGCCGCCGACGATCACCACGGCAAGTCCCTGCATGTCCTAGCCTTTCGTTCCGGTTGCGGTCGCGGTCTGCGTCGGCAGGATGTCGAACCGCGCCACATCGACATTCGCCGGCAGGGCGAGAATCGCCAGCACCATCGCCGCCACATCCTGCGGCTGCACCGCGCCGCCGCCGGCATACATCGCCGCGCGCTGCGCCTCGGGCAAAATGCCGCGATAGAGGCCGGTTTCCACCCGGCCGGCGACGATCTCGGTCACGCGGATGCCCAGCGGCGCGACGTCAAGGCGCAGCGCCTGGGCAAAGGCGCCGATGGCGGCCTTGGTGGCGCAGTAGAGCGCGAGATTGGCGAAGGGGGCATGGCCGGCGGTCGATCCGGTGAAGAACACATGCCCGCGCCCGCGCGCCCGCATCCCCGGCAGGACGGCGCGGGTGACGGCCAGCGCGGCGGTCAGGTTGAGGGCGATGGCCGGCGCGATCTCGGCCGGGTCGAGGTCGGTGAAATTGCCCAAGGGCGGCATGAGGCCGGCGTTGTTGACAAGGATCTCCGGCTCGGCCGCGGCAAGGGCGCCAATGTCGGCGGTCAGGTCGGCGGCCAGCGGCACCAGTCCGCGCCGGGCAAGATCGGCCAGCGCGGCAGGGTCGCGGCCGACCGCGGTCACACGATGGCCGGCGTCATGAAGGCCAAGCGCGATGGCGCGGCCGATCCCGCTGGTTGCGCCGGTGACAAGGGCATTGGCCATGGCTGTCCTGAGTTTTGGTCGGCGCCAGAAAGCCGGAAATTGCGGGCGGCGGCAAGGTCAAGGTGGGAGATGTCCGGCGGATCGAGGGGCGGGTTGCGGGTGGAGGGAAGGGTGGGTCGAGACCCACCCTACGGCAGGAAGGTGGGGGTGAGGCGTCGGCGGATCGGGAGCGGTGTCCGTCCCGGCGGACCGGGCGGAGCAATGATCGGTTGGGATAGAGGGAGCCGGTGCCGTTTTCGACCGCCGTGGGCCAGGTTGCAAGCGGGGCGGGCAAGGTGGGTCGAGACCCACCCTTCGGCGGGAAGATGGGGTGAGGCGTCGGCAGACCGCGGGCGGCGGCAAGGGTAGGGTGGGTCGAGACCCACCTTATGGCGGAAAGTTGGGGTGGGCGTCGACGGATCGAGGGGGCGGATGGGGCGCCCGTCGCGGCGGACCGGGATGCGCAGGGGCGGGTTGTGGCTCGGGGACGCGGTGCCGTTCCAACCGCGGCGGGGCCGGGTTGCGGGTGGCGGCAAGGCTGGCCCCGGCCTTTCGCCATCCGGTGGCGATGCCAGCGGCGCCTGCGGTGCCCCCTCACGCCACGTTGCTGCGTTGTCGCCGCAGGCGGGGCGGGGGGATGGCGCCCTTGTGGTCGAGGACGTAATCGAGCGCGGCTTCGGCCGGCATCGGCCGCGACAGCCAGTAGCCCTGGATCATCGGGCAGCCCATCTGGTGCAGGCGGGCGGCGGTGGCCTGATCCTCGACCCCTTCGGCGATCATGCGCAGGTTCAGGTCGCGGCAGAGTTCGATGATCGTGGCGACGATCTTGGCCGAGGTCTCGTTGGTCAGAAGCCGCCGCACCAGCAACTGGTCAAGCTTGATGCCGGTGATCGCCAGTTCCGCCAGATGCGCGAGCCCGGCATAGCCCATGCCGAAATCGTCGAGATAGACGTGAAAGCCGGCATCGCGCAGGTCGCGGATGACATGCGCGGGTGAGCCCTGGTCGCCGCGGTCGGTGAACACCGTCGTTTCCAGCACCTCGATGGCGATCTGGCTGCGGTCCATGCCCGCCGCCTCGGCGCCGAACACCAGCCGGTTGATGAAGCTCGGGTGGCGCAGCAGGTCGGACGAGGCGTTGAACGACAGGGTGACGGCGCCGTGCCCGGCGACCGTCAGCCGCCGCTTGAAGGCCAGCGCCGCCTCCATCGAGGCGAGGTCGAGCTGGGCGAGCAGACCCAGTTCCTCGGCCAGCGGCAGGAAATCGGCCGGGCTGATGATGCCCTCGGTGTCGTGCTGCCAGCGCACCAGCGTCTCGAAGCCGGCGATGCGACCGCTGGCAAGGTCGACCACCGGCTGGAACATGTGGTCGAGCCGGTCGATCTCGATCACCTCGCGCAGGTCGGCGGCGCGGTTCTGCGCGCGCAGGTGGCGCTGGTGCAGCCCTTCGTCATAGACGGCGACGCGGCCGCGGCCGGCGCGCTTGGCCTCATACAGCGCGAAATCCGAGCGCAGGAGCAGTTCCTCGGGGTCGGTCTGGCCGGGGTCGGACAGCACGCAGCCGATGCTGGCCCGCACCGTCAGCGTCAGTTCGTCAAAGGGAAACGGCCGCGCCACCCCGGCGGCGAGTTCGCGGGCCAGCTTGTCAAGCGCATAGAAATCGGGAAGGCCGGGGCAGACGACGACGAATTCGTCGCCGCCGATCCGCGCCACAAGATCGCTGCGCCGCACCGCCTTGCGCAGGGCGGCGGCCGCATGTTTCAGCGTATGGTCGCCGGCCGAGTGGCCATGGGTGTCGTTGATGTCCTTGAAGCGGTCGAGGTCGAGGTGGAAGATGCCGACCGGCCGCTGGTTGCGGGCGGCGGACTCAAGCGCCTCGCGCGCGAAGCGCAAGAGTTCGGCGCGGTTGGCAAGGCCGGTCAGCCCGTCATGGCTTGCCTCATGCGCGAGGCGGTCGCGGATCGCGCGCAGGCTTTCGGCCTGGGCCACACTCTCGCTCACGTCGCGGCAGACAAGGATGGCATGGGTCTCGCCACTCTGGCTGGACCGGAAGCCGACGTTGATCTGGTTCCAGAACAGGGTGCCGTCGCCGCGCCGGTTGCGGAACAGTTGCAGCCGCTCCGAATCGGGGGCGTTCGGGTTGTAGCGAAAGCCGCGGATCTGCGATGCCACCGGCCTTTGATCGGGCGGAAAGGCAAAGTCGAACGGACTTTTGCCCAGAACCTCGTCCTCGGTCCGGCCCATGATGCGCAGATAGGCCGGATTGGCCCAGACAATGGTGCTGTCCATGGTCTGCACCACCAGCCCGTCATTGGCATGTTCGGCGGCCATGCGGAAATGTTCGCCGGCCCGCCGTTCCGCCCGCAGCGCGGCGCGGATCCGCGATTGCGCATGGCGAATCCGCCAGACCGTGATGGCAAGCGCCACCGCCGTCGCCATCGGCACGGCAAGCACGATCAGGACAGGAAGGGACAGGGGAAACAAGCGGGCCTCGCACCAAGGGCGGGGCCAGTGTTAGCCGGCAGGGGTTGTCAGGCCGTAAACGCCGCAAACGAAAAGGCCCGGCGGGGGCCGGGCCTTGCGCAAACGGTATCGGGAAGGGATCAGGCCGCGGCTTGCGCCTTGGCGATGTCCTTCTTGATCTGCAGCGCGGCGGGCGACAGTTCGTCGTCGTGCGCCTTGGCAAGGAAGGCATCAAGGCCGCCGCGATGGTCGACGGCGCGGATCGCCGCAGTGGTGATGCGCAGCTTGAACGACCGGCCCAGCGCGTCCGAGATCAGCGTGACCGGCTGAAGGTTCGGCAGGAAGCGGCGGCGGGTCTTGTTGTTGGCGTGCGACACCTTGTTGCCCGACATCGGGCCCTTGCCGGTCAGCTCGCAGCGGCGGGACATGGCTTTCGTCCTTTGATTCTGGCGCGTCGGGCGCCGGTGACAGATGAACAGGGCCGCTGAAGCGGCGGCCCCGTGAATGCGATTTGGCGGCAGATACGGGGATTCCCGGCCAAGGTCAACCCGTGTTCAGGGCTGTGTTTCGTGCCCGTGCGGCGTTGCGTTCGGTAGCCTCGACCTGCGAGGCGCGCAAGGCGGCGCG
>CAZIOT010000013.1:0-10597 GCA_964540965.1 uncultured Rubellimicrobium sp. | reverse complement strand
CCCGTGCGGCGTTGCGTTCGGTAGCCTCGACCTGCGAGGCGCGCAAGGCGGCGCGTTCGGCGGCAAGGGCGGCAAGGGCGGGCCGGCGTGGTCCGGCGGCCTTGGCCAGCGCCGTCCAGTACGCCTCGGAGGTGCGGCGGGCGGCGCGGTGCGCCTTGCGGATCTCGCTGCCGGTCTGCACCGGCGCCATCGCCTCGCGCTGGAGAAGCCAGGCCTTGCCCGCCTCGCGCAGCAGGCGCGAGGCGGGGTGGCCGGCAAAGCCCAGCGGCACCAGCCGCACCTGCGGGAATGCCTGCCGGATCAGCCGCGCGTGGCCAAGGTCCAGCCGGTTCATCGGATCGGTGACGATCACGCCCGCAAGGTCGTCGCGGCCGCGCGGCCCGAGATCGCCAAGAGCGGCGTCGAACGTCGCCGCCTCGGCCCGGTAGCGGCGGTCGCCGCGCACTGCGCCGGGGGCGATGGTGGCCTGCGGCGAGATCGCGACGATCCCGTCCAGCCGCAGCGCGCGGGCAAAGCGGAAGGCGCCATAGCCGCCCATCGAATAGCCCAGCGCCCGCACGCTGTCATACCGCGCCGCGACCTCGGCCAGCGCCTGTTCGAGCGCGAGCGTGTCGGGGTTGATGAACCAGTCGTTGACGCGGCAGGAAATCGAGATCTGCGCATAGCCCTGCCGGGCGAAGGACGAGGAATTGTTCAGCTCGGAAAAGCCCTGCCGCGTGGTCCGGCGGAAATCGAAGGTCGCGACCAGCACCGGTTTCGTGCCGGGGAACAGGGCGGCGCGCAGATGCTCGCCCGAGAATACGGTCTGCCAGCCGGTCATGCCCGCCCCAGAAGCGGCGCCAGCGCCTGCGCTGCCGCGGCGGACGGGGCAAGGCGGCCGGCCGCCACCTCGGCCTCGAGCGCCTGCGTCCGCTGGCGCAGGCCGGCGTCGCGGGTAAGAAGCGCCGTCATCTCGTCCAGCATGGCGCTGCGAAAGGCGGCGCGGGCCTGATCCGCGCGGGTGCGGTCCCAGATCCCCGCCTCGCGGCGCCAGCGGGCAAGCTCCTCGATCGCCTCGCGCGCGGCATCAAGGCCGGCGCCGGTCACCGCGGACACGGTCATCGCCCGCGGCCAGCCCGGCGGATCCTGCGGCCGGTGGCGCAGCAGGCGCAGCGCCACGGCGTAATCGGCGCAGGTCCGGGTCGCCTGTGCGGCAAGGTCGCCATCGGCCTTGTTGACCAGGATCAGGTCGGCGGCCTCCATGATGCCGCGCTTGACACCCTGCAATTCGTCGCCGCCCGCCGGGGCCAGCAGCAGAACGAAGATGTCGGTCATGCCGGCGACCATCGTCTCGGACTGGCCGACGCCGACCGTCTCGATCAGGACAAGATCGAAACCCGCCGCCTCGCACAGCGCCACCACCTCGCGCGTGCGGCGGGCGACGCCGCCAAGCTGGGCCTGACTGGGCGAGGGGCGGATATAGGCAAGGGGGTCGCGGCTCAGCTGCTCCATCCGGGTCTTGTCGCCCAGGATCGAGCCGCCCGACCGGGCCGAGGACGGATCGACCGCAAGGACGGCGATGCGCTGGCCCGAGGCGGTCAGGCGCAGGCCGAAAGTTTCGATGAAGGTCGACTTGCCGACGCCGGGCGTGCCCGAAAGGCCAAGGCGCAGCGCCTGCCGGCCGGTGGCGGCAAGCCGCGCCAGCAGGCTTTCGGCCGCGGCGCGATGATCGGCGCGGCTGCTTTCCACCAGCGTGATCGCCCGCGCCAGCGCGCGACGGTCCCCGGCGGCAACGGCATCGGCAAGGGCAGCGGTCTCCATGCGCCTGTCTTGCCGATGGGCGGGCGGGTTGTCGAGGGGGGCAGGGCAGGGTGGGGCAGGTTACCCGGCAAGATGCCATGACCAGTGGGGAGGTGTGGCGGGCGCGCGTGGACACTGTGACTCCTCGCTGCATTTGGCATCGTGGATCGCGCGGCGACGGGCGGGCAGGGCTTGTGGCGACTCGCGTGACGCCATGCGCCTCGACCCGGCTCAGGCATCTTCGAGGGCGCGCTACTCTTCTATGTTCCCGGCATTCCCCCCCGCGCCTTCCCGCCGCGGCGAGTGCCCTTTCGCCTTTGGCCGGCGGCTGGTAAGGCGGCACCATGACCCTCTTGCGCCGCCTCCTGTCGCTGACGCTGGTTGCGGTCCTTGTGCTGACGGCGCAGGGGCTGGCGGTGGCGCGCGGGCAGGGGGCGGCGACGGGCTATATGGTGATCTGTGCCGGCGGCGGGCTGGCCATGGTGCCGGTCGGCCCGGACGGCCAGCCCGCAGGCCCGGCGCATTACTGCCCCGATGGCGTCCTGTCGGTCGCCCCGGCGCTGGCGCCGCCGCAGGGCGCCGCCGCGCCCGAGACCTTTGCCGCCTTCGCCCCGGTGGCCCCGGCTCCAGTGCGCGCCGCGCCGCTGACCCTGCCTGCCACGCAGGCGCGGGCGCCGCCGCCTCTGGCCTGATCGCCCTTTCCCATCATTCAGATCAGACCCGGAGACATCATGTCCGCCCGTATCCTTGCCGCGGCCCTTGCCGCCAGCTTCCTCGCCCTTCCCGCCCTGGCCGAAATCGAGGTCCATGACGCCTATGCCATCACCTCGCGCGCCGGCGCGCCGACCGGCGGCGCCTTCATGGTCATCCACAACCACGGCGGCCCCGACGACCATCTGCTGTCGGTCTCCTCGCCGGTGGCCGAAATGGTGCAACTGCACACCCATGTGATGGACGCCGATGGCGTTGCCCGGATGACCGCGGTGCCCGAAGGCTGGGCAATTCCCGCCGACGGGGAACTGGTCCTGCAGCGCGGCGCCGAACATGTCATGTTCATGGGCATCACCCAACCGTTCGAGGACGGGACCATGATCCCCCTCACCCTGCATTTCGAGGTGGCGGGCGAGGTGACCATCGAGGTGCCCGTGGACTTGTCGCGGCTGGGCGGCGAGGAGGGGATGGACATGGACGACCATTCCGAACACGGCGGCTGAGGCCCCTGTTCATTCTTCGTCCATAAATATCCCACGGGGGGGTTGCCATTGTCGCGCCATTGGTTCGAGCGACAATGGCGACGGGGTGTGAAACCCCCCGGCGGCCTCAGCCGCACATGGCGCGCGCCCGTTCGACGAAGGCCTGATAGCGGTCCCAGAACCGTTCATCCCCGCTCCCGTCCGACTGGCGCGTATCCTGCGCGCGCTGCGGATCGGCAAAGAAGGTCGCGGCGCGGCGCTGTTCGGCGCCGTTGAGCGAGGAATCGGCCGCCTGCTGCACGCAGGAGCACAGCCGGACCGAGGCGGCATCGCGGTCGGCCCGCATGCAGGCCTGGCCGATCTCGCCCGTAACCCGGCCGCCGCCACCGCCGCAGCCGGCCAGCGCAAGCGCCACCAGAATCAGGGAAATCCGCCGCATGGTCCGTGCTCCTTCACCTGCGGCGGCCCCTGTTCACGGGGTCGCTGTCGCCGCCTTGTCGCCTCGGGCGTGATCCTGCCGCAACGTCTGCCGCGCCGCAACTGCACCTTGCGCCACATCAAGGCGCCGGGCCGCCGCCGGCGCCATGAAACCGTGACATTCCCGTGATCTGCCGCGCCCGACCCACGACGCCCGACCCCCGACCGCGCAAGCACAAGGACCGACGATGACCCGCACCCCCGCCGAAGACTGGCTGATGACCGAACTCGCCGATACCGTCGACGAGGATTTCGAGATCGAGCTTGAGGATGCCGTGCTGAGCCGGCAACTGGCCGAAGTCTACAAGCGCGCCCATCCCGAAACCGTGCCGCGGGCGGAATATCTGTCGTCGCTGCTGCGGCTTCAGGCCGAGCTTATCAAGCTGCAGGACTGGGTGGTGCATCACCGCAAGAAGGTGGTGGTGATCTTTGAGGGCCGCGATTCGGCCGGCAAGGGCGGCGTCATCAAGCGCATCACCCAGCGCCTGAATCCGCGCGTCTGCCGCACCGTGGCCCTGCCGGCGCCGACCGAACGCGAACGCACGCAATGGTATTTCCAGCGCTTCGTGCCGCATCTGCCGGCCGGGGGCGAAATCGTGCTGTTCGACCGCTCGTGGTACAACCGCGCCGGCGTCGAACGGGTGATGGGTTTTGCCGGCGAGGACCAGGTCGAGGAATTCTTTCGCGACGTGCCGGAATTCGAACGGATGCTGGTCCGTTCCGGCATCATCCTTGTCAAATACTGGTTCTCGATCACCGACGAGGAACAGCAGATGCGGTTCCTGATCCGCATTCACGACCCGCTGAAGCAATGGAAACTGTCGCCGATGGACCTGCAAAGCCGGGTGCGGTGGGAGCAGTATACCAAGGCGAAGGAGGAGATGCTGGCCCGCACCAACATCGCCGAGGCGCCATGGTATATCGTCGAGGGCAACGACAAGAAGCGGGCGCGGCTGAACTGCATCGACCACCTTTTGGGCCTGATCCCCTACGAGGAAGTCCCGCACGAGGACATCGCGTTGCCCGACCGGGTGTTCAATCCCGATTACGAACGCGCCGTGCTGCCGCCCGAACTGTATGTGCCGCAGAAATACTGAAGGGGGACGACGCTACATCTGTCGCCGGACCCCGCGCGGGGTCCGTTGCGTTTTCCGCGCGGAAAACGCCCCTTGCCATGGCCGTGCGGTCATTGTCCCGGGATTTGCCGGCTCAACCCGCGAAAAGGCACCTTTTCCGCCGTCAAGGCGCCGCAAATCGCGCGCAGGTTGATCCCGCATCTGACGGAGGGTCTGTCATGGCCGCATTGCTCAGCCTGTTCCGCCGTCTGGCGCTGCCGCTGGTGGCGCTGGGCCTTGCCGCCATCGCCGCGGGCGTGGTGTTGCAACGACAGGGCATCGATCTGCCGCCGATGCTGGGCAGCAGCACCGCCTTTGGCATCATGGCGCGGATCGGCGGCGGCATCGCTTTGGCCGGACTTCTGGCCTTTGCGCTGTCCACCTTGGGCGATCCTGCGCCTGCGGCCGAGCCGGACGCCGAACCCGCCGCGGAGCCCGAACCCGCGGCCAGCATCACCCCGCGCCGCATGGCCGAATGGCAACAGCGGCTGGCGGAAAAGGCCGCCGCGGCCGAGCCTGAACCGGCACCGCCGCCGCCCGCCACCCACCGGGTCGGTCGGATGCTGCACCGTGCCGCGCTGTCTGTGGTCGGGCTGGCCTTCGTCGGGCTTCTGGGCATGACGTTGTGGAATCAGTTGTCGCCGGGTCTGTTCGCCCCGGACGCCGACCCGGCGCCGAAGGTGGTGGCGATGGACGACCGCCCCGCCGAAGTGCTGACCGATGCCGCCGCCCCCGCCCGCCACTGGACCGACATCGACGTCACACCGCTGCGCGACTGGGCGCTGACCCGCGTGGCGCTGGCGATGAACGGCGACCGCACCGCGATCCTGCAACTGGCCGGGATCGGCGCTGGCGTGGTCTTTTCCGTCTTTGCCCTGTTCCTCTACTTCGCCCTGCGGTCTGTCACCGGGCGCCGGCGCCGGCCGCACGACATCTCGGCCATGGGCGTCTAGAAGGCGACATTGACCCCCGGCAGGTTCAGCGCGCGGATCAGGTCGCGCAATTCCTGCCGCGCCGCCACGTTCGAGATGTTGAGGTTCGCCACCCCGACATCGCGCAGATCCAGCAGGGTCAGCCCGCGCGGAAACAGTTCGCGGAAGATCACCCGTTCGGTGAACCCCGGCCCGATGCGAAATCCGATGCGGCGCGCCAGCTTGTCCAGCGCCTTTTCCATCTTGACCTTGTTGACCATGTTCTGCGCGCCCATGCGGTTGCGCGCGACGATCCAGTCGATCGGCGGCAGCCCGGCCTGCGCCCGTAGCTGGCGGGCGTTCCACACCATTTCGGCATAGACCGAGGGGCCAAGGATCGTCTCGCCATCGGTGTCGACATGGGCCAGAAGGTCGAAATCGACGAAACTGTCGTTCAGCGGCGTGATGAGCGTATCGGCCAGCGAATGCGCCACCTGGGACAGGCGGGTATGCGACCCCGGGCAGTCGATCAGGATGAAGTCGACATCGGGTTCCAGCCCCGCCACCGCGGCCGACAGCCGGTGGTCCATGGCGTTTTCGCCGGGGCCCAGGCTGCCCGGTTCGATCTCGGGCAGGTCGACATAGGCGGGGGTCGGCAGGTCCAGCCCCTCGGCCGCCATGTATTTGCGGCGGTTCTCGAAATAGCGGCCCAGGCTTTTCTGCCGCAGGTCCAGATCCAGCGTGCCGGTCTTGTGCCCCATCCGCGCCAAGGCGGTCGCGACATGCATGGCGACGGTCGACTTTCCGGCGCCGCCCTTTTCGTTGCCCACGACGATGATATGCGCCACTGCCCTGTCCCCGTTCCCCGCCACAAGTCTAGCCGGTCCGGGCGGGGTAGGGGAAGCGGTCCTGTCCCGCAAGGGGTTGACTTGTGGCCCTTCAGGCGCCATGTGCCCGGCGACGGTCCTTTCAGTCTGCCGCGTGAGCAGCGCACCCCAACGCGGGTGCAGGGCAGGGCCGCACAGGTTCCCATCATCACGCGAGGGGCCGCGCGCTGACGGTCATCGGGCAATCCGGCCCGGGACGAGCCTGCGCGCAACCCGACGCATGCGCCCATGGTGGGCGCGACACGCCCCGCAAGACGCGGGGCCGAAAGGATATTCATGGATTTCGACATGCTGGGGCTGCATCCCCGCCTTGTGGCCGCGCTGGCCGAACAGGGGATCACCGACCCCACGCCGATCCAGACCCAGGCGATCCCCCATGCCATGCAGGGCCGTGACGTGATGGGCCTTGCCCAAACCGGCACCGGCAAGACCGCGGCCTTTGGCCTGCCGATGCTGGACGGGCTGCTCAAGGATCCGCAAAAGGCGCCGCCCAAGGGCACCCATGCTCTGGTGCTGGCGCCGACCCGCGAACTGGCCCGGCAGATCGCCGACAGCCTGACCGCGATGGCCGGCACCGGCACGCATCTGAAAACCGTGCTGGTCACCGGCGGCGCCGGGATCAACGGCCAGATCCAGCGGCTGGAGCGTGGCGCCGCGATCATCGTCGCCACCCCCGGCCGGCTGATCGACCTGATCGACCGCAGGGCGGTGGACCTGTCGCGGACCCGCTTCCTTGTCCTCGACGAGGCCGACCAGATGCTTGACCTGGGCTTCATCCACGCGCTGCGCCGGATCGCCACCGTGCTGCCCAAGGAACGGCAGACCATGCTGTTCTCGGCCACCATGCCCAAGCAGATGGAGGAACTGGCGCAAAGCTATCTCGACCATCCGGTCAAGGTGCAGGTGAACCCGCCCGGCCAGGCGGCGGCGAAGATCGCGCAATCGGTGCATTACATCGCCAAGGCGGCGAAATTCGACCTTCTGGTCGAATTGCTGGATGCCCATCGCGACGAACTGGCGCTGGTCTTTGGCCGCACCAAGCACGGCATGGAAAAGCTGAGCCGGATGCTGGAACACAAGGGCTTCGCCGTCGCCGCCATCCACGGCAACAAGAGCCAGGGCCAGCGCGACCGCGCGCTGGATGCGTTCCGCGAGGGCAAGCTGCGGGTGCTGGTGGCAACCGATGTGGCGGCGCGCGGCCTCGACATCCCGCTGGTGCGGCATGTCTACAATTACGAACTGCCGAACGTGCCGGAAAACTATGTCCACCGCATCGGCCGCACCGCGCGTGCCGGCGCCGATGGCGCCGCCATCGCTCTGGTCGCCCCGGACGAAATGGGTGAGCTGCGCGACATCGAAAAAGCGATGAAGTCGAAGATCCCCGTCGCCTCGGGCGCGGCGTGGGAGGTGATCGGCGAACCGGCCCCGGCCCGCCGCGGCGGCGGCGGCCGCCCGCAGGGCAGGCCGGGGGCCAAGCCGTCGCGCGGTTTCGGCAAGCCGCAGGGCGATGCGACCGTCCGCCCGGCAGGGCAGAAGCCGCGCCGCCGCGCCCAGGGCCGCGCGCCCGCGGTCTGATGACAGTGGGTAAGGTGGGACTTGTCCCACCTTACCGGCTTCAATACCTGCCCCACAGCGCACCCGTCTGCGCCTGATTGTCGGCAAAGCCCTGCACCCAGTTGCGGTAGGCGTCCTGATAGACCAGCGGTACGGTCAGGAAGCCGTCGTTCTGCACCTGCGTCCGGCCCCAGATTTCGCTGCGCGGGGCCATTGGGTTGGCATAGCCACCCGCGCCCATGCCGCCGGTCACGGCATATTGGTAGGCGAATTCCTCGATCGTGCCGTAGAACAGCCCGGCATTGACCCGCTGGCGGTAAAGCTGCTGGACATAGGGATCCGCGGCATTGGCGCTGACGATACTGCCCAGCGCGTCTTTCATCATCGTGCTCTGGTCGACGACGACACCGTTATACCAGGCGGAAATGTCCTGGGCATGGGCGGTGCCGGCAACCAGGGCAAAGGTGGCGGCGACAAGGGCGGTGCGGATGGTCATCTTGGTCTCCTTGGGTCCGGGGGCGGAAATGCCCCTCTGTTCATCAAGGCGCGGCGGGACCGGAAATCGGGTCAGGCGGGGGCAGGTTTTTTCGCGCGTCGGCCAGACCCGGTCCGCAGCCCGCTTTCCGGGCAGTCGATCACTCCCCCGCGACCAGGGTGAAACTTTTCCCGCAGCGGCGCCGTTACAGGCACACTGACGCAACGCCGAAACTTGCGCGGGGCGGCGTGCCCCCGCACGGGAAAGAGGGAGAATGCCATGGCCCACCGCTGGACCAACAACCTGACCGCCAGCGACGCGACGCCCCGATGGGCGTTCCTCAACCGTCGCCAGCTGATCGCCACCGGCGGCGCGCTCTTGGCCGCCGGCCCAGTCGCTGCGGCAGAGGAACTGGTGCCGAACAGCCTCGAGGACATCCGCGGCTACAACAATTTCTACGAATTCGGCTATGACAAGGCAGATCCCGCCCGCAACGCCGGCGCCATGGTCACCGCGCCCTGGACCGTCAAGGTTGACGGGCTGGTCGACAATCCGGGCGATTACAGCCTTGCCGACCTGCTGGATGGCCTGACGGTCGAGGAGCGCATCTACCGCTTCCGCTGTGTCGAGGCGTGGTCGATGGTGATCCCGTGGAACGGTGTCGAACTGGCCGATGTGCTGGCCAAGGTAGGGGTGCAGGCCGGCGCCCGCTATGTCGCCTTTGAAACCACCGTTCAGCCCGAGGCGATGCCCGGCGTCCGCGCCGGCCTGCTCGACTTTCCCTATGTCGAGGGGCTGCGGCTGGACGAGGCGACCCATCCGCTGACCCTGCTGGCCACCGGCATCTATGGCGAGCCGCTGGCCAACCAGAACGGCGCCCCGATCCGGCTGGTGGTGCCGTGGAAATACGGCTTCAAGTCGATCAAGTCGATTGTCCGCATCTCTCTGGTGGCGGACGAACCCCCCGCGACGTGGAACAAGACCAATCCGCGCGAATACGGCTTCTATTCCAACGTCAATCCGACCGTCGACCATCCGCGCTGGAGCCAGTCGAGCGAAAGGATCATCGGCGCCGGCCTGTTCGGCGGCCGTCAGGACACGCTGATGTTCAACGGCTACGAGGCCGAGGTGGCCAGCCTTTACGACGGCATGGACCTGCGGGAGCTTTTCTGATGTCCGCCGTCACCGATCGCATCAACGGCGCTGCGCGCCGGGTGCCGCCGTGGCTGATCTATCTTGGTGGCGCGGCCTATGCCGGCTTGCAGTTCTGGCGCGGGGCGACCGGCCAGCTTGGCCCCGATCCGGTCAACACGCTGGAACATCTCTATGGCGAGGCCGCACTCTATCTGCTGGTCGCCGGGCTGGCGGTGACTCCGCTGCGCCAGCGGCTGGGCGTCAACCTTCTCCGCTTTCGCCGCGCCCTCGGCGTGACCTGCTTCGGCTTTGCCAGCGCGCATCTTGCCGTCTACGCCCTGCTTGACGTCCAGTCGCTGGGCCGGGTCTGGGCCGATGTGGTCAAGCGGCCCTATATCACCGTCGGCATGTTGGCCTTCGTCCTGCTGCTGCCGCTGGCCGTGACCTCGAACAACCTGTCGCTGCGCCGGCTGGGCGGGGCGCTGTGGCGGCGGCTGCACCAGCTGGTCTATCCGGCGGCGATTCTGGTCGGGCTGCACTGGCTGTGGCTGGCCAAGGGGTTTCGACTTGAACCGATCCTGTGGCTGACGGCGATTCTGCTGCTGCTGGCCCTGCGGATTCGTCCGACCCGGCGATTCCGTCCCGCCTGAGGGACGAGTCACCGCGCCTCTGGTGTCCGTCCGCGGAGCTTGCGCAAGATATGGATCGGCGTCGTCGCTGCCCCGCAGCATTCTTGCGCCGGTCCCGGCGCCGTGGGCATGGATCGGCGGTGTAACCATCTGATACTGAACGATTTTGACCAAAAGGTCGGCTTTTCGCCAAGAAAGTTCAAAAAGCCCCTTGCGGCCCCCGGCGGTAATCCGTAGATACCCCTCACCGCAGCGGACGACGGCAACGACGACGCGGCGGGACGGCGAAAGACGGATCGGAACGACCCGGCGATCGACGGAAAATCAGAGCAGTTTCGGGCGGGCGCGCCGAATAAGTCAGGGCGCACCCGGTTGATTTTGTCTCTGACGCTCTTTGAAACGATAGATATCTGAAGGGATATGCGGGCGGTTTGGTTCATTCG
>CAZIOT010000012.1:6580-127519 GCA_964540965.1 uncultured Rubellimicrobium sp. | reverse complement strand
TAATGCGGCAGCATGAAGCGGTCATGCAGCGCGGTGCCCCAGCGGGTCAGCGGGCCGGACAAGGGCGCCTGCCACAGCCGGGCGATGATGGCGCGGATCAGCAGTTGCTGCGCCAGGCTCATTCGCGGATGCGGCGGCATCTCGAACCCGCGGAATTCGACCAGCCCCAGCCGGCCGGTGGGGCCGTCGGGGGAATAGAGCTTGTCGATGCAGATTTCGGCCCGGTGGGTGTTGCCGGTCACGTCGATGAGCAGGTTGCGGAACAGCCGGTCGGTCAGCCAGGGCAGCGGCGGGGTGCCCGCGCCGGGATCGGGCACCTGCGCCATGGCGATCTCAAGCTCGTAGAGGCTGTCGTGCCGCGCCTCGTCGATGCGCGGCGCCTGGCTGGTCGGGCCGATGAACAGGCCGGAAAACAGATAGGACAGGCTGGGGTGCCGCTGCCAGAACAGCACCAGCGAACGCAGCAGGTCGGGCCGCCGCAGGAACGGGCTGTCCAGAGTGGTCGCGCCGCCGACCACGACATGGTTGCCGCCGCCGGTGCCGGTATGGCGGCCGTCGATCATGAACTTGTCGGCGCCCAGCCGCGATTGCCGCGCTTCCTCGTAGATCGCTTCGGTGGTGGCGACGCATTCGGCCCAGTCATGGGCGGGGTGGATGTTAACCTCGATCACGCCGGGGTCGGGGGCGACGCGGATCACGTTCAGGCGGGGGTCGTTCGGCGGGGCATAGCCTTCGACATGGACGGCGACGCCCAGCCTTGCGGCGGCGCGTTCGGCGGCGGCGACAAGGTCAAGATAATCCTCGACCGCCGCCGTGGGCGGCATGAACACGCAAAGCCGGCCGTCGCGCGGTTCGACAGAGACCGCGGTGCGCACCGCGCCGCCCAGATCGGTGATTTCCTGCGGCACGATCCTTTGCCCCGGTTCGCTGGCGGCAAAGGAAAACTCCGGCAGGGCGCGGCCGGGTTCGGGCAAGGGCGCCGGCGGCGGCAGGTCGCCACGCGGCTCGGTCGGGTCGGCGGGGTTGATATAGGGATATTGCGCCGGAGGCACCCAGGGCAGGGAACCCAGCGGCAGGCGATAGCCGACCGGGCTGTCGCCGGGGACAAGGAAGATGCGGCCACGGCGCAGCGCCCATTTCTCGGACCGCCAGCGGCGCGCCTCGCCGGGCTGCGCCTGCCAGGGCTGCACCGGCAGGACATAGCCCGAGGCCGCCGTCAGCCCGCGTTCGAACACCGTCGCCATGCGCAACCGTTCCTCGGGGTCTTCCAGCCGGGAATTGTCGGGGGTGACGTTGTCGGGCAGCTTCGCCTCTTTCAGCAGCCATTCACCCGGATCCTCAAAGGCAGGGGCGACGAAACCGGGCTCAAGACCCAGTTCGCCGGCCATCGCGGTCAGCAGGTCACGGGCGGCCTCGGGGGTGGCCTTGCCCCTGGCGCCTTCCTCGGCCACCAGCGCCGGGTTCTGCCAGATCGGCAGCCCGTCGCGCCGCCAGTACAGCGAAAATGTCCAGCGCGGCAGAGTCTCGCCCGGATACCATTTGCCCTGGCCGTAATGCAGGAACCCGCCGGGCGCGAAACGTTCGCGCAACCGGCGGATCAGCCGGTCGGCCAGCACCCGCTTTTGCGGACCGACGGCGGCGGTGTTCCACTCGGCGCTTTCGAAATCGTCGATGGACACGAAGGTCGGCTCGCCGCCCATGGTCAGCCGCACGTCGCCGGCGGTCAGCCGGTCGTCCACCTGACGGCCCAGCGTATTCAGCGCCTGCCAGCTTTCGTCGCTGAACGGCCGGGTGATGCGCGGGTGTTCGGCCACCCGCGTCACCTTCATGTCGAAATGAAAGGTGGTCTCGGGCGTGCCGAGGGCGCTGAACCCGCCGGCAATCGGCGCGGCGTTGCGGTAATGCGGCGTCGCGGCCAGGGGGATATGGCTTTCGCCGGTCAGCAGGCCGCTGGTCGGATCCAGCCCGATCCAGCCGGCACCGGGGACATAGGCCTCGACCCAGGCGTGCAGGTCGGTAAAGTCATGGGCAGTGCCGGGCGGACCGTCCAATGCCACGATGTCGGGCTTGAGCTGGATGAGATAGCCCGAGACGAACCGCGCCGCGATGCCGAAATGGCGCAGGGCCTGCACCAGCAGCCACGACGAATCGCGGCACGATCCGGTGCCGCGGGCCAGGGTCTCTTCCGGCGGCTGCACGCCGGCCTCCATGCGGATGACATAGCCGACCGTCGCCGCCACCCTTGCGTTCAGCCCGACAAGGAAATCGACCGTGCGCTGCCGGTCGCGCGGCACCGTGGCCAGAAAGGCCTGCAACCCCGGCCCCGGAGGCTCGGCGGCAAGGTAGATGGTCAGGTCGTCGCGCAGGTCTTCGGGATAGGCGAAGGGCCAGTGTTCGGCGCTGTCCTCGACGAAGAAGTCGAACGGGTTGTAGACGGTCATGTCGGCGACAAGATCGACCTCGATCTTCAGCTCCGTCACCGGCTCGGGAAAGACGAAACGGGCCAGCCAGTTGCCATAGGGATCCTGCTGGTGGTTGACGAAATGCCCGGCGGGGTTGACGCGCAGCGAATGCGACAGCACGCGGGTTCGCGAATGCGGCGCCGGGCGCAGGCGGATGATCTGCGGCCCCAGCACAACCGGCCGGTCATACTGGTAATGCGTCAGGTGATGAATATTGGCCTTGATCGACATTTGCGCGCCTTGCCGGTTCGTTGCGGACAGGTTTCCATGAAATCCAGCGCGGTACCACTGGAAAGCCCGGTCGGCGGCCCGGTTCGCGGCCTGCGCGGAATTGCGGCGCTATTGCAGGCGGTTGCCGCGATGGGCGGCGCAGGCGGAACGGGGATGGCCGGGCGCTATCGCCGCCGCGCCAGGTAGTCGCGGGTAAAGGCGGCATAGCCGTCGGCCGTGACCCTGAGATGGGTGCGCATGTGGCGGTGCAGCTGGGGCAGGCGGTGGAACGGCACGGTGGGATAGCTGTGATGTTCGACATGAAAGGGCATGTTCCATGCAAGGAACCGCACCGCGCGCGTGGTAAACGTGGTGCGGGTGTTTTCCAGCATGTCGGCGACCTGCGGGCAGTCGCCATGTTCGGCCAGCAGGCAAAGCCGCAGGAACGGCTGCCCCAGCAGCACCGGCACAATCCACAGCCAAAGGAGCAGCGGGCTGAAGGCGAGCGTCGCCAGCGCCAGCGCGTAAAGCACCGCCATCGCCCGCGCCTCGCGCACCACCCGCGCCACGGCGCCCGCCGGAACATAGGCGCCCGTCACCCGGCCACGCACCAGATCGGCCATCAGCCGCAGCGCCGCGATCCAGTAGGGCAGGCCCGAGACATGCCACAGCCATGCGGCCCGCGTCGCGGGCTTGGCGCTGTCGAGTTCGGGATCCTTGCCGGGCAGGTTGGTCCAGCGGTGATGCGCCAGATGGAACCAGCGGAACCATTCAAAGGGCAGCACCAGCACCAGTCCGCAGGCGCGACCGACCCAATCATTCAGCGCCCCATGGGCAAAGGGTGTCTTGTGCGTCGCCTCGTGTTCAAGGGTGAACAGGAACACCAGCAGCACGCCATGCACCGGCAGAAGAAGCGGCCAGAACGGCACGCGCATAGCGACCAGGCTGCCGGTCAGCAGGATCGCCCCCAGATGCCCGGCAAGGTGACGCAGCCCGGCCGCGGTCGAGGTCCGGGTCAGGTCGGCGCGCAGATCCGCCGGCAGGCTGGCAACAAGGGTCTTGTGGTCCATGGCCGATCTTCGCCCGCCCGGCCCCGGCAAGGCAAGCGCCCCGAAGGGCGCCCCCTTACCCGCCCAGCCCGATATTGCCCTGCGCCACCGATACGGCCTTGAGCACCGCAAACAGCCGCCGCCCCGGCGCGATGCCCAACGCCTGGGCCGAGCGGCGGGTGATGCGCGACAGGATCGCCGTACCGCCGATGTCGAGGCTGACCATCACCCCCGGCCCCTCGCCCTCGCGCAGGTCGGCGACCACGCCGGGCAGCACATTCAGCGCCGAAATGCCCTGCGGCCGCTCCAGCGCCAGCATCACGTCCTGCGCCAGGATGCGCAGGCGGATCATCGCGCCGGGCGGCGCGTCGATCCGCGGCAGCCACAGCGGGCCGCCGGGCACCTCGATCCGGGTCAGCCCGTCATCGTCATGGCCCGCGACGCGGGCCTCAACGATGGCGCCGGCCTCGCGCAGGCCAAAGGCGGGGACGGCGGCCAGATCCGACAGGATCGCAGCCGCCGGGCCGGCGGCGGTGACGCGGCCGGCCTCGATCAGGACCACGGTGGTGGCCAGACGCGCCACCTCGGCGGCGGAATGGCTGACATACAGGATCGGCAGGCCGACCTCGTCGCGCAGCCGTTCCAGATAGGGCAGGATTTCGGCCTTGCGCGCCTCGTCCAGCGCGGCCAGCGGCTCGTCCATCAACAGAAGGCGCGGGTTGGACAGGATCGCCCGGCCCAGCGCCACCCGCTGCCTTTCGCCGCCCGACAGGGCGGCGGGGCGGCGGTCAAGCAGCGCCGCGATCCCGAGAAGCCCGGCAATGCGGTCAAGGCCCGGCCCGCTGCGCCCCTTGGCGAACCAGCGGCCGAACAGCAGGTTCTGCCGCACCGTCAGATGCGGGAACAGCCGGGCATCCTGGAACACATAGCCGATCCGCCGCCGGTGCGGCGGCAGGAACACCCGCGCTTCGGTGTCGGTCAGAACGGTGTCGTCGGCGACGATCCGCCCCGTGTCCGGGCGCAGAAGGCCCGCCACGGCGTTGACGATGGTGGTCTTGCCCGACCCCGACCGCCCGAACAGCGCCGTCACGCCGTCGGGCGCCTCGAACGCGGCATCAAGCGTGAAGCTGCCCAGGGCATGACGGGCGCAGAACGACAGGCTCATGCGCCGCGCATCCGGCGGGCGACGGCCTGCGACAGCCATTCCGACAGGATCAGCGCCGCCATCGCAATGGCGATGGCGACCCAGACCAGCCGCGCCGCCCCGGCGCCGCCGCCCGGCACCTGAAGAAAGGCGTAGATCGCCGAGGGCAGGGTCTGGGTCTGGCCGGGGATGCTCGAGACAAAGGTGATCGTGGCGCCGAATTCGCCCATGGCCTTGGCAAAGGCCAGCACCGCGCCGGCGATCAGGCCGGGCAGGATCAAGGGCAGCGTCACCGTCAGGAACACCCAGGGGCGCGAGGCGCCCAGCGTGGCCGCCGCCTGTTCCAGCCGCGGATCCACCGCCTCGATCGAAAGGCGGATGGCGCGCACCATCAGCGGAAAGGCCATGACCCCGGCCGCCAGCGCCGCCCCGGTCCAGTTGAAGGCAAAGACGATGCCGACCTGGTCCAGCCATTGTCCGACGATGCCGCGCCGCCCGAAGGTGCGCAAAAGCAGAAAGCCGGTGACAACCGGCGGCAGGATCAGCGGCAGATGGACGATGCCGTTCAGCACCTGCCGCCCCGGAAACCGCCAGCGCGCCAGCGCCCAGGCGGTCAGCACGCCGAACGGCAGGCTCACTGCCGTCGCCCAGAGCGCGACCTTGAGCGACAGGGCCACCGCCGTCCATTCTTCGGGGGAAAGCCAGCCGGTCATTCAGGCTCCGTCAGGGGAAACCGGCCCGGCGGGCCGGTTGCGTTGACAGCGATCCTAGGGATTGCCGCGATGCAGGCAATGCGCAGTTGGGGCCGCGCGCATGACCCGCGGGCCGTGGCGGTGGGCGGTTGCCCACCCTACGGCGCCCGGACGTCAGTTCAGGACCGCAAAACCGTTCGCCGCGAACACCGCATCGGCGGCGTCGCCGGTCAGCGCGTCAAAGAACGCCCGGTCAGCCGCATCCGCCGCGCCGGTCAGCAGCGCCGCCGGATAGACGATGGCCGGGTGGCTGTCGTCGGGGAATGTGCCGACAACGGTGACGCCCGGTTCGGCCACGGCGTCGGTGGCATAGACGATGCCATAGGGCGCCTCGCCCGAGGCGACCAGCGCCAGCGCCGCGCGGACGTTTTCCGCCTGCGCGACCAGGGGTTCGACCGCAGCCCAGATGCCCAGCGCCTCGAGCGAGGCCTTGCCGTATTGCCCGGCCGGCACCGAATCGACCATCGCCATGGCAAGCCTCTCGTCGCCAAGCAGGCCGGCAAGATCAAATCCCGGGGCAATCTCCACCGGGGCAGCCCCGGCGGTGCCGACAAGCACAAGGGTGTTGCCCAGAAGGTCGGTGCGCGCGCCGTCAACGATCAGGTCCGACGCCTCGACCTCGTCCATCCAGTTCACCGCGGCGGAAACGAAGATGTCGGCCGGGGCGCCCTCGATGATCTGGGTGGCAAGCTGGTTTGACCCGGCATAGCTGATCGTCACCGTATGGCCGGTGGCATCGGCGAAATCGGCGGCGACCTGATCCAGCGCCGTCTTCATCGAGGCGGCGGCAAAAACTACGACCTCTTCGGCGGCGGCGGGCAGGGGCAGGGCCAGCGCGCCGGCAACAAGGGCGAGATGCAGGGGACGGGGCATGACTTCCTCCGGGCGTTATGGTTTCCCGGCCATATCACCCGGATCGGCACCGGCCTGCAAGGGTTATTTCCCTTCGGATATATCGGGACGCAGCATCGCCTGAAGCGCGGCGAGATGCGCGGCGCCGCCGGTGGCGGCGGCGTCCTCGACGGCGTGGTAATGGGTCAGCACCGCCTCGCCCGCCGTGGAAAGACGGGCGCCGCCGCCGCCGGCACCGCCGCGGGCGCTCAGGACCAGCGGTTCGGCAAAGGCGGCGTTCATCTCCTCGACCAACGACCAGGCGCGCTTGTAGCTCATCCCCATCTCGCGGCCGGCGGCGGAAATCGAACCGGAATCGCGGATCCGTTCCAGCAGTTCCGCCTTGCCAGGCCCCAGCATGGCCGATCCGAACAGGATGCGCAGTCGCAGTCGGGTCATCGCGTTCCCCCTTGTCGTGCCGACTGTCCCCCGCTGTCCGCCGCTGCGCAAGGGGGCAGCCAGCCCCGTCGCTGCGCCGGGACCGCAACCGCCGCGCGATCTTTCCTTGCCGCGCTGCGCCGGAGGGGTCTAAGATCACGCGGTCGGACGACGGGCCGTCACCGGCCCACCGGCGGGGGGAACCGCATGGGACGACAGACACGTGAACACGAGGCGGCGGTTGCCGCCGCGCTGGCCGCCGGACAGGCGGCACGGTCTGCCGTAGTCGCCTCATGGGCGCGGTCGGCGCAGGTCCATGGCCTTGATCCCGCCCGCGGCCCGCGCGAGGACCGGCTGACCGCCCCCGAGATCGCCGCCCTGCGCGAACGGATGGAGCCGGTGACGCTGGCCGCCCGCCCGACGATGGAGCGGCTGTTCCAGGCGGTCGGCGGTTTCGGTGCCAGCGTGCTTCTGGCCGATACGCAGGGCATCCCGGTCGAACGGTTCGGCAAGGCGTCCGAGGACCGCGATTTCGAAGGCGCCGGCCTGTGGACCGGCACCATCTGGTCCGAGGCCGCGGCGGGCACCAACGGCATCGGCACCTGCCTTGCCGAAGGGCGGCCGGTGGTGATCCACCGCGACCAGCACTTCCTTGCCGCCAATATCGGCCTGACCTGCGCCTCGGCCCCGGTGCATGACGCAAGCGGCGATCTTGTCGCCGTGCTGGATGTCTCGACCGTCCGCAGCGATCTGGGCGAGGCGATTGCCGGCCTTGTCAGCCATGCGGTGACCGAGGCCGCGCGCCGGATCGAGGCCGACCTGTTCCACGCCCGCTTTCACCGCGCCCGCATGGTGCTGGTGCCGGGGATCGACCGCGGGCTGGGCGCGCTGCTTGCCGTCGATGCCGACGATCTGGTCGTCGGCGCCACCCGCGCCGCGCGCCAGCATCTGGGCCTGTCGGGCGACCTTGCCCGCGCGCCGCGCCCGGTGGCCGACCTTCTGGGCCTGGACGCCCACGAACACCCCGAGGACGGCGAACGCGCCGTCCTGACCCGCGCCCTTGCCCGCGCCGGGGGGAATGTCAGCGCGGCGGCGCGCGCGCTGGGCGTGTCGCGGGCGACGTTGCATCGCAAGCTGGGCCGTGGCGTGGCTGAGCCCCACGACTGACCGCCGGCGCCGCCGCGCCCTTCGCCCGGACCACGAATCCGCCCCGACCTGTCTCAATCCTGAGACACATCGGCCTTTGCTGCATCCGCAGCATGGGTGATTCCCGCCGGGACCGCGGTCACTCTCTTTTCATCGGCCGCAGGGAGGCGGCCCGAGGAGGAGAACCAGATGACCAAGATGGAATCCCTTTCGGCGATGACTTCGCCGTTCAAGAACCGCTACGACAATTTTATCGGCGGCCAGTGGGTGGCGCCGAAGAACGGGCGCTACATGCAGAACATCTCGCCCGTGACCGGGCAGGTGGTCTGCGAAGTCGCCCGCTCTGATGCCGCCGACATCGAGGCCGCGCTTGACGCCGCCCATGCCGCCCGCCGCAAATGGGCCGCGACCAGCATCACCGAACGGTCGAACATCCTCTTGAAGATCGCCGACCGCATCGAGCAGAACCTCGAGGCTGTGGCGCTGGCCGAGACCTGGGACAACGGCAAGCCGCTGCGCGAGACGATGGCGGCGGACATTCCCCTGACCATCGACCATTTCCGCTATTTTGCCGGGGCGATCCGGGCGCAGGAAGGGTCCATCGGCCAGATCGACAACGATACCGTCGCCTATCATTTCCACGAACCCTTGGGCGTTGTCGGTCAGATCATCCCGTGGAACTTTCCGATCCTGATGGCGGCGTGGAAGCTGGCCCCGGCGCTGGCCGCGGGCAATTGCGTGGTGCTCAAGCCCGCCGAACAGACCCCGGCCAGCCTGCTCTACGCCGTGCAGTTCTTCGAGGATCTGCTGCCGCCGGGCGTGCTGAACATCGTCAACGGCATCGGCGAGGAAGCGGGCGCTGCGCTTGCCGCCAGCCCGCGTATCGCCAAGATCGCCTTCACCGGGTCCACCCCGGTCGGCAAGATGATCATGAAGGCCGCGGCCGACAACCTGACCAACATCACGCTGGAACTGGGCGGCAAGTCGCCCAACATCTTCTTTGCCGATGTGATGAACGAGGATGACGATTACCTCGACAAGGCGATGGAAGGTTTCGCCATGTTCGCGCTGAACCAGGGCGAGGTCTGCACCTGCCCGTCGCGCGCGCTGGTTCAGGAATCGATCTATGACCGCTTCATGGAACGCGCCATCAAGCGGGTCGAGGCGATTGCCGCCGGCGACCCCCGCGCCACCGGCACGATGATCGGCGCGCAGGCCAGCCAGGAGCAATACGACAAGATCCTCCGCTATCTCGAGATCGGGGTGAACGAAGGCGCCAAGGTCCTGACCGGCGGGGCCGCGAACAAGTTCGGCGGCGACCTGAACAACGGCTTCTACATCAAGCCGACGGTGTTCGAGGGCACCAACAACATGCGGGTGTTCCAGGAGGAAATCTTTGGCCCGGTCGTGTCGGTGACGACCTTCAAGACGCTGGACGAGGCCATCGAGATCGCCAACGACACCGTTTTCGGCCTGGGCGCCGGGGTGTGGAGCCGCGACATGAACACCGCCTACCGCGCCGGCCGCGCGATCGAGGCGGGGCGGGTCTGGACCAACTGCTACCACGCCTATCCGGCCGGGGCGGCGTTCGGCGGCTACAAGCAGTCGGGCATCGGACGCGAGACCCACAAGATGATGCTGGACCATTATCAGGAAACGAAGAACCTGCTGGTCAGCTATTCGCCAAAGAAGCTCGGGTTCTTCTGAGCAGTCGCGGGTTTCACCCGCGCCACGCCCGAGTTTGCGTGGCGTGGGTGCAAACCCGTGATCCCCGCGCCAAAAGCCCAACGCCCGGCGGGCAACCGCCGGGCATTTTCGCATCCCGCTTGCCCCTGCGGCCGATCCGGCCTTAGCTCGGGGAAACCGCCCGGGAGGTGCCGATGAAACTGCAGACCATTCCCCATGCTGGCCTGAATGTGTCGCCGGTGATCCTGGGCCTTATGCGGATCGGCACGATGAGCGATGCCGAAATCCGCGCGCTGGTCGGCACGGCCGTCGAGGCCGGGGTCAACATGATCGACCATGCCGACATCTACGGCGGCACGGTGCATCATTGCGAGGATCGGTTCGGGGCGGCGATGGCGCTGACCCCTGCGGCGCGCGAAAAGATCGTGATCCAGACCAAGTGCGGCATCCGCAAGGGATATTTCGATTTCTCGAAGGAACATATCCTGCGATCCGTCGATGGCTCGCTCAAGGCGCTGCGCACCGATTACATCGACATCCTGCTGCTGCACCGCCCCGATGCGCTGGTCGAACCCGAGGAGGTCGCCGCGGCCTTTGACACCCTCGCCGCCGCCGGCAAGGTCCGCCATTTCGGCGTCTCGAACCATTCGCCCGGCCAGATCGAGCTTTTGCGCACCGCCGTCACCCAGCCTTTCGTCGTCAATCAGGTGCAACTGTCGATCACCCATGCCAACCTGATCGCGCAGGGCGTGGCGCTGAACATGGACGGGCTGGACCAGTCCATCGACCGCACGCTAGGCCTGCTCGACTGGTCGCGGAAGGAAAGGATCACCCTTCAGGCGTGGTCGCCGTTCCAGAAGAAATGGTTCGACGGCCCGTTCATCGGCGACCCGGACCTGCCCGACCTGAACGCCGCACTGGACGAGATCGCCTCGGCCCATGGCGTGACGCCGACCGGCATCGCGGTGGCCTGGATCACAAGGCATCCGGCGCAGATGCAGGTGGTGCTGGGCACCACGACCCCTGCGCGGGTGCGCGAGGCAGTGGCCGGCGCCGATGTCACCCTCTCGCGCGAGGACTGGTATCGCCTGTTCCGCGCGGCGGGGCACGTCGTGCCCTGACCGGCCTGAAAATTCGCGAATTTTCAAAGCACTACCGAAATTCGCGAATTTCGGTCAGCCCGACCCTTCGACCCTCACCACGCTGCGACCGCCGCCCTGTTTCTGCACCCGGATCCGCACCGGAATGCGGTCCTTCATCGCCTCGACATGGCTGATGACGCCGACGCTGCGGCCCTGCGATTGCAGCCGTTCCAGCGCGTCTATGGCCAGGTCAAGGCTTTCGGCGTCAAGCGCACCAAAGCCTTCGTCGATGAACAGCATCCCGGCCAGCCCGCCGCGCCCGCCCATCCGCGACAGGGCCAGCGCCAGCGCCAGCGAGACGAGGAACCGCTCGCCGCCCGACAGGCTGCGGGTGGCGCGCGGCTCGTTGCCCATGTCGCGATCCTCGACCTGCAGCGACAGGCCTTCGGCCCGGCGCAGGCGGTAGCGCGGGTTGAGGTCGGCAAGATGGTGGTTGGCGCTGTCGACCAGCACATCCAGCGTCACCCGCTGCGCGATCCGGGCAAAACGGTCGCCATTGGCCGAACCCACGGCGGCGTCGACCGCCTTCCACACCGCCAGATCGGCCTCGGCCGCGGCGATTGCGGTCTCGAGGTCTGCCAGAAGGGCGCGGCGGCGGTCGTCTTCGGCCAGTTCGGTGGCGATGGCGCCAAGGCGCTGCTGGCCGGTCTGGCTGTCGCGGTCGGCCTCGGCCAGGGCGGTGTCGAGCGTCGCGGCGCTCTCCGCCGGCAGGGCGGCAGTGGCGGCGGCAAGGTCGGCGGCGCGCTGGGCCAGGGCGGCTTCGGCCGCGGTCAGGGCATTGTCGAGCGCGCGCAGCCGCAGGCGCTGGGCGTCGATTTCGCCGCGCGGCGTCGAGAGAAGCGGGGCGAGCGCGGCGGGATCCAGCCCCGCGTCGCGGCAATCGGCGGTCAGGCGAGCGTCGGCCCCGGCCAGCGCCGCCACGGCGGTTTCCGCCTCGGTCCGCGCGGCGGCCACCCGGCCCAGGACTTCGGCCAGGGCGCGCCGCGCCTCGGCATCCGCATCGCGGGCGGCGACGGCGGCGGTTTGCGCAGCAAGGCGCTGGGCGTTGATCCGGGTCCGGTGGCTTTCGGTCGCCTCGCCGCCCAGGAGGCCGGCGCGGTCGCTCTGCAGCATCGCGGCTTCGTCCTGCCGGGTCCGGGCAAGGTTGGCAAGGTTCGCGGCCTGGACCGCCGCCTGCCGGTCGCTTTCGGCGGCGGTGGCCAGCCGCGGGGCAAGGTCGGCCAGCAAAGCGGCGGCCGTGGCGGCGCGGGAACGGGCGTCGGCAACGGCGGCCACCAGCGCGGCGGGATCGGCGGCGGGGTCGAGCGGGTCCAGCAGCGGCGACAGGATCGCCGCCGCCTCGGCCAGCCGGCGGTCCTGTTCGGCGACGCTGCCGCGGGCAAGCAGCGCCTGCCGCCGGTGGTCGGCCAGCCGCTCTGTCAGCCCGTTCCGGTCAGCGCCGCGCGCGTCGATGCGCCGGGTCAGCCCGTCGCGGTCGCCATCCAGCGCGCTGATCTGCCGGCGCAATCCGTCAAGCCGGTCAAGGTCGTCTGCGGCGGCGTTGCGCAGGGCGGCGACCTGATCCAGCGCCTTTGGCAGGCGTTCGGGCCGGTCGGGCAGCAACGGGCAACCGTCGAGCGCGCGGGCGGCGGGCAGGGCTTTGGTCCAGCGGTCAAGGGCCGTGCGGGCCTGCGCCGCCGCCGTTTCCGCCTCGCGCAGGGCGGCGTCGCGGGCGGCGGTGGCGCGGGCGGCGGTCAGGCCGGCTGCGAGTGCCCCGGCCTGCGCCGTCCGGGCCGTTTCGCGCGCGGTGTCAAGATCGGCGCGCAGGCTGGCGGCGATGGCGGCCAAAGCGGCATCGGCGGCGGGATGGTCGGTCGCGCCGCAGACCGGGCAGGGCTCTCCGGCGGCAAGGCTTTGCCGCAGGTGGCGGGCCATGTCGGACACCGCAAGGCCGGCGCGTTCCGCCGGCGCGCTCAGGGCGGCGACCTGCGCCTCGGCCATGGCGGCGGCGCTGCGAAAGGCATCGCCTTCGGCGCCCGCGGCGGCGGCCCTTGTCTCCGCTTCTGCGACAAGACCGGCGGCGGCGTCCTGCCCTGCGACCGCATCGCCCCAGGCCTCGGCCGCGCGGTCAAGTTCGCCCAGCCGGTCGGCCAGTTGCGTCACCGCCGCCAGCCGCGCCTGCGGCCGGGTGGTGTCGAGCGTATCGCGGGCGGCCGTCAGACCCTGCAGGTCCGACAGGATCCGCTCGCGGTTCTCCCGGTCGGCGCTGTCCTCGTCATCCAGCCCTTCCAGCGCGGTTTCCACCTCTGCGGCGGCCTGTTCCTGTTCTGCCGCGCGCGCCTCGGCCGTGGTCCGTTCGGCCCCTGCCGCGTCCCGCGCGCGCAGGGCGCGCTGCGCCTCGTCCCAGCGGTCGGCCAGCGGCAGGGCGGCGGCGAGCCGCGCCAGATCGGTTGTCGCGGTGTCGGCGGCGGTGCGGGCCTGGGCTTCTTGCGCGGCAAGAGCGGCGTGGCGCGCGGCGGCCTCGGTGGCGGTATCGCCGGCGGTTTTCGCGGCCGCTTCCGCCTGTGCGGTCAGCACGCCCGCCTGCCGGATCTGGCTGTCGAGGTCGGCGGCGCGGTCCCACAAAGGGGCATAATCCTTGAACCCGGCCTCGGCGGCGTCATGCGCCGCCTGCGCGGCGGCCGCACCGGCGCCCGCGGCCGTGGCCGCGGTTTCGGCGGCGGCGACGGCAATCTCGGCGCGCTCGCGCGCCGCCCCGGCGGCCACTGCCTGCCGCGCCGCGTTGTCGGCGGCCTGCCAGCCGGCGCGCAAGGGTTCGGCGCGGTCGTGCAGCGCCAGCCGGTCGCGATCCGCGCCGGCACCGGCGCTGTCAGTGCGGGCCCGGGTCGCGGCGGCCTCGGCCTCGGCCAGCCGGGCCGCTGCCGTGGCATGGGCGCCGTGCAGGGCGCGGGCAGCGGCCAGTGCCGCGCGCCGGGCGGCGGTTTCCCCAAGACGGGCGTGCAGCGCCGCCTGTTCTTCCTGCCGGCCCAGCCGCTCGTCCTCGGGCATCAGCCGGTGTTCGCCGCGGCGCAGCAGCAGCCCGTCGCGGTCGTTCGTGGCTGCGTCATGCCGGGCGCGCACCGCGACCGAGATGCGGCGGTAACGTCCGGTGCCGGTGATCTTTTCCAGCAGCGCCGCGCGTTCGTTGGTATCGGCGCGCAGGAAGGCGTCGAAATCGCCCTGCGCCAGCAGGACGGTGCGGCGGAATTCGGCATAGGACAGGCCGGTCAGCGCGACGATCCGCGCATCCACATCGGTCGCCTGTCCCCATGAGGCGCCATCCGACAGCCGCACGAGCGACCGGCCCGCCTGTTGCAGCCTGCCGTCGGCGCGGTCGCGGGCGCGGCGGGCGGTCCAGCCGGCCTCGTAATCCTCGCCGTCGCTGCCGGTGAAGCGCACTTTGGCCCAGCCGGTCGCCGCCCCCCGCCGCAGCATCGACCGCGGGTCATGCGCGTTGATCTGGTCGCCGGCCGGATCGGGCACCTTGTCCGAGGCGACGCCCTGCGCCAGCCGCGGCGCATCGCCGTAAAGCGCAAGGCACATGGCATCGAGGACCGACGACTTGCCCGCCCCGGTCTCGCCCGTGATGGCGAAAAGTCCGGCGCCGGAAAGCGGCGCCGCGGCAAAGTCGATCTCGAAACGTTCGGCAAGGCTGGCAAGGTTCTGGCCGGCAATGGACAGGATGCGCATGGCTCAGACCTCGGCCAGGACGTCGCGGAAGGCGGCAAGGTGGCGGGCCTCGGGCAGGGTGCCGTTGGCCTCGGCAAAGGCCGCGCGGAACAGGTCCTCCTCCGAGATCTCGGCCAGCGCCACCGGCGGCGCCGCCTCGGCGGCGGCCTCGGCCTCGGGCCGGGCGACCTGCAATCCGGCCAGCCGCACCGGATGGCGGTCGATCAGGGCCTCGGCCTCGGCACGCAGCGCGGCCAGGGGCCGGTCAAGCGCGAGCGAGACATAGAGGAAGGGCCGCGCCTCGGGGTCCGCCTCGGGCAGGGCAAGGGCGGCAAGAGCCGCAGCAATGGACGCGATCGGCGCGGCGCCGGTTGCGGGCAGGCGCAGCACCGGCACCGGGCGGGGCAGGGGGATGTGGCGGTGGCTGAGCGTCTTGCCGATCTCGATCAGGGTGACGCCGTGGTCATGGCCGATTTCCGTGGCCGACAGCGGAAACGGCGATCCGGCATAGCGCAGCCGGCCGGCGATGGTCTGCGGCCGGTGCAGGTGGCCCAGCGCGACATAGGTCAGGTCCGCCGGGAACAGGTCGGGCGGCACCGCATGTTCGCCGCCGATCAGGATCCGCCGCTCGGCCCCCTCGCTTTCCAGCGCGCCGGCGACGGTCAGATGGGCGATGCCGATCAAGGGCAGGCCGCCGGCCCGCGCCGCCGCGGCCTGCGCCGCCGCGCCGATCAGCTGGCGGGTGGCGGTGACGACGGCCGAGGTGCCCGCGTCCTCGGCCCCGAAGGTCAGGCCGGGCAGGTCGGCCTGCCGCAGGAAGGGCAGCGCAAGGGCATGGGCGCGCACCGCCCCGCTGCGGTCGCGCAGCGGCAGAAGGTGGCGGTCAAGGCTGACGCCCGCCGCATCGCGGCCAAGCGTGCCCAGCACATGCACCCCCAGTTCGGCCAGCACCGCCTCGGGCGCCTCGAGCCGTTGCGCCGGGTCGTGGTTGCCGGCGGTCAGGATGATCTGCAGGCCGGGCCGCGCCCGGACAAAGCCGGCAAGCGCGCCATACAGCAGCCGCTGCGCCTCGCCCGAGGGGTTGATGCCGTCGAACACATCGCCGGCGACGATCAGCGCGTCGGCATCCTGCGCCACGATGATCTCACGCAGGCTGTCGAGGAAGGCCGCATGTTCGCGGTCGCGCGGCCAGCCGTTCAGCGTCTGGCCGATATGCCAGTCGGCGGTGTGGATGATGCGCATGGACGGGGCCTTTCGCTGGAGATCGGCGTCTGTTTTGCCTGCCGGGGGTGACAAGTCCTGTCGCCCTTACGGCAGCGCGGGAAAATCGCTGCGGCGGTGGCGTTCGACCAACTGCCGCAGCGCCTCGGGCGCCAGAACCTGCACCTTGTCGCCCCATTGATACAGATGCCAGGCCATTTCCAGATGCCCCGCGGCATGAAAGCGCACGGTCAGGCTGCCGTCCTCGTCCTGGGTCGCCTCCTGCAACGGGTGAAAGCGGAACTCGCGCGCGGCGGCGGCGACATCTGGGGCGAAACGCCAGACCACCTCGCCATATTCGCGGTCGTCGTGATAGCTGCCAAAGGCGCGGGCGGCATGGGTGGCCAGGTCAAAGCAGGGATCGCGGGCGAAACTCTGCGCCTCGATCCGGGCGGCGGTGATGCGGTCAAGGCGGAAATGCTGCATCCGGCCGGCGGTCCCCGCCTCGCGCGCGACCAGATAGCGGCGGGTGCCGATGAGCAGGCCATGCGGTTCAAGCCGCCTTTCGCGTGCCGGATCGCGGCCGCCGACATAGGTCACGGTCAGGACATGCGGCCCCTTCAGCGCCGCGGCGACTGTGCCCAGAAGCTGCGCCGAACCACGCACGGCGGGGCCGGGGCGCGAGGCAAATCCATAGGCCTCGAGCACCGCTTCGGCATCAGCCTCGGCCCGTCGGGCAAGGCTGCCGGGCATCGCGGCAAGAAGCCGGTCGCGCAGGCCCGACAGGGCGCGGACCTCGTGGCTGACGCCATCGCGTTCGGCGCGGCGGATCGCCAGTTCCAGCGCCGACAGCTCGCTGTCGCGCAGGCCCTGCGCCAGCATCAGCCGCTGGTCGGCGGCGTTCAATTTCCAGAACTTGCGGCGGCTGTCGTCGGTGCCGGTGGTGCAGCCGTGGAACAGGTCCTCGAGCGCACGGGTCATGCGCTGCGCGGTGCGGCGGTCGACGCCGAATTCGGCCTTGACATCGGTCAGGCTGACGCCGGCGTAACGCGCTGTCGCCATCTCGGCCAGACGCAGCAGATCGGCGGCCTTGGCGAATGACATCGGCTTCCCCCGCGACAGATTCTGACGCCCTTGTCGCACAGGCTGGGCCTGTTGACGATTCCTTTACCGGCGGAGGACAGGATGGGCTGCGAAACAAGGGTTCAGGCCGGCGACATGCTGCGCCAGTCGCTCAAGCGCGGGCTGGCGCGGCAGGCGATGGCCGAGGCGGACAGGGATCAGGCCGAGGCGGCGCTGGTGCTGGCCGAACTGGCCGGGCTGCGGCCGAACGGGAAATCCCTGCAGCGGGTCGCCCGGCGGCTGGGGCGGCTGGCCGGGGTGGTGCGGGTTGCCGCGCTGGCCGGACAGGGGCTGGTGGTGGTGCTGCGCAACCGGCGCGAGGTGACGACGCGCAGCGGGGGGACCGACATCTTTGGCGAGCCTTCGCTGGTCTACAGCCTTGTGACGGCCACGGCCGGCGGCGCGCGGCAGCGTATCACGCTGCATCGCGCCGCCATTGGGCCGCATGCGCTGGAACGGTTCGTGGAGCGCGGCGATGTCGCGCTCGAGGCGCGGTTCCTGCCGCAAGTCGACCGGGCGGCGGCGCGGCTCTTGCGCGCCTTCGCGCGGGACGCGGTGATCGAGGAGGACGGCGATCAGGCGATCAGCGCCGGCCCGGCCGGGCTGTGGGCCGGCAGCGCCGATCTTGCATCGGTCGAGGACGGTTGGCCCGCTGCGGCCCATGCCGGCGGCCCGGTCCCGATTTTTTCCGCCCGCACCTTTCTGTCGCCCGAGGTGATGCGGCCCATGCTCTGGCTGAAATGGTCCCAGACGGCCGGGGGGTAGGGGACGCTGGCAAACGCCCGCCCCGAGGGCTGCGGGGCAGGGCGTTTGGGCGGGGCAGGCGGACGGGCTGGCGGACCTGATCCTTTCGCCGCGATGGCGACGCGGGCCTGCGGTGCCGGTGTCTTCCCGGTTACGGCATGGCGGGGGCACCCTCCCGCAAGATCCGCCAAGTAGCTGCGCCTGATGACCTCGGGATTCCGGGGTTTCAGCGCCCCGATACGGCAGAATGCGGGACCGAAGCGGCACCACCGCACCGGCGCCAGCCCGGGCAAAGCGCCCCCTGCCAGCCGCCGACCCGGGCCCTGCGGCGCGCTGCCCCTATACGTCCGGGGTTCCAGCGCCTAGATTGCGATTCTCACCACTGGCAACAGGCGCATGACCCAGACGACGCGATCCGACCCTCCTTCCTCACCGCAGGATGCCGCGGCCGACCGGCCCCCGCCCCTGCCCGACCCCGAGGAAGAGCGACGACGCGACGCCCCCGGCCGTCCGCCGCGCAAGAAACTGTCCGACCTGCTGACGGAAATCGCCGCCGATACCTCGCGCGAGGTGATTTCCATCGCCGACCTGATGCGCCTCCTGGAAGGGCGGGCGCGGGCGGCGCTGATCCTGGTCTTTGCATTTCCGAACGCGCTGCCGGCGATCCCCGGCACCTCGGGCATTCTTGGCCTGCCGCTCTTATACCTGACGTTCCAGATGATGCTGGGCCGGCTGCCCTGGCTGCCGCGGATCATCGCCGACCGCGGCCTGCCGCGCGACAGGTTCGCGGCGCTGATCGACCGGCTGGTGCCCTATCTGTCGCGCACCGAACGGCTTTTGCGGCCGCGCTGGCGCTGGCTGACCTCGCCCGGGGCCGAGCGCCTGCTGGGCATCGTCTGCTTTGGACTGGCCATCGTGCTGACGCTGCCGGTGCCCCTGGGCAACATGCTGCCCGCCTTTGCCATCTGCCTGATCGCGCTTGGCCTTCTTGAGCGGGACGGGCTGTGGGTGATTCTCGGCCTTCTGGCCGCTGTCGTGGCCTTCCTGATTTCGGCCGGCGTGGTCTATGTCATTGTCCGCGGCGTCCTTTATGTGATCCTGCGGGCGTTCGGCATGGGTGCAGGCCCGGTGGCGGTCGTGCCATGATCCTGGAAATCCTCATCGTTCTGGTGCTGACGCTGCTCAACGGCCTTCTGGCCATGTCGGAACTCGCCATCGTCTCGTCCCGGCCCGCCCGGCTGCGGGTGCTGGCCGACCGTGGCAACCGCGGCGCCGAAACCGCGCTTCGGCTGGCCGAGGATCCGGGGCGTTTCCTGTCTTCGGTGCAGATCGGCATCACGCTGGTCGGCGTCCTGTCGGGCGCGGTGTCGGGTGCGACCCTTGGCGCGCGGCTGGCCGATGCGCTGCTGGCGATGGGCGTGTCCGAAACGCTCGCCCAGCCGCTGGGTGTCGGCGGTGTCGTGGTCGTCATCACCTATCTGTCGCTGATCGTCGGCGAACTGGTGCCGAAACAGATCGCCCTGTCCGCGCCCGAGGCGGTCGCCGCCCGCGTGGCGCCGCTGATGCAGGGCATTTCGGTCGCCGCCGCGCCTTTGGTCTGGCTGCTGGACCGTTCGGGCAAGGCGGTGCTGTTCCTGCTGGGCCAGTCCGGGCAGAAGGACAGCTCGGTCACCGACGAGGAAATCCGCATGATCATCTCCGAGGCCGAGGGCGCCGGAGTGATCGAGAAGGCCGAGACCGAGATGATCGCCGGCGTCATGCGCATCGCCGACCGCGCCGCCCGCGGCCTGATGACGCCGCGCCACGATGTCGAGATCGCCGAGGCCAGCGAAAGCCGCGAACAGCTGATCGAACGCTTCCGCTCCTCTGGCCATTCGCGGCTGCCGCTGCGCGACGGCGGCCCGGACGAGATCGTCGGCGTGATCGCGGCGCGCGACCTCTTGAACGCGCCGGCCGGGCCGCGGTTCGACGTGCGCAAGCTCAAGTCCCCCGCGCCGGTGATCCACGATTCGCTGCCCGCGCTCGAGGTGATCGACCGGCTGCGGCAGGCGCCGTCGGCGATGCTGCTGGTCTTTGACGAATACGGCAATTTCGAAGGCATCATCACGCCGATGGACATTCTTGGCGCCATCACCGGCGGCTTCGATGCCGACGAAACCGACGAGCCCAAGGTGGTCGAGCGCGAGGACGGCAGTCTGCTGGTCGCCGGCTGGATGCCGGTTGACGAATTCGCCGACCGCATCGGCATGCCGCTGGAAGAGGATCGCGGTTTCGAAACCGTGGCCGGGCTGGTGCTGGACCGCGCCGGCGTGCTGCCCGGCGTCGGCGACAAGGTGGTGATCGACGGCTGGTCCGTCGAGGTGATGGACCTTGACGGCCGCCGCATCGACAAGGTGCTGGTGCAGAAGGCGTGAGGCGCGCGGATCGTTCGCACGATCCGGAACGGAGCCCGCGCGGGCTCCGTCAGCGTTTTCCGCGCGGAAAACGCCCTGACAGCAAATGGCGGAAACGGGGTGGTGCCCGCTTCCGCCGCTTCCGGCCCGGATTGAAAGATCGACTGCCCGCGCTTTCGGGGCCAGAGGCGCCGCGGCGGCCTGGGACCGCGGCTGTCCCGTCAGTTGGGCTCTGACAGCGATTCCGCCAGCCGCATCAGCGTCACCGCCTCGTTGCGGTAGCCGAAGGGGTCGTCGCCGCGGTTTTCGGCCGCCAGCGCGATGGCCTGATCCCAGCCCCAGTCGCCCAGCCAGTCCGACCCGCGCAGAAGCTGACCAAAGCCGGCGATGGCGGCGGCGAATTCGGCGTCGTCGCTGACCGGGCCGCCTTCGACGATCGGGGTTTCCATCAGCTCGCTTGTGTCCGCACCCGGTTCCTTCCAGCGCAGGCGCAGAAAGCCGATCTCGTCGCTGGCCGAAACCGGCGTGGCGGTATCTTCATACCGCAGCGGATCGACCATGACCGCGGGACTGCCGACCGGGGTGATCTCGTAGATCGCGGTCACGGTATGGCCTGCGCCCAGATCGCCGGCATCGACCCGGTCGTTGTTGAAATCCTCGCGGTTCAGTGCGCGGGTTTCATAGCCGATCAGCCGGTATTCGGCGACCACGGCGGGGTTCCATTCGACCTGGATCTTCACGTCCGAGGCAATGGGGAACAGCGCGCCGGTCAACTGGTCGACCAGCACCTTCTGCGCCTCGGCCAGGGTGTCGATATAGGCCGCGGTGCCGTTGCCGTTCTGCGCCAGCGCCTGCATCGTCGCATCGTCCAGATTGCCGCGGCCAAAGCCCAGCACCGACAGGAACACGCCGGTATCGCGCTGGTCGGCGATATAGCTTTCCAGTTCCTCGGTGGACGAGATGCCGACGTTGAAATCGCCGTCTGTGGCCAGGATGACGCGGCTGACCTCGCCGGCGCCGGCCATTTCCTGCGCGACGGCATAGGCCTGCTGCAACCCGGCCTGCCCGGCGGTGGATCCGCCCGCCGCAAGGTTCTGCAACGCCTTCAGGATCGCCTGCCGGTCGCTGGCCGGGGTCGGTTCCAGCACCAGACCGGCCGAGCCGGCATAGGTGACGATGGCCACGGTATCCTCGGGGCGCAGTTCGTCGATCATCAGCCCGAAGGACGCCTTGAGCAGCGGCAGCTTGTTCGGATCCTCCATCGACCCCGAAGTGTCGATCAGGAAGACCAAGTTCAGCGGCGGCCGGTCGGTGATCGCCGGCATCTCGCCCTGGATGCCGATGCTGACCAGTTGCGTATCGGCGTTCCACGGCGTCGGCATCACCGTGATATTGGGCTGGAACGGCGCCTCGTCGGGGCCGGGGGCGACGTAATCATAGGGGAAATAGTTGATCAGTTCCTCGATGCGGACGGCATCGGGCGGCGGCAGCTGCCCCCAATTCAGGCTTTGCCGCACCACCGACCAGCTTGCCGTGTCCACGTCGATGGAAAAGGTCGAGACCGGTTCCTCGGCGACGATCCGCAGCGGGTTTTCGGTCTCGTTGGCAAAGGCCTCGGTATCGGGTTCGGGCAGGTAGAGTTGCTCGTCGGCCATCAGCGCCCCGCCGATCACCGCTCCGGGGCTGGCCATCGTCAGCCCGTCCATCGGCGCGGCCTGCCGCAAGGTGGGGACGACCACCGCCGTGTCCGGCGCGGCAGGGGCAAGGTCGCCGGCCTCGCCCTGGGGGGCTGTCGCATCGGGGGTGACCAGCGCCATATCGTCCTGCCCTGTCGCGGGCTGGGTCTCCAGTGCGGCCATGTCGGGTGCCTCTTCGGCATCGACGCGACCCTCGGTTTCGGCCATCTGGCGCTGCGGCTGCGCCACGGTATCGGGCGCATCGACAACCGGCGAGGTGTTGGTATCGGGCGCCGGCGCGACGGTCTCTGCCACCGGGCCCTCTTGCGGTTCCACCGTGCCCGGCTGCCAGCCGTCGCGCCACAGGCTTTGCCCGGCGGGCGACAGCACCAGCACGCCGCAGGCGACAAGCGCCGTGGTCATGGTCAGGGCGCCGCGGCCCGTGATCCGTCCGATCATGTCCTTCACTCCTCTCCTGATGCCCGTTCCGGGGCGTTCAGGATTGGGACGCGCGCCATCGCGCGCACCTTGGAGGGCGGCAAAATTTTCCTGCGCCAGCCGCAGATGCGCGGCGCGCGCGGCGGCGTCGGGCCGCGGTGTGGCCCTGGCCACCGCCGCCTTCAGCGCGTCGAAATCGAAATCGTCATCAAGGTCGCTCATGGCGCCCCCTCGCTGGCGCGGATCGCCCGCAGCCGTTTTTTCGCCTCGCTGACACGCCAGGACACGGTGCCCTCGCTGATGCTAAGGATCGCTCCCGCCTCGGCATGGGTCACGTCGTCCAGGATCAGCGCCAGCGTGTCGCGCAGATCATCGGGCAGGCGGCGCATGGCTGCCGTCAGCCAGTCAAGCTGCGCGCGCTCTTCCTCGGCCAGTTCGGCACGGGCGATTTCCCAATCGCCCCAGCCGTCGGTTGCCTTCATATAGGTGGCCCGGCGCCGCCTGCGGTCATGCGCGGCGTTCACGGCCACGCGATAAAGCCAGGTCGTCACCCGCGCCTCGCCGCGGAACAGCACCAGCTTGGCCGGCAGCGCGGCGCAGATGTCCTGCGTCAGGTCCTCGGCCTCGGCCCGGTCGCCGGTCAGCCGCCAGCAGAGCGAGAACAGCCGGTCATACTGCCGGTCCAGCAACAGCGAGAATGCCGCCGCATCGCCTGCGGCGGCCGCCCGTGCCAGATCCTCGTCGCTTGTCACCATGCGCATCGTGATGACTGGGACGGGCGCCGCGCGTCAATCCTTGGCGGGGTGGTGCAGGAAAATTCGCCGGGCCGGGCTGCGGCCCGTTTCCTTGGGCGTGGCGCGGGGGGGAGGGTGCGGGATGCCTCCGGCGGGGATATTTTCGGACGAAGAATGAAGCTGGCGCGCGCCTGGGGGCGCGGGCGGGATAGTCCTGCCGGAAGAAACGCGGGCGGCTAAAGCTGCCGTGCCCGCACGCGCCGCCCCGTCAGCCGGTCCAGCATCCGGCGTTTCAGTGACTGCGGCGGCGGGATTTCGCGGTGCATTTCCCAGGTGGTGCCGTTCAGCGTCGGGTCGGTCATCATCGCCAGCGTCGCGCCCCAGCGCGCGGCCGTGGCGGGGTCGAGGCCCTCGGCGATGCCCATGCGGGTGGCCAGCATCCCCGGCATCCAGTCGCTGATGACGATGCGGGGAAAGCGGTCGGCCAGATCGGCGCACATCGCGCGGGTCAGGATGCGCGCCGCCCCCTTGGACACCGCATAGGCGGACGAGGCCGGGATCGGCGCCAGATCGGCAAAGGTCGCGACATTGAGGATGCGGCCCTGCCCGGTGGCGGTGAAATGGTCCAGCGCGGCCAGTGTGCAGTTCACCGTGCCGCCCAGGTTGGTGGCCACGGTGGCCATGAAGGTTTCGGGCGTCTCGTCCAGAATGTCGCGGCGCGGATAGACGGCGGCATTGTTGATCAGGATCGCCGGCGGGGCGATGGCGGCGATACGGGCAAAGGCGTCGCGGACCTGCGCCGGATCGGCGACATCGGCGGTGATGGCATGGAAACGGGTGCCGGACAGATCGGCGGTTTCGGCAAGCCCGGCGGCGGTGCGGCCGATGCCGGCGACGGTCAGGCCGCGGGCGCACAGTTCAACCGCCAGCGCGCGGCCCAGCCCGGCGCCGGCGCCGGTGACGATGGCAGTTCCCGGGGTCTCGGTCATCGCAGTTCCCTTTCGATCCGGTCGGCCTGCCGCAGCGCCAGCGCCGCAATGGTCAGGCTTGGATTGACCCCCATTGAGGTCGGAAAGACCGAGGCATCGGCGACCCAGAGGTTGCCGGCGCTATGGACCCGGCCGAACCCGTCGGTCACGCCCGTGGCCGGGGTCCGCGCCATGCGCAGGGTGCCGCAGGGATGGCCAAGGTTCGGCTCCGCCCGGTCGGACAGGAACAGGATGCGCTGGCCGCGGAAGGCGCGGGTGATGAGGCGGCGGAACAGCCGCCGCCGTTCGAGCGCCTCTGGCGCGGTGCGATAGGCGATGGCGATGCGTCCGTCCCGGTCGGTGACGCGGTTGTCGGGGTCGGGCAGATCCTCGAGCAGGCCGACAAAGATCCTGGCCTGGCCGAGGAGGCGCGCGGCAAGGGCGGCGGGCAGGCGCAGGCCCTCGCGCACAAATCGGCCGTCGCGGCCGCGTTCGGCGGCGCGCTGGCGCAGGTAATGCAGGATTTCCGGCTCTCCGGCGTCGATGCCCATCGCCTGCACCATGCCAAGGCGGCGACCTTGGGCGAAATAAAGGTCGCGGAAACCCACCGCCTTGGACGGGCCCTGCGCGGCGGCGGCGCGGCCGGGCCAGAGGGCGAACATCTCGTTGAGGTGGAACATCAGGTTACGGCCGATCAGCGCGGCGCCGGCCGCTTCGGGGAAAGAGGCGGCAAGCAGGCGGGGTGAGGACAGGGCACCGGCGGCAAGGACGACATGGCGGGCGGTGATCCGGTGGCTGCCGGTCGCGTCGTCATAGGCAACGCCGATGGCCTGCCCGCCACGCATCAGGATGCGTGTCACCTCCGCCCCGGCGATCAGCCGGGCGCGGCCGGTGGCCAGCGCCGGTTCGACCCCGGCGGAACGGCCATCCATCTTGCAGGGTCGCGGGCATTTGCGGCCAAAACATTCGGCGCAGCCGGGCAGGTATTCCAGCGCGGCATGCAGGCGATAGGGATGCAGGCCGTTGCGCCGCAGCCCGGCCATGATCGCGGCATCGCCCGCCGCGGGCGGCGGCGGGATCGCCAGCATCGGCTCGGGCCGGTCGTCAAGCGGGTCGGGTTCGCCGTGGACGTGGAACAGGCGTTCGGCAGCGTCGATCCACGGCGCGAGATCGTCCCATGACAGCGGCCAGCCGCCGGTCGGATGCGGGCGGCCTTCCATCTCTTCGATGTCGTGCCGGGCCGGGCGTTCCAGCGTGGCGGCGTAGAACACCGAGGAACCGCCGGGGCCGCTGCCCAGGGGTGCGAACACCTGCGCCTGCCGTCCGTCGATTTCGGCCATGACCGGATCGGGCCAGAAGCCGCGGATGGCGCGGGCGACCGGGTCGGCAAGGCCGGGGTCGAGGGCGGTTTCCTCGGCCCGGTGGCCGGCGCGGCCCTTTTCGATCATCACCACGCCCAGCCCGGCCTCGGCCAGGGCGCGGGCCATGGTGCCGCCGCCGATGCCGGTGCCGATGACGATGACATCGGTGTCGGTCATGGCGCGGGTCCGGCGGCGGCAAAGACCGGCGCGAACAGCGGGGCAAGCGCGATGGCCCCGGCGTTGGTCAGGTGGTTGTTGTCGAAATACCAGCCCTGTCCGTCGTGGACGGCGGTGCAGTCGGGGGTGCAGATCATCGGCCAGGGGTCGATGAGGGTGAGCGCGCCCGTCGCGGCAAGCGCGGCAATTGCGGCTTCGGCGGCGCTGCGCGGGGCGAGCGTGGCGGGCGCGACGGTGCCCGCGGCTATGGCGCCGGCGGCGTCGATGCGGTGATGGGCCAGCGCGCGGGCAAGGGCGCGGGAATCGTGATCGGGCAGTTCCGGCACCTGCCGGAACACGAAGATCTCGGGCGTGGCCCGGGCCAGCCTTGCCACGGTTTCCTGCCAGGCGGCGGCGTAAAGCGCGGTCTGACTGTCGCCGGTGACGCCATCCGGCGCCAGCGTGATAAGGTTCTGTGCATCCAGCCCGATTCCGCTGCCGCTGGCGTAATAGGCCCAGCGCCCGACCATGAGCACGGCGGCGGGGCGCAGCTCTGCAATCCCGCTCAGGGTGCGGGCGGTTGCCGCGGTGCAGGCGGCATCCTGGGCCGGTGTGGCGGCGGTTTCGGTCTTGGTGATGCCGGTCAGGGGCGGGCAGCCGGCGTGCCAGAGGATGACGCCGGGCACGCCGGCGCTGTCCGCTGCAACGGCCAGCCCGTCCATCAGCGCGCGCAGGTGGCTGTCGCCCCAGATCACCACCCGGGGCGGGCCATCGGGGCCGATGGCGCAGGTCTCGACCCCGGCGAAGGGGCCGTCGGCGGGGGTCGTGCAGCGGCTCCAGTCCTGGAGGAAGTCCTGGCTGGCAGCGATCTGCACCCGGGCCTCGGGACCAAAGCGCCCGACAAGTCCGTCGCCGCGCCACAAGACAAGTCCGAACGCCAGCGAGACGGCCACGGCCGCGGCAAAGCCGCCGGCAAGCAGCCGTGGCCCGAGTGTCGCCGCCCGGCGCACCGGGCGTTCCACCAGCGCCCAGCTTGCCACCGACAGCGCCAGCGCCAGTGCCAGCCAGCCCGCCGCCTCGGGCCAGCCCGACCAGCCGTCGCGCCAGTAGCGCGACAGCACCATCACCGGCCAGTGCCAGAGATAGAGCGAATAGGAGATGAGGCCGACAAACACCGGCAAGGGATGCGACAGCAGCCGCGCCACCGGACCCTCGTCGCGGGCGACAAGCACCAGGGCGGTGCCGGCGACCGGGATCATCGCCTGCCAGCCGGGAAAGCCGCCGCCGGCGCGGATCAGCACCAGCCCGGCCAGAATCAGCGCCAGTCCGGCCAGCGCCACCCAGCCCGGCAGGCGGCGGTCGCGCAGCAGGATCGCGGCCAGCACGCCGGTCAAAAGCTCCCACGCGCGGAAGGGGAACAGGTAGAAGGTGGCGGTCGGCTGCGTCGCGGTCAGCCCGATGCAGGCGGCAAGCGACAGCGCCCAGAGTGCCGCCAGCACCGCCGGCAGGTGGCCGCGCCAGCGGGCGAGGGCCAGAAACAGCAGCGGCAGGACGATGTAGAACTGCTCCTCGACCGACAGCGACCAGGTATGCAGCAGCGGCTTGTCCTCGCTCGCGCCGTCGAAATAGCCGGCGCCGCGCCAGAAATAGACGTTCGACAGCCAGAGCGTGGCCGAGATCGCCTCTTTGCCGAATTCGCGGAAGTCGTAGGGCAGAAGGACGAACCATCCGGCCAGCGCCGTGGCGGCCAGCATGGTGAAGAACGCCGGGGCCAGGCGGCGGATGCGGCGCAGCCAGAAGCGGCCCAGCCGCAGGCGGCCTGTTGTGCCCAGTTCCTGCCACAAAAGACCGCCGATCAGGTAGCCCGACAGGACGAAGAACACATCGACGCCGGTGAACCCGCCCGGCAGCGGCAGGCCGAAATGATAGGCGACCACCGCCAGCACGGCGATGGCGCGCAGCCCGTCGATGACGGGGCGATAGGTCAGGTGCGGGGCGGTCGTCGTCATGGTCACGGGCCACCTTAGCCGGCAATGCGGCAGAAATCAGGACGGCACACGGCAGATGCCCCGGCGACAGGATGCGCGGTGGGGGTTTACCAAATCATGAACGGCCAACTGCTCATTTCGCGCAGTCCTGGGGGTTCGCGGCGGGGCCGGCGTCCTTGGCCCCCGGCTTTTCCATTTCAGATCAGCCGCATGCAGGGATCCGCCCTTGCCCTGCCCCGCGCGGTTTGACTTGGCGTCGCGCCGGGCGACTCATCACAGGGCGGGTCCGGCCGGGGAGGGCGGGACGCTGCCGCCGGCGCAGTCAGGGCCGGAACGGGGGCCGCGCCTGCGTCGCGCGTCAAGGGATTTCGCCGCCGGACAGAACCGGCCGGCAAGGGCCACAACAGGTTTCGTCGGAGGAGGACGATCGTAATGAACAAACCGCTCAAGCATGGCGACTATTGGGGCAACAGCGTCGATCAGGCCGAACTTCTGAAGAAGATCGACGCCATCGGCCCGATTCTCGAGGCGAATGCCGCCGAGAACGAGAAGCTGGGCGAGCTGAACAGCGCCACGTTCGAGGCCCTGCGGCCGCTGAAGATGTCGCATCTGCTGGCGCCGGAATCCCTTGGCGGGGCGCAGATGGCGCCGACCAAGGTGCTCGAGGTGCTGGAACGCGCGGCCTGGTGGGATGGTTCGGCCGGCTGGGTGACGATGGTGCATTGCTGCATCGGCGCCATGTCGGCGGCCTTTCTGCCCGATTCGGCGGTGGAACGGCTGTTCGCACCGGGCACCGAGAACCGCTTTTCCGGGCAGGGCGCGCCGCTGGGCATGCTGAAAAAGGTCGATGGCGGCTATACGCTGACCGGCAAATGGTCCTACGGCTCGGGCTTTTCGCACGCCACCTGGTCGCATTCGGCCTGTTTCGTCGATGACGGCAGCGGCAAGCCGGCCAAGGACGAGGCGGGCAATGTCATCGTCATGTGCGCCCATGCGCCAATTCCGGAACACGGCCAGCTTGGCAACTGGGACGTGCTGGGCCTCAAGGGCACCGGCAGCATCGACTATGACGCCAAGGAGGTGTTCGTGGCCGAGGATCTGGTGTTCCCGATCCTGACCGCGCCGCCGCAGCGGCAAAAGGAGTTGTTCAGCCTTGGCATCGTCGGCCTGGCTGCCATCGGCCATACCGGCTGGGCCATGGGCGCCGCGCGGCGGATGCTGGACGAGGTGGCGGCCTTTGCCCGGCAAAAGACCGGCCGCGCCGGCCTTTTGGGCGAAAGCGACAAGTTCTGGTTCGACTATGGCCGGGCCGAGGCGCGGGTCCGCGCCGCACGCGCCTTTGTCATGGAGGTCTGGGGCAATATCGAAAAGACCGCCGAAGCCGGCCAGATGATGACCACCCGCGATGTCAGCCTTGTCCATCTGGCCAAGTCGGAAATCCATGAGGCCGGGGTCGAGGCGGTGAATTTCGCCTATCGCGCCGCCGGCGGTGCCGCGCTGCGCGCCGGGGTGATGCAGCGTTGCTTCCGCGACATGATGGTGGCGGCGAACCACTTTACCATCGCTCCCTCGGTCGTCATGAATGCCGCGCGCGATCTGGGCGGCGTCTGGTCTGACCGCACCTGGCAGTTCTACGACCTGATCGAGAAGAAATGAGAGGAACCGGGGGGCGGCCAGGGTCGCCCCCGCGGTCCGCGGAGTGACCGATGATGACCGATGCCAGTATCTCGCCTCCCGACCTGTCGGCAGCTTTCCGCGAGGCGTTCCGGCATCACCCTTCGGGCGTTGCGGTGATCTCGGCCGATCCGGGTGACGGGCCGGTGGCGCTGACCGTCTCGTCGCTGATCTCGGTCAGCATGTCGCCGCCGACGGTGGCCTTTTCGCTGTCGTCGCGGTCTTCGACCGCCGGGGCGTTGCGACGGGCGGAATCGATGGTCATCCACTTCATGCGGCTTGAGAACATGCATCTGGCGCAGCTTGCCGCCACCAGCGGCGCCGACAGGTTCGGGCCGGGGGTGAACTGGGCGCGCCTGCCCTCGGGCGAGCCGTATTACCCCGATGTCCGCATCTGGTTCCTGGCGCGGCCGCTGCACGAGCTTTCGGTGCAGGGCGCGACACTGATCGTCGCCGAACTGACCGAAGGCCGGGTCGCCGACAGCGATCCGCTGCCCGAGGACAATTCGATGGTCTATCTCAACCGCCAGTGGCACGGCCTGCGGCGGTTGATGGAGGCGGCGGGGTAGCGCAAAGAGTTTTCAGAAAACTCTTTGCAAAAGCCTTCTGAAGGCTTTTGGCCCCCCGCCCGCCCGGCTCAGAAATCGAACAGGTCGTCCAGAAAGCCGCCACGCCGCTTCTTGCGGTAATAATGGTCGTCGTCGCCATAGCGCCGGCGGTCGTCGTCATCGTCGCGGCGGCGGTCGGAACGCTGCCGTTCGTCCAGATAGCGGGCCTCGGCCGCGGGCCGCGCCGGTTCGGCCAGTGCAACCGGCGGCGCCGGCGGCGCGGCGCGTTCGAGGATCTTGTCCAGTTCGCCGCGGTCAAGCCAGACACCGCGGCATTTCGGGCAATAGTCGATCTCGACCCCCGACCGTTCGGTCATCACCAGCATTTCGCCATCGACGGGGCACTGCATTCCGGCTCTCCACTTTGCTGCCTACGACCCCGAGATGGGCGGCCGGCGCCGCCCGCTCAAGGGGCAGCGCGCCAAAGTTGCATCGGGCGCAAGCGGATCGCCGCGCAGGTCGATGCCCTATCGCACCACATGCACCGCACAGCGCGCATGCCGGACCACCCGCGCCGCGGTCGAGCCGAGGAACCAGTCGCGCAGGCCCGGCCGGTGCGAGGCGATGACGATGCAATCCGCCCCCAGCTCGGCCGCCCGTTCAAGGATCAGCGCCCCGGCGTTGCCGGTGGCGATCTCGGCGGTGACGCCGGGCAGGCCCTCGGCCCGGCGCTGGATCTCGGCCAGCCGGTCGCGCTGCATGTCGGATACGTAATGGTCGGGCAGAAAGGCCGCGGCCTGCGGCGGCACTTCCTCGATCACATGCAGCAGGGTGATCTTCGCGCCGTCGTCGGCAAGTGCGCGGACGGCGCGCAGCGGCCCGTCGGCGTCTTTGGCATCGGCAAGGGCAAGCGGAACAAGCAGATTACGATACATGGACTGTCCTTTCCTGTGCTGAAAGTGTGAAGGGGCCGGCGGGCGTGCAATCGCGGCAGCTTGCGGTTGCGCCCCGGCGATTGCAAGGATCGCGCATGACCGCGCCGCCGCCAGATGACCGCCCCGTTGCCCTTGTGCTGGGTGCGGCGGTCTGGGCGCAGGGCCCGTCGCCGGCGCTGGTCCGGCGCGCGATGCGGGCGGCCGAGTTGTGGCGGCAGGGCAGCGTGCGCCATATCGTCACCTGCGGCGGCACCGGCCTGCATCCCCCGTCCGAGGCCGAGGCGGCGCGCAGCCTGCTCATCGCCGCCGGCGTGCCGCCCGATGCGGTCTCGACCGAGGCGCGCTCGGTCAACACGCGCCAGAACATCGGGCTTGCGCTGCCGGTCCTGCGGGCGCTGGGCGCGACCCGCGTCGTCGTCGTCACCGACCGCTGGCATGCCCCGCGCGCCCGGCTGATCGCCCGGCGGCTGGGGCTTGACGCCGCCTCGGCGCATCCGCCGCTGACGCGGCAGCGCGTGGCCCGGCAGGTGCGGTCGGCGCTGCGGGAACTGCCGGCGCTGGTCTGGCACTGGATCGCCTTCCGCCCGCGGCGGTGATCCCCGCCGGGGCGACATTCTGTCCCGCGCCCTGCCTGTCTATGCCGTTGCATTTGCCGTCCGTTGCGACCTATCTGGGCCAGAGGTCAAGCTACCATGGCCGGCGCGTTCCCGCGTTGATCCAGATCAGCCAGACACCCTGGTGCCAAAGGAGCCGCGCCCATGACCGACAGCCAGACCGCCGACCGCAAACCCGACCTGATCCAGCCGACCGATGCCGAGGCGCGGGCGCTGTCCCGCGGCCTTGTCACCGCGGCGCGGATCGGGGCGCTGGCCGTGACCGACCCGGCGACCGGGCACCCTTTCGTCACCCGCGTGGCGGTGGGCCATGATGGCGGCGTGCCGCTGATCCTCGTCTCGATGCTGGCGCTGCACACGCGGGCGCTGCTTGCCAATCCGGCCTGCGCCCTGCTTCTGGGCGAGCCGGGGCCGAAGGGCGACCCGATGAACGAGCCGCGCCTGACCTGGATCGCGCATGCCGAACCCGCCGACAAGGCCGCCCATCGCGACGCCTGGCTGGCCGGCCATCCCAAGACCAAGCTCTACTACGACTTCCCCGATTTCCGCATGTTCCGCCTGGCGCCGGTCGAAGGCCATCTCAACGGCGGCTTCGGCAAGGCGTTCAAGCTCACTCCGGCGGACCTGGTCGAGGGCGCCGGCTGAAGTCCGGCCGCCCGCGGCGCCCGCCCGAATATTCCACGCCGCCGCCTTGACAGCGTGCGGCCAAAGGGGCAGATACCCGCTCGCGAATGGGGCAGTAGCTCAGTTGGGAGAGCGTATCGTTCGCAATGATAAGGTCAGGGGTTCGATCCCCCTCTGCTCCACCAATGACCACCGCCAGATGACCGGAAACAGGCCGCCTTGCGGCCTTTTTCAGTTTCGCTCTGCCGCAAGTCCCACCGGATCGAACCTGTCGCGGGCAGGTCTGCGAGTGCCGGGGCTGGCGCGCTTTGCCTGACCGCTGGTCCGGCCGCCTGCCAGACCTCGGAAGACCTTCTGTTCTGACCGCCGCGAACGCCGGTTCCCGGCACTTTGTGAATTGCATAAAGTTGGAATGCAATCTAGCGTCCGGGTCGAACGGGCCGCGGCGCCGGCGTCATGGCCCTTGACGAAAGGATCAGCGCATGTCGTCCCAAGCCTTCCGCGTTTCAGCCGACATCGGCGGCACCTTCACCGATCTGGTGTTCCAGAACGCCGACACCGGCGCTTGCCGCGCGCTCAAGGTGCTGTCGACGCCGGGCAACCCGGCGCTGGCGGTTCTGGAGGGCATCCGCAAGGGGATTGGCGACGGCGAACATCTGGCCTTCTTCGTCCATGGCACCACGGTCGGCCTGAATTCGGTGCTGACCCGGCGCGGCGCGCGGGTGGCGCTTCTGGTGACCGAAGGGTTCCGCGACAGCTATACCATCCAGGGCAACAACCGCGGCGAGATCTTCTCGATCCGCTGGAAAAAGCCGAAACCGCTGGTCGAGGCCAAGGATACCTGGACCGTACGGGAACGCATCGCCGCCGATGGCAGCATCGTCACCGGCCTGAATGTCGCCGACCTTGCCCCCTTCGTGCAGGCCGTCAGGGACGGCGGCTATGAGGCGGTTGCCGTCGCCTTCCTGTTTTCCTTCCGCAATCCCGCGCATGAACTGGCGGCGGGCGAATACCTGCGCGCCAACCTGCCCGGCGTCGATGTGACGCTGTCGCATCAGGTCTCGCCGGAATGGCGGGAATTCGACCGGATCTCGACCACGGCGATGAGCGCCTTCACCGCGCCCGTGGTGCGCCGCTACCTCAACACACTGGTCGAGCAGATGGCGGGCAGCCTGCCCGCCGATGGCCGCGTGCATGTGATGGAATCGAACGGCGGCGCGATGACCGCCACGGCCGCGGCACAGCATCCGCTGCAAACGCTGCTGTCCGGCCCGGTCGGCGGCACCATCGGTGGCAAGTCGCTGGCGATCCAGACCGGCCGGCGCAACCTGATCTGCGTCGACATGGGCGGCACCTCGTTCGACGCCAGCCTGATCGTCGACGGATTGCCCGGCGCCTCGACCGAAACCACGCTGGAGGGGCTGCCGGTGCAGATGTCGGTGGTGGACATCCATGTCATCGGCGCCGGTGGCGGCTCCATCGCCTGGGAAGAGGTCGGGGCGCTGCGCGTGGGGCCACAATCGGCGGGCTCGGTCCCCGGTCCGGCCTGCTATGGCCGCGGCGGCACGGAACCCACCGTCTCGGACGCGAACCTTGTGCTGAAACGGCTTGATTCCTCGAACTTCTCGGGCGGGGAAATGACGCTTGACCGCGACAAGGCGGTGGCGGCGATGGCGCTGGGCCGGAAATTCGGCATGGGGCCCGAGGCGTTCGCCCAGGGCGTCATCGACATCATCAACGCCAAGATGGCCGATGCCATCCGCACCATCACCGTCAAGCGCGGCATCGACCCGCGCGATTTCGCGCTGGTCGCCTATGGCGGCGCCGGTCCGTCGCAGGCCGCGGCGCTGGCCGAACAGCTTGATATCCGCGAGGTGCTGATCCCGGTGATGCCCGGCGCCTTTTCTGCTTGGGGCATGTTGCAGACCGACATGCGCCACGACCTGAAGATGACGCATTATGGCGACTGGGGCAGCGCAGATCCCGCGGCGCTGACGGCGAAATACGCGGAACTGGAACAGCAGGGCCATGCCCATCTGCGCGAGGAAGGCGTGGCGCCGGGCGACATCTCATATGAACGCTTTGCCGACCTGCGCTATCAGGGACAGGAATATGTGCTGACGATCCCGGTCCCGGCCGGCAAGGTTGACCCGGCCGAGGTGCGCGCCCGTTTCGACACCGCCTATCAGGCGCAATACGGCCATTCGAGCAAGACCGCCGGCGTCGAGGTCGCCAACCTGCGGGTGGCGGCGCTGGGCCATCTCGCCCGGCCCGGCCTGCCGGACCCCGAGACCCGGCCAAAGGGCGCCGGCCGGTCGCGCCCGGTGTTCTTTGACGGTGCCGAACAGACCACGGCGATCGTCGACCGTGCCACTCTGGCGCCGGGCGAAACCGTCCACGGCCCGGCGATCATCGAGGAAGAAACCGCCACAACGCTTGTGCCGCCGGGCTGGAAGATCACCGTCATCGGCGGCGGCCACCTGTCCATGGTCCGGGAGTGAACGACATGACGCAAGTTACCGCCGACCCGATCACCACCGAAGTCGTCCGCAACTTCCTGATCTCCTGTGCCGAGGACATGAACGCCGCCTTGTGGCGGTCGGCCTATTCGGCGCTGATCTATGAAGGCAAGGACAGCGCGGTGGCCATCCTTGACCGCGACGGCAACATGCTGGGCCAGTCGACCGGCGTGCCGCTGTTTGTCGGCGCCATCGACGCCTGCGTGCATCTGGTCCGCGACCGCTACGGCGACGACATCCACGAAGGCGACATCTTCCTGATGAACGACGCCTATCTTCAGGGCACCCACCTGAACGATTTCACCGCCGTGGGGCCGCTGTTCTATGAAGGGCAGCTGGTCGGTTTCGGCGCCGCGCGGGCGCATTGGGCCGATGTGGGATCGGCCGATACCGGCATGGTCATGGGATCGTCGACCATCTTTCAGGAAGGCTGGCGGCTGGGCCCGACGCGGGTGGTGGAAAAGCACCGCGAATTGCCGGACTGGTTCGATCTGCTGACGCGGAACACCCGGCTCAAGGAACTGACCCTGGGCGATTTCCGCGCCCAGATCGCCGCGATCCGCACCGGCGAACGGCGGCTTGGCCAGCTTCTCAACCGGATCGGGATCGCGACCTTCCGCGCCTCGTGCGACAACATCTTTGAACAGGCGCAGCTGCTGGACCGGCAGGCCATCGCCGCGCTGAAGGACGGCACCTATCACCGCGAAGGCTGGATCGACAACGACGGCATCAGCGACGATCCGGTCAAGGTGGCGATCACCGTCACCATCGACGGCGAACGCCTGCTGATCGACCTTGAAGGGTCGTCGCCGCCGGTGAACGGGTCCATCAACTGCGGACGGGTGCAGACGATCTCGCTGCTCCGGCTGGCCTACAAGACGATGATCTCGCCCGAGCGGGCGATCACCGGCGGGTCGTTTTCCACCATGGAAGTGAAGATCCCCGAGGATTGCATCTACAACGCCAGGGAACCCGCCGCCTGCCAGTGGTATTTCACCACCTTTGGCCTGCTGGCCGACCTGATGATTTCCTGCCTGTCCGAGGCGATGCCGGAAAAGGCCACCGCGGCGCATTACGGCGATTCCATGGTGGCGGTCTTTGCCTCGACCCAGAATGCGAAACGCGGCTGGCTGTCGGTCGAGGCGACGGCCGGCGGCTGGGGCGCGTCGAACGGCGCGGACGGGGAAAGCGCGCTCATCAATCTGGTGAACGGCGGTTTCCGCAACCTGCCGGCCGAGATCTACGAGACGAAATTCCCGGTCCGGGTCGAGGAATTCGCCATCCGTCAGGATTCCGCCGGCGCCGGGCGCTGGCGCGGCGGCAACGGCGTGGTGCGCACCTATCGCCTGCTGGACGACGCCGCGGGGTCGCTGTGGTTCGACCGTTCGAAAACCCCGGCTTTCGGCCTGAACGGCGGCAAGGATGCCGTCGGCCCCGAGGTGACGATCCATTTCCCCGATGGCCACGCCGAAAGCCACCTCAAGATGCGGGCGCGGGTGCTGCCCAAAGGCACGGTGGTCGAGACGAAAACCGGCGGCGGCGGCGGGTTCGGCGATCCTCTGGCCCGGCCCTTTGCCGAGATTCAGGCCGATCTCGACGCCGGCTGGATCTCGGCTGCCGTGGCTGCCCGCGACTATGGCGTGACGGTGCGCGACGGGGTGATCGACCCCGCCGCCAGCACCGCCCGCCGCGATTGACGAGGGCGTGATGACCGACACCATTCCCGGCTTTGCCGACGCCTTGTCGCGGCCCGATGCCACCGCCGCCAGCCTGCTCGCGGTGATCGGCGACGGTGTGCAGGCGCTGACCGGCGCCCGGCTTGTCACCCTCAGTGCCATCGCCGACGACCTGTCGTCGGAACGGCTTTATACCAACATGCCCGAGGTCTATCCCTTGTCGGGCCGCAAGCCGGCCAATGTGACGGCCTGGCACGATCAGGTCATGGTGCGGCACGAAACCTTTGTCGCCAATGACTATGACAGCCTGTCGCAAGTGATGTTCGACCACGAGACGATCCGCGCCACGGGCTGCGAATCGATCGTCAACATGCCGGTTGTGGTGCAGGGCCGGGTGATCGGCACCATCAATTGCCTTGGTCCCGCCGGCCATTTCGACGCGGAAACCCTGTCGCGGATCGAACCCGCGCGGCTGCCGGTGGCGCTGGCGCTGTTGCTGCGCGCGGCGGGGTAGGGGTGGGCGTTTGCCCACCGCCGCGCGAAGGCCACGCCGCGCGGTGGGCGATTGCCCACCCTACGGGCGCGGGTCGCGGAAAATCCGCGGGATCGCGGTGGTCGACTGGTCGACAAGATCGCCATAGACCGGCAGAAGCGACCGCTGCACCACCACCGCCACCCGGCCCAGCATCTCGCCCGTCAGCCGGTTGCAGGCGCCGGTGTCGCGCGCGGCGATGGCACCGACCATCGCGGCATAATCCTCGGCCAGCTGCTCCAGTTCGGCGGCGGTCACCTCGGGGAAGTAATGCAGCAGCATGGTGCGGCGGCCGTAGTCGAGGCAATCGGGATAGAAGCGGTCGAGAAAGAAGTTGCGCCCGATCCGGCAGATGGCGCGCAAGAGGTCAAGCTGGGCAAGGACGATGGCGGCCCGGTCGCCGGCAAGGCTGTCGCGGAACGCCGCCAGCCGCGACTGCAGCCCGGCAATGTCGTCCGCCCCGGCACGGTGGACCGCCGCGACCATGACCGCGCGGGTCAGGATCAGCAGCGTGTCGAAGTAGTCGTTCATGTTCTCCATGGTCAGCGGCGAGATGATCGCCGACCGATTGGGCAGCAGCCGCACCAGCCCTTCGCCCGACAGCATGAACAGAGCCTCGCGCACCGGGGTGCGGGACAGGCCGAACTGCCGGGCGATGCCCTGTTCGTCCACCGCCGATCCGGGGGCAAGGCGCAGCGTCAGGATGTCCTCGCGCAGGGCGGAATAGATGGTGATCGCCCCGCGTTCGCGCCGCGCCTCTGCCGGCGCCGCCTCCGTCTCGCCCTCGGTCATCCTGCCCTCCGGCCCAACCTTAACCCGCCGTCAGGGATAGTGTTTTCGCGCAGCGGGGGCAACGGGGCATGGCCTGTGCGGCCGATGGTCCGCCCCCGTAGGGTGGGCATTCGCCCACCTGGCGCCGCAACCCGCCCCGCTCTGCGAAGGCCCGGAACGACGCCGCGCGACCATGCGGCCCGCAAGGTGGGCAAACGGCCACCCTACGCCGCACAAGGAACCGCCGCGCAAGGCCCCGAAAGGCCCTGCGCGGCGGAGATCCACTTGCCTCAGTACAGATCCACCCGGAACGGCGAGCGTTGCCAGTACAGCGCGGCCAGCGCGATGATCCGGCCCTGGGCGCTGTCCTCGGCCGCGGCCTCGGGCGACAGGGCGGCGAGGGCGGCGGTCGTGGCCGGGCCATAGCCGCCGTCGACCTCGACCGGGCTGCCCATGGCCGTCATCAGCCGTTGCAACCCGCCGGTCAGGGTGCGGGCGTCAAGCTGGTCCAGCAGGGCCTGCGCCTCGGCCGCGTCATCGGCGTTGGTCAGGGCGGCGGCGCGGGCGGCGATGGCGGCGGCATCATAGGCGTCATGGCCGGGCGCGCCGCCCGCCAGGATCAAATCCGCCGCCGCCAGGGCCGAGGCGGCATGGCCGCGCTCCAGCCCGGTCAGGAACCATTCCACCGCCTTGGCACCATCGGCGCCGCCGGGGGCATCGCCGTCGCGATACATCCGCGCCAGGTTGTAAGGTGCCGTCGGATGGCCGCCGTCGGCTGCCTGCGTGAACAGGTCGAAGGCGCGCTGGAAATCCAGCGCCTGCCCGGCACGACCGCGCCAATAGACAAGGCCCAGCGCGTTATAGCCATAGATGTCGCTGCGCGCGGCGCTTTCGTTCAGATAGCGCAGCCCGCGTTCGGGGTCGTAATATTCGCCCTCCTCGTCAAGGTAGAGCTGCGCCATCGCGTTCATCGCGAAGGTATGGCCGACCTCGAGGCTGCGCATCACAAGGTCATAGCCCTCGATCTGGATGCTGTCGGACTCACCGTTGTTCAGCAGGTGCCAGCCCAGGGTATACATCGCATAGGGGTCGCCCTCGACGACGCCGCGGGCATAGTCCTGCAACACTTCCTCGGTCGCGACCGGCCGGTCGAGCCCGCCGGTAAAGCGCGGCTCGTTGTAGTGCCAGTTGCCGATGGCGTGCCAGGCGCGGACATGGCCCAGGTCGCGGGCGGCTTCGAACGCGGCCAAAGCCTCGTCCCAGCGGCGCAGGGCATAATAGGCGCGGCCAAGCTGGTAGTGGAACCGGCCGACCTGCGGCTGAGCCGCGACCGCGGCCTCGCAGGCGGCAACCGCCTGATCGGGGCGGATTTCGTTGGGATAGCGGGTGATGCCCATGCCATCGGGATCCAGATGGTCGCCGGCCTGGAAGTCGCAGGGTTCCGGCGTCAGGCGCAGGCGTACGGCCCAGGTCTGTTCGCCGCTCGCGACGGTAAAGCCGTCCTCGATCACCGGATCTTCGCCCAGCGTGACCGCCGGGATCTGCAGCGATCCGTTGGCCAGCACCAGCGCGTTCAGATCGGCGGCGGCGATCTCGGTTCCCAGGGTGTCGCGGGCCAGCCCGTCGGCGCCGGTCAGCATCAGATGGCCATGCGCCGGGCCCGTGACGATGCGCAGCGAGGGCACGTCGCCGATAGCCTGATGCAGGCTGGCGCCGATCCCGACCTCGCGCGCGAAACCGGCGTCGAGCGTCACGGTCTGCACCGTTGCATCGACCACATCTGGCCCGGGTTCCGTCGTGTCGCTGCCGATGCGGGCAAGGCCGCGGTCGGCGCCGGTGCCGTGGCTGTCGACCGCGATGGGCCGCGACAGCGCCGCGCCAAGGCCGAAGCTGGCCGGTTCGACCAGTGTCGAGGAATCCCACGGCACCTGCCGCCCTTGCGTCGCCTCATAGACGCTGATGCGGACCCGTTCGAACACGTCCTTGACCAGTTCGTCGGGATTGGCCGTCACCTCGTTGATGAAGGCGGCGGTGAACGGGCTGTTCGTGCCCTCGCCGTCGAAGGCGACCGATCCGGGCGCGGTCGAATAGACCAGCATCGAATTCAGCGGCGCCGCCTGCGAGGTAAAGCCGGTCCGCGTCTCGCGCAGGTCGCTGCCGATCAGGGTCAGCGCCTGCCGGCCGGCAAAGGGATTGTCGCGGCAGGAATCGAGCATGACGATGGTCAGCCGGGCGCGGGCGCCGATGATGCCGACCAGCGACCCGAGCGAGACCGATTCGAAGGGCACGTCATAGACCGTGTCGAGATCGGCATCGACCGGGACAAGGTAATTCTCGTTGCCGATCTGAAAGCCGTGGCCGGCGTAGAACAGCACCACCTCGGTATCGGGGCCGGTGTCGAACAGCACGCGGCGCAGCACGTCCTCGAACTCGCGCTTGGTGATGTCGTCATGGGCGCTGACCACATAGCCCTGCGCGCGAAAGAACTCTGCCATGGCGCGGGCATCGTTCACGGCATTGGGCAGGTCCGGCACGGCGGCGTAATCGGAATTGCCGATGACGATGGCCAGCCGGTTGCGGGCACGGGTGGCGGGGTCAAAGCTGCGCAGCGGCACCACGGTATCGGAACCGGCGGCAAGGCTGTCGACATAGGCGCTGACCTGCGCGGCGGCAGGCAGGCACCATCCGGTGGCCAGCGCGGCAGCGCAGGCCGAGGCAAGGCAGAACTGGCGTGTCATGGATCAGCCCCAGGGGTTGTCGTCGTCGTCGTCGTCATCGCGATCACGGACCACCCGGCAGATTGGCGGCATCCCGCCGTTCGGGCAGCGCGTGACAACCGGCGGCGGGGTCGTCCCGCCCGTCGTGGTGGTGCCGTAGGGGGTGGTTGGCGTGGTCACCGGGGTCGTGACCGGCGTTGTGGTGATGACCTGGCCGGGCTGGACCGTGCCGCCGGGCAGCGGCACCACGATGCAGCCGGACAATCCGGCAAGGCAGCATCCCAGGATCAAGGAGTTCTTCAGGAACATCTTTCGGCCCTCTCGGGTTATGGAACGATCCGGCGTCTCGTCATGGGCCGGTCCCACGGAAATCTCAGCTTTCGGGCAGGCCGCCGGCCAGCCGGATACGCTCGATCAGCTCGAGCGTCTTCTTGGGATCGACCCTGTAGGCGTCGCGCAAAAGCTCGATCTGATACCAGTCGGTTTCGGCGACATCGGGGTCGTCGGGGGAGATGGTGCGGGTCTCGCCGCCCTCGACGATGCGGGTGAACTGGCCGCAGTAATATTCCGACAAGAAGGCGCTGTTCAGCCCAAGCCCGTCGCAGGCTGGCGTCGCGGTCGCGGTATCCTCGGCCCGCGCGGCGGGGGCGAAGGCCAGGGCGGCCAGCGTCAGGATCAGGGCTTTGGTCGTCATGGGCATCGACCTTGGGTTAGCTGCAATGGGCGCGGGCAGGGTGCCTGCGTCACGGGTTCGAAAACACCTTGAGCCAAAATCCGGCACCGGGGGAGGTGTCGTATGGAAAACTAGAATAACACGGGATCGTAGCGTAATGTATCCTCAAATTCCTTACCCGTGCCTTGTTCCGATCCTTTTCCCCATACGGAGGACCACATGACCTCCCTCGATTATCTTCTCGTGACCGGCGTGTTCGTCGTGGGCTTTCTGGCCCTGTCGCTCATGCTGCTGGACGCCACGGCCTCGGCCACGGCGATCAAATCGGTGGTTCTCGCGCTGCCGGTCGGCTGAGCGATGGCGTCCGAGGCCACCTATGACGCCCTGATCCGGCACCTGCTGGGGCCGCTCGTCGCCTATTACGACGACGAGACGATTTCCGAGATCATGATCAACGGCCCCGACGACATCTTTGTCGACGGCCGCGGCGGCATCATCAGGACCGAGCACAGGATGCCGGACGCCGCCGCGCTGCGGGCACTCGCCCGCGTCATCCTGCAATATTCCGGCAAGAGGCTGTCGCCGCACGACCTGTCGGTCGAGGCGCGGATGCCGAACCGCTCGCGCGTGCATATCGTGCAGGATCCCGCCGCCCGTGCCGGGCTGACCATCGCCATCCGCCAGTTCGCCCGGACGCCGCCCACGCTGGACGATCTGGTCCGCTCCGGCTCGCTGTCGGACACCGCCGTCGACTGGCTGCGCGAACAGGTGCTGGGCCACCGCAACATCATCGTCTCGGGCGGGACCGGCACCGGCAAGACCACGCTTCTGGGCATCCTGACCCGGATGATGGACCCGACCGAACGCATCCTGACCATCGAAGACGTGGCCGAGCTGGACCTGCGGATGCCGCATGTGGTCAGCCTGGAAACCCAGATGCCCGATGCCAAGGGCCGCGGCGGCATCACCGTGCGCGAATTGTTCCGCGCCGCTTTGCGCCTGCGCCCCGACCGCATCATCGTCGGCGAATGCCGCGGGGGCGAGGCGCTGGACATGATCCAGGCGATGAATTCCGGCCATGCCGGGTCGCTGTCCACCGTCCATGCCGACGATCCGCGCCGCGCCATATCCCGCCTCGAAACGCTCTGCCTGATGAGCGACGTCGAAATCCCGCTGATCGCCGTCCGCCGCCAGGTGGTCGAGGCGATCGACATCGTGGTGCAGGTGCGCCGCGTGCGCGGCCGCCGCATGGTGACCGAGATTTCCGAGATCCGCGCCACCGATGCCGAAGGCACCGGATACGAGGCGCGGCCGGTGTTTTCCCGCGCCGACCCCGACGCGCCCCTGCTGCCCGCCGCCGGGTATCGCACGGATTACGACAAGACCGCGGCCCCCGAGGGCCATGCTAGGAATGGGTCATCGCCCGGCTAGACAGAGAAAGGACCGATAGCGATGTCGCTCGAACAACTCCTTCTCCTTGGCCTTGGCCTCGCGGTTGCGACCGTCCTCGCGACGATGGGAACCGAGATCGCCGATTTCGTGATCGAGACCATCAAGGAACTGATCGCCTGAATTACCGAGCCTGAATTACCCGAAGTCCCTCCCCCAACTTCAACCAAAGGATTACTGCCATGACCCTCGAAAAGCTCCTGATCTTCGGCTTTGCCCTGGCCGCGCTGTTCGCGATCACCACCGTCGCCGTCAACATGATGAATGACCGTGGCGACCAGAACGAGCAGTATGAAAGCTCGGTTTCCGACCTGACGGACTCGAGCTTCTGATCCCGGCGGCGGGGCAGGGCCCCGCGTGACCCCCCGTTCCTCACTCAACCTCCCGGCGGGCCCCTCCCTCCTGCCGGGACAAGGTGGAATTTCATGCCGATGCCGGTCCAGACTGCCCGGCTGCCGCGCCTGTCCCCCGCGCGGCTTTTCCGGACGGCGGTGCTTCTCCCCCGCCGCCGTCCGGCCCCTGTTCCTGCGCGCCGTCCCCCCATCGCGCAGTCCCGACATTTCAGCAGAGGGCCGGACCCATTGCCGGCCGACCAGCCGCGCCGGGCTTGCCCGACGCGGCTTTTTGCGTGCGCGTTTGCGTGCGCGTTTGCGTCTGGGCCCGCCGGTGTCGCACGGAATGCGACATCCGCACGGGGCCAGGGCGATGGGGCAGGATCAGGACATGACCCGATGGAGGTCAGCCCATGAAACTCACCAAATCCAGCGGAAGGAAACCTTTCATGACCCTCGAGAAACTCCTGATCTTCGGCTTCGCCCTGGCCGCGCTGTTCGCGATCACCACCGTCGCCGTCAACATGATGACCGACCGTGGCGACCAGAACGAGCAGTATGAAAGCTCGGTTTCCGACCTGACGGACTCGAGCTTCTGAACCCCGGTTGCGGGCGGCGCGGTGCCGCCCGCAACTTTCGTTGCCCGACCGGCCGCTGTGCGGCATGATCGACGGCGAGACATGGACCGCTTCACCGGGATATTGCCATGACGCTCGAGAAATTGCTCATCTTCGGATTTGCCATTGCGGTGGTCACGGTCCTGGCCATCACGGCCACCGGCATCGCCGAACGGCGCGCGCCGCAGAACCAGGGCTATCAAAGCCAGGTCCGCGACATGGTGGACCCGAACTGATGGGCCGGTTCGCACATATCCTTGCCCGCCGCCGCCGCGGCATGGTCTCGATCGAGGCCCTGCTGGCCGTGCCGGTGCTTCTGGTGGTGTTCGGCGCCGTGGCGCAGACCACCGTTCTGACCCAATCGCGGCTGCATCTTGAGCAGGCGGCCTATGCCGCCGCCCGCGCCGCGCTGGTCCACAAATGCCCGCCCTTCAATCTGGTCTCGATGCTGCAATCCCCGGTCGCCGCGCTGCGCGGCGGCGATTGCACCGACGATCCGCAGCGGTGGGAGGATGCCGCCCGCTGGGCGCTGGTCGCCGCCGCCCCCACCTCGGCCTTTGCGCAGTCGCGCGGTTCCTGCCCGGAAATCCGCGCCGGCGCCGAGCTGATCCTGGGCACCGGCGAGGTCGACGGGCTGGACGCAGCCGTGCGCAACGCCCTTTGCTATGCCTATGAACCCGGCAATGTCGAAGTCACCGTCACCTGGGACCAGTCGTTTCTTGCCCTTGTGACGGGTGCCGAACGGCTGCCGGTCAGGGCCACCGTCCGCTTCCGCTATTCCCTGTCCACCCCGTTCCGCCGCTTTGTCTATGACGGCCGTCGCGCCGACGGCAGCTACTGGCGCTGGGGCGAAGCCACCGTGGTGCTGATGTGAGCCGCCTGTCGAACATGGTCGGGCGCCGCCGCAAGGGCGCCGTGGCACTGATGGCCGCCGTGGGGATGATCCCCTCGGCCGCGATCCTTGCCTCGAACATGAACTCGGGCCAGATGACCAACGACCGCCGCGCGGTGCAGGACGCCGCCGATGCGCTGGCGATGATGCACGGGCAATGGACGGCGCGGTCGCTGAACATCATCTCGATGAACCAGGTCGCCGCCACGCAGGCGATGACCGTCGCCATCGGGTCCGAAGCGCTGGACGGCACCCTGCAAGAGCTTGAGATCACCGCCTGGGCCGCCATCGGCTATATCTCTGCCCATGCCCTGGCGAACTGCCCGCCGCGGTCGCCGTTTCCCGCCAACCTTGTCGAGGCCGCCTACTGGACGACGCCCTGCCTGTTCCAGCACGGCCTGACGGCAAGGCCCGCCATCTCGACCCTGCAGGACATCGCCGACATCGAGGACAGGTATGATCCCGAACACGGCATGAATGTCGCCAACCGGGTGCTGCGCGCCATCGAGGGGATGAACCGCGGCCTGTTCAACCGCCATCCCCGCGCCATGCGCGAGATCGCCGAGGACTACGCCGAGGTCTATGACCTTGACGATTTCCACTTTGCCGATCCCTGCATCGACGCGCCGGGGGCCACCTGCGACCGCACCAACAGCCATGACGGCATGGCCCTGCCCATCGAACCCGGCGGCCTGCAGGCGCGGACCCAGTTCTGCGCGGCGATGAATTTCGGCACCACATCGCAATTCACCACCTTTGCCACCCGCGGTTTCCCGATGGGCGCCGGGCCGATGCAGTTCGGCGGCGGCAGCGGCAACCCGGTGGTGCGCGACCATATCAACGACGACACCGGCATCGCCCGCGAATTGCACCAGTTCAAGGACTACTACGAGGACGCCTGGCTGTGGGCCTATCAGTTCGTGCGCGAGGATTACCCCCAGGCGCCGCCCTTTCAACTTATCGGCCCGCAAGAGGAAGACGGCTCCAACTCCTTCAACCGCCGCTATGACGCGAAAACGTTGTCGGTCTGCGCAGTGGGTGAATCGGTCACCGGCCCGCTGAACGACCTGATCCGGATGGAGATCGAGGCGCCGGTGCCGACGATCTGGCAGTTGCGCGGCATGAACCCGCTGGACCCGCTGCCGCCGGTGCGGCCCGAGGACATGTCCGACGCGTTCCACATCCTTGCCTATGCCCGCATCGACACCGACGAACGGGTCGGGACGCGCGTGCTGGGCAACGCCATGGAACACCAGACCGGCTATGGCCAGGTCGGCGTTTACAACCCCGACGGCGCCGACCTGTTCTCGCAGAACTGGCATTCGATCCTGATGGAGGCCTCGCGCATCGACGACCCCGGAGAGGCCGGGCGCGATCTGGCGATCCAGGCGCCGCCGGCCTTCGACGACCTTGCCACGGCGCTGCAACGGGTCACCGACCTGTCGACATGGAGGCGGGTGAATGCGCATTGACCTTTCCCGCCGCCGCCGGGGCGAAATCGGCATCGAGGCGATGCTGATCCTGCCCGCCGCCATCGTGGTGATCCTGCTTGCCCGGCTCATCATGGAAGGGATGCTGATCCGGCAGGAGGTGTCGGTCTATACCCGGGCGGCGACCGCCTCGGCCGCGCAGGCGGAATCGACGCTGCCGCAATATTGCGCCGCCAGCCGCGATGCCTTTGCCGCGCGCCCCGCCTCGGTCACGCAGACCGGCTTTGTCTTTTGCCGCGACCGCGATGCCGAACAGGGGCTGACGACGCAGCGCCCGTTCTGGGACGCGATCCGGCAGGGCGCGCAGCCGTGGCGGCGCATCCTGCGCGACATCGAGGTCGATGAAGCGGTCAAGGACATGCAGGGCGACGGCAGCGGCACCACCGCCTTCACCGGTCCGGCCTTTCTGGCCCAGGTCGGCGTGATGTCGACCAGCGCCGCCGCACTTTACCCGCAACAATACCTGTGGACGCACGAGGACGAACCCCTGCGCTCCAGCTACGATCCGGTCATCTGGGACGCATTGCGCGAACAGGGCACCTGGCGCCTTTTCCCGGAAGTCTTTCCCGCCAGAGACAATTGACGCTTCGCCATTGACCAAGCCCGATAGGCAGACCCATGCGCAACATCTACTTCTTCCTCGCCGCCGTCCTCGCCTTCGGGGTGGCATGGTATTACTGGACGCAGGTCAGCGACCGCACCGCGACGGTGACCAAGCTGCGCATCGTGGCCGAGGACGGTCTGGTGATCCGCGAGGGCACCGCCATCGACCAGGCCTTTGTCGACCGATATGTGGTCAGCCAGCCGGTGCCGATGGCGATTGCCGCCGAATTCGGCTGGGCGCTGGACGATTCGCCAGTAACGCGGATCAACCTTGTCGGCCGCACCCTGGGCCGCGAACTGCACGGCGGCGCCTTCCTGCAGCGCGAGGATTTCTTCGTCACGCAGGAAGACGACTTTGCCCGCCGCATCGCGCCCGGCAACCGGGCCTTCTCGATCCCGGTGCAGGCCGACCGCGCCGTCGAAGGCTTCGTGCTGCCCGGCGCCCGCGTCGATGTGATCGGCGTGTTCGAAGAGTCCGAGAACGTCTTTGTGCCGGAACGGCTGCTTGAGAATGCCGTGGTCATGGCGGTGGACCAGTTCGACAGCGTCGGCGCCTATGAGGCCGAGGACCGCGAGGGCTTCAACACCGTGACCCTTCAGGCGCCGGCGGCCCAGGCCGAGACGTTCCTCGCCCGGATGCAGGAGATGACCGGCGATCTGTCGCTGGTGCTGCGTAACCCTTGCGAGAACGCCGAGGACTGCGCCGCGCCGGCCGCAGAGGCACCCGCCGAAACTTCGGCCGAAACTCCGGCCGAAACGCCGTCCGAAACGCCCGCCGACCCCGCCGCCAACCCCGACGACCCCGCGACGGAGCCTGCCGAATGACCCGCGCCATCGCCCAGTTGCGCATCTGCGACGCCTATGGCAACCGCAAGGCGATCAGGCCGCTCGACCGTGATTTCTTTGAACTGGGCGGGGATGCCGCCCGCAGCGGCGCCCCCGATTTCATCCATCTGGCCGGCAGCGGCGTCGAACCGCGCCATGCCCAGCTTGTCCGCGACGACAGCGGCTGGCGCGTCCTGCCGCTGACGCGCAGCGGCGCCCGCCTTGGCCGCCGCGACCTCGCCCCATCGGTCGCGGCCGAGGTCAAGGGCGGCGACGAATTGTGGCTGGGCAACAACCTGCTGCAAATCCTTGATATTTCCACGTCCGTCACCGCCACCGCGGTCAATTCCGAACTGGCCGACATCGAACTGATGATGAGCCAGGCCTTGCTGGATTACGAGGACCGCCGCCGCGACCTGTTCACCGGCGAGGAAGGCCAGCGCGAACATCTGCTCAGCCAGGAACTCGACCGGCTGATGGCCCTGGAGCTCGACCTTGCCGGCAAGCCGGCGATGATCGCCACCATCAACCGCTATTGCGCCGAGGCCCTGCGCCGCCCGCTGATTTCCGCCTGCCTGATGTCGGGAATGCGCGGCGATGTCGAACTGTCTTGGTCGCGGCTGACGCCGGAACAGGCGGCACGCTCGGTCGAACTGCGCGAGGAGCTGGCCTCGGAACTGGGCCTGCGGATGACGGCCGAGGCGACGGCCGCCGACCTTGCCCGCATCCATGCCGGCTATGGCACGGCCTATCGCAGCGTCTCGAACATGATCGGCGAGACGCTCAAGCTCGCCTTCATCCAGGATGCGGTGCGGGAAAAGGTCATGGGTCTGTTCTTCCGCCTTGGCCCGATCCAGTTCCTGGTCGACATCCCGGTGATTTCCGAAATCATGGTCTGCGGCGCCGAGCGGATCTTTGTCGAAAAGATGAACCGCATCTTCGAAACCGGCCTGACCTTTGCCAGCGAAAACGAGCTGTTCACCGTCGCCGCCCGCATCGCCGGCCGCGATGGCAAGCAATTGACCGAAGGCAACCCGATGGCCGACGCGCGCCTGCCCGACGGCAGCCGCGCCAATATCGTCGCCTCGCCCACCGCGCTGGACGGCATCTCCCTGACCATCCGCAAATTCGGCAACGTCCGCCGCACCATGGCGATGCTCGGCCAGAACCGGATGCTGACCAAGCCGATGGAACGGCTGCTCGAGGCCTGTGTCAGGGCGCGCAAGAACATCATCGTCTCGGGCGGGACCGGGTCGGGCAAGACCACGCTTCTCAACGCGCTGTCGATGTTCATCCCCGACGAGGAACGGGTCGTCACCATCGAGGATACCGCCGAACTGCGCCTGACCAACCGCAACCTTGTCCGGCTGGAAAGCCGCCGCGCGAACATGGACGGGCGGGGCGAGATCAGCATCCGCGATCTTGTGCGCAACGCCCTGCGCATGCGCCCCGACCGTATCGTCGTCGGCGAATGCCGCGGGGGCGAGACCTTGGACATGCTGCAGGCGATGAACACCGGCCATTCGGGTTCGATGACCACCGCCCACGCCAATTCCCCGCGCGACCTGATCCTGCGGCTGGAAACCATGGTGCTGCAATCGGGCGAGGAAATGCCGATCCACGCCATCCGCCAGCAGATCGCCGCCGCCATCGACATCATCGTGCAGGTGTCCAAGACACCCTCGATGGACCCGGACGCCGGCTCGCATGCCACCCAGCGCACCATCATCGAGATCGCCGAAATGGGCGAATACGACCCCGAGACCGGCGAAATCGAGGTGTCGCCGATCTTCGAGGTCGCGGTGACCGAGGGCCGCCTGCATCATGTCATCGCCGGCTACATCCCGACCTTTTTCGAGGACATGGCCGAAAGCGGCCTCATCAGCATCGAGACGTTCTTCAGTGACGAACCGGCAAAGGGGAAAAGCCATGCCGCCTGACCTGATTTCCAGCCCCGCCGTGGGCATCGGCGCCGCCATCCTGATCGGGCTGGCGGTGTTTCTGGGCATGGTGGCCCTGCGCGCGCTTCTGGGCGTGATCTGGCGCAGCCTGCCGGAACCCCGCCGCGACAAGGCGACCGAAGTGCTGCGCTTTGTCTTTGGCCGGCAGGTGGCGCCGGTCGATGCGCTGTCGCTGCTCTTGTTCGTCGATTGCGCGCTGGCGGTGGTGCTGACGCTGGCCGGGCTGCGACCGCCGGCGGTGGCGATCGTGATCGTCGTGCTGATGGTGGTGCCGGTGCTGCTGTATTTCCGCGCCTCGGGGCGGCATGCCAAGGAACTGGAACTGGCGCTGCCCCTGGCCCTGCAACAGGTGGCGAACGAGATGGCGGCCGGTGCCACGCTGGAAATCGCCCTGCGCAAGGTGGAAAAATCGGTTCCGGCCCCGGCCGATGTGGAAATCGCCCGCCTGCGCCGCCGCGTCGAGGTCAACGGCATCGACGCCGCCTTTGCCGAGATGGCGAAGGATCTGGATTCGCCCTCGTTCACCCTGACCGCCAGCGTGGTCAGGGTCGGCACGTCCTCGGGCGGGCGGATGATCGAGGCACTGAAGAACCTTTCCCGCACGCTGATCGAGATCGAGCGGCTGAACAAGAAGATCCGCACGGCCAGCGAGAATGGGCGGCGCAACCTGTATCTCATGTCGCTGATCGGGCCGGTGGTCGCCTTTGCCTCGGCCTTTGTGGTGCAGCATGAGACCTCGGTGCTCGAGGATCCGTTCGGGCAGCTGCTGATCGGCATCTCGCTGATCGCCTTCATCGCCGCCCATGTGATCGGCCACATCATGACGCGGGTGAAAGTATGACCGACGCGATCCGAGCCCTCATCATCGCCGGCGGAATCGGCCTTGGCGTGCTGTTCCTGATCCTGATCGTGCTGGACCGGCTGGGGATGCTGACCAGCCGCATCGCCGCCCATGTCGGCAGCGAAACCGCGCCGCGGCAATCGGCCCGCATCATCCGCGGCCTTGGGGCCGCGTTCGAGGGGCTGGCTGCGCCCTTTGGCAACATGGCCGACAACCTTGACCGCGACCTGACCCATGCCGGCCGGCCCTATGGCGGCGTCAGCGGGCGGCAGTATCTGGCCGCGGCGATTGTTCTTGGCATCATGGTCGGCAGTGCGGTCGGCTGCTTTTTCGCCTTCATGTCCTTCGTGCAGGGCAATTCCGGCAGCGCCGCCGCCTTTTCCGGCGTCAAATGGGCGCTGATCTGCATTCCGGGCGTGATGATCTATCTTCTGATGGATGCCGGCGGGCTGGCCCGCCGCAATTCCGATGAAGTCGAGCGCGAATTTCCCTTCTTCCTCGACCTGGCCGTTCTGGTGGTGCAGGCCGGCGGCACCCCGCGCAAGGCGCTGACGAAATATGTCGAGGCGATGCCGGACAGCCCGCTGTCGCGTGAGATCGCCATCACCGCCAAGGACGCCGACGCCACCAGTTTCGAGGCCGCGCTGTACCGGATGATCGACCGGGTGCGTCCGACCACGGTCAAGACCATCCTGAAAAACCTGGCACAGGGCGAGAAATCGAGCGGCGAGGTCGAACATTTCTACACCGCCCAGGCCGAGGAGATGCGCTATCTGCGCGAGGAAATGGCGACCCGCACCGCGGAACGGCTGAAAACCAACATCACTTTCCCGGTGTTCCTGATGCTGACCGCCATCGTCATCGCCGCGCTGGCGCCGACCATCGTCTCGATCCGGGCGCAAGGGTTCTTCTGATGGCGCTGTTCGGGAAAAAGGGCCTGCGGATCGAGGTCGTCGACGGGATCGACATCGAAAGCGGCGTGACGCTTTCCGGCGACAAGGTGACGATCGGCACCGGCGAAAGCGACACGCTGCGGCTGGGCGAAGCCGATGTGGTGCCGGCGCAGGTGACGTTGCAACGTAAGGGCAGCGACTGGGACTATTTCGTCTCGGACCGCGGCCGCACGGTGATTTCCCGCGGCCATCCCCGCGCCGGGCGGCTGGCGGCGGGGCAGGAATTCCGCCTTGGCGGATCGGCGCGGCTGGTGGTGAAACGCACCGACGCAGCCCCGCCCGCCGCGGCGGGCGCGCCGGAAAAGACCACGATCCCCCTGGTCATCGTCCTGCCGGTGCTGGCGCTGATCCTGCTGGGCGTGTTCGCGGCGATGTCCGCCCTGCGGCGCGAGGAGACTGCCGGGCCGCTTCTGGCCACCAGCCGCTGGTTCACCCGGGCCGAACCGCTGGATGCCGCGCTTGATGCCTGCCTTGCTGTCGCCGGCACTCAGGACGGTGTGCCCGTCGCCCGAACCGCGCCCGACTGGGCCTTTCGCAGCTGGGCCGCCGCCCCCGACAAGACCGCGCCCGAGGCGCAGGCGGCCCGTGCCGACCTTCTCGCCTTTGTCGAGGACGCCATCGCCCGTGCGCATTTCCTGCATGACGCCGGCGAAAACGCCGAGGCGAGCGAACTTTATCGTCGCATCGAATACGCAATCCCCCTTGGCACCCGCAGCTGTCCTATCCTTGCGGCAACCCGGCGGGATCTGGCGGTGCTGGAACTGATGGGAAACCGGAACTGACGCTTGGGGAAAAGCATGACCGATACCGCAAATTCCGTGGTCGACTCCCGCCTTCTCGAGGCGCTGGAAGGCTATTTCAACGGCGTCCGCTTTGCCCGGACCATCGGCGATTGCACGGTGCTGACGGCGATCCGCAAACAGAACGGCGCCCCGGTCGACATCTATACCCCGTCACATGCCGCCTCGCGCGATGACGCGGTGGTCGAGGCGACATCGAAGGATTTCCAGACCTACGAGAAGCTCGGCCACCGCAAGTTGCAGGCGACCGAACGGCGCCTTGCCTCGGGCGCGTTCAAGAAGGCGCCGGCGCTGGCGCTTCTATCCTGCCCGGTGCCGGTCTTTGACGAGGCGTTCGACCTTCACCCCGTCGACTACCGCCTGCGCCTGTTCGACGAGGTGCTGGAAGGGCTGTCGGCGCTGCATGGCGCCGGCCTGATCCACGGCAACCTCTCGGACACCGCGGTGCGGCGCGAGGATGCCGATTCGGCGCTGAAACTGTGCGATTTCACCTTTTCCGGCGGCCGGGCGACGGTCGTCACCGGCCAGCCGGTGGCCTATCAGACCCGGCATGTCGTCAACGCCGCGCAGCCGCGCGTCGAGGACGACATCCACGCCGCCGGGATGCTGGGCTATCGCATCCTGCTGGGGCGCGGCGGCGAGGTGCGCGTGCTGACCGGCCGCGATGGCGAGGATGACGCCGACCGGCTGATCGCCGCCATCCTGGGCCAGACGACCGAGGCGCCCGATGCCGCGATGCTGTTCCCCGAGGGCCACAAGAGCGGGCCGCAGATCGCCCGCCTCTTGGCGCGGATGACCGGGCGGTTGCCCAATGCCGCGCCGTTTTCCGGCGCCGGCGCGGTGCATCGCGCGCTGCGCTCGGTCCTGGCCAACCCGCAAGAGGGGCTGGGCGACGATGTGCTGCCCGTCGCGGCGGCCATCGCCGCCGATCCGCAGCCGGCGGTTGCCGCCGCCGCCACCCGTGCCGCCGGCGTGTCGCGGGCGACCGCCTTGGTGCTGTTTGCCGGCTTTCTTGCCAGCACCGCCGCCGCGGTCTGGTTCTGGATGGAGAACGGCAAGTCGCTTGACGCCATGGCCGACCTGCGCGCCCGCGCCACCGCCGCCGTCGAAACCGCCCGCGGCGAAACCGGCACCGCAACCGAGGCGCTTGAGGCGGCCAATGCCCGCATCGCCGAACTGGAAGGTGCCGCGGCCGAGACGACCGAGGCGCTGGATGCCGCCAATGCCGCCGGGACCGAGGCCGGCGAACGGGTCGCCGCGCTGTCGGCAGAGTTGACCGAGGCCCGCGCCCGGCTTGCCGCGCTGCAGGCGCAGGCCGCCGCCGCCGATGAGGCGCTTGACGCAGCCAATGCCGCCGGCACCGAATCGGCCGACCGGATCACCGCGCTGGCGGCCGAACTGGCCGCGGCGCAGGCCCGGGTGACGGATCTTGAAACCGCCGCCGCCGCCGCCGATCAGGCGCTGGACGCCGCCAATGCCGCCGGGACCGAGGCCACCGACCGCATCGCCGCGCTGGCGGCCGAACTGGCCGCGCGGATCACCGAACGCGATGCCGCGCAAGCGCGGATCGTGGAACTTGACCGCGAGGTCAGCAGTGGCGACGCGGCGCTGGCGACCATGACCGCCGACCGCGATGCCACCATGCAGGCGGCCGCCACCGCCGCCACCGCCGCCGCGGCGCAGATCGCCGCGCTCGAGGCCGCGGCGGGCGAACAGGGCGCCGCCCTGTCCACCGCCCGCGCCGATCTTGACCGGGCGACGGCGCTGGTCGCCGGGCTGCAATCGGCGCTGGGCGGCCTGCGCGCCGCCGACCGCGCCGTGCTGCAGGCGCAGCTTGCCGGCGCCGATGCCGCCTCGCCCGAGGCGGCCGCCGCCTTTGCCCAGGCTGCTGCGCGGCTTGACGCCGCCAATGCAGCCTTTGCCGCCAGCAACCCCGATGAGGCCAGCGCCGCCGCGGCCGAGGCGGCCAGTGCCGCCGATGCCGCCCTTGCTGCCGCGACCACGGCGCAGGATGCCGCCGACAGGGCCCGCGCGGCGGCGGAAACCGCCGCGGCCGGTCTGGTCGCCGCCCTTGACGGCGGCGCGCTGCCCGCCTCGGTCGCCACGCCGATGCAGGCCGCTGCCGGCGCCGCGGCCGAGGGGCGCCAGACCGAGGCCGCGCAGGGCTGGACCGATGCCAGCGCCGCCATCGCCCTGGAGACTGCGAGCCTCAGGGCCGCCGCCGAGGCCGCGCGCGACACTGCCGCCGCCGCGCTGGCGCAGGCCGAGGCCGACCTGCCCGCGGCGCAGCTGATCCTTGCCCGCCGCGCCTATGACCGGCGCGTCGCAGATGCCGACGCCGCGCTTGCCACCGGCGCCCTGACCCGTGCCGCCACGCTTTACGGCGATGCCGCCGCGGCCCTTGCCGCACAGGGCGAGGCGACAGGATCGCTCGACCTGGTGGAGCCGATCGCCGTGACGCTGGGCGACGGGCCCGAGGAGCTTGCCGCCGCCATCGGCCTTTGCGCCAGCCTCTCGCCCGCGCCGCAGCAATGCCCCGCCGAACGCCCCGCCGACGAGGGGCTTCGCAGCGCCGAAGTCCTGCCCTTTACTCTGGACGCCACCGAAGTCAGCGCCGCCGATTTCGCGCAGTTTGTCGAGGCGACCGGCTATGTCACCGCCGCCGAGAATGGCGAGACCGTGGTGGCCCTGGGCAAGGGCGGGCTGATGGCGCCGCTGGCCCAGGGCTATGGCTGGCGGACGCCGGACGGGCCGGGCAGCGACTGGCAGGCCACCCCCGACCGGCCGGTGACGGTGGTCACTGCGGTGGATGCGCAGGCCTATTGCGGCTGGGCCGGCGGCCGCCTGCCGACCGAGGCCGAATGGGAATATGCCGCGCGGATGAACGACCCCCGCCTGTTTCCGTGGGCCGCCCCGGATGACGTATTGACGGCAGCCGGCGGCCCGGTCTGGCGCGGCGGCGACCGCAGCCAGCCGGTCTCGGTGGCGGATGCCGGCGGCGCCACGCCCGATGGCATCGTCGGTCTGGCCGGCAATGCCCGCGAATGGGTGCTGGCCGACGACCATTCCACCGCGCTGCTCAAGGGCGGGTCGTGGAATTCGACCGACCCCGGCGACCTGCGCGTCGCCGCCCGCATCGCGGTGGCCGAAACCCTGCCGGGCGTCGATTTCGGTTTCCGTTGCGCCCATGCCGCCGAAGGGGGCCAGCCGTGATCCGCCTTGCCCTGCCGCTGATCGCTCTGATTGCCGGCCCCGCGCTGGCCGAGGATCGCGCCCTAATCATCGGCATCGACGACTACACCGCGCTGAACCCGCCGCTGGTGCTGAGCGAAAGTGCCGCCGATGCCGCCCGTTTTGCCGCCTTCCTGACCGCGCGTGCGGGCTTTGGCGAGGGGCAGATCACGGTGCTGACCGATGGCGCCGCGACCTCGGACGCGATCCTTGCGGCGGTGACGGACGAACTGCTGGCGCGGACCGCGCCGGGCGACCGCATCGTGATCTACTTCGCCGGGCTGGGCACCACCACCCTGACCCGCGATGGCGTGGCGGTGCCGGCGCTGGTCGCCGCCGATGGCGCGACGGCGCTGGGCCTGATCCCGGCCGATCTTCTGGACGAACTTCTTGACCTGGCCACCGACCGTAAGGTGGTGCTGGTGCTGGACACCAGCCTGTCCGGCCTGCCCGCGCCCGAGGGTGCGCTGGCGCGCAGCCTCGCCTCGGACGCCGGCCCTGCCGCCGATTACAGCGCCTTCGGCGACCGGACCCTGTGGACCGCGGCCGGCCCCGACGGCCTTGCCTGGGAAAGCGCCGAGGGCGGGGTGATGACCGGCTTTCTGCTGGAAGGCATGGCCGGCGTCGCCGATGCCGATGCCAACCGCATCGTGACCAACGGCGAACTTGCCGCACATGTCGCGCAGCGTTCCGCCGCCTTCTGCGCCGCGCTGCCGGCCTGTGCCGCTGCCGGGCTGGTGCCCGGTTTCAGCGGCGATGCCGTCGCCCCGGCCTTTGTCCCGTCGCATCTGCTGCCGCAGGTGCAGCCGACCGGCCCGGTGCAGACGGTGCCCCTGAGCTATGACCAGATGCTGGCCTTTGTCGATGAACTGTTCGGTCCGGTGAACCCGGCGGGCCTGAGCCTTGGCATCGACGCGCCGCAGCCGATGGCCATCGGCAGCGAGGTGCGCTTTACCGTCTCGGCCGGCCAGACCGGCTCGCTCGTGCTGCTCGACATCGACACCGAAGGGCAGCTGAGCCAGGTTTTCCCCTCGGCCCTTGCCCCGTCCGAAGGCGGCGGCATCGTGCCGGGTCAGGAGATCGCCATTCCCGCCGGCCTGTCGGCCAACGGCCTGCCGCTGCGCGTTACCGTCAGCGGCCCCGCCGGGCGCGGCATCCTGATCGCGCTGTTCACCGAACGCACCGCCGCCGACCTGGCCGCGGTCCTGCCCGAAGGCCTGTCGCAAGGCGCGCTGCCCGAGGCCGGAACCCATCTTTACGCCATTGCCCAGTCGCTTCTGTCCCGCGACGCCGACCCGGCGACGACCCTTGGCTGGTCCGCCGCCTATCTTCCCTACGAGGTCACGCCGTGACCGCAATTCTTGAAAAGGACCACTGACATGGAAGGAATTTCCCGCTCTACCCTGATCGTTGCCATGGGTCTGATCCCCGGCATCGCCTTTGCCGCCTGCCCGCAATACGATGCCGCCGTCGCCGCGGTCGAAGGCGGCGATGTGGCGACCGCGACCACGATCTATTCCGAAATCGCGGTCGAGCCATCCTGCGACGACGCGCTGCGCGACTGGATGGGCAGTTTCCTGGCCCGCGATGCGTTCCGCGCCGGCATGGATGACGCGCTGGCCCCCGAGGCGCGGATCGCGGCCTTTGAACAGGCCCTGTCCTATGAACCGCATTGGCGCAGCTATGCCGCGCTGGCCCGGCTGGAATGGGACGGGCAGGATTACGCCGCCGCCGCCCGCGACTATCAGCTTGCCATCAACCAGCTTGTCGATGGCCCCGCCGACGACAGCGCGACGCAGGACGAGATTGCCGAGATCTACCAGATGGCCTCGGCCGCCGTCGCCCTGTCGCCGACCGTGGTCGCGATGCCCACCACCCGCTCGGGCGAGGAGGGCGGGCTTTTTGCCACCAACATCCGCGGATACGAAGTGACCGAGGTGCCGTTGCCCATCACCTTCGTCTATGCCACCGACGATTTCGACGAAACCGGCGCGGCCTATGCGCAGATGCTGGCCGACCACCTGAAAACCTTTGCCCCCGACAGCATCACCCTTTCGGGCCATACCGACCCGATCGGCGGCGACGATTACAACATGGAACTGTCCGAGGAGCGGGCGGTGGCACTGGCCGACTTCCTGCGCTCGCAAGGCTATGAGGGCGAGATCACCACCGTGGGCTTTGGCCGCACGCAACTGCCGCCGGCCCCTCCGGGGATCGAACCGGGCAGCGACGAACACAACCGCATCGCCCGCCGCGTCACCATTGCCGAGAACTAGCACCGATGCACCGTCTTGCCGCCCTGCTGCTGGCCACCTGCCTTGCCGGTCCGGCCCTGGCCCAGACCACCTATGCGCTGGTGATCGGCGTCGACAGCTATGACAGCATCCCCGGTCTGTCGGGGGCGGTGAACGATGCCCGCGACATCGCCGATGCCCTGACCGGCATCGGCGCGCAGACCGTGCTGCTCACCGACCACGACGCCAGCCGCGAGGCGATCATCGCCGAATGGACCAGGCTGGCCGAACAGGCGCAGCCCGGCGACCGGCTGATCGTCACCTATGCCGGCCATGGCTCGAACGAGGCCGAGGCGATAGCCGGCGAAGAGGTGGACGGCCGCGACGAGAACTGGCTTCTTGCCGGCTTTTCGCCCTTTGGCGAGGCGGCGGGCGAGCGCATCCGCGACAACGAGATCGCGGCGCTGATCGGCCTCAACCCGGCGGTGCAGGTGATCCTGGTGTCGGATTCCTGCCATTCCGGCACGGTCTCGCGCGAAATCATGCCGGTGCTGGGTTACCGCTATTATCGCACCGACGGCACGTTGGCCGACGATCCGCTGCCGCCCCTGCCGCCACCCCCGGCCGAGGGGGCCGAGTTCGGCGCGCTGGCGCTGTACATGGGTGCGGTGCCTGATGCCGAACAGGTGCCGGAATTCCTGATCGACGGCGCCCCGCGCGGCGCCCTGTCCTGGGCCTTTGCCGCCGGCCTGCGCGGCGGCGCCGATGGCGACGGCGATGGCGTGGTCTCGGCCCGGGAGCTTGAGGGCTTTGTCCGCACGCAGGTCCGCGACATCTCGCGCGGGCTGCAACGCCCGCAGATCGAGGCCGATGCCGCCGTGCTGCTGGCCTTCGGCGCCGGCGCCCCGCCGGTGGTGCTGGCGGATCTGTCGGACGTGCCGGCGGGCCCCGGCACCGGGGACGACGCCCCCGCGATTCCCGATGGCGAAACCCCGGTCGAGCTGCCGGCACCCGACGCCATGCCAGACCCCGGCCCGGCCGTTGATGACATGCCCGAGACCCCGGACGACATTCCGGTCGAGGTCGCCGGGACTGACGAAGTGCCGGACCCCGGTCCGGGCGATGGTGACAGCGCAGAGACCGACGACGACATTCCGGTAGAGGTTGCCGAGAACGACGATACTCCGGACCCCGACACCGGCGAAGACGGCGCAGAGACTGCCGGCGACAAGATCCCGGTCGACGTGACCGAGACCGACGATGTGCCGGATCCCGGCCCGGCCGACGATGACAGCACGGATACCACCGCCGACGACACCCCGGTCGATGTGGCCGAGACCGACGATGCCGATCCCTTCCTCACTGCCTTCGCCGATCTGCCGCCCGTCACCCTTGCCGCCCCTGCCGGGCTGGCCTCGCCCGAGGGTGCCACCCTTCTGCCCGCAGGCGTCCCGGCCGATCTCGTGCTCGACCCGGCCACGGGCGAGATCCGCACCATGGTTGGCGATCTGTTCACCACCCTGCCCGGCGGGGATGCTGCTGCGCTGCAAAAGGCGGTCGACAATGCCCGGATCGCCGCCGAACTGATGCGGCCGGGCCGGATGCAAAGCCTTGCCGTCAGCTTTGCCGAAGGCGATGGCACCTATCGCGACGGCGACCTGCTGACCGTGCGGGTCGAGGGCCGGCAGACGCCGCATCTGGCGCTGTTCAGCCTGTCGCCCGATGGCGCTCTGGTGCCGATCTATCCGCTCAATGCCCCGGCGCTGGGCCTGAACGACCCCGCGACCCTGCCGCCGGGCGCCACGCTGGACCTGACAACGCAGGTCGGCGCCCCCTTCGGGTCGGATTTCCTTGTCGCGGTCGAGACCGAAGCGCCCTCGGACGCGCTGGCGCTGCTTCTGGCCGATCCCGAACGGCTGTGGGACGCCCGCAGCCTGTGGGAGGCGTTGCAGATGGCCGATCTGGAGGGGGCGGCGCCGCGGGTCGCGGTGTTCCCCTTCCATTCGCGCGGGCAATAGGCGGTGCCCGGATCGCTGGCGCTGGCCGGAGTGGCGCTGGCCGCGGCCGGGGCGGGGGCCATGCTGGCCATGGCCTTTGCCCCGGTGCCGCGGATGGTGCAGGCCGGTGCCGCGCTGACCGCCGCGGCGCTGGCGCTGGCCGTGGGACCAGAGGCCCCAACGGCGGCGTTCCTGATCTGGACCGCCCTTCTGCTGGTGCCGCTGGTCGCGATCGCCCTGACCGACGCGGCCACGCGCGAGATCCCCGACCTGCTGACGCTTGCCCTTGCCGCCGGCGGACTGGCGCGGCTGGCGCTGTCGGGCGGCCCGGTCTGGCCGCTGGCGCTGGCGGCGCTGGCACTGGCCTTGTGCGGGCTGGCCATCGACCGCTTTGCCCCGTCCGCCCCGGTCGGCGCCGGCGATTTCCTTCTGGTCGCGGGCGGGCTGATCTGGACCGGGCCGCTGGTGCTGATCGAGCTTGCCCTGATCTGCGGCGTGCTCTTGTGGCTGCACTGGCTGGTCCTGTGGGCGCTTGCCATGGCCGGATTGCTGCCGCGCGACCGGCTGGCCGGGGTGCCCTTTGCGCCGTCCTATGCCATCGCCCTTGCGTTGATGTGGTTTTCTGCCCCGTGACGGCGGCTTTACCGCCGGCGGCCCTGCCGCTAGTCTTTGCCGGGCGAAACGGCAGGGCGGCGACAGCCATGGTGCAAAGGTCCGGGGCGAACAGCCCCGCCAGTCAGGCCGATGTCCATCGCGCCTTCCTGACCGTCGAGGCCGCGTTGCGGTCCGAGGACTGGTTCCTTGACGCCGTCCGCGCCGAGCTGGCCCGCAAGGCGCCGCTGACCGATTTTGAAACCGTGACCAGCGCCAACGGCCACGATTTCCTGCTGCATTTCACCCAGTTCCTGTTCTTTCTCGAGGCGCTCGACTGTCAGGACGCCCCCGGCATCGCCGCCTTCATCGACGGTCACAACGCGCGGATCCAGGGGCTGCTCGAATCCCCCGATTTTGGCGGAAGCGAGAAGGAATTCCAGCGCGCCCTGTTCGGCCCCCGCCGCCGGCAGGCGGTGTGCGACACGATCCGCGCCCTGGGCCTGCCGGTGTTCGCGATCTACGAATGGGGCCATCTGCTGATCGACACGATGTCGCCCAAGACCACCGAAAAGCTGATCGAGGATCTGCGCCACGGCGGCCTTCTTGTGCGCAAGACCGATCCCCGGATCGACGCCGACGGCAAGCGCGTGCTCATCGCCTCGACCGGGTTTCTGGAACGCGCCTATCGCGATGCATTCCTCATGCTGCGGCGCAATCTGGCGGCGACGATGGACGAACAGGAATATCGCGCGCTGCGGGACGGGCAGGGGTAGGCGATCCTTGTGCCCGATCCGTGGCAACGATCCGCCCCAATCCCGGCGGGATTCTGCAACCCCCGCACAACCCCGCCGATCCATTCGTGCAGGTTTCGTGCATCTGGGGTGCAGGGCCGCGGGCACCACTAGATATGCTATGCCCGCCTGAACACAGTCAGCGAAACCGTTGATTTTCTGCCTTTTTGCCGCCGCATTGCCGTGCTAGCCTTCTGCACAAATCACGAGGTGCCGGCATGGACCGTCACCCGAGAGGCAGTGAAAGGCAGGCGACATGCGTCGTATCGGACAGAGGGCCCGCTCGGGGCTGCTTTCCCTGTTTGTTGTGCTGATCGGCGTCATCGCCCCGGTCTTTGCCATCGCGGCGCCCTATGCGGCGCTGGTGATGGATGCCCGCACCGGCGAGGTGATCCATTCCCGCAATGCCGACACGCCGCTGCATCCGGCCTCGCTGACCAAGATGATGACGCTCTATGTCGCCTTCGTGGCGATCCAGCGTGGCGAGATCACGCTGGACACCCAGGTCCGCATCACGGCCGAAGCGGCGGCCGAGCCGCCCTCGCGCCTTGGCCTGCAGACCGGCCAGACCATCGCGCTGCGTTATCTTCTGCGCGCGGCGGCGGTGAAATCCGCCAATGACGCGGCCACCGCCATCGGCATCGCCATTTCCGGCTCGGAACAGGCCTTTGCCGAGCGGATGAATGCCACCGCCCGCGCCATGGGGATGAACAACACCCATTTCATCAACATGAACGGCCTGACGGAAGAGGGGCATTATTCCACCGCCCGCGACATGTCGGTGCTGGGGCGGCATATCGTCTATGACTTTCCGCAGTATTATAACCTGTTCTCGCGCCGCCATGCCGATGCCGGCATCGCGCAGGTGACCAACACCAATTCGCGCTTCCTTGATTCCTATCGTGGCGCCGACGGGATCAAGACCGGCTATACCGTCGCCGCCGGCTATAACCTTGTCGCCAGCGCCGAGCGTGACGGCGTGCGGATCATCGCCACCGTGTTCGGCGGCACCTCGACCGCGAACCGCAATGCCCGCATTGCCGAGCTTCTGGACATGGGCTTTGCCGCCGCCCCCGCCAATGCCACGATCCGCGCGCCGGACATGGGCACCGTCGCCGACCCCGGCGAGGCCGAGGCCGTGGCGGCCATCGTGTCGGCGAACACCAATGCCGCACCGGGGGCGCAGGTGCCCGCGGCGCGCACAATCCGTGTCACCGGGCAGGTGCTGGTGGCGCTCAGACCCGCGGCGCGGCCGTCGGCACCGGCCGATGCCGTCGCCTCTGCCGTCGATGCCGCCGTGGAACAGGCGGTGGACGAGGCGGTGAATGCGGCGCTGGCCGAGGCTTTGGGCCTGCCGCCCGGACAGGATCTGTCGGCGGCCGAGACGACCGAGGCCCCGGCATTGCCGCTGTCCGAGGTGACGAATGTTGAAACCGTCGCCGCGGTGGCCGCCGACCTTGCCCCCGCCGATGCGGACCTGGCCCTTGCCGCCGCGCCGGCGATCACTGCGCCCGAGGTTCTGGACATCGCGCCGCCGTCGCGCCCGGCAGAGATCATCCTGACGTCGGCCGACCTGGCGCAGACCGAGGCGCAGGTGGCCGAGGCCGAGATTGTCACCCGCATGTCGACCTCGAACGGGCGGTTGTGGGGGATCAATGTCGGGCAATACAATTCCCAGTCCGAGGCCGACCGCGTGCTGATCCAGGTCGCCGTGGCCGAGGCCGGGGTGCTGGACGGCGGCGTGCGCCGCATCGTGCGGCAAAGCCGCGGCTTTGACGCCAATATCGTCGGCCTGACCCAGGATGCCGCCGACCTTGCCTGCCGCCGGCTTCAGGCGCGGGGAATTTCCTGCATCACCATGGGCGTGGAATAGGCCGCCGGTTCAGCCGGGCAGCCTGCCGCCCAGTTCGTCCTCGATATGGACGCGGATGATCGCGTCGAAATCGGCATCGGCCTGAAACCCCAGGTCGCGGGCGCGCCGCGCCTCGTATCGTTGCGGCCAGGTGCGGACGATGGCCCAGACCGCCTCGTCCGGTTCCTCGCGGATCAGCGCCACCGCCTGCGGCCCCGCCACCCGTTCCAGCGCGGCGATCTGGTCGCCGACCGACACCGCCACCCCCGGCAGGATCAGGTTGCGCCGCGCGCCCAGCGGCGCCGTGTCCATCGTTGCCGCATGGATCAGGAATCCGACCGCCGCGCGCGGGCTGGCATGTGAATGCACCCAATCGCGCGGCACCGGCAGCACCGCCGGCAGGCCGGCCAGCGGTTCACGGATGATGCCGGAAAAGAACCCCGAGGCCGCGCCGTTCGGCCGCCCCGGCCGCACGCAGATCGTCGGCAGGCGCAGGCCCACGCCGTCCAGAAATCCGCGGCGTGAATAATCCGAAAGCATCAGTTCGGCCATCAGCTTTTGCGTGCCATAGGACGACATCGGCGTCGGCGCGAAATCATCCGGGACCGGATCGGGCACCGCCCCGCCGAACACCGCCGCGGTCGAGGTGAAGACGACCCGCGGCCGGTGGCCGGCGCGGCGGATCGCCTCGAACAGGGCGATGTTGCCGTGCAGGTTGACGGCATAGCCAAGCTCGAGATTGGCCTCGGCCGTGCCCGAGACGACCCCGGCAAGGTGAAAGATCACATCCGGCCGGTCCGCCATCAGCATCGCGGCGGTATCGGGCGCGGCAAGATCGCCGGCGATGACCGTCAGCGGCACCGAAGACGGCGGAACCGGCGCCGGGGTCACGTCATGCAGCACCAGCCCGCTGATCGGCCAGCCGCCCAGTGCCATGTCGGCAATCAGCCGGCGGGCCAGCTTCTGCCCGATCATGCCCGCCGCCCCGGTGATGAGAATCCGCATCCTGCCCCCCTTGTCCGGGGTCCATATGGCCACGCCCCCGCGACAGAGGAAAGGGGTCAGCCGACCGGCGTCCCGTCGATCAGCCCGGCCATCCGCGCCCCCTCGATCAGCGAGGGGGCGATGAAATGGGCATGGGTGCCCAGCGCCGGGTGGATGTCGGGGATCTGCACCACGATGCAGCCGGCGGCAAAGGCCGAGGTGGCGCCGGGTTCCGAATCCTCGAAGGCGACGCAGTCGCCGGGTTTCTGGCCCAGCGCGGTGGCGGCGGCCAGATAGGGGTCGGGCGCGGGTTTCGCAGCGGCCACGTCGTCAAAGGTGATGACGGAATCGAAGAAGCGGCCAAGCCCCGACAGCGTCAGCTTTTCATGCGCCGGCCCGCGGCGCGACGAGGTGGCCAGCGCCAGCGGCAGACCTTCGGCCTGCAGATGCGTCAGCAGCGCCACCGCCCCCGGCTTGACCGGCAGGCCGCGCGCCATCCGTTCCGATCCGCGCCGGTCCCATTCGGCAAAGAACGCCCGCGCGTTCATCGGCCGGCCCACCTGCGCCTCGATCAGGCGCACGCGTTCCTCGTCATGGATGCCGGCCAAAGTCTCGAAAAAGGCGAGCGGCACGGTCAGGCCAAGGGCGGCGCAAGCCTCGACTCCGGCCTCGTTGAACAGGGCCTCGGTGTCGATCAGCGTGCCGTCGAGGTCGAATATCGCGGCGGCGGGGCGGCGGGTCATGGGCATCTCCTGCGGGTTGCAGACCCTATGCAACGATTGGGGGACGGGGACCAGAGGTAGGGTGGGCAATCGCCCACCTTACGCAGCCCTGTCCCCCGCAAGGATCCGGCGATCCGTGCCTGCAATTGCAAACTGCGCGCGCCGTTGACCTTCTGGAAAGGCAGTAACCTTCCCCGCGGGGAAGGTTTCGTGCCCGCAGATGCCCGCGCTATAGATGCAACCGGAACCGCCGGAATCCGTCCGCCATCACCCCCAGATCATCCAGCGCCAGCGCCGGCACCGTGTCTTGCCGCGCGCGCGGGCCGCTGTCGAACCAGGCGGCGGTGCCGGGGTGCGGGGCAAAGCGCCAGGACGGCGACGGCGGCCCGGGCCGGCGGCGGTGCAGGTAATCGACCACCACATCCCGTGTCGGCCGCCCCGGCGCGTGCAGCACCTGCGCGCCGGCCAGCGCCTCGAACCCGCCGCCGCCGCCGGCGCGGTAGCTGTTGGTCACCACCGCGACCGTGGCATCGGCGGCCAAAGGCCGGCCCTGCCAGCGGATGCCGGACACCCGCCCTGCGCCCGCCGGCACCACCGGGTCGATCACCCAGGTCAGACCGTCGAGCAGGTCGAAATTGTAGCTGGGGAAGGTCGGGTCGATCAGCGGCTGATCCGTCATGCCGGGTTGCAGCGTGTTGAACTGGCCCGACGACCGCTCAAGCCAGCCCGCGACCATGGCGCCGGTCACGGCGATGACGCAGATCGTGTTGGGATAGACGTAAAGCTCGGCCGCGTGGCGCATCGACAGCGGACCGGCGGGAATGTCGATATAGCCCTCGGGCCCGCCGCGGCCGCCGGCGCGGAACGGCGCCACTGCCGACAGAAGCGGCAACCGCGCCTCGGGCGAGCCGGCAAGCAGGCTTGCGGCATAATCGCGCTGCGCGGCGGCGACGACGGCAAGGCTGGCGTCGGGGGCGACAAGCGAGAAATGGCTGGTCAGCGGCAGGTCGGTGCGGCCGATGGGCCGGCGGATCAGGTCAAGGACGCGGGCATGGGCCGGGGCGGTGATGCGCGCGATCTCGGCATCCGCGGGCGGGGGGCCGGCACCGGCGACCTGGCCGCTGGCGGGCAGCGCGGCCACGGCATGGCCGGCGATGCGCCACTGGTCTTCGTGCCGGTCCATGAGCAGGTCGATCAGCCCAAGATGCGATCCATAGGCGCCGGCCATCACCGCCGGCTTGCCGTTCAGCGTGCCGACGACCGGATCGACCCCCCCGCCGACCGGCAGGCCGCCGGTCGGAAAGATGCCGTGGGTATGGCCCAGAACAAGGATGTCGATCCCCTCGACCGCCGACAGCGGCAGGGCGGCATTCTCCATCCCCTCGGCATGGTCGGCGGCGCCGATGCCGGAATGGCACAGCGCCACCACGATCTCGGCCCCGGCGGCGCGCAGGTCCGGCAGGTGCCTGCGGGCGGACTGCACGATATCCTCGGTCGCGATGCGCCCGGTCAGGCGCAGGCGTTCCCACAGGGCGATCTGCGGCGGGGCAAAGCCGATGACCCCGACCTTGAGCGGCCAGTCGCGGCCGGCGGTATCGGTCAGCACCCGGTCCAGCACCGCCCAGGGCCGCACCGGCGCGGCCCCTTCGGCCAGGTTGGCAAGGACGAGGGGGAACGCCGCTTCGCCCCGGATCTTTTCAACAAGACCAAGGCCATAGTTGAATTCGTGGTTGCCCAGCGTCCCGGCGTCATAGCCGAGCGCATTCATCGCCGCCACCACCGGATGCGGATCGGCGCGGCCAGCGCCGGCGGCAAGATCGGCCAGCGGATTGCCCTGCACGAAATCGCCGTTGTCCAGGAGCAGGCTGTTGGGCGCGCCGCGCCGCAACAGCCGGACAAGGCCGGCGATCTGTGCCAGCCCGCCGGTGGCCAGGGGCGTATCGGCATAATAATCATAGGGCAGGATCTGCGCATGCAGATCCGTGGTCGCCATCAGCCGCAACTTGGCCTGCACTCGGTCAGGCGCGATGGCATGGGCCTCGCGTAGGATCACGATCCGGTCACTCCAGAACTCCCCTCTGCAACCATAGGGCGAATCAGGGGGGCGGCAATGTTTTTCCGATCCGCCTTGCATCGGCAGGTTATTGCCGATGCGCAACTGCGCCTTTGTTGCCACGCCCCGTGGCGAAGTCGCGCGGCGGGGTGCGGCGCCGCGGGCAAGGCACCTTGCCGGGCGGCGGCGATGTCTGGCAAGGCAGGCGGGGGACAGCGAAAGGGTCGCGCGATGCGCACCGGCACTGAGGTGACATTCGGCGGCTCGGGTCTTGAGCGCGCGCACCACCTGCGCGGCGATGCCGGGGCCCTTGCGGCGCTGGCGGCGCGGCCCGGCGCGCGCTGGCTGGCGCTGTGGCGCGGCAAGGTGCTGATCGCCGGCGATGGTGCGCTGGCCCGCCTGCCGGCCGATCATCCGGCGCTGACCGCCGAACCGGGGCCGACGGTCTTTCTTGGGGTCGAGGGCGAGGAGGGCATCTGGGCCGAGGATATCTCCTCGTGGTCGCCCGAGGGGGCCGATCTGGCGGCGCTGGGCGCCTTCTTCGATCCGACCGAACAGCACCACCCCGCCTTGCCCGCCGACCACAGGTTCGCCGAATTGCGCGCGATCATGGCCAGTCTTTCGCCGCGCGATGCCGAACTGGCCGCCACCGCCCGCGCGCTGTTCGCCTGGCACGACACACACGGGTTTTGCGCCAGATGCGGGCTGCGCAGCGCGCCGGCGATGGCCGGCTGGCAGCGCGATTGCGCCGCCTGCGGCGCCCGCCATTTCCCCCGCACCGACCCCGTGGTCATCATGCTGGTGACCCGGGGCGACGACCTGCTGCTTGGCCGGTCGCCCGGCTGGCCGCCGGGGATGTTTTCCTGCCTTGCCGGATTTGTCGAGCCGGGCGAGACTGTCGAGGCGGCGGTGCGCCGCGAGGTGGCCGAGGAATCGGGCATCCGTGTCGGCCGGGTCGATTACCTTGCCAGCCAGCCCTGGCCGTTCCCGGCCTCGCTGATGCTGGGGTGCCGCGGCTTTGCCGAAAGCGACGCGATCACCGTCGATCCGGTCGAGCTTGAACAGGCGCTGTGGGTCAGCCGCGAACGGCTGGCCGGGGTCTTTGCTGAAACCGATGCGGCGATCCGCGCGCCGCGCATCGGCTCGATCGCGCGGTATCTGATGGAAAACTGGCTTGCCGGACGGCTGGACCGACCGGCATAACAAGCTGACACGAGGGGCGCAGAACACATGGAATTCCAGTCCAGAGAGGACATCGCCGCGCCGATCGAAACGGTCTTTGCCGCGGTGACGGATTTTCCGGCCTTCGAGCGGCAGGTCCTGCGCCGCGGTGCCGAGGTGCGGCGGCTTGACAGCCTGCCGCGGCCGGGCGCCGGACTGAAATGGGCGGCGACATTCCAGTTCCGTGGCCGCGACCGCAATATTCAGATCGAGATCACCGAATACGACCCGCCGCACGCGCTGCGGCTGGGCGGGGAATCGCAGGGTCTGGGCTTTGCCGTGGCCGTCGATCTGATGGCGCTGTCGCGCAATCACACCAGAATGAACGTGGCCGCGGTGATCGAACCGCTGTCCTTCACGGCCAAGCTTCTGGTGCAATCGCTGAAACTGGCGCGCGGCAACCTGAACCGGCGCTTTGAAACCCGGGTCACCGAATTCGCGCGCGAAATCGAACTGCGCCACACCCGCGGGGCAAAGGCGCCGCGCTAGGCGGCGGCGCGTGTCGGGTGGAACAGCCCGGCGGGCGAGAGGGTGAAGATCTCGCACCCCGATGCGGTGATGCCGATGGAATGTTCGAACTGCGCCGACCACGACTTGTCGCGGGTCACGGCGGTCCAGTCGTCGGCCAGGACCTTGGTTTCGGGGCGGCCAAGGTTCACCATCGGCTCGATGGTAAAGAACATGCCCTCTTCCAGCATCGGCCCGGTGCCCTTGCGGCCATAGTGCAGCACGTTCGGCGGCGCGTGGAACACGCGGCCAAGGCCGTGGCCGCAGAAATCGCGCACCACCGACATGCGCTGCGCCTCGACAAAGCTCTGGATCGCGTGGCCGATGTCGCCAAAGGTATTGCCGGGCCGGGCCACGGCGATGCCCGCCATCAGCGCGTCATGGGTGACCTGCACCAGCCGCTCGGCCTTGCGGTTCAATTCGCCCGCCGCATACATCCGGCTTGAATCGCCATACCAGCCATCGACGATCACCGTCACGTCGATATTGGCGATATCGCCGTCTTTCAGCAGCTTGTCCCCCGGAATGCCGTGGCAGACGACATGGTTCACGCTGATGCACGAGGCGTGCTGATAGCCCTTGTAGCCGACGGTTGCGCTGGTCAGGCCGCGGTCGTGGATCATCTGGGTTATCAGGCGGTCGATCTCGCCGGTGGTCTGGCCGGGAAAGACATGCGGCGCGATCTCGTCCAGAATCCGCGCCGCTTCCTGTCCGGCGCGGCGCATCCCGTCGAAATCCGCCGGTTCGTGGATGCGGATTCCGTCGCGCGTCAGGCGCGCGCGGCGGTCTTGCGGCTGAGAGATTTCACGGTCCATCGCTTGCAGATAGGCGAAAGCCGGCCGGGAATCCAGAGGGTGCGGGGGTGGCGGCGGCCGGGCGGCAGGCCTATGGTCGGCCCGACAACGGAGATTTGCCATGCCCAATCCGACTGCCGCCATGCTGGTCATCGGCGACGAAATCCTGTCGGGGCGCACCCGCGATTCCAACCTGCACTATCTGGCGCAGGAACTGACGCAGGTCGGCCTTGACCTGAGGGAGGCGCGCGTGGTCGCCGATGACCGCACCGCCATCGTCGCGGCGGTGAACGACCTGCGGGCACGGTTCGACCATGTCTTCACCTCGGGCGGGATCGGGCCGACACATGACGACATCACCGCCGACTGCATCGCCGCGGCCTTTGGCACCGGCATCGGCGTGCGCGACGACGCGCGGGCGCTCTTGTCGGCGCATTACGCGCGGATGAAGGTCGACCTGAACGAGGCGCGGTTGCGCATGGCGCGGATTCCCGACGGCGCGGTGCTGATCGACAACCCGGTGTCGGTCGCACCCGGTTTCACCCTTGGCAATGTCCATGTCATGGCCGGTGTCCCGGCGGTGTTCGAGGCGATGGTCGCCTCGGTCCTGCCGACGCTGACCGGGGGCACGCCGCTTCTGTCGCAAAGCTGGCGCATCCTGAAGGGCGAGGGCGAGATTGCCGGGCCGCTGGCGGCGCTGGCGGCGGATTTTTCCGACCTGGCGATCGGGTCCTATCCGTTCAACCAGAATGGGGTCTATGGCGCCAATATCGTGATCCGCGGCACCGATGGCGCCCGGGTCAGCGCGGCGATGGCCCGGCTGGCGGCACTGTTCCCGGCATGAGGCCAGAGCGCGCGATGCAGGCGCTGGCGGCGACCTGGCCCGCGGCGGCCACCCGGGCCGAGGGGCCGTTCCTGCTGCGGCAGGGTCTTGGCGGCGGGTCGCGGACGGAATCGGCCGTGGCTCTGGCGCCGGCAGGCGCCGATGACATTGCCCGGGCCGAGGCGGCGATGCGCGCGCTGGGGCAGCGGCCGCTGTTCCAGATCACCGCCGCCGATACCGCGCTGGACGCCGGACTTGCTGCGCGCGGCTATGCCCTGCACGATCCGGTGGTGCTGCGCGCCGCGCCTGTCGCCGCGCTTGCCGCGCCGCGGCCGCCGATGACCACGTTCGAGGTCTGGCCGCCCCTTGCCGCGCAGGCCGAAATCTGGGCGGCCGGCGGCATCGGCCCCAGCCGCCTTGCGGTGATGGAGCGGGCGGCGGGCCCAAAGGTCGCGCTGCTGGGTCGCGTCGACGACCATCCCGCCGGCACCGCCTTTGTCGCCTGCGACGGCGATATCGCCATGGTCCACGCGATCGAGGTCGCGGTGCGGTTCCGTCGCCGCGGGCTTGCGCGCCATCTCATGGCCGCCGCTGCCGCCTGGGCGGCGCGGTCGGGCGCGGTGACGCTTGCCCTTGCCGTCACCCGCGCCAACGGGCCGGCCAATGCGCTCTATGCTTCCCTCGGGATGGCGCCGGTGGCAGAGTATCACTACCGCCGACTGTCCGAGTGATCCCCTTGCTGCGTGCCGCCGCGTTCCTGTTTCTTGCCCCGGCGCCGCTGGCTGCCCTGACGCTCGACATTCCCGGCAATCCCACGCTCGCGGCCGAGGAAACCGACATCGCCGGCACCTATTCCCTGCCGGTGGCGCCCTGGGCGGACGGCGCCCTTGCGGTCCGCGTCACCGAGGGCGAGGTCACGCGGCAGGCCTGGCGCATCGTCGGGCCGGGGATTGCCACGCTGCAGATCGCGGCGCCGCTGCGCGAGCAACTGGTGGCGCAGGGCTTTGCCATCCTGCTGGATTGCGAGACGCGGATCTGCGGCGGTTTCGATTTCCGCTTCGCGACCGAGGTGATGCCGCCGCCGGCGATGCATGTCGACCTGTCGTCCTTCCGGTTCCTGTCGGCCGAACGCAGCGACGATGCCGGGACCGAGCGGGTCGGCGTCCTAGTCAGCCGGACCGAGGGGCAGGCCTTCGTCCAGATCATCCGCGCCGGCCCGCCCGCCGGTGACGCCCGGCTGGCGACCGCTGCAGAGCAGCCGCTGACCCCGGCGCAGCCGCAGGCGCCGCTGGCTTTGCCTTCGGATCTGGGATTCGCGCTGGAATCGCAGGGGCGGGTCGTGCTGTCGGACCTCGATTTCGCCACCGGATCGGCCCAGCTTGACGCCGGCGACTATGCGTCGTTGCAGGCACTGGCCGACTATCTGGCCGGCCATCCGGCGGCGCGGGTGGCGCTGGTCGGCCATACCGATGCGACCGGCGCGCTGGATGTGAACATCGCCATTTCCCGCCGGCGGGCGGCCAGCGTGATGGAACGGCTGGCTTCGGATTATGCGGTGCCGCGCCAGCAGATGACCGCCGAAGGCATGGGCTGGCTGGCGCCCACGGCCAGCAACCTGACCCCCGAGGGTCGCGAGGCGAACCGACGGGTCGAGGCGGTGTTGCTGACCACCGGCGAGGAGTAGCGGCACGGAAAAATGGCGCGGCCTATGGGGACCGCGCCAGTCTGGGGGAGGATGGGCGCGCGAACGCGCCCGGCGGAAAGCCGTCAGTGATCGTGGATCACCAGTTGTCGGGGCCCTTGTCCACAAAGGCGCTGACCAGAAAGTCGATGAAGGCCCGCACCTTGGGCTGGGTAAATCGGCCCGGCGGATAGACGGCATAGATGCCCTGCACATCCTGCGGCAGGCCGGGGATCGCTTCCTCGACCAGCCCCTTCTTCATCGCATCGGCATAAAGGAACGCCGGCAGATAGGCGATGCCCAGCCCGGCGACGCAGGCATTGAGCAGCGATTGCCCGTCATTGACCGTCAGCCAGCCGGCGGTGCGCACCTGCCGCTTTTCGCCCGAAGGCGCGGTGATCTTCCACACCGCGGCATTGGCCTGGTTGGAATAGTGCAACAGCTTGTGTTCGTTCAGGTCGTCGATCTTTTCCGGCCGGCCGAACTGCTTGAAATAGCCGGGGGCGGCGATCATGCGCTTGCTGGTCTCGGTCAGCTTGCGGGCGCGCAGCGTGCTGTCCTCAAGCTCTCCGATCCGCACGGCCATGTCGAAGCCTTCGGAAATCAGCTCCACATAGCGGTTGTTCAGCACCATGTTGACGGTGATGTCGGGATATTCCAGCAGGAAATCCCCCAGGACCGGCGACAGGTGGTTGACGCCGAAATCGGTTGCAACGCTGATGCGCAAAAGCCCCGAAGGCGCCGATTGCATGGAGGTGACAAGGGCATCGGCTTCGCCCGCGTCGTTGAGGACGCGGCGGGCGCGGTCGTAATAGGCAAGGCCGATCTCGGTCGGCGACACCCGGCGCGTGGTGCGGTTCAGAAGCCGCGCCCCCAGCCGCGCCTCAAGCGCCGAGACATGCTTGGACACCGCGGATTTCGAGATGCCCATCTTCTTGGCCGCATCGGTAAAGCCGCCCTGGTCCACCACGGTGGCGAAGGCTTCCATTTCGGTCAGGCGGTCCATGTTGCCTCTCATTCCCAGGTCGTTGCCCGTTTTTGATCGCGGAATCAGGCAGGAATGGGACCGGCGCCCGACAAATCCGGGGTTTCCGCGGGGTTTGGTGAAGGCGGGGAAACAGCGTGGCGGCAGGCGGCGGGCCGGGCTATGCTGCGGCAAAACGGAGGTTCGCATGGCCAAGGTCACCGGAATCGGCGGCTTCTTCTTTCGCTCGGACGACCCCGAACAGCTTGCCGCCTGGTATCGCACCCATCTGGGCATCGGCGAGGCGCCCTGGGGCCTGTGGGAGCAGGAGGCCGGGACCACGGTCTTTGCCCCCTTCAGCCGGTCCACCGATTATTTCGGGCGCGACAGCCAGCAGTTCATGCTGAACCTGCGGGTCAGCGACCTGGACGGGCTGGTGGAAACGCTGGCGCGGGCCGGCATCACGGCTGAACGGCGCGCCGAATGGGACAGCCCGGAAACCGGCCGCTTTGCCCGCATCCACGACCCCGAAGGCAACCCGATCGAGTTGTGGGAACCGGCGACCCCGGGCCAGGCAAGTTAGCCGATCTCGGCCACCAGCGCCGCGAGTTGCCCCAGATCGGCGATGCGGCGAAAGCGCGGGTCGGCATCGGGGGCGTCGGCGGCCTCAAGCTCCCATGTCACCTCGTGCGGCACATGAACGCCCCAGCCGCCGGCGGCGATGGCGGGAATCACGTCGGATTTCAGCGAATTGCCCACCATCATCGCCTGCGGATGGCCGTGGCGGGCAAAGATGCGGGCATAGGTCGCGGCGGTCTTGTCGCTGACGATCTCTACCGCGTCGAACAACTCGCCCAGCCCCGATTGCGCCAGCTTGCGCTCCTGGTCCATCAGGTCGCCCTTGGTGACAAGGACGATCTCTCCGGCGCCCTTCAGCGATTCGATGGCTTCGCGGGCATGGGGCAGCAGTTCGACCGGATGGCCCAGCATCTCGCGCCCGGCGGCAAGGATTTCGGCGATGACGGCGGCGGGGACGCGGCCTTCGGTCACCTCGATGGCGGTTTCGATCATCGACAGGGTGAAACCCTTGATGCCAAAGCCGTATTGCCCCAGGTTGCGCCGTTCGGCGGCGACCAGCCGCCGCATCAGCGCCGGGCGTTCGGCGTGGTCGGCCAGAAGCGAGGCGAAATGGTCCTGCGTCAGGCGGAAAAAGCGTTCGTTGTGCCAGAGCGTGTCGTCGGCATCGAAACCGAAGGTCCAGCGCCTGTTATCGGCCATGAGACCGCCCTTTCGCGTCAAACTTGCCGCGGCGTCTTTCCTTGTGCCGCGGCTGCATTATATTGTCCTGCATACTCCGGCACATGAAGAACGGGAACGGCGTCCGAGATGCGGGCAGAAGCGAACATGATGGCGGGGCCGGACCACGGCGGCAACGGCGGCCCGGAAATCGGCGTCCGCGTGGTGACCAAGACCCGGACGCAGCGCCCGCCGCTTTACAAGGTGCTGATCCTGAACGACGATTACACGCCGATGGAATTCGTCGTCCATGTGCTGGAACGGTTTTTCGGCCTCAGCCATGCGCAGGCGTTCGAACTGATGCTGACCGTTCACAAGAAGGGGCTGGCGGTGGTCGGCGTCTTTTCGCACGAGATCGCCGAGACCAAGGTGGCCCTCGTGATGGATTTCGCGCAGCGGCACCAGCATCCGCTGCAATGCACCATGGAAAAGGAATAGGGCCCAAGGCCCGCCCATGTCCCTGAACAGGCTTCAGACGGCGCTGGATGACGGCGCATTGGTGCTGCCCGCCGGGCCGGTCGCGGTGCTGCGCCCGGCGGCGGGGCAGGATCTGTCGGGCATCGCCCGCGGCGATCTGCGCGTCGTCACCACCTTTGCGCCCGATGCGGCGTGGTGGGCCGGTGCCGGCGTGCCGGTCACGCCCACGGCGCCGTCCGCTGCCGCCGCGCTGGTCATCGTGCCGCGGGCCAAGGCGCTGGCCCGCGCGCTGGTCGCCGCGGCCTGTGCCGCCGCACCGCTGGTGCTGGTCGACGGCCAGCGCACCGACGGGACCGATGCCCTCTGGCGCGAGATCCGCGGCCGGATCGGCGACATGCCGTCCGTCACCAAGGGCCACGGTCGCCTGTTCTGGTTTGCCGCCAGCGATGCCTTTGTCGATTGGGCGATGCCGGCGCCGCAGCCGGGGCCGGAAGGGTTCCTGACCCTGCCGGGCGTCTTTTCCGAAGGTGCCATCGACGCCGGATCGGCGCTCTTGGCGCAGGCGCTGCCGGCCAAGCTGCCGGGGCGGATGGCCGATCTGGGCGCCGGCTGGGGATACCTGTCGCGCGCGGTGCTGTCGCGCGACGGCGTGAAATCGCTTGACCTGATCGAGGCCGAGGCGCTGGCCCTTGACTGTGCCCGCCTGAACGTCACCGATCCGCGCGCCGCCTTCCTGTGGCAGGACGCGACGACCGTTAGCCCCGAACGGCCCTATGACGGCATCGTCATGAATCCGCCCTTCCATCAGGGCCGCGCCGCCGATCCCGGCATCGGCCGCGCCTTTATCGGTGCCGCGCAACGGATGCTGGGCCGCGACGGGCAGTTGTGGCTGGTGGCGAACCGGCATCTGCCCTATGAACAGGCGCTGAACGCCGCCTTTCGCAACGTCACCGAAATCGCCGGCGACCGCGCCTTCAAGGTGCTGCACGCCAGCCGCCCCAACCGCTGAGGCCCCATGCCGATCCAGCTTGCCGGCAAGACCGCCATCGTTACCGGCGCCGCCCAGGGCGTCGGCCTTGCCACCGCGCGGGCGCTGGTCGCCGCCGGGGCCTATGTGGTGATGGCGGACGAGGACGAGGCCCGGCTCGAGGCCGAGGCCGCGCGCATCGCCCCCGCCGACGGCCCGCTGCGGACATTTCCCGGCGACCTGTGCCAGAAGCTGACCTGCACCAACCTGCTGGCGCTGACCGCCGATGCCTTTGGTCCGGTCGACATCCTGGTCAATGCCGCGCGCCAGATCGCGGTGACCGATCCCCTGTCGGCCGACGACACCTCGCTTGATACCATGCTGAAAGAGAACCTGTTGGCGGGCTGGCGGCTGTCGCAGGCGGTTGCACGCCGGATGATCCGCGATGCCGCCGAACGGCCGCCGACCGATCAGGGCGGGCTTGGCGCCATCGTCAACCTGTCCTCGATCTCGGCCCGGCGCGCGCATCCGCGGCTGCTGGCGTGGTCGGTAGCCTCGGCCGCGGTGGACCAGATGACGCGGGCGATGGCGGTGGCGCTGGCGCCGCACCGGATTCGGGTGAACGGGGTCGCGCATGGCTCGGTCATCGGCGAGGGGATCAACACGCTCACCGGCGAGGACGACGACGCCCGCGACGAGATGGAGGCCAACACCCCCCTTGCCCGCAGCGCCCATCCCGGCGAGGTGGCCGAGGCGGTGCTGTTCCTTGCCTCGGATGCCGCCGCCTATGTCACCGGGCAGATCATCACCGTCGACGGCGGCCGGACCCTGATAGACCCGGCCGCGATGGCCCTGACCTGACCCTTATTCCGGATGCGCCATGACGCAGGCCTGCATCACGGCCTGCGCCTGCGACTGAAGCTGCGCCTGCTGCTGGAGCAGCGAATCAAGCTTGGCCGTTTCGGCGCGCAGGTCGATCGGCACCGGAACGTCGATATCGACGACCTCGGTCCGGTCGCAGCGATAGGTGAATTCCTCGCCGCTTTCGGTCTGGCCGGTGCAGCGGTCGGGAATCACCTGCACGTCCTGCCGCGACTCGAGCGCATAGCCGCGGGCGATATTGGCCCGCGTCTCGGTGATGAAGCGGTTGACGCGGGAGAGTTCGCGGTTGGCGTCGTTGATGCAGGCCTCGCGCGGGGTTTCGCAGGCGGCCAGCAGGCCAAGGGCAAGAAGGGCGGGGAGGGTGGCGGCAAGGCGCATGGCAACTCCGGTTGGTCTTTCCGGGGTCAGCCCCGGTGGCGATGGGCCGAGGTGGATGCTAACACCCCTGATAGTCAATAGCAGGAGCCAGCGATGGGCGAGACGGCGATGATGCAGGAAGAAAAGTCGCGGGCCGCCGCATGGTTCCGCGCGTTGCGCGACGAAATCGTCGCGGCCTTCGAGGCGATCGAGGACCGGCAGACCGCCGGCCCCTTGTCCGACCATCCCGCCGGGCGGTTCGAGGTGACGCCGACGAAACGGGCAAGCGAGGATGGTTCCGACGCCGGCGGCGGGCTGATGTCGGTGATGCGCGGCGGCCGGGTGTTCGAAAAGGTCGGGGTCAATGTCTCGACCGTGCATGGCACCCTGGGCGAGGGCGCCCAGCGCGCGATGGCGGCGCGCGGCGTGCCGGGTGTGGCCGGTGATCCGCGGTTCTGGGCCTCGGGCATCTCGCTTGTCGCCCATATGCAGAACCCGCATGTGCCGGCGGTGCACATGAACACCCGCATGTTCTGGACGCCCGCGGCCTGGTGGTTCGGCGGCGGATCGGACCTCAATCCCTGCCTTGAGTATCCCGAGGATACCTCCGCTTTCCATGCCGTGCAGAAGGCGCACCTCGACCCGCATGGCGCGGATCTCTATCCGCGGCTCAAGGCCTGGGCGGACGAATATTTCTTCATCCCGCATCGCGGCCGGGCGCGCGGCGTCGGCGGCATCTTTCTGGACGACCACAATTCCGGCGACTGGACGGCCGATTTCGCGCTGGTGCAGGACATCGGCCGGGCGTTCCTGCCGGCCTATGTGCCCATCGTCGACCGCCGCCGCGCAGAGGAGTGGAGCGCGGCGGACAAGGACGCCCAACTGGTCCACCGCGGGCTTTATGCCGAATACAACCTTGTCTACGACCGCGGCACCAAGTTCGGCCTTGCCACCGGGCATGATGCCAATGCCGTGCTGATGAGCCTGCCGCCGATGGCGAAATGGGTGTGACCGGGGGGCGGTGACCCTAGCCGGCCAGCAGGATCGCGACGCCGGCGACGATCACCGCCATCCCCGCCAGCGACCGGCCCGAGGGGCGTTCCCCCCGCATCGCCCAGCCCAGGACGGCGGCCAGCAGCACCTCGACCAGCGCCAGGGTGCGGACCTGCGCCGCCGTCGCCAGCGAAAAGGCGGTGAACCACATCGCCGAGCCGAAGGCGCCCAGAAACCCCGCCGCCAGCGAGCCGCGCCATTGGCCTAGCGTCGCGGTCATCGACCCCGGCCGGAACAGCCGCAGCCACAGCGCCAGCAGCACGACCTGACTGGCCAGCGACAGGACCAGCGCCGTCATCGACCGCAGGAAGAATCCGCCCTCGCCCAGCGCCAGAATCCCGGCGCGAAAGGCGATTGCCGACAGGCCGAATCCGGCGGCGGCGGCCAGCCCGGTCAGCACCGGGCCGATGCCGCCCCGCGCCGCGCCGCGCCGCCAGCCGGTCAGGATCACCCCGGCTGTGGCGATGACGATGCCCGCGACCTGCACCGCGTTCAGGTGGTCGCCCAGCGCCACGACGCCGCCGATGGCGATCAGCACCGGCTCGGTCTTGAGCCAGGCGGTCGAGACGGCAAAGCTGCGCCGCTCCATCGTGGCCAGCATCAGGGCGGTGGCGCCGATCTGCGCCAGCCCGCCCAGCGCGATGACGGCCAGCGCACGGGCCGAGGGGACGGGCGGCAGGACGCCGCCGATCAGGCAGGTGAGCAGCAGGAACACCAGCGCGAAGGGCAGGCCGTAAAGAAAGCGCACCTGTGTGGCGCCCAGCGTGCCAAGGCTGCGCGTCAGCCCGGCCTGCGCCATGTTGCGCCCGGTCTGCGCCAGCGCGCCGACCAGTGTGACGGGGATCCACAGCATCAGGCGGCCCGCAAAAGCCGGCCCAGCCGGGCGATTCCGTCGTCGATCCGCGCCGCATCGGCGCAGGAAAAGGACAGCCGCGCGGTATTGCCGTTCGAGCCATCGGCAAAGAAGGCGCGGCCGGGGACGAAGGCGACCCGTTCCGTGGCCAGCGAGGTGGCGAGAAGGTCGGCGCCGTCGATCCGTTCGGGCAGGGTCAGCCAGATGAACATGCCGCCCTCGGGCCGGGTCCAGGTCACGCCGGCGGGCATCTCACGCTCGAGTGCCGCGAGCATATGGTCGCGCCGCGCCGCATAGACCTGCCGCAGCCGCTGGACATGGTCGCGCAGCGCGCTGCGGGCGACGGTTTCGGTCACGATCTGGTTGATGGTCGGCGAATGCAGGTCCGCTGCCTGTTTCATCAGCACCAGCCGGCGGATCACCGGCGTCGCGGCGCAGATCCAGCCGACCCGCAGCCCCGGCGCCAGCGATTTCGAGAAGGAACCGCAATAGATGGTGCGGCACGCCTCGATCCCGCCCTTGCGGGCGACTTCGCGCGCCAGGATCGGCGACAGCGGATCGCCGTTATAGCGCAAGACCTGATAGGCTGCATCCTCGATCACCGGGATGTCCAGCGTATCGGCCAGGTCGATCAGGCCGTCGCGCTGGGCCAGGGTCAGGGACAGGCCGGTCGGATTGGCGAAATCCGCGGAAAGATAGGCGAATTTCACCCGTCCCCCCCGTGCGGCGGCGCGGTCGGCGAAGGTCTCGGGCGCGGTGTTCGCCCCCGGGTCCAACCGCTCATAATGCGGTTCATAGGCGTTGAAGGCGCCCAGCGCGCCGAGGTAACTGGGCCAGGTGACCAGCGCCGTATCGCCGGGCGACAGGAACAGCTTGCCCAGATAGTCGAGCGCCTGCTGCGAACCCGAGGTGATGAGGATATTGTCGGCGGTGCAGGGCACGCCCAGCCGGCCCATCTCCTCGACGATCCAGTCGCGCAGGCCGCCGTGGCCCTCGGAGACCGAATATTGCAGCGCCGCCGCGGGATTGTCGGTCAGCGCCCGCGCATAGGCGTCGCGATAGGCGTCGGTCGGGAACAGGGCCGGGTCGGGGATGCCGCCGGCGAACGAGATGATGTTCGGCTGGTCAAGCAGCTTGAGCAGCTCGCGGATTTCCGATGCCTTCATCCGCGTCATGCGGCTTGCCAGAACTTGCGTCCAGTCCATGCGACTCACTCCGAAAGTTGCGCGGACCCTGCGCTTGCCGGCAAGATACGTCAATAGATATGACCTAAATTTCTGGAGGCATGACTTGCACGCCTCCTCGGGGCGGCGGGGTCGGTCGGGCGGCAGGCGTGCGAAACACCAGCGCGCAGGAACGGGCCGCGGGACGGCGACCTTGCCCGGCCGCGCATCTGTCGGGGGCCGTCAGCCGCCGCGCAGGGTCTCGATCAGCAAAGTGACATTTTCCGGGTCGGCATCGGGGGTGATCCCGTGGCCCAGGTTGAAAATATGCGGTCCGCCGCGAAAGGTTTCGACGATGCGCCGGGTGGCGTCGACCAGCGCCTGCTCGCCGGTGACCATGTGGCGCGGGTCAAGATTGCCCTGCACGCAGCCGTCCTTCTGCACCTCGGCCGCCGCCCAGACAGCATCGACGGAATTGTCCAGCGCGACGCAATCGGCCCCTGTGGCGCGGGCAAAGCCGGCATAGCGGGCCCGCGCCTCGCGCGGGAAGGCGATGACCGGCACGCCGGGGTGCCGGGCCTTGAGCGCGGCGATGATCCGCGCCACCGGCGCCACGGCGAAATCGTCGAAATCCCGGCCTTTCAGGCTGCCCGCCCAGCTGTCGAACAGCTTGACCACCTCGGCCCCGGCCTGAATCTGCGCCGAAAGATACAGCACCGTCGCCTCGGTGATGCGGTCGATCAGCGCGGTAAAGGCGGCACGGTCGCCGTCCTTGAAGGCATGGGCCGGCGCCTGATCCGGCGTGCCGCGCCCGGCGACCATATAGGTCGCCACCGTCCACGGCGCGCCGGCGAAACCGATCAGCGTGGTGGCGCGCGGCAATTCGCGCGACAGGATGCGGACCGTCTCGTAAACCGGCGACAGGGTGTCGTGAATCGCCTCGGCCGGTTTCAGTTTTGCAACCTGCGCGGCGGTCTGTGTCGTCTCCATCCGCGGCCCCTCGCCGGTTTCGAACCAGAGCGCGGGGCCAAGCGCCTGCGGCAGGAGCAGGATGTCGGCAAACAGGATCGCGGCGTCGAAACCATAGCGGCGGATCGGCTGCAGGGTGACTTCGGCAGCCAGATCGGGCGTGTAGCAGAGGGTCAGGAAATCCCCCGCCCTGGCCCGGGTGGCGCGGTATTCCGGCAGATAGCGCCCGGCCTGCCGCATCAGCCAGACCGGCGGAACCGGCAGCGCCTCGCCCCTGAGGGCGCGCAGGATGGTCTTGTCTTTCGGTGCGGTCATGCGGTCCTCCGGCATCGCGCCGGGATTGCGCGCGGAAGGGGCGAAGTCAAGCCGGGCCTGCCGCCCCGGCGGCACGGCACGGCAGGGGTGGCAATGGGGGGCGCGAATGCAACTTGTGTCCCGGTGGCGGTCCTTGCGGCGGCAGGGGTGTTGCCATGGGCCCTGCGCTGCCGCTATGCGGGGGCATGACTGCGCTCCCTTCTCCCGGCCGGCCCCTGCGCATCGGCACCCGCGGCTCGCCGCTGGCGCTGGCGCAGGCGCATGAAACCCGCGACCGGCTGATGGCGGCGTTCGGCCTGCCCGAAGCGGCCTTTGCGATCACCGTGATCAAGGTCACGGGCGACATGATCCAGGACCGCTCGCTGCGCGAGGCGGGCGGCAAGGGCCTGTTCACCCGCGAGATCGAGGAGGCCCTGGCCGAGGGCAGCATCGACATCGCCGTCCATTCGATGAAGGACATGCCGGTGGAGCAGCCGGCGGGTCTGACGCTTGACTGCTATCTGCCGCGCGAGGACGTGCGCGATGCCTTCGTCACGCTCGACGGACGCGGGCTCGGGGATCTGGCGGCGGGGGCGGTGGTCGGCACCTCCTCGCTCAGGCGCCGGGCGCAACTGCTGGCACGGCGGCCCGACCTGCGTGTGGTCGAGTTCCGCGGCAATGTGCAGACCCGGCTGCGCAAGCTTGCCGACGGGGTGGCCGATGCCACCTTCCTTGCCATGGCCGGTCTGAACCGGCTGGGCCGGGCGGATGTGCCGCGCCGGCCGGTGTCGCCCGACGAACTGTTGCCGGCGGTGGCGCAAGGCGCGATCGGCATCGAGCGGCGGGCAGCGGATGACCGGGTGGCGGCGCTGCTGGCGGCGATCCATGACCGCGCGACCGGCGAGCGGCTGGATGCCGAACGCGCCTTTCTTGCCGCGCTGGACGGGTCGTGCCAGACGCCCATTGCCGGGCTGGCGGAACTGGTGCCGGGCGGCCTGCGGCTGCGGGGCGAGATCCTGCGGCCCGACGGATCGGCGGTTCTGTCCGATGAGGTGACCGTCGCCGTGGCAGAGGGGCCGCTTGCGGGACGCGAGATGGCGGCGCGGCTGTTGCAGCGGGCGGGGCCGGGATTTTTCTGAACGGGTGCCGGTCCTTGCGGACCGGCGGAAGGAAGAAAAGGGGGCCTTCTGCCCCCTCTTGCGCGTGCCGCGCAATTCACCCCCGAGGATATTTGGGGACGAAGAATGAACAGCAACACAGTCTCAACATTTCCGTGAGACACTGTCCCTGCGGAACAGGCGGGGACGCCGATGGCCGTGACGTGGAATGGCACCCTGACCCGCTTTGGAACCGCTCCGAAGGACGGGCAGGGTGTTCCGCCGCGCTTTGCCTCCATTCTTCGTCCCCAAATATCCTCGGGGGTCCGGGGGCAGACGGCCCCGGCGCGTGCCAGGGGCGGGACGTGGCCGGAAAAGCCGATCTGCAGGGGGTTCGTGGTAGCGTGGGGCGGACTTGAACCGCCGACCCCAGCATTATGAGTGCTGTGCTCTAACCAGCTGAGCTACCACGCCGCACCACGGCGCCCGATTAAGTCAGCCCCGCCACACTGTCAAACCGATTCTGCAGCGGATTCGGGTGGCGCGGCGGCAGGGAATTGGACTTGCCAATCCGGTCCATCGCGCAAGCCTATCTGGAAAGCTGCTTAGCTGGCGCAAGAGGCGGGAGGATCGCATGAACGTCACCAGCCGGGCCGCAGCCCGCCCCGAAGGCGGCATCGGAGAGACCGCTGTCCCCGATCTTCTGCGCGGCCGCGACGGCGGGCGCGAGGGCGGCGAGATCACCCTGCGCAAGCTGCAGGTATTCTGGGCCGTGGCCCATGCGACGTCGCTGACGCGCGCGGCAAAGCTTCTGGGCGTGACGCAACCGTCCCTGTCGCAGCAACTGGCCGGGTTCGAACAGGCGATCGGCTTTCTTCTGTTCGAGCGGCGGTCGAACGCCATGGTCCTGACCGAGGCCGGGCGGGCGCTTCTGGGCCGGGCCGAGGCCGTGCTGCGGGCGCTGAACGATTTCGAGGACGGGCTGTCGGCCTTTGGCGACACGCCGCGCCAGACCCTGCGCGTGGCCGGGATCAATTCGGTGATGAAGCTGGTGCTGCCCGGCGCCATCGCCCGGATCTCGTCCGGCGCCGCCGAAGGGTCCGGCATCGACTTTGACCTGCATGAATGCGCCCCGGCCGAGATTCTTGACCTGCTGAATGCGCGGCGGATCAGCGTCGGACTTCTGGCCGCCAATTCGGTGGCCGAACTGGGCTCGGGCTATCACGAGGAGCCGATCCTGTCGGATCGCCAGCTTCTGGTATTGCCGGCCGGCCTTGACCTGTCGGACGTCACCGATCCCGACCGCGACCTTGGCCGCGAGGAGCGGGCGCTGTTGCGCAGCACCATCCAGTTCGCCTTCGGCACCCAGCATGCCCAGCGTATCCAGGGCTGGTTCGACAGCGTGGTGCCGGGCAACCGGCTGGTCGCCCGCTCGCGGTCGTTCGAGCTGGTGGTCGAGATGGTGCGCGCCGGGTTGGGTGTCGGCGTGGTGCCGGCGCTGAGCGTTGCCGGCGTGGTCGGGGAACTCGGCGCGGGTGTCACGCTGCACGAGACCGGGCTGCCGGCGCGGCGGATCGTCGCAATGCTGCCGGCGCAGTACCGCCGCCATGGCACCCATGCCGCCTTCATCGCCGCCCTGCGCGAGGCCGGGCAGGCGGTGCGCCTGCCCGAAGCTGGCCCCCAGCCGCCGTTCGTCCGGCAGCGGCTGGAGGCGCTGTAGCCCTATTCGACGCGGTAGGCGGCCACCGTGCCGGCATACATGTAGGGCACGACCACAAGGTCGCCGGCGGCGCCAAGGTCGGCGGCCCCGGCCTCGCCCATGCCGACTTGCGCCAGCGCGCCATCGGCGCCCACCGCCAGCAGCTTGCCGGTCGGATTGTCATCATAGATCAGCAGGTCGCCGATGCGGGCGATGCCGTCGACGCTGCCGCTTTGCGCCGTCGCCTCGATCGGGGTGATGGCGCCCGAGGCCGGATCGACCGACACCAGCCCGCCGGGGGTGGTGACCGACATGTCGGCCTGCATCCCCTCGCCAAAGGTGCCGACGATCAGCGCGTCATTGTCCCACAGGATGCCGTTCGGCAGCGAGATGCCGCCCGGCGCGATCAGCCAGGACACGGCGCCGTCAGCATATTTCACGATGCCACCGGCCAGCATGTCGGTGACATAGACCGCACCGTCCGACCCGATGGTCACGTCGTTCAGCAGCATCGCGCCCTCGACCGCGACGGTCTGGGTCACGCTGCCGCTGGCGATGTCGATGACCTGCAGGCCGGGCGCGTCGGCGACGTAAAGCACGCCGTCCGCGGACGCCATGCCCTTGGGGTCCATCAGCCCGGTGATCCAGTCGGCATTCGTCACCGCGCCATCGCTGCCCAGCAGGGACAGCTTGCCGTCCATGCCGGTATCGGGGCCGAAGCCGCCGATGTTCGAAACGATGATCTGGCCGCTGCCGGCATCGAACCAGGCCGATTCGGGCGCGGCAAAGCCGGAGGTGCGCCAGACCTCGGTCAGGGTCTGGGCCTGTGCCAGTCCGGCGGCAAGGACGGGCAGGGCGCTGGCGGATAGGATCAGCGAAAGGCGCGGCATCCTGAAAAATCCTTCATGCAGATGAAAGCCAGGGCAAAAACACCCCGATAAGCTATTGGAGTTTCCAATAGCATCCATTAGCCTGCCTGACGGGACAGGGCCGGGCGATTTTGCTTGCCCGACCTTAGCCTGCAAGCGGCATTGTGTTCCCGAATGTGGCGCATTCGGGTGTTGCGCGTCTTAACGGGCGCAGTCCGCGAGCACTGACGGCCGGCTGGAACAAGACGGAAACGCGAATGAACCTGACCTTCAAGCATCTGGAAATCTTCAACGCGGTGGTGGTGGCGGGGTCGATCAGCAAGGCGACCCGCGTCACCGGCCTGTCGCAGCCGACGATCAGCCAGCAGCTTGCCAAGTTCGAGGAAGAGCTGGGCGCCCAGCTGATCTACCGCCGCCGCTCGGGCGCGGTCGAACTGACGCCGGCCGGGGATTTCTGGCACCGGGCGGCCGACGACATCCTCAAGCGTCGCGACGAGGCGCTGTCGCAATACAAGGCCTTGTTCCGCAACGACCAGATGGTGCTGCGCTTTGGCACCACGCCGTCGCTGCGCGGCGGCTTTGCCGAGGCGGCGGCGCGGATCGCCGTCGAACAGGGCCGCTTTTCGCGGTTCGAATTCATCTGGGGCGCCGATTCGGACGAGATCGTCGAGAAGATCGACACCCACCGCATCAACTGCGGCATCGTCAGCGCCTCGAGCGTCGAGCACAACCGCCATTCGATGCATGTGGTGCCGCTGTTCCGCGACCGCATCGTGCTGGTGGTGCCGCGGTCGGTGCCGGCCTCGGCGCTTGCCGCGGCGCTGGCCGGGCAAAGCATGGCCGACACCGCCTATGCCGCGCTGCACCGCTGGGTCGAGGTCGATGCCGCCGTCGCCTGGCACCGGAAAAGCGCCGACTGGTATCGCGCCAACCTGCCCGAGGCGCAGCCCTATTTCAGCGCGGTGACGCATCAGGTCAGTGTCGATTTCGTCGCCGCCGGGCTGGCCACCTGCCATTGCCCGGGGTCGCTTCTGCCAAACCTGTCGGAACAGGTGCGCAAGCGCGTGGCCTTCTACGACCTGCGCGATTTCGGGCGCGAGGCGGTGCTGGTGATGCCCAAGCACCTGCAATCCCTGCGGCCCTTTGCCGATTTCGCGGCATCGCTGGCCGATTATGTGCGCTCGACCTATGCCGATGTCGGCATGTCGAACCCGATCCTGCCGCTGCCCGACGCGCCGCTGGCGCGCATCGCCTGAGGCGCCGCTACCAGACCTGCGCCTGCCAGTCGCGGATCGCCGGCACCGGCCAGAGCAGCATGACCACATTCAGCGCCAGCCCGTCGCGGATCAGCCACAGGGTCAGCGCCTCGAAACCGAAGACGATGGCCACCGACAGCCAGACCGGCAGCCGCGCCGCCAGCCAAAAGCCGGCGGCCATGGCGATCAGGTCGCAGACCGAGTTCAGCACCGTATCGCCGGCGTAATCGGCGGAGTTGGTCTCGGTCCGGTAGCGGTTGATGATCCAGGGCGAATTCTCGACCAGTTCCCAGGCGCCTTCGACCAGCACCGACAGCGCCAGCCGCCAGCCGAAGGACAGTTGCGGCGCCAGCCAGGCGAGGGCGGCGAAGAACAGGAAACCGTGGATGATGTGGCTGGGCGTATACCAGTCGGCAATCTGCTGCGACACCTGCGGGCTGGAATTGTCAGCGACGAACAGCGTGATCGTGCCGCAATCGCAGATCAGGTTGCGGCCCATCAGCGCGATGGTCACGGCCATGGCAAGGGTCAGGATCAGCGCGGCAAGATAGGGGCGGGTGTCGCGGGTCATGGTGCCTTTGGTCCGGGTTTCGGGCGACCCTAGCGGCGCTGCCCCCGGCGGGCGAGTGCGCTAATCCCTACCGCGACAAGGATGATGACGCCGACCAGAACCTCGCGGACATAGGAATCGACGCGCATCTGCGTCAGCCCGTTGTCCAGCGCGCCCAACACCACCACCCCGGCGACGGTGGCAAGGATCCGCGGCTGGCCGCTTTCGGTCAGGCTTTGGCCCAGGAACACCGCGGCGATGGCCGACAGCATCAGCCCGTCGCCCTGCACCGGATTGGCCGAGGCGACGCGGCTTGCATACATCAGGCCGGCGATGGCGGCGCCGAACCCGGTAAAGGCAAAGCCGGTCAGCCGCAGCAGGCGGACACGGACACCGGCAAGGCGCGCCGCCTCGGCATTGCCGCCGATGGCATAGAGCCGGCGGCCGTAATTGGTCTGTTCCAGCACCAGCCACAGCACCCCCGCCACCAGCGCCGCGACGATGGTGAGGGACGGCAGGCTCAGCACGCGGTCGCCGTCCATCGCCAGGGGAATGCCCGAACGGGCGAAATCGCCAAAGGCGGCGGGCAGGTCGGTGCCGGAAATCGTCCGGCCGTCGCTGATGATGAAGGCGGCGCCCGACAGGACGGTCATGGTGGCAAGCGTGGCGACAAAGGGCAGCAGGCCACCCAGGCTGACCAGCGCGCCGTTGACCACGCCGGCCGCCAGCCCCGCGCCCAGTGCCGCTGCCAGCGCCGGCACCATGCCGAAACCGGCCTTGAACATCACCGCGGCGATGACCCCGGAGAGCGAGGCCATGGCCCCGACCGACAGGTCGAAATCGCCCATCGCCATCACCACCGTCATCGCCACCGCGACGACCAGCAGCATCGACACCTGCTGGCTGATGTTCAGCCAGTTGCCAAGGGTCGGAAAGGTCTCGGGTCTTGCCAGCGAAAAGAACAGCACGATGCCGATCATGCCGACAAGGCCTGCGAAGCGGCGGATCAGGGTCATGCGGCTTTCGGTCCGTAGCACAGGGTCAGCACATCAGCCTCGGTCAGTCCGTCGTTGGCGACAAGGGCGCCCAGGCGCCCGTCCTGCAGCACGGCGATGCGGTCGGCAAGGCCGATGATCTCGGGCAGGTCCGAGGAGGCGACGATGACGGCGACGCCCTTGTCGGCCAGATCGCGGATCACCCGGTACAGATCAAAGCGCGCGCCGACATCGACGCCGCGGGTCGGTTCGTCCAGCAGCAGCAGGCGCGGGTTGCCGGCGACGGCGCGGGCGAACAGCACCTTCTGCTGGTTGCCGCCCGACAGGGTCAGCGGCGCCACCTGCGGCCCGGCGGCCTTGAGCCGGACCTCGGCACCCTTGGCCGCCAGCATGGCGCGCTCTGCCTTTCGGTGCTGCATCAGCCCGGCCAGATGCGGCAGCGCCGCATTCTCGACGATGGGACGGCGCATCATCAGCCCCTCGTCCCGGCGTTCGCGCGGGACATAGGCGACGCCGGCCGCCCAGGCAGCAGACGGCGTCGCGGGCAGGGCATCGCCGCCAAGGGCGGCGTGGCCCTGCCGGGGGATGGCGCCGACGAGGGCGCGCAGCAGCGCGCCGCGCCCCGATCCGGCAAGGCCGGCCAGCCCGAGGATCTCGCCCGGCGCAACGTCGAAGCTGATGTTGCGCAACGGCCCGGCCGACAGATCCTGCACCCGCAGCACCGGCGGCGCTTCAGGGCGCGGGCGCCGCGGCGGGAACAGATCCGACAGGTCGCGACCGGTCATGGCATGGATCAGCGCCGCTTCGGTGGTCCCGGCCCGCGCGGTCGAACCGGCCAGCGCACCGTCGCGCAGCACGGTGATCTGGTCGGACAGGTCCATGACCTCGGCCATGCGGTGGCTGACATAAAGGATGCCGGCACCCTGCGCGCGCAGGTCGCGGATCACCGCGAACAGGCGCTCTGATTCCGCTGCGGTCAGCGCCGCTGTCGGTTCGTCCATGACGTAAAGCCACGGTCGGTCGGCACCGATCAGGGTCGCGGCGATGCGCACCAGCATCCTGTCGCCCAGCGCCAGCCGCACCATCGGTGCGGCGGGGTCGATATGGTCAAGGCCCAGGCGCGCCAGCGCCGTCCGGGCAGTGGCGCGCAGGCGGCGCCAGTCGACAAGGCCCAGCCGGCGCGGGAAGGGCAGGTGCAGGTGCATGTTCTCGGCCACGCTCAGGCCGGGGACCACCTGCATCTCCTGATGCAGGAAGCGCAGGCCATGGGCCCGCGCCACTTCGGGCCGGGGAAAGGCCACGGCGTGGCCGTCAATCACCATCCGCCCGGTGTCGGGCTGTTCCAGCCCGGCAAGGATGCGGATCAGGGTCGACTTGCCGGCGCCGTTCTCGCCCATCAGGGCATGGACCTGCCCCGGCCGCAGCGACAGAGAGACCCCGCGCAATGCCTGCACGGGGCCGTAGCTGCGGCTGATCTGGTCGAGCGTCAGGGTCATGGCCGGGTAAGGTGGGTCAAGACCCACCTTACGGGATCATTCGGCGGCGTTCTCGGCGGTGATCAGAACCGTAGGCACATAGACCACGTTCGATTCCGGCGCGGTGCCGCCCAGGATCGCCGCCACGGCATCCGCCGTCGCGGTGCCGATGCCGGTGAAATCCTGCGCGACCGAGGCCTGGAAATTGCCGCCGGCGGCAATCGCCTCGCGCGCTTGCGGATTGGCGTCGATGCCGGTGATGACAATGCCCTCGCCCTCGCGCCCCGCGGCCTCGATCGCCTGCAGGGCGCCAAGGGCCGGCTGGTCCCAGGCGGCCCAGACCGCACCGATGCTACCCGGTTCGGGATTGGCGGCCAGCACCGCCTCCATCTTGGCGCGGGCATCGGCAATGCCGCCGTCCGAGACATCGGGGGTGATGCGGTCCAGCACGGTGATGCCGGGGTTTTCGGCAAAGATCCTGTCGGCCTCGGCGCCGCGGATCTGCACCGGCGGGAACGGGTCGAAGGTGAACATGACCACGGCGCCCTCGCCCCCCAGCGCGTCGACGACATAGGTCGCCGTGGTATTGGCCATCGCCACCCCGTCCGAGGTGACATTGACGGCGACCAGCGGGTCGCTGCCGGCATCCATGCCGACGACCGGGATCCCGGCATCGGACGCGGCCTGCAGCCCGGCGCCGACCTGCGCCGGATCGACGTTGATGACGATGGCATCGACGCCCTGGGTCACCGCATCCTCGATCCGGCTGATGACGGCGGCGACATCGCCGGCGGTATCGACGACATTGACCGTCCAGCCCAGTTCCCCCGCACGGGCGCTGAAGGCATCGACATAGAATTGCGTGCCGGGCTGGGCGAGATAGGGGGTGATGACCGCAACATCCTGCGCCAGTGCGGGCAGGGCAAAGGCAAGGGCGGCTGCGGTGGTGGACAGAAGCTTCATCATCGGCGGCCCCCTCCCCGGGGCATGCTACCTTGGGGCTTGATCGCGCGATGATTGGCAGGGCAGAGGAGAAGTGTAAAGCAGCGGAGGGCGGCATGACGGCGCTGATCGGCATCGACATCGGCACCACGGCGGTCAAGGCGGCGATGACCGACCTTTCCGGCCACCGGCTTGCCGAATTTTCCGCCGCCTATCCGATGGCGCGGCCGGGGCCGGGGCTGGCCGAACAGGCACCCGGCGACTGGTGGGCGCTGGTGCAGGCGGTGCTGGCCGACTTCGCTGGGCATCCGGCGGCGGGCGGGGTCGCGGCCATCGGCATCACCTCGCAGGTCAACACGCATGTGTTTGCCGATGCCACGCTCAATCCGCTGGCCCCGGCGATCACCTGGCAGGACAGGCGGGCGGCGGTGCAGGGCGCGGCACTGGACACCCGGCTGACCCCCGAGGACAAGATCGCCGCGCTGGGCGCGCCGATGCCCATCGACGGCGGCCATGCGCTGGCACGGATGGCGTGGATGGCGGAACAACACCCTGCGCTTTGGGCCGCCACGGCCTGGGTCATGGCGCCGAAGGACTGGGTCATCGCCCGGCTGACCGGGCGGGTGCTGGCCGATCCGATCTCGTCCGTGGGGCTGGTCGGCACCGATCTGGCCTATGCCGCGCCGGTGCTGGCCCTTCTCCCGCGGGCGGCGGATGTGCTGCCGCCGCTGGCCGACCCGCTGGACATCGCCGGGCGGGTGGTGGACGGCCCCTTTGCCGGGGTGCCGGTGGCGGTCGGCACGATGGATGCCTGGGCGTCGATGTTCGGCGTCGGCGTCGCGGCCGAGGGGCAGGCGATGAACCTGTCGGGCACCTCCGAGGTGCTGGGAGTGATCTCTGCCACCCGCCATCCGGTACCAGGCGCGATCACCTTTGCCCCCTGGCGCGGCATCACGCTGCACGCCGGGCCGACGGCGGCGGGGGGCGCCGCGCTGGACTGGATCGCGCGGGTGTTGGGCCGGACCCCGGCCCAGGCGGCGGCGCTGGCCGAAGACGCGGAATTGCGCGACGACAGCCCGCTGTTCCTGCCGCATCTGAACGGCGAACGCGCGCCCCTGTGGGATGCGCAGGCGCGCGGCACCTTTGCCGGGCTGACCGCGGCGGATGGCGCGGCCGAGATGGTGCTGGCGGTGATGGAGGGGGTGGCGTTTTCCGCCCGCCTTGCGCTGGCCACGCTCGAGGCGGCGGGCGGGGTCCGGCCGGTGCAGGTGCAGGGCGGTGGCGGCGGCACAGGATCGGATCTGTGGTGCTGCTTGCGCGCCGATGCCTTTGGCCGCCCCTTCGCGCGGATGGCGGCGCGCGATCCCGGCGCCGTGGGGGCGCTGGTCATGGCCGGGGTCGCCGCCGGGCTGATCCCCGACCTGGCCGGCGCGGCGGCCCGGCTGGTGCCGGTCGACCGCGTGTTCGAACCCGCGCCCGACGGCGCCGCCCGCGCCGACCGCCGCTTTGCCCTGTGGCGCGCGCTTTATGACGGGGTGCGGCCGGTCAACGCCGGGCTGGCGGGGTAAGGTGGGTCAAGACCCACCTTACATGCGGGCCGGCCCCTTCCGTCGGCCGGGGGATACCGCTAACAAGGCGATGTTCTCCCGAACGATGCCGGCCCCCCGATGACCTTGCTCGACCGACTTGCCGCGATCTGCGGCCCTGACCATGTGCTGACCGGCCCCGATACCGACCGCTGGTCGCGCGACTGGACCGGCATGTATTCCGGCCAGCCGCTGGCGGTGGTGCGGCCCGCCGATACCGCGCAGGTCGCGGCGGTGATGCGCCTGGCGCATGAGACGGGAACCGCGGTGGTGCCGGTCTCGGGCCTGACCGGGTTGACCGGGGGCGCCCATGCGCCGGGGCAGCTGATGCTGTCGCTCGACCGGCTGAACCGCATCCGCCGCATCGACCCCGCCGGCCGCATCGCGGTGGTCGAGGCCGGCGTGGTCATCGCCCGCATCCACGAGGCGGCGGCGGAACATGGCCTGATCTTCCCGCTGTTCTTCGGCGCCCGCGGTTCGGCGATGATCGGCGGCGCGCTGTCCACCAATGCCGGCGGATCAAACGTCCTGCGCCACGGCAACACGCGCGAGCTGTGCCTCGGGCTTGAGGTGGTATTGGCCGACGGGCGCGTGATGGATCTCATGTCCGAACTGCACAAGGACAATTCCGGCCTGAACCTGCGCCAGCTGATGATCGGCGCCGAGGGGCAGCTGGGCATCATCACCGCCGCGGTGCTGAAGCTGAAGCCGATGCCGCGCGCCTATGCCACCGCGCTGTTCGCCGTGCCCGGCCTGCGTCAGGCGCTGACCCTGCTCAACCGGATGCAGGAAGAGACCGGCGGCGCGGTCGAGGCCTTTGAATACATGCCGCGCAACTATGTCGACGGCTATCTGAGCGAAATTCCCGGCGCCCGGCCGCCCTTTGCCACCCCTTTCGACCATGTGATCCTGATCGAGATCGGCGCCACCGCCCCCCGCGATGCGCACCCCCTGCCGGATGGCACGGTGCCGGTCGTCGCCGCGCTGGAACTGACGCTTGCCGCGATGATGGAGGAGGGGGCGGTTCTGGACGCCGTGGTGGCCCGGACCGAGGCGCAGCGCCGCGGCCTCTGGGCAATGCGCGAGGCCGCGGCCGACATCCACCGCTACTGGCTGCCGCAGGTGGAAAGCGACGTCTGCCTGCCGCTGGACCGGGTGGCCGATTTCATCGACCTGACCCTGCCGCGAATCCGTGCCTATGACCCCGGCGCCACCGAACTGACGGTCGCGCATCTGGGCGACGGCAACATCCACCATGTGGTGATGCCGACCCGCGACGATCCGGCGCTCTCTGACCGCATCCGCGAAACGGTCGAGGATGTGGTGCAGGGCCTGGGCGGATCGTTTTCCGCCGAACACGGCATCGGCAAGGAGAAACTTGCCACCATGCGCCGGCGCAAGGATCCCGTGGCGCTGGACGTGATGCGGGCGATCAAGGCCGCGCTTGATCCCAAAGGCATCCTCAACCCGGGCAAGGTGATTCCGGCCGCGGACGGGCAGGACTGAGATGCTGGCCCATTTCGACCTGATCCTGCGTGACCCCGTATTGCGCCTTTCCGCCATCGCCTCGCTGATGTTCGGCTGCTTTGCCGCCTCGATCGGTCCCTATCAGTCGCTGATCGCGGTGCGCGAATTCCAGATGTCGAACGGCGCCTATGCCGCGGTGCTGATCGGCGCCCTGGTCGTTGCGGTGCTGACCGCCATCGGCGTCGGCATCCTGACCGACCAGCGGCCAAGCCGGCGGCGCATGGCCATCGTCGCCACACTGGCCAATCTGGTTGCCGCCTTGCTGGTCTGGCTGCTGCCGTCGAAGACGAGCTTTGTCGTGGCGCATGTCGCCCTGATCCCGCTGGGGGGCACGGTTTTCGGCCAGATCCTTGCGCTGGCCCGGCTGGCGAGCCAGTCCCTGCCGCTGCAGGACCGGCCCGGCGTGCTGGCCATTGTCCGCGCGGCGATGGCGGTGCCCTTTGTCGTGCTGTTGCCGCTTTGGGGCATCGCCGCCGACCATGGCCTGTCGCTGGTGCATATCTATCTTGGCCTTGCCGGCTTTTCCGTCCTGCAACTGGTCTTGATCCTGCGCAACTGGCCGCCCGACGCGACCGCGCCCTGGGTCGAGGTCAAGTCCGGCCTTGGGTTCCGCGCCGCGCTGGGCGAGATGCTGGCGCCGCCAGTGTTCCTGCGGGTGCAACTGTTCGGCGCGCTGCAGGCCGGCGGGGCGCTGGCCGGCATCCTTGTCGGACTTGCCATGGCCGGCGCCGGCCGCCCGACGGGCGAGGTCGGGCTGTTCTTCGCGGCCTTCGTCGCGGTCGAGGTCGTGGTCACGCTCATGGTCGGGACGCTGACCCGCTTCGCCTCGCGCCTGACGCTGATCGCCACCGGTACCGTCATGTATGCCGTGTTTCTGGCGCTGGTGCCGGTCTGGGCCGGCTCGCCGCTGCTGTGGCTGCTGATTGTGCCGGCGGGGGCCGGGGGCGCGCTGATCTATACGCTGGCCATCACCTATCTGGCCGATCTGCTCGGCGCGCGGGCCGGGGCCGGCGCCTCGCTTCTGGCGCTGCAACGGATCGGGCAGGACAGCGTTTCGGCAGGATCGTTCTGGATCGGCTCGGCGCTGGGTGGCTATCCGCTGGCCGGGGTGCTGGGCGCGGCGCTGACCGTGGCCGCAGTCGGCGGCGTCATCGCGCTGGACCGTCGCCGGCCCTAAGGCCGGCGACGGAGCCAATTCAGGCGTGGATTGCGCCGCTGCCGCAGGCCAGCGCCGCCTCGCGCACCGCCTCGGACCAGGTCGGGTGGGCGTGGCAGGTGCGGGCGACATCCTCGGCCGCGGCGCCGAATTCCATTGCCACGCAGATTTCATGGATCAGGTCGCCGGCGCCCGGCCCGATGATGTGGCAGCCGAGGATCCGGTCGGTTTCCTTGTCGGCGAGCAGTTTCACAAAGCCGTCGCCGGCAAAGACCGCCTTGGCGCGGGCATTGCCCATGAAGCTGAACTTGCCGGCCTTGTAGGCCCGGCCCTCGGCCTTGAGCTGGTCCTCGGTCTTGCCGACTGTCGCCACCTCGGGCCAAGTGTAGATGACGCCGGGGATGACGTCGTAACTCACATGGCCATGCTGGCCGGCAAGGATTTCCGCCACGGCGATGCCCTCGTCCTCGGCCTTGTGGGCCAGCATCGGGCCGGCGATCACGTCGCCGATGGCGTAAAGGCCGGGGATATTGGTCTGGTAGCGGGCATCCGTCTCGATCTGGCCGCGCGGGGTCAGCGTGACCCCCAGCGCATCAAGGCCAAGGCCGGCGGTAAAGGGCTTGCGGCCGGTGGCGACCAGCACGCGGTCGGCGGTCAGGGTCTTTTCCTCGTCGCCCTTGCGCAGGCGATAGGTCAGCGTGGCCTTGCCGCCCTCGACGCTGACGCCTTGCACCGCGGCGCCCAGGACAAAGTCGATGCCCTGCCGGCCAAGGATCTTCTGGAAGTTGCGGGCAACCTCGGCATCCATCCCCGGCGTGATCGCATCAAGGTATTCGACCACGGTTACCTTGGTCCCCAGCCGCGCATACACGGAACCAAGTTCAAGTCCGATCACCCCGGCGCCGATCACGGCAAGGGTTTCGGGAATGCCGTCAAGCGACAGCGCGCCGGTCGAGGTCACCACGGTCTTTTCATCGACGGCGATCCCCGGCAGCGCCGCCGGCTCCGACCCCGAGGCGATGACGATGGCCTTGGCCGAATGGGTTTCTTCGCCGATCTTGACCTGACCCGCGGCGGGGATGGCCGCCCAGCCCTTGAGCCAGGTGATCTTGTTCTTCTTGAACAGGAATTCGATGCCGCCGGTGTTCTGGCCGATGACATCGGCCTTGTAGGCCTGCAACCGTGCCCAATCGACCTGCGGCTTGCCGACCTTGAGACCCATCTTCGCGAAATTGTGCTCGGCCTCGTGCAGTTCGTGGGTGGCGTGCAGCAGGGCCTTGGACGGGATGCAGCCGACGTTCAGGCAGGTGCCGCCCAGCGTGTCGCGCCCCTCGGCCACCGCGACCTTGAGGCCCAGTTGCGCGGCGCGGATGGCGCAGACATAGCCGCCGGGGCCGGCGCCGATCACGATGAGGTCGAATTCTGCCATGGTCGTCTCCGATGTGGTCCGGGGAGGGGGCGTTGCCCCCGGAGTCGCTATCCCCGCGATAGATGTGGGCGAAGGCTGCCGTCAGAACAGCGCCATGATGAGCAGGGCAAGCGTGGACAGGAAGGCCGCGAACCAGATCAGCGACCGCCACGGCGACCAGCCCAGAAGATAGGCCGGCACATAAAGGGTGCGCGCGGCGAGATAGACCCAGGCCAGCCCGGCGCTGAGGCCCGAGGTCTTGTCGGCCAGCACCAGGACCAGCACCGCAACGGCAAACAGCGGCAGGCTTTCGTAATGGTTCTTGAGCGCGCGGTCGGCACGGCCGGCGGTGCCGGTCAGCGGCGGCGACGCCTCGTCGCGCGGGCTCATGTTGAAATTGGGGCCAAGCTGGCCGTTCTTCAGCGAGGCGGCGATCATCAGCTGCACCGCCTGCAAGAGCGCGGCAAGGGTCAGGACAAGAAGTTCGGTGGCCATGGGTGGGATCCTTTCGGCGCGCGAGGTCAGGCGAGGGTCAGAAAGCGCGCCTCGGCCAGCCCGTCAAGGCTGCGCGCGCGCGTGACCCATGCCGCCGCCCGCGCCCGGTCGTTGACCTGATAGAGCGCGAGCACCCGGCCAGGATCATCGGCGTCGTGCCAAAGCTGAAGCTGGGTCAAACCGGCCTGCTGCCGCGTCTCGGCGGCGGCATCGTAATCTGCCTGCCAGCCGGGGCCGGCGGTGAAGGTGCAGAGAAGTTGCATGTCCGGTTTGCCTCTTGTTCAGTTGGCCCGGCCCTGTCGGAAGGGACGCAAGCCGCGGTGGATGACAATCCGGATGCCGGCCCCGACCGCCGGCATCCCCGTTACTCCTACAGATCCATCAACAGCCGGCGCGGATCCTCGAGCGCCTCTTTCACGCGGACAAGGAAGGTCACCGCGCCTTTGCCGTCGACGACGCGGTGATCGTAGCTGAGCGCGAGATACATCATCGGGCGGATGACGATCTGGCCGCCGACCACGACCGGGCGGTCCTGGATCTTGTGCATGCCGAGGATGCCCGATTGCGGCGGGTTCAGGATCGGCGAGGACATGAGCGAGCCATAGACGCCGCCGTTCGAGATGGTGAACGAACCGCCCTGCATGTCGGCCATCGACAGCTTGCCATCGCGCGCCTTGAGGCCAAGGTCGGCGATTTCCTTTTCGATCTGGGCGAAACCCTTTTGATCGGCGTCGCGGACCACCGGCACGACAAGCCCGGTCGGGGTGCCGACCGCCACGCCCATATGGACATAGTTCTTGTAGATGATGGTATCGCCGTCGATCTCGGCATTGACCTCGGGCACTTCCTTGAGGGCGTGGACGCAGGCCTTGACGAAGAAGGACATGAAGCCAAGCTTGACCTTGTGCTTCTTCTCGAAGGCGTCCTTGTAGTCGCTGCGCAGGCCCATCACCGCGGACATGTCGACCTCGTTATAGGTCGTCAGCATGGCGGCGGTGTTCTGCGCCTCTTTCAGGCGGCGGGCGATGGTCTGGCGCAGGCGGGTCATCTTGACCCGTTCCTCGCGCGCGGCATCGGCGGCGGGGACCGGCGCGCGGGGCACCGGGGCGGCGGCGGGGGCCGGCGCGGGGGCAGGGGCGGGCGCCGGCGCCGGCGCCTTGAGCACGTCCTCTTTCATGATGCGGCCGTCCTTGCCGGTTCCGGCGACGGTGGACGGGTCGATGCCGCGGTCGGCCATCAACTTGTTGGCGGAAGGCGCGTTTTCCACATCGCCGCGCGGCGTGACCTGTTCGGGGCCGGCACCGGGCGACCCCACGGCCTCGGCCTTTTCGAGGCGGGGATCGGCCTTGGCGGCCTCGGTCGCCGGGGCGGGGGCGGCCGCGCCTTCGCTGATCGAGGCAAGAAGCGCGTTCACCCCGACCGTCGAGCCCTCGGGCGCGACGATTTCGGCCAGAACCCCGGCGACCGGGGCCGGAACCTCGACCGTCACCTTGTCGGTTTCCAGTTCGCACAGCATTTCATCGGCGCGGACGGCATCGCCCGGTTTCTTGAACCAGGTGGCGACGGTGGCCTCGGTGACGCTTTCGCCCAGGGTGGGCACGCGGACTTCGGTCGTCATTGGTCTTTCCCCTTGATCGTCAGCGCCTCATCCACCAGCGCATCCTGTTGTGCCTTGTGCTTGCTCATCTGCCCGGTCGCGGGCGAGGCCGATGCGGCGCGGCCGACATAGCGCGCCCGCGTCGTGGCGCCGCCAAGCCGGGTCAGCACCGCCTCGAGATTGGGGTCGATGAAGGACCACGCGCCCTGATTCTGCGGTTCTTCCTGGCACCAGATCACCTCGGCGCCCTTGAAGCGGCCCAGTTCGGTCATCAGCGACTTGGCCGGCACCGGATAGATCTGTTCCAGCCGCAACAGATAGATGTCGTCGATGCCGCGGCGGTCGCGTTCGGCCAGAAGGTCGTAATAGACCTTGCCGCTGCACAGGACGACGCGGCGGATCTGGTCGTCGGGTTTCAGCACCGCCGTCGAATTGCCCTTTTGCGCATCATCCCACAGCACGCGGTGGAAGATCGAGCCGGTTTCGAAATCCGCCGCTGCGGAAATCGCCATCGGGTGACGCAAAAGCGATTTCGGCGTCATCAGGATCAGCGGCTTGCGGATGTCGCGGTGGATCTGGCGGCGCAGGATGTGGAAATAGTTCGCCGGCGTCGTGCAATTGGCGACGATCCAGTTGTCCTCGGCCGAAAGCTGCAGGAACCGTTCCAGACGGGCGCTGGAATGTTCCGGCCCCTGACCTTCGAACCCGTGCGGCAGCAGCACCACAAGGCCCGACATGCGCAGCCATTTCGATTCGGACGAATTGATGAACTGGTCGAACATGATCTGGGCGCCATTGGCGAAATCGCCGAATTGCGCCTCCCATGCCACCAGCGCATTCGGTTCGGCCATCGAATAGCCGTATTCGAACCCCAGCACGGCATATTCCGAGAGCATCGAATCGATGACCTCATAGCGTGCCTGCCCGTCGCGGATGTGGTTCAGCGGATACCAGCGTTCCTCGGTCGTCTGGTCGACAAAGGCCGATTGCCGCTGGCTGAAGGTGCCGCGGGTGCAATCCTGCCCCGACAGGCGCACCGGAAAGCCCTCGACCTCGAGGCTTCCAAAGGCCATTGCCTCGGCGGTGGCCCAGTCGAAACCGGCGCCGCTCTCGAACATCTTCGCCTTCGCCTCAAGCTGGCGGGCAATGGTCTTGTGCAGGTCGAACCGTTCGGGAACCGAGGTCAGCGCGCGGCCGATTTCCGCCAGCGTATCGGGCGCGATGCCGGTTTCGCCGGACTGGTAATTCTCGGCATCGGTGCGGGTGATCTTCTTCCAGCGGCCGTCCAGCCAGTCGGCCTTGTTCGGGCGATAGACCTTACCGGCCTCGAATTCCTCGTTCAGATGGGCCTGGAACGCGGCCTTCATGTCCTCGATCTCGCCCTCGGGGATGAGACCGTCCTTGACCAGCCGTTCGGTGTAAAGCTGCAGCGTGGTCTTCTGCTTCTTGATCCGGGTGTACATCGCCGGATTGGTGAACATCGGCTCGTCGCCTTCGTTGTGACCGAAGCGGCGGTAGCAGAAGATGTCGATCACCACGTCCTTGTGGAACTTCTGGCGGAATTCGGTGGCGACCTTGGCGGCATGGACCACGGCCTCGGGGTCGTCGCCGTTGACGTGAAAGATCGGCGCCTCGACCATCAGGGCGATGTCGGTCGGATAGGGCGAGGACCGCGAATAGCTGGGCGCGGTGGTAAAGCCGATCTGGTTGTTGACGACGATATGCATGGTGCCGCCGGTGCGGTGGCCCTTCAGCCCCGAAAGGCCGAAACATTCGGCAACCACGCCCTGGCCGGCAAAGGCGGCGTCGCCGTGCAGCAGGATCGGCAGCACGCGGGTGCGTTCGCTGTCGTGCATCTGGTCCTGTTTGGCGCGGACCTTGCCCAGGACCACGGGGTTGACCGCCTCGAGGTGGCTGGGGTTCGCGGTCAGGGACAGGTGAACCCTGTTGCCGTCGAATTCGCGGTCGGAACTGGTGCCGAGGTGATATTTCACATCGCCCGAGCCTTCGACCTCGTCCGGCTTGTAGCTGCCGCCGTGGAATTCGTGGAAAATGGCGCGATAGGTCTTGCCCATCACATTCGCCAGCACGTTCAGGCGGCCGCGGTGCGGCATGCCGATCACGATCTCCTCGACCCCCAGGGCGCCGCCGCGCTTGACGATCTGTTCCATCGCCGGGATCAGCGCCTCGGCCCCGTCAAGGCCGAAGCGTTTGGTGCCCATGAACTTGACATGGCAGAACTTTTCGAAGCCCTCGGCCTCGACCAGCTTGTTCAGGATCGCCTTGCGCCCGTTCTGGGTAAAGGTGATTTCCTTGCCATAACCCTCGATCCGTTCCTTGAGCCAGCCGGCCTGTTCGGGGTCGGAAATATGCATGTATTGCAGCGCGAAAGTGCCGCAATAGGTGCGCCGCACGATGGCAAGGATCTGCCGCATCGACGCGATCTCAAGCCCCAGCACATGGTCGATGAAGATCGGCCGGTCCATGTCGGCCTCGGCAAAGCCGTAGGAGGCGGGGTCAAGCTCCGGATGGGGTTTTTCGTCGCGCATCCCCAGCGGATCGAGATCGGCGATGAGATGGCCGCGGATCCGGTAGGCGCGGATCAGCATCAGCGCGCGCAAGGAATCGAGCACCGCCTGCCGCATCTGCGATTCCGACAGGCTGACGCCCTTTTCGGCGGCCTTGGCGACGATCTTTTCCCCGGCCTTTTTGGGATCGGCCGGCCATTGCCCGTCCATCGCGGCGGTCAGATCGTCGGACGGGGTCGGCGGCCAGTCGGTGCGCGCCCAGCTTGGCCCGGCGGCACTGGCGCGGGCATCCGGCGCGCTGTCGCCCAGCCCGGCAAAGAACGCGGCCCAGCTTGCATCGACGCTGGCCGGATCGGCGGCATAGCGGGCCTGAAGCTGTTCGACATAATCCGCATTGGCCCCTTGCAGGAAGGACGAGGCGCGGAAGGCGTCGGTGGGGGACTGGTCGGTCATGATGTCACCTTTGCGGCGATGGGCGGGGCGTCCGCCAGCATATGGGATCGGTTTCGTCAGGCAGAGCAGGTGATGACGAGGATGTTGATTCCGGGCAGATCCTCGGGGTGTTCGGGCGGGCGGACCTGCGAATAGGCCACCGATTGCCCGGCCAGGGAGCAGATCCCGGCGGGTGCGGCCGCGACCTGTTCCGGGGTCGCCGCGGCGACCGAGAAGAAGATCATCGTGCGGTCGCCGACCTCGGTGATGGCAAGGACCGAGTCCTCGGGCAGGCCAGAGGCGGCCAGCAGCGCGACCCCGCGCTCTGGCGCGCCGGCGACCGGCGCGGGCGGCAGCGGGTCGCAGGCGGCGACCAGAACGAGCGCGGCCAATGCCGCGAACCTGACCGGATATGCCGCCATGACCGCCTCCTAACCCTTGATCGCCTTGAGCACCGCCTCGCCCAGCCCGGCGGGGCTGTCGGCGACGACGATACCGGCCGATTTCATCGCCTCGATCTTGGATTCCGCGTCGCCCGAACCGCCCGAGACGATGGCGCCGGCATGGCCCATGCGGCGGCCCTTGGGCGCGGTGCGGCCGGCGATGAAGCCTGCGGTCGGCTTCCACCGACCTTTGCGCTTTTCATCGGCAAGAAAGCGGGCGGCGTCCTCTTCGGCGGAACCGCCGATTTCGCCGATCATGATGATCGAGGTCGTCTCGGGGTCGGCGAGGAACATCTCGAGCACGTCGATATGCTCCATCCCCTTGATCGGGTCGCCGCCGATGCCGACGGCGCTGGACTGGCCCAGCCCCACGTCCGAGGTCTGCTTGACCGCCTCATAGGTCAGCGTGCCCGAGCGGCTGACCACGCCGACGCTGCCGCGGCGGAAGATCGAGCCCGGCATGATGCCGATCTTGCATTCGTCGGGCGTCATGATGCCGGGGCAGTTGGGCCCGATCAGGCGCGACTTCGAATTGGCCAGCGCGCGCTTGACCTTCATCATGTCGAGCACGGGAATGCCTTCGGTGATGGCGACGATCAGCGGGATTTCGGCGTCGATCGCCTCGAGGATCGAATCGGCGGCGAAGGGCGGCGGGACGTAGATGACGGTCGCATCGGCGCCGGTCCGCTCCACCGCCTCGTGCACGCTATCGAACACCGGCAGGTCCAGATGGGTGGTCCCGCCCTTGCCGGGGGTGACGCCGCCGACCATCTTCGTGCCATAGGCGATGGCCTGTTCGGAATGGAACGTGCCCTGCGAGCCGGTAAAGCCCTGGCAGATCAGTTTGGTAGTCTTGTCGACAAGGACGGACATGGTCGTTTCCTAGTTCGGGAAGCGTTCGCCAAGTACGGCAGCTTCGGCATTCGTGAGGCGCAGGATCTTGTCGTTGCGGTCGCGGTGGATGCGCCCAAGGCTTTCGATGCCATCGGCGCCCTCGACATAGCGATAGGGGCCAAGATCCCGCGTGGTCAGCGGAGCGGAGGGTCGCGCCTGATCCGGCGCGAGGGTCAGACGGTAGGCGTTCTTGAGTTTGGACGGGTCGCGGATCTGCGCCATCTTCAGCGGCTCGAATCCGGCCAGGACGGTGCGCGAATGCAGGGCGCCGGGGGCCGAGGGGGCGTCCCCGAGCCAGACATAGACGGTCTGGCCGATGTCGGCGGGCGTCAGCGCCGCCGACTTCATGCGCGGCACCACGGCATCGCCGTCGCGCAGCGCCTCGGGGTCGATCTTCAGCAGCAGCGCCACGCGATCACCCCTTCACCGCCTTCACGATCTTCTCTGCCCCGTCGCGCAGGTCGTCGGCCGGAATCACGTTCAGGCCGCTTTCGCGGATGATCTGCTTGCCGATTTCGACATTGGTGCCCTCAAGCCGCACCACCAGCGGGACCGACAGGCCGACTTCCTTGACCGCGGCGATGATGCCTTCGGCGATGATGTCGCAGCGCATGATGCCGCCAAAGATGTTGACGAGGATGCCCTTCACATTCGGGTCGCTCGTGATGATCTTGAAGGCTTCCGTCACCTTCTCCTTCGACGCGCCGCCGCCGACGTCGAGGAAATTGGCGGGTTCCGCGCCATAGAGCTTGATGATGTCCATCGTCGCCATGGCAAGGCCGGCGCCGTTGACCATGCAGCCGATTTCACCGTCGAGCGCGATGTAGTTCAGGTCGAATTTCGACGCGGCGAGTTCCTTGGGGTCTTCCTCGGTCTCGTCACGCAGGGCCAGCACGTCGGGCTGGCGGTAAAGCGCGTTGTTGTCAAAGCCCATCTTGGCATCAAGGCACTTGAGATCGCCCTTGTCGGTGATGATGAGCGGGTTGATTTCCAGCATCTCCATGTCCTTCTCGACGAAGGCGCGATAGAGGGTGCCCATCAGCTTGACGCATTGTTTGACCTGATCGCCCTTCAGCCCAAGGGCAAAGGCGATGCGGCGGCCGTGGAAGGGCTGATATCCCGTCGCCGGATCGACGCTGAACGACAGGATGCGTTCGGGCGTGTCATGGGCGACCTGTTCGATGTCCATCCCGCCCTCGGTCGAGGCGACAAAGGAAATCCGGCTCGACTTGCGGTCGACGAGCAGCGCCAGATACAGTTCCTTGGCGATATTGGAACCGTCTTCGATATAGATGCGGTTGACCTGCTTGCCGGCGGCGCCGGTCTGCGCGGTGACAAGGGTGCGGCCCAGCATCCGGCGGGCATCCTCGGCCGCCTGTTCGACCGAAGTGGTGACGCGGACGCCGCCTTTTTCGCCGGCCTCGGATTCCTTGAACCTGCCCTTGCCGCGGCCGCCGGCGTGGATCTGCGCCTTGACGACCCAGATCGGACCGCCCAGTTCGCCCGCGGCGGATTTCGCGTCCTCGGCGCGGGTGACGGCGCGGCCGTCGCTGACCGGGGCGCCATAGCTGCGCAACAGGGCCTTGGCCTGGTATTCGTGGATGTTCATCGCGACCCCTTGGCTTTGATCTGGCGCCCTCTAAGCATATGGGACCAAAAGTCAGAACAGGGATTTAACGCGCGCAACGAAAAAACCGACATTTGTGATCACGCAATTCCGGGGTGTGATCACATGTGGCGGGATGCGAGCGGTAACAGGGGTCGGGCCGAGTCGCGGCTAGTTCAGCATGACCATGAACAGGCCGGCATCGCCGCCGATCATGGCGCTGAACATGGTCAGGGAATTGGCGTTCATCACCCGGCCGTGGCGGACATAGGGCAACAGGGCGCTGCCCTGCGCCAGCCCGATCACATCCATCACCGGCGGGTCGGCGATCAGCGCCGACAGGTCGATGCCGGCATCGCCCGCCAGCCGCCAGAACGGGATCAGCGCCTGCCCGGTCAGCACCGCCTCGGCATCGTCCAGAACGGCAAGCCACAAGGTGCCGGTGTCGGGCGGAAAGACCAGGCCGGTGGCCGATTGCTGGTGCTTGTTCGGAATCCATTCTGCGTCGTTGTCGGTCTCGCGCGCGACTTCGGTCCAGAAGCGGCGGTTGTCCTGCACGGTGGCCAGGAAATGGTCGCGGGCGGCGGCAAGACGGGCGGGATCGGGGCGGACCTGGACTGCGGTCAGCACGATGGCGGCATAATCGACATAGGTGCCGATTTCATGATGCAGGCCGGTGCCCCAGGGCGCGCCGCCTTCGGCATTGATCGCGTCCAGCGCGGCGGTCGCCTCGTGGATGCTGGCAATCGCCTCGGTCGGGTCAAAGGCAAGCACGGTTTCCGACACGCCGGCCAGAAGATTGGCATAGGCGCGCAGCCAGGCGGCATCGGCGGTGTCGAATTGCACGGTGATGGACGGCAGTTGCAGTCCAAGACCGAAGGACACCACCGCGGCCATCTCCTCGCCCTCGCCGCGGCTGCCGTTGCCGTCGATGTCGAACCAGATGTCGCCGGTGTCGATGCGGACGGCAACCTCGCCCTCGATCCCGTCAAGGGCGGTGACGGCGCCCTCCATGTCGCCCAGCGCGGTGGAAAACAGCGTGGTGACGGTTGCGGGCTCGAACGGGGCCGGGTTGGGGTTTTCGGGGATCGGCAGGCGCAGGAGCGGCACGCCCAGCATGCCGACAACCGGGCTGAGTCCGGTCTGATAGCGGGTCTGCAGCGCGCGTTCGATGCCGCGCAGAAAGCGCACCCCGCCCAGCCCGAACAGGTCCGAGGCGGTGGGTGCGGCGATGGCGGCAAGGTCGGCCTCGGCCCCGGCAAGGCCGCGGTCGCGGATCAGGGCCGAGACATCGGTGTCGGCCGCCGCGGGGGCGGCGAGGGCTGCAAGAAGGGGCATCAGAAACGGGCGCATCGGGTTCCTCCTGAACCTTGATTCATCCTTGCCATCGGCACGGTTTCCTTCTGTCATATAATGCAAAGGCGGGGGGCTATGTGACAGGCGCAGAATGGATGGTCGCGGCGACGGTAAGCGAGCCGCCGCAGCTTGTCATGGCCTTCGCGGCCCATGCGCTGGCCCTTGGCGCGGCCGAGGTGCATCTTTTCCTTGACCGCCCCGACGAGGAGCTGGCCGAAACCCTGCGGCAGGCGGACCGCGTGCGGGTGACCTGCTGCACCGGGTCGTGGTGGCAGCAGTTTCCGGGCGGGCGGCCCTGGCCCGCGTCGGGGCGGCAGCGGCTGAACCTGGGGGTCGTGCTGGAGTCGGCGCGCTACCCCTGGGTGCTGCATGTCGATGCCGACGAATTCCTTTGGGGGCCCGGCGACATCGGCGAGAGGCTGGCCGCGGTGCCCGAGGAGCGGACCCATGCGCTGGTCAATGTGGTGGAGCGGGTGCATTCCGGCAGGATCGACCGGGGCAATATCTTCGACGGCCGCTTCCGCCACCAGATCCACGGTCCGGCGCTGCAAGACACCATTGATCGCATCGACGGCGCCGCCGCCCCGTTGTTGAGCCGCGGCATGGCAGGCTATACCGGCGGCAAGAGCTTTTTTCGGACCGGGCGCGGGCTTGCTGCCGGGATCCATGTCCCCGACAACGCCGATCCCGCCCGTATGGCGGTTCTGGCCGATCATGCGGTCCTGCATTTCGACGGGCTGACCCCGGCAGCCTGGGTCGCCAAGAAGCGTCGCAAGATCGACCAGCAACCGGAATGGCGCGCCTTTCCCGACAGCCATGCCGCGACGCGCAACCAGCTGGCCGCGGTCCATGCCGCCGGCGCCGACCGGGAGGCAGGCGAGGCGGTCTATCGGCGGCTGAAACTGCTCGACCCCGGGCGCGAAACCGCGCTCGGGGCTCTGGGTCTTCTGATCGACAATGCAACCGATCTTGCCGGTCAGGCCGCCGCGCTTTTCCCCGGCGCAGGCGGCTTTGACGCGGCCGCCTACGATGCCCACGAATTGCGCTGGGCCCCGCGCCGCGACCTGCAAACCGTGAAGCACGGGGTGCGGGCGCTGGTGTCACGGATCACCGGGCGCCCGCCGCGGCCCTAGGCATTACGCGAGGCTGGGTTCGATGCCCTTGCAGGCAGCGATCAGGCCCTTCACCGCATCGACCGACTTGTCGAACATCGCCTGTTCGTCGCGGGCGAGCGAGATCTCGATCACCTTCTCGATGCCGCCGGCGCCGATCACCGTCGGCACGCCGACATACAGGCCCGACTGGCCATAGGCGCCATCGACAAAGGCGGCGCAGGGCAGCACGCGCTTCTGGTCCTTGAGGAACGCCTCGGCCATTTCGATGGCCGCCGTCGCGGGGGCGTAGAAGGCCGAACCCGTCTTGAGCAGGCCGACGATCTCGGCCCCGCCGTCGCGGGTGCGCTGGACGATGGCGTCAAGCTTTTCCTGCGTGGTCCAGCCCATCTTGACCAGATCGGGCAGCGGGATGCCGGCGACGGTCGAATACCGGACCAGCGGCACCATCGTGTCGCCGTGGCCGCCAAGAACAAAGGCGGTGACGTCCTTCATCGACACGCCGAATTCGAGCGAAAGGAAATGGCGGAAGCGGGCCGAGTCCAGCACGCCGGCCATGCCCACGACCTTTTCATGCGGCAGGCCCGAGAATTCGCGCAGCGCCCAGACCATCGCGTCAAGCGGGTTGGTGATGCAGATGACAAAGGCACCGGGCGCATGGGCCTTGATGCCTTCGCCCACCGACTTCATCACCTTGAGGTTGATGCCCAGAAGGTCATCGCGGCTCATCCCCGGCTTGCGGGGCACACCGGCGGTGACGATGCAGACATCGGCACCGGCGATGGCGCTGTAGTCATTGGCGCCGGTCAGGCTGGCATCGAACCCGGCCGAGGGCCCGGCCTCGGCAATGTCGAGCGACTTGCCCTGCGGGGTGCCTTCGGCAATGTCGAACAGGACGACATCGCCCAGTTCCTTGAGCGCGACAAGATGGGCAAGCGTGCCGCCGATCTGTCCGGCGCCGATCAGGGCGATCTTGGGTCTGGCCATGGCGGAGGGATCCTTCGCAGGTTGGAGAAGGGGTTGAAAACGCGCCCTCTGGTAAACCCGGCGTGATGCCCGCGCAAGGGCGCGGCGGTGCAGCATCGCCGGTGTCAGGGCTGATGGCGCTAAACCCCGTTTGCGGGCAAGGACTTGGCCGCGGCGCGTTGACGAAGGGATTGTGTGCGATTGTATGCAATCGCTCGCCCTGCCCGGTGCGGCAGGGCGCGCGGCATAGAATCAGCGACGCCGGCGGGCTGTCCGGGCGGTGCCGCCGCCCTTGTGCGCCCCTTGCCAAAACGGCCCCCTTCGGCCATGTGGCGGTGATCCCTTTCAGGCGTGCCAGATGACCGACCTCAGCCATATCCGCAACTTTTCCATCGTGGCGCATATCGACCATGGCAAATCGACGCTGGCCGACCGGCTGATCCAGGCCACCGGCACCGTCGCCGACCGCGACATGAAGGAACAGCTGCTCGACAGCATGGATATCGAGCGCGAGCGCGGCATCACCATCAAGGCCAATACCGTCCGGCTGAACTACAAGGCGAAGGACGGGCAGGACTATGTCCTGAACCTGATCGACACGCCCGGCCACGTCGATTTCGCCTATGAGGTGTCGCGGTCGATGCGCGCCGTCGAAGGCTCGCTTCTGGTCGTCGATGCATCGCAGGGGGTCGAGGCGCAGACGCTTGCCAACGTCTATCAGGCGCTGGATGCCGGGCACGAGATCGTTCCCGTGCTGAACAAGATCGACCTGCCGGCGGCCGAGCCGGAGCGGGTGAAAGAGAATATCGAGGACGTGATCGGCCTTGACGCCCGCGACGCGGTGCTGATTTCCGCCAAATCCGGCATCGGCATTCCCGATGTGCTCGAGGCCATCGTGCATCGCCTGCCGGCGCCCAAGGGCGACCGCACCGCGGCCCTCAAGGCGATGCTGGTCGACAGCTGGTATGACAGCTATCTGGGCGTCGTCGTGATGATCCGCGTCATGGACGGCGTGGTGAAACGGGGCGACCGCATCCGCATGATGGCAACCAATGCCGTCTATGGCATCGACAAGCTGGCGGTGCTGCGGCCGCAGATGGTGGATATCGACGAACTGGGCCCGGGCGAGATCGGGGTGTTCACCGCCTCGATCAAGCAGGTCCGCGACACCCGCGTCGGCGACACGATCACCCATGAAAGAAAGGGCACCGACCTGGCCCTGCCGGGCTTCAAACCCGCCCAGCCGGTGGTGTTCTGCGGCCTGTTCCCCGTCGATGCCAATGATTTCGAGGATTTGCGCGACGCCATCGAGAAGCTGGCGCTCAACGATGCCTCGTTCTCGTATGAAATGGAGACCTCGGCCGCGCTGGGGTTCGGGTTCCGCTGCGGGTTTCTGGGGCTCTTGCACCTCGAGGTGATCCGCGACCGGCTGGAACGCGAATACGACATCGACCTCATCACCACGGCGCCCTCGGTGGTCTATCACCTGTTCATGAAGGACGGAACGCAGCGCGACCTGCACAACCCCGCCGACATGCCCGACCTGACCTATGTCGACCATCTGGAAGAGCCGCGGATCAAGGCCACGATCATGGTCCCCGACGAATATCTGGGCGATATATTGAAGCTCTGCCAGGACCGCCGCGGGGTGCAACTGGACCTGACCTATGCCGGGTCACGGGCGATGGTGGTCTATGACCTGCCGCTGAACGAGGTGGTGTTCGATTTCTACGACCGGCTGAAATCGGTGACCAAGGGCTATGCGTCCTTCGATTATCAGTTGTCGGGCTATCAGGAGGACAATCTGGTCAAGATGTCGATCCTGGTGAATGACGAGCCGGTGGACGCGTTGAGCATGATGGTCCACCGCGACCGCGCCGAAATGCGTGGCCGGGCGATGGTAGAAAAGCTCAAGGACCTGATCCCCAGGCACATGTTCAAGATCCCCATCCAGGCGGCGATTGGGGGGAAGGTGATCGCCCGCGAGACATTGAGCGCGATGCGGAAGGACGTGACGGCCAAGTGCTATGGCGGGGATGCCACGCGGAAACGGAAGTTGCTGGACAAGCAGAAGGCCGGCAAGAAGCGGATGCGCCAGTTCGGGAAGGTCGAAATCCCGCAGGAGGCGTTTATCTCGGCGTTGAAGATGGATGAGTGAGATCTATCTCAGTCACCGACTGGCGCATTCAACCGTTGCTCTTCCCTTCAGCGCGAGAAAGCAATGCCAATCAAGTATGTCCTAATCGATGGCGCATTCTTCGTCCGACTTTGCAACGACTTCCAAGAAGATATTGGGGGACCGGTGCGTCAGATTGGCTGGTCGGCGGTAGGCATGGACGTCCATCGTGGAATTTTCTACGATGCACTACCTGTAAAAAAGCCAACGGAAAGCGACGCAGATCATGCAGGGAGGTTGAAGGCTAAGGCGACCTTTCTGGATGCAATTAGATCGCATCCGAATTTTTCGGTGCGTGATGGATTAACTCGACTCAAAGCAGGGAGTGGTTCAGCAGAAGTTCGATCGTCACTTGAGCAGAAAGGGGTGGATACTTGGATTGCTGTGGACGCAATTAGGTATGCCCTCATGGGACTGGCTGACGAAATCCACATTTATACATCGGATTCAGACATATATCCGGTATTTGAAGCGCTCAAAGAAACGAGGTGCCGGGGAACCTTGTATTATGACGCAAGAAAAGCGAAGGAAGAACTGATATATGCAGCTGATTCAGCATACCCTATTGACTACCACATGCTGAGTAGCTGGCTCCAAATTTCGACCGATCTTCGAAAGATAAACACTGAATTTTCGCCCACGCAGACAATCGAGATCGATTCGTGGTCATTGGAGTTTGGACGCGCCGGCCAAGACTACTTAATGAATGTATGCCTGCCGAACGGTCGCGCATATTGTCTAGTCGCACCTAGCTGGGTTTCTTTTTCACACCACATGGGAGCGCAGGGCATAAAGTTGGGCCTATCTCAACTGCGTCAAGTGTTTGGAGATCACCCTTAGCGGACTATTTGCCCCAGTCACACCACCCTCCCCCACAAATCATACTCCCCCGCCTCGTCCACCTCGACCGTCACGATATCCCCCACCGACAGCCCCTCGAACCCTTCGTCAATGAACAGGTTGCCGTCGATCTCCGGGGCGTCGGCCTTGGTCCGGCAGACCGCGCCGTCTTCCTCGACCTCGTCGACGATGACCTCGATCACCTTGCCGACCTTTGCCGCCAGCTTGGCCTCGGAAATCTCCTGCGCCTTGGCCATGAAGCGGTCGTAGCGGTCCTGCTTCACCTCGTCCGGCACATGGTCGGGCAGGGCGTTGGACCGGGCGCCGGCGACGTTTTCGTATTGGAAGGCGCCGACGCGGTCCAGTTGCGCCTCGTCCATCCAGTCGAGCAGGGTTTGGAACTCCGCCTCGGTCTCGCCCGGGTAGCCGACGATGAAGGTGGAGCGCAGGACGATGTCGGGGCAGTCGCGGCGCCAGGCGGCAATCTCGTCCAGCGTCCGGGCGGCGGCGGCGGGGCGGGCCATCCTCCGCAATACATCAGGGTGGGCGTGCTGGAACGGGATGTCGAGATAGGGCAGGATCAGGCCCTGCGCCATCAGCGGCACAAGGTCGCGCACATGCGGGTAGGGATAGACGTAGTGCATCCGCACCCAGGCGCCCAGAGACCCCAGGTCGCGGGCCAGCGACAGGATCGGGAATTTCTCGTCCCGTTCCTTCCAGTCCGTTCCATAGGCCGAAGTGTCCTGCGAGATGACCAGAAGTTCCTTCACCCCCGCCGCGACCAGCTTTTCCGCCTCGCGCAGCACCGCTTTTGCGGGACGCGAGGCGAGGCGGCCGCGCATGTCGGGGATGATGCAGAACTTGCACTTGTGGTCGCAGCCCTCGGAGATCTTCAGGTAGGAATAATGCCGCGGCGTCAGCTTGACCCCCTGCGGCGGCAGAAGGTCGACGAAGGGATCGGGCGAGGGCGGCACCGCGCCATGCACCGCGTCGAGCACCTGTTCGTATTGCTGCGGCCCGGTGACGGCCAGCACCTTGGGATGCGCCCCGGTGATGAACTCGGGCTCGGCCCCCAGGCAGCCGGTGACGATGACGCGGCCGTTGGCCGAAAGCGCCTCTCCGATGGCATCGAGGCTTTCGGCCTTGGCCGAATCGAGGAACCCGCAGGTGTTGACGATCACCGCATCGGCCCCGGCGTAGTCGGGCGAGATCGCATAGCCCTCGGCCCGAAGCCGGGTCAGGATGCGTTCGCTGTCGACTAGCGCCTTGGGGCAGCCAAGGCTGACCATGCCGATGGTCGGCTGGCCGGGGCGGGGGGCATCGGCAAATTGCGCACGCGGCGCGATATCGGGGCGAAGGTTCGGCGGATTCTGCATTGGCCGCATATAGCGGGGAAGGGCCCCTGCCGGAAGGGGCCGCGCGACGTCGAACGCCTTGAGGGCAAGGCGACCGGACCGGGGCGGTCGATGGCCGGCAAGGATGCCACGGTTCTTGACTGACCTGCCAGTGCGGCCGCAGCCTGCGGCGATCCGATCACCTATGGCGGTGCCGGTGGGGATACGCTGTTTGGCGATGCCGGCAACAACAACCCTTACGGCGAGGGCGGCGCCGACAGCTTTGTCTTTGCCGCGCTGGCCGATCTGCGCAACGGCCGCGCCGCCGAGGTGATCGACCCGACCGCTCTGGACCTGACCTGACGGGCACCGCCGGCTTCACTGGCGCCAATCAGGTCCGCCTTCATCCATCAGGCGCTCTTGATCGAGACGACCGGCGACGGCAGTGCCGACTGCCGCGTCATCCTGACGGGCGTCCAGACGATCATGGCGGGCGATGTGCTGGTCTGGCGGCTGACCGCGCCCGGCCCCGAAGGGCCCGGCGTCAGCGGCGCCGGTCGCGCCTTGCGCTCATCGGCTGGAAGGCGACGCCGACATGCGCCTCGCAATAGGGCTTGCCCTGCTGGACGGGAAGGCCGCAGAACCAGAAATTCGGCGTCGCGGGGTCACCGACCGGCCATTTGCAGGTCTTTTCGGTCAGTTCCATCAGCGTCAGGCGGCGGGCGACCTTTTCGACTTCGTTGACCTTGGCCAAGGCCTCGGGCGAGATTTCGTTGGCGCTGGGTTGCGGCGGCAGCGGCTGGCCGGCGGGGATGATCTGCTTGCGCACCGGCAGGGCGGGCGCGGCCTCGATCTCTTCCGGCTCGTCCTCTTCCACGATGTCGACTTCGATCTCGACCTCGACGGCCTCGATCTCGACCTCGACCGCCATGGGCGGGACGCGCGGCGCGGCGGCGGCAGCAGGCGCGGGCTCTTCGCCGCCCGGTCCGACGCGGTTCGACAGGCCCAGACGATGCACCTTGCCGATCACCGCATTGCGGGTGACCCCACCCAGTTCCTTGGCGATCTGGCTGGCCGACTGGCCTTCGTTCCACATTTTCTTGAGCGTCTCGACGCGCTCGTCGGTCCAGGACATGCGTTCCTCCGGCGGAGATGACAGGCCGGGCGGCCCCGGCGGCCGCCTGCCACGGCCCGGACCCAGAAGGGGCACCGGCGCCGATGGACCGAAATACAGGCCCCGTTGCCAAAGCGCAAGGCGGCCCGGCGGCGCGGATGCCGGTTTCGCGCGGCCGTTGCGCAATGTGGGACACCGAATAATCCTAGGTCCTGCAACGGGAAAGCCGGATGCCCGCCTGTCGATAGAGCGTAGACAATCTGTCGATCTTCCGCGGATTGTTGCCGCATTCGGCATGGTCTGGGCGCATAAGGACGCGCCTTGCGCCGCCGAAGGCGATGTGCCGTTGGCACTGTTCGCCATCCTGACCGCCTTTCCTGTCGTTCCGCAGCGTCTCAGGCCGGGCAAGCGCGCGGTTTCTGCCCTTCTTGCTGGTCGCGGCGCCGCTGGTGCCATGGGTGTTCGCGGCGGCGCCGATGATCTGCGGCCTGCTTTCGGCTGCGGCACGGGGCCGCTGCGGGTGGGCGCCATCGCGGTCCCGGTCCTGTCGGCGCTGGCCGCTGCCGAGCTGCGCGCGTTGCCGATCCGGCTGAAGGCGCGCTGATTTGCCCTTTCACAAGCGGGGGTTTCCCCGTAAGACCGGCGCATGACCCGCATGGACACGCCTTTCCTGTTCCGACGCCGACGCTGAGCCCCCTCGGCCCGCGTCCGCTTGTCCGGCGGTTCTGTCTTTCCCGACCTGCGTTGACTCTCTCTCCGTGCCTTGGCACGACTTGGCCCTCATCCACAGGATTTGCCATGATCCCCACGCTTCTGCCGACCTACAACCGCGCCCCCCTGTCCTTTGAAAAGGGCGAGGGCAGCTGGCTGACCGCGACGGACGGGCGCCGTTACCTTGACCTTGCGGCCGGGATCGCGGTCAATTCGCTGGGCCATGCCAACCCCGATCTGGTCGCGGTGCTGACGGCGCAGGCGGGCCGGATCTGGCACCTGTCGAACCTCTACACCATTCCCGAACAGCAAAGGCTGGCCGACCTCCTGGTCGACCGCAGCTTTGCCGACACCTGTTTCTTCACCAATTCCGGAACCGAGGCCGCGGAACTCGCCATCAAGATGGCGCGGAAATACTGGTATGAAAGCGACGATCCCGACCGCACCACCGTGATCGCCTTCGAAGGGTCGTTCCACGGCCGGTCCTCGGCCGCCATCGCCGCCGCCGGGTCCGAGAAGATGACCAAGGGCTTTGCCCCCTTGCTGCCCGGCTTCATCCATGTGCCCTGGGGCGACCGCCCCGCGCTCGAGGCAGCGATGCGCGGGCCCGATGTCGGCGCGGTGATCGTCGAGCCTGTGCAGGGCGAGGGCGGCATCAGGCCCATGTCCGATGCCGATCTCAAGGCGCTGCGCGCCCTGTGCGACGATACCGGCGCGCTGCTGATCCTGGACGAGGTGCAATGCGGCATGGGCCGGACCGGGCGGCTGTTCGCCCATGAATGGGCCGGGATCACGCCGGATATCATGATGGTGGCCAAGGGCATCGGCGGCGGCTTTCCGCTGGGCGCGGTGCTGGCCACCGAAAAGGCCGCCTCGGGCATGACGGTTGGCACCCATGGGTCGACCTATGGCGGCAATCCGCTGGGCTGCGCGGTCGGGGCGCGGGTGGTCGAGATCATCTCGGATCCCGCCTTCCTGAACGATGTCGGCCGCAAGGGCGGCCTTCTGCGGCAGGGGCTTGAGGGTCTGGTCGCCGCCCATCCCGATGTGTTCGAAGGGGTGCGCGGATCGGGCCTCATGCTGGGCCTGAAATGCCGGGTGGCGCCCGCCGATGTGGTGCGGGCCGGCTATGACGCGGGGGTGCTGACAGCGCCCGCCGCCGACAATGTGGTGCGCATCCTGCCCGCGCTCAACATCCCCGATGCCGACATTGCCGAGGCGCTTGGCCGCCTCGACGCCGCGGCGACCGCCCTGAAACCCGCCTGATTCTCATTCTGGCACAAATACCCCCGGGGGTCCGGGGGCAGGCGGCCCCCGGCCTCTCCGCCGGGATGCCGCCGCAGGAAAAGCGAAACGCCATGAACCATTTCCTCGACATCCACACCACCGACCCCGCCGATTTGCGCGCGATGATCGACAGTGCCCGCGCGATGAAGGACGCCCGCAACGGCCGGCCGCGCGGCACGCCCGACGACGACCAGCCGCTGGCCGGGCGCATGGTGGCGCTGATCTTCGAAAAGCCCTCGACCCGGACCCGGTTGTCCTTTGATGTCGGCGTGCGGCAGCTGGGCGGGCAAACCATGGTGCTGTCGGGCAAGGAAATGCAACTCGGCCATGGCGAAACCATCGCCGACACCGCCCGCGTCCTGTCGCGCTATGTCGACCTGATCATGATCCGCACGTTCGAGGAGCAGACCCTGCTCGACATGGCCGAATATGCCACGGTGCCGGTCATCAACGGCCTGACCAACCGCACCCATCCCTGCCAGATCATGGCCGATATCATGACCTACGAGGAACACCGCGGCCCCATCGCCGGGCGCAAGGTGGTGTGGTCGGGCGACGGCAACAACGTATTCGCCAGCTTTGCCCATGCGGCAGGGCAGTTCGGTTTCGACCTGACCTTTACCGGGCCGCCGACGCTGGATCCGGAACAGGTCTGGCTGGATTTCGCGGCGTCCAGGGGCCATCCGGTGACCGTGGACCGCAACCCCGAACGCGCGGTCGAGGGTGCCGATCTGGTGGTCACCGACACCTGGGTGTCGATGCACGACCCGGAATCGGCGCGCGAACGGCGGCACAACCAGTTGCGGCCCTATCAGGTCAACGAACACCTGATGGCGCGGGCCAAGCCCGATGCGCTGTTCATGCATTGCCTGCCCGCCCATCGCAACGACGAGGCGACAAGCGCGGTGATGGACGGCCCGCATTCGGTGATCTTCGACGAGGCGGAAAACCGGCTGCATGCGCAGAAGGCGGTGATGCGCTGGTGCCTTGGCGTCTGACTAAAGCCGGCGGGGTCGTGGCGGGGGAGGGGGCGGCGGCTCGGGGGGCGCGACCGCGCGGGCATACGCCTCCAGATTGGCGAGGAATTCCTTTGTGCGCGGCCCACAGCTTCCCGCCGGCCACATGTATTTCAGCACGAACCTGCCTTCCTGCGCCTCCCACAGGGCGGCGCCGGGTGGAAAGGTGTCGGGGGGGCAGGTCGACCGTGATCCGCATCCAGCGTGGTTCGATCAGCGGGAAGGGGTCAAGCGACACCTGTTCGCGCAGGGCGTGGTGGCCGCAACAGACAATGTTGTCGCAAAGCTGGACGCTCATGAGGGGGGATTCCGCGGCAGGGGACAGTGGAAATTTCTACCACAACACCAGCGCGCCGTGAAGCGGAAAGGGCGCAAAAAGGGCGGGCAGGGTGCGAATACTATACCGTAGTATCAAATGGTTATATGGCATTTGCCATCCTGCCCCGCAGCCCCCTTTTCCCTGCCGGCCGAAACCCTTACCGTGCCGCGGAAACAGGAGCCTGCCATGCAATCCCCGCTTCCCCCGGTCATCCATTCCCTGCGTGCCCTCGCCAAAATCCTTGCCAAGGCCGAAGCCTCGTGCGGGCCGCGCCGGGTGGCGCCGGAGACGCTGCTGGGGGACCGGCTTTACCCCGACATGCTGCCGTTGACCCGGCAGGTGCAGATCGCCTGCGACCATGCCAAGGCCATCGCCGCCCGCATGACCGGGATCGAGAATCCGCGGTTCGAGGATGACGAGACCGATTTCGCCGGGCTTCAGGCGCGGATCGACAGGACGGTGGCCTTTCTGGAAACCATCCCGCCCGAGGCCTTTGCCACCGCCGACGACCGCGAGATCAGCTTCAAGGCCGGGCCGCGCGAGTTGCAGATGACCGGCGCGTCCTATCTGGGCTTCTACGCCATCCCGAATTTCTATTTCCACATGACCACCGCCTACAACATCCTGCGCCATGACGGCGTGGAATTGGGCAAGGTCGATTTCCTGGGCGGCTGAGGCGCCGGCCGCCCCGCTCAGGCGGCGATGAAGTCGCGGACGAAATCGGTGCGCGGCCGGGCGCGGATCTCGGCCGGCTTGCCGACCTGTTCGATCTTGCCCCCCGATGTTGACCCCGACATCACAACGACCAGATCGGCCAGCTCCATCGCCTCTTCCTGATCGTGGGTGACGAAAACCGTAGTCAGCCCGGTGGTGTCGTGGATTTCGCGCAGGCCCTGCCGCAGTTCCTTGCGCACCTTGGCATCCAGCGCGCCAAAGGGTTCGTCCAGCAGCAGCATCCGCGGCTCGATCGCCAGGGCGCGGGCCAGCGCCACCCGTTGCTGCTGCCCGCCCGACAGTTGCGACGGATAGCGGGCGCCGATGTCGGGCAACTGGATCAGGTCGAGCAGTCGGGTCACGCGCCGGGCGATCTCGGGCCGGGGCGGGCGCGTGGCCCGGGGCCGCGCCTTTAGCCCATAGGCGATGTTTTCGAACACCGTCATGTGGCGGAACAGGGCGTAGGACTGGAACACGAAACCGGCGCGGCGGTCCTGCACCGACAGGCCGGTCGCATCCTGCCCGTCGAACAGCACCCGGCCCGCGGTCGGAAACTCGAGCCCGCCGAGGATGCGCAGAAGCGTGGTCTTGCCCGACCCTGACGGCCCCAGCAGCGCCACCAGCGCGCCCGAGGGGATCGACAGCGACACCGGGGTCAGGGCGGCGGTCACGCCAAAGTCCTTGCGTATCTCGTCGATTTCGATGTGCATCGGGGCTCTCCTAATGGCGGCGCGCGGCGGCAAGCTGATCGGCATAGCGCAGTTCCAGCAGCCCGCGGATCATCAGCGTGGCAAGGGCAAGCAGCGTCAGCAGCGCCGCCAGCGAAAACGCCGCGACCGACAGATATTCGTTGTAGTTCATCTCGATGGTGATCGGCATCGTCGCGGTCTGGCCGCGGATCTTGCCCGAGACGACGGCGACGGCGCCGAATTCGCCCATGGCACGCGCGGTGCAGAGGAGCACGCCATAAAGCAGCGCCCAGCGGATGTTCGGCAGGGTGACGGTCAGGAACGTCCGCCAGCCCGAGGCGCCAAGGGTCAGGGCCGCTTCCTCCTCGGCGCGGCCCTGTTCGATCATCACCGGGATCAATTCGCGGGCGACGAAGGGAAAGGTGACGAACATCGTGGCCAGCGCGATGCCCGGCAGGGCAAAGACCACGGGAAAGCCGTGCCCGACCAGCCAGCCGCCGATCAGCGAATTGGTGCCGAACAGCAGGACGATGCACAGGCCCGCCACCACCGGCGACACCGAGAAGGGCAGGTCGATCAGCGAGATCAGGAAGGCGCGGCCGCGGAAGCGGTACTTCGCGATGGCCCAGGCCGCAGCGACGCCGAATACGAGATTGCACGGCACCGCCAGCACCGCGACCAGCAGGGTCAGCCAGATCGCGGCGCGCGCGTCGGGATTGCTGAAGGTCGCGACGTACTGCCCCCAGCCCATGCGCAGCGCCTCGACGAAGACGAGGGCGAGCGGCAGCAGCAGGAACAGCGCCAGCACCGCAACCGAAATGGCGATGAGCGTCCATCGGACGGCGGGTGCCTCGCCCACGGGCGAGCGGATTGCAGCCATCGCCGCTGGGGAAAAAGCCATGTCAGCCAAGGGCATATCTCCTCTGACTCCAGGCCTGGATCAGGTTGATGGCGAGCAGGATGAGGAACGACACCGTGAGCATGACGGCGGCGATCGCCGCCGCGCCCGCATAGTTGAATTCCTCCAGCCGGAAGACGATCAGCAGCGGCAATATTTCGGTCTGCCGCGGCAGGTTGCCGGCGATGAAGATGACCGAGCCGTACTCGCCGACGGCGCGCGCGAAGGCCAGCGCGAATCCGGTGAGGATGGCCGGCACCAGCGTCGGCAGGATGACGGATCGGATCGTCCGCGCCCGCGTGGCGCCCAGCGTGGCCGACGCCTCCTCCGTCTCGCGGCTCAGGTCCTGGAGCACCGGCTGCACCGTGCGCACCACGAAAGGAAGGCCGATGAACACCAGCGCGATCCAGATGCCGAGCGGCGTATAGGCGATGCGGATGCCGTAGGGCGCGAACAGGCTGCCGACCCAGCCCGCCGGCGCGTAGATGGCCGTCAGCGCGATCCCCGCTACCGCCGTCGGCAGCGCGAAGGGAAGGTCGACGATGGCGTCGAGAACGCGGCGGCCGGGAAACTCGTAGCGAACCAGTACCCAGGCGATGATCACGCCGATCACCACGTTGAAGGCGGCGGCCAGCAGCGAGGCACCGAAGGAAAGGCGCAGCGCCGCCTGGAAGCGCGGACCGGTGACGATGCGCTCGAACGCCGCCCAGTCGAGCTCGAAGGTCTTCGCGTAGAGGCCGACGATCGGGATGATGACGATCAGAAGCAGGTAGAACACGGTGAAACCGAAGGTCAGTCGGAAGCCCGGAATGATGCTCGGTTCTCTGAAGCGTATGGCTGGCATGCCGCTCGTCTCTTTCAGCTGTCGAGGGGCCGCGTCGCCGCGGCCCCTCTGTCCGGGAGGACGAAACTGTGGGTCAGTCCTTGGAGTAGATCTCGTCGAACACGCCGCCGTCGGCGAAATGCGTCTTCTGCGCTTCGGCCCAGCCGCCGAACACGTCGTTGATCTTCACCAGCTTCACGTCCGGGAAACGGGCGACGTCTTCCGGATCGGCATGCTCGGGGAATTGCGGGCGATAGTAGCTCGCGGCGATGATCTTCTGTGCCTCGGGCGAATAGAGATGGTTGAGATACTCGGTCGCCACCTCGCGGGTGCCGCGTGCGTCGACATTCTTGTCGACGATGGCGACGGGCGGCTCGGCGAGGATCGAAAGCGGCGGCACGACGATCTCGACCGTGCCGGGGCCAAGCTCCTCGATCGCCAGGAACGCCTCGTTCTCCCAGGCCAGCAGCACGTCGCCGATGCCGTTCTTCACGAAAGTGTTGGTCGAGCCGCGAGCGCCGCTGTCGAGCACCGGCACGTGCTCGTAGATCTTGCGCACGAACTCCTTCGCGGCGGCGGCGTCGCCTCCGGTGCGGTCGAGCTCGAAGGCCCAGGCCGCCAGATAGTTCCAGCGGGCGCCGCCGGACGTCTTGGGGTTGGGCGTGATCACCTCGACGCCGTCCTTCACCAGGTCGTCCCAGGACTTGATGCCCTTGGGATTGTCCTTGCGGACGAGGAAGACGATGGTCGAAAGGTAGGGGGAGGAATTGAGCTGGAACTCGTCCTGCCAGCCCGGCTGGATCAGGCCGGCCGCCTCGATGGCGAGGATGTCGCCCGCCAGCGGCATGGTGACGACGTCGGCCGGCAGCCCGTCGATCACGGTGCGCGTCTGCGAGCCGGAGCCGCCATGAGTGTTGGTCACCACGACGTCGCGGCCGGTCTTCTCCTTCCAGTGCGCGGTGAACAACTCGTTGTACTTGCGGTACAATTCGCGCGTCGGGTCGTAGGACACGTTGGTGAGCTGGTCCTGCGCGAATGCGAAGCCGGTGACGCCCAGTTGGGCAGTAGCCGCGAGCGCGGCGGCGAGGAAAATGGACCGTCGATTGAGCATGGCTACCTCCTGAGTTAGCCCTTTAACCCTATCGTTTCAGTCGAGTTATGGTATGACGAAACCCTCCAATTTCAAGCCGGGTTCTGGAAAGCCGTTCTCCCCAGGCGTTGCGGGGGAGTGCCCCTATGCTGTGAGCGAGCGCAGACGGTCGTTCACAGCAGGCCCGATCGCGTCCGCGATCGTGGTGCCGTCGAGAATCTCCCGCGTAGCAGCAGCCACGCGTGCGAAAACCCGTCTGACCTCGCAGCTCGCCTCGTCGCGGCAGTCCTCGCAGCGCCTGTAGGCCATGCGGCTCAGGCACGGCAGCGGCGCGATCGGACCGTCGACGATGCGCATCACCTCGCCGAAGGTAATGGCGTCGGGTGCCTTCAGCAGCATGTAGCCGCCGGCCTTGCCGCGCCTGCTCATCACGATCCCGTGATGCTTGAGGTCGAGCAGGATCTGCTCGAGGAACTTTTTCGGGATGTTCTGCGCCTCGGCGATGTCGGAGATGAACTGCGTGTCGTCCGTGCCGTGCGAGCGCGCGAGGGCCACCAGCGCGCGCAGCGCATATTTCGCCTTCTGGGAGATCATCGCGTCTCGGGCGCCTCCGGCACGGTTCGCGCGGACAGCACCGAAACGCACCGGCTGCGACGCTGCCCTCCACGAGGGTGAAGCGCCGATCCTATCCGCTTCGCCGCGGCGTTGCCACCGCGGCTGGCGGCTAACCTTCCTGCCCCATCTTGCCGGGGTTCATGATGCCGAGCGGGTCGAGCGCCGCCTTGATGCGCTTCATCACGTCGACCGCCGCTCCGTGCTCCTTGCGCATGAACTTCAGCTTGGAGATGCCGATGCCGTGCTCGCCGCTGGCCGTGCCGCCGACCTCCAGCGCCCGCTCCACCAAAAGGTCGGCCAGCCTCTCCGCCTCGGCCAGCTCGCGCTCGTCGTTCGGGTCGATCAGGTAGGCGGCATGGTAGTTGCCGTCGCCGACATGGCCGATGAGCTGGCCGGTCAGGAACGAGGCGTCGATGTCGGCGCGCGCATCCACGATGGCCCGGGCGAGCTGCGAGATCGGCACGCAAATGTCGCTGGTGTGGAGTTCGCAGCCGGGCCGGGCGGCCTTCGTCGCCCAGTAGAGGTCGTGCCGCGCCTGCCACAGCTTCGCGCGCTCGTCGGCGTCGGCCGTCCAGCGGAAGCCCGCCCCGCCATGCTCCTGCGCGATCTCCTCGACGATCCGGGCCTGCTCGGCCACCCAGGCCGGCGTGCCGTGGAACTCGAAGAACAGCGTCGGCGTCACGTCCAGCGTCAGCCCGGAATAGGCGTTGACGTTGGCGATGGCCACCTCGTCCAGGAACTCGACGCGCGCCACCGGGATGCCGTACTGCACCGTCGCAATCACCGCCTCCACCGCGCTGCGCACGTCGGGAAAGCCGCACACGGCCGACGACACGCTCTCGGGGATCGGATGCAGCTTCACCGTCAGCTCGGTGATGATGCCGAGCGTGCCCTCCGCGCCGACGAACAGATGGGTGAGATCGTAGCCCGTGGACGATTTCCGCGCCCGCGAGCCGGTGCGGATCAGCTCGCCGTCGGGCGTGACCACCTTCAGCGCCATCACGGTCTCGCGCATCGTGCCGTAGCGCACCGCGGTGGTGCCGCTGCCGCGCGTCGAAGCCATGCCGCCGATAGAGGCGTCGGCACCGGGATCGACCGAGAACATCATGCCGACGTCGCGCAGCTCGGTGTTGAGCTGCTTGCGGGTGACGCCCGGCTGCACCACGGCCACGCCGTCTGCGGCGCTGATCTCGACGATGCGGTTCATGTCGCGCGTGTCGACCGTGATGCCGCCCCGCACGGGGATGGTATG
>CAZIOT010000012.1:0-6480 GCA_964540965.1 uncultured Rubellimicrobium sp. | reverse complement strand
TCAGACATAGTGCCCGTCCTTTCCGGACTTCGCGTCCGGCGCGCGATAGGGATATTTGGACGCCGCCAATTCCTTCGACGTGATGAACTCCAGCAGCACCGGCACCCCTTCCTGCGTCTTGGCGATGCCCCGGCGGATCGCCGGGATGATCTCGGCCGGATCGGTGATGCGCTCGCCATAGCCGCCCAGCGCTTTGGCGAAATCGGCATAGTTTCCGGAAATGTCGGTCGAGCGGTACTTGTCCGTCGACACGCCCATGATGGGCAGCTCCATCGCCATGGAGAAGTTGTTGAGCAGGATCGACAGGATCGGTATGCGCTCGCGCGCCGCCGTCTCGAAATCCATGCCGGTGAAGCCGATCGCCGCGTCGCCCCACACATTGATGCACAGCTTGTCGGGATGGGCGAGCTTCGCCCCCATCGCCAGTCCCAGCCCGTAGCCGAGCTGAGTGGTCTTGCCCCAGCCCAGATAGGTCAGCGGTTCCTTGGAGACCCAGAACGGCGCGAGCTGGTCGCGGGGGCTGCCGGCATCGTGGGTGATGATCGTGTTCGCCACGTCGACGGTCTTCTGGAGGTCCCACAGCACCCGGTAGGGCGTCATCGGCGCCTCGTTCGAGGTGAGCTTCGGCATCCACTCCTTCAGCCATTCGGCGCGCACCGTGGCGATCTCGTCGGCCACCGCGGTCCAGGCCCGCGCGGGAACGCGGGCGCGGTCGATCTCTTCGAGCATCGCCTCCAGCGACAGCGCCGCGTCGCCGATCAGCGCGACGGCCGCCTCGTAGTCCTTGTTGACGTGCTGCGCGTCCAGCGTGGCGTGGATCACCGTCTTCCTCGGCGGCATCTGTACGGCGAAGGAGCTTTCGGTGAAGGAGCAGCCGACGCCGAAGATCACGTCGGCGCGGTCGAGGAAATGCCGCACCGTCTTCGGTATGGCGTTGCCGCCCGCGCCCAGCGCCAGCGCATGGTCTTCCGGAAACGCGCTCTTGCCCTCCAGGCTGGTGCAGACCGGGATGGCCAGCCGCTCGGCCAGCTGCTTCAGCTGCGGCCAGGCGCGCGCGTAGTGGACGCCCTGCCCCGCATAGATCACCGGCCGCTTCGCCGCGGCCAGCAGCGCCACAGCCTCGCGCACCGCCTGCGGATCGGGGCCGCTACGGGTCGACAGAACCGGGCGATAGTCCAGCGGCTCCGGCACCTCCTCGTTCCAGATGTCGTTGGGGATCTCCACGACCACCGGCCCGCCGCGCCCGTTGCGCAGCTGCGAGAAGGCGCGCCGGAAGATCGCCGGTATGTCGGACGGCACGTTGATCGGCTCGACCGACTTGGTGATGTCGCGCATGGCGACCGTGGAATTGTAGTTCGGGCTGACATGGGCGATGCGGCGCGGATAGCCGCCGGGCAGCACCAGCACCGGCACGGATTCGGCATAGGCCTGCGCCACCGCGCCGTAGGAGTTCTCCGTGCCCGGTCCGAGCTGCATGGCGAAGACACCGATCTTCCTGCCCGACGACAGGCGCGAGATCGCGTCCGCCATGTGCAGACCGATGCGTTCCTGGCGCACGATGATCGGGCGGATGTCGGCCATCGCGGCATGTTCGATGACGTGGTTGACGGGATAGCCGAAGAGGATTTCCACGCCTTCCCGCTTCAGGATTTCCGCGATCGCGTCGCCTACCTTCAAGACAGTCTCCTCCGACCGAGCACGCGCAAACGAACGAGTACCGGCATCCGGCCTCCTCCGCGCGGATTGCTGGTCAAATCGTATAAGCTGTATGCAGCATCGCGTCCACAAGCGACATGAGCCGCAAAGGGCCATGATTGACGGACATGCGAATGATCGCGCCCTGTTCGCATCAACGCCTTGTAACCGCGCGGTTCTTGTGTTGTTAATTGCTACCATACATGCCCCGGCGTCGGAGGAGCATCGGGCCGGGTTCAACTCCAGGGAGGATGGAAATGTATACAAGAACGTTGACCACGCTGGCTGCCAGCGTGGCCTGCCTGCTTGCCGGCAGCGCCGTCGCGCAGGAGAAACTGACGCTGGCGCACTGGGTGCCGGCATCGCATCCGCTGCAGGTTCTGGGCATGGAGCCGTGGGCCAAGTCGATCAGCGACGCCACCCAGGGGCGGGTCACGATCGAGATATTCCCGGCCCAGCAGCTCGGCGCCGCCGCCGACCACTACGACATGGCGCGCGACGGCATCGCCGATATCGGCTTCATCAATCCGGGCTACCAGCCCGGCCGCTTCCCGATCATGGCCGCTGCCGAGCTGCCGTTCCACTTCGCCAACGCCAAGGCCGGCGTGCGCGCGCTGACCGAGTGGTACAAGCCCTATGCCGAGAAGGAGATGGCCGACGTCTACTTCTGCATGGCCCTGTCGCACGATCCGGGCACGTTCCACGGCCGCGACCGCATCCTCGTGCCCGAGGATCTGAGAGGCAAGAAGGTGCGCCCGGCCAACGCCACCGAAGGCCGCTTCGTCAACCTGCTGGGCGGCGCCTCGGTGCAGGTCTCGGCGCCGGAAAGCCGCGAGCTGCTGGCCAATGGCGGCGCCGACGCCACGCAGTCACCGTGGGAATCGCTCTACATCTTCGGCGTCGACTCCATCGTGAAGCACCATCTCGACATCCCGCTTTACGCCTCGATCAACGCCTTCGTGATCAACAAGGACAAGCTGGCCTCGCTGCCGGAAGCCGACCGCAAGGTCGTCGAGGATCACTGCACGCCGGAATGGGCCGAGAAGATGTCGTCCGGCTGGGCCGATGTCGAGGCGGCCGGCCGCAACAAGATCGCCGCAGATTCGAGCCACACCCTGCACAAGCCGAACGCCGAGCAGCTCGAGCTGTGGAAGAAGGCCGCCGCTCCCCTTACCGACGAGTGGAAAGCGACGGTCGGCAAGATGGGCCTCGACGCGGATGCGATCTATAATGGTCTCGTCGACGCGCTGAAGAAGTACGATTCCTTCGCGGGCTGAGGAGGTCAGCCCCCGGGGAATTCGCCGACACAGAACCGAAGTGGAGGAAATTAGATGAGATTCGGTACGCTGCTGGCATCCGCCAGCCTCGCCGTTCTCGCCTCGGCGGCCAGCGCCGCCGAGGTCGAGCTGACGTTGTCGCACTGGGTTCCCCCGGTGCATGCGCTGCACACGACCGGCATGGAGCCGTGGGCGCAGTCGATCAAGGAGGCGTCCGGCGGGCGCATCGAGATCACCATCTATCCAAGCTCGCAGCTGGGCGCCGCGCCGGATCATTACGACATGGCCCGCGACGGCGTCTCCGACATCACCTTCATCAATCCGGGCTACCAGCCCGGCCGCTTCCCGATCATCGCGGCGGGAGAGATCCCGTTTACGATCGCCAATGCCAAGGGCGGCTCCAGGGCGCTCGACGAATGGTATCGCCAGTACGTCGACAAGGAGATGGGTGACGTCTACTTCTGCATGGCGCACCTGCACGATCCCGGCACGCTGCACGGAACCAAGGGGCCGATCCTCGTGCCTTCCGACCTGAACGGGAAGAAGATACGTCCGGCCCACGGCACCATGGCGCGCATGGTCAACAGCCTCGGCGCCGGCTCCGTGCAGGTTCCCGCCGGCGAGATGCGCGATCTCATCATGAGCGGCGGCGCCGACATGACGGCCTCGCCCTGGAACTCGATCTACACGTTCGGGCTCCAGGACACGACGACCCATCACCTCGACATGCCCTTCTACGTCACGACCTTCGCCTTCGTGATGAACAAGGCGAAGGTCGACGGGCTGGCGCCCGAGGACCGCAAGGTGATCGACGACCACTGCACGCCCGAATGGGCGGAGAAGATGGCTTCGGGCTGGGCGGACGCCGAGTTCGCCGGGCGCCAGAAGATGGTCGACGCGGGCCACACCATGTACCAGCCGAACGCCGACCAGGTGAAGCTGTGGGTCGACGCCACGGCGTCGCTGCAGGGCGAGTGGGCTACCGCGGCCGGCGCCAAGGGCATCGACGCGGCGGCCGCCTGGCAGAGCCTCGCCGATACGCTCGCCAAGTACGACGCCGCCGTCAAATAGACCGCGTGCATCGTTGACGGGGACAGGCGCCGCACCGGCGCCTGTTCCCTTTCACCCCGAAAGGGCTCCTTGGAGGGCGGCATGAACCGCATTATCCAGCGCTTCTGCGAGACCGTGGACGTGGTGGCCGGGCTGCTGCTCGGTCTGGTGACGATGCTGATCGTGGCATCCACCGTGGCCCGCTACTTCTTCGCCTACGCCATCCCCGACGCCTTCGACCTGTCGCGCTACCTCATCGGAGCCTGCCTGATGTGGGGCTATGCCTCCGTCGGCTATCGCGGCGGCCACATCGCGGTCGACATATTCTACGAGATTTCCGGACCGGCGGTCCGCAAGGCGATCAACCTGTTCGCCTGGGCGACACTGCTCGCCTTCACGGCGATGCTCGCCTACCAGATGTATTTCCGGCTGATCAGCGCCTATGCGAGCAACGAATCCACCTTCGACCTGCGCCTGCCCGCCTGGCCGTTCATCGGCATCATCTGGGCCGGCTGCGTGGTCAGCGTGATCACCATCGCGCTCTCCATGGTGGTGAACGGCGCCACCGACGAACAGCACAGCATCGAGGGCGAAGGCATATGAGCAAGGCCGACCTCGTAGCCCTCGCGGGCTTCGCCGCGATGTTCCTGCTGATGGGGCTGCGCGTACCGCTCGGCGTCGCCATGGGCCTGGTGGGCGTGTTCGGCTTCGCCGCCATGCGCGGCATCGGCCCGGCGATGAACCTTCTCACCACCTCGCCCATCCGCGTCATCACCGACTTCAATCTCTCCCTCGTGCCGTTCTTCGTGCTGATGGGCGTCTTCGCCACCAATTCGGGCATGTCGCGCGAGCTGTTCAGGACCGGCAACGCCTGGCTGGGCCAGTTCCGGGGCGGCGTGGCGCTGTCGACCATCGCCGCCTGCGCCGGCTTCGCCGCCATCTGCGGCAGCTCCATCGCCACGGCAGCCACCATGACGCGCGTCGCCCTGCCCGAGATGCGCCGCATGGACTACGACGACGCCACCTCCACGGGTGTGATCGCCGCCGGCGGCACGCTCGGCATCCTCATCCCGCCTTCCGTCATCATGGTCGTCTACGCCTTCCTGACCGAGACCGACGTCGGCAAGCTGTTCATGGCGGGCATCATCCCCGGCATCATGGCGACGGTCATGTACATGGCGACCGTGCTGATCGCCCACGGGCGGCGCCTCCCGGCGGGCCACAGATTCGACCTGCGCGAAGCCTTCTCCTCGCTGCGCGACGTCTGGGCCGTGCTGCTGCTCTTCGTGTCGATCATCGGCTCGATCTATTTCGGCCTCGCCACGCCGACCGAGGCGGCGGCCGTCGGCGCCTTTCTGACGATGCTCATCGGCATCCTGCGCGGCCGGCTCGACCGGCGAAAGATCATGCTCAGCCTTGTGGAATCGCTGCGCACCTCGGTCGTGCTGTTCTCCGTGCTCATCGGCGCGATGCTGTTCGGCTACTTCCTGGCCATCACCCAGTCGCCCCAGAAGATCACCGCTTTCATGGTCGGCCTCGACTTCGGCCCCTATGGCACGCTGACGCTCATCCTCATCATGTTCTTCATCGCCGGCGCGCTGATGGACGAGATGGCGATGATCATCCTGATGGTGCCCATCGTGTTCCCCGTGCTGATGCATCTCGGCTTCGACCCGATCTGGTTCGGCATCATCATCGTCACCGCCTGCCAGCTGGGCATGATCTGCCCGCCCGTCGGCATCAACGTCTTCGTCATCAACTCCATAGCCAAGGACGTGAAGCTCACGACCATCTATGGCGGCGTGATGCCGTTCATCCTGACCGACATCATCCGCATGGCGCTGCTGATCATCTTCCCGGCCATCGCGCTGTGGCTCCCGATGACGATGAAATAGCGGGCGACGACCCATGCAGCCTCCGGCCCTCGCCTTCGTCTGCGAGATCTCCGCGCAGCTCGCCCCGCCGCTGGAGATGGGCGCGGCACCCGGCGGCCGCGCGCGCATCATCCGCATCGTCGGCGGCACGGTGACGGGAGGGCGCCTGTCCGGCCGCATCCTCGACCTCGGCGCCGACTGGCAGACGGTGCTGGAGGAAGGCCACGCCGAGCTGGACACGCGTTACGCCATCGAGACGCATGACGGCGCCATGATCGACATCCGCAATTTCGGCATCCGGCACGGGTCGCCGGAGATCATGGCGAGGCTCGCGGCCGGCGAGCCGGTCGACCCTTCCGCCTACTACATGCGCACCTGGCCGCGCCTGCGCTGCGGCGACCCGCGCTATGCCTGGGTCAACCGCACGCTGTTCGTCGGCACCGGCGAGCGCATGCCCGACAGCGTCCGCATCGGCATCTTCGAGATCCTGTAGCCGCCGGATCGCCCCGGCGGCCTCGAACGGAACGCCTCACGCGTACTGTATCGTCTTGGTCTCGACGTAGTTTTCGAGGCCTTCCGGTCCG
>CAZIOT010000011.1:142378-144517 GCA_964540965.1 uncultured Rubellimicrobium sp. | reverse complement strand
GGGCTGCGGCAAGTCGACCTTCCTGCGCTGCCTGAACCGGATGAACGACACCATCGCCTCCTGCCGGGTGACCGGCGCGATCCGGCTGGACGGGCAGGACATCTACGACGCGCGCGTCGATCCGGTGCAACTGCGCGCCCGTGTCGGCATGGTGTTCCAGAAACCGAACCCGTTTCCGAAGTCGATCTATGACAACGTGGCCTACGGCCCCCGCATCCACGGCCTTGCCCGCAACCGGGCCGAGCTGGACCAGATCGTCGAGACCAGCCTGCGGAAGGCCGCCTTGTGGAACGAGGCGAAGGACCGCCTGTCGGCCCCCGGCACCGGCCTGTCCGGCGGCCAGCAACAGCGCCTGTGCATCGCCCGCGCCATCGCCACCTCGCCCGAGGTTCTGCTGATGGACGAACCCTGTTCGGCGCTTGACCCGATCGCCACGGCGCAGGTCGAGGAGCTGATCGACGAACTTCGCCAGAACTTCAGCGTGGTGATCGTCACCCATTCGATGCAGCAGGCCGCCCGCGTCAGCCAGCGCACCGCCTTCTTCCACCTTGGCCACCTTGTCGAATACGGCGAGACCGGCCAGATCTTCACCAACCCGAAAGACCCGCGGACCGAGAGCTATATCTCGGGCAAGATCGGCTGAGGAGGTTTCCATGACCGACCAACATATCGCATCGGCCTTTGACCGTGATCTGGAAGCGGTGCAGGCGCTGATCGTCCGCATGGGCGGTCTGGTCGAGGAGGCGATCCTTGAAGGTACCCGCGCCCTTGCCAGCCGCGATTCGGAACTGGCCGAAAAGGTCCGCGCCGGCGATGCCGCCATCGACGAACTGGAAGAGCGGGTGAACGACGAATCCGCCCGCATCATCGCGCTCCGCGCCCCGGTGTCCAAGGATCTGCGCGTCATCCTCACCGTCATGCGGCTGGGGCAGGGGCTGGAACGGATCGGCGACTATGCCAAGAACATCGCCAAGCGCACCTCGGTCCTGGCCGGGCTGATGCAGATCAACGGCGCCGACAATTCGCTGCGGCGGATGGCGTCCGTGGTGGAATCGATGCTCAAGGACACGCTCGACGCCTTCATCAACCGCGATGCGGGCCTCGCCAATGCGGTGATCCAGCGCGACGAGGACGTGGACCAGATGTACAACACCCTGTTCCGCGAATTCCTCACCTTCATGATGGAGGATCCGCGCAACATCACCGCCTGCATGCACCTGCATTTCATCGCGAAAAACATCGAACGCATGGGCGATCTGGTGACGAACATGGCCGAACAGGTGGTCTATCTGACCACCGGCATCCGTCCGGTGGACCGGGTCAAGGGCGATGTGACCTCATTCATGGGCGCCCCGGAATGAGCGGACCGGCCACCGTCCGGCCGCATGTCCTGATCGTCGAGGACGAGCCGGCGCAGCGCGAGATCCTGACCTACAACCTTGCCGCCGAAGGATTCCGCACCACCGGCGCCGCCGATGGCGAAGAGGCGCTTCTGGCGGTGGCCGAGGATCTGCCGGATCTGATCGTGCTCGACTGGATGCTGCCGCAGCTGTCGGGGATCGAGGTCTGCCGCCGGATCAAGGCGCGGGCCGAAACGCGCGAAGTGCCGGTCATCATGCTGTCGGCCCGGTCCGAGGATGTGGACAAGGTGCGCGGGCTGGAAACCGGGGCCGACGATTACATGGTCAAGCCCTATTCGGTCGGCGAACTGATCGCCCGCATCCGCGCGCAACTGCGGCGGACGCGGCCGGCCAGCGTGGGGCAGGCACTGAGTTTCGATGACATCGTGCTGGACGGCGAAACCCATCGCGTGACGCGGGCCGGCCAGCCGGTAAAGGTCGGCCCGACCGAATTCCGCCTGCTGTCGACCCTGATGGAACGCCCCGGCCGGGTCTGGAGCCGCGAGGCGCTGCTGGACCGCGTCTGGGGGCGCGACATCTATGTCGACACCCGCACCGTCGACGTGCATGTCGGCCGCCTCCGCAAGGCGCTGATGGCCGGCGGCGGTGCGGATCCGGTGCGCACGGTGCGCGGCGCGGGGTATTCGCTGGGGTAGGGGTCAGAGCAGCCAGTCAGATTCCGCTACCCTCTGATCCGCGAACTGCAGGAACTCGACGTTGGCGAAGCTGTCGGTGCCAT
>CAZIOT010000011.1:111147-142278 GCA_964540965.1 uncultured Rubellimicrobium sp. | reverse complement strand
CGTTGCCGTCGCCGCCATCGAGATTGTCGTTGCCGGTGCCGCCGAGCAGCCGGTCATTGCCGCCGCCGCCGTAGAGATTGTCGTTACCAGCACCGCCGTTCACGGTGTTGTGCGCGATTCCCGATACATGGAGGTGGTCGTTCCGAGCAGTGCCAATGAGGGTGACACTCGTGTTGAGATATGCAGATATGTGCACTCCGGCCCCTGTGAGGCCGCTGGCGTCGATGCGCCGGACGGAAGATCCGTCATCTGTAATCGGAACAAGGGTGCCGATGCTATCGTTGTCCTGGACCGTTTCCTGCCCGGTCCAACTTGCTGTAATCAGCGGACGGGAATAGGGGGCCGTCACGGCCGCAGAGCCGGAAACTGTAAATATTCCGCCGGAAATGGTGGCTGCAAGGTTCGTCGGCGAACTCGACACCTCGACCCTCTGATCCGCGAACTGCAGGAACTCGACGTTGGCGAAGCTGTCGGTGCCATCGGCATGGGTTCCGCGTGCGTGGGTGATCTGCCAGCGCCCTGCGACGATGCTCAGGTCGTAATCCGCCCGGTTCCCGGCAAAGATCAGCGTGTCCTCGCCCAGTCCGCCGTCGACGGCGTCGTTGCCCCGACCGCCGGTCAGGAGGTCGTTGCCGTCGCCGCCATCGAGATTGTCGTTGCCGGTGCCGCCGAGCAGCCGGTCGTGGCCCTCACCGCCGAAGAGGATGTCGTTGCCCGCGCCGCCGTTCAGCGTGTCGCGTCCCGACCCATGGGCATAGAGGTAGTCGCCCTGCGCCGATCCGGTGACGCGGTTGTCCCCGGCGTAGCCAGAGAACACATAGACCCCGGCGCCGGTCACCCGGCTCACGTCGATGTGCTGGACGCTGTCGGGCAGGCCGGAGACCGGGATCAAAGTGCCGATGGTGTCATTGTCTTTGATGGTCAGGCCGGTTGCGAGCGAGGTCACAAAAACCTGCAAGGTCGGTGACGACACTGCCGCGCTACCCGAAAGTGACAGGACATTGCCCGAAATGGTGGCTGCAATCGTCATTGTGGACTTTCTCTGGTCTTGGCCGCGGGAAATCGCTCTGCTCTGACTCACCGGGATGCAATGCAGGCAACAGAAACTCAATAGTATCGCTGCGACAGGACAGGGATATACTCGGGGAAAAAGGAGCCCCGCGATGCAGACCATGGCCGCCACCCGGCGCGACAGCCACCCGACCACGCAGGGCGCGACGCCGCTGCATCTGATCGACAAAAAACTGCCGCTGCGGGTGCTGTCGCCCGAGGACTGGCGGCATTGGGTGACCAGGGGTTTTGTCATCGTCCGGCAGGCGGTGCCGGCGGCCAATGTCGCGCGGCTGGTCGAGACGCTGTGGCGGTTCGACGAAAAGGATCCGGCAGACCCCGCCACCTGGTATGCGCCGCAGCGCCGCGACCATGCCATGAAGGAACTGAACGGCACCGGGATGCTCGAGATCTACAATCACCAGCACCTCTGGGACAACCGGATGGAGCCGCGGGTCTATGACGCCTTCGTCGATATCTGGGACCGCACCGACCTTTGGGTGACGATCGACCGCGCCAACCTGAACCCGCCGAAAAAGGTCAAGGGCAGCCAGGACGGGTTCATTCACTGGGATGTCGACACCTCGCTGCGGCCGCTGCCCATCGGCGTTCAGGGCGTGCTGTCGCTGCAAAGGCAGGACAGCGAGACCGGCGGATTCCAGTGCGTGCCCTACCTGTTCGAACATTTCGACGAATGGGTCGCGACCCAGCCCGCCGACCGTGATCCGATGCACCCCGACATGATCGGCCTGCGTGGCGAGGTGGTGAATGTCGATCTGGAACCCGGCGACCTGATGATCTTCAACTCGCTTCTGGCGCATGGCGTTCGGCCGAACCATGCCGACGGGCGGGTCAGGATGGCGCAATACATCTCGATGCACCCCGCCGACTGGGACGATACCGCCGACCGGGCCGAACGGGTGCGGCTGTGGCAGGAACGCGACCATCCCCGGCGCGAGGCGTTCCCCGGCGATCCGCGGGACTGGGAAAAGCACAATGCCGAGGTGGCGCGGCTGACGCTACTGGGCGAAAGGCTGCTGGGCCTGACGCGCTGGTAACGGTGCTGTCGCGCCCCTAACCCGGGCGCGGCTTTGCCCCGCGGGCCAGATTGCCGCGCATCAGGTCGGTGCCGGCGCGGATGCCTTCGATCTGTTGCAGGGCGAATCTGTCGCGGTCGTTGCTTTCGACCACCTCCATCACCTCGTCGGCGACCTCGGGCGCGGTGCCCAGCATCACCAGTGCCTCGCGCCCCATCTTCAGCGCGCTGCCCAAGGTCTCGCGCATGTGGAAATCGGCGCCGGCGGCGACCAGTTCCAGTTCGTGGCCGCGGTCAAAGGCGCGGGCCATCACCGGCGTCGCCGGGTATTCGGACTTGAGCCGTTCGACGATCCTTGTCGCGGTGGCGCGGTTGTCGACGCAGACCACGATCAGGCTGGCGTGATGGGCGCCGGCGGCATGCAGCACGTCCAGTCGCGACCCGTCGCCATACCAGACCTTGAAGCCGAATTCGGCGGCCACGGTGATCATCTCGGGGTCGGTGTCGATCATCGAGATCGAATAGCCGGCGCGCAGCAAGGGCTGGCTGATGACCTGCCCGATGCGGCCAAAGCCGATGACAAGGACCGAGGCCTTGAGGTCATGCGCCGCCTCGATGCCCTCCATCGACTGGCCCTCCGCGGGGCGCAGCCGGTCATGCAGGATGACCATGAGCGGCGTCAGCACCATCGAGATGATGATGATCGCGGTCATGCTGGCGTTCCAGTCGGGTTGCAGGATGCCCGATTGCGTGGCGGTGGCATAGAGCACGAAGGCGAATTCGCCCCCCTGCGCCATCAGCACCGCGCGTTCCACCGCCTCGCGGTTGCCGGCCTTGGTGATGCGGGCGACGACATAGATCACCAGCATCTTCAGGATCATGAAGGCAGGGACCGAGATCGCGATCACTGCCCAGTTGGCGGCGATCACGTTCAGGTCAAGCGACATGCCGACGCTGAGGAAGAACAGGCCGAGGAGCAGGCCGCGGAACGGCTCTACATCCGCCTCGAGCTGGTGGCGAAAGCTGGATTCCGACAGAAGGACGCCGGCAAGGAAGGCGCCCATCGCCATCGACAGCCCGCCGGCCTGCATCAGCACCGCGGCGCCAAGTACCACCAGCAGCGCCGCCGCCGTCATCACCTCGCGCGCGCCGAACCGGGCGAGCAGCCGGAACATCGGGTCAAGCAGATAGCGCCCGGCGATGACCAGCGCGGCGATGGCGGCGACGCCGATGGCGGCGCCGGTCAGCCGGTCGGCCCAGGTCGACTCTTCGGCCCCCGGCGCCAGAAAGGCGACGATGGCCAGAAGCGGCACGATGGCGAGGTCCTCAAGCAGCAGGATGGCGATGATCCGCCGTCCGGCGGGGGTGCCCATCTGGCCGCGTTCCTCGAGCATCTGCATGACGATGGCGGTCGAGGTCAGGACAAATCCGGTGCCGGCAACGAAACTCGCGTTCAGCGGATAGTTCAGCACGATGCCGACAAGGATCAGGACGGCGATGGCCGCCACGACCTGAAACAGGCCAAGGCCGAATATCTCGCCCCGCATCGACCACAGGCGCGACGGCTGCATTTCCAGCCCGATGATGAACAGGAAAAGCACGACGCCCAGTTCGGCGACATGCAGGATGGCCTGCGGATCGCTAAAGAAGGCAAGGCCGAAGGGGCCGACCGCCAGACCGGCGGCCAGATAGCCCAGAACCGAGCCCAGCCCGATCTTGCGAAAGATCGGCACCGCGATGACCGCCGCGGCCAGAAGGATAACGACCGACAGGATGTCCGGCCCGCCGTGGCTGGCCGCCTCTGCCGCTTCTGCGACGCCGTGTTCCATACCCGTCTCCACACCAGATGGACCAAGATGTGGCAGAGTGCCGCGGCTGGGGAAAGCCCTGCCGCGCGCCGGTCAGAGGCGGAAGGCGTCGCGCGTCAGTTTCGACAGCACTTCGGGCCCGTCCTCCTGCAGGATCACCACCTCTTCCAGCCGCACGCCGAAACGGCCGGTCAGGTAGATGCCGGGTTCGATGGAAAACACCATGCCCGGCTGCAGGATGACGCGCGAGGATTCCGAGATATAGGGCGGTTCGTGCCCCTCAAGGCCCATGCCGTGGCCGGTGCGGTGGACGAAGTATTCGCCATAGCCGGCATCCTCGATCACCTTGCGGGCGGCGCCATCGACGGCGCAGGCGGCGATGCCGGGACGCGCGGCGGCCAGCGCGGCCCGCACCGCGGCCTCGACCACGGCATGCACCTTGTCATAGTCGGCGGGCGGGGTGCCGATCACCGCCATGCGGGTGATGTCCGAGGAAAAGTGGCCCTTGCGCGCGCCGATGTCGATGACGATGGCATCGCCGTCCTTCAGCACGGTGCCGCCGGTCGCATGGTGCGGATAGGCGCCGTTCGGCCCGGCGCCGACGATGGTGAACAGCGGCGTGGCGCCATGATCGCGGAACACGCGGTCGGCGACGGCGGCCAGCTCTGCCTCGGTCATGCCGGGCCTCAGCGCGGCCTGGACCGCCTGCATCGCGGCATCGTCGATGGCGGCGTTCTGGCGCAATTCGTCCTGCTCGGCGGCATCCTTGCACATGCGCAAGGCGCCCAGCGTCTCGGTCGCGAAGGCATGGCTGGCCTGCGGCAGCGCGTCGAGCAGCAGAAGCGCGAAATCGGCGCGCATCGTCTCATCGACCGCGACCTTGCGGGCGGTGGTCGCCTTGAGCGCGGCCAGCGCCTCTTGCAGGGCGGCATCGGCGCCGTCGGCGTCGGCCCAGCACCACATCGGCAGGTCGGAATGCGCCCGCGCCTCGGCCGCGTTCAGCGCCGGCATCAGGAAACCGGCCGCCTTTTGCGTCACCAGAAGCAGACAGGGCCGTTCGTCGGGATGGGTGTGAAAGCCGACGGTCCACAGCATGTTCGGCCCCGGCCCGAGGGCGATCAGGTCGGTGCCGGTGGCGGTCATGCGGGCGCGAAGCGCGGCAAGGCGGATTTCGACGGTCATGGCGGTTCCTTGTCCGGCGGCGGGCAATGCCCGCGCGTCGCTGGTTGGGGCAGGCCGCAGCAAGGGCGGCCTGCTTTGTAATTATGTTTGCATAATCCTTGCCGGCTGTCGAGCGCCGGCAGGTCAGCCCTTCCAGCCGTAGACCTCGCGTGCACGCTCGGCCGAGATCAGGCCGTTCTTGACGTCCATCGCCACGGCCCCGGGCGCGCGGTTCCTGGGGTCGCCATAGCCGCCGCCGTTGCCGGTGATGACGCGGATCACGTCATCGGGTTTGGTGGCAAGGCCCGAGACGAAGGCATGCCGCACCGGGTCGCCCGCCTTGGGGCGGAATTCGATCAGGTTCGACGATCCCTCGGCGCCGCCGGCCATCGCCCAGGCGGGATATTTCGACCGCGTATAGCCGGCGGTCAGGTATCCGTTCGCCGCCCGCACCCGGTAATCCATGACGATGCCGCGGCCGCCGGTGAATTCGCCCTCGCCGCCCGGCGCCATGTTCAGCTCCATCCGGTCGACCCAGACGCCGTTCCGCGCCTCGTTGATCTCGGCCGGGCAGTTGTAGGTCTCGCCATGGAAACCGCAGAACATCGCCGAATTGCCATCGGCGCCCGGCCGCGCGCCCCAGCCGCCGATCTGCGGTTCGATGATCGTGTATTGCCGCCCGGTATCGGGATGGGTGCCGCCGATGAAGGTGCCGCAGACGCTGGCGAAATGCCCGGCCGCCAGCCGCCCCTGCATGTGCGGCGCAAGGCAGCGCCACATCAGGTCATAGGCGCGCAGCAGCACTTCGTAATAGAACCCGTTGGCCGCCGGTTCGGCCGCATCAAAGATCGACCCCTTGCGGGTCAGCAGCGTCACCGGCCGGAACGATCCGCCGTTGGCAGGTGCGTGCGGATCGGTGACGTTCTTGAAGATCATGTGCGCGGCGATCATCACCCCGTCGCGCACCGCGTTGACCGGCCCGACCGACTGGTCGGGGTTGTTGCGCAGGTCGATCAGGAATTCGTCGTCGCTGATCGTGATCGTGACGTTGAAGACCGCGCCGTCGTCCTGATTTTCGGCCAGTTCAAAGGTGCCGCGCGGCAGATCCTTCATCGCGGCGCGGGCGACGGTTTCGCCATGGTCCATGAAATTGCTCATGGCCCGGGTAAAGACGTCGACGCCGTATTTCGTCGCCAGTTCCTGCAACCGCCGTGCCCCGATCCGGGCCGAGGCGATGGCCGCCCAGACATCGCCCTCAAGCACGTCGGGCATCCGGCTGTTGACCTTGATGACCTCGAACAGGGGCGCGATGGGCGTGCCCTTGTCGATGATCTTGATGGCGGGCAGGCGCAGCCCCTCCTGGAACACCTCGGTCGCGGCACCCGAGAGCGACCCCGGCGCCATGCCACCGATGTCGGAATTGTGGGCGATGTTGGCGGTCCAGGCGATCAGCCGGCCGTCCACGAACACCGGCATGACAAAGATCAGGTCGGACAGGTGGGTGACGCCGCCGTAATAGGGGTCGTTGGTGACATAGACATCGCCCTCGGCCACGCTGGCCGGATCGTGGCGCGAGATGACGACCTTGGTCGCCTTGTCCAGCACGCCGATGAAGGCGGGGATGCCGGCGCCGGAACAGGCCAGCTCTCCATCCGCGTCAAGGATGCCGGTGGACATGTCCAGCACCTCGTAGATGATCGAGGACATGGCGGTCTTGCGGAAGGCGGCGAACATCTCGTCCGCGGCGGCCTGAAGCGAGTTCTGGATGATTTCCTGCGTGATCGGATCAATCATGGCTGGTCCTCAGAGCGTGATGTGCAGGTTGCCGAAACCGTCGATCTGCGCACGGTTGCCGGGGTGGATGACGATGGTGGTGCCGGGATCCTCGACCACCGCGGGGCCGACGAACTTCATCCCGGGCGCGAGTTTCGTTCCGTCATAGATCGTCGCCTCGTGGATACCGTCGAGCGCATAGTCGACGCTGCGGCGCCCCTTGAGCGCCGGGCCGGCATCGGCCGGGCCTTCGGGCGCGGCGGTCATCGTCAGCTTGCCGACCTCGGCCGTGGCGACGACATGCAGGCCCACCATCTCGACCGGGGCCTTGAGCCGGTAGGTGTATTCCCGTTCATAGGTGCTGTGGAAATCGTCGGCGATGCGGGTCAGGCCCGCGTCCGACACCGGGCCCGACAGCGGCACTTCGACCGTATGTTCCTGATTCTGGTAGCGGAACTTGCCATAGCGTTGCAGCCGCACCTTGCCGGCGTCGATGCCTTCGGCGGCGAACTGCGCCCGCGCCTGTTCTTCGGTCGCGGCAAAGGCGGCCTCGATCCCGTCGGCGGCGCCCTGGTCAAGCGTGGCCAGCCGGGTGACAAAGTAATCGCGGCGCAGGTCGGACATCATCATGCCCCAGGCCGAGAACACCGAGGCGCCGGCGGGGATCACCACCTTCTTCACGCCAAGCTCTTGCCCAAGGGCGACGCCATGCATCGGCCCGCCGCCGCCGAACACCACCAGCGTGAAATCGCGCGGGTCGTGGCCGCGGTTCAGCGACACCAGTTTCAGCGCGTTGACCATGTTGTTGTTGGCGATCCGCACGATGCCGCGCGCCGCCTCGTCAACGCCGATGTTCAGCCGGCCGGCCAGATCGGTCAGCGCGCGTTCGGTCGCCGCCATGTCGGCCACCACCTCGCCGCCGCAGAAATAGTCGCGGTTGATCCGGCCCAGCCAGAGGTTGGCGTCGGTCGTCGTGGCACTGGTGCCGCCACGGCCATAGGCCGCCGGCCCCGGCATGGCCCCGGCCGATTGCGGGCCGACATGCAGCTTGCTGAACTCGTCAACCCAGGCGATCGACCCGCCGCCGTTGCCGATTTCCACCAGATCGACCACCGGCGTCATGATCGGATAGCCCGAGGACCGATGGTCGCGCTCGATCCAGTAATCGGTCATGATCCGCACCTGGCCGTTCTCGATCAGGCTGCATTTCGCCGTGGTCCCGCCGATGTCGAGCGCGAGGACATTCGGCTCTCCGATCAGCCGCCCCAGTTCGGCCGCCCCCCAAAAGCCCGAGGCTGGGCCGCTTTCGACCATGGTGATCGGAATGCGGGCGGTGGCATCCAGGCTGTCCACCCCGCAATTCGACTGCATGATATAGGGCGCGGATTTCAGCCCCTTGCCCTTCAGCCCGCTTTCCAGCCGGCGCAGATAGCGTTCGGCGGCGGGCTGGACATAGGCCGACAGCACGGCGGTATTGGTGCGTTCGTATTCGCGCCATTCCCGGGCAATCTGGTGCGCGGCGACGGCCGCGACCTCGGGCCAGAGCCGGCGCAGTTCGGCCAGCGCGGCCTGTTCATGCGCGGGGTTGGCATAGGCATGCAGGAAGGAAATCGCGACGGCCTGCACCCCTTCGGCCTTGAAATCGGCGACGATGCCGGCCAGCGGGGTCAGGTCCAGCGGTTGCACCTCGTTCCCGTGGTAATCCATCCGCCCGGCCAGTTCGCGCCGCAGGTAGCGCGGCACAAAGGGTTTCGGCTTTTCATAGGCCAGGTTGAAGAAGTCGGGCCGGTTGCCGCGGGCGATCTCGAGGCTGTCGCGAAAGCCCTCGGTGGTGATGAGGCCGACCGTGACGCCCTTGCGTTCGGTCAGGGCGTTGATGACCACTGTGGTGCCATGGGCCAGGAAATCGACCGCGGCGGGATCGACGCCGCCCTTGGCCAGCACGTTCAGCACCCCCTCTTCGAAATTCGGCGGGGTGGTGTCGGATTTTGCCGTGGTGATGCGGGTCGAGCCGTCGGCGAGCGTCTCGAACGCGACGAGATCGGTGAAAGTGCCGCCGACATCGGTGGCAACGCGCAGGGTCATGCTTGCGATTCCTTGGTCATCATGCGGTGAAACATCAGGGTGGCGGCGCCGGGCAGGCGCAGGGCGCGCGCCTCGGCCAGCCGCGCGGCGGTCCAGTAGCCGGCGGCGTCAAGGCAGTTGATCGTGCCCATGACCTGCCCGCCGATGACGATGGGCAGGTTCATGCAGCTTTCGCAGCCAAGGCTGGCGATCAGCGGATGGTCGTCAAAGACCGCGGCGATTTCGTCGATGCTGTTGGCGACAAAGGTCTCGTGCCGGCCAAAGACCTGTTCCGTCCAATGCGTCGTGTTCATCGGCTTGCGCCCCGAGACGGGATAGACATCGGGCATGTTGGTCCATTCCCGCCCGGCGCTGCCGTCGTCGGGGTCAAAGACCATGACGGTGACAAGGCGGGCGCCCGTCACGGTTTCGGCCAGTCGGCCCAGCGCCGCCATCGCGGCGGCGACATCCGTGCCGGCAATGGCATCGGCGATGCCGGTCATGGCAGGTCCCCGCCGGGGATATGGGCGGCGCGGCGGGTGTCGCCGAACACGTCCATGGTGCAGGTGTGCAGCATCGTCGTGACACTTTCGGTATGGTTCCAGGTCGAATGCACCCGGGTCGAGGCGAAATGGATCGAATCCCCCGGCCGCAGCAGATGCGTCTCGCCGTCAAGCTCGACCGTCAGCGCGCCGGACAGGATGAAGAACAGTTCCTCGCCCTCGTGACTGATCGGTTCGGTGCGGTGGCCCGGCGCCTCGTGGATGATGACGGCGCGCAGCACGTTGCCGGGAAAGGTCGAGGACAGCCGTTCATAGCCAAGAAGCGAGGGGTCAAGGCCCCAGACCGGCCGCGCGCCGGCCCTGGTCGCGGCGCCCGGATCGGGCGGCTGGGTCAGGAAGGCGGCCCGGTCAAGGTCCAGCACGCGGGCCACATTGGTCAGCGAGGTGATCGACGGCGTGGCAAGATCGCGTTCGATCTGGCTGATGAATCCCGGCGTCAGACCGGCGGCATCGGCCACCTGCTGCAGGGTCAGCCCCAGCGCCTTGCGCCGTTCGCGGATGCGTTCGCCCATGCCGGTTCCGTCCGCCGGACCGGGGTCCGTGGCCTGCGCAGGATGCGTCATCTTGGGTCCGTTTTTAGTGTAGCTAAAGAACGCTAGGCGACTCGCTGTCTCCGCGTCAACAGCTTTTTTAGCTTCACTTAAATTTGCCCCTTTCCGGTCCCGATCCGGCGCCGATGCCGCGCTGCGGCGCGGGCGGGGCATTGACCCTGCCGGCGGCGGATGCAAAGCCCGTCAGCGCAGCCCGATGCCAGCCCGATTCCGAAAGGATGCCCCGATGCCCGTCTATCGCTCACGCACCACGACCCACGGCCGCAACATGGCCGGCGCCCGCGGCCTGTGGCGGGCGACGGGAATGAAGGACGGCGATTTCGGCAAGCCGATCATCGCGGTGGTCAATTCATTCACCCAGTTCGTGCCGGGCCATGTCCATCTCAAGGATCTGGGCCAGCTTGTTGCACGCGAGATCGAGGCGGCCGGCGGTGTCGCCAAGGAATTCAACACCATCGCCGTCGATGACGGCATCGCCATGGGCCATGACGGGATGCTGTACAGCCTTCCCAGCCGCGAGATCATCGCCGACAGCGTGGAATACATGGTAAACGCCCATTGCGCCGACGCCATGGTCTGCATCTCGAACTGCGACAAGATCACGCCGGGGATGCTGATGGCGGCGATGCGGCTGAACATCCCGGCGGTGTTCGTGTCGGGCGGCCCGATGGAGGCCGGCAAGGCCGTGGTCAAGGGCAAGGAGATCGCGCTTGACCTGATCGACGCCATGGTCGTCGCCGCCGACGATTCCTATACCGATGCCGAGGTCAAGGCGATCGAGGAAGCGGCCTGCCCGACCTGCGGATCCTGTTCGGGCATGTTCACCGCCAATTCGATGAACTGCCTGACCGAGGCGCTGGGCCTGTCGCTGCCCGGCAACGGATCGACCCTTGCCACCCATGCCGACCGCAAGCGCCTGTTTGTCGAGGCCGGGCACCTGATCCTCGACATCACCCGCCGCCATTACGAACAGAACGACGACAGCGTGTTGCCGCGCAACGTGGCCAACAAGGCGGCGTTCGAAAACGCCATGTCGCTCGACATCGCCATGGGCGGCTCGACCAACACCGTGCTGCACATCCTTGCCGCCGCGATCGAGGGCGGCATCGACTTTACCATGGAGGACATCGACCGCCTGTCGCGCAAGGTGCCCTGCCTGTGCAAGGTCGCCCCGGCCAAGAACGACGTGCATATGGAGGACGTCCACCGTGCCGGCGGCATCATGGCGATCCTCGGCCAGCTCGACAACGCCGGCCTTCTGAACCGCGATTGCGTCACGGTCCACGCCCCGACCATGGCCGCCGCGCTTGACCGCTGGGATGTCAGCCGCACCAATCAGGAAAGCGTGCGCCAGTTCTTCATGGCCGCCCCCGGCGGGCAAAGATCGGCCACCGCCTTTTCGCAGGCGTCGCGCTATGTCGAGCTGGACCTTGACCGCGAACAGGGCGTTATCCGCTCGGCCAAGACGCCGTTTTCCAAGGACGGCGGGCTGGCGGTGCTGCGCGGCAACATCGCGCTGGACGGCTGCATCGTGAAGACCGCAGGCGTGGATGAAAGCATCCTTGTCTTCAGCGGCCCGGCCCGGGTTTTCGAAAGCCAGAACGACGCGGTGGCCGCGATCCTCAACAACGAAATCAAGGCCGGCGACGTGGTCGTCATCCGTTACGAAGGGCCAAAGGGCGGGCCGGGGATGCAGGAAATGCTGTATCCGACCAGCTATCTGAAGTCGAAAGGGCTGGGCAAGGCCTGCGCCCTCCTGACCGACGGCCGCTTCTCGGGCGGCACCTCGGGCCTGTCCATCGGCCATGTCTCGCCCGAGGCGGCCTCGGGCGGCGCCATCGGCCTGGTCCGCGAAGGCGACATGATCGACATCGACATTCCGGGGCGCAGCATTTCCCTGCGCATCCCCGAGGCCGAACTGGCGCGGCGGCGGGCCGAACAGGACGCGAAGGGCTGGAAGCCGGTCAAACCGCGGTCGCGCAAGGTGTCGCAGGCCCTGCGCGCCTATGGCATGTTCGCCGCATCCGCCGACAAGGGCGCGGTGCGGGTGCTGCCGGACGAATGACGATGTTCCGGGCGCTTCTGACCGAAAAGGCCCAAGACGGCACCGTCACCTCCCGCGTGGCCGAGGTCGCCGACGACCGCCTGCCCGAGGGCGAGGTGACCATCGCCGTCGAATATTCGACGCTGAACTACAAGGACGGGCTGTGCCTGTCGCAAGGCGGCGGCGGGCTTGTGCGGCAATACCCCCATGTCGGCGGCATCGACCTTGCCGGCAGGGTCGAACACTCGTCCGACCCGCGCTGGAAGCCGGGCGACCCGGTGGTGGTGACCGGCTGGCGCATGGGCGAAAACCGCTGGGGCGGATATGCCAGCCGCGCCCGCGTGCCCGCCGGCTGGCCGGTGGCGCTGCCCGACGGGCTGACGACGCGGCAGGCGATGGCGGTCGGCACCGCCGGTTTCACCGCAATGCTGGCGGTGATGGCGCTCGAGGATCACGGCCTGACCCCGGAAAAGGGCGAGGTGCTGGTCACCGGCGCCGCCGGCGGCGTCGGCTCGGTCGCGGTCGCGATCCTGTCACGGCTGGGCTACGGCGTTGCCGCCGTCACCGGCCGGCCCGAGACCGAGACCTATCTGCGCGATCTGGGCGCGACGCGGATCGTGCCGCGGGTCGAACTGGCGGAAACGGTGAAGCGGCCGCTCGAATCGGAGCTCTGGGCCGGCTGCATCGACGCGGTGGGCGGGGCGATGCTGGCGCGGCTTCTGGGCCAGATGAAATACGGCGCCTCGGTCGCCGCCGTGGGGCTGGCGGGCGGTGCCGCCGTGCCGGCGACGGTGGTGCCGTTCCTGCTGCGCGCGGTCAACCTTCTGGGCATCGACAGCGTGATGGCGCCGGTGCCGCTGCGGCAACGCGCCTGGGCGCGCATCGCCCGCGACCTGCCGCTGGACCGGCTCGAGGCGATGATCCGCCCGGCTGGACTTGCCGACCTGCCGGACCTTGGCGCGGCGATCCTGCAGGGCCAGGTGCAGGGGCGGGTGGTGGTCGACGTCCGGGGCTGAGGCCCGCGGCACCGCCCGTGCGGCAGGGAGCGCAATGCCCGGCGGCAGCACCTGCGGACGGCCCCGGGGCGCTGCCCGTCGCCATTGCCTCTCGGATCAATGGCGGGCAATGGCTCCAACCCCGGGATATTTGCAGACGAAGAATGGGGGCAAATGACCCTGCTCATTCTTCGTCCGCAAATATCCTCGGGGGGTGAGCCGCGGAACGCGGCGAGGGGGGCAGACGGCCCCCCTTCTTTCTGCTGCGGGGCCGGGACCGGACGCAATCTGCCGGGCGGGTTTTGGGCTGCGTTCCCTGCAGGGCGCTATTTACCGGCGGGACTTGCCGGAGGCGGTTTGACAGTGCCGGTGAAACGGCGTCTTGTCGCGGTGTCATGACCCGCGCCTCCCTTGTCACCCCCGTCCTGATCGGCGGCTCGATCATCCTTCTGGTCGGCTTTGCCATCCGCGCCGCCTTTGGCGTGTTCCAGATCCCGATCGCCGAGGAATTCGGCTGGCCGCGATCCGAATTCAGCATGGCCATCGCCATCCAGAACCTTGCCTGGGGCATCGGCCAGCCGCTCTTCGGCGCCATGGCGGAAAAGCTGGGCGACCGGCGGGCGATCATCCTGGGCGCGCTGGCCTATGCCGCCGGGCTGGTCCTTGCTGCGATCTCAACCACGCCGCTTGCGGCGCAGGGGTCCGAGTTCATCGTCGGTTTCGGCATCGCCGGCACCGGCTTTGGCGTCATCCTTGCCGTGGTGGGCCGCGCCAGCGCGCCCGAGCACCGCTCGATGGCGCTGGCAATCGCCACGGCCGCCGGTTCCGCCGGCCAGGTCGTCGGCCCTCCGCTGGCCGAGGGGCTCTTGTCGCTGATGCCCTGGCAATCGGTGTTCCTGACCTTTGCGGCGATCATCCTTGCCAGCCTGCTGGCGCTGCCGATGCTGCGGGCGCCGGTGCGCGCGTCAAAGGCCGAATTGCAGGAAAGCATGGGCCAGATCCTGACCCGCGCCTTCCGCGATCCGTCCTATGCGATGATCTTCCTCGGCTTTTTCTCGTGCGGCTACCAGCTTGCCTTCATCACCGCGCATTTCCCCGCCTTCGTGACCGAGATCTGTTCGCCGATCCCGCAGGGGTCGCTGCTGGCCGGGCTGGGCATCACCACCACCAGCCTGCTGGGCGCGGTGGCGATTTCGGTCGTCGGCCTTGCCAATATCGGCGGCACGCTGCTGGCCGGGTACCTTGGCAACCGATTCCCCAAGAAATACCTGCTGGCCGGCATCTATACCGGCCGCACGCTCGCCTCGATCTGGTTCATCCTGACGCCGATGTCGCCCCTGACGGTGCTGGTGTTCTCGCTGGTCATGGGGGCGCTGTGGCTGGCCACGGTGCCGCTGACCTCGGGGCTGATCGCGCATCTTTACGGGCTGCGCTATATGGGCACGCTGTACGGCATCGTGTTCTTCAGCCACCAGCTGGGCGGGTTCATGGGCGTCTGGCTGGGCGGCAAGATGTATGACCTGTACGGCAGCTATGATGTCGTCTGGTGGATCGGCATCGGCGTCGGCGCCTTCAGCGCGCTGGTGCATCTGCCCATCCGCGAGCGGCGCGAGCCGCTGCCCGCAGGGGCCTGAGCGTCACACCCAATCCTCGCGCAGCACATCGCGCAGGATCTCCATCACCTGCCGCGGATGGGTATGCGGCAGGCCATGGCCGGCGCCGGCGATCATCTCCTGCTTGGCGGCGCGGTTCCACAGGGCAAGATCGCCAAGGGCGCGGATCGGCACCGTGGTATCGGCCTCGGCCCAGATGGCGACGACGGGAATGTCGTTGCGGCCAAGCGCGCGATGCTCGGCTTCCTGCCGGGTATGGCGGACGCCGCGGATCGTCGCCAGCACCGCCGCAAGATAGCCGCGACGGTCGAGTTCGCCGGCCTGGATCTCGGCCAGACCCGGCACTTCCGAAGGGCCGCTGGCCGCGGCCGCCTCGCGCAGGCGGCGGGGGCCGGCAAGCGCGAATAGCCAGTTGCCAAGCAGCGGCACCCGGCGGATGAACCGCGCCTCGGGCGTTTCGCCCATTTCGATCCCGGCGGGGGCGATCAGCACCAGCCGTTTCATCCGATGCGGATTCGCCGCGGCAAAGGCCGTGGCGATGGCGGCGCCCGACGAATAGCCCAGCAGCGTCAGGTCGTCCTTCAGCCCGTAATGGTCCAGCAGGCCGTCCAGCTGCTGCAGGCAAAAGGCGGCGTCCTGCACGCCGCGGACACTGGCCGAATAGCCGCGGCCATAAAGATCATAGACCAGCACCCGGTAGCCCAGCCCGGCCAGTTCCGGCGCCAGCGCGTCGAACACCGGCGAGGGCGTGGTCAGGCCGTGGATCGCCACGATCACCGGGCCGCGCGCCGGACCGATCCAGCGGGCATGGGTCACGCCCTGCGGCAGGTCGATCAGGTCGCCCGGCGCCTTGCGCGTGTCGGGCAGACCGCGCCGCGCCTCGCGCCAGAGCGGGTAAAGCACCGCTGCCGCGACGAGCACCGCCACCACAATGAGAAGCCAGACCATGCGGCCCCCTTCATCCCCGCGTGGCAGCCTGCCACGCGCCCAGAATATGCCGGCTGACCATCAGATCCAGATGCGCGCCGCCACCATTCTTGAACAGGGTGATTTCGGCATCGTCATGGCGACGGAATGACGCGAGGTCGTAGAAATCGGCAAGGATGTGGTCACGGCGGATCGCCCCCGAGGCCAGCGGCGCCGTCAGGTCGCCGATATGGTCGATGGTGGTGTCGAAACAGTCGACAAAGACCCGCGACCGGGCCATCGCCGCATCGTCGCTTTCCCGCATGTCGCGGGTATAGGCGCCGATCAGGTCGACATGCTGGCCGGGTCGCAGCCAGTCGCCACGGATCAGCGGCTCGGTCGACATGGTGGCGCAGGTGACGATGTCGGCGGCACGGACGGCACTTTCCAGATCGCCGGCGATGGCGGTGCCGGGCCGGTCTGCGGCAAAACGCTCGGCGCCGGCGCGGCTGCGGTTCCAGACGGTGAAACGCGCCTCGGAAAAGACCGCGGCATAGGCATCGTGCAGCGAGCGGCCGATATTGCCGGCCCCGACGATCAGGATGTTGCGGCTGTCCCGGCGCGCCAGCCGCATCGCGGCAAGCAGGCTGTCGCCCACGGTCTTCCATTTGGTGACAAGGTGGAAATCCAGCACCGCCTCAAGCTGGCCGTCGCTGTCGGAACACAGGTTGACCGCGCCGCCGATGGTCGGCTTGCCCTGTGCGGCATTGCCCGGAAATACCGTCGCCACCTTGGCCGCGATCCCCAGCCCGTCGATCCACGCGGTGCGGTTCAGCAGCGTTTCGGCGCCGCGATACAGGAACAGGTCGTTGACCTGCCCCTTCGGATGGTCGTGCCCCTCGGCGATGGCGCGGGCGACGCCCGGCCAGTCCAGCACCCGGTCGCCCTCGTCAAAGGAAATCAGCGCGATGGTCATGTCGCCTCTCCGGCGGTCAACAGCCCCTCGCCCACCAGCCGGTCGGCCCAGCCCTGCGGTTCGGTGAACAGATGCGCCTTCCAGCCGCGGGCAAGGGCGGCGGCAATATTGTCGGGGTTGTCGTCGGTGAAGATCAGGTCGGTGCCGGCCAGTCCGGTCCGCCGCTCGACCTCGGCATAGATCGCCGCGTCGGGCTTCATGCAGCGAAGCTCGCCCGAGACAACGGCGCTGTCGAATTCGGTGAAGAAGTCGTATTGCGTGCGGGCATGGGCGAAACTCTCGCGTCCGAAATTGGTCAGGGCGATGACCGGGACGCCACGCGCCCGCAGCGCCCGCATCAGCCGCACCGAATGGTCGATGGCGGGGCTTGCCATCTCGATCCAGCGGTCGTGCCAGAGCAGGATTTCCGCCGACCAGCCGGGATGGGCGGCGGCAAGGTCGTGGATGGTTTCCTTCCACGGGCTGCCGTTGTCGATGGCGATATTGGTCGCGGTCAGCGGCACTTCGGCAAACAGCCGGGCGCGGGCCTCGGCCCCGATCACCCGGTCATAGAACCCTTCGGGATCCCAGTTGATCAGCACACGGCCGATGTCAAATACCGCTGCCTTCGGAGCCATGCCCGCCCTTTCGCCGCACCGTTTCCCGCCAGAGCGTATAAAGACCGGCGCCGCAGATCAGCGCAATGCCGATCCAGGCGATGCGGTCCGGCCATTGCGCAAAGACCACGACCCCCCAGAGGATCGCCAGCGGCATCGCGGCATATTCGAACGGCGCGACCAGCGCCGCCTCGCACAGCTTGTAGGCCTGGCTGATCATCAGCCCGCCGATGGCGACCCCCACCCCGGTCAGCAGGAACCACGGCAGGTCCGATGCCGGCGGCCAGCTCCACGCCCGGAACAGGAAGGCAAGCGAGGCGTCGTCCGATCCGGCGAATTTCCCGTCGCCCGCGATCATTCCCATCATCAGCGAGACGGTGACAAAGCCGATCTGGACATAAAGGCTCATCGTCAGGACGCTTTCGCTGCCCTTCATGCGCCGGGTCATGATGTGCATCATCGCGTAGCAGGCGGCCGAGAGGATGGCGAGCAGCGCCGCCGGCTGGATCGTGCCCGATCCCGGCCGGGTCATGACGATGACGCCAAGAAGGCCCACCCCCACCGCCGCCCAGCGGTGCGGCCCGACCTTTTCGCCAAGAAAGGGGATGGACAGTACGGTCACGAACAGCGGCGCCATGAAACCGATGGCCACGGTATCGGCCAGGGGCATCGCCGCCAGCGCGGTGAAATAGGCGACATTCGAGATCAGGACAAGGCCGACACGGATCAGGTGCAGAAGGGGCTTTCGCGTGGTCAAGAGCCGCAACCCCGCCCCCGACCACCACATCAGCCCGAACAGCACCAGCAGCCCGACCGTGGCGCGCACAAGGATCACCTCATGCAGCGGATAGTCGCCCGACAGCCGTTTCACGGCCAGGTCGTTCATCGACATGATGACGCTGCCGCCAAGGGCAAAGAGGATGCCCGCAAGGGCGGTGTTCGGGGCAGGGCGGATCACGGGAGGGTCTCCTTCGCCCCTCCGTGCCCTTCCGGCGGGGGAAAGGCCAGCCCCTTTGCGACATCGCCCGCAGTCGCGGGGGGGCGGCGCTAGTAATGGATCGGAACGCGGTCCAGCACGCAGATTTCCGCGGCGCTGTTGTCCGGCCCGATCCGGTAGACGGCCCATTCGGGTGGCGTGATGCCGTAGACCGAGCCCATAAGAACTTGCCAGGCGAAGTGCTGGGCCATGACATGGGGCCTGCAGGGAAGGTCCGCTGCGAACACATTGTCCAAGACCGGAATAAGGGCGGGAAGCTCAGCTAACATCCGCCCTTGCCGCGTTGGCCAGAAAATTGGGACAGGAACACGACAGGCAGCGTTCTTGTCGCGCGGGCCTGTGACAGGGCGGAACTGGAACGAAGCTGTCACGGCCCGGCCCGTCGACAAAGGCGCGATGTGCCCTCACCCTTTCCCCGCCTGCCGCACCGCCCGTTCCAGCGCGTCAAGAAACCGCGAGCGGTCGGCGTTCGAGAATGGCCGGCCGCCGCCCTGCCGGAACGGGTCGGCGGCGCGCAGGTCGGCCATCAGGTCGCGCGCGGCAAGGACCGAGCCGATGTTGCGGGCGGTCAGCGCCTCGCCATTGTGTTTCACCACCAGCGCGCCCTTGGCGATGACGCGGGCGGCTAGGGGAATATCGCCGGTCACCACCACATCGCCCGGTCCGGCGCGGTCGGCGATCCACTGGTCGGCCACGTCCGGCCCCTCGGGCACGATCACCGTCTGCACCAGCGGGTTCGGCGACGGCCGGATGCCGCCGTTCGACACCACGGCCATGGCGATGCCATGGCGGGTCGCCACGCGTTCGGCCTCGGCCTTGACCGGGCAGGCATCGGCATCGACATAGATCATGTGTGGTCACAGCGGCTGGCGTTCACGTCGAACACCCAGTCGCCGGTGGGCGCATGGCGCGGCGGCATGGGAATGGCATGGGTCATGCCGGCATCATAGCCGCCCGAACAGGCGATCAGGCGGACCACCAGCGCGCGGGCCGGGTCATCGGTGCCGCCGATCAGCACGACATTGGGATAGGTCGGGCCGGGGTCGGCCGATCCGGGCAGCGGCGGATAGGGCGCCTCGCCGCCGTCCTCGATCCAGCGCAGGGTGTAGCTGTCGCCGTTCCAGACGATATCGCGCGGTTCGGGCAGGGTCAGGCCGGGCCGCAGCATCCAGCCGGATGGGGCGCCTTCCACAATGACTTCGGGCATCGGGCCATCGGCGCGGATCCCGGGCAGCGGGTCGATGGCGACATATTCCGGCTGTGGCGGGCCAAGGTGAGTATGGTCCGGCTCGGGCGCCAGATCGCCGGCCGAGCAGACGGCCAGCAGCACGGTCAGGATCAGGATCGGGCGCAAGTCATCTTCCTTGGCATCGGCGGGACGCTGGCAATTGTAGCCCGATCCCGTTGCGGGTGAACACCCTGCGGGATGCCACGGCTAGCGCCACAACGCCTCGGCATGGAAGGTTACGTGGTCTTCCATGAAGGGAGATGGGTCTTGCGTTGGGCCTGCTACTCTAAGCTTCAAGCCTGCCTCCTCGAAGGCACTCGTAAAAGGTCTGCAAGCTTTGTGCGCCTCCTTCCGTCGATACTGCGGAAGCGCCAAGAAACAGTTGTGATTCCCGTGAGAAACGAACCTGGATACCAAAGCTCTCCGAGTAGGCCACCGCGCGTGCCTCCTCGTCAGTCAAGGGGGCGATAAAGTTGGTGTAGTTTCCCATCACCTGCCTGCTACATCTTGCTGAAATGTCAATTCTTCGATCCTCGCCGTTCAACACAATTTCAACAAGAGCATGGACAGAAAGCTTTCTCTCACGCCCCTGACTTTCTATTACCGCCCAAAAAATGAATCCGTGACTTCTGCTGTAACCGAGAATTACCTTGTGATGGCCGAAAATAGAGTCCCTCTCTCCCTTGACATACATGATCTTGTCCGTCGCGTGGATTGACCATACTGCTTCCGTAACTCCGCCGGTTATGACCCCGAGTTCTGTCAGCCTGTCCTTGGTGAGGGTTTGGATGGAGTCACTACTGGTTGACGCTGACGTTGACATGAACTCCATACGAATGCCCATATCAGCCAGATAGCGCGCGATCATGGCCGAAAGCTCTTGCGAGCGCCCGATGTGACCGGGGTCGGGATTTCGGAGTGAGAACCGATGAACGCCAAACACTGAGCCGTCGGTAAAGTAGCGAAGGCGGCCTCCAAGAAAAACCAGCGTAGCTGCGCTCATGCACTTGCCTGGCATCAGACGCCGGAAACCCGAATCCGCAGTGGAGCGATCAAAGTTTATCACACATTGCCCAATTGAAGTCGAAAACCAGTTGTCGCGAATGGTTCGCCCAATGCCAATCGCGGCCTCGACATCGCCCCCGGAGGAATCAATATACACGCTGCAGCGAGCCGGAGCTTTCGACCTCAAAAGGAAGTCCCTGAACAGCAAGTCATCGCCGGGCTCAATAGGCCCACTCATGTTGATGCAGAAATAACCCCCAAGCATCTCTTCGATAGAATTCTGCGGGTTCGTATAGTTGAACTGCAAGGCGTTCCCTCAAGGCAGTTGTGCATTTGCAAAGCTGACACGGTTTCATCTTTAGGCCTTCCTGGCCTACTTCACAAATCCGCCTGCAGAAGTGTGTCGGCGTTCTTTCACGGTCGGCCCGCAAGCCGTGTCTCATGATACCCGCAAAGGCGGTCCAAAATTTCATCGAGCGACCGCCACCCGTCCAGCGTCGCTCTTCATCAGGTCATAGACCAGCACGACCGCTCCTCTAAGTCAGCGTTCGAGGGCTTGACCTTGGGCGCGGGGATCCGGCCCCTCTTTCACCTCCACAACGCCTCGGCATGAAAGCTCACATGATCCTCCATGAAACTCGAGACGAAGAAATAGCTGTGGTCATAGCCCCTTTGCAGCCGCAGGGTTGCGGCCTGTCTTCGGGCGGCGATGGCATTGGCCATGGCGGCGGTGCCCAGCTTGTCGCCGAACTGGTCGGCGGTGCCGGTGTCGATCAGCACCGGCCCGTCAAAGCCGTTGGCGGCCATCAGGACCGAGGCGTCATGCGCCTCCCACAGCGCCTCGTCGGGGCCAAGATAGGCCGCGAACTGCTTGCGGCCCCAGTCGCTGGCCGTCGGGTTGCAGATCGGCGCAAAGGCCGAGACGCTGCGGAACCGTCCCGGCAAAGACAGGGCAAGGGTCAGCGCGCCATGCCCGCCCATCGAATGCCCGGTGATCGCCTGCCGGTCCTCGTCCACGGCGAAGTTGCGGGTGACAAGGCGGGGCAATTCCTCGGCGATGTAATCGCGCATGGCGAAATGCGGCGCCCAGGGCGCCTGAGTGGCGTTGACATAGAACCCGGCGCCTTGCCCCAGGTCATAGGCGGGATCGTCGGCCACGCCCTCGCCCCGCGGCGAGGTGTCGGGAAAGACCAGCGCGATGCCCTGTTCGGCGGCCCATTTCTGCGCCCCGGCCTTGACCATCGCGTTTTCATGGGTGCAGGTCAGGCCGGACAGGAACCACAGCACCGGAACCGGCGCGTCGGCGGCCTCTTCGGGCAGGAACAGGCCAAAGGTCATCTCGGTCCCCGTGGCGGCCGAGGCATGGCTGTAGACGCCCTGCACGCCGTCAAAGCACCTGTTTTCGCTGATGGTTTTCATGATTGCTCCTATTGCAGGGTGCGGACCCAGGCCACGACGGCGGTGACGGTGACAACCGAGAATGCGGTCGAGACAAGGATCGAGGCCGAGACCCGCAATGGCGCCACGTTGTAATGCGCCGCCAGAATGTAGACATTGCCGGCCACCGGCAAGCTGGCTGCGGCGATCATCACCGCGGCGGATCCGGGATCGACCGGGAACAGCAGCAGCGCGCAGATCGCGACGGCGGCGGGGTGCAGCACCAGCTTGGCAAAGGACAGCCAGCCGGCGATGGCCAGCCGCACCGCCGACCGCCCGGCAAGCGAGGCGCCGATGGCGAACAGCGCGCCGGGCGTCGCGGCGGCGCCAAGCGTGGTCAGGAACGATTCGACCGGCTGCGGCAGCGGCCAGCCGGTCGCCGCCCAGAGAAAGCCGCAGACAAGCGAGACGATCATCGGATTGGTCACCAGCCCCATGCCCACCGGGCCCAGCACCGACAGCCGCAACCGCCGTTCGCGCGCCGCGGTGACAAGGATGACGATGACCGAGGAAAACACGATCATGTCCACCGCCATCACCATGGTCGTCGGCCCCACCGCCTGCGGCCCCAGCAGGATGGCGAGGAGCGGCAGGCCAAGGAAACCGGTATTGCCGTTCGACGCGCATTGCGCCTCGAACGCGGCCTCGGCCAGCGGGCGGCGGCGGGCAAAGGCCACGGCAAGGGCGAGGAGATAGACGGCGGTGGTGCCGACGAGGTAGGCGGCGATGAAGGTCCAGTCGAGCAGTTGTGACAACGGCAGGCTGGCCGAAAACCGCAGGAGCATGGCCGAAAGCGCGAAGTAGAACACGAACCGCGTCAGCCATGCCGTCGCCTCGGGCGGGAAGAACCCGCTGCGGCCGGCGCCATAGCCCAGGCCGATGATGGCAAAGAACGGCAGGGTCTGGAGCAGGATGTCGGTCATGCAGCCTCCCTAGCGGCTGGCGCGGGGATTGGTAAGGTGGGTCTCGACCCACCTTACCCCCGGCCCCCTATGTCCCTGTCCCCCGACCTGCGCGGCAGCCTGTTCATGACCGCCGCCATGGCCGCCTTCGCGGTCGAGGATGCGCTGCTGAAAACCGCCTCGGCCAGCCTGCCGCCGGGCGAGGTGCTGATGATCTTCGGCAGCCTCGGCCTTGTTCTGTTCATGGCGCTGACCGTCCGCGCCGGCGAGGCGCTGCTGCCGCCGGCGCTGTGGTCGCGGACCATGGCCTTCCGTTCGGTCGCCGAAGTGACGGGGCGGTTGTTCTTCATGCTGGCGCTGGCGCTGACGCCGGTTTCCACCACATCGGCGGTGCTTCAGGCGGCGCCGCTGATCGTCATCGCCGGGGCGGCGCTGCTGTTCGGCGAAAGGGTCGGCTGGCGGCGCTGGCTTGCCGTCGCGGCGGGGCTGGTCGGCGTGCTGATGATCCTGCGGCCGGGCGCCGAGGGCTTTGGCCCGACCGCGCTTCTGGCGGTGATCGCCACGCTGGGCTTTGCCGGGCGCGACCTTGCCACGCGTGCGGCGCCGCCGGCGCTGTCGTGGCGGCAACTGGGCGTCGCGGGATTTGCCATGCTGATCGTCGCCGGGCTGGTGGCGCTGCCCTTTGGCGCGGCGCCGCTGCTGCCCGCGGCACTGCCGGTCGGGCTGATCGCGCTGGCGGCGGTGGCGGGGGTGGCCGCCTATTCGGCGCTGACCCTTGCCATGCGCAGCGGGCAGGTCGCGGCGGTGACGCCGTTCCGCTATACGCGGCTGGTCTTTGCGATGATCGCCGGTGTGGCGGTGTTCGGCGAACGGCCCGATGGCTGGACCATCGCCGGATCGGTCGTCGTGGTCCTGGCCGGGATCGCGGCGCTGCGCGGGTAAGGTGGGTCAAGACCCACCTTACGCGACTATCCCGCCCCGATCAGCGCCCCGGCGGCAAAGACCAGCGCCCCGCCCAGCACCACCTGGAACGTCGCCCGCAGGAACGGCGTGTCCATATAGCGGTTCTGGATCCAGACGATCGCCCAAAGCTCGACAAAGACCACAACCATCGCCGTGATCGTCGCGGTCCAGAAATGCGGGATCAGATAGGGCAGGGCATGGCCAAGGCCGCCCAGCGCCGTCATCACCCCGCTGGCAAGCCCGCGTTTCCATGGCGACCCGCGCCCCGACAATTGCCCGTCGTCCGAGGCCGCCTCGGTAAAGCCCATCGAAATCCCCGCCCCGACCGAGGCGGCAAGCCCGACCAGCAGCGTCGTATGCGGATCGCGGGTGGCGAATGCGGTGGCAAAGATCGGCGCCAGGGTCGAGACCGAGCCGTCCATCAGCCCCGCCAGCCCCGGCTGCACCCAGGTCAGCACGAAACGCCGCCGGGCACTTGCGTCCTCGGCGCTGCGCGCCGCGGGGCCAAGGTGGCGGTCCTCAAGTTCCTGCGCCTCTTCGGCATGGCGGCTTTCGGCGGCGGCAAGATCGCCCAGCAGCTTGCGCGTCGCGGCGTCCGAGGTGCGGGCCGCTGCACCGGCATAAAAGGCGGCGGCCTGATCCTCCATCGCCCGCGCTTCGGCCCGGATACGGTCAAGCGGCAGGTTGGTGGTCAGCCAGACCGGCGGCCGGGCAAGATGGCCGGCGACATGTTCGCGCCGGATCAGCGGCACATGGTCGCCAAAGCGGATGCGGTGCAGCGCGATCAGCGCCTGGCGGTGGCCGTCCTCTTCGGCGGCCATACCGTCGAACACCGCGGCCGAGGCGGGATAGTCGCCGCGCAGATGTTCGGCAAAGCTGCGGTAGATGCGGGCGTCGTCCTCTTCCGACGAGATGGCGAGCGCGAGGATCTCCTGCTCGGTCAGGTCGGCGAAACGGCGGCGGTGGGCAAGGCCGGGGAACATGGCGCCTCTAGTTTAGAATAATTCTAAACTAGAGGCGTGACGGCGCGAACGCAACCCCGCGCGGCCCGCTGGTGCCCTTGTCAGGCGATCAGATCGAGGTCGACGTTCAGCGCGCCGGCAATGGCCTTGAGCGTGTCGACCGACCCTCGACGCTTGCCAGTTTCGATGTCGTGGACCTGCACCCGGTGCAGGCCGGCCGCCCGGGCCAGGTCGGCGCCCGACAGGCCGCGGTATTCGCGGAACACCGTCACCGGGGCATCGCCGGCCAGAAGCCGGTGGACCACTTCCGACGGAAAGGATTCGCCACCCTCGGCCATCGCCCGGTCATAGGCCTGCAGATCCGCCAGTTCCTCGGCTGCCTCGCGCAGACGGTCGTATTCGTCGCGGGGGATCGTCACCATGCTGTTCATATCACCCTCCTGTCAGTCATAAATTCCGCCGCGAGGTCCGATATCAAGGATATCCAGCACCTCACCGCCATCATTCATGATGACCCGCCAGTTTCCCACGCGAAGCCGGATCGCATCGCGGCCTTTCAGAGCCGTCACATTGTTGGCCTGCGATGCCGGGTTGGCGGCATATTGTTCGATCTTGCCGACAATATGCCGCGCTGTCTTCGCCGGCATCCGGCCAAGCGCCTTGAGTGCCGCGGGCTTGTAGGTGACGGGCTTCATCGGCTAACGTTAGCGCATAGCTTACGGTTAGTCAATAGCTGACAACAGGTCGTCGTTCTACTCCCTCACGCCCTGTCCCGCACCCGCCAGACATTGCCGTCGCCCTGTTTCACCTCGAACCGGGGGATGCGGCGCAAGAGGTCGCGCAATTTGGCGCTGCCATAGGTGCGCGAATCGAAATCGGGATTGGCCTGGATGATGTATTGGCCCAATTGCCCAAGGCCGAACCAGTCGCCCTCGGGGTCGATGGCGCGCATCGCGGCCAGGATCAGCGGCGTCGCCTTGCCCGCCGCCTCGGCGGATTCGGGCGCGCGGGCCGGTTCCGCGGCCGGGGCCGGGGCGGCAGGTGCTGCGGCTGCTTCGGGCAGCGGCGCCAGGATATTCTCGACATAGATGAACCGCTTGCAGGCCATGCGGAACGCCTCGGGCGTCTTTTTCTGGCCGATGCCGAACACGTCCAGCCCCTGTTCGCGGATGCGGCTGGCCAGCCGGGTAAAGTCGCTGTCGGACGACACCAGCACGAAACCGTCGAACCGCCCGGAAAGCAGCAGGTCCATCGCGTCGATGACCAGGGCGATGTCGCTTGAATTCTTGCCCACGGTGTTCATCGGCGAATGGTGCGGCACCAGCGCCAGCGACGCCAGCCGGTCGGACCAGCCCTTCAGCCCCGGCCGCGAGAAATCGCCGTAGATGCGCCGCACCGAAGCCTCGCCCAGGCTGGCGATCTCGTGAAAGATCGCCTCGGCCCAGGCGGGGCTGGAATTGTCGGCGTCGATCAGGACGGCGAGAAGCGGGATCGGCCCACGCGCCACCTAATAGACCACGACCGAGCGGATCGATTCCCCGGCATGCATCAGGTCAAAGCCCTTGTTGATGTCCTCGAGCCTGAGCGTATGGGTGATCATCGGGTCGATCTCGATCTTGCCCTCCATATACCAGTCGACGATCTTGGGCACATCGGTGCGGCCGCGCGCGCCGCCAAAGGCCGTGCCCTTCCACGTCCGCCCGGTGACAAGCTGGAAGGGCCGGGTGCTGATTTCCGCCCCGGCGGGCGCCACGCCGATCACCACCGACACGCCCCAGCCGCGATGCGAGGATTCCAGTGCCTGCCGCATCACCTTGACATTGCCGGTGCAGTCAAAGGTGTAGTCCGCCCCGCCGATCAGGTCGCCGCGCCGCTTGGTCATGTTGACGATATGGGACACCACGTCGCCCTCGATTTCCGAAGGGTTAACGAAATGCGTCATGCCAAAGCGTTCGCCCCATTCCTTTTTCGCGTTGTTCAGGTCGACGCCGATGATCATGTCGGCGCCGGCCAGCCGCAGGCCCTGAATGACGTTCAGCCCGATGCCGCCCAGCCCGAACACCGCCGCGGTCGCGCCCTGTTCCACCTTGGCGGTGTTGATGACGGCGCCAACGCCGGTGGTCACGCCGCAGCCGATATAGCACACCTTGTCAAAGGGCGCGTCGGGCCGGATCTTTGCCAGGGCGATTTCCGGCAGGACGGTGTGGTTGGCGAAGGTCGAACAGCCCATGTAATGCAGGATCGGCGTGCCATCGAGCATGGAAAAGCGCGAGGTGCCGTCCGGCATCAGCCCCTTGCCCTGCGTCGCCCGGATCGAGGTGCAGAGGTTGGTTTTCTGGCTTAGACAGGACGGGCATTCGCGGCATTCGGGGGTGTAAAGCGGGATGACGTGATCGCCCGGCTTCAGCGTCTTGACCCCAGGCCCGACCTCGACCACCACGCCGGCGCCTTCATGGCCCAGGATCGCCGGGAACAGCCCTTCGGGATCGGCGCCCGACAGGGTGAATTCGTCGGTGTGGCAGATGCCGGTGGCCTTGATCTCGACCAGAACCTCGCCCTCTTTCGGGCCGTCCAGGTTCACGTCCATGATCTCAAGCGGCTTGCCGGCGGCAAGGGCGACGGCGGCGCGGGTGCGCATGGTTATCCTCCCTTTGGATTTTGCGGCAGGCTTGCGCAAAAGCGGCGTCTTTTCAACCGCAATGGCGGTCTGCCGCGCATCGCCCGGTCACGCGTTTTTGACCCCTTGCCCGCCGGCCCGTCGCCGGTCAAGCATCCGGGCATGAGACTCATTGCCCTCGCCCCCGCCCTGATCCTTCTTGCCGCCTGTGGCGATGCCGGGATGCCCGGTTCCACCACGACGGCCGATGCCTCGAACGATCTATGCTTTGCCTCGATCTGGGGGCCGCGGCTGACCGGGCAGCCGGCGTCCGAGGCCGAATTCATGATGCGGCCCCTTGTGGGCGAGGGCAAGGCGCGGGTCGTCTATCCCGGCCAGGCCACCACGCGCGATTTCCACGCCGGCCGCATCACGGTCGAGGTCGGCGGCGACGACCGGGTGTCGCGGGTCTATTGCGGCTGATCCGCGCCGGCGGCATCCGCGACGGCTTGCGGGAATCGCCGCGCGGGCGCATCATCGACGCATGAAACAGCTTGTCCTTGCCCTTCCGCTTGTCCTGGCCGCCTGCGCCGAGGTTCCGCCGCGCGGCGAGCCTGTGGTCGATCCGATGCCCGACCTGTGCGGCGCCGCGGCGCTGCAAACCCTGGTCGGCCAGCCGCAATCGGTCCTTGCGGCAATGACCTTTCCCGAAGGCACCCGCATCATCACCCCCGGCATGGCGGTGACGATGGATTACCGCCCCGACCGGCTGAACATCACCATAGGCGAGGACGGCAACATCTCGGGCGTGAATTGCACCTGAGGGCGGTGGCCCTGACCGGCGCCCTGGCCCTGGCCGCCTGCGCGCCGGTCGAAGGTGTGATGACGCCGCTGGCGCCCGAGCTTCCGGCGGTGCCGGTGGGGGCTGCCGATACCTGCGGAGCGGCGCCCTATGCCTATCTGGTCGACGGTCCGGCGACGGCGCTGGAGCGTGTCCTGATCATGCGGCCGATCCGCCTGATCCGCCCCGGAACCGCGATCACCGAAGAGTTCAGCCCGGGCCGGCTGAACATCCATATCGATGCCAGCGAGACGGTCGCGGCGCTGACCTGCGGCTGACGCTTGATTTGCGCGCGAAGGCAGGCAAACTGGCACCATGTCGCTGTTACCGCCGACCCAGTTCCCCGGCGCCCCGCAACAGGTCGCCTTCCACCGGACCGAGCTGTCGCCGATCCTGTCCGTCTATGGCCGCATGGTCGCCGCCGGCGAATGGCGTGACTACGCGATTTCCTGCCTGAGCGAGGTCGCGGTATTCTCGATCTTCCGCCGTTCGGCGGAAACGCCATTGTATCGGGTGGAAAAGCGTCCCGACCTGCGGCTGCGGCAGGGGCAATATGCGGTGATCGGTGCCGAGGGCCAGGTCCTGCGCCGCGGCAACGATCTGGTGCAGGTGCTCAAGGTGCTGGAACCGCGGCGGCTGCGGGTGGTGGAATAGCTCAGGAAATTCGCGAATTTTTTGAGTGCCTTGAAATTTCGCGAAATTTCAAACCTGCAACCGCCTGCGTGCGATCACGCCGCCGTCGCCCTGCGCCTCGATCCGTGCCACCGCGGCGGCCAGCCCTTCATAGGCCACCGCCATGTGATGGGCGTTGGCGTGCAGGATGGTGGCCGGGTCCACCACCAGCGCCACATGCCCCTTCCAGAACATCAGGTCGCCGCGCTGCGGATCGCCCTTCGCCTCTTCCCCAAGGTCGCGGCGCTGCATGTCGCTGTCGCCGGGGCAGGCGATGCTGCAGGCCAGATGCGCCGCCTGCACCAGCCCGGAACAGTCGATTCCCAGCACCGAATTGCCGCCCCACAGGTAAGGCACGCCGAAAAACAATTGCGCCACCGTCACCGGATCGGCGAACGGCCGGTCGATCGGGCGCAGATGCGCTTTCGGAATGAACCCCTCGGGCGTTTCCCAGAAGCGGCGGCCTTCGGCGGTGACGCTGACCTCGCAGCCGAAGGACAGGTGCAGCAGGTCGGCGGACTTGATGTCCTCGGCCGCGTAGACATGGGTCGCGGGCACGGCGACGCGGTGGGAAGCGGCGCGCGGCACGGCAATCGCCCCGGTGCGCAGCCAGCCGACATAGCCATCGCGCGCCGACTGGACGAACGACCAGCCCTCGCGCCGGTCATAGACGGTGACCGCGGTGCCGAACAGCACCTGCCGGTCGCGCATGGTGCCGGGCTCGGGACGCAGATCCTCGACCGGGACGGTGACGCGGGCCGGCGTGCCGGCGACAAAGCGTTCGGCCGCGACCTTTCCCTGCAGCGACAGGGCGGCGACGCGGCCGTTCCATGGGGTGATGCGACGGTCCATGGCTAAAGCTCCAGCATTGCCGGCAGCGCCTGGAACAGGGCCCGCGCGCCCTGTCCGACACCGCCCTTGGGCCGGCCGGGGGCCGCCGCCGGCTGCCAGCCGTAGATGTCGAAATGCAGATAGCGCGCGGCGGCGAAGCGGCGCAGGAACAGCGCGGCGGTGATCGAACCCGCCATGCCGCCGCCGGGCGCATTGTCGAGATCGGCGATGCCGGGTTCGATCTGCGCCTCATAGGGCTCGTGGAACGGCATCCGCCAGACCGGATCGCGCACCAGCGCCGCCGCCGCGGCCAGTTCGGCGGCATCGCGGTCGTCATCGGTGTAGAAGGGCGCGAGATCCGCCCCCACGGCGACCCGCGCGGCGCCGGTCAGCGTCGCCATCGACACCATGAGATCGGGCGGATCCTCGGCGCCATAGGCCAGCGCATCGGCCAGAACCAGCCGCCCTTCGGCATCGGTGTTGTTGATCTCGACCGTCAGCCCCTTGCGCGAGGTCAGGATGTCCTGCGGCCGGAAGGCGTCAGGGCCGACACTGTTTTCCACCGCGGGGATCAGCACCCGCAGGCGCAGCGGCAACCCTTCGCCCATGATCATCGCGGCAAGGCCCAGCACGGTCGCGGCGCCGCCCATGTCCTTTTTCATCAGGCCCATCGACGAGGCTGGCTTGATGTCCAGCCCGCCGGTGTCGAAACAGACGCCCTTGCCGACAAGGGTCAGGGCCGGCCCCGCGCTGCCCCAGCGCAATTCGATCAGCCGCGGCGCGCGCCCCGGCGCGGCGGCGCGGCCGACGGCGTGGATCAGGGGAAAGCCCTGTTGCAGGTCGGGGCCGGTGGTGACGGTGATGCCGGCGCCATGAAGCCCGGCCAGATCGCGGGCGGCCTGTTCCAGATCGGCCGGGCCCATGTCGGCGGCAGGGGTGTTGATGAGGTCGCGGGTCAGCGCCTCGGCCGCCGCGATGCGTTCTATCCGGGCGCAGTCCACGCCCTGCGGCGCGGCGAGCAGCGCCCCGGCTGGTTCAGCCGTGCGGTAACGGCCGAACCGGTAGCTTTCCAGCAGCCAGCCCAGCGCCGCTTCCTCAAGCGCCGCGCCCTCGACCCCTTGCAGGCGCCAGGTCGCGGCGGGCAGTTTCGCCACCGCCCCGGCGATCAGGAACCGGCCGCGGCGGCGCTGGCTGTCCTTGCCAATGCCGACCAGAGCGCCGGCAATGGCACCGTTTTCATCCGGCAGGACCGCGACCTCTCCGCCCGAGGCGGAAAACCCCGTCGCCCGCACCCAGGCCTGCTGAGCCGCCGGCATCGCCGCGAGTGCAGAGTCGAGCGCCGCGGGATCGACGGCGATCAGCGGGATCGCTTCGGCATCGGCGGGGGCAAAGCTGGGCGGCATCGGGCTTCTCCGTCAGGACGGCGCGACCCTAGCGCCCCCGCGGCGCACCGCAAGGGGTGGGTCGGCGTGGCGCCGCGGCGGGACTCCGGCAGGCGCCGGCCCGTGCCGGGCCGGCGAAGGAAGAAAGGGGGCCTTCCGCCCCCTCTTGGCCTGACGGC